>CAVXMG010000005.1:0-261664 GCA_963762735.1 uncultured Actinomycetes bacterium | reverse complement strand
ATCAGCGCTCAAGCTGCCCGTCCCCGTCAGGGGATCCCCTGACGGGCGCGCGGACGGTAATCGGGCGGCGTCGAGAAAGAACAGCACTGGGCAGTCGGTGCGTCAACTGTGGCGACGGGGGCGCCCGCGGTAACACGCGCCGAGTCGGCAGGGCGTTCCTGCGAACGCTGAGAGACCCCGGCCGCGCTCACATTCCGCAGCCGGCCGCCCGGCCCTCGGCTGGCTGCAACGAGAGGGAGCCGGTCCGCTATACCAGAAGCCCGGGGGCTAGCGGATCTCGAGGCACGTCGGACGGCCGGCCCTATATGTAGGTGACAGCACCTGCCCCGCTGGCTGTAGTCCGTTGGCGCCAAGCGAGCGGGCCCTCCAGGAAGCTGAGCTTGATCGTTGTGCCTAAAATGTCAGGTACGACAAGGCGATCCTCGTAGGCAATGGGCACACTTCGGCGCCGAGGATTCGGCCGTCACCCGTCCGGCCCAACCCGTCGGCGCCGCTCACAGGACGATGTAGGCGAGCCCGTCCCAGTAGGCCTCGATGTGCGGATGACGGCGGCCGCGGAGCACGACGAGCAGTTCGTGGGGGAGTGTCTTGAGCGCGGGGGCCAGGAAGAGCAGGAAGTCCCCTGCCTCGACCCGGCGGAAATCGAGCGCCCGGTGGGGAGGGTCCACGGAAGCCTCCAGCAAGACCAGGGTCAGCCGCGCCGACCGGTGCTCGGTAGGCCACAGGAAGAGCTGCCCTCCATGGGTGCGGATGAACTCCACCGCATCCGCGGTAGCGGTCACCCGCATGGCCACGCCGGGCAGCTAGCGCGGGCGCTGCCCGCCGGGCGGCCCGGGGCTAGGTGCCTGGCCGGTGCGCGCGCGGGCATCATCTGGGCATCCCCGTCCAGTAGACGGTGATCCGCGGGCGTGACGCAAGGCGCGGGACGGTCAGGCCAGGTCGCGGCGCAGGCCGCCGGTGGTCACCCAGCACGGCCGATCAACGGGTGGCAGCATGCACCAGGGACCGCCGCTCTGCGCGGCTGGCGGGTCCTCAGCGATCACCAGCGCAAGCGTGCAGATCGGGTCGCTATGCGCGCCCGACGTCGACCGGATTTAGCCGATGTGCGCACATGCGGCGAAGTCCACGCAAGTACTCTGTGAGCGTTAATGCGATTGGCGTGGGCGGCGAACTACCGGGGAGCGGCTCCGACGGATCATCGACTGTCTGGGTGACTCCTGGAAGGAGTTTCAATGTCCATATCTGAGCGGCGACGCCTGCTGCATTTGTCGGACCTGCATCTGAACGCCCGTAACGAGATGCGGTACGGTGTTGACCCCGACGCGTCTCTTCGAGCTGTACTTGCGACGTGCGCCGAACTCGACGCTGTTATCGCCGTCGTCGTCACTGGAGATATTGCTGACGACGGGAGCGAGCCGGCCTACATCCGAGCCCGCGAGCTGGTTCTCGAGTATGCACGCCCGCGCGCGGCACGGGTGATGTTCTGCGTGGGTAACCACGACGACCGGCAGGCATTCACCAACGTCTTGGGCACCGGACACCTTGACCCAGAAGGCAATGACTGCGGTGAGATGTCCGCAGGCGACCGGGTAGCGGCGGTCAGCGACCTTGGTGGACTGCGGGTTATCACACTTGACAGCCTCGTTTCCGGCCGTTGGTACGGCCGGCTGGGGTCAGCGCAGTTGTCCTGGCTCCGGTCAGTGGTGTCGGCCCGCCCATCGCCCGCAGTGGTTGCCCTTCACCACCCTCCGGTTGATCTGGGCGTCGAGATCCAGCAACGCGTAGGCCTTGAAGACCGTGACGCTTTCGCTTCCTCGCTCAAACGCATGCAGGTGGGCGCCATACTGTGCGGCCACTTCCACCAGCAGATCAGCGGATTCCTTAGTGGCATTCCCACCTGGGTGACGCCAGGGATATTCACCAGGATCGACCACCTGTCAGGCCCGGCTGGAACCGAGCGAGCGCTCGCCGGGGGAAGCGCCACAGTCATTGACGTGACCGACCCGATGAACTCCGTCTTCTCCACCCTGCCCGCACGTGACCCGCGCGCGGGGCAGTCCGCTTACGAGATAACGCTCGACGAGATGAACGAAGACCTCGCACAGTTTGCGCTACCGGTCCAGGCAACGTAGCGCGATTCGGTAACCGAGGTCGGATCGGATCTCAACCGGCAATCTGACGCACTCTCATGCCGCATAGGGCGCGCCTGGTCTGGCGTGATCTTGTCACCACGGCTGCGCCGATCGCCCGCAACATCGACGGGTACCTCGCCCACCAAGGCCACCAGACCGGTGACGTAGCAGCGGCCGCGTCGGGCGGGGCATCACGCTGAGTGATGGAGAAGGTCAGGAAGAACGCGCGCCGACCCGCCTAATTGAGATCGAGGCGGATGTTGCGGGTTTGCCGTAGCGTCCGAGAGGCCCAGCGGGCTGGCTCCCTAACCGCCTGCCGGCCGCATCCGCAGTCGCGGTCTGGCTTAATAACGAGGTGCCAGCCTGCCGGGTTTCGCCGTGGCGTGGCTCGAAAGAGGAACGAGCGCAAGCACCGTAATTAGGCATGCCCGCCGCGGTCCTGCATCCCTGGATCGAGGACTGGAGCGTGCTGATGACGGCAGTGATGATCGGGGTGGATCCGCACAAGGGGTCACACACCGCGGTGGCTATCGGTGCGGCGGAGGAGCCGCTGGGCGATCTGCGGGTCGGTGCTTCGGCCGGCCAGGCGCAGCGGCTGGTGACCTGGGCGGCGAAGTGGCCGGAGCGGACCTGGGCGGTCGAGGGCGCCGGCGGCCTGGGCCACCTGCTGGCCCAGCAGCTCGTCGCGGCTGGCGAGCTGGTGCTGGACGTGCAGCCGAAGCTGGGCGCCCGGGTGCGGCTGCTGGCCACCGGCGCCAGCAACAAGAACGACCCGAACGATGCCTACTCGGTGGCGGTCGCGGCGCTGCGCTCCAGGACCCGGCGGCAGGTGAGGGCTGAGGATCACGAAGCGGTGCTGCGGGTGTGGTCCCGGCGGCACCGGGACCTGGGCCGGGCCAAGAACCAGGCCGCGTGCCGCCTGCACGCCGTGCTCTGCGAACTGGTGCCCGGCGGCGTGCCCGACGAGATCACCGCAGCTCAGGCCACCCGCATCCTAGAGCACGTCACGCCTTCGGGCGTCGCCGGGCAGGCCCGCACCGGCCTTGCCGCCGACCTCCTGGCGGACATGCGGCGGCTGGATGAGCAGATGCGCGAGTCGAAGAAGAAGCTCGCGGCCGCGGTGCGTGCGTCGGGCACCAGCCTGACCGATCTGTTCGGCGTCGGCCCGTTCGTCGCCGCCACTGTGATCGGCGACGTCGCTGACGTGTCCCGGTTCGCCACCAGGGACCGCTTCGCCGCCTACAACGGCACCGCCCCGGTCGAAGTGTCCTCCGGGAACCGCAAAATCTACCGCCTGTCACTGCGCGGGAACCGGCGCGTCAACCACGCCATCCACATGACCGCGATCACCCAGATCCGCCACGCCCACAGCGACGGCCGCGCCTACTACGACAAGAAAATCGCCGAGGGCAAGACCCACAAAGAGGCGCTCCGGTCCCTCAAGCGCCGGATCAGCGACGCCATCTACGCCCGGCTCCGCGCCGATGCCCGCCACGCCGCCACCAGCGCCAACGAGGGCCCGGGAGGGCAACCGGGGAACGACTCTGACTCCAGCGCGGCCGGCTCACACCCCGAACGCCAGCTCTTCGGACCAGCCACTCCCGGGCCCAGCTCCAGCCTACGGCCCGCCACCCCAGCCAGCCGAACCACGCCGCCGGAACCCGGATCGAAGAAAATCCGCCGCAGACCTTGACAGCGCTCTCAAAGAGGTCTCGTTATGAACGCACGGCCGTCTCGGCTGCCAGCTACCCGCACTGCCACCGAATGGTTATTCTGCGCTGGCGCGGCGGCGTTCCGGGCGAAGGCGGACAAGGCGGCGGCCAGGTCGTTCATCGCGACGATACCGGCCCAGCCCGGGAGCGCGGCCTGGTCCAGGCCGCGGGCCTGGCGCCCTGCCAGATGCCCCGCACATACAGCCAGCGGGCCGGTGCGCCGGCGCACGGTTGCCGGCCGATCTGGATGATGGCCCGGGCTGACTGGCGGGATTCGACAAGCGCGTGCGCTTCAGCGGTCTTGCCCAGTGGCATGGTGCCGGCGGCTTTCGTGGGGAAGCCATCGCTGGCCAGGTGCCTGTTGATGGCTTGCGCGGCGTCGGCGAGTTCGGTGGCGGTTGCCAGGCTGATGACGAAGCCGATCACGCTGATGTCCCGGGTGAAGATCGGCAACAGTGATGTTTTTGGTGGTTGCGGCTCCCCCCCGGCCGTGACGATGATCTTCCCGCCGGAGGCGGTCATGGGCTCCATCGCGTTGAGCGGCATCCGCCCAGAGGTGTCCCAGTGGATGTCGGCGCCGCCCGGCACCGCATCGAGGACCCGGCCGGCGAGGCTGGGGTCGCCGAAGTCGAATACCGTGCTGGCTCCCTGCTCGAGGCAGCGGGCATGGTCGCTGGGACGGGCGGTGGCGACCACGCGCAGGCCGGCCTTGCTCGCGAACCGGACCAGCGCCGATCCGATACCGCCCGCCGCCCCTCCGACGAGGATCGTCTGTCCCGCGCGGGCGCGGGCCCGGCGGTGCAGGCCGATGAACGCGGTCGCGGCAGAGTGGAATGCGGCAGCGGCCTCTGTGGCGTCCGCGCCGTCCGGCAGCGGGTAGAGCCTGTCGCCGGGGACGACCGCGCGCTCGGCACACGTGCCTTGCCGGCCAGCGTGACCCAGGCTGTTGGACCAGACGCGGTCACCTGGTGAGAATCCGCTGCCCGCACCGGCGGCGATCACGGTACCGACCAGATCGCGGCCCGTCACGAACGGCAACGGCATCAGCGTAGGCCAGCGGCCGGAGCGGATGAGCGTGTCGACCGGGTTGATCACCGCGACCTCGACAGCCACCAGCACGTCCGTCGGGCCAGGGACCGGGACGGGCAGCTCGCCGACCTCGATCGCCTCCGCGGGCCCCGGTTCGCTGAAGAAGGCAGCACGCATCGTCGCTTTGCTGGTTATTTCCTGGACTGTTGACATTTCGCTCATCCTCCGGGTCGATATGAACATTCGGGTAGCTATCGCTGCTCACATGGCCGTGCCCGGGTCGGCGGTACCCATGAGCGAGATCATCGTGCTGCGATCGGCGGGACCCAGCAGCGGGGCAACGGTGGCCGGGTCGGCTGGGCCCATCAGCGGGGTAACGGTGCCCGCGGCGGCCGGGCCCATCAGCGGGCTGGCGGTGCCCGGGTCGGCGGGACCCATGAGTGGGACCGCTGCACCTCGCTCATCGGCTCGGTCAAGGACGAACCTGGGCGGGGAGATCTCCGGGACCTGGACGTCTGGGTATGGGCTCTGGGTGTTCATTGCGTTTCCTTTCCGTTGACCGGGCCCACGCCCGGCGTACAGTCCTGCGGGCGGATGGCCCTGCTGGTGGAGCCCGGCGGCCATGAGCTGGCTGGCGAGCGACGGGGGGTGCGCCGGCCGGCGCCCGGCCAGGCCGCCGCCTCCTCGAGCGCATCGATCTCGAGCTGGATTGTGTTCTCCTCTATCTCGCGGCGGCGGTGAGCGGGGCGGTGGCTGGCAGCGGTGCTCGGTGGGCTCTGCGCAGCGCGGACACGGACGTGATGTGCAGGGCGAGCAGCAGCGGCACGGCGGCTGTCACGATCAGCGCGAGCGGGAGCCCGCTGATCGGCGCACCGGACGGGGTGACGTTGAGCAGCGCGAATCCGGTGAGGGCGCCGAGGGTCAGGGCGTTCACCAGATCGGTCATGCCGAACGCGGTGAACCACAGGGCGGCGCGGCGGCCCCCGCCCCGCGCGAGCCTGTACGCGACCAGCGGCGCGGCGATACCGGCGGCGATGTCGCCCAGGCCCGCGGGCAGGGCGAACAGCGCGGGCAGATGGCCGAGGGCCATGGTGATCAGGAAGGCCGACCCCTCGACCACCCGGAACGCGTGCGGGAGCTCCAGGCGGGCCACCATGCCCGGCGCCGTCAGGGCGCGCGCCACCACCGGGATCTGGCGCAGGGCCAGCAGCAAGCCCAGGAAGCCGGCCACCGCGACCGGCAGCCACGGCACCCCGTGGCCGAGCCGCGCGTGGTACCAGCCGTGACCCGCGATCACTGCGCTAGCGGTGAACCAGCCGCCGAGCACGGCGGCCGCGCCCCGGCGAGCAGCGCCGCCGCCTCCGGCCCAGGCCGGCGCGTCGCGCCGCCATACAGCACGACGCAGGTCGCGGCCGGGATCGCGATCATCCCGGCGATGGTGAGCGCCCACAGATAGCCAGGCGGGTCGTACATGACATCCTCCGTGGGCAGATGGTCAGCTCGGCTCTTCGGGGAAACGGTACGAATCCTGGTCGCCGTGGGGCGTCACCCAAAGGTGCCTGCTGGGTGGAATATCGCGGCGCGGCGATCGGTCACCCGAAGGTGCTACCGGGGCCGGCTGGGGGGCGGTGTCAGGGGATCAGGCCGAGCTGCCGGGCCCGCGCGGCGGCCTCGGTGCGGTTGGCGGCGCCGAGCTTGCCCAGGACGTGGGTCACGTGCTTTTGACTGTGTCGAGCGCCACGACCAGGTCGTGGGTGATGCGCTGGTTTGACCTGCCCGCGGCGAGCAGCCGCAGCACCTCCAGCTCGCGGCCGGTCAGCGGCTCGGCCAGGCCCGGCGGCGCGGCGGGGTTGCGCCCTCGTTGCAGCGAGGCAGCGTCCTGGCGTGCCACTCGACCAGCCGCGCCGCGGCCCCGTCAGCCAGGCCCGGATGCGCACTGCCTTGGGCCGGCGCCGGTGGGGTGAGAGGATTCCGCGGCGGCCTTCATCGCACGCAGGGTGGCGGTCATGTTGGCTCGCAGCCCGTCCCGCCTGGCAGCGATGATCTCAGCGGCCCGGTCCGGCGCCTGCGCGGCGGCTGCCCGCAAGTAGCTGGCACCGGGTCCGTGGGTGAAGCGCTGCCGGACCCTGCTGCCGCCGCCGGGGAGTGGGTCGATCCGGTACCGCCAGGACGAGGACGGGCGGGCGGGGTCACCGCTGTCATCCAGGACCAGCCACGCGAACGCGCGGGGCCGGTCCGCCTCGGTGACCGCGCAGGTCACCTCATACTCGAAGCCATTCGGGAACCGGTTGTGCCCGGTGAACCTGGCGCCGGGCTGCGGCCGGCCGGGCTCCCCGAGCCAGGCCGCCCGGACGCATTCCGGGCTCCACCCGCCGACCCGGGTGATGTCTGCGACCAGGTCCCACACCAGTTCCGGCGGGGCGGCGACCACCTGTTCGGCGGTCGCCGTCAGCCCAGTCACCTTGTCGGCGATCTGGCCGCCGTCGGTGCCCAGGAACTCGGTCATGTCTTCCTCCAAGTTTGCTATCAATCCTGCTCTGGCCGCGAGTTCTGGCTCAGGGCGCGTTGTGGTGGCCGATGGCGGAACGGCCGCCGGGCCTCGGCCGCGGCGGAGGCTAGGTCTGGTCATGGTGCCTCGGTTCGGCCTGGCCGGCGTCCAGCCGGCGCACCGAGATCAGGCAAAGCCCGAGGTCGCGGACTTTGGTCAGCAGCCCATGCAGTGCGGGCTGGTCAGCGAGCAGGCCGCAGATGACCGTCTCCTCGCCCTGGCCGCTGACCTGCAGGCCGTTGAACCAGGCGGACCACCGGCTGTCCAGGACACCCGCCACGCGGATCTCGTACTGGGCAGGCCCGCCGGAGGCGCTCACTCCAGCCCCAGCCAGCGCCCGGACGGAGGGGCCATCGCCTCAGCATCCGCTCGCGGCCCCGGTCGCGCGGTGCCGGTCATGGCGTGCTGCCTGAGCTGGCGTCCTTGGGGGTGGGCAGGGCGTTGCCGATCAGCCGGGGCCCGTCCAGGCTGGCGTGCCAGGCCAGCGGCCCGGCCCGGTCCACGGCGGCGCGGCTGGACTGCCAGAACAGCTCCCACATGAGGATCTGCTCGTCATGGATGGCCCACAGTGCCGCCACCGCGCGGTGGGCAGTCCGCCATACGGCCGCGATCCGGCGGCGGGTCGGCTGGCTAGCTATCATCAAGATCACCTCGTGAGTTCATTTGGGCTGGCCGCACGGGGAGCGGCCGACTGGGCGGCCAGCGGCCCCGCCTGGCGAGCCCTATGGTGAGCGCAAAGACGTGGTGGAACCCCGGCGGTGGGCACGGGCACGGGGTGGCCGGTGGCGGGAGAACTGATTGTGAAGAGGGCGAGCCCGAGCGCGGCCATTGCTGTCTCCTGCCGGTTGTGGGTTTCCTTCACCGGCACGGTATGAGCGGCCGCTGGGGCCGGGCGTCACCCAAAAGTGCACCTCAGGTGGAATCTTCGGCGGCGGGGCCTGCTGGCACGAAGATGCCGCCTGGCTGGCCCGCCACGGGGCCCGGGGCGCGTCTGGCTGCCCGGGTATTGACCGGTTGTCGGCAAGGGGGCCGGGGCGGCAGTTCATGGCGCCGACCGGCAGCCTGTGTCCCTGCCACCCGGCGGCACGCGCAGGACGGTGGATGACTGGAACGGGCACCGCCTGCCGGCGCGCGGCCGTGGCGGCCGTCAGCCAGCCGTTACACTGATCGCACACAGCGGCTGGAGCGAGGATCGCTGGTGGCGCTGAGCGGTAGGTCGCCGATGGCTGACCAGCCCGTGATGGCAACGGCCGGGGCTGCCATGTCCCGCCAGGATGTCCTGCTTGCTACCAAACTGCATGTGCCCCGTCGGCGGCCGGGTTTTGTGCCCCGCCCGAGGCTGGTCGGCCGGCTGGAGGAGGGGCTAGCGCGCGGGCTGATCCTAGTCTGCGCCCCAGCCGGGTCCGGCAAGACCGTCCTGCTGGCCGACTGGGCCCGGCACGGCGGCCGGCCGGTGGCCTGGCTGTCGCTAGACGCCGGTGACAATGACCCGGCGCGGTTCTGGCGGTACGTGGTCGCCGCGCTATGTCAGGCGCGCCCAGGGATGGGCGAACTGGCCGGACCTGTGCTGGGTGCCCTGGAGCAGTCTTCCCCCGATGGGCTGGTGATGGCACTGATCAACGAACTAGCAGCCGACCCCCGTGAGGATGAGGTGCTGCTGGTCCTGGACGACTACCACCTAATCGACTCACAGCCAGTCCATGGGTCGCTGTTGTTCCTGCTGGAGCACCTGCCGCCAGGGCTGCGGATGGTGCTGGCGAGCCGGTCCGACCCGCCGCTGCCGCTGGCGCGGCTGCGGGCTGGTGGTCAGCTCGCCGAGCTGCGTGCGGCCGAGTTGCGCTTCACCGCGGACGAGGCAGCGGCATTGTTGCACGAAGCGACCGGCGCTGACCTGCCCGGCACAGCGGTGGCGGCATTGACGGCCCGCACCGAAGGGTGGGCCGCGGGGCTTCAACTGGCTGGCCTGTCGCTGCGGGGACAGGCGGACGCCACCGGGTTCGTGGCGGCGTTCAGCGGCAGCCATCGTTACGTCCTCGACTACCTGACCGGGGAGGTGCTCGAGCGGCAGAACCCGCAGGTACGCGAGTTCTTGCTGGAGACCTCGGTGCTGGAGCGGCTGTCGGGGGAGTTGTGCGATGTGGTCACCGGCCGGGCCGATAGCCAGGCGATGCTGGAGCAGGTGGAACGGGCGGGCCTGTTCCTGGTGCCGCTGGATGAGGTGCGTGGCTGGTGGCGCTACCACCACCTGTTCGCCGACCTGCTGCGCGCCCAGCTGCAGGCTGAGCAGCCCGCCCGGGTGCAGGCGCTGCACCGGGCCTCAGCCGCCTGGCATGAGGAACATGAGCTGGCCGATGATGCCCTGCGGCACGCGGTGGCCGCCGGGGATCCTGTGCGGGCGGCCCAGCTGATCGAGCGCTACTTCGACGCAACCTTCCTGCCAGGCCAGAGAGCGACGATTCAGCGGTGGCTGGCGCTCCTGCCCGCCGAGATGGTCAGGTCCCGCCCTCGGCTGGGCCTGGCCCAGATGTGGATGGCGGTGTTCAGCGGCCATATTGAAGGGGCTGCCAGCGCGATAGACGCCGCAGAACGAGCGTCTGCTGATGCTGCGGCGGAGACCTTCGAGCCCTCGGTGGGGCGGGCAGCGAGCCTGCTGACGAACCTCCCGGCGGCGATCGCTGCCGGGAAGGGCTGGCTTGCGTACTTGCGCGGCGATGCTGACGCTGCGGCCACGTTGGCATCGCAGGCTCACAGCCAGCTAGACGACGGCGAAACGATGCTGAACTCCATTTGCCAGCTGGAACTGGCTCTGGCCGATAGGCTCCGCGGCCGACTGGATGATGCTGAGCGCGGCTTCGCGTCTAGCATCGCGGGCTGGGGGATGGCCGGTGAGCGCGGCGTTGCCGCAGCGGTCTGCAATCTTCTCGGCCACATCCAGCTCGCGCAGGGCCGCCTCGACGCAGTCCTCGCTACCTACCAGCTGGCGCTGGAGATCACCGCGCCGCCCGGCCAGCCGGCCTTGCCGGCTGCGGGCATCGCGTACGCAGGCATGGCGGAGGTGGAATACCAGCGGGGCGAGCTCGAGGCCGCCCTGCGGCATGTGACCGAGGGGATCACGCGGCTCCGGGCGGTCAACTACACCGCGCCGCTCGCCACTGGGTTGGCGACCCTGGCGTGGATCCGGCAAGCCACCGGTGATGCCGCCGGGGCGCTCGACGCGATCGGGGAGGCCGAACGGGTGGCGCCAAGCCCGGCCGCTGCAAGCCTTTCTAATCCGGTGCCAGCGCAGCGGGCGCGGCTGCTGCTGGCCCAGGGCGACGTCGATGCGGCTGCCCGCTGGACCCAGCGGCACGGTCTCCGCGCGGACGACGAACCGGGCTACGCGCAGGAGCGGGAATATCTGGTGCTGGCCCGGGTGCTGCTCGCCCAGCACAACCCTGGCCCGGCGCTGGCGCTGCTGCAGCGGCTGGCCGGGGCCGCGGCCAGCCAGGGCCGGACCGGCAGCATCATCGAGATCCAGGCGCTGCGGGCGCTGGCGCTGGCCGCCCGCGGCGACCGTGCCGGCGCGCTCGGCGCGCTGACCGAGGCGCTCACCCTCGCCTGCCCGCAGGGCTATGTGCGGGTCTTCGCCGACGAGGGCGCGCCGATGCGCGCCCTGCTCGCCCAGCTCTCGGCCGCCCGGCAGGACCAGCGGGCCGCGGGCCGCGGCATCGACCCCGGCTACCTGGCCGCGCTGGTGCGCGCCTGCGGCCAGGCAGACGCCGTGCCGCCCCCCAGCCGGGCCGCCGGCGCCGCGCCCGGCCTGATCGAGCCGCTTACCGGCCGCGAGCTGGAGGTGCTGCGGCTGATCGCCGCGGGCAAGTCAAACCAGCGCATCGCCCGCGAACTGGTGGTGGCGCTCGACACGGTCAAAAAGCACGTGACCCACGTCCTGAGCAAGCTCGGCGCCGACAACCGCACCGAGGCCGTCGCCCGCGCCCGCGACCTGGGCCTGATCCCCTGACACCGCCTCCCCGCCAGCCCGGTAGCACCTTCGGGTGACCACTCGCCGCGCGGCGACATTCCACCCGGCAGGCACCTTCGGGTGACGCCCACAGTAGGCGGCGGCTCATAGCGTCTCGCAGAAGGGCCGAGTTCTGGGTCTTCGAGGAGGCCGCGATGATCAGGCACACCACCGTTCTGGGGCTGGGCCAGGCGCGGCTGGCCGAACTGCACGACCAAGCCCGGCGTGATGCGCTGGCTCGCGCCGCTCGCCGGGCCCGCCGCGCCCGGCGGCATCCCGCTACACATCGCGTGACCGCGCTGCTCGCCGCTCTCGTTCGCCGGGCACGCCGCCCCCGGGGTCGCGGCGGGGAGCCTGTGATGGCGCCCATCGGGCGCCTGGCATCCGCTGCCCCGGCGCGCACGCGGACTTTCCGCCAGCCCCGGGCATGAACACCTGCGCGACCGGCCCGGGCCTGCTCGCCGCGCCCGTGGCAACCGGGGCGGTGTTCCTGGTGACTGCGGCGCTGGTCCTGCCCGCCTCGTTCCCGCGCTGCGTGAGCAGTCCTGGGAAGCACACCAGGGCGCGCGGGCGCCGCGGAGCAAGACCTCTGCCGGCACACCGAGAAAGGCGATGAGGGATGGCTGACATCAACGGCTTGTATCGCAGCCTGCTCGCGGCGGACGAGGCTGGCGACGCCGCTGCCCTGGCTGCGCTGGCGTGGCAGATGTATGGCCAGTTGAGGAACGTCAACCAAGACTCCGGAAGGAATGTCATGAACGGTGCGGGAACCTCGTCGGCACCGCAGCTGCGTTATGCGGTGCGGGCCGTGCTTGAGCTGCGCGGGGTGTCGAAGGTCTATGGGAGCGGGCCGGCCGAGGTGCACGCCCTGCGCCAGGCCGACCTTTCGGTGCAGGCCGGGTCGATGGTGGCGGTGATGGGACCGAGCGGGTCGGGCAAGTCCACCCTGCTGACGATCGCAGGCAGCCTCGAAGACCCAACCAGCGGCGAAGTCCTGGTCGGGGGAGTCCCACTGGCGGGCATGTCGCGGGGCGCGAAGGCCCGGCTGCGCCGGCGCACGATCGGGTACGTGTTCCAGGACTTCAACCTGCTGCCCGGGCTTACCGCGGCGGAGAACGTCGCGCTGCCGCTGGAACTCGATGGCGTGCCAGTACGGCGGGCCCGGGCCGCCGGGCTGGCGGCCCTGGACGGGCTGGGCCTGGCCGGCCGCGCGAACCGGTACCCCGACCAGCTGTCCGGCGGGGAGCGGCAGCGGGTCGCGATCGCCCGCGCGGTGGCCGGGGAGCGCCGCCTGCTGCTGGCCGACGAGCCCTCCGGAGCGCTGGACTCGGCGAACGGGCAGGCGGTGATCGGCCTTATCCGCGCCGCCTGCGCGCGGGGCGTGGCGGCGGTGGTCGTCACCCACGACGCGCAGCTGGCCTCGCTGGCTGACCGGGTGGTGTACCTGCGCGACGGGCAGCTGGCTGACCAGACCGTGCCTGGCCGTGGCCCGGAGTCACTGCTGGAGACCGGAGGGAACCGATGACAACGTCCGTGCGCGAGCATCCGGCCCCGGCCCGGTCCGCTGGTGCCGACGGCGGCGCCCCCGCCCGGCGGGCGGTAATCCGCTGGGCATGGCGGCTGTTCCGCCGCGAGTGGCGCCAGCAAACGCTGGCGCTCTCGCTGATCACGGTGGCCGTCGCGGGAACGGTCCTTGGCGCGGCGGTCGCCAGCAACACCCCGCCTACCCCGGCCGCGGCCACGTTCGGGACCGCCAACCACCTCGCCATGGTCCCCGGCAGCCAGCCGCACCTGGCCGCCGAAATCGCAGCGATCGGGCGGCGGTTCGGCCCGGTCGATGTGATCCAGAACCAGAACCTCGTCACCGGCTCGGCGAGCCCGGTTCAGCTCCGTGCGCAGAACCCGGCCGGCCCCTACGGGCAGCCGACGCTGGCCCTGGTCTCCGGGCATTACCCGCACGGGCCCGGGCAGGTCGCGCTGACCAGCCAGGTGGCAGCCCTCTACAACACCCATGCCGGCGGCATCTGGCGCCAGGGCGGCCGGGCCCGCCGCGTGGTCGGCATCGTGGAGAACCCGAGCGACCTGGCCGACGAGTTCGCACTGGTCGCCCCCGGTCAGGCCGGCGCTCCAGCCGAGGTGACGGTGCTGTTCGACGCAACCCCGGCCAGTGTCGCCGCGTTCCGCTTCCCGGCCGGCGCGACCATCCAGACACCCCCACCCTCCGGCGGCGTGAGCCCGGCGTTCATCGTGCTCGCCGCCGCCACGCTCGGGCTGATCTTCGTAGGCCTGGTCGCGGTGGCGTCGTTCACCGTGCTGGCCCGGCGGCGGCTGAGGGCGCTGGGCATGCTCGGCTCCCTTGGCGCGGCCGACCGCAACATCGCACTGGTGATGACGGCCAACGGTGCGATCACCGGGACCGCGGGTGCCATCGCGGGCGCGCTGGCCGGCTTCGCCGCCTGGTCCGGCTACCGGCCGCACCTGGAGACCAGCGCCGGGCACCGGATCGGCGTGCTGCACCTGCCCTGGCCGGTGATCGGGACCGGGATGGCCCTCGCCGTCCTCACCTCAATACTGGCGTCGCGGCGGCCGGCCCGGGCGGCGGCCCGGATGTCGGTGCACGCGGCCCTGGCCGGGCGCCCGGAACCGCCGAAGGCGGCGCGCCGCTCCGCCGTGCCCGGCATCATCTTGCTGCTCGCCGGCCCGGCCCTGCTGGTCCTGTCCGGCGGATGGGGGCATAACGGCGGGACCGCCACGCTGGAGACGCTGGGCGGCATGACCGCCACCATCATCGGCGGCCTGCTGCTTGCCCCGTTCTGCCTCACCGGGCTGGCCGCGCTGGCCGGGCGGGCGCCGGTCGCGGTGCGCCTGGCGCTGCGCGACCTGTTCCGTTACCGGGCCCGGTCCGCGGCGGCGCTGTCGGCGATCAGCTTCGCGGTCCTTCTGGCCGTGCTCATCGCCATTCTCGCCGCGGCCCGGTACGCCAACCCGCTCGACTACACCGGGCCGAACCTGGCCGCCAACCAACTCCTCCTCTACCCGCCCGGCCAGTCGCCCGGCCCGCTGGCCGCCCATCCCCCCGCCCAGCGCGACACCCGCGGCCTGCCAGCCCGGCTGGCCGCCGCACTGGGCACCCGCGATGTGCTCGTCCTCGCCTCCGCAACCCGGCCCGGGTCACGCATCGTCACTCCCTCCGGGCAAGACCTGGGCGTGGCCACCGCGACCCTCAACCAGGCGGGCACCCAGACCAACAACTACTCAGGGCCGCTGTATGTGGCGACCCCCGCGCTGTTGCGCTACTTCGGGATCAGGCCCACCCATATCAGCCCCGGCGCGGACGTGCTGACAATGCGGCCTGGCCTCGCCGCCGAGCCCCGGATGCAGCTCGCGCTCCCGCCCGGATCTCCCAGCTCAAGCCAGCCGTCATCCCCGGACGCCTGCCCCGCCAGCCGGTGCATCGCCAACCCCGACATCCAGACCATCACCGGGCTTCCGGCCGGCACCTCGGCACCGAACACGGTGATCACCGCGCACGCCATGCATGTACTCGGCCTGCACCTGGTCACGTCTGGATGGCTGTTCCAGACTCCCCGGCCGCTGACCGCCGCGCAGATCAACACCGCACGACAGCTCGCCGCCGCCGCCGGCGCCACCATCGAGACCAAATCCGGTGAGGTATCGCTGTCGCAGATCCTCAGCGCAGCGACCGCGGTAGGCATCCTCATCGCGCTGGGCGTGCTGGCGATGACCGTCGGCCTGATCCGCAGCGAGACCGCCAGCGACCTGCGCACCCTCGCCGCCGCCGGGGCCGGCGCCACCACCCGCCGCAACCTGACCGCGGTCACCGCCGGCACACTAGGCCTGCTCGGTGCCCTCACCGGCACCGCCCTCGCCTACCTCACCGCGATCTCCTGGTTCGGTCACGCTTCGGTGATCGCCGCCACCGCGCCCGCTTCGGAACTCGCCGTGATCCTGGCCGGCCTGCCGCTCGCCGCAGCCATCGGCGGCTGGCTGTTCGCCGGGCGCCAGCCGTCGGCGATCGCCCGGCAACCGCTCGAATAAACCAACCTCACGCCACCGGTAGCCGTCACGTCGCTGATGCCCACGACACCAGGCGCACCGCCCCCTGGACCGGCTCAGCCGTTCCGGATGCCGCAGTCCCAGCAGCCGACAGTAATGATCACCGGTAAGGAGTCCACCAATGTCACGTTTCGCCCGAATTCCCCTGCTCATGATGCTCACGGCACTCGCCGCGATCGTCACGGCGGGCGCCACCAACCCTGCTGCGGCGGCTGGCCGCAGCGCCGCTTCAGCGTTCCCGAGGCTGCAGTCGCGGTACGTGCAGATGCCCGACGGCGTGCGCCTCGCCGTGGATGTGTGGCTGCCAGCGGGCACCACCGCCGGCGCGCGGCTGCCGACGGTGCTGGAAGCCGACCGGTACTGGCGCGCCCGGGCCTACACCGGGGGCATCAAGAACAACCCGAACTACTACATCGCGACGCCGTGGAACGCGCGCGGGTACGCGTACGTGTTCGCCGACCTACGCGGCACCGGCGCCTCGTTCGGCACCCTGAAAGCCGAACTGGGCCGGCAGCTGGTCGCCGACGTCGGCTCGCTGGCCGACTGGATCGCCGCGCAGCCGTGGTCGAACGGGCGGGTCGGGGTGACCGGCGTGTCCTACTCCGCCGACATGGCGATCGGCTCGCTGGCGCTGCGCAACCCGCACATCACCGCCGCCGCGCCGCTCTCCTACGACTTCGACCCCTACGAAGACATCATGCGCCCGGGCGGGATCCTCATCCAGCCGCTCATCGCCCCCTACGGGCTGCTGCTGCAAATCCTCGACAAGGCGCACGGCACCACCTGCGCGACCAGCGCCGCCACGCGGCAGCTCTGCCAAGCGGCCGGGCTCACCGGTGCCCTGCCCGAGCCGGCCGGCGGCCCGGACGGCCCGGCGCTGCGCGCCGCCGCGCGGGCCCAGCACTTCCACAACGCCAACCTGCCCGCCATGGCCCAGGCCGGGGTCTACCGCGATTGGGCCCACGGGCCGCAGTCCTGGACGGTGGCCAGCGTCGGGCCCAAGACCGCCGCCATCGCGGCCGGCGGCGTGCCGATCCTCACCTTCGCCGGCTGGCTGGACGCCGGCACCGCCAACGGCGTCCTGTCGGAGTTCGCCAGCCTGCCCAACACCCAGGAGTCCTGGATCGGCCCGTGGAGCCACGGCCAGGGGTACATCGCCGACCCGTTCCAGCCCAGCCGGCTGCTCACCCCGGCCGAGCACCAGCAGCTCAACGACCGGGTCTACGCGTTCTTCGACCAGTACGTCAAGCACGACGCTCACCCGGCCGGCACCCGGGTGCTGCACTATTACACCCTCCACGCAGGTACCTGGCACACCACTACCCGCTGGCCGGTCGCCGGTACTCAGATGCGGCGGCTGTACTTCGGCGGCGGGCATACCCTGACCTGGCGACCCGCCACCGCTCCCGGCTCGAACCTGCTGCACCTCAACCCCACCGCGGGCACCGGGCACCTAGACCGGTGGAACACCAACCTCACCGGCGACCCAGTCGTGTACCCCAACCGCGCCACCGTGGACCGCAAGCTGCTCACCTACACCACCGCACCGCTGCGCGCGGCCACCACCGTCACCGGCCTTGGCCGGGTCACCCTCGAACTGACCGGGCTGCGCGGCGCCCGGCACGGCGCCCTGTACGCCTACCTCGAAGACGTGCAGCCCAGCGGCCGGGTCACCTACGTCACCGAAGGCGAACTGGCCCTCGCCGACCGCGCGATAGCACCAAAGAAGGACAACCCCGCCTGGCGCACGCTGCGCACCCCGCGCACCTACGCCCGCGCCGACGCCGCGCCCTTCCCCCTGGGCACGCCCCAACAGGTCACCTTCGACCTGCTGCCGACCTCCGTGCTGTTCCACGCCGGCGACCGGATCCGGATCGCGATCGCGGCCGCCGACCCCGACTCCTTCCAGCTCCTGCCCGCCAACGGCCAAGCCACCTACCAAATCACCCACAGCCCCACCAGCCCCTCATACGTCGACCTCCCCGTGATCAGGTGAGCAACAACACTGGGCTGCCAAGTTAACCGTCACCTGCAAACTCGACGCCGAGTGGCACAGAGGTTCACGGGTACTGGTTTAACGGTTGCCCCCAGGAGGGCAGGCACGGTGATCTTCCAAGCCATGCCAAGCGCCTGCCCTCCGGGGAGCGCCCGAGTGGCATGATGCAGGGCCTGCGAGCCCAGGGCGTCACGCCGTAGTGGATGATCTGCGTGCAGGCAATGGGACGATCTATGCGACCTTCGCAGGCAAATACTCGGCGATCCGCGCGAAATCGGGCCCAGAAGCGGGTGACGCTCGGTGACCAGCGTCCCTCGAGTCGAGCGCACATGGAACCTCCGTTATGGGCGGCAAGCCGACCTCCTGCTGGATCTCATCCACGGCGACCGAACGAGGCGATCTGCGTGCGGCCTGCACAGCCGGCGGGCATCCGACTCTCCGAATAGAGGACGTTGCTCTTGCACATGCTTATGCGCCGATCAGCATGCACATTCGCTATCGGCGATCTCGTTGGAGGTGGCGGGCCAAGCGCTTGACCCAATCTTGAGGCGGCCTCCCTGCCGGCTCGGTACCGCTTGCAGGTGGTGGTCGCCTGGCGGTTGAGCGGCACAGAACAGCCGGTTACGTGCCGGGGCGGTGCGCCCCTGGGCCGGCTCGCCCGGGTCCGGTGACGTAACGTCGTTGGGGCCACCTCTGCAACCCCGAGGAGAACCCATGCCTGGTCCCACCGTCGTCTTGGTCCACGGCGCCTTCGCCGATGCGTCGGGGTTCGCGGGAGTGATCCGCGAACTCGAGAGCGCCGGCCACACGGTGCTCGCCCCGCCGAACCCGTTGCGGGGGGTCGCCTTCGACGCCAGCGTCGTCAGCGATGTGGTCAAGGCCATCGACGGCCCGGTCGTGCTGGTCGGGCATTCCTACGGAGGCGCCGTGATCGGCCAGGCGTCGGCCGGCCTGGAGAACGTGACCGGCCTGGTCTTTCTCGCGGCGTTCGGGCTGGAGGTGGGCGAGAGCTGCGCGAGCGTGCAGCAGCCGTTCCCGCCGCCCCTGCTCGCCAAGACGGCCGCTCCGACCCCCTACGACGCGCCCGGCGCCGCGGGCGGTCCTGACCTGTACGTCCAGAAGGACGGGTTCCGGGAGACGTTCTGCGCCGACGTGCCGGTGGACATGGCCGATGTCATGTTCGCCACCCAGCGCCCGCTCGCGGTCGCGGCGCTCGGCGAGAACGCCACCGCGGCGGGCTGGAAGAGCAAGCCGTCCTGGTTCCTGGTCTCCGGGCACGACAACGCGCTCTCGCCGGACGCGGAACGGTTCATGGCCCAGCGGATGGGCGCCACGACCGACACCATTGACGGCTCGCACACCGCGTTCATCGCCAAGCCGGTCGCCGTGGCCACGTTCATCCGGCAGGCGCTGCGGTGACCTCGCAGACCCAGATGCGGTCCTGGCTCTCCCCGGTGAACGGGCCCCGGTCCCAGTCCTGGTAGCGCTCCCGCAGCCGCAAGCCGGCCAGCCGGACCATCAGGTCCAGTTCACTCGCCCAGCAGTGGTTCGCAGCTGTCGGGGTCGCTGTGCAGATCCGAGGTGGTTCAGCGCTCTTGACCCCTTGACTGCTGGTTTCGCTGGCTCTGCCGTATTGGCAAATGCCCTGGCAGGAGGCCGGGGCACATGATCGGCGCGCGCGTCCGGAAGGGCCGCTTCGAAGCGGAATGGCTCTTTTGCTGGCTCTGGTGGGGTATAAGTATATTCGAAAAAACTCTACTACCAGTCGGGACGGCCGGATTTGAACCGGCGACCCCTTGACCCCCAGGCACGAATCAGGCGTCTGGCCCGGTCTGAGCGAGTCGAATGGGGAGCCTTTCACCTGCAGCAACGGTCCGGCTGGATCGGGATCGGTGGAGGAGAATCTGAGGGCGTTGGCTCCCGCAGTTGGCTCCGAGGGATCCCTGGCAAGCAGTACGTGACCCGGATGCCGACTTATCTGACCAGGCTGTTCGCTCCGGGCCGACCGGCAGTTATCTCTTTGTCATCGTTGCCGAGCTTGAGTACGGAGCCAGGGTTGGCCGACTGGGCCCTGACCGGCTCAGGCGGCTGGTCGCGGTGGGGTGAGCCGGAGATGCACCCGGTCTTACGCGGCGTCCATGGCCGTTCCGTACCGGGCAGTCGGGGTGTGTGTGGCGATCTGCGGGGCCGTACTGCTTGAGGTCCCGGCCTCTGCGAGACCGGATACCGGATTCACTCGGAGGCCGTCGGAACCCGGTTGAACAACTGGCCGGCGAGGTCGACTCCCACGACCGTGCGGCCCGCGTCGCGGGTGAAGACGCGCCGCTGCCCTTTGAGAGCGCCGCTGGTGACGATGTACTCGTCCGCGTCGCCGGGCAGCAGGCCGAAGTCGAACGGATCGTAGTCCGCGGGCAGTTCGGTGTCCGCCGCCGCACGGATCTCCGGTTTGATCCTGACCTCGAGCCTCAGCCCTGCACCGTCCGTGGCGACGGTGAATGTCATGGCGTCATTCTCGTAGCTCCCGACGACATCCTGGGCCCGCGCCTTGTCATAGGGGAGCGGCTCCGGGTCCCGGTCGGTCACCCCCAGGTGTGTCTCCAGCGCCCAGTGGACGACGGCCTGGTTGCAGGGGATGCCGTCCGGGCCGGCGTTGGACATCGCGACGACGGCGAAGTCCCGTTCGGACACGATGGGCAGCTCGGCGAACTGGCCGTTCCCCGACCCGCCGTGGCCGACGTGCGGACGCCATCCACGTCGCGCAGGAACCAGCCGATGCCGATGGCGTCGCCGAGCGTGGTGCCCCGCAGTTCGACCGTGGGCTCCTTCATCCGATGCAGCACCTCGGCGGGCAGAACTCGGGTACCGCCTTCCGCGCGGCCGTCACCGAGGTGGAACCGGGCCCAGCGAAGCTGGTCCACGACCGAGGATGCGACCCCCGCCTGGGTTATTGCCGCGCGTGTCCTTCCACAGCCGCGCGATGGACAGCGTTTCGCCCTCGCCGAGGTTGTGCCCCACGGCGAACCGCCGGGTCATGACATCGTCGACCGAGTAGGTCGTGTTCGACAGCCCCAGCGGCTCGAACAGGAGTGAGGCGACGGCCCGCTCGTACGTCAGTCCCGTGACCTTCTCCACGATCCGCCCGGCCAGGTTGAACCCCTCCTGGCTGTAGGAGGCCTGGGTGCCAGGCGACGCGATCAGCTTCAACTCGGCCATCTTCGCCACCTGGCCGGCCGGGGCGTCGTCCCCGTCGCAGGTGTCGGTAATGATCCTCCAGTCCAGCCCCGCGGTGTGGTTGATCAGGTTCAACACGGTGATCTTCGCCGCGGTCTGCTCGTCCGCGGGCTTTAGCTCGGGAACATACCGGCGCACCGGCGCGTTCAGATCGACCTTGCCCTCCGCCACTAGCCGCATCAGCGCCGTCGCCGTGAAGGTCTTCGTAACCAAGCCCAGAAGGAACAACGTGTCCTGGTCGACGGCAGCGGATTGTCGATGCTCGTCACGCCGTGGCTGGCGTAGATCTTCCGACCGTCCGCCCACACACCGACGGCGACGCCGGGAATGCCGAACTTTGCGGCCGTCGCCTCGACGAAATCGGACAGCGTCTCCGCTTCGCCTACGACACCGAGGCGGCCACGGCGGCCTCGGCAACGACTTGCACCTTGTTCAACAAGCGGCCTGCGATGCCGGAACACCGCGATCATCGCCAGTGACTGCCGGCCGTTGCGGTTGCAGGCAGGGCGTCGCGGTGCGGCTTGCTGGCCGCAGTGCCGAGCACGATGCCGGTGCCGGTGATGAAGAGCAGCAGCAGCACGCCAGCGGGGACGGCCAGGATAGCCAGGCGTGGCAGGAGGAGCAGGTAGGCGATGCCGGAGGCGGTGATCACGATGGCCAGCGTGATCCCGGTGTACCGGAGCCACCGGGGCAGCACGCCCGAGGCGGCGCCAGCTAGGCCGAGGATAGCCAGGGCGAGCATCTTGGCCCCGTCGAGGCGGTTCACCGCGTCGTAGAGCAGGTGTGCGGTGCCGGGTGATGCCGTCCCGGCCAGGACCGCGCCGAGCACGAATTGCAGCAGCGAGATGAGCGCGGCCACAACGCCGGCGACGAGGGCGGCCCGGGCGACTGCCTCCGCTCCGGACCTGCGCGCTGCCCGGGCCAAGGCGATCGAGATGATGGCCAGCCCGGCGGCGGGCAGTCCCTCGGTGAGGGCGAACTGCGCGGCTAGGGCGGCCTGGTGGCCGGCGAACGCGGCGGCGATCTGGGTTCCGGAGGCAGTAAGCCTGGGGCTGGGTGCCGCGATGGCTAGCCCGGCTATCCATGACAGCGTGTAGGCGATCCCGGTGATGCCGGTGACCGTCAGGAGGCGACGGCGAGGCACCACGTGGATGGGGGAGAGATCCATTTCGTGTTCCTTACGGTTCTTATTTTCAGTAATGAGCCTTAACGGTTGGCTCGCTTGACAGCTGAGCGGGTCAAGCGATGATTCCCGGGGACGGGCCCGAGGTCAGGTGAAGAGGAGCGCGGCGGTGGCCAGCAGCACTATGGCCGTCGCGCCGTGCACGCCGTAGGCGGTGGCCTTAGGGCCGCCATGGCGCAGCACGATGATGGCGTCGCCGATGGGGATGGTGCTGGCGGCCAGCTCGAACCAGCCCAGGACGTGGGGCATCTGGGCAGTGAGCAGGATGACGGCAATGAGGCCCGAGGCGATGTCGCGGACGCCTTTGACGGACAGATAGGGATCGGCGTTTCCGCCATCGTGCCCGGCAGCAATCCCGTAGCCTGCGGCGGCCACCGTCGGAGCGATGAGGAATCGTGCGCCGATGACGATGATGCCCACGGCGGTCAATCCGGCGAGCACGTAACCGATGTCTGTGGCAAGCATGGCTTTTCCTTCTATCTTCTGGCACCGGAAACAGCGCGGTGCCGTAAGGAACTTTGTTTGAGTTCTCGTCCAGTTGCTGCGTTAGTGCGTTGCGGCGCTGACGGCGAGGCCAGCGACGGCTGCCGCCATCAGCAGCGCACGGGTGGTGATGATGCTGTCCCAGCGGGATTGCAGGGCCCGGGCGTTGCCGGGAGTCACGCCGGCGAGAGCCGCTGCGGTGAGCGCCTTGTTGATCGGGGCGGCCACGCGCAGGTAGAGGCCCAGCCAGATGAAGGTCGCGATCAGGGCGATGCCTGCTGCGGTCGCGCTGGCTGGCGATCCGCTGACCGCCGCGGCCGCTGTCGCAATGGCGGCGGCGAGGATGCCGATGACTCCTGGGGCGGGCAGCCTTCGGTCGCCATATTGGTGCACGCGGCCCATGGCCGCAGCCATGGTGGCGTCGTCGAGCTGGGCAAGTGCCGGCCGCTGCACGAGGGCGCAGAAGACATCGGTGCCGTAGATGATCCCGGCGGCTAGGACGCCGGTGAGAGCGGCGATGGTTGCGAACGCGTTCACGGGAACCCCCTAGATGGCGCATGGTTGGTAAGGCCTGGCTGGTCTGACGAACCCGGCCTGCCGGCGCCGCGGGCTTGCCGCCAGGCGGGACAGTCGTCGAAGAAGGTGTCGTAGAGGGCCTGAACCTCGAGCAGGCTCTCAGGTGACTGCTGGCGGGTGGCGATCCTGGCCAGGTGGCGGAAGTACTCGAATCGCTCAACGCCAGGAGTGATCACGATCAGCAGATCGGCATCTGACGCCTGGGCGGCCGCGAATGCGTGCGGCAGTCCCGGCGGCACCAGCGCGAGGTCTCCTTCGCTTGCAACAACGATGCGATCACCGGCGAGCAGCTGAACTGACCCGCCCAGCACGTAGAACAGCTCGGCCGAACTCGCGTGATGGTGGGGATTGGCGCCATTGGCGCCGCCGGCCAGGGTGACCC
The DNA here is from genome assembly GCA_963762735.1 of uncultured Actinomycetes bacterium. Taxonomy (GTDB): domain Bacteria; phylum Actinomycetota; class Actinomycetes; order Streptosporangiales; family Streptosporangiaceae; genus DASXKD01. The sequence continues at coordinate 238,315 of CAVXMG010000005.1, read as the reverse complement.
GCTGGGTGCTCAAGTGCCCGCCGGTCGCGGCGCTATCGGCCAGCAGCCGGACCGTCTGCGGTGGAAAGCCGATGACCTCCGCGTCCGCGGCCCGCACGAGTACCGCAGCGCTGTCACCGGAATCGATGTGAGTCATGGAACCGCTACCTCCGTGCTGCTGGGCAGGCGGAAGGCGATCTCATCAGGCTGGCCCTGATCGCCATTAGCTGAAAGCCCGAGCCTGTCGGCGGCGGCCGGGACAGCAGCGGCCGCTGTGTTTGCTGAGGCTGGCTGCAGTTCGGCGTGCATGGGCGACAGGTCTGGCCGCGTCATGTGCGCCGGTGTTCGTGACCGCCGGGCGCGGCGCACCTGACGGGCCCGCCGCGCGTCGTCCGCGTCAGCGATCATCTCGCGGACGAGCTCGGGGGCGAGCTGTTGCAGCATCACTGGGTGCATGGTGTCCTCCTTGGCCTGTTAGCGGCCCTGAGCCGCTGGTACGGCGGGTGATCTGATGGGCGTGAACGATGTCGGGGTCGCGCGCGTCGAGCCGCAGTGGCGTTTGCTGCCAGCTGGCCGGTCCGGTGCGGCGCCTGCCGATGCGGATTTGCCTCATAGGCGGTCTCCTTTCCTGTCGGGACTGCGGGCGCACTGGTGATGTCCCAGGCGGTTATCACTAGCGGCTGGACTGCCTTGAAGCGGCCGCCCTGGCCGGGCCGGGGCTTGGTCCGGCCGGGCGGCCGCAGGTCCCGCATCACGGGCTGGCGATGCGGTGTACAGAGACGGCGCCTCATCGCGGGGTTGCCTTTCCGGCTTCATCTGGGCCCCAGCCGGCGCACCGAGATCAGGCATAGCCCGAGGTCACGCACTTTTGCCAGCACCCCATGCAGCGCTGGCTGATCAGTCAGCGGCCCGGAAATGATTGTCTGCTTGCCCTCGCTCTTGACCTGGAGGCCCTCGAACCAGGACATCCACCGCTCGTCGAGGACCCCCTCGACGCGGATCTCGTAATGCGCCAGCGATCTCGAGCCACTCACGCCCGCCCACCCGCCCGCGGGCCAGCCGGCGCCCCCGGCGAGCTGCTCGTGACGCTGATGCTGGTCTTGCCGTAGCCGGGATTGAGAACTGCCATTCCATCGCTCCTGTCGGTGCCTGTTTCTGTCCTGCACGTTACGAAGCGCCCCATGGGCAGGACGTCACCCGAAGGTGCCCTGCAGGGTGGAATCTTCGTAGCGGCAGCGGGCACTAAAGTGCCGCTCAGCCCGGTGCTGGGGACTGGCAGCGCCGTCGGCGTGTGGTAGTGCCGGCTTCTTGCGCAAAACCGTGGCTGCACTCTCGCGCCGGCCGCCCGTAACGGGCTCCTGCCCGGTCGTGTGTGGTGGCACGAGAAATGTCCGGGGGATGCCGGGGACGACCGGTCGCGTTTGGATGCGGGAGCCGGACGCGAGCGCGCCGGCCAGCCGGCGACTACGATGGGCCTACCCAGCAGCGGCACGACGGATCGCTGGAGGCGGTGGGCGTGCAGGTCAGCGGTGACTGAGCGGCCCGCGGCGGCCGGAGCGGAGGTTGCGGCAGCCGAGCGGGATGTGCTGCTGGCTACCAAGCTGCACGTGCCTGGCCCGCGGCCGGGTTCCGTGCCCCGCCCGCGGCTGGCGGACCGGCTCGATGAAGGGCTGGGACGGGGCCTCGTGCTGGTCTGTGCCCCGGCCGGATCCGGCAAAACGGCCCTGCTGGCCGACTGGGCACGGCGCGCCCAGCGGCCGGTGGCCTGGCTGTCGCTGGATGAGGGCGACAACGACCCGGCCCGGTTCTGGCGCCACGCGGTGGCCGCACTGGATGGGGTGTGCCCAGGTATCGGCGAGCGGCTGGCCCCGCTGCTCGGCCCGCCGCCACCGTCATCGTTCGAGGGACTGGTGACGGCGCTGATCAACGAGCTGACCGCCCGGCCTGAGGCAGGCGAGGTGCCGCTGGTGCTGGATGACTACCATCTGGTCGGCTCCCAGCCGGTGCATACGTCGGTGGGCTTCCTGCTGGAGCACCTGCCGCCGGGGCTGCACCCAGTGCTGGCCAGCCGCGCCGACCCGCCGCTGGCACTGGCGCGGTTGCGGGCCCGCGGGCAGCTGGCCGAGCTGCGGGCCGCCGAGCTGCGGTTCACCGGCGACGAGGCAGCGGCCATGCTGCGTGAAGCGGCAGGTACTGACCTACCCGACGCGGCGGTGGCGGCGCTGGCGGCGCGCACCGAGGGATGGGCGGCCGGGCTGCAGCTAGCCGGCCTATCGCTGCGCGGCCAGGCCGATGTGGCCGCGTTCGTGGCGGCGTTCACCGGCAGCCACCGCTATGTCCTGGATTATCTGGCCGAGGAGGTGCTCGAGCGGCAGGGCGAGCAGGTACGCGCCTTCCTGCTGGAGACCTCGGTGCTGGAGCGGCTGTCCGGCTCGCTGTGCGACGCGGTCACCGGCCGGCCCGGCAGCCAGGCGCTGTTGGAGCAGGTAGAGCGGGCGGGACTGTTCCTGGTGCCGCTGGACGAGGTGCGCGGCTGGTGGCGCTACCACCACCTGTTCGCCGACCTGCTCCGCGTACGCCTGCAGCACGAACAGCCCGCCCGGCGGGCGCAGCTACACCGCAACGCCGCCGCTTGGTGCGATGAGCACGGGCTGGCCGACGACGCGATCCGGCACGCGGTAGCCGCCGGCGAAATGACCTGGGCCGCACGGCTGATCGAGCGGCACTTCGACGCTACCTTCCGGTTGCGCGGCGAAGGGGCGACGATTCAGCGGTGGATCTCGGCGCTCCCCGATGACCTGGCCCGGTCCCGCCCCCGGCTATTGCTGGCGCAGGCTTTCCTGGAAGCACATAGCGGCCGTGTGGAGCAGGTAGAACAGTTGCTCGACGCGGCCGGACGGGTGCCCGCGGGTGCGGCCGAGGAGCCGTTCGAGCCTAGTGTCGGCCGAGCTGCGAGCATCCTAGGAGACATCCCCGCGCTGGATGCGCTCTGCCGCAGCTACCTGGCCTATCTTCGTGGTGACGCCGAGGCCACGGCCACACTGGCCTCACAGGCCCTGGCCGAGCTCGGCGAGGGCGGGCAGACGCTGGACTTCGTCATCCGGTGGAACCTGGCCATGGCCGACTGGCTCCGTGGCCGCCTCAGGGAAGCCGAGCAGGCGTTGGGGCACAGGGTCGCCTGGTGGCGGGCGGCCGGCCTGCTCGCCGTGGCAGCATGGGGCGGCTATGAACTCAGTCAGGTCCAGCTCGCCCAGGGGCGCTTGGACGCCTCTGCCCGGACCTGTCAACAGGTACTGGAGATGACCACCGTGCCTGGCGGACCGCCGCCGGCCGCTGGCCCGGCGTATGTGGGCCTGGCCGAGCTGGCCTACCAGCGGGACGAGCTCGACGCGGCGCTCCGGCACGTCACCGAGGGCATCGCGCTGTGCCGCCAGTCTGTCTACACCCCGCCGCTGGCCACCGGCTTGGCGACGCTGGCATGGATCCGGCAGGCCACCGGTGATCCGGCCGGGGCCAGGGCGGCGGTCGGCGAGGCCATGCAGGCTGCACCAGGCCCGCCCGGCTTGCTCAACCCAGTTCCGGCGCAGCGGGCACGGCTGCTGCTGGCCCAGGGCGACCTCGTCGGCGCTGCCTGCTGGGTGGAGCAGCGCGGCCTCGGGGTGGACGACGAGCCCGACTACGCCCGGGAGCCGGAATATCTGGTGCTGGCCCGCGTGCTGCTCGCCCAGGACCGGCCCGGCCCGGCGCTCTCGTTGTTGGACCGGCTGCACGCGGCGGCGGCCGCGCAGGACCGAACTGGCAGCCTCATCGAGGCCGGCGCGCTGCGGGCACTGGCGCTGGCGGCCAGCGGCCAGGAGGCCGCCGCGGTGGCCGCCCTGGCCCGGGCGCTCACCTTGGCCTGCCCGCAGGGTTATGTCCGGGTCTTCACCGACGAAGGGCCGCCGATGGCCGCACTGCTGCACCAGCTGGTCGCCACCCAGCGGTCCAGCCAGGACGCTGCGGGAGTCCCGCTCGGCTGCCTGGCCCGGCTCCTGCGATCCGTTGGCGCAGAGCACGCCGTGCAGGATCGCGGGCGCGGCTCAGCCGCGGTGCCAGGCCTGGCCGAAGCGCTCACCGCCCGTGAGCTGGAGGTGCTGGGCATGCTGGCCACAGGGAAATCGAACCAGGCCATCGCCAGCAAGCTTGTTGTAACCCTCGATACTGTCAAAAAGCACGTCAGCCACGTAATGGACAAGCTCGGCGCGGCCAACCGCACCGAGGCCGTGGCCCGCGCGCGGGAGCTCGGCCTGATCCGTTAACGCGGCGGCCGTAGCCCATCGGACGGCACTTTCGTGCCCGGAGCCTGCCGCGGGATATTCCGCCCGGACAAGGAGCGCGCCGAGACCAGCGTGCTCGGCACTGACTTCTGCCCGGAGGCTACGGTGCCACCCACGCGACCCTTCCCGTCTCAAGAGCCACCCAGAGAGCACCGTCGGGCCGGCCGCGATGCCGTAAGGTCCAGCCCTCTTGTCCGCTACGACGATCTCCCTGATGGCCGGGGCTTCAGGACTTTGCATAGCAACTCCTTCCGGGGATTGGAACCAATCAACGTTTCTGACCGACGTCTTAGCTCGGTCTCATACCAGGTCGAGGATGATCGCGGCGAGGTCAGCGGACCGGGTCATGGGGACGTTGTGGTTCGAAGAGATGTCGATCAGGCTGCGGCCAGGGGCGATGCTCGGGAAGACCACTGCACCGGGCTCCACAGCGAGAGTCGCATCCTCCTCGACAAGTCCGAGCCGCACTCCGGCGCCGCATGCATTGGCTCATTCTCCTGCGTTATCACGCGGCAGCAGGCAGTTGGTGGTGGGTCAGATGGTGCGGAGGAATCACCTGGCCGTCGGGCAGGATTTCACCCATGTCGTCGAAGACGATCACTCCGTTACAGAGCAGGCTCCAGCCTTGCTCGGGGTGGAAGGCAACGGTATGGGCTGCGCCGCGGTCCGGACGGTCAGCGGGTGGGCACGAGGGCCGGTGTGGGCACATTGCGCACCTCCGGGTATGTGGCTGCGGTCATTGCGGTCTTGGGTTCCAGCGGAAGCGGCGGATGGCGATGAACGCGCCTGTGGCGCCCCAGGCGGCCAGGACGGCGAGGTCGTGCCAGTCGAACCCGGTGTGCTGGGCGAACGGGCCGAGCAGGGCCTGGTTGAACGGCCGCACCGGCAGGGCGCCGGAGATGCGGTTCAAGACATCGGAGTGGATTGGCATGTAGGTGCCGGAGATGAAGAGCAGCGGGAACAGGACGAGCTGCACGACCGCCGGTGCGGCTTCGGCGTTGCGGATGAGGGAGGCCACCGCGACACCGAGGGCGCAGAAACTGGCCGCGCCGAGCACCAGCGCCAGCGCGATCGCGGGCCAGTCGGTGGGCAGCGGTACCCCGAACAGGGCGCCGATGCCGGCGATGAGCGCGACATCGACGGCGCTGATCATGATGCAGTGCGCCAGCAGCCCGAGGAAATAGGCCCAGGCGGGCAGCGGTGTGGCCCGGACTCGTTTGAGCATGCCGTCCTGGCGCCGCATCGCAAGCACGATCGCCAGCTGGCTGTAGCAGGAGCCCAGCACCGACAGCGCGGCGATCGTCGGCACGTAGTACTGCAGGGCAGACAGCCCGTAGAAATACGAGCTGCCGCTGCCGCCGTGGAATAGCGTGCCGAAGACCGTGATCAGCACGACGGGGAAGAGGAATGTGAAGAACGCGCTTTGCGGGTTGCGCCAGAACGACAGCTGCTCGTAGCGGACCTGGTGCCACAGCAGGCCGCGGTCACGGCGCGGGGCCGGGTGGGCGGTGGTGATGCTCACCGTGTGCTCCTTTCCATCGCGTGCTCGGGTGCGCCATGGTCGGTCAGGCGCAGGTAGATGTCTTCTAGGCTTGGCCGGTCGACTGTGAGCTGGCCGAGCACCGTGCCGTGTCGCAGGGCCCAGCCGGTCAGCTGGTGCAGCGTTCCGGTCGGCTCCGCTGTCTGCACGGTGACCAGGCCGTCGGCCGGCGTGGCGTCGACGGGCAGGTCGGCGATCGTGTATCCCTCGGGCAGGGCGAAATGGATGCGGGTCCGGGCGGTGTCGCGTCCGCCGATGGTGGCCGGTGTCCCTTCGGCCACGATCTGGCCGTCGGAGATCACTGCCACCCGGTCGGCGAGGGCCTGGGCCTCGTCCATGTAGTGGGTGGTGAGCATGATGGTGGTCCCCGCGCCGCGCAGATTGCGCACGAATTCCCATGCGTCCCGGCGCGCGTTCGGGTCGAACCCGGTCGTCGGCTCGTCGAGAAACAGCAGGTCCGGGTTACCGACCAGCCCCAGTGCCAGGTCCAGGCGCCGCTTCTGGCCGCCGGACAGGTTGCGGACCTTCTTCCGCTCCTGCCCGGCCAGGCCGACCAGGCCGATCACCTCACCCACATCCCGTGGCGCCGGGTAGTAACCGGCGTTACGGGCGATCGTCTCCCGGACCGTGAGGTAGGGCTCGACCGCGATGTCTTGCAGCACCAGCCCGATCCGCTCGCGCAGCGCCCGGCCTTCGGACCGGTCGCCGGGATCGATGCCGAGCACGTCGACCCACCCGGCGTCTCGGGTGCGGAATCCCTCGAGGATCTCCAGGATGGTGGTCTTGCCGGCGCCGTTCGGCCCGAGCAGCGCGAAGATCTCCCCGTGCTCGACGGTGAAGCTCACTCCGCGCACGGCCTGCACGGCGCCATAGCTCCTGCGCAGTCCCGTCACGACGACCGCACTAGCGGAGGGTGTTCCCGCCCGGGTAGCGGTTTGGGTGGTCATGTCTGCCGCCGTGGTCACGTGCGTACGCACCGGACCTCCACCGTCATGTCGAGGTAGCGTCCGGCCAGCCCGCGGTATGCGGTCACCCCGAACGCGGTCCGGTCGATCCGCGTGGTCGCGCGGGCGGTGAACGACTGCGGCGATATGGCGGACTGCTCGATCGACAGGTTGACCGGCCGGGTGACATCGCGCACGGTCAGCGTGCCGGTCAGGACCAGGCCGTCCATGTGATCGGAAGTAAACGTCATGACGGGGTACTGCCCGGCATCCAGGAGACGCGCCGACCGCACGGCGCTGTCGCGTGGCCCGTTGCCGGTGCGGAAGCTCGCCGCCTCGATCTCCGCATGGATGCCCGGATCGGTGAGCGGCCCGGCGACGTCGACCGTCCCGGCCCGGATCGCGAAGCTGCCGCGAACCGGCGCGAGCCCGAACATGTGCCGGGTCCGGAACGTGACGGCCGAGCAACGGGTGTCGATCTCATACCGCCCCGGCTCCGGTGCCGCCTGGGCCGTCGGCGAGCTGTTCTCAGCAACGGCGGTGCCGGCCTTGATCTGGTTGAGCTTGTCAGCGATCATTCCCTGCCTCCTGCCGAGGTGCATTTCTGTCCTTCGCACGCTAGGAAGGCCCGGCAGGCCAGGCGTCACCCGAAAGTGGACATGCTGGTGGAATGTTCCGCGGCCGCTCCGGGCACGAAAGTGCCGGGCCGACGGCTGGGTGGTGGACGGCGGCCATCCATTGAGTCAGCTGGTGTATGGCTGGATGACGACGAATGAGGCCAGGCTAGGCAACCGGGTCGCTGGTGGGGTCAACTGGCCCCGGCCGCGGCGATAAGCCCGACGGACGCCGCAGCGAGGCAAAGCCCGGTCAGCCGGGTCACGGTGAGCCGCTCACCCAGGAAGACGCGGGCGAGACCGATCGTCATTGCCGGATACAACGAGGTGAGGACCGCCGTGACGGTGAGCAGGCCGGCGTGGGTGGCATAGAAGTACAGGCCCTCCCCGGCCGCGCCGGTAACGCCGGTCAGCGCCGCAAGCCCGGCGGCATGCCGCGCAGGCAGGCGCGCCTCTCCGGTTGCTGCGCCCAGGCAGACCACCACGGCCAGCGCGGTGAACTGGGAGGCTACGAGCGGCCATGGGCCGCTGCCGCCGCCCGCTCGGTTCAGCGCGATGAACAGAAGCGCGAAGCTGGCGCCGGCGAGAAGCCCCCAGATCACGCCTGCTGACGACAGACCGATACCCGTACGGCGCGATCCGGCGTGGCTCCCTTGATCTGATTCGTCGCGGTGTGGCTCGGGGCGCCCTGGCTTGGCGTGGCCGGGCCGGCCGCGCCCTGGCCGAGCGCTTCCAGGGCTCGCCGACACGCCCATGATGGCCGGCAGCGCGAGTCCGATTCCTATCAGCGCCAGCGTGCCGGGATGCTCGCCCAGCAGCAGGCCCGCAAGTACCGAGAATCCCGCCGAGCCGACCGCGCTGAGCGGCCCAGCCACGCTGAACGCAGCGTTGCGAAAACCGGCATACAACGCAAGCGCCCCTATCGCTTCGCCCACTCCGGCGGCCGCTCCCCAGGCGAGGCCACCAGGAGAGGGAGACTGCAGACCTGCGAGTGGCAGGATGAGGATCATCAGGGCGGCGCTGACAGCCTGCGCCAGGATCGTAATGCTGATGACGCTGCCGCGGCGGGCCGCGAGGCCGCCCGCGTAGTCGGAGCCCCCGTAACCGGCGGCGGATGCCAGGGCTAGCAGGATGGTGAGCATGACCGGCCCCCGATTCGCCCCCGGTACCGCCGGCCCTTATTGCGGAGCGTAGTCGTGATCTCGGCGCTCATCACTCATCTCCTTCGTGTCACCGGGTCTTGCGGGGACGCTATGACCTGGCACTACGGCAGGCGTCACCCGGAAGTGGACATGCCAGGTGGAATCTTTCGCCGAAGGCCGGTGGCACGAAGGTGCCGCAGGACCGGCCGCGGCGCGCCGTCGGGGGGATCAGGCTCACCGGGAGGCCTTGGTGCGGTTGGCCGCGCCGAGCTTGGCCAGGAGATGGCTGACGTGTTTCTCGACGGTGTCGAGGGTTACGGCAAGCTCGCTGGCGATGGCCTTGTTCGACCGGCCCGCGGCCAGGTCATCAAGATCGAAGAGGACCTTCAGGCTGGCGGTCGCTGATGCTATTTCTGTGACGCTGAAGGCAACATCTTCGAGATCAAGGAACGCTCCGAGCCACGTAGGCAGTGAGACTTGCACGAGGCCCAACCGCGCCCTCGGCGGCATGAGCCTTAGGCGTGTTATGTGGGTTGAACCCGGGCGGCCTTGACGTGAGGTGGCCTCTGCGAGAGACAAGTGGGTGTCGAATCCCTTGTCCTGCAGAGGCCCCCTCCCATGCTGCCGGCCGAGGATCTGTTCGTCTACGTATACGTGCTGGTCGATGACGCGATCAGCTCCCAGGCTGTGGCCATCGCACCCCGGCCGGGCCCGGCGCCCGCGTGCACCGACGCCGAGCTGCTGGCCATCGCGCTGGTCCGGCACCTGCTGGGGCGGCGCAGCGAGGCCGGGTTCTTGGCCGAGGTGGCCCGGGACTGGGCGCGCCTGTTCCCGAAACTGCCGCACCAAAGCGAGGCCAACCGGCGGATCCGCTGGCTGTGGGGCGCGTTCGAGCAGTTGCGGGTGATGCTGGCGGCCCGGCTGCCCGCCGACGACTGCCAGCAGATCGACACCACCGCGCTGCCGGTCAAGCACACCTCCCGGGTCCGCGGCAGCGACGGCTGGACCGGGCCGGGCAACGACCTGGCCGCCCGGTTCGGCCGTGACGCTGCGCACGCCGAATGGTTCTACGGCTTCCGGCTGGCCATCAAGGCCGACCTCGGCTCGCGGGTCATCCGGGCCTGGAGCATCGTGCCCGCCGCCGTCAACGAGCGCGAGGTCGCCGCCGACCTGCTCCAGGCCGGGCCGCCGCCCCGTGACCTGCTGTGCGATAAGGGTTTCAACGGCCGGGCATTCGCTGCCGCCCAAGCGGCCCGCGGCACCGCGGTCCTGGTCCCGCCCGCCAAGGACCAGCGCGCCCGCATGCCCGCCCTCTTGCTGAAGGTCATCGCCCAATGGCGCAACCGGATCGAGGCCAGCTTCGGCGAGATCACCGAGCAGATGGGACTGACCCGGCACGGCGCCCATACCTTCTGGGGCCTGCTCACCAGAACCGCAGCGACCATCGCCGCCCACACCTTGATGCGCGTCTGCCTCGCCGCAGAGTAGATCAACCCACATAACCCGCCTAAGTTGTCCTACGGCTTGAGGGGTGAGTTTGGAGGCCACCTGTGCGGTTGTACTTGTCCTCGTTTCGGATGGGCGATCATCCAGAGCATCCGGTGGCCATGGTCGGCGGAGACGGCCGTCACAGCGTGGTCATCGCCAACGCTATGGACGATGCGCCGCCAGATGCACGCCGCGCCGGCGTCGATCTGGAGCTGGCCGCACTGGCTCACCTTGGCTTGGGCGCCGCCGAAGTCGACCTGCGCGGCTACTTCGGTCAACAGCAGCGCCTTCGGCAGGATCTGGCTGGGGTGTCTATGGCCTGGCTGCGCGGCGGCAATACGTTCATGCTCCGCCATGCCCTTCACCGCAGCGGCGCTGACACCATATTTCGGGAACTGCTTGCCGCAAACGCGCTGGTCTATGCCGGGTATAGCGCTGGAGTGTGCGTTCTGTCGCCGAGCCTGCGGGGTCTTGAACTCGTCGATGACGCTGATGCGGTCCCGCGAATCTACGGCTCGCCGCCGTTGTGGGACGGTCTGGCGTTGCTCCAGGAGGCGTTCGTCCCGCACTACCAATCACCGGGGCATCCCGAGACGGCTGCGATCGAGCGGGTCGTGACCCGGTATCACGCCGAAGGGATCGCTTACCGCACTCTGCGCGATGGGCAAGCCCTGCTTGTCAACGGCCCAGAAACAAAGATCGTATAGGCGAGCGACCATGACCACCCGACTCGCCTCCACGGCGAGAGTGCCGCCATCAAGGTACTATCTGCGGCCATAACCGGATGAGCCGGACGTGCCCCTGACTTTACCCGTAGGTTCGGAGACGAGTCCAGCCTGAGCAGGCCTAATGGCGGTTGCACCGGTCCAGCCAGTGGCCCACGGCTGCGGGGTGGGTGGCCACCAGTTGGCAGCGCGGCATGCTGCCCACTGGCGGAGGCAATGAGCATCCGAAGGCCGTACGCTCAACGTGGGGCAGCGAGGACTCGGGGGTGGGACAAAGTGGCAATTGCTGGTCGGCGCTGCCCGTCGGCGACTGTTGTTGCCCAGAACCAGCCCTTTGATGGCCGGGTAGGAGCTGGCGAACCCTCGACCTGAAGGAAAGATGTACGGGCAGCCACACGCCGTCTTCTCGTCGGTAGATGTGTGTGACGCGGAGATCGTTTCGCACAACCGGACCTCCGTCGATCGAGACGGCCGAGTGCTCATAGCCGACGGTATATGCCAAGTCGCCGCTGATGTCGGCAGCGATCAGCTCGAAGGTCAGCGGCGAGCAGTTGCCGAACTTCGGCGCGATCGTTTGGAAGAAGGCTACGACGTCGTCTCGCCCGGTTCGGTGGTTGGCCATGCCGGGAAGGAGGCTGATCGGATCGCGCCGGGCGAGCAGCTCGGATAGCGGCTCAGGATCTCCCCGGTGTAGCGCTTCGGCCGGGCATTGACCGGGCATTGACCGGGTGTCAAGTGACCCGTTGGCTCCCGAAGATCGAAAAGGGGCCCGAGTGAGAACCCGGAACCCCTTCTGACCTGGACCTTCTGGTCGGGACGGCCGGATTTGAACCGGCGACCCCTTGACCCCCAGGCACGAATCCTGTGTCTGGCCTGGTCTGAGGCAGTCGAACATGGAGCCTCTCATCTGCGGTGACGTTCCGCAGGCGTCGCGGTGGGTCCAGAGGAAACTAGTCACGTTGGCTCCCGCAGTTGGCTCCCACGAATCCCATGGCAGATCGAACTTCCTGGGGAATCCGGTCGGCCGGATGAGGGACGGTTGCTAGCCCCAGTAGCCGCCCGTTGAGTCGGGTTCGATCTCCCGGATGACCTGGTCGACGTGGCCAGGCGGGAGATCGTCGTAGCGGTACCAGCGGCCGTTGCGATCGACCTAGTACACGCTCCCATGGTGGTGCTGCGCTGGGCTCCATCCTTGAGCCTGAGGCCCCGCCAGAGGCAAAAGAAGCGGTGCCGTCAGCTTGGGAATCGACCGATCTGGGCCGCTGACCGCTCTGACTGGGCAGCCGACACCCCGTTTAGTGACCGTCATGGACCTGCGCTACCAGGGTTCATGGCCCGCCAATGGCCCAAATCCCCGAGCGCGCCCCCGGCTACCCCCCCCGGTCTTGACCGGTTCTGAGCGGCCTGCGCCCGCCAGCCCGAGGCAGAGCCTGGCCGCAGCCTGGAAGACCGGCGAGCCTGGGTCGAGGCGGCTGCGCAGCGAGCGCCGGGCGGCGGGGCTCAGCGGGCCGGGGGCCGGGAAGTTAGGCACCCCGTGTGCACGCATGCACTGGGCCCGTTTCAGGGCCTCGGTGGTGAGCTGCTCCCGTTGCGCCCCGGTCAGCTGGAGATCACCGGGCGGCAGCGGATCGGCAGGCGCGGGCGGCCGTCAGGATCTGCGGGGAGCTGACGTTGACCTGGGGTCGCTGATGATCCCTGACCGGTAGGGGTCGGGGAAGGTTGGCTCGCCGTGGATGGCGGGATGCCTCCGATCACCCAGGCTCCGCTGTCGGGGCGGTACCTGTCGTTTGCCGAGCGGGAGGAGATCGCGATTTTGCGCGCGCAGCAGCGGGGTGCGCGAGATCGCTCGCCGTGTGGGCCGTTCGCCATCGACGATCTCGCGGGAACTGCGCCGCAACGCCTCGACTCGCAGTCACTGGGTGGAGTACCGGGCGACGACCGCGCAATGGCATGCCGAACGGCGTGCCAGCCGCCCCAAGGTGGCCAAGCTCGCTGCGAACAAGGCGCTACGCGAGTACGTGCAGGACCGCCTGGCCGGGCTGATCACCACACCCGCCGGTGAGCTGGTGGCCGGGCCACAGGTCCGGTTCATCGGCCGCCGTCATGGCCGCCGGGCAGATCGCCGCTGGGCCAGGTCGTGGAGCCCGCAGCAGATCGCCAGCCGGCTCCGCGTGGACTTCCCCGATGATGAGACCATGCGGTCTCGCACGAGGCGATCTACCAGGCGCTGTATGTGCAGGGCCGGGGTGCGCTCAAGCGAGGGCTCGTCGCGTGCCTGCGCACCGGCCGGGCGCTGCGGGTTCCGCGGGGCGGTGCCCGGGCACTGGGAAGGCGACCTGATTATCGGGCTGAACCGGTCGGCGATCGGCACCCTGGTCGAGCGCACGACCCGGTTCACCATGCTCTTGCACCTGCCACCCATGGAAGGCCACGGCGGTCCCCGGGCCAGGAACGGCCCCGCGCTCGCCGGGCACGGTGCCGAGGCGGTCCGGGACGCGATCGCCGCCACCATCACCACCCTGCCCAGCCAGCTGCTGGACAACGCGGTCATCGAATCCTGGCACTCGACCCTGGAATGGGAGCTGCGGCGCGTCGAGCGTTTCGCCACCAAAGCCCAGGCCCCGGGCCAAGGTCGCGGCCTGGATCGAGGACTACAACACCACTCGCAGGCACTCATCGCTGGGCATGCTCAGCCCCGTCCCCTACTGGCGGCAGGGAAGGCGGCTTAACTATGGGCCCCGCTTCTCCGCCTCAAGGATGCGCCGGTGCTCGGCCCAGTCCAGGTCGGTCCTCCCAGGGCCTGACGGCCCTGCGGGGGCTCCACCTGGACAGGACCTGCGCTCCGGCAGTTACATGGCAGCCAGGAGAAGCGGGACAAAGCAAGATCAGCTCAATCAGAGTGTCCACACTTTCAGGGGAACCGCGACCTGCTGTCGACCTCGGTTGTCCTCTTTTCTTGAACTGCTCAGGCGGAGGGGTGACAATCGTGGCGACGGACCTGGGGGTTTCGGACCATGGAGCTGCTTGAGCGGGCATCGTTCTTGCGGACGCTGAGCGAATACGCGAGCGAGGCGAGACGAGGCGACGGGCGGCTTGTCCTGGTGTCGGGCGAGTCTGGCATGGGCAAGACGGCGCTGCTGGAAGCCTTTGAGCGGGAGCTGAAGGGGGTCCGCTGGCTCTGGGGCGGGTGCGACGGCCTGCTGACGCCGCGGCCGCTCGGGCCGCTGTTCGATATCGGCGCACGGCTCGACGGCGATTTCGGCGCTGCCTGCCGGAACGGGGCGTCGCGCGACCGGCTGTTCGCCGCATTCCTGGCTGAGATCGACTCGCCAGCGAACTTCACCGTCGTGGTGATCGAGGACGTCCACTGGGCCGACGAGGCGACGACAGATCTGCTGAGCTTTGCCAGCCGCCGGCTGGGCCGGATGCCAGCCCTGGTGCTGGTCACCTACCGGGACGATGAACTCCCAGATGACCACCCGCTCAAGACGGTGCTGGGTGACCTGGCGACTCAGCGCGCTACCCGCAGGATGCGGCTGCCGCCGCTATCGGTCGAGGCTGTGCGCGCCTTTGCAGGCCGCCGGAACGTTGATGCCACGAGATTGCATGCCGTGACGGGCGGCAACCCGTTCTATGTGCGAGAAGTCCTGGAGGCCGGCTGGCCGGCTGTCCCCGCGACGGTGCGCGACGCCGTGGGGGCAAGGCTGGCTCGGGCATCTGCTGCAACCCGGCGGGTCGTGGAGTCCGCAGCGATCATCGGAAGCCGGGTAGACAGAGCGCTGCTTCTGCCGATTCTGGCCGAGTGCGGTGCCTCTATGGAGGATTGCCTGGCAACTGGCGTCCTCGTAGCTGATGGCATTGGCCTTCGATTCCGGCATGAGCTAGTCCGCTTGGCGGTGGCGGCCGACGTGGCCCCGCACCGAAAGGCGGAACTGCACGAACGTCTGCTCACTGCTCTTGAGGAGCGTGGCGATTTCGACCCTGCGGTCTTGGCCCACCACGCTGAGGGTGCCGGCGATCATAAGGCCGTTCTCAGGCATGCCCCGGAAGCGGCCAGGCTCTCATCGGCGCTGGGCGCGCATCGTGAGGCGGCGGCGCAGTTCGAGCGTGCCTTGCGGTGCGCTGATGATGGCGACGGGGAGATCTTCGCGCCTTTGTACGAGGGCGCAGCCGCCGAGTACGCGCTGCTCGACCGCTGGCCGGAGACTGAGACTGCGCTGCGAACCGCCCTCGCGTTCAGGCGTGAGCTCGGCGATGTCGAAAGCGCCGGGAGGGACCTGTGCATCCTGTCGACCGCGCTGTGGCGGCTGTGCCGCGGCAGTGAGGCCGTCCTAGCCGCGCGGGAGGCTGTCTTCATCCTTGAATCAGCGCCGCAAAGCCCGGGGCTGGCCTGGGCATACGCCAAGCTCGGAGTCGCGATCCTCGTCTCGGGACGACAGGAGGAGGGTCTTGAGCTGATTGCCCGGGCTCGTGACCTCGGCGACCAGCTGGACCAGCCGGACGTCGTGAGCTTCGCCCTGAACGCCATCGGCCTGACTCTCGTGGAGGACGGCGAGGACGGGACTCCGACGCTTGAACGGGCGCTGCAGATCGCCCTCGAAGCCGATGTGCAAGAGGCGGCGGGGCGGGCCTACTCCAGCCTCCAGGAGGCCAGTATCTGCCTGCACCGATTTGACGACGCAGGCCGGTACTACGCGGAGGGAATGGCCTACTGCGACGAACGTGAACTCGGCGTGTTCAGCACCTGCCTGACCGGCGGGCGGGCCAGCGCCTCTGCTGAAAGTCGGCCGGTGGGACGAGGCAGTGGCCATCTCAGCCCAGATGCTCAGCCGGGCCGGGATTTCCCCGGTGAACCGGCTGAACCCGCTCCTCGTCACTGGGCGCCGTCCAGGGCCGACGCCGCGAGGGCAACGCCTGGGACCTGCTGGACGAGGCAATCGTCCTCGCGGAGGGAACAGTCGAGCCGTGCTGGATAGCAGCCATCCGGGCCGTCCGCGCGGAGCTGCGATACCTGACCGGAGCGCCTGACCTGGCCGCCGAGGAAGTCCGGTCCGCCAGCGAGCATCTAGGGCAGGTCGATCCGTGGGACTGCCTGGTCGGTCGCCATCTGGCTCGCCAGGATGCAGCAGCCGGTGCATGTTCCCTCGAGTGCGCCCGAGCCGTATGCGCTGGAAATGGCCGGGGACTGGAAGGCCGCGTCGGCACACTGGGAGCAGCTTGGGCATCCCGTACGACGCTGCCCTGGTCCGGCTGTGCTCGGCTGACGAAACCGGCCTCAGGGATGCTCTCAGCACGCTCGAGTCGCTCACCGCCAGGACGGCCGCGGCCTTCGTCAGGAAGCAAATGAAGGCGCTCGGCGTCAAAACGATCCCGCGCGGGCCGCGCCCGACCAGTCGGGACGCGCCGGCAGGCCTGACCGCACGGGAGCAGGAGGTGCTGGCGCTAGTCTCCGAGGGCTTGCCCGACCGGGAGATATCGCGGCGGCTGTTCATCTCCGAGCGGACGGTGCAGCACCATGTCTCAGCGGTGCTGTCCAAGATCGGCGTTCCGTCAAGAACAGCGGCGGCCCGCGAGGCCGTGCGGATGGGCATCGGACACCTGGCCTAGGCAACTCCAGCGCCAACCTAGGCGCCGCATCGCCCAAGCTGGGCATTCCTCCCGATTATTCCGCTGGCCTGGCCGGCCTACGGTCGTGACGACAACCCAGCGACCGCAGGGAGGCCGGCAGTGCCGCTGTCCATGGATGTGCACGAGATCACCGGCGGGGTGGCGATGGATCGGGTCGCGCTGGCGCAGGCATGCCTGGAGGTCCCGGGACACGACGTTACCGGCAACCGCGCCTGCTTCCCCCCTACGCCCGCGTCGTCAACCCGGCGCCTACTGCTAACCCGCAACCCGACCTGATGTGGAGGCCCGGCATGGATCAGCCGATCGCTGCGGATGACCTTTCTCTCGTTATGCGCCCACCGGCAGGAGACAACGGTGCCTAACCTTTCAGATGTCGTGATCACGTTCAACACTCACGGCGATAACAAAGATGCCTCGACCGTACTGCATGTCTTCGTCAAGAACAGGCTGAGTACCTCACTCAGTCCCGAGCAGGACACCGACTACATCTCAAACTCTCTCGCCTTCGACCGTTATGCAGGAGAGGGCGACCTGGCCGACGAGCATAACAATCCATACCTGGCATTTGCCACCGACCTTGCGCCACATCAAGCTTTCGACGACCCGTCGTCTAATACGTTCCACCTCACCCTGCGAGCGACTGACATCGATGCCGACGAGATCGTGCTGCCCGTGGTCAACATCCACATCCTCGCCGACGGCAGCGACGTCTGGATGTTCGACTACGTGATCGCCTTTGTGTTCGACAACGGCCAGGAGTTCACCTTCTCCTCCAATATCGATGGCATCAAGGGAATCATCCTGGACCAGGATAACCGGAATTACTCCGGCATCTGCAACGAGAACCCGCTGCGCACGCCGGACGTGCCGGTCAAGCCCCAGAGCAATGCCGTGCTGAGCAAGGTCACGCTGGAACTTCTCACCCTCGACGACAACAAGGACCCCGATACCCGGCTGAACGTTCAGATCGTCAATCGCCTGGGACCGCTGTCGGCCCCCGCCCTGGCAATCGGCGTCAACATGTTTGCCGGGCAGGAGTTCCCGCCCGGCTCGTATAACAAGTTCTTCTGGTCAGCGGCCGACGGGGACCTCGCGCACAGCAACATACGACTGGCCGATATCATCCTCCCCGTCGTCACTTTTTTCATTGAGACGAACGAGGACAGGTGGGCCTTTGACTACCAAGTAACATTCGAATTCGTGGATCCTGGTGACTATCTCGGCAAATCCACCGTGTTCTCATTCCGTACGAATGGAATTGTCCTGGACCAGGATAACAATAAATACTCCGGCGTCTACCAGGGGCGGCCGTTCCCCACCGTGACGCCGCCCACGGCGCCGGAACTCACGCCCCAGCCGGTGGACCACGTCAAAAACCCCAAGATCATCCCGCTGGAATTCCTCCGGCAGAAATTTAAGGAGTTCATCACCGACCGGAACGGCGGCAACGACGATCATAACCCACCGCTCAACCGGATTCGCCTGCACCACGCCGGCGAGTTCGGCACTGCGGTGCCGGAGAGCTACCTGAACCGGGAATCGATCACCGCGGGGCCGCCATCCGCGGCGCTCGGCGGACGGCTATCCGTCAACTACTTCCCAGGACCGATCAGCCTCGGCCAGCTTCCCTATGACTACTACCTCAATGACATCAACAGCTCCGATATCAGTATCAGCGTCGACGCTGACCAGGTAACGCCCTTCACCGTCTCGGTCGAATTCGAGACCGGCGGCGGGACCGAGTTCCCTGGACCCATCGCGGTCGACGCCATCACGTTCGCGATCTCGCTGCGGCTGACCCTAGACGTGGACCGAGCGGCCAGACCTAACGTGAACGTGACCCTCGTAGACACGATGTCATGGGCATCCGAAATCAACGAGCTGATTAAAACCCGGGTGCAGGTGGGGGAATTCCCAACCTCGTATCTGTACAACGGGACGTTCTTGCATCAGCCGGTGAACTTTGTAGGCAGCGATGACACCGGCAGCCTGTTCGTCGAGCAGGTCGTCAAGGTCGTCTTGGTAGCTTCGGGCAGCAAGCTCGACCCAGGCGCAACCCTGCGGCAGCACATACGAGACACGATCTACCAGCAGCTCACGAAGCCCGACGGCATGTCCGGGCTCACCATGCGGGACTCGATCAACTCGATGGTCACGTCCTGGCTGCTCGGCGGCATCGCCGACAACGACGAGAACATCGATCAGAACAACATCGTGATCACCGATCTCAGAATCGAGGACGACAATATCCTGGCCTCCTATAGCGGTCCGCAGAACGTGTTCGTGCCGGAAACGCCAGCGGACTGGCCGACCACGAAGCATGCCAGCTCCACCTACGACTTCTCCCCGGGAACCCTGGCGAACATCGACCACATCGTCGTGCTCATGATGGAGAACCGGTCGTTCGACCACATCCTGGGCTACCTCAGCCTGCCCGTCGAGCAGGGCGGCATGGGACGGCCGGATGTCGACGGCCTGACCGGCGGCGAGTCCAACCCGTATCACGGAGCTGCCTATCCAGTCTTCCCGCTGACCAGCACGTACTTCTCGCCGGACCCGCCGCACGGCCATGAGCCGGTCGAGCATGCCATCAACAACGGCCAGATGGACGGGTTCGTGCACAGTTACGCCGACGCTCACGGCGCCGAGGCCGCCGGGCAGATCATGGGGCACCACACCGGGGCAACCGTGCCGGCCTACGACGCGCTGGCGCGCGACTTCGCCGTCGGCCATCGCTGGTTCGCCAGTCACCCGGGACCGACGTTCTGCAACCGGTTCTACGAGCTGACCGGCCGGCTGAACCTCGACACGCGCGGATTCTGGGAATTCGACAATTCCAGCCCGCTGCGCCCGGTCTTCACGCCGACCATCTTCGACTACCTGACCGGCGCCACCGACACGGTGACCGGACAGCCAGTGACCTGGGCTTACTTCGAGCACGAGTACTGCTTCCTGCGGTTCTTCGAGAAATACACCTTCAACAACACCAGCGTTCTGTCCGCGGACGACCCGGAGGCCGGCTTCTTTGCCCTGGCCCGCGCGGGCCAGCTGCCGAGCGTCTCGTTCGTTGACCCGCACTTCGTAGAGCTTCCACCGGACTCCACCTGCGACGGGCCGCCATCGGACATCCGGGACGGCCAGGCCTTCGCCCGGCAGGTCGTTGAAGCCGTCGTCGCCAGCCCAGCGTGGAACAAGACGATGCTGATCCTGGTCTACGACGAGCACGGCGGGTTCTACGACCACGTCCCGCCGCCGGGAGCAGTGCCCGTGACGGACGGCTTCCCGATCCAGACCTACGGCGTGAGGGTCCCATCCTTCGTGATCTGTCCGTGGGTGGGGCCCGGCACCGTGTTCGGCCACGACGCCTTCCCGGCCGGCCCAGCCGCTCCCGGCACCACGACAGCCGAGGCACACGCACAATCCGCGGCCGGCCGTCCCGAGAACCTGTATTTCGACCACACGTCGATCCTCAAGACGATCGCCCGGCGGTTCCTCAGCAAAACCCCGCCGTACCTGGGTGCCCGGTACGCAGCGGCCAGCGACCTGTCCGCGGTCCTGACCGATGTGCTGCGGCAGCCGCAGTTCCTGCCGTTCATCCGCTACAACCTGCAGTACGCCGCCTCACAGCTGATGATGGACGTCCAAGGCGCCAACCCAGCAGCCGGAACCCCGCTGTGGCAATTCCCGGAGAACGGCACCGCGGCGCAGGACTTCTCGTTCGAGGACGCGGGCGACGGGCTAGCATACATCCGCAGCCACGTCAGCAACCTGTACCTAACAGTGAATCACCTGACTTCGCCGCCAGGCGTCACCCAGGAAACCAAGTACACGGCCCCAGGCGGGAATAACGCAATCTCGGGCGCACATCGCCAAAAGCTGCAGAAATGGCGCCTCACCAGCACCGCTATCTCAATCACCGAGCAGGACCTGTTCCAGATCGAAAGCCACGCCTTCCCCGGCCAGGCCCTGCAGCCAGCCGCGCCTAGCCAGGCCGAATCCCTGCTAGTGCTCGGCGACGCGGACGAGAGCACAGGCACACGTCCGCAGGCGCACGCCTGGAAAGTGACCAGCCCCCTCCTCAGCGCACCGCTAACCAATGCCCCCCGATGACCCGATGCCGCCACCAGCAGGACAGCCGCGGTCGTTGGCCTCGTTCTCTACGGCCAGGAGGTCCTGCGGGGAGTGGGTACTGGGAGTGGGTACTCAGGTCGGCGTCCTTGGGGCAATAGTCGCGGAGGACGCGTGCTGTTTTCAGTCGAGCCGCACCGCCGGGCGAGCGGGAGTCGCAGAAGTAGATCGGCGCTTTGAGCCCCGGGCTAGGGGTGTCCTCGGTGATGGCTCGTTCCCATATTAAAAGGTTGCCAGGTCCGCGATGCCGTAGGGGTCCGGACGACTATGACAGGAGGCACTCGTGTCCAAGATCAAGAACATCTCCCGCACCGGCTGGCTGGTCGCCGGTATCATCGCCGCGCTGCTGCTGGTCCCTACCAGCGCGGTCGCGGTGAGTACCGCCACCATGACCATCATCAAAGGCGGCAGTGCCAACGGCGAAGCGAGCGTGACAGCGGCGCATCAGCTGCTGAGCACTACAGTCAACCCGAAGGCATATGTTAATACCGGCACCGCTGAAATCATCAATGTGAACGGCTATGCGATCATCGCGTCACCGCCGTCTGGGGACGCGCTGATCGTGACCACGATCCACATCGACACGTTCGACGACCCGGCGCCCGAGACTAATCAATATCTCCTTTTCTTCATCGCGGGCAGTACGACGTGCGCCGGTAGCATAGTGAGTTCATACCAGACGATCGTGACCCCGAGCTCGATTGGGGAGACGGACATTCCGTTCACCCCCGGCCTGGCCATTCCCGCCGGTGACGCTCTGTGCGCAGAAGCAACCAACAACATCGAGGGCTATGGCTCGGCCACCGGTTACACCGTGCCATCGGGCGAGGTGCCCGCAGGCCCGCTCCACCGCGTTTCTGCCCTGCCGCGGCAGCAGCGATGACCGCGGCCGGCACCTGGAGCTGGTGACGCCACTCCTGGCCATCCTCCCGCCACGGCTTGACCTTGTACAGCGCCCACGATCTGCGACGCTGGCTCGCGACCCGCCGGATTGATCCCGGACAGGGCGCCTGATGAGCGCCGAGCGACGGCCGGTGGGTGTGTCCTTGTCGGCTGACATCGAACACCGGCCCGACCGGCCGGAGCCTTACCGCGCCCGGGTCCGTTGGATTGATCCAGCCACCAGGCGCCGGAAGTCACGGTCGAAGACCTTCCCCTCCGTCGATGATGCCGAGAAGTGGGTCACTGCGATGCGGCGGCTCGCTGAGGCTGGCGTGGACCCCGACACGTCCACCATGACGCTTGCCGAGTATGGCGATGCCGTCATGCTGCTGGCCATGCGCGGCCTGGAGGGCAAGACTCTCGATCCGTACCTCGCTGGATGGCGCAAGCGGGTGGTGCCGGCACTTGGCCACTTGCCGATTCGGATGCTCAGCAACGGTGTCGTTGACCGTGCCGTGCACCGGTGGATCGCTGAGCAGTGCAGCCGCTCTATGGTCAAGAACAGCCTGGCCGTTCTGGTCCGGGTTATGGAACAGGCCGTGCGGGATGGGCTCATCGAGCGCAACCCCGCTCATGTTGTCGGCTGGCAGCGCGAGTACCAGCGTGCCGAAGACGAGCTCGACGACCCGCGCTCGCTGGCCCTGCCCGACTGGCGGGCGCTTCACGACCTGGCCGCCGCGCTCGTCGCCCGTTCGGCTGATCACTTTCCAGGCTGGGCCGAGGTCGTCATCTTCGCTGCCTGCACCGCGGCTCGGATAGGTGAGGTCTCCGGCATTCGCCGCGCTGACATCGACCGCCGCACCTGGACCTCGACGGTCCGGCGGCAGACAACTTCTGGCCCCGGCGGTCTCATAGATAAAGGCACGAAGGGCAAGCGGGCTCGGGCCGTTCCGCTGATTGAGGAAGTCCGCCCGCTTGTCGACATGCGGCTGAACGCCATCCCCGGTGACCCGATGGCGCGTCTGTTCACCGGCCCGCGTGGCGGCCGGATCACCACGGCGGTATTGCGTGATGCCACCCCTTGGGACGAGGTAGTCACCGGCCTTCGGCTCGTGCAGGGAACCACAGGCCAGCCGTCAACTCATGAAGATGCCCGCTGACCTGGTCTGTCGCCGTGATCAGCGGGCGTGTGTTCTGGTCGGGACGGCCGGATTTGAACCGGCGACCCCTTGACCCCCAGTCAAGTGCGCTACCAAACTGCGCCACGTCCCGTCCGCCCATGCGGACCCTACGACCTTAGCGTACGGCGCGGGCGCCTGCGCCGCTCTGAAGCCTCATCCGACCCGGAGCTCCGAGAGCCGCCAGGCCGAGGAGTACCCCGGACAAGTGCTTCATTGCACCCCCCATGTGTACATAGTGTGTACAGTAGGTGACAAAGAGTAATCCCAGTGGGCTGCGGGGCCCGCCCACGGGACCCATCACTGGCCCGTGGCGCCCTGGCGGAAGGAATTTCCCGCTCCACCGGGCACTTCCGAAAAAGGTTCGTTCGTTATTGGCTATAGGGGAGTGGGTGACCGGGCAGCCGCTTCGGGCAGGCGGGGCGCCCGGCCTACCGATGGAGCGGCAGTCATGACAACAGGCGTGCCCGGCGGGGGCGACGGCGGCTACGCCGACGCGCCGGCCGCACCGACCACGCCGCTCGCCTGGGGCGCGGGCGGGCCCGGCCAGCATGCGCCCACCCAGCCGCTGCCCGGCGTCCCGTATGCGCCGACGTCTCCCGGCTTGCCCCGGGCCGGGCGAACCCCCGGCCCCGGGAGCGGGCGGCCTCGGGACCCCGGTGGGCCACGGACCCCGGCTGCCCCGGTGGCTGCGCCGCGTCCTGATCGCGATCCTGGCCCTTGCGCTCGCAGGGGTGCTGGCGTTTGCCGCGCTGCTCCTGGCCACACCGTCGGTGAGCACCGCGCCGTCGCTGGCCCAGGCCTTCGACCGGGCGCACGGCGCGGCCTACCCGGGGCCCCTGGTGCCGTCACGGTTCGCCGACTCGCTGGTCGCCACCGAGGATCACCGGTTCTACTCAGAACCAGGCTTCGATCCCATCGCCATCGGCCGGGTGATCGCCGGCCGCGCCACCGGGCAGCCCGACCAGGGCGGCGCCACGCTCTACCAGCAACTGGCCAAGATGCTCTACACGCCCAGCCAGGCCGGGGTCGGCGTCGAGGTGAAACAGATCGTCCTGGGCATCAAGCTGGACCTGAGCTACTCCAAACCGCAGATCATGCAGCTGTACGCCGACGTCGCCTACTTCGGCTACGGCTACTACGGCCTGGCCGAGGCGAGTTGCGGCTACTTCGGCGTGACCCCGGCCGGGCTGAGCTGGCCGCAGGCGGCGCTGCTCGCGGGCCTGGTCCAGGCGCCCACCGCGGACAACCCGATCGCGCACTACACCGTGGGCAGGGCGCGGGAGGCGCACGTGCTCGGCCGGCTGGTCGCCACCGGCACGCTCACCCAGGCTCAGGCGGTCAGGGCCTACCGCGCGCCGCTGCATCTCGTCGGCGGCCCGGCCAAGGGCTGCACCGCTCGCTGAAACAAGCACGGTGCAGTACGAAGGCCCGCATGCCCGGGCACCCACGGCGCACGCAGGCCGGGGATGACCGCAAGACCCGGCTAGCTCCGGGAGAACGACCCGCGACGCGCAACCCGGCCCGGAGTATGCCCGTTCGCGTGCGGCACGGCAGCCCCGGCCTCGGCAGGGGACAGCCGTTCCGCGTCAGGCTGGACCACCTGACCGGCGGCCGCCGGCTGGCCGGACGGCGCTGGCGGCCCGGGCACCGCGCCGGTGCCTGAGCCATCGGTGGGGGTGAGCCGCCACACGAACTTGCGATAGGACCAGAACCGGAACACCGTGGCGATCGCGATGCCGATGTTCAGCGCCAGGAACTCGGCCACCTGGTGGTGCTCCAGGTGCAGCACGTAAGAGTTGAACGCGACCACGGCGTCCTGGATCAGCAGCCCCATGCCGTTCAGCACGAAGAAAATGAGCCCTTCGCGCGGCACGCTGGTCCGCTCGCGGTGCGCGAACGACCAGTACCTGTTGCCGATGTAGGCCACGATCGTGGCGGCGATCGTGGCGATCGTCGTCGAGGTGACCGGGCCGACCCCGTGGGAGTGCATCAGGACGTAGCCGACGTTGGTGATAATCAGGCCAATGACGCCGATGATCCCGAACTTGGCGAACTCATGAATGAGCTGCCTGAACCGCACGTACAGCCCGCGCAGCACAGTCACCGGAAAATCAACTCTCTCTCATCGTCAGTCCAGGATCCCCATCAGCTGGGCACGATGACACTTGACAGTACCGTCCCCGGCGCACTCACACGTACCAGGCCGCCAACTCCGCACCACGTGCCTGGGGATGTCGCGAAAATTACGGTGGGAGGATACCGGGCGGCCCGGTAGCCTCGCGTAAGTGTCTGCCGAACCGATGATCCGCGCTCGTGGCCTGGTCAAGCGGTTCGGCGAATTCACCGCGGTGGACGGGATCGACTTCGAGCTGCACCGCGGCGAGTCATTCGGCTTTCTCGGGCCGAACGGAGCGGGCAAGTCCTCCACGATGCGGATGATCGGCTGCGTGTCGCCGCCGAGCGGGGGCGAACTGTCGATCCTGGGCCTGGACCCGGTGGCGGACGGCGCGGTGATCCGCGCCCGGCTCGGCGTGGTGCCCCAGGAGGACACCCTCGACCTCGAGCTGACCGTGCGCGAGAACCTGCTCGTCTACGGGCGCTACTTCGGGCTTTCCCGCGAGACGATCCGCGAGCGGACCGCGCACCTGCTCGACTTCGTCCAGCTCAGCGACCGCGCGGAGGACCAGGTGGAGCCGCTGTCCGGCGGCATGAAACGCCGCCTCACCATCGCCAGGTCACTGATCAACGAGCCGGAGATCCTGCTCCTCGACGAGCCCACCACCGGCCTGGACCCGCAGGCCAGGCACGCGGTCTGGGACCGGCTGTTCCGGCTCAAGCAGCAGGGCGTCACGCTGATCCTCACCACGCACTACATGGACGAGGCCGAGCAGTTGTGCGACCGGCTGGTGGTGATGGACCGGGGGAAGATCGCAGCCGAGGGCTCGCCGCGGGAGCTGATCGAGCGGTACTCCACGCCCGAGGTGCTGGAACTGCGGTTCGAACCGGACCGGCACCAGGTCGCCGCGGACAAGCTGGCCAGCGTGCCCGCCGAGCGCAGGGAGGTGCTCGCCGACCGGATCCTGCTCTACGTGACCGACGGCGACGCCACCCTGGCCGCGGTGCGGTCGCTCGGACTTGAGCCGCTGACCTCCCTGGTCCGGCGCAGCACGATGGAGGACGTGTTCCTGCGCCTGACCGGCCGCCGGCTGGAGGACTGATGGCCGCCGGCACCAGGGAGCTCACCCGGCCCGCGCTGCCCGGGGCGGTGTTCGCCATCCGCGAGCTGCGGTTCTGGCTGACCGACTACCGCCGGACCTGGCGCGGCTCCATCTACTCCAGCCTGCTGAACCCGCTGCTGTTCCTCGGCGCGATGGGCCTGGGCCTGGGCAGCCTGGTCAACGCGCACGGGGACAGCTCGATCGGCGGGGTCAGCTACCTGACCTTCCTCGCCCCCGGGCTGCTGGCCGCGACCGCGATGACCACGGCCGTGGGGGAGTCGACCTACCCGGTGCTCGCCTCGGTCAAGTGGGTCAAGACCTACCAGGCCGCCACCGCCGCGCCGCTGCGCCCGGCCGACGTCTTCCACGGTCACATGCTGTTCGTGGCGCTGCGGCTGACCATGAACTGCGCGATCTTCCTCGCCGTGGCGGCCGCGCTGGGCGCGGTGCAGTCGCCCTGGGCGCTGGCGGCGGTCCCGGTCGCCGTGCTCACCGGGGTGACGTTCAACGCGGTGATCGAGGCGTGGGCGATTACCCGCAACAGGGACACCTCGTTCGCGGTGATCTTCCGGTTCGGCATGATCCCGCTGTTCCTGTTCTCCGGGACGTTCTTCCCGATCACCCAGCTCCCCGCCTGGCTCCGGCCGGTCGCCTACGTCACGCCGCTGTGGAACGGGGTGGCGCTGTGCCGGTCGCTCAGCCTGGGCATCGCGACCCTCGGTGGCGCGCTGATCCACGTGGGATACCTGGTCGGCCTGGCCGCCATCGGGGTGGCCGTCGGCAACCGCACCTACCGGCGGCGGCTGTATGTCTGACCTCGGTGTCCGGCAGGAGCCGCTGCGCATCGTGCCCACCGCCGTGGCCACCCGGCCCTGGCAGGCGCTCGGCGGCAGGGGGAGCCTGCGCCTGGTGGAGCGGCACGCCCGGGTCTACCGGCACCTGTGGCTGATGCTGCTGTCGGGCATCGGGGAGCCGCTGTTCTACCTGCTGTCGATCGGAGTAGGGCTCGGGCACCTGGTCGGCAGCGTCGGCGGGGTCAGCTACACCGCCTACGTGGCCCCGGCGCTGCTGGCGACCTCGTCCATGAACGGGGCCATCTACGACTCCACGTTCAACGTGTTCTTCCAGATCAAGTACGCCAAGACCTACGAGGCCGCGCTGGCCACGCCGATGCGGGCCCCGGACCTGGCCCTGGGCCAGGTGCTGTGGGCGCTGATCCGCGGCGCCATGTACGCGTTCGCGTTCACCGGCGTCATGCTGGCCATGGGCCTGTTCCACTCGTACTGGGGGATCTGCGTGCTGCCCGCCGCGGTGCTCACCGGGTTCGCGTTCGCCGCCGCCGGCATGGCCGCGACGACGTTCATGCGGAGCTGGCAGGACTTCGAGTACGTGACCCTGGTCAGCGTGCCGATGTTCCTGTTCTCCACCACGTTCTACCCGCTGAGCGTGTACCCGCGGCCGGTGGCCGTCCTGGTCGAGTGCACCCCGCTCTACCAGGCGGTCACGCTGATGCGCGGGCTCGCGCTCGGCATGGTGGGTCCCAGCCTGCTCTGGCACGCGGCCTACCTCGCGATCATGGGCCTGGCCGGCCTGTACCTCGCCGGCCGCCGGGTCGGCCGCCTGCTGCTCACCTAGCAACCCGGCCGGCCCCGGCTAGGCTGGTGGCACGGGTGCGCATCCTGCCGGGCGCCCGCGAAGGGAGAGCCATGCCGGGGACGGGCACCCTCACGGAAATCTCATCCGCAGCCGAGTTGCGCGAACTGCTCGGCACCCCGGCCAGCCGCACGCTCACCAAGGAGCGCACCCGGCTGCACGCACGGGACGTCGAATGGCTCGCCGCCTCCCCGTTCTGCCTGGTCGCGACCTGTGCCGCGGATGGCACCTGCGACGTGTCGCCCAAGGGGGACCCGCCCGGCTTCGCCCTGGTACTCGACGAGCAGACCATCGCCATCCCCGAGCGCCCGGGCAACAGGCGCGCCGACGGGTTCCGCAACATCCTGGAAAACCCGCACGTCGGCTTGGTGTTCCTGATCCCGGGACGCAAGGAGACGCTGCGCATCAACGGGCGCGCCCGGCTGATCCGCGAGGCGCCGTGGTTCGACGACATGATCGTCAAGGGGCACCGGCCGCAGCTCGCGGTGCTCGTCGAGATCGAGCAGATCTTCTTCCACTGCATGAAGGCGCTCATGCGCTCCCGGCTGTGGGAGCCGGAGTCCTGGAACCCGGGCGCGGTGCCGCCGCACGCCCAGATCGTCAAGAGCGTCCAGCCTTGCGAGGAGACCCTGGAGGATCTGGAACGCCACTACGGCCCGCAATACGAGTCTCTGCTCTACGGATAACCGTTGATACCGGGAGACGAGCGGTCACCACCGTCCGTGGCCGGCGGCCAAGCACCGTCGGCCGCGGGCCGGCGGGATCCCGGCAGCGGCCCGGGCCCCGTGGCCGGCCAGCGCGCCGCGATGGACCCGGTCACCTGGGTCATCGCGCTGGCCACGTTCATCGCCTACGACACGATCTCGGTGTTCCGGTACCTGCGCCTGGACCCGGGCTCCTGGGACCTGGGCATCTTCACCGAGTACGTCAAGCAGCTCGCCCACTTCCACGCGCCGGTGGTGTCGATCAGGGGCGCCGGGTTCAACCTGCTCGGCGACCACTTCCAGCCCATCGTGGGCCTGCTCGCCCCGTTCTTCCGGATCTTCCCGACCCCAGAGACGCTGCTCGTCGCCCAGGCCCTGCTCACCGCGGCCTCGGTGATCCCGGTCTGCCGCGCCGCGCAGGAACTGCTCGGCACCTGGGCCAGCCGGGGCATCGGCCTTGCCTACGGCTTCTCCTGGGGCCTGCAGCAGATGGTCAACTTCGACTTCCACGAGATCGCGTTCGCCGTCCCGCTGCTGGCGTTCTCACTGTCCGCGCTGGTGCGCCGCAGGCTGCGGCCCGCCGTGGCTCTGGGCACTGCCGCTGGTGTTCGTCAAGGAGGACCAGGGGTTCACGGTCGCCGCGATCGGCCTGGTCATCGCCGGGATGGGCCTGGTGGCTGCCCGGGAGCACAGCACCGCCTGGGGACACCCCGGACCCTCGATGGCCCTGGAACCCCCGGTGGCTCAAGGCCCCGTTCCTTCGTCACGGGGCCTTGGCCGCGGCTCCGTGGCCGAGCAGGACACCGGCGGGCAGGAGGAGCCCAGAACTTGGATCCGGGCCGGGCTGCTGCTGGCCGTCTGGGGCCTGGCCTGGTCGGTGCTGGCGATCGCGGTGATCATCCCGCACTTCAACCTGGCGCATCAGTACCCATATTGGAGCAAAGGGGGGGTGATCGGCCCCGGTGGCCACCCGTCGGCCAGCGCGCTGCTCCACCAGCTCACCGTGGGGGGCCACGAGAAACTGTGGACCACCTACCTGATCCTGCTGCCGGTCGCGTTCCTCGCGCTCCGGTCCCCGCTCGCGCTGGTCGCGGTGCCCAGCCTGGCGCTGCGGTTCATCTCCACGAACAGCCTCTTCTGGGGCACCGGGTGGCACTACGACGCGACCGTCATGCCGATCGTGTTCCTGGCCGCGGTGGACGGCATGGCCAGATTCCGGGCAAGCTCGCGGCGGCGAAGCCGGGGCAGCCACGGCGGCGCGGGCCGTCCCGGCTGCCGCCCCCGGCGAGGCCGTGGCCAGGTACGGCGCCGCGGTGATGGTCGTCATCGCTGGCTGGCTGGCCTTCCGGTTCCCGCTCGAGGAGCTGTGGAGCGCGCAGACCTACGACATCTCCTCGCATGTCAGGGCGGAGGACGCGGCGATGGCGCGGGTGCCGGACGGCGTGACGGTGGAGTCGACGCTGGCCATGCTGGCCCCGCTGGCGGCCCGCGACGACACCTACTGGATCGGCATCTACCCCAACCCGGCCCCGGACTACGTCGTGTTCGATGAGGACAACAGCGGCTGGAGCCCGCCGCCGGCCAACGTGCTGGCGTTCATCGAGCAGCGTCACCCGGGATGGTCCTACCTGCGGGTCTTCGCCGATGACGGGGTTGACGTGTTCCGCCGCGCCGGCCGTACTGGCGGGTAGACCGGGGCAGCCAGGGGGAAACATCCCCGATAGAGTCATTGCGGGCAACGCCGGGAGGAAACCATGGACTTCGGGCACGACGAACGCACCCGCGAGCTTTGCGCGCAGCTCCAGTCGTTCATGGACAGCCACATTTACCCGGCAGAGCCGGTCTACCAGGAACAGGCGGCCAAGGCCGAGCAGGAAGGCGACCCGTGGCACCGCCCGCCCGTGGTCGCCGAGCTCAAGGCGGCGGCCCGTGAGCGCGGGCTGTGGAACCTGTTCCTGCCCGGGCACTCCGGCGGTGCCGGGCTGACCAACCTGCAGTACGCGCCGCTGGCGGAGATCACCGGGCACAGCCCGGCGCTGGCTCCCGAGGCGCTGAACTGCTCCGCCCCCGACACCGGCAACATGGAGGTGCTGGCCGAGTTCGGCTCGGCCGAGCAGCAGGCCCGCTGGCTCAAGCCGCTGCTCGACGGTGCGATCAGGTCCGCGTTCTGCATGACCGAGCCGGACGTCGCCTCCTCCGACGCCTCGAACATCGCCACCAGGATCCGCCGCGACGGCGACTCGTATGTGATCAACGGCACCAAGTGGTGGTCCTCCGGGGCGATGGACCCGGCCTGCGAGATCCTCATCGTGATGGGCAAGACCGACCCGGGCGCCGAACGGCACCGGCAGCAGTCGATGATCCTGGTACCCAGGGACACCCCCGGCGTCAGCATCCGCCGCGGCATGCGCCTTTTCGGCTACGACGACGCGCCGCACGGCGGGCACGCCGAGGTCCGCTTCTCCGACGTGCGGGTGCCCGCCGCCAACCTGATCGACGAGGAGGGCAGCGGGTTCGCCATCGCCCAGGCCAGGCTCGGCCCGGGCCGGATCCACCACTGCATGCGGATGATCGGTGCTTCCGAGCGGGCGCTCGAACTGCTGTGCCAGCGGGTCACCGGCCGCACCGCGTTCGGGCGGCCGCTCGCCGAGCAGGGCGTGATCCAGGACTGGATCGCCGAGTCGCGGGTCAGGATCGAGCAGGCCCGGCTGCTTGTCCTCAAGACCGCATGGCTGATGGACACGGTGGGGAACAAGGGCGCCCACACCGAGATCCAGGCGATCAAGGTCGCCACTCCGGCGATGGCCGAGTGGGTGATCGACAAGGCGATCCAGGCGCACGGTGCGGCCGGGGTCAGCCAGGACACCCCGCTCGCCCACCTGTGGGCCTCGGCCCGGTCGCTGCGGTTCGCCGACGGCCCCGACGAGGTGCACAAGCGCTCGCTGGCGCGCCGCGAACTGCGCCGCTACGGGCCCCGGCCGGTGACGGAGGAACCGGGCCGTAGGCCACCGGGGGTTCCGGGGGGTCGTCCCCCCGGGCCAGCAGGGCCCCGGCCCGGTGACGGAGGAACCGGGCCGTAGGCCACCGGGGGTTCCAGGGGGGTCGTCCCCCCAGGCCAGCAGCGTTGACAACGGACAACTAAGGAGAACCAGCAGATGCCAACCGACTCATCGCGAGTCGCCATCGTCACGGGCGCGGCCCGTGGCATCGGCGCGGCCACCGCCAAGCGGCTCGCCTCCGACGGCATGGCGGTCGGGGTCCTCGACCTGGACGCCAGCGCCTGCGCGCCGACCGTGGACGCGATCACCGCGGCCGGCGGGCGCGCCGTCGCGGTGGGCGCCGACGTGAGCGACGCCGAACAGGTGGCGACCGCGGTGGGCAAGGTCGCCGCGGAACTCGGCCCGCCGGTGGTCCTGATCAACAACGCCGGGATCATCCGGGACAACCTGCTGTTCAAGATGTCCGAGGACGACTGGGACATGGTGCTTGGCGTGCACCTGCGCGGCGCGTTCCTGATGAGCCGGGCCGCGCAGAAGTTCATGGTGGAGCAGCGCTTCGGCCGCATCGTCAACCTCTCCTCCAGCTCGGCGCTCGGCAACCGCGGTCAGGTCAACTACTCCGCGGCCAAGGCGGGCATGCAGGGGTTCACCAAGACGCTGGCCATCGAGCTTGGCCAGTTCGGGGTGACCGCCAACGCCGTGGCACCCGGGTTCATCGCCACCGACATGACCGCCACCACCGCGGCCCGGGTCGGCATGGGCTTCGAGGAGTTCCAGGCCGCCGCGGCCAGCCAGATACCGGTGCGCCGGGTCGGCCAGCCCGACGACATTGCGCACGTGATCTCGTTCCTGGTCAGCGAGGGGGCCGGGTTCGTGTCCGGGCAGGTGATCTACGTGGCGGGCGGTCCGCTGTGCTGACCGAAGCCGACCAGGCCGCCGGGCTGCGCCAGCAGGTACGCGAGTTCCTGGCCGGGCACGACCCGGCCGCGATGCCCCGGCTTGAGTTCCTGCGCGCGCGGTTCGACGCCGGGCTGGCCTGGGTGCACTACCCGGCCGGGCTCGGCGGCCAGGGCCTGCCCCGCTCGTTCCAGGCCGCGGTGGACGCCGAGTTCGCCGCGGCGGGTGCCCCGGACAACAACCCGGCCCGGATCGGCATCGGCCTGGGCATGGCGGCTCCCACGATCCTTGCGTATGGCAGCGAAGAGCAGAAGCAGCGCTGGCTGCGGCCGCTGTGGACCGGCGAGGAGGTGTGGTGCCAGCTGTTCAGCGAGCCTGGCGCCGGCTCCGACCTGGCCGGCCTGGCGACCCGGGCGGTCGGCGTGAGGGGATGCCGAGGCGGGTGCGCCGGCTGGCGGGTCAGCGGCCAGAAGGTGTGGACCTCCATCGCGCACGCGGCGCGCTGGGGCCTGCTGCTCGCCCGCACCGACCCGGACGTGCCCAAGCACGCCGGCCTCACCTACTTCGGCCTGAACATGAAACAGCCCGGCGTCGACGTCCGCCCGCTGCGCCAGCTCACCGGCGAGGCCGAGTTCAACGAGGTGTTCCTCACCGACGCCACGGTCCCCGACACCGACCGGATCGGCGGCATCGGCGAAGGCTGGCGGGTCGCGCAGGCCACGCTGA
Source organism: uncultured Actinomycetes bacterium (assembly GCA_963762735.1). GTDB lineage: Bacteria > Actinomycetota > Actinomycetes > Streptosporangiales > Streptosporangiaceae > DASXKD01. Next base: position 205,551 of record CAVXMG010000005.1, on the reverse strand, counting down.
TGAACGAGCGGGTCGCCATCGGCGGCGGGGCGCTGCCGCGGGAGGGCGGCATGGTCGGCCTGGCCGCGGCCGCCTGGCGGGAGCACCCGCAGGCACGCACGCCCGGCCTGCACGACCGGCTGATCCGGCTGTGGGCGGATGCCGAGGTGGCCAGGCTGGCCGGGGCACGGCTGCGGCAGCAGCTCGCGGCGGGGACGCCGGGGCCGGAGGGCTCCGCGGCGAAGATCGTCTTCGCCCGGCTCAACCAGGAGCTGTCCGCTTTCGAGGTGGAACTGGCCGGGGCCGCGGGGCTGACCTACGACGACTGGACGCTGCGGCGGCCGGAAAGCCTCAGCTTCTTCGGCCGCGGGCCCGGCTACCGCTACCTGCGCTCCCGCGGCAACTCCATCGAGGGCGGCACCTCGGAGATCCTCCGCAACATCATCGCCGAGCGGGTGCTCGGGCTGCCCGCCGAGCCACGTGCCGATACCCGTGTCCCCTGGAAGGACCTGCCGCGGTGAGCACGACAACAGGCAGCACCCAAGGCACCCGGTCCGCGGGCGCCGTGCCGGACCTGCGCTACAGCGACGCCGAGGAGCAACTGCGGGCCGTGGTCCGCGACCTGCTCGCCGAACGCGGTCCGTTCGCGGCGGTGCTGGCCAGGGTGGACGCGGGCGAGGCCGACGACGTCCCGCTCTGGCACGCGCTGGCCGCCGACCTGGGCTGCGCCGGGCTGCTCATCGATGAAAGCCACGGCGGGGCCGGGGCCAGCTACCGTGAGGCGGCGGTCGTCGCCGAGGAGACCGGCAAGGCCGTCGCCTGCGTCCCGTACCTGACCAGCGCCGTGATGGCCACCACGGCGCTGCTGGGCACCGGTGACGCCGAACTGCTCGGCGGGCTGGCATCCGGGCGGCTGACCGCCGCGCTGGCTGTCGGGTTCGCCACCATGCCGGGCGCGGGGATGAGTTCCTGGCCGGTGCGGCTCTGCCCGCCGCAGGACGGCGACCCGCCCGGCCTGGCACGGCTCACGGGAAGCGTGGCCGGGGTGGCCGGGGCGCTGGCCGCCGACGTGCTCCTGGTACCGGGCGACGGCGTCCCGCTGCGCCTTTACGCGGTGGACGCCACCGGGGCCGGGGTGACCCGGACGCCGCTGGTGTCCCTGGACGCCACCCGGCCGCTGGCCGACGTGACGCTGGACCGGGCCCCCGGACGGCCGGTGGCGACGGGGGAGGACGCGGCCCGCGCGGTGGCCGCCGCGCTCACCGCCGGGGCGGGCGTGCTCGCCTCCGAACTGTTCGGCGTGGCGGAGCAGTGCCTGGGGATGACCGTCACCTACGTCAAGGAACGGCGCCAGTTCGCCCGCCCGGTCGGCTCGTTCCAGGCGCTCAAGCACCGGCTCGCCGACGTGTGGGTGGCGGTGACCCAGGCCCGGGCCGCCGCCAGGTACGCCGCCGCCTGCCTGGCCACCGGCGATCCCGACACGCCGGTCGCGGTGGCCCTGGCCAAGGCGGCCAGCGGCGACGCGGCCGTGCTCGCCGCGCAGGAATGCGTGCAACTGCACGGCGGGATCGGCTTCACCTGGGAGCACCCCGCGCACCTGCTGCTGAAGCGGGCCAAGAGCGGGTCGCTGGCGCTGGGCTCGCCGGACCGGCACCGGGCCGCCCTGGCCGCCCTGGTGGACCTGCCGCCGCCGCCCGGGAGCTGAAGACACGGAACTGCGGGCAGCGAGGGAAGGGGCGGCGATGCGGTCGGTCTCGGGCGCGGGCGTGGTGGTCACCGGAGCGGGCAGCGGCATCGGGGCCGCGCTGGCCCGCAGATTCGCCGCGGAAGGCGCCCGGGTCGTGGTCAACGACCTGAACGCCGACGCCGTGGGCGAGGTGGCCCGCTCGTGCGGCGCCACCGCCGCGCCCGGGGACGCGGCCTCGGCGGACGGGGTGGCCGCGCTGCTCGCCACCGCCCGTGGCACGCTCGGCGAGATCGACATGTACTGCGCGAACGCCGGGGTGGCCTTGGGCGACGGCGAGGGTGATGAGGACGACTGGGAAGCCAGCTGGCAGGTGAACGTGATGGCGCACGTCCGCGCCGCGCGGCTGCTGCTGCCGGGCTGGCTGGAGCGCGGCAGCGGGCACCTGATCTGCACCGTGTCCGCGGCGGGCCTGCTCACCATGCTCGGCACGGCACCGTACTCGGCCACCAAGCACGCCGCGCTCAGCTTCGCCGAGTGGCTGGCCGCCACCTACGCGCACCGTGGCCTCACCGTGCAGGCGCTGTGCCCGATGGGCGTGCGGACCGCGATGCTGGACAGCGTCACACCGGCGGCAGAGCTGATCCTCGGCGAGACGGCGATCACCACCGACGAGGTCGCGGACGCCGTCATCGCCGGCATCGCCAGCGGCAGCTTCCTCATCCTGCCGCACCCCGACGTGGCCCGGATGTACGCCAACCGCGCCGCCGACACCGACCGCTGGCTGCGCGGCATGAACAAGCTGCAGGCGCGGACAGAGACGGCGGTGTAGGGCGGTGCCGGGCAGCGGGCCCGCGGGCTCAGGCGGGCATGCGGTACCGGTAGACGCGGGTTTCCCGCTCCTCGAACCCGGCCCGCTGGTACAGCCGCCCGGCCGCCTGGCGGGACGGGCGGGAGGTCAGGTCCACCGTGCGGGCCCCGGCCGCGCCCGCCAGGACGATCGCCTCGTTGGTGAGCGCCTCGCCCACGCCCCTGCCCCGGGCCGCCTGGTCCACCACCACGTCCTCGATCCAGGCACGGAAGCCGGTGGGGATCGGGAACATCGCCAGGGTGAGCGTGCCGACGATCGTGCCCTCCGCACGGGCCACCAGCAGGGTGATCGCCGACGAGCCGACGATCTCCTCCAGGGCCTTGCGGCCGGGCGGGCCGGTGGTCGCGGACAATTGCGGAACGAGCCGGGCAAACGCCGCCACCAGCTCGTCGGTCACCTCGTGAACCACCTCAACAGTCACGCCGGGCAGATTACCGTCCCCGGCTGCGTGCCGCGGTAAGGCACGAGCGTGGCGAGCAAAGCACTGGTACTCGGCAGCGGTGGCATCACCGGCGCGGCCTGGGAGGTGGGCCTGGTCGCCGGGCTGGCCGCCCACGGGCTCGACCTGACCGCCGCGGACCTGATCGTGGGCACCTCGGCCGGCGCCCTCGCCGGCGCCCAGCTCACCTCGGGAATCGGCCTGGCAGAGCTGCATGCGGCCCAGTGCGCGCCGTCCGAGGTCGCGGTCACCGCCACCATGGGCCGGGCGCTGATGCTCCGCTACGGCCTGGCGGTGTTCACGCCGGGCACGGCGGCCCGGGCCCGCAAGCGGCTCGGCCGGGTGGCCCGGGCCTCCCCGCCGCTGGCCGAGGCCGAGCGCGAGGCGGTGATCGGGGCCTGGCTGCCCAGTCACGAATGGCCGGCCCAGCGGCTGACGATCGCCGCCGTCGACGCGGACACGGGGGAGTGCGCCACGTTCGACGCCGCCAGCGGGGTGAGCCTGATCGAGGCGGTCAGCGCGAGCTGCGCGGTGCCGGGCGTCTGGCCCCCGGTCCAGATCAACGGGCGGCGGTGGATGGACGGGGGGATGCGCTCGGCGGCGAACGCCGACCTGGCGGCAGGCTTCGACCGGGTCGTGGTGCTGGCGCCGCTGTGGCGGGGCATGCGCGTCATGCCGCCCGCGCTGCGCCAGTGCCAGCAGCTCGCCGCGGGCGGCAGCGCGGTGGTGCTGGTCACGCCGAACGCCGGGTCGCTGGCCGCCATGGGCAACGTGCTCGACTCGGCCCAGCGCGGCCCCGCCGCCATGGCCGGGTACGCGCAGGCCGAGGCGGCTCTGCCCGGCGTGGCCGCCCTGTGGTCCGGCAAGCGGCGTGCCCCCACGCGGACCCCGCCGCGGCGTCCTAGCCCCTCACACCGCTGCTAGCCCGGGGGGCGACCCCCGGAGCCCCCGATGGCCTGAGGCCCCGTTCCTTCGTCACGGCGCCTCACGCCGCTGCTAGCCCTGGGGCGACCCCCGGAGCCTCAGGCCGTGGTGGCGTCGGTCACGCGGTCGACGTCGATGCGGGCCAGGTCGCCGGTCTTGATGGTGGTCCAGCCTTGGATGTGCAGGGGTGCGGGATGCTGGGTTCCCCCGAAGTCGACCGGTGGCACGAACCAGGTGGCTATCACGGTCCGCTCCCCGGTCTTGGACACCGCGACGACCTGGCACTCCAGCGGCCCTTTCATCTTGAGGTCCAGCGTGACCTGCGTGCCGAAGGGCTTCTTCACCAGGCCAGCGACGCCGGAAACCCCGGTCCGGGGGTTAGTGCCAACGGCCGTCGCGCTCTGGTGGACGGCAATGGTGACCAGCGGCTGCGCGACCGGCGCAGCGGGCTGCCGTGCGGCGGCCAGCCCGGCGGCCACGCCGCCGGCCAGCAGCACCACGCCCGCCGCCGCGCCGAGCAGGACCTGGCGGCGGGTGTGGCGGCGCTGGTCCGCCGCGCGCCGGCGGACCAGATCGGTGACCTCGGCCCCGGTCGGCTCGCCAGGAGGAGCGTCCACCGGGCCGATGCCGGTCAGCAGGCCCTTCATCCCCGACAGCTCGGCCAGTTCCGCGGCGCAGGCCGGGCAGCCGGCCAGGTGCTCCTCGAACGCCTGCCGGTCCACCGCTTCGAGCAGGCCAAGGGCGTAGGCGCCGACGTCGGTATGCACACTGCTCACGGGCTCGCCGTTCATGCTGACACCCCACGTTCGGCCATGACCACCCGCAGCGCCTTGAGTGCGTAGTAGACCCGCGACTTGACCGTGCCCACCGGGATGCCAAGCACCTCCGCCGCCTCGTTCACCGTGCGGTCCCGCAGGATCGTCTCATTGAGCACCTCGCGGTGGGCCGCCGACAGGGCCTGAAGCGCCTCGGTCACCAGCACCTTGCGCAGCAGGTTTTCCGTCTCGTCATCGGCGACGGGTGCCTGGTCCACCTCGGCGCCCCCTATCTCCGACGGCCGCACGCGCCTGCGCCGCTGCTCGTCGATCACGATACGCCGGGCCACGGTGGCCAGCCAGGGCATGAGCGACGGCTCGGCCGGGTCCAGGCGGCGAGCCTGGCGCCAGGCCCGGACCATCGTCTCCTGGACGATGTCCTCGGCCTGCTGCCGGTCGCCAGCGGTGAGACGGAGCACGAACAACAGTAACGGTCCCCGGTACTGGCGGTAGAGCTCGGTGACCATCAGGTCGTCCGCAGCCGCGCCGGTGAGCCGGCCGCCCGCGCCCGGCCCGGACATTCCCATCACCGAATTGAACCATTCCGGCATTACCGCGCGTACCCCTGCCCAACTGACCACGCCCGGCGCCCGCCGGGCCGCCAGCCAGACGGGGGCGGGGGAGCCGCCGCCGTGACAGGAGGACCAGCCATGAGCAGTAACCGATCCAGCATCCGAGGCATCCTGGCCCCCACTGCCGCGAAGGCGGTAATCATTGCCGCGAGCGGCATTGTCGCCGCGGCGCTGAGCCTGACCGCGACGGCCGGGGCGGCCGCGCACGCGCCCGCCCGCACGGCCGCGTCGTCATTCTCGTTCGCGCTCAAGCCGTCGTCATCGGCCATCTCGGCCTGCCTGCCGAAGGCGGGCGGGCACGTCACCATCACCCCGGGCACGCTCAACGACACCATGACGGTCAGCCTGCACGGCATGCCGGCCAACGCGGGCTTCGACCTGTTCGTCATCCAGCAGCCCACCGCCCCGTTCGGCGTGTCCTGGTACCAGACCGACATCCAGGCCAACAGCAACGGGTTCGGCAGCGCCACGGTCAAGGGCGTGTTCGACAGCGAGACGTTCTCGCTGTCCCTCGGCGGCACCGCCACGTTCTCGCCGACCCACCAGTACCACCTGGGCGTCTGGTTCAACGACCCCAGCGTCCCGTTCAACCTGGGCTGTGAGCCTGGTGCCACCGCGCCGACCGTCACCCCGTTCAACGGCGAGCAGAACGCCGGCATCCAGGTCGTGAACACCGCGCAGTTCCCGGTCAACGCCGGTCCGCTGTCCCACGTCCACCGCTGAAGCCGGGGCACACAAAAAGCTGGTGCCGGCCCACGGGCCGGCACCAGCTTTTGCTGTGCTAGCCCGGGGGAGCGACCCCCCGGAACCCCCGGTGCGCCGATGGCGCCTGCCGGCAAGCCGGCAGGCGCCATCGCGCGTGCTGAGTCAGCTGGCGTAGTCCAGCAGCGGCTGCGCGCGGCTGGGGTGGCGCAGCTTGGACAGGGACTGCTTCTCCAGCTGGCGGATCCGCTCCCTGGTGAGGCCGAGCGCGCGCCCGATCTCGTCCAGCGTGTGCGGGTTCCCGTCGTAGAGGCCGAACCGCATCGCCATGATCGTGGCCTCCCGCGGCGTCAGGGCGTCGAGCGCGTTCCTGAGCTGGTCCGCCATGAGCTGGCGGTCCACGAGCTCGGATGCCTCCGGCGCGTCCACGTCCTCGATGAGGTCGCCGATGCTGGTCTCCCCGTCCTCGCCGATGGTGGAGTCCAGGCTGATCGGCTGGCGGCTGGTGCGCAGCAGTTCCTCGATCTGGTCCGGGGTGCGGTCCAGCTCCACCGCGAGCTCCTCCGGCGTGGGCTCCCGGCCGAGCCGCTGGTGCATGTCCCGCTCGACCCTGCTGAGCTTGGAGAGCATCTCAAGCACGTGCACCGGCAGCCGGATGGTGCGCGCGGCGTCGGCGAAACCGCGCTGGATCGCCTGCCGGATCCACCACATGGCGTACGTGGAGAACTTGTAGCCCTTGGTGTAGTCGAACTTCTCCACGGCCCGGATCAGCCCCAGGTTGCCTTCCTGCACCACGTCGAGCAGGGACAGGCCCCGGTCGCTGTACTTCTTGGCCACCGAGACCACCAGCCGCAGGTTCGCCTCCAGCATGTGCGCCTTGGCGCGGCGGCCGTCCTCGGCGACCAGTTCCAGGTCGCGGCGGTAGTCCTCGTCGAGATCCGGCTCGGTCTCCAGCTTGTGCTCGGCGTAGAGCCCGGCCTCGATCCGCTTGGCCAGGTTCACTTCCTGCTCGGCCGTGAGCAGGCTGGTGCGGCCGATCGACTTCAGGTACGTGTGGACGGAGTCGCCCATCGTGGAGGTCTGGTCGTCCAGGTCCACCTCGGCCGCTGGCGCGGGGACCTCGGTCAGCGTCCCGGCGTCCATCGTCGCCGCGGTCGCCACCTCGGCGTCGAGCCCATCCATCCCCACGATCTCGGCGGCCGGCGCGGTCTGCACAGTCGTCATGACGTCCTTACTCGTTCCAGTCCCGGTCTTGGCAGGTGTCTTGGCGGGTGCGGCCCGCTTGGCGCGGGTTGTGGCCGGCCGGGCGGTGGTGCGCTCAGCGGCCTTCCGCGCGGGCGCGGTGCGTACGGTCCTCGGCATGAGGCACCTCCTTCCGTGTGCGCGCGTCACGGCGGACGCATCGCTTGGCGGTCCCTCGCGCCCGGCGCCGCCGTCGCGGGGACGGCACCGGCTTGAAATCGGCTGGTACTGTGAAGCGCGAGCACTAATTAGAACGCTCAGCGCGCACGATTGTTCCCGTGCCGTTCAGTCATGCTTGCCTGTCCTCGGTGACTGTTGTCACCTTTCCGCGTAAGGGGATGAGCGGCCGGCCACCGCCTGTCCTCGGTGCTGCTCCTTACAGCAACCGTCAACTGGCGTGATCCCTTCCGAGCACCCGGAGGGCGGCGAGATCGGGCTTGCCGGAGGGAAGCAGGGGCATCGCGGGGACGATGAACAGGGCGCGGGGTGCGGCGTAGGCGGGGAGCTTGCGGCTGACGGCGGCCCGCAACTCCTCCAGGCGCGGGGGATTGGCGTGCGACGCGGGGACGACTACCGCAGTGACTCGTTGTCCCCACTGGGAATCCGGTTCGCCGAAGACGGCGGCTTCGCGGACGGTGGGGCAGGCTTCGAGGATGGCGGCGATTTCGTGGGGGGAGACTTTGTGGCCGCCGGTGTTGATCATGTCGTCGGCGCGGCCGGCCACCGACAGGCGGCCGGCAGGGCTGATACTGCCCAGGTCCGAGGTGGTGAACCAGCCGTCTTCTTCGAGGGCCAGTTCGGTCAGGTCGGGGCGGTTGCGGTAGCCGGAGAACAGCACGGGGCCGTTGATCTGGATCCGGCCGTCGGGGGCCGTGCGCAACTGGACGCCGTCCAGGGGAACGTGGTTGTAGACGCAGCCGCCGCAGGTCTCCGACATGCCGTACGTGGTGATCACCTTGGCGCCCGCGGCGCGGGCGCCGGCCAGCAGGCCGGACGGGATCGCCGCGCCGCCGAGCAGGATCGCGCCGAACGCCGACAGGCCCGCGCCCGCGTCCAGCATGCGGCGCAGTTGCGCCGGGACCAGGGAGGTGTAACCGCAGCCGAACGCGGCCAGGTTGCGCTGTGCCGGGTCCAGGCGGTCGACCACCACCGGGGTGGTACCGGAGACCAGGGAACGCACCAGTATGCCGAGCCCGGCGATGTGGCTGGTGGGCAGCGGGCAGAGCCAGCGGATGCCGGGTGCTGCGCCGATCCGGTCCAGGCTGGCCCGTGCGGAGGCCCGCAACGCATCGGCGCTGAGCTGGACCCCCTTGGGTTCCCCGGTCGAGCCGGACGTCGCTATCACGACCGCCGTGCCGTCAGGCAGATCCTCCCCGGCGCCCGGCGCGGCCGCGGCGGGCGTCATCGGGGCGCCATCGTATGGCACCGTCTTGCGTTTCTACCGTGGCCGGAGTGAAGGCGTGCAGCAGATCGGTGACCCGGGCCGGCGGCAGGGCGGGGTCAAGCGGGAGGATCGCGGGACCGCTGCCGTCCAGCGCCGCCGCCAGCGCGTCGAGTAGGCGGCCCGCCCCGGCGGCGGGCGGGAGCAGGAGGGCGTGCAAGGGACGTCCGGCCATCAACGTAAGGTTAACGGGCGAAAACTCCGGTGAAACGAGGGGGGCAGGCGTGACCGAATGGCAGCGGCCGGAACCCCGGCCGTGACCGGCGCCCCGGCCCGGGATGAGGTGGCGGGCCTGCTCGATTCGATGCGGGCGTTCGCCATCCCGATGCGGACCCGCTTCCGCGGGATCACGGTGCGCGAGGGCGCGCTGATCGAGGGGCCGGCGGCTGGGGCGAGTTCTCGCCGTTCGCCGAGTACGGGCCGCGGGAGTGCGCCCGCTGGCTGGCCTGCGCCCTGGAGGCGGCGACCGCCGGCTGGCCCGCGCCGGTCCGTGACCAGGTGCCGGTGAACGTGACCGTGCCTGCCGTGGGCCCGGCTGCGGCGCACGCGCTGGTGACGGCGTCCGGGTGCCGCACCGCCAAGGTAAAGGTGGCCGAGCGCGGCCAGTCCCTGGCCGACGACGTGGCCCGGGTGGAGGCGGTCAGGGACGCGCTGGGCAGCGGCGGGGCGATCCGGGTGGACGCGAACGGCGCCTGGGACGTGGGCCAGGCCCGGCGGGCACTGCGTGAGCTGGGCGCGTTCGGCCTGGAGTACGCCGAGCAGCCGTGCGCCACCCTCGCCGAATTGGCCGAACTGCGCCGCACGGTGGACGTGCCGCTGGCCGCTGACGAGTCCATCCGGCGCGCCGAGGACCCGCTCACCGTGCGGGCCACCGGCTCCTGCGACATCGTCGTCCTCAAGGCCCAGCCGCTGGGCGGGGTGCGCGCGGCGCTGGCCGTGGCGGAGGCGTGCGGGCTCCCTGTGGTGGTCTCCAGCGCGGTCGAGACCTCGGTGGGGCTGGCCGCCGGGGTCGCGTTCGCCGCGGCGCTGCCCGAGCTTCGCTACGCCTGCGGGCTGGCCACGATGAGCTTGCTGGACGGCGACGTCACCGCCGCGCCGCTGGCGGAACAGGCGGGCGTGCTGCCGGTGGCCCGGCCCGGCGTGGACGCCGCGCGCCTGGCGGCGTGGGAGGCCGATCCCGCGCCCTGGCGCGCCCGCGCGCTGGCGGCGGCCCGGTACCTGGATCCGGCGTGAACCCGGCCACGGCGTTCGCGGCCACGCTGGTGGACGAACTGGCCAGGTGCGGGCTGGCGGAGGCGGTGCTGGCGCCGGGGTCCCGCAGTGCGCCGCTGGCCATGGCCCTCTGGGACCGTGCCGCGCAGGATCCGGCGGGCGTCCGGCTGCATGTGCGGATCGACGAGCGGTCGGCGGCGTTCCTCGCGCTCGGGCTGGCCAAGGCGAGCCGGCGGCCTGTCGCGCTGGTCTGCACCTCGGGGACCGCGGCGGCGCATTTCCACGGGGCCGTGATCGAGGCCAGCGAGGCCGGGGTGCCGCTGCTCGTGCTCACCGCCGACCGGCCTCCAGAACTGCGTGGCACCGGCGCGAACCAGGCCATCGACCAGATCAAGCTGTACGGGGACGCGGTGCGCTGGTTCTGCGAGGCCGGGGTGCCGCAGGCGCGGCCGGGCATGAACGCCTACTGGCGGTCGCTGGCCTGCCGCGCCTGGGCGGCCGCCGCGGGCGCCGAGCGGCGGGTTCCCCGGGCCGGTGCACCTGAACCTGCCGCTGCGCGAGCCGCTGGTGCCCGGCCTGCCGGACGCGGCAGACGAGGGCGGCGGCGCGGGCGGCTGGCCCGAGCCGCTGGACGGCCGCCCGGACGGGGGAGCCGTGGACGAGCTTCCCCGGCCCTCGGCGCCGCTCCGGAGGCAGGTGCCCTGGAACTGCCGTGGACCGAGCGCGGGGTGGTCGTCTGCGGCGATGGCTGCGGCGACCCCGCGGCGCTGCTGCGCCTGGCCGGGCAGGCCGGCTGGCCGGTGCTCGCCGAGCCCTCCTCCGGTGCCCGGGCCGGGCCGATGAGCCTGACCGCCTACTCCTATCTCCTCGACTCGCCCGCCTTCGTGGCCGGTCACCGGCCGGACCTCATCGTGTCGGCCGGGCGGCCCGGCCTGTCCCGCGGCCAGTCCGGCTACCTCAAGACGGCCGCGCCTGTCCGGCACGTCGTCGTCGCGCAGGGCCCGGGCCACTGGGCCGACCCGGCGCGCAGCGCCACCGACGTGGTGCCGGCGATCCGGCTGGCGGACGGCCCCGGTGCGGCGGGCGGCCCCGGCGCCATGGGCACCCCGTGGCTGGCCTCCTGGCGCGCGGCCGATGCGGCCGCCGCGGCCGCCGCATCGGCCATCCTCGACGACGGCGAGGGCTTGTCCGAGCCGCGCCTCGCGCGGGACCTGGCTGCGGCCCTGCCGGACGGCGCGCTGCTGTGGGCCGCGTCCAGCCTGCCCATCCGTGACCTGGATCAGCAGATGGCGCCCCGGGCCGGGCTCCGGGTGCTGGCCAGCCGGGGCGCCAGCGGGATCGACGGCATGATCTCCACGGCGGCCGGCGCCGCGCTGGCCCACCAGCGCGCGGGGGGCGGTCCCGCCGCCGCGCTGGTGGGCGACCTCGCGTTCCTGCACGACGCCCCCGGCCTGTTCATCGGTCCCGGGGAGCCGCGGCCCGACCTGGTCCTCGTGGTGGCCAACAACGACGGCGGCGGCATCTTCTCGCTGCTGGAGCAGGCTGAGCACGACGGGCCGTTCGAGCGGGTGTTCGGCACCCCGCACGGGGCCGGGCTTGGCAGCCTGGCCGCCGCGGCCGGGCTGCCGGCCGTCACCGTCGAGCGGGCCCGCGATCTGGCCGGCGCGCTGCGCGGCGGCGGGATCCGGGTGGTAGAGGTGCGCACCAGCCGGGAGGCCGGTGCGGCGCTGCGCCGCACGCTGCGAGCGGCCTGCACCGCGGCCGTGGCCGCCGTCGCCGGGTAGCGGCGGGGGAGTGCCGGACCTCAGGCTTCCAGCGCGAACTGCATCGCAGCGAACTTGGCCTGGGTCTCGGCAAGCTCCGCCTCGGGGTCCGAGCCGGCCACGATGCCGCACCCGGCGAACAGCCGGGCGTGGCGGCCGTCCACCTGGGCACAGCGCAGCGCGATGCCCCATTCCCCGTTCCCGCGCGCATCCACCCAGCCGACAGGTCCCGCGTACCGGCCGCGGTCCATCGCCTCCAGGTCGCGGATCAGCTCCATGGCCGGCTCGGCCGGGGTCCCGCACACCGCGGGGGTGTAGTGCAGGGCATCGGCCAGGGCCAGCACGGAATGCTCGCTCGCTGCCTGCCCGCCGCCGAGCCGGCCGGTGATCCAGGTGGCGAGGTGCTGCACGTTGGCGAACCGCCGCAGCGAGGGGGCGGAGTCCATCTTGAGCCGGTCGCAGCGGGCGGCGAGCACTGCCCGCACCCCCACCACCGCGTACTCGTGCTCCTCCCGCTCCTTGGCCGAGGCGAGCAGGGCGGCGCCCAGCCTTTCGTCCTCGGCGGCGTCCCGGCCACGCGGCGCGGTACCGCCGAGCACCAGCGAGCTGACGTCGTCGTCCTGGCGGCGGATCAGCAGTTCAGGGGTAGCGCCGACCAGGTTCGCGCAGGCGAAGGTGTAGCAGTCGGGGTAACGGCCGGCGAGCCGCCGCAGGATGACCCGGATGTCGAGGTCGCGGACGGCGGTCGCGTACAGGTCGCGGGCGAGCACCACCTTGCTGAGCTGGCCGGCCTTGATGCGCTGCACCGCGGTGGCGACCGCACGCTGCCATTCCGGCGCGGTCAGGCTCCCGTCGTGCCACCGGATCTCCGCGGGAGCGGTCAGCAGCGCGGATGGCTGCCCGGGACCGCGCGGAAGCCAGAATGCCGGTGCCGCCGGTGGCGGGGCCGAGGCCGCCAGCGGGCGGATCGTGGTGAGCCAGGACCTGCCGTCGCGGCGGCCGATGATCGTCTCAGGCACCACGAGCACCGAGCCGTCGGACGTGGAGTCGAAGGTGAAGCTGCCGAAGGCCACCGGCCCGCTGCCGGGTTCGGCCACCTGGTCGTCGACCGCGGTGCCGTCGAAGAGCTCGCGGAGCCACTTCTCGCCGGCGGTGAACCTGTCCTCGCCCGCGGGGAGGGTGACCCGGGCCGTCTCACCCCACCCGGCCAGGCCGTCACCGTGCCGGATCCAGGCCACGCCCGCCGGCTCCGGGAACAATGCCACCAGGTCGCCGGGGTCGGGAATCTCGACAGTGCGCGCGGCAAGCCGTTCCGGCGCCCGCTGGCCGCCGGTGCCCTGGGGGAGTGCCACGCCAGCCAACTTTACGTGGCGGCCAGCACTGCCGTGTCGCCCGGGACGGGTGATCCGGGCCGGAATACTCGATCCCTGATGCCCGTGAGGAGCGGGGGGCTTGTGGTAGTGTCCTGCCAAGCCTCATCCCTATAAAAACGATCGGATTAGAAGGATGATAGTGCGCACGGCCAGTTCAGCGCTGAGCCAGGCCCGGCTGCGGCAGATAGTCCAGGGCGTGGCCGCGAGCGAGCACGAATGGCTCAGCCTTGTCCGGTACGACCTCGACCGGCGCTGGTACCACCGGCTGACCTTGGACGACGACCATGAGGTGTGGCTGCTGAGCTGGCTGCCCGGGCAGCGGACCGGCTTCCACGACCATGGCGAGTCCTCCGGTGCCTTCACGGTGGCGCGCGGCGCCCTGCGGGAGCGGACCGCGCCTGGCCGGCGCCCGGGCCCGTCGGCCGCGGTGCCCCGTGGCGAGGTGAGATCGTTCGGTCCCTGGTACATCCACGATGTGATCAATGCCTCAGTGCAGCCCGCGGTGAGCGTGCACGCCTACTCGCCCCCGCTGACCAGCATGCGCCGCTTCGAATTCGGGCCAGGTGGGCTGGAGCGCGTCACCATGGAAACGGCGATCCGGTGGTAGCGGGCGCATGCGGGGGCGCGGCCCGCTCCATCGACGAGATCCTCGGCGAGGCCAGGGTCCGCCTGCGGCGGCTGGGGCCGCGGGATGCCAGCGAGGCGATGAGGGCAGGCGCGCTGCTTGTGGACATCAGGTCGCAGGCGCAGCGTGCCGAGCAGGGCCTGGTGCCAGGCGCCCTGCACGTGGAGCGCAACGTGCTCGAATGGCGGTTCGACCCGCGGTCGCCGGCCCGGCTGCCGCAGGCCCGCTACGACCTGCGCGTGATCGTGATGTGCGTCGAGGGCTATACGTCCAGCCTGGCGGCGGCGTCCTTGCAGGACCTCGGCGTGGCCGGGGCGACCGACCTGGCGGGCGGCTTCCGTGCCTGGCAGCGGGCTGGCCTGCCGGTCGTGCAGTGCTAGCCCGGGGGAGCGACCCCCCGGAGCCCCCCGGTGGCCTGCGGCCCCGTTCGACTTCGTCACGGGGGCCTTGGCCCTGTTAGCCCGGGGGAGCGACCCCCCGGAGCCCCCCGGTGGCCTGCGGTCCCGTGCGACTTCGTCGCGGGGGCCTTGGCCCTGCTAGCCCGGGGGAGCGACCCCCCGGAGCCCCCGGGTGGCCTGCGGCCCCTGCGACTTCGTCGCGGGGGCCTTGGCCCTGTTGGCCCGGGGGAGGCGACCCGGCGGAGCCCTGGGGAGCGGCCTGCTGGAATCCACGGCGCCGAGCTAGAGCAGCGTGAGCTGCTGCGGCGTGGCGGTCTGGAGGTCCGCTCGCCTCTGGGCGGGTGGTGCGAAGCGCCGCGGCCTGCCGCGCCGCCCGCTGCCGGGCGCGCCGCGCCCGACGCCGTGGCGCCTGGCCAGCTCCTTGACCTGCTCGGTCACCTGCTTCTGGTAGGCCGCGGGAGCGTAGGCGCCGCGGCCGTAGAGTGCGCGGTAGCGGGGCACCAGGCTCCGGGTGGGCCTCACCAAGCCAGCGGAAGAACCACTCCCGCGCCCCGGTGCGCAGGTGCAGCACGATCGGCGTGACCGAGGCCGCCCCGGCCTGCGCGATCTGCCGCACGGTGTTCTCGAGCTGCGCCGGGGAATCGGACAGGAACGGCACGACCGGGCCCATCAGCACCGCGCAGGGCAGCCCGGCGGCGGTGAACGCGGCACACACCTCCAGCCGCCGCTGCGGGCTCGGCGCCCCCGGCTCCAGTTCCCGCCACAGCTCGGTGTCCGCACATCCTGCGGACACCGCGAGCCCGACGTCGGTCACTTCGGCTGCCTCGCAGATCAGGTCGAGGTCCCGCAGGATCAGCGTGCCCTTGGTAAGGATCGAGAACGGGTTGGCCACGTCGCGCAGTGCGGCGAGGATGCCCGGCATGAGCCGGTAGCGTCCCTCGGCCCGCTGGTAGCAGTCCACGTTCGTGCCCATGGCGATGTGCTCGCCGCGCCACCGCGCCGCGGCCAGCTCCTTGCGCACCAGGTCAGGCGCGTTGACCTTGACCACGATCTTGGAGTCGAAGTCGTGGCCCGAATCCAGGTCCAGGTAGGTGTGCGACTTCCTGGCGTAGCAGTAGACACACGAATGGCTACATCCACGATAGGGATTAATAGTCCAGCGGAACGGGACGCGGGAGGCGTCGGGTACCCGGTTGATGATCGACCGGGCCTGTACCTCGAAGAACGTCATGCCCCTGAAGGCCGGCGTGTCGAATGTCCGGGTCACCGCGCGCTGCTCGAACAACATCGGCGCAGGCTGTGCCGGTGACGATCCCTCGTCCGGCGAACCGGCACGTAGCGCATCCCACCGCATAGCAAAGAACTTAGAACACTCGTTCTAGTCAGTCAAACACCAGTTCTAGCCGGCGGCCACCGATCGGCGCGGCCGAACACCACCACTATTGGGGTGGCCTACCAGGGCTAAAAATCTTGCCGAGGGGGATACCGTGGGAAACAGGGCAATACAAGCCAGTCGGTAGGTAAAGGACCGCAGGGTGTGGAGGTGGCGCCCATGGCACTGTCCATGGAGGAGCAGCGCATCCTCGCGGAAATCGAGCAGGAGCTGGAACGCTCCGAGCCGGTGCTTGCCGCCTGCCTGACCATGTTCTCCCGCCCCGGCCGCGCCGGGCTGCTCCGCGTGCCCGGCGCGCGGCGCCGTTCGCCGCGGGTGCTGACGGTGGCGTCGCTGGCCGCCGTGATCATGCTCACCGTGCTGCCCGTCGTGATCTACGCGCTCGTGGCGCTGCGCGCGGCTCCGCTGGGGCGGCCAGCGGGCCACCCGGCGGCATCGTCCGCGCCGCACACGGTGCTGCAGCACCCGGTGATGAGCCCGCCCCGGCAGCGCTGAGCACGACCGCCGCCGGCGCCCCCGGGCCCGGCCTACGATTCGCGCCAGATCTGGATCAGGTACTGCTCGAGCCCGTCCAGGGTCCTGCGAGCCTGCTCGAACTCGTCGCTGAGCGGGTCGAGGCCGCGCCGGAACAGGTCACGGTAGCGGCGGGGCACCTCGCTGCGGTTGCGCGCGAACACGCGGACCACATAGTCGCCGACGCCGCCTGCCAGCTTGAGGCTCTCCACGGCCTTGCCCGCCGGTCCCATGTCGATGCTCACCGCGCCGCGCAGGTACAGGACGGCCTTGGCCTCGTCCTCCCACTTCTCGCCGAACGGCGGCGGGGCGGAGTCCCACTCCTCGAACAGAAGCTGCGCGCTGACGATCTCCTGGAGGCTGGCCACCCACATCTGCTCGCGGGTCACGCTGATCAGCGCCCCGTCAGGCGGTGCCGGGCTTCCCGGCCCGTCCGGGTCCACGGTGGCATCATGCAGCCGGAACATGCGCCGATCCGGGAAGACGGGCATCTCCAGCCGGAGCAACCTTCGGCTCACACGTGCCCCCTTACATGCTCTTTCGGTTCTAGCATGCTCTGCCGGCCGGGGTTGAAGCCCGGTATTCGGTGATAAAGCGCAAATGTGATTCTCACGAACGCCCTGGCGCGCGCGGCACCAGGGGGTCGCCCGTCTGGGCTGAGAGGGCCCGGTCAGGACAGCAGGGCACGTACCTCCGCCCAGAGCTCGGCATAGCCGCGGGATGCCGCACTGCGCGGAGCGAAGGCGGTCACCGGCGCCCGCCGCACCGCCATTTGCTCGATCACTGACAGCGCGGGGATCGCGGTGACCGCGACGTCGTCGCGCTCGGTCGGCAGCCGTTCCGCGATTTCCTTGTGCAGTCGCTTGCGGCGGTCGATCATCGAGCAGAACGCGAGGAGCGCGGGCCGGTGCCCGTCCAGGCCGCTGATGAACTCGGTGAGCTGATCCAGGGTGCGCAGCGACAGCGTGGTCGGGATGATCGGGGCCAGCACCAGGTCGGCGGCATGCAGCACGGCCTCGGACAACAGCGAGATGCCCGGGGGGCAGTCGAGGAAGACCACGTCGTAGGACGTGCGCAGCGGCCGGAGCAGGCGCGCCAGCCGCTGCGTGGGCTTCTTGGTGGTGTCCAGGATCAGGTCGAGGTTCCGGAACGTGAAGTCGGCCGGGAGCAGGTCGAGGCCGTCGAAGTCGGTGCCCTTGATCGCCTTGTCCAGATCCCTGCTGCCACGGACCAGGGCCGTGCCGCCGCCCTTTACCCGGGGCCGCACCCGGAACAGGAAGCTGGCTGCCGCCTGTGGATCCAGGTCGGCAAGCAGCACCCGCTGTCCGTCCTTGGCTGCCAGGTAGCTGAGGTTGACGGCGGCGGCCGTCTTGCCCACCCCGCCCTTGATGTTGTAGGTGGCGACGATCTTCATGAGTGCGCGCTCGCGGTGAGCACCTCGAACCGTGCCTGCGCCTGGGGGCTGGCGAACGCGGCGAACCGGCTGTAGAACTCGCTGCGGGCCCGGCGTTCCCGCTGGCCGACGTGGGACGCCAGGTCTCCCATGGCCAGCAGCGCGCTGGCCGGGACGCCGGAGGCGAGCAGGTCGGCCGCGATCGCCCGGATCTCCTGCTGCTGCACCTCGCAATCCTGGTAGGTGCCCAGGCAGTCCTGCAAGCCCTTGAGCTCACGTACCGCACCCCGATGCGCGGGCAGGTCGTGCAGAGAGGCGAAGAACTCCAGCGCGTACCGCAGCTCCTTGCACCGTTTGCGCAGGTCATGGAGCTGCTCAGGGGGGGAGTCGGGACCGATGGCGCCGCCCCGGGCAAGGACGCGCCGGTGCGCGCCGCCGATGATCCTGGCGGCGGCGTGCGCCGCGTCCGGGCCACGGCGCGGGGGCGGCAGGGCGGTCAGCGTGCTGCGCCAGGTGGCGGTCAGCGTGGTGAAGTGGGCCGAGCGCAGGGCGCGGGCCAGCCGGCGCTGCTCGGTGATGCGCCGCTGGGTGAGGTAGTCGTGGAACGGTGCCAGGTCGGCCGGGTCGGCGGAGGTCAGCCCGGCCGCCGCGGCGGCGAAGCCAAGCAGGTGGACGTCGAGATCGCGGGTAGGCGTGGTGAGATCGCCCAGCCACTTGAACTCGGGCCGGTACTCGGCGGCCAGGCCGCCCGGCAGCAGGGCGGCGCCGAGCTTCAGTGCGGTCCTGGTCCGCCGTACCGCGACCCGCAGGTCGTGCAGGAACTCGGTGTCGATGTCGCGGATCGTGCCCGCGACGTTCGCCTCCAGGGTGTCGAGCAGTCGCAGCAGCACGGCGGCGAGCGCCGCCCGGGCGGGCATCGTGGCCGACAGTTCCACATCGACCTTGTTGGTGTACTCGCCGGGCGTGCGGCCTGCGGTGGCCAGCACCGCATCCAGCGGCGGCGGCGCCCCGCGGAACATGCCGGGCTGCGCGGCCAGGCTCTGCGCGATCCGGTCTGCCTGTGCCTGGTAGCCGCGCACCGCGGTGAGGCTGAGCCGCGCGGGCGGGTCCCCGGCAGAGGGCTGGGCCGGGTGCAGCAGGTCCACGGTGAGCCAGGCGACGGTCTTGTCGTCGGTGTTGCACAGCCGGAACTCCGAGACAGTGCTCGCGGCCTTGGCGGCGGGCAGCAGCGCCCGGACCGAGGTCAGGCCCTTGAGGCGGTCCTGAAGCGGGCCGCGGGGGAGGCCCTCGGCGAGGACCGGCCACCGGGTCCCGTTCAGCGTCGCGGTGATGTGCTCGCCTGCCGTGCCGCTCAGCACGAGCTTGGCAGGCCCGTGGCCGGCCACGCATTCCAGGGTGAGGCCGGCCCGGTACAGCCGCCAGTCGAAGGTGTCCAGCCAGGTGCGCCGCAGGGTGCGTGCCCTGGTAGCAGGCACGACGGAGAAGCGTGGTGCCAGCGCGTCCCGCACGGCTACAGGCACGGGTCGTTCGCCGTCCGTATACGTGAAGTTGGGAGAGCAGGCACTCACTGTTAACCTCCGCCCGAGACTTCCGCGTACATACCCGCGGAATCGCGAGGACAGCACTGGCCGGCCGGCTCCGCTGGCGTAAGTGTAAATGCCAGCAGACGCCCATCCTAGGGGGCTATTTCCGGTTCTGCGCCATTTCGGCCGGCCCGCACCCGCCGGGTAAGCGGGCCCGTGCTTGCGCCGGCATGGCCACCGCCGTGCAATAGTCTGCAGTCCGTGAACTCCTCGGACTGGGCGTCGGTCGCCTCGCTGGCGACCGCCCTCGGGACGCTGGTCCTCGCGGTGGCGACGTTCGCCTCGGTCCGGTCCGCCAACCGTGCCGCGCGGGCCGCGGAACAGTCCCTGCTTGTCGGGCTGCGCCCGCTGCTCGTGCCGTCCCGCCTGCAGGACGAAACGCAGAAGGTGATGTTCGGCGACGGCAAGTGGCTCCATATACCGGGCGGCCGTGCCGCGCTGCAGGCCGACGGCGACGTGATCTACCTGACCATGTCCCTGCGCAACGTGGGCCGCGGCATCGCCGTGGTGCATGGCTGGCGGTTCTACGGGAACTGGGAACCTCAACGGCCGGAGCCGGCCGTCGATGAATTTCACCGGCAGACCCGCGACCTCTACCTGCCGCCGGACAATGTCGGTTTCTGGCAGGCGGCGTTCCGCGACGAGGGCGACCCCCAGTATGAGGAGGCCTGCAAGGCCGTGACGGCTCGCGAACAGATGACCATCGACGTCCTCTACGGTGACCATGAGGGTGGCCAGCGGGTCATCACCCGGTTCGGGCTCATCCCACGGGGGGACCAGGACTGGCTGCTGTCCGCGGGCCGGCACTGGAACGTCGACCGGCCGGATCCCCGGTGATGGCCATGCTCAACGACCCGTTCGCCAAGCTGGAGGGCGCGCTGGCCGGGACCACCCGGATGAGCATGGAGGTCGTGGAGAACCGCCCGCTGACCCCGGCCATGCAGCAGGTGGTGCTGTCCGCGCCGGAACTGGCCGGCTTCACCTGCCGTCCGGGGCAGGATCTCATGCTCATGGTGGCCGTTGACGGCGACCGCCCGGTGCGCCGCCGGTACACCATCAGGGACACCGACCAGGCGCGGTGCCGCCTCACCCTCGGCATCGTCCGCCACGACGGCGGTCCCGGCGAGCGCTGGGTCGCCACGGCGCGGCCAGGGGACCAGATCGAGGGAATCGGCCCGCGCGGCAAGATCTTCCCCGCGGCGGACGTGGCCTGGCACCTGTTCGCCGGGGACTTCTCCGCCCTGCCCGCGTTCTTCGCCATGGCCGGCTCGCTGCCGGCCGGCCAGCGCGCCACCGTGATCCTGGAGGTCCCCGGTCCGGGGGACGAGCAGGCACTGACCGCAGCGGCAGACGTGGAACTGACCTGGCTGCACGCTGACGGCCGCCCGCCCGGCGACCCCGTGGCCCTGGCGGCCGCGGTCGCCAGCGTCATCCTGCCGCCGCAGGCCGGCCACGCGTACCTGGCGGGGGAGGCCAAGCTGGTGCTGGCGCTGCGCGAGGCCCTGGCGGCCCGCGGCCTGCCCGCCGACCAGGTGTCGCCGAAGGCCTACTGGGGTCTCGGGCGGGCCAACGCCTCCCACGGCGAGCCCGCCAGGGACTGATCAGAACGGGGTGGCCGCCAGCCAGGCGTCCAGCAGCGAGCGGTCCCCGATGACCTCCACTGCCGGGTCGCCGGGCGGGAGCCGGCGCAGCAGCACCAGCAGGATCGCCGAGGCCGGGCCGCGCAGGGCGAGGTCCCCCTTGCCGTGACCGGCCGCCACGGTGACGCCGCCGGGCACGCCGCGAATGAGCCACTCGCCGTCGGCTTCCGCGTCGGTGGCATGGAAGTGGACGACCTTGCCCTCGGGCACCAGGGCCGGGTGGCCGGCCTGGTCGTCGGCCTGGCCGTCAGGCAAGAAGCCGAGCCATTCGGCGATGCCGTCGGCGGCCACCACCGGGTCGATCTCCGGCCGGGTGCCGACGGCGATCTGGCCGTCGGCACGGTGCACGGCGGTCTCGTGCGCCATCCGGCGCGCCCAGTAGCTGGCGGGCCCGGGGCCGAGATGCGTCCACACCGGGCCGCTGCCCGCGGTGACAGTCTCGGCGAGCCGGACCGCGCCGTCGCGGAGCCAGGCCGGCCGCTCGGCCGGGTCGTCGGGCAGCCGGCCGTCGGGCACCTCACGGAACGGGATCGGCTCGGCCGCCTGGGTGGCCACGATCGCGGCGGCCCACCGGTGCGCCCGCCCGACGTGGGTGATGAGCTGCCGCAGCGTCCAGTCCGGGCAGGTGGGCACCGTGGTGGTGAGGTCTGCGGTGGCGGCGATCCCGGCCAGCGTGCCGGCGCTGCCGGTCACCTCGGCGAGGAGCAGGTCAGTGGAGATCACGGTCAGCGGCACCCGCAGGCGCCGCCGCAGCAGCCGCCCCCGCCGCGCGGCTCGGCGCCGCTGGCGCCCGCGCTCTGCTGGCTCTGGCCCCGCCACCCCGCCCTGCCCCCCACGGACACCGTGGAGAGCAGCTTCACCGTGTCGTCGTGCCCCTGCGGGCACTGGGCCGGTGCGGAAGCCTCGGCCATGGGCCTGTTGCGCTCGAAGGTCGCGCCGCATGCGCGGCAGCGGTACTCATACCGTGGCACGCGAGAAGCCTACGTCACACCCGAGCCACGGGGGAGAGGCGCGGGGCTGCCCGCCGGCCCGGCGTGCCCGTTCGGCGCGGCGTGCCCGTTCGGCGCGGTGCCGTCGGCCAGCCCGGGGCGGCCGACCGCCGCGGGAGCAGGCGTGCCGCCGCTGGCCGGCTCGTCCTCGTAGTAGAACTGCCCGCCGCGCAGCAGCGAGACCACGGCGCCGGTCACCGACATCAGAGCCGCCGCGATGAACACGATGATCAGGCCGTGGTGGAACGGCGCCGAGATCAGGCGCGGGAAGAACTGGTTCCCGGTGAGCACCGCCACGCTGTGCCGCGGCAGCGTGGCCAGCACCCCGGAGGGGGCCAGCAGGTGCTGGACCGGGTTGAATCCCAGCAGCGCCGCGAACACCGTGCTCACCGGCGGAAGGTGGCTGACCTGCGCGGCCACCGCGGCCGGCACCCCCTGGGCGCGCAGCCCCGCGCTCAGCGCCGTGGGCAGGGTGTCGGCAAGCCCGATGATCATCAGCGAGAAGAAGATCCCGATCGACAGGGACATGCCGGAGTTCTGGAACGTCGAGCGCATGCCCGAGGCGACGCCCCGGTCCCGTGCCGGGACGCTGCTCATGATGGCGGAGGTGTTGGGCGAGGCGAACAGCCCGGAGCCGATCCCGTTGAGCGCGATGATCAGGGCGAACGCCCAGTAGGGGAAGTCCACGGGGAGCAGCATCAGCCCTACGAACGCGCACGCCGCCACCAGCAGCCCGGCGGTTGCGAACAGCCGCGGGCCGAACCGGTCGGACAGGTACCCCGACACCGGCCCGGCCAGCAGGAACCCGGCGGTCAGCGGCAGCATGTAGATGCCCGCCCACAGCGGCGTGATGTTGAACGGGTACCCGTGCAGCGGCAACCAGATCCCGGCCAGCCAGATCACCAGCATGAACTGCAGCCCGCCCCGGGCGATCGAGCCGAGCAGGCTGGCCGCGTTGCCCGCCGCGAACGCCCGGATCTTGAACAGCTTCATCCGGAACATCGGTTCGGCGGTCTTCGTCTCGATCACGCAGAACGCCACAAGCAGCACCACGCCGGCCGCGAGGCCGGAAAGCACCCACGGGTTGGTCCACCCGGTGGGGTGCCCGCCGTACGGCTGGATCCCATAGGTGATCGACATGAGCAGTATCCCGGCGCCCAGGGCGAACGTGATGTTGCCCGGCCAGTCGATCTTCGCCCGCCTGGTCGCCGAGATCTCCCGCAGGCTCCGGTAGGACCACACCGTGCCGAAGATGCCGATCGGCACGTTCACCCAGAACACCGCGCGCCAGTCCCACGCGGCGAGCAGCCCGCCGAGCAGCAGGCCGACGAACTGACCGGAGATCCCGGCGATCTGGTTGATGCCCAGCGCCATGCCGCGCTGCGTGGCCGGGAACGCGTCGGTGAGGATCGCGGCCGAGTTCGCCATCAGCATCGACCCGCCGACCGCCTGCACCATGCGGAAGCCGATGAGCCACAGCGCACCAGCCGCCCCGGTGAGCGGGTCGAGCGAGAGCACGATCGAGGCGAGCGTGAAGACCACGAAGCCGAGGTTGTAGATGCGCACCCGGCCGTACATGTCGCCCAGCCGCCCCAGGCTGACCACCAGCACCGCGGTGACCAGCAGGTACCCCATGATCATCCAGAGCAGGTAGCTCACGTTGTGCGGGTCGAGCGGGTCCAGGCCGATGCCGCGGAAGATCGCCGGCAGCGCGATGATCACGATCGAGGCGTCGATGGTGGCCATCGTCATGCTGAGCGTGGTATTGGACAGCGCCACCCACTTGTAGCGACCGCCCGGGCGATGCCCGTTGGCCATCGCGGCTAGCCCGTTACCGCCGGCCTGCCCCGGGTCGGCTACCTGCCTCAGATCGTCACCATTGCGCACGTGTCCCTAGCCTACCCAGGATTACTTGCTTGACCGCAACTATATTTTTGCAATACGAAGCACCCGGCGAACGGTGCCGCAGGAGGATCGTGCGGGCCCGCGCTGGCCCAGGAGAGCGGCCGGGGTCAGGCCAGGCCCTGGGCCAGGCCGATGAGCCTGCGCAGCACCGCGCCGTTGCTCACCCGCAGCCCGTCATGCTCGTACTCGTTGGTGACCCAGGGGCGCAGGCCGCGTATTGCCTCCGCCGTCGGCACCGAAAGCTCGCGCGGTACGTACATGTCATCGAAGTAGATCGCGGCGGCGACCGGTACCTCGTTGGCGGCCAGCCGCGCCGGGTCGTAGAGCGGCGGCCAGTCCTGGAATCCGGCGACCAGATCGGCGGCCGCCTGGAACGGGCGCAGCACCGGGTCCTGCCCGAACATCCAGGGGTAGATCATCTCGCCGGTGAAAAGCAGTGGCTCCGCGCCCTCGAGCGCCGCGCCTGGGTCGAACTCACCGAACTCGGCCCGGATCCGCTGCGCCGACCACCGGGTCGCCGCCCCTTGCGCGTAGCAGGCCTCGTGCAGCGCCGCGTACAGCGGCCCGGTGGCGAACGACAGGCGGCCGTACACGTCATGCAGGAACTCGTCGCCGATCCGGTCGCAGTCGAAGGCGCCCTCCAGCAGGTAGTGCAGTTCGTCGCTGCCTGTGCTGTAGCCGAGCATGCCGCCGAGGGACTGGAAGGCGGCCACGGTGAGCGGGGCACCGTCCGGGAGCAGCACCTGCGTGCCGGCCAGGTGGCGGGCGATCCGCCTGGCCTGCTCCACGTCACCGGGGTAACGGGCGTAGTGCGCCAGGGTCTTCGCCCGGACCCGCGGGTAGGTCGCACGGTAGACGTCGTCGGCGGTGGCCACCAGGCCGGGCAGGCCGCCGGTGATGAACGCCTCGGTGAGCCCCTCTGGTGCCTTGGACAGGTAGGTAACCGTGCAGAAACCGCCGAAGCTCTGGCCAAGCACGCTCCACGGTGCGCCGCCCAGTTCGCGGCGGATCAGCTCGGCGTCGGCGACGATCGCGTCGGCCCGGAACAGGGACAGGTACCTGGCCTGATCGCCCGCGCTGCCCCTGGCGGCGAGGCTGTGCCGGGTGACCGGGGCGGACCGGCCGGTGCCGCGCTGGTCGAGCAGCAGCACCCGGTAGCTGTCGAGCGCGGTGTCCAGCCAGGACGCCCGGCCGGACAGCCGCGGGCCGCCGAACCCGGGTCCGCCCTGCAGGAACAGTAGCCAGGGCAGGTCCGCCCCGGTCTTGCCGGCGGCCACCACCTCGCGGGCGAACACTTCGATCCGCTCTCCGCCCGGGTCGTCGTGGTCGAGCGGCACGGCAAAGGCACGGTCGGTGAGCACGACACCTGGCTGGCGATAGGGCGGGGTGGCGGGGTCAGAGCCAGCGGAGTGCGGGGTGGCGGGGTCAGAGCCAGCAGAGTGCGGGGTGGCGGGGCCAGAGCCAGCGGAGTGCGGGGTGGCGGGGCCAGAGTCAGCGGAGTGCGGCACGAGACGACACCGTACGCGACCGGGCTCCACGCGTCACGGCCTCATGGCGGCTCAGTTGAGGAAGTAGCTGCTGCCGCCGGTTTCCGGGTCGGTGACCTGAGCCACCACCGACACCGGCCCGCCGTGGGCGAACTCAAGCGTCAGGGTGATGTCCTTGCCGCCGTGCATCGGCCCCGCGCCGTCGATCAGCATGTGGACGCCGTCCGGGCGCATGGCCAGGGTGGCGTGCGCGGGGATGCGCACCGACGGGATGGTGCTCATGACCGAGGCGCCAGGGCCGTGTGCCGTCCGGAACGTCACCCGGCCGCCGACGCTGGTGTGCACGGCCACCAGCCGGTCCGCGTTCCCGTTGTTGCGGATCACCACGTAGGCGACCGTCATGCCGGCGTGCGGGACCGGCACGTAGGCGGTGGAGACCTGGATCGACTGGCCCGCGGACGCCTGCGCGGCGCAGCCTGCCACGGTGCCGAGGCCAGCCACCAGGGCGGCCGTCACCGCGGCGCGCCGGGCTAGCAGCCGTGCTCGGTGGCCACGCGTTGCCGCGGGCCGCGCGTCTGGCATCCGTCCTGCCTCGTCCGTAGGGGGCTGGCTCCACGATAGCCCTCCCTCGCGGGGCTGACCGGGCACCTCCACCGTGCGGCCGATCCGCGGGCACCTGGCCGCGCCGTACGATCGGGGCGTGACAAGGCTGGCGGCGCGGGTGGCCGGGTTCCCGCAGGACTTGGCGGCGCGGGTGGCCGCGCTGCCGCAGCAGCGCCAGGAACGGATCTCCGACGCCGGCCTCGGGGTCGCGCTCGCCGCCGTCAACGTGGTCTCGCTGCTGCCCTACCGGGCACAGCTGCATCCGCTGTGGCTCGCCCTCGTGCTGGTCGCCGCCCAGGGCATTCCGCTGGCCTGGCGCCGGTCCAACGTCATCGGGACCATCATCGTCATCGGCGCGGCGCGGGTCGCCTACGACCGGTTCGGGTTCGGGTTCGCGCCGCTGCCGCTCGGGCCGGCCATCGCGTTCTACACGGTGATCGACCGCCGTGGCCCGGTCTTGCGCTGGATCATGATCGCCGCCGTGGCCGCGGGCATCACGATCTCGCTGGCCTCGCCCGGGCATCAGGAGCCTTACGACGCCATCTTCCAGGTGATGATCTTCGGCACCGCGGGTGCGGCCGGCGTGCTCAACCGCACCAAGCGGGCGAACCTGGCCGCGGCGCAGAGCCGCGCCGAGCGCGCCGAGGCCGAACTGGACCGGCACGCCACCAGGGAGGCCGCGGCGGAGCGCGCCAGGATCGCCCGTGAACTGCACGACGTGGTGGCGCACCACGTCAGCCTGATGGCGGTGCAGGCCGAGGCGGCGACCTCGCTGCTGCCGGACAAGCCCGCGCAGGCCCGCCGTTCTGCGTGGAGATCATCGGCGACACCGCGCGCCTGGCCCTGACCGAACTGCGCAGGCTCCTCGGCGTGCTGCGCGGCCCCTCCGAGCGCCTGGAGACCGCGCCGTCTGCGTCGCTCGGCGAGATCGGCGGCGTGCTCGACCAGGTGCGCGGCGCCGGGCTGCCGGTGGACTTCGAGGTCGTCGGCACGCCGGGCCCGCTCGCCCCCGGCGTGGACCTGACCGCGTACCGGATCGTCCAGGAGGCACTGACCAACACGATCCGGCACGCCCGGGCGGACCGCGCGGCCGTCACGCTGTCCTACGAGCCCGGCTACATCACCGTCAGCGTGGCCGACTCCGGGCCGCGCCGGGACGGGCCGCCCCGCGGCCCCTCGCGCCGCAACGCGAACGGCAGCGCCGCGGTCAAGCCGGGCAGCCTGGTCGCGGGATCCGGCCTCGGCCTGGCCGGGATCGCCGAGCGGGTGGCCTCGTGTGGCGGGAACCTCACCGTGGGGCCGACCCAGTCCGGCGGCTTCGCCGTCACCGCCCGGCTGCCGGCGCTATGACCGCCCCCGCCCCGATCCGGGTACTGGTCGTCGACGACCAGGAACTGGTGCGCCTTGGGTTCTGCGTCATCCTCGACGCCGCGGACGGCATCACCGTGGTGGGCGAGGCCGCCAACGGCGAGGCGGCGGTGTCCCAGGTCGCGGCGCACGCGCCTGACGTGGTGCTGATGGACATCCGGATGCCGGGGATGGACGGCCTGGAGGCCACCCGGCTGATCACCAGCGGCGCGGCGGCCGCGCGCTCTGCTGGGTCTGGCCCCGTGCCCCCGGGCTCTGCTGGTTCTGGCCCCGCCGCCCCACGCTCTGCTGCTCCTGGCCCCGCCACCCCGCGCTCTGCTGGTTCTGGCCCCGCCGCCCCACCCAAAGTGGTCATGCTCACCACCTTCGACCTCGACGACTACGTCTACGAGGCGCTGCGGGCCGGCGCCAGCGGGTTCCTGCTCAAGGACTCGCCACGGCACGACCTCATCGCCGCGGTCCGGGCCGCCGCCGCGGGCGACGCGCTGCTCGCCCCGTCGGTGACCCGCCGCCTTATCGAGGCATTCGCCCGCAGGCCGCCGGAGACATCGCCGTCGCCGTCCCAGCTTGCCTCGCTGACCGCCAGGGAGCGGGACGTGCTGCTGCTGCTCGCCAGGGGCCGCAGCAACGCCGAGA
Source organism: uncultured Actinomycetes bacterium (assembly GCA_963762735.1). Taxonomy (GTDB): domain Bacteria; phylum Actinomycetota; class Actinomycetes; order Streptosporangiales; family Streptosporangiaceae; genus DASXKD01. The sequence goes on along the minus strand of CAVXMG010000005.1, from coordinate 178,001 downwards.
TCGCGTCGGTGCTGTTCGTGAGCGAGGCGACCGTCAAGACCCACGTCGGCAACCTGCTGGCCAAACTGGGCCTGCGGGACCGGGTGCAGGCGGTGATCCTCGCCTACGAGACCGGCATCGTGGTGCCTGGCACGCCGTCCGAGTGACCCGTCGTCACGGGCCTGCGCAGCCTTCCCCGGCCGCTGGTTACCTCAGCGTCAGGCGCCAGTCCTGGCCGACCAGGTCGTGGCCGAAGCTGTGATGCGGCTGCGAGGCGGTCAGCTCGAACCCAGCCCGCTGGTAGATCCGCCGGGCGGCGTGCAGCACGTCGTTGGTCCACAGCACGATCTCCCGGTACCCCGCCCGGCGGGCGAAGGCGAGGCACTCGGCGACCAGGCGCCCGCCGATGCCCATGCCGCGCGCGGACGGCTCCACCAGCAGCAGCCGCAGTTGCGCGGTCTGCTCGCTCTTACGCATGCAGAACACGCACCCGGCCCGCTCCCCGGCCACCTCGGCGATCCACGCCGCCTCGCCGGTGCGGTCCGCGCGGGCCGCGTAGTCCGCGACGATCCGTGCGACCAGGGCCTCGTAGGTCTCGTCCCAGCCGTACTCCGCCGCGTACAGGGCGGCGTTGCGCTGCACCACCCAGCCGAGGTCGCCGGGGATCGGCGGGCGGAGCACGACGGTACCGGCTGCCGGGGTAGCTTCGAGGATCTCCCTGACGCCGGCCATCGCTGCGGTCAGCCGGGACCGGCGGCCGGCCGGGATCGGGGCGAGCAGCCCGCGGATCTGCTCATTGGACAGCGCGTCGAGCCTGCCGAACACGGCCCGTCCCGCCTGCGTCAGGCCGATGACCTGGCGGCGGCCGTCGCCGGGGGAGCGCGACCTGCGCACAAGCCCGTCGGCCTCGAACCGGGCCAGGATCCGGCTCAGGTACCCGGCGTCGAGATCCAGCCAGCGGCGCATCTCCGCCACTTCCGCCTCGTCCTGGCGGGCAAGTTCGAAGATGATCCTGGCCTCGGTCAGCGAGTACGGGGTGTCCAGCAGCCCCTCCCTGAGCAGTCCCAGCACGCCGGTGTAGAAGCGGTTGAACTCGCGCACCGCCGCGACGTCGCCGCCGGCTACCGGCGGGCCCGCCTCCGCCGCCCCGGCATCGCCCGAATCAGTTGACGGAGTCAAAGAAATGTTTGACATAGTCAAGAGTATTGCCCGCCGCGGCGCCTTCAGCAAGGGGTAACGCTTCGTGATCATGACTTAGGTGGGCCTATAGCCCCCCGGAAGTCATGATCACGAAGACGGGAGGCGGCAGCTCGGGGCCGCGGGGCCGCGGGGCGCGGTTGGCGTGGAAGCCGCGCCGCGAGCGCGAGTAGCGTCCCGCTCGGGTCAGCCGCGGACGATGGCGGTGCCCATCAGGCCGAGGGGCGGCGAGCCCAGGCTGAGCAGGCTGGCGTGGAACCGGTTCAGCGTGAAGCCGGCGCCCCACTGCTGGCGTGCCTCATCCCGCAGCTTCATGATCTCCAGCTTGCCCCAGGTGTACCGGCCGTAGGTCGGGTCGAACGTGGCGCGGCGGGCCTCCGACAGCGCGGCGGGCCCGGCCAGGTGCGTGTCCGCCTCGAACCTGGCGGCACCCTCCGCCACCGTCATGCCCGCCGAGTGCACCCCGATCGCGCAGGCCAGCCGGGTGATCCGGACCAGCGCTTCCAGCCACACGCCGATCGCGAAGCGCGGGTCGTCGGCGGCGAAACCCTCCTCGACGCACAGCTCCTCTGCGTAGTGGGCCCAGCCCTCGATGAACGCGCTGGAGTGCAGCGTCCGCCGGACGTCGGTGGGGGCATGCCGAATTGCCCGGCCGTGCGAGAAGTGCCCGGGCGCGACCTCGTGCACGGTGATGCCGGGCAGCGTCGTCGCGCTGAAGACCTCCAGCCACTCCTCCTGCTCCTGCTGCGGCCAGGACGCGTCCGGCGGGGTGATGTAGTACCAGGACGGCCCCTCGGGCTCGCCCGGCGCCGCGGGCGACATCATCGCCATCGCCCAGCGCCGCGACTCCGGCGCCAGCCCGACCAGGCACTCCCCGTCGTTGTAGGGCACCAGGTCGCGCTCTCTGGTGAACGCGATCGCCTGCTCCGTCCAGCGCCGCGCGGCGTCAAGCACCCCGTCGGGTCCCGGGTGGTCGCGGACCAGTTCGCGGGCCACCGTCAGGGCTGGCCTGCCAGGATCGATCCTGGCGCAGCTCTCGGCCAGCCGCCCGGCCAGCCGGTCCCGTTCGGCGTCGGCTTCCTCGGCCAGCCTGCCCAGGTCCACCTCGATCCGATCGGAGCTGGTCATCAGCGCCGACAGCGCCGGGCCGCCCAGTGCGGCGTCGGGATCCCCGGTGGCGGCGGCCTGCTCCACGTGGGCGACCAGCCGGGCGTGCGCCGCATGCGCGGCAGCGGCCAGCTCGGCAGGGGCGCCGGCCGGGATGCCGGCGGTCAGGCCCCGGATCCCGCTCGCCAGCGCGGTGGCGACCGGGGCGCTGACCTGGTCAAGGGCTTCCACCGCGGCGTCGACCGCCTGCGGCCAGGCGGCGAGCTGCGCCAGCCTGGCGCGGTCACGCTCGGCCTGCGGAGCGTAGTCCCTGTCGTAACAGGCCAGGTCAAGCCCGCCGAGGTGGATCAAGGGGTTGCGCCGGTAGAGCTCGAGCTCGCCGTACACGACGCGGGCACGATCCTCGAACGCGGCCAGGTGGGCCTCGTCGTGCGCATCCTCCAGAGCCGCCCCGGAACCTGCCGCCTCGGCCAGCGCGGCCAGGCTCTTGCGCACCCCGTCGGGGGACAGGTCCTGGATCGTGCCGTCGTACTCGTGCCGCCCGCTGTACTCGCGGGCTTCGGCCAGGTCGAGGTCGCACACCGCGCGCAGCCGCGCAGACAGGTCGTTCATGGGACCCGACGCTATCGTGCCGGGCGGTGGCGGCGGCGGCGAACCTACGGCGCGTGCCCGGCCTTGCCCGCGCCGGGCCGGACCACGTACACGTCGAGCTGGCTGCCGAGCTTGGCGGGCAGCTTGGCCGAGCACGCCTGGACGTCGTAGCGCGCGTAGATCGCGCTGACCTGGTCCGGCGGGAAGATCTTCAGCCAGTGTGCGATGACCGGGGTGCACGCCGACTGGCTGTAGTTGCCGGCCTCGACCACCTGGAGGATGGCGTGCGCGATCCCGCCCGGCGCGAGCGTCACCATGGCCGGTGCGGCCGCCGGGTTCCTGCTGGCGGGATTGCCCAGCTGGCTGCCTGACGGGCTGCGCACAAACGAGACGCCCGGGTAGCCGTCCATGGTGCACGTGCTGCCCGAGGTGTTGGTGAAGTCGATCGGCACGTAGGTGCTGCCTGCCGCCGCGCCGCCCTGGGCCAGGTCCACGTGGGCGCTGAGCGCGGACGAGGAACATCCGGTCGTCACGGTGCTGCCGGGCGAGGCGGACGGCGAGGAGGCCGGGGGCGCCGGGGCCGAGCTGGCTGCCGCCGCACCGCCGGATGGCGAGGAGCTGGCGCCCCCGGCGGCCGAGTTTCCGTTGACGGGACCGCAGGCGGCGGCCAGCGTCCGCGGCGGCCAGCAACGCGGCGGTGCCCAGCAGGTGACGGGTGGCGGAGGTCATCGGCTATCTCCTCTGCATGGTGCGAGATGTGAGATCCCGGTCACAGACTGTAGCCGGGAATCGCCGCTCGCGCACGCAGGCCGGGGACAACGCCTGCGAGGTCGTCCCCCCGGGCCAGCGGGGGTTCCGGGGTCGTCCCTCCGGGCCAGCAGGGCCCCGGCCCGGTGACGGAGGAACCGGGCCGTAGGCCAGCGGGGGGTTCCGGGGGGTCGTCCCCCCGGGCCAGCACCGCATGGTCAGATAGAGCCGTCGGCAGAAAGGCGGGACGCGAATGATGCCGCAGGGCGCCACGTTCACCACCAGGCCGCAGCTCGCGGGCACGTTCGGCATGGTGGCCTCGACCCACTGGCTGGCGTCGGCGGCCGGCATGGCCGTGCTGGAGCAGGGCGGCAACGCCTTCGACGCCGCGGTGGCGGCCGGGCTGGTGCTGCAGGTGGTCGAGCCGCACATGTGCGGGCCCGCGGGCGAGGTGCCGGTGATTGGCTTCGACGCCCGCGACGGCGAGGTATTTGTGCTGAACGGACAGGGGCCCGCGCCTGGGGCCGCCACCATCGAGGCGTTCGGGGAACTCGGCCTTGACCTGGTCCCTGGGAACGGGCTCCTGGCCGCCTGCGTGCCGGCCGCGTTCGGCACCTGGATGCTGTTGCTCGCCGCGCACGGCAGCCTCCCGCTGCGCGAGGTCATGCGGTATGCCATCGGCTACGCGCGGGACGGCTACCCGGTGGTGCCCGGGATCAGTTCCGCCATCGGTTCCGTGGCCGGGGTGTTCACCGAGCACTGGCCAAGCTCGGCGGAGATCTACCTGTCCGGCGGCGTGCCAGCCCCGGGCTCTCGTTTTGCAAATCCTGTTCTTGCCGGCACCTACCAGCGGATTCTCGACGAGGCGGAGGCGGCGGGAGGCGGCAGGGAGGTCCAGATCGAAGCGGCACGGCGGGCCTTCTACGAAGGGTTCGTGGCCGAGGCGATCGGCAGCTACCTGGCGCGCGCGCAGGTGATGGACGGTACCGGCGACCGGCACGCCAGCCTGCTGACCGCCGCCGACCTGGCCGCGTGGCGGGCCAGCACGGAAGCGCCGGCCAGCGCCGGCTACGCGGGACTGACCGTGTGCAAGACCGGCCCCTGGGGGCAGGGCCCTGTGTTCCTGCAGCAGTTGCTATTGCTGGCCGGGCTCGGGCTTGGCGAGATGGCACCGGGCAGCGTGGACCACATCCACACCGTCGTGGAGTGCGCGAAGCTGGCGTTCGCAGACCGGGAGGCCTGGTACGGCGACCCGGAATTCGCCGAGGTGCCGCTGGCGGACCTGCTGTCGCCGCAGTACGCGGCGCAGCGCCGGGCCCTGGTGGGCCAGACCGCGTCCGGTGACCTGCGCCCGGGCAGTCCCGGCGGGCGGCGGCCCGTGCTGCCTGACTTCGCCACCGCGCCGCGGCAGGGCGCGGCCGCGGGCGCCTGGGCGGGAGAGCCCACGCTGGCGCACAGCGGCGACACCTGCCACCTCGATGTCGCCGACCGGTTCGGCAACCTGGTGGCGGCGACCCCGAGCGGTGGCTGGCTGCACAGTTCGCCGGTGATCCCCGGGCTCGGGTTCTGCCTCGGCACCAGGGCGCAGATGTTCACCCTTACCCCGGGCCTGCCGAACAGCCTGGCGCCGGGGAAGCGGCCGCGCACCACGCTGTCGCCCAGCCTGGCGCTGCGCGGCGGCGAGCCCTACCTGGCGTTCGGCACACCGGGCGGCGACCAGCAGGACCAGTGGCCGCTGTCGTTCTTCCTCAACCACGTGCAGTTCGGCATGAACCTGCAGGAGGCCATCGACGCCCCGGCCTTCCACACCAGGCACTTCCCATCGTCGTTCTGGCCCAGGGAGTCCTTCCCCAGGGCGGTGGATGTGGAGGACCGGGCCGGGCCGGGCGTGATCGAGGGGCTGCGGGCGCGCGGGCACGAGGTGACCGTGTCGGCGCCGTGGTCCCTCGGCCGGGTCAGCGCGGTCGCCAGGGACGGCGGCATGCTGTACGCCGCGGCCAACGCCCGGGGCATGCAGGGCTACGCGGCCGGCCGGTAACCGTCCAGCCAGGGCAGGCCAGCGGGGGTTCCAGGGGGTCGCCCACCCTGGGCTAGCAGGGCCAAGGCCCCGTGACGAAGGAACGGGACCTTGAGCCACCGGGGGTTCCAGGGGGTCGCCCCCCTGGGCTAGCACTGCACCAGGCCGGCCTGGAAGGCGAGGATGACCAGGTGCACCCGGTCGCGGGCGCTCAGCTTGGTCAGCAGGTGCCCGACGTGGGTCTTGGCGGTGGCCTCGCTGATGGACAGCCGGGCGGCGATCTCCGAGTTGGACAGGCCGGTGGCGATCAGCGCGAGGACCTCGCGCTCGCGCCCGGTGATCGCGTCCAGGCTGACCGCGGGCACCCGGACGGCGGGCGGCGGCTCTGTGGCGGCACGCCTGGGGACCGGGGCCGGGCGGCGGGTGAACTCCTCCACCAGCCGCCGGGTGACGCTCGGCGCGAGCAGGGCGTCGCCGGCCGCGACGACCCGGATCGCGTTGACCAGTTCGGCGGGCTCGGTGCTCTTGAGCAGGAAACCGCTGGCACCCGCGTGCAGCGCCGAGTAGACGTATTCGTCCAGGTCGAACGTGGTCAGGATGAGCACGCGGGCGGCCAGGCCGGGGGAGCCGGTGATCTGCCTGGTCGCCTCGATGCCGTCGGTGTCCGGCATCCGCACGTCCATGAGCACCACGTCGGGCCTGGTCCGCCTGGTCACCTCGACCGCATCCGTGCCGGTGCCGGCCTCGCCCACCACGGCCAGGCCGGGCGTGGCCGCGACGATGCCGCAGAACCCGGCCCGGACCAGGGCCTGGTCGTCGGCGACGACGACGCGCAGGCTCACCGTGCCTGCCCGGGAAGCGCCCGCGCGGCGATCGCATCCACGGGGGGCGCCGCTGCGATGGCCGCCTCCGCGGCGTGCGCCTGCTGGGCGGGCGGCGGCGCGGTGAGCGGGAAGTGGGCTATCACCTCGAAGCCCTGCCCGGGCCGCGGGCCGGCGGTGAACTCGCCGCCGGACAGGCTCACCCGCTCGCGCATGCCGAGGATGCCGTGCCCGGTGCCGTCCGCGCGGGCGGTATGCGGCTCCCGGCCAGCGGTCCCAGTTGCTAGCCCGGGGGAGCGCTCCGCCTCCCCGGGGGCAAGCCCCCGGACCCCACGGCCCGGAACCCCCCGGTGGCCTGCGGCCCCTGCGACTTCGTCGCGGGGGCCTGGCCCGCCGCCGGGATCGGTGATCTCGACGGTCAGGCCATCCCGCTCGTAGCCGACGATGACCTGGCAGGTGCTGGCACCGGAATGCTTGACCACGTTGGTCAGTGCCTCCTGCACGATCCGGAACGCCGACTGGTCGATGGCGGCCGGGATGTCCCTGCGGTCCCCGGTCCTGGTCAGGTCCACCCGGACGCCCGCTCCCGCGGTGGTGGACACCAGGCGCTCCAGGTCGGCCAGGCCGGGGGCGGGCGCGAGCTGGAGCTGCCGTGCCGGGCCGGGCGCCTGGTCCTCGTCCGGCCGGCCGCCGGGCGCGGCGGCGCCGGGCTGGCCGGTGCCGTCCTGGCGGAGCACGCCGAGCAGCCGCTGCATGTCGCTGAGCGCCTCCCTGGTGACGTGCTGGATGTTGCCAAGGGCGTTACGTGCCTGGGCAGGGTCGCTGTCGAAGACGTACTCGCCGAAGCCGGCCTGCACCGCGACCACCGTCATGCTGTGCGCCACCACGTCGTGCAGTTCCCTGGCGATCCGGAGCCGCTCCCCGGTCACCGCGGCCGTGGCCACCTGCTCGCGCATCCGTGCGGTGTAGGCGCGGCGCTGCTGCACGCTGATGCCGATCATCCAGGCGATGATCAGGATCAGCGCCACGCCGGTGGCCGGGCCCGAGCCGTTGCCAGTCATGCTCAGGATGAACCCCTGGACGATGAGCAGTGCCAGAGAGGCGGCGAGCGCGGCGACCGCCACCGTCCGGGTGCGGGTGGCCGCCACCGTGAAGAGAACGAGCGCCAGGGGCAGGAACGGGCCGCGGTTGATCTCACCGCCCGCCGCGACGATGAGGGAGCAGCTGACCAGCGCCAGCAGGAGCGCGCCCATGGGGTCGCGGCGCCGCAGCCCGACGGGAAGCGCCACGATGACGGACAACAGCGGATGGGCCCAGGCACCCGCAAGCCAGAGGCTCGGCGGGAACACGTAGACAGTGTGGTCGCTGGCCCGGTACATGGTCCCGTAGATGAGCAGCGCGCATACGGCCGCCAGTGCCCAGTCCACCCTGGTCCAGGAACGCTCCTTGAACCGCATGCTCAGCGGTGGGCGGCCCGGCTCAGCAGTCACCCCTTCACGGTAACGCCTGGCCTGCCCCGGCGCGTCATGCCGCGGGGGTAGGCTGCCGGGCGGATCCCGGCGGCCGTATCGGCCCCCGCACCTTCCGGGTGACGCGAAAAGCAGACCTGAGGATGACGACGCGGGACGCCGTGGCCGGCAAGCTGGGATCGCCGCCACGGGTGTGACGGCCATCTCCCTGACTGCCTGACGAAGGTGAGGCAAGGATCACCGTGACCGCACCACCGCAGTTGCGCGCCGGGCCGGGCCCCGGCGACGCGGGCACAGCCGCGGCCGTCATCCAGACGGAGGCGCTGACCAAGCGGTACACCAGCGAGGTGACCGCGCTGGACGGCCTCACCGTCGCGTTCGCGCCCGGCATCACCGGGCTGGTCGGCGCGAACGGGGCCGGCAAGTCCACGCTGATCAAGATCCTGCTCGGGCTGCTGCCCCCGACCAGCGGGCGGGCGGTCGTGCTCGGCCACGACGCGGCGGCCAGCGGCGAACGGATCCGGACGCTCACCGGGTACATGCCCGAGCACGACTGCCTGCCCCCGGACGTCACCGGCACCGAGTTCGTCACCCATCTGGGCCGGATGTCGGGGCTGCCGGCCACCGCGGCGAAGGAGCGGGCCGCCGATTCGCTGCGCCACGTCGGCCTCTACGAGGAGCGTTACCGGCAGCTCGGCACCTACTCCACCGGCATGAAGCAGCGGGTCAAGCTGGCCCAGGCCCTCGTCGGGGACCCCCGGCTGCTGTTGCTCGACGAGCCGACCATCGGCCTGGACCCCGCCGGGCGCCGCGCCATGCTCGACCTGATCAGCAGGATCGGCGCGGAGTTCGGCATCTCCATCGTGGTCTCCTCGCACCTGCTCGGGGAGATCGAGCAGATCTGCGACCAGCTCGTCGTCATCGACGGGGGCAAGCTGCTGCGCTCCGACACGATGACCAGCTTCACCCAGGTGAGCCAGGTGCTGTTGATCGAGGTCGACGAGGGGATCGCCGGACTCGTGGCGGACCTGGCCGCGCGCGGCCTGGCGCCCCGGCGCTCGGGACGCCGCGGGCTGCTGGTCCGGATCGACGGCGAACAGACCTACGACACGGTGCGGGACGCCGTCGCGGACCTCGGACTGCCGCTGAACCGGCTGGAGCAGCAGCGGCGCCGGGTCGAGGAACTGTTCCGTGACAACGGGGACGACGAGGAGGAGGAGCACGGTGACGGCTGACAACGCTGCGGCAGCGGCCGGCCCGGCGCCTGTGGCCGGCGCGGGGGTCATCCACGATCTCGGCTACCGGCACTACGACGGGCCGCGCCTCGGGCGGCCCGGCATCATCCGGGCGCTGTACTGGCACAGCCTGCGGTCGGCGTTCGGGATCGGCCGCGGCGCCAAGGCCAAGATCGTGCCGGTCCTCATGTTCGCGCTGATGTGCCTGCCCGCGATCGTCAACGCGATCGCGCTGGCGCAACACCCCGGTCAGTCCCCGATAGTCGACTACGACACCTACACCTACCCGCTGCGGTCCCTGGTCATGCTGATCTTCGTGGCGGCCCAGGCGCCGGAGCTGGTGTCCCGGGACCTGCGCAGCCACGTGCTGCCGCTGTACATGTCGCGGCCGATGCGCCGCCTGGACTACCCGCTGGCAAAGCTCGCCGCGTTCACGGCCGCGTGCCTGCTGATGCTGGAGATCCCGCTGATCATCCTCTACGTGGGCAACATCCTCTCCGCCGGCGGTGGGTCTGCGGTCTGGGCCCAGACCAGGGCGCTGATTCCCGGGATGGGCGTCGCGGCGCTCTGGGCGGTGCTGCTCGCGGCGATCGGGCTGGTGCTCGCCTCGCTGACCGGCCGCCGCGCCTACGCCACCGGCATGATCGCGATCTATCTGTTCCTCACCTTTACGCTGTCCACGATCCTGGTCAACGTCGCCCAGCAAGGGCCTGTCGGGCCGAAGGGCGTGCCGCTCGGGCCGAACGCCGTCGCGCCGCTCGGGGCCAGGCTCGGCGGGCTGATCAGCCCGTTCAGCGTGCTCGAGGGGGTCAGACAGTGGCTCGGCGGCACGAACCCGAGCCCCATTCCGCCGCCGGGCAGCGTCGGTTTCCTGTACGGGATCATGTTCCTGCTGCTGCTCGCGGCCAGCCTGGCCGGCCTGGCCGCCAGGTACCGGAAGGTGGGTGCCGCATGAGCGCGATCGAGCTGCGCAATGTCTCCCGCTGGTACGGCAACGTGGTGGCGGTCAACGACATCACGATGACCATCGGGCCCGGCGTGACCGGCCTGCTCGGGCCGAACGGCGCCGGCAAGTCCACCATGCTGCACATGATCGCCGGGTTCCTCGCGCCATCGCGCGGTGAGCTCACCGTCGGCGGCACCCCCAGCTGGCACAACCCGGGCATCTACCGGACGCTCGGGCTGGTGCCCGAGCGGGATTCGGTGTACGCGTTCCTCACCGGGGCGGAGTTTGTCAAGGCCAGCGCGCGGCTGCACAAGCTGCCCGACCCCGGCGCGGCCGCCCGGCGGGCCATCGAGATGGTGGAGATGACCGCTGCGCAGGACCGGAAGATCTCCACCTACTCCAAGGGCATGCGGCAGCGGATCCGGGTGGCTGGGTCGCTGGTACACGACCCGGAGGTGCTGCTGCTCGACGAGCCGTTCAACGGCATGGACCCGCGGCAGCGGCTGCACATGATGGACCTGCTGCACGGGCTGGGCGAGCAGGGCCGGACGATCCTGTTCAGCTCGCACATCCTGGAAGAGGTGGAGCGGCTGTCCGGCACCATCCAGGTGATGGTCGCGGGCAGGCTCGCCGCCTCCGGCGACTTCCGTGCCATCCGGCGGCTCATGACCAGCAGGCCGCACGTGTTCCTGGTACGCACATCCGACGACCGCGGGCTTGGCGCCACGCTGATCGGCCGCCCCGCGGTGACCGGGGTGGAGGTCACCGACCACGGGCTGTCGGTACGGGCCAGCGACTACGGCGCGTTCTCCCGCGAGATCGCGGCGTTGAGCAGGGACCAGGGCATCAGGCTGCGCGAGTTGCTGCCCGAGGACGAGTCCCTGGAAAGCGTCTTCGCCTACCTGATCGACACCGATGGGCCGAGGGCCCGGTGAATGACACTGCCGGGCCGAGGGCCCGCTGACGCCCGGCGCAGCCGGGAGAAAGCAGCCACATCATGTTCGGTGACCAGGGACGGGTGATCACGTCGATCACGCTGCGGGCGGTCATGGGCCGCAAGCGCGCCCTGCTGTTCGCGATCCCGCCGGCGATCCTGCTGCTAGTGACCGTGCTGATCAAGCTGGCGCACCCGCACGACGCCGCCTGGCCCAGCGAGGTACTCGGCGTCTTCGGCTTCACCGTGGTGCTGCCGCTGACCGCGCTGATCATCGGCACCAGCGTGCTGGGCGCGGAGGTGGACGAGGGGAGCATCGTGCACCTGCTCGCCACGCCGGTGCCCCGGTCGGTGGTCATCTGGAACAAGTACCTTGTCGCGGTCGCGCTGACCGCGACGTTCGTCGCCGTGCCCGAACTGCTGGCCGGGCTGATCGCCACCGGTGGCGCGACCAAGCTGGCTGTCGGGCTGTTCGTCGGCGCGCTGGCCGGCAGCGTCATGTACAACGCGGTCTTCGTCATGGTTTCCGTGCTGACCACGCGGGCCATCGCGGTCGGCCTGGCCTACGTGCTGATCTGGGAGGGCCTGCTGGCCAACTTCGTCAGCGGCGCCCGGCTGCTCTCGGTCGGGCATTACTCGCTCGGCGTGGCGAACGGCATCGCCCACGACGGTAACGCACTGAACGCGGGCCTGAACCTGGGCACATCGGTCGTCATGGGCGCGATCGTGACCGCCATCGCGCTCGTCATCGCGGTCCGCGCCCTGTCGTCGTTTTCCTTGAAGGGGGATGCGGTCCGTGAGCGCGCTATCTGGGGGTGCCCGGCCCGGGGCGGAAGGCGGGGCCGTGGCCGGGGATGATCACGGTCGCGACGGCGAGGATGCGCTCCCTGCTGGCCCGCAGTTCCTGGGCGGCAGTGGCCAGCGGGTCCTCCGCCGGGCCGTCCGGCCCCCACCAGGCGTGGGTGCACGCGTAGACGCCCTCAGGCGTGGCCGCCAGCGTGGCGATGTCCTCCGGCGTGTGGCCGGCCGCGGGCACCAGCCGGACCGACGGCGTGAGGCCGAACTCGCCGGGTTCCCTTCCGATCCACAGGTCACCGTCGTAGCTGGCCCAGAAGTCGTGGATCCGGGCGCCCGGGAACAGCGCCGCGTTGACCGTGTGGTCGGGATGGTGGTGGCTGAACACGATGTCGGTCACGTCGCCGGGGACCGGGCCGTGCACGGCGAGCGCGGCGATCAGTTCGCCCCGGTCGGCGACCATGCCCGGGTCGACCACGATCACCCGCCCGGCGTCCAGGATGAGCGTGACGCTGGAGCCCACCCGGTCCCCGGCCGGGTCGTCCCGTACATAGCCCTCGTGCAGTACGTGCACGGCGGCCGAGCCGGCCTGCGGGAACGGTGTGTCGGTCATGCTGGCAGACCCTACCGTCCCCCCAGGGCCGGGCCCGGGGGGACGGCTAGGCGTTGGTGCACGAGGCGGAGGTGAGGACGAGGCAGGGTCAGACCGCGTGGCGGTCGATCTCGGCGACGAGTTCCGGCCACAGCGGCGGGGAGAACATGTGGCCCATCCGGTGCACCAGGACGAAGCGCCCGTGCTGCACCTTCTCGGCGATCTTCCGGCCCGCGGCGGGCCTGACGAGCGCGTCCTCGTCACCGTTGATGGCGAGCACCGGCTGGCTGATCCCGCCGATGCCACCTGGAGGCAGTTTCGCCGCGCGGCCCGCGGCGAGCTGGCGGGTGCGGGCGTGCGGGTCGGGGTAGTGGCGGCGCACGGACTCCTCGGCGACCTGCCTGAGCCATTCGGTGTCCAGCGGCAGGCTCTTCGCCTCGGCCAGCCGGGTGACGTCGATGAGCATCCGCTGCTTCTGCTGCGGGCTGTCGCCGTAGCGGCGGAAGGCCAGCTTGAACGGGCCGGGGAAGCGGATGTAGCGAAACAGCAGGAACTGGTTGCCGTACTGCGGGATCGCCGAGATCGCGGTGAGCGTCCGGACCCGCGCCGGGTATTTCAGCGCGGCGAACTGGGCAAGCCCGCCGCCGGATGACAGGCCTGCCAGGTTGGCCGACTTCCAGCCCATGGCGTCGAGCACGGCCATCATGTCGTCGATCATGTCGGTGATCCTGTAGGCCCGTTTCCTGCCGGTGAAGTGGGTGGACAGGCCCGAGTCCCTGTTGTCGTACCGCACCACCTGGAAGCCGGCCCCGACGAGGGCCGCACAGAACCCGTCGGGCCAGCCGATCATCTGCCCGTCCAGTCCGCTGATCAGCAGGAGTGGCCTGCCCTCGGGCTTGCCGAACACCTCGTAGGCGATCTGGACCTCGCCGTTATGCGCGACTCCGCTCTCCACCTGCGCCCTCCCGGCTTTGCAATGCACTCGCATTACATCGTACCCTATGCAATGCGAGTGCATGACAAACCGGGGGTGCGGATGCCCAAGCAGGTGGATCACGAGGAGCGGCGCCGGACGATCGCCGAGGCGGTCGTGCGCCTGGTGACGGCCAAGGGCGTGGAGGCGGCGAGCCTGCGGGCCGTGGCCGCCGAGGCGGGCGTCTCGATGGGCGCGGTGCAGCACTACTTCACGACCACGGCCGAGATGTTGCTGTTCGCCTTGGACTACGGCAACAACCTGCTTCGCGCGCGCCTCCCTGACCTGCTCGCCGAGCGTCAGCCGGCCACGCCGCGCGAGACCGCCCGGTGGTTCTGCGAACTGTTGCTCCCGTTGGACGACGACAGCCGCACGGGCGCACGGCTGTGGGCCGCCCTGATCGCCCGGGGCTGCATCGACGAGCCCACCAGAAAACTGGCCGCCGACGCCTACACCGGGCTCACCGAGTTCATAGCCCGCGGGCTCACCGAGGCCGCACGGGGACATAACACCGAGGGGATGGACGTCGCCCAGTCCGCGCGGCACCTGGTGAGCGTGATCGAGGGCCTGCGGTGGCCGGTGTTGTTCGGCGTCTACACCGAGCAGCAGGCACTGGCCATCCTGGACGCCCAGTTCGACCAGATCTTCGGCAGCCGCTAGGCAGGCGCCCTTATACCGGCGAGTCGCCGTCGCGAGGCCCCGGAACATCCTCCGGCCGGGCCGGGGAGTCGGGGACCGGCGGCGGCGTGCCGCCGAACGCGGGGCAGATCGCCTGGTGCGCGCACCAGTCACAGATCCGCCCCGGCCGGGGGCGCCAGTCCCGGTTCAGCCTGGCCCGCTCGATCGCGAGCCACAGCGCCTCGATCTTGCGCTCGGTGGCGAGCAGGTCCGCCTCGTCCGGCTCGTACCGCACGATCTCGCCGTTACCCAGGTACATCAGCTGGAGCAGCTTGGGCACCTGGCCCTGGGCCCGCCACAGGGTCAGCGCGTAGAAGCGCATCTGGAACAGGGCCCGCTGCTCGAACTCCGCAGGGGGCGCGCCGCCGGTCTTGTAGTCCACGATCCGCATCTGCCCGCTGGGAGCGATGTCGAGGCGGTCGATGTAGCCACGCAGCCGCAGGCCGGAGGCAAGCTCCGCCTCCACGCACAGCTCCCGGTGGGCCGGCTCGATCCGGCGCGGGTCCTCCAGGGTGAAATACCGGTCCAGCATGCCCATGACCTCGTCCAGCCACGCGGCGCGCTGGGCGTCGTCGTCGAACAGGCCGGCCAGATCCGGCTCGGCCTCCTGCAGCCGGGACCATTCCGGCGCCACCAGCGCCCGCGCGGCGGCCGGCGTCCGGTCGGGCGCCGTGGCGTCGAAGAGCCGCTCGAGAACCGAGTGCACCAGCGTGCCGCGCACCGCGGCCGGGCTCGGCGGCTCGGGCAGCCGGTCGATCACCCGGTACCGGTACAGCAGCGGACAGGTGAGGAAGTCGCCCGCCCGGGAGGGGGACAGCGACGGGCCGGACGGCGCCGCGCCGCGCTCCGCCGTCACGTGGGGGTCCGGGGGCTCGGCCCCCGGGCTGGCACTGCGGGCGCCGGCGAGGCCGACCGAAGGTCGGCGAGCAGGACCGGGCGCCTCGGACGGGGGAACGGCGGTCACGGTCGCGCTCTCATCACCCATGCCTGTCGAGGGTAGGTGAGCCCTCCGACAGTTGCCCGTCCATTCCGGGCGTGTCTTCGAAGACGAGGGCGCGTCTCGTGCCGACGGCGTGTCTTAGGCGAGGAAACAGCACACGCGCACCACGCGACACGCCCTCACGCTTTCCAGGACGTAGCATCGGCGTGTGGCAGGCAATGAGCCGGACGGCCAGGAGACCCGGGAGCGGGGGCCGGGCGTCAAGATCGCGAGTCCCTTCGGCATCCCCGTGTACGTCTCGCCGTACTGGTTCCTGATCGCAGGTGTGTTCGTCGTCCTCTACGCCCGCGGCCTGGACCGCTCCGTCCCCGAGGACCTGCGGTACATCGTGGCCGCCGCGTTCGTGGTGCTGCTGTACGCGTCGGTGCTCGTGCACGAGCTGAGCCACTCCGTGGTAGCCCGCGGGTTCGGGCTGCCGGTGCGCCGGATCCTGCTTTACCCGCTCGGCGGGTTCTCCGAGATCGAGCGCGAGCCGCCCACCCCTGGCCGCGAGTTCCTCGTCTCCGCCGCCGGGCCGGCGATCTCCCTGGTGCTGGCCGCCGTCGGGTTCGGGCTGGCGCGTGCGTTCCACCCTGGCGGGGTGCCCGGGGTCCTGCTGGGCCAGCTTGTGGTGGCGAACCTGCTGGTCGGGATCTTCAACATGCTCCCTGGCTTGCCCCTGGACGGCGGCCGGATGCTCCGGGCCGTGGTGTGGAAGCTGACCGGCCGCCCGACTACCGCCACGGTGGCGGCCGCCTGGGCGGGCCGCGGGCTCGCGGTGGCGGTGCTGCTCATCCCGCTGGTCCTGTTCCTGCACACCGGCAGCCAGGTGCAGGTCTTCGACGCGCTGTGGCTGGCGGTCATCGCCGCGTTCATGTGGACCGGCGCCACCCAGTCGCTACGGGCCTCGCGGGTGCGGGAGCGGCTGCCCGGGCTGCAGGCCAGGCAGCTCGCCCGGCGGGCCATCCCGGTGCCGTCCAGCCTGCCGCTGGCCGAGGCCATCCGCCGGGCGGACGCGGCACAGGCACGCGCGCTGGTCATCGTGGATCACGAGGACCGGCCGATCGCGATCGTCAGCGAGGCGGCGGTGATGGCCACCCCGGTGCAGCGGCGGCCGTGGGTCGATGCCGGATCGCTGGCCCGCACCCTCGACCCCGGCCTCGTGCTGAGCGCAGACCTGTCCGGCATGGCGCTGATCGATGCGGTGCGCCGCTCGCCGGCCAGTGAGTACCTGCTGGTCGAGCCGTCCGGTCAGGTGTTCGGCGTGCTCGCCGCCGCCGACCTGGACCACGCCTTCGCGGGGGTTTGACCTGCACGCCCCGCTACCCTGCCGGGGAGCCCCCCCGGAGCCCGGCCCCGTTCCTTCGTCGCGCGGCCGTGGCCGTACCCTGCCGTACGTGATCTCTCGCCGCGGACCGTTCGCCCCTGGTGACCAGGCCCAGCTCACCGATCCCAAAGGGCGCCAGCACCTTGCCGTGCTGCAGCCGGGCAAGGTGTTCCACACCCACCGGGGCTCCATCGTGCTCGACGACCTCATCGGCAGCCCGGAAGGCAGCGTGGTGCGGTCGTCGGCGGGTATCCCCTACGTCGCGCTGCGGCCGTTGCTCGCGGACTTCACCCTGTCCATGACCAGGGGGGCGGCGGTCGTCTACCCCAAGGACGCCGCGCAGATCCTGGCCATGGCCGACATCTGGCCCGGCGCCCGGGTCCTGGAGGCCGGCGCGGGCTCCGGCGCGCTGTCCTGCTGGCTGCTGCGCGCCATCGGCCCGGACGGGCTGCTTGTCTCCTACGAGCGCAGGGCCGACTTCGCCGGCATCGCACGGGCGAACGTGGAGCGCTTCTTCGGCGGCCCGCAGCCGCGCTGGGAGCTGCGGGTCGGCGAGTTCGGCCGGGACGAGGAGGCCGGGGGCGAAGAGGCCGGGGACGAGCCATTCGACCGCGTGGTGCTCGACATGCTGGCGCCCTGGGAGTGCGTTGCCAGCGCGGCGCGGTTGCTGCTGGCGGGCGGCGTCCTGGCCTGTTATGTGGCCACCGTGACCCAACTCTCAGCGATCGTTGAGGCAGTTCGCGGGCACGGGGGTTTCGATGAGCCTGCCGCGTGGGAATCCCTCACTCGCGGCTGGCACGCCGACGGACTTGCGGTACGTCCCGAGCACCGGATGGTGGGCCACACCGGCTTCCTGGTCACCGCACGGCGGCTCGCCGAGGGAGTCATCGCACCTCCGCGGCGGCGGCGGCCCGCCAAGGGAGCGCATGACCCACAGGCGGCCGGGTGACCTGCACCGGTGCCGCGCACGGGAGAACGGTAAGACCCAGCAGGCCGGGTGGTCGGGTTACGGCCCGGTCCTGGGTAGGTAGGGTCTAGGAGAGACCTGCTCTGGGAATGGAGGTGAGGACGTGGCCACTCGTGATGACGGCTCGTTCGCGGGACGGCATGATGACCAGGTCAAGAGCCTCACGACGCAGATCTCCTTCCTGGAGGAGGAAGTCGCGGTTCTGCGCCGTAGGCTGACCGACTCGCCGCGGCAGTCCCGGCTGCTCGAGGAGCGGCTTGGCGAGGCCGAGGCGCGGTTGTCGACCGTCAACAGGCAGAACGAGCGGATGGCCGACACGCTGCGCGAGGCGCGCGACCAGATCGTGGCGCTGAAAGAGGAAGTGGACCGGCTGACCAAGCCGCCGTCCGGCTTCGGCATCTTCCTCAACGGCTGCGAGGACGGCGCCGCGGACGTGTTCACCGGCGGCCGCAAGATGCGCGTCAACGTCAGCCCCGCGGTGGATGCCGACGAGCTGCGGCCCGGCCAGGAAGTGGTGCTGAACGAGTCGCTTACCGTGGTCATCGCCCAGGGTTACGAGACGGTTGGCGAGATCGTCATGCTCAAGGAGGTCCTCGAGGAGCGGCGACCGGGCGCTGGTCATCTCGCACGCCGACGAGGAGCGGGTGGCCCGGCTCGCGGAGCCACTGCGGAACGGCCACCCTGCGCGCCGGCGACTCGCTGCTGCTCGAGCCCAGGTCCGGGTACGTGTACGAGCGGATCCCCAAGGCCGAGGTCGAGGAGCTGATCCTCGAGGAAGTGCCGGACATCAGCTACAAGGACATCGGCGGCCTCGCGGGCCAGATCGAGCAGATCAGGGACGCGATCGAGCTGCCGTACCTGCACGCGGACCTGTTCCGGGAGCACCAGCTCCGCCCGCCCAAGGGAGTGCTGCTCTACGGCCCGCCCGGCTGCGGCAAGACGCTCATCGCCAAGGCGGTGGCGAACTCGCTGGCCAAGCAGGTCGCGGCCCGCACCGCGCAGCAGGGCACCGAGCGTGAGGGCAAGAGCTTCTTCCTGAACATCAAGGGCCCCGAACTGCTGAACAAGTACGTCGGGGAAACCGAGCGGCACATCCGGCTGGTGTTCCAGCGGGCCAGGGAGAAGGCCAGCGAGGGCATGCCGGTCATCGTGTTCTTCGACGAGATGGACTCGATTTTCCGTACCCGCGGCTCCGGCGTGTCCAGCGACGTGGAGAACACGATCGTGCCCCAGTTGCTCAGCGAGATCGACGGGGTCGAGGGCCTGGAGAACGTGATCGTGATCGGGGCGTCGAACCGGGAGGACATGATCGACCCGGCGATCCTGCGCCCCGGCCGGCTGGACGTGAAGATCAAGATCGAGCGCCCGGACGCCGAGGCGGCCAGGGACATCTTCTCCAAGTACGTGCTGAGCGGCCTGCCGCTGCACCCCGACGACCTGGCCGAGAACGGCGGATCGCCCGAGGCGTGCGTGGAGGCGATGATCCAGCGCGTGGTCGAGCGGATGTACTCCGAGACCGAGGAGAACAGGTTCCTCGAGGTCACGTACGCCAACGGCGACAAGGAAGTGCTGTACTTCCGCGACTTCAACTCGGGCGCGATGATCCAGAACATCGTGGACCGGGCGAAGAAGAACGCCATCAAGGAGTTCCTCGAGACCGGCCAGAAGGGCCTGCGGGTGGCGCACCTGCTGTCCGCCTGCGTGGACGAGTTCAGCGAAAACGAGGACCTGCCCAACACCACCAACCCGGACGACTGGGCCCGCATCTCCGGCAAGAAGGGCGAGCGGATCGTCTACATCAGGACCCTGGTCTCCGGCAAGCAGGGCACCGAGGCCGGGCGCTCGATCGACACGGTCGCCAACACCGGCCAGTACCTCTAAGTGGCGAAGGACCGGCGCGCGGGGCTGCTCGCCGCAGCCCAGCGGCCGCGCCCGGCTAGGCTTTCACTATGAGCGTGCGGCGCGTGATGGGGACCGAGACCGAGTACGGCATCTCGGTGCCTGGCCAGCCGGGTGCCAATGCCATGGTCACCTCCTCCCAGGTCGTGAACGCCTACCAGGCGGCGACCTCGGCCAGGACGCGCCGGGCGCGATGGGATTTCGAGGAGGAGAACCCGCTCCGCGATGCCCGCGGCTTCGACCTCACCAGGGAGGCGGCCGACTCCAGCCAGCTCACCGACGAGGACCTCGGGCTGGCCAACGTCATCCTCACCAACGGCGCCAGGCTGTACGTGGACCACGCCCACCCGGAGTACTCCACGCCGGAGTGCACCAACCCGCGGGCGGCGGTGATCTGGGACAAGGCGGGCGAGCGGGTGATGGCCGCGGCCGCGGTCAAGGCGGCCACCGTGCCCGGCGCCGCGCCCATCCAGCTGTACAAGAACAACACCGACAACAAGGGCGCCTCCTACGGCTGCCACGAGAACTACCTGATGCGCCGGGCGACGCCGTTCGCGGACATCGTCAGGAACCTGACCCCGTTCTTCGTCTCGCGGCAGGTCGTGTGCGGGGCCGGCCGGGTCGGCCAGGGCGCCGACGGCCGGAACGAGGGCTTCCAGATCAGCCAGCGGGCCGACTTCTTCGAGGTCGAGGTCGGCCTGGAGACCACGCTCAAGCGGCCGATCATCAACACCCGCGACGAGCCGCACGCCGATCCGGAGAAGTACCGCCGCCTGCACGTCATCATCGGCGACGCGAACCTGAGCGAGATCAGCACCTACCTCAAGCTCGGGACCACCGCCCTGGTGCTGGCGATGATCGAGGAGCGGTTCCTCGACGGCGATCTCGCGCTGGAGACGCCGGTGGCCGAACTGCGGGCGATCTCGCACGACCCGACCTGCCGGCACCTGGTGACCTTGCGAGACGGCCGCCGGATGACCGCGGTCCAGTTGCAGATGGAGTACCTGGACCGGGCCCGCAAGTACACCGAGGACCGGTACGGCGCCGACGTCGACGAGATGACAGCCGACGTGCTCAACCGGTGGGAGTCGATCCTTGGCCGGCTGGCCGAGGACCCGATGCTGACGTCCAGGGAACTCGACTGGGTGGCCAAGCTCGAACTGCTCGAGGGCTACCGGACCCGGGACGGCCTGGGCTGGGGGCACCCGCGGCTGCAGCTCGTGGACCTGCAGTACTCCGACGTGCGCCCGGAGCGCGGCCTGTACAACCGGCTGGCGGCCCGGGGCCGGATGGTCCGCATTGTGTCCGACGAGGAAGTGACCCGGGCCATGGAGAACCCGCCGGACGACACGCGGGCCTACTTCCGCGGTCGGTGCCTGCAGAAATACCCGGACTCCGTGGCCGCCGCGTCCTGGGACTCGGTGATCTTCGACATCCCCGGGCACGACTCCCTGCAGCGGGTGCCGACGCTGGAGCCGCTTCGGGGCACCAAGGCTCACGTGGGCGACCTGATCGACCGCTGCCGCACCGCCACGGACCTGGTCGCCGCGCTCACCGGTCAAGGCTGAGGTTCGCCCGCCCAGAAACCCGTGCGCTCGCGCTGACACACCCCCGCAGGATTGGGCAGGCTGCTCGGTGGCGAGGATAGGTTGAGAGCGGCGAGGACGCTCAGGACCACGGAGGATCGTATGGCAACGAAGGACACTGGCGGCCAGCGGCAGACCACCAGGCGCAGCGAGGAGGCCGAGGACGCGGCCCCCGAGGCGACCGCGGAGGTACAGGAGCGCCAGGAGAAGCTCAGCGATGACGTGGAGGCGATCCTCGACGAAATCGATGAGGTCCTCGAGGAGAATGCCGAGGAGTTTGTCCGCTCCTACGTCCAGAAGGGCGGGCAGTGACACTGCCGAGTTCGCGCTGAGCTGATCGCCCCGGCCGCTGCGCCGGTACAGGTGGGGTTCGCGCGGCAGTAGGGTCGGTCGAAGGCAGGAATCAACCGGAAGGAACCTCGTGGGCGCTGACCACCTGGGAGGGCAGTTCACTGCCGCGTGCCTGAGGGCGGGCACCTCGTCCTTTGCCGACTTCCTCACCGCGTCCGCTCCGGGCCTGCTGCCCGGCGCGGCATCCGCCGGCCCGGGCGCGCAGGTCCCCGGGGATCTCCCGCACGGGACCACCATCGTGGCCATGGACTTCGACGGCGGCGTGATCATGACGGGCGACCGGCGCTCCACCGCCGGGAGCATGATCGCCCAGCGGGACATCGAGAAGGTGTTCCGCAGCGACGACTTCTCCTGCGTCGGGATCTCCGGCGTGGCCGGGATCGGCCTCGAGCTCGTCCGGCTCTTCCAGCTCGAGCTTGAGCACTACGAGAAGCTGGAGGGCCGGACCCTGTCGCTGGAGGGCAAGGCCAACCGGCTGGCCACGTTCGTCCGCGGCAACCTCGGCGGCGCCATGCAGGGACTTGTGGTGGTGCCGCTGTTCGCCGGCTTCGACCAGGACGTCGGCATCGGCCGCATCTTCAGCTACGACGTGGCCGGCGGCCGGTACGAGGAGCGCAAGTTCCACGGCATCGGCTCTGGTTCGGTATTCGCGCGGGGGGCGCTGAAGAAGCTCTACACCGAGGGCATGTCCGAGGAGGACGCGATCACCGCGTGCATGCAGGCTCTCTACGACGCCGCGGACGACGACTCCGCCACCGGCGGCCCGGACCTGACCAGGCACATCTACCCGGTGGTGGCCGTGGTCACCGAGGACGGGTTCCGGCGGCTGACCGACGACGAGGCCGGCGAATACGCGCAGGCGGTCGTCGGCGAGCGCATGCAGTCGCCCGGCGGCCCGATCGCGCCGCTGCGACAAGCCACTACATAACGACAGCCCCGATAACTTATCCGTCCGACCACCACGTCCGTCCGACTCTTAGGGGAGCCCCAGCGGTGTCGATGCCGTTCTACGTGTCGCCAGAACAGGCGATGAAGGACAAGGCGGACTATGCGCGCAAGGGCATCGCGCGCGGGCGCAACAGCGTCGTGCTGGCCTACGACGAGGGAATCCTGTTCGTCGCGCCGAACCCTTCCAGCGCCCTGCACAAGGTGAGCGAGATCTACGACCGGATCGCGTTCGCGGCGGTGGGCCGGTACAACGAGTACGAGAACCTGCGGGTCGCCGGGGTCAGGTTCGCCGACACCCGGGGCTACCAGTACGCAAGGGTAGACGTCACCGCGCGCGGGCTCGCCAACTGGTATGCCCAGGTACTCGGCAGCATCTTCACCGAGAGCAACAAGCCCTACGAGGTGGAGATCGTGGTCGCCGAGGTGGGGGAGACCCCCGCCGGGGACCAGATGTACCGGATCACCTTCGACGGGTCCGTTGCCGACGAGCACGGATACGTAGCCATGGGCGGCCAGGCGGACCAGGTCGCCGGGGTGCTCAAGGAGCGCTACGCCGCGGGCATGACGATCGGGGCGGCGCTCGGCGCGGCCATTGCGGCCCTGTCCGGCCAGGGCAACGGCGAGCGCGGCGAGATCAACGGCAGCCAGCTCGAGGTCGCGGTGCTGGCGCGCGGGCGCGCGCACCGCAGCTTCCGGCGGATCCGGGGTGCCCGGCTCGAGGAACTGCTGAGCCAGGCCCAGCCGGGCGGCAAGGCGGCCGGGGGCAAGGGCGCGAAGGGCGCGGCGGCGGACGGCGCGGGCGAGGATGCCGCGGGGGAAACGCCGCCGGGTGACGGCACCGCACCCTAGGCGGGCAGGGTTCGCTCAGCGTGGGCATGATCCGGTGGCTCGGCTTCGCGGCCGGCGTAGCCCTGCTGCTGACCACCGCCTCCAGTGTGATCAAGACCCTGCTGATCCCGCGGTCCGCCAGGTCGGCGTTGGGCAGCGGCCTGGGCTGGCTGAACCGGTGGATCTTCGGCAAGATCACCGCGCGGGTCGAGGACCTGCGACAGCGCGAGAGGATCCTGGCCGCTGGCGGCCCGTCCTGGCTGATCGCACTCCTCGTCTCCTGGCTGGCGTGCCTGCTGCTCGGGTACGCCCTGCTGCTGTGGCCGCTGAACCACCACACGTTCCCGCTGTCGCTGGAGGAAGCCGGGTCCTCGCTGTTCACGCTAGGGTTCGTCCGGCCCTTCGGGGCGGGCCCGGTCGCGGTGGTCTTCCTGGCCGGCGCCAGCGGCTTGGCCCTGGTGGCGCTGCTCATCGCCTACCTGCCGACGCTGTACACCGCGTTCAACCGCCGGGAGATCTCGGTCACCATGCTGGAGGCGCTGGCCGGGTCCCCGCCGTGGGGCCCGGAACTGCTGGCCCGCCAGTCCCTCGTCGGTGACGTGGCCTACCTGCCTAAGGTCTATGAGCGGTGGACCGAGTGGGCCGCTGACATCGCCGAGAGCCACACGAACTACCGCACGCTGGCCTACTTCAGGTCCCCGGACCCGCAGACCTCGTGGCTGCTCGGCCTGCTCGCGGTCCTGGACGCGGCCGCGCTGCAACTGGCGCTGAACCCGGGCACCGCACCGGCGGAGGCCCGGCCGCTGATGCGGGTGGGCTACATCACGATGCGCAAGCTGGCCCGGAACCTGGGCATGACGGTGATCGAGGATCCGCACCCGGACGACCCGCTCGTGCTGACCAAGGCCGAGTACGACATGGCGGTGGACCGGATGCGCCGGGCAGGCTGGGTGTTCGAGCGCGAACCAGACGAGGCCTGGCCGCACTTCCACGGCTGGCGGGTCAACTACGAGGCCGCGGCGTACGCACTGGCGAGCTTCCTCGACCTGCCCCCGGCGGTGTGGTCGGGCACCCGCCCCAGGCACCGCCCGCCGCCGCAGTTGCCGGTGCGCCCGCCGCACCGCGAACCCGGCCAGCCGATGGATCCGCAGCCGCGGGTCATGGAGGATCCCGGTGGCCGTCCCCCTCAGGCGCGGCCGGGCTGAGGGTGCACGACCGCCCAGATCGCGTGCACGTCCGCCGTGGTGGCGTTCCAGTACAGGTGCGGCACTGCCGAGTCGAACGCGATCGAGTCGCCCGGGCCCAGCTCGAGCGTGTCGAAACCGACGCTGGCGTGCAGGGTGCCGCTGGTGATCAGGCCGTACTCGCGGCCGTCATGGCGCAGCGGGCGCCGCGCGTCGGTGGAGTGCCCGCTGGGCTCGTAGATCACTTCGAGGAAGTCAACCCGCTCGTCCGGGCCCGGCGTCAGCCGCTCCCAGCGCACGCCGCTGGCCAGGTCGATGGTGCGCCGGGTGCCAGCCCGCTGGACGATGCCATGGCCGCCGGGCAGTGCGGCCGGCGCATGGGCCTCTTCGCGCAGGTGGCCGTCGCCGTGCGCGGTCATCGTCAGGCCGTCGGCTGGCGCTGTGGCGTTGAACAGGAAGTCGAGCGAGGTGCGCAACTCGGTGGCCAGGGCGTACAGCATGCCCACCGACGGGGCGGACAGCCCGCGCTCGATCTGCGAGATGAGGCTGGGTGAGCACTGGGTGCGCCGGGCAAGTTCCCGCACGGACAGGCCCCGCTGCTCCCGCACCTGTCGCAGCCGGGGACCAAGTTCCGCGCCGGGGTCGAACGAGCCCGTCATGGACCTCCCTGCTAGCCCCGGGGAGCGACTCCCCGGAACCCCCCGCTAAGTTGACAGCCACACTGTACATACGTTTAATCAGGCTGTACAAGGTCGGCATGCGAGAGGAAGCCCTCATGGTCGCGCCCATCCCGCCCGTGCCCGCCCTTCCCCGTACACCGGCCCCCGGCCGGATGAACGTCGACTTCGAGCAGCGTGTCGATTTCGCCAGGCTGCGCTCCTACCGGCTCGGCCGCGCCATGGCCGCGCTGGAGGCCAGCGACCTCGGCGCCCTGCTGGTCTTCGACAACAACAACATCCGCTACCTCACCGGCGTGGCCATCGGCGAGTGGACCAGGGACAAGCTGTGCCGGTACGCGCTGTACACCCGCACCGGCGAGCTGTTCCTCTGGGATTTCGGCTCGGCCGCCGTGCACCATCGGATGTACTGCCCCTGGCTCAAGCCAGAACACTGCATCGCCTCCTACACGACCATGCGCGGCGCCACCGCGCCCGAGGCCGGGCTCGTCCCCAAGGCGGTAGGGGAGATCAAGGGCATCCTCGAGGACACCGGAGTGGCGGGCATGCCGGTCGGGATCGACTTCGCCGAGTTGCCCATGCTTTTCGAACTGCAGCGCCAGGGCGTGGAGGCCCGCGACGGGCAGCAGGTCATGCTGGACGCCAGGCAACTCAAGTCGCCCGACGAGATCGCCCTGCTGACCACCGCCGCCGCCATGGTGGACGGCGTCTACCAGGACATCACCGACGCGCTGCGGCCGGGCGTGCGGGAGAACGAGATCGTCGCGCTGGCCGCCAAGCGGCTGTACGAGATGGGCTCCGACGACGTGGAGTCGATCAACGCGGTCTCCGGGGAGCGCTGCAACCCGCACCCGCACAACTTCTCCGACCGCATGATCCGGCCGGGGGAGCAGGCCTTCTTCGACATCATGCACTCCTTCAACGGCTACCGGACCTGCTACTACCGCACGTTCAGCGTGGGCAGCTCCAGCCAGGCGCAGCGCGACGCCTACGCCAAGGCCAGCGAGTGGATGGCGGCCGCCATCACGGCGATCAAGCCGGGCGTGAGCACCGACGAGGTGGCCAGGCTCTGGCCGACCGCGCAGGACATCGGCCTGCCGGACGAGAAGACCGCGTTCGGCCTGCAGTTCGGCCACGGGCTCGGGCTTGCCCTGCACGAGCGCCCGATCATCAGCAGGCTCTCGTCGCTGGATGCCCCGATGGAGATCCAGAAGGGCATGGTGTTCGCGCTGGAGACCTACTGCCCGGCCAGCGACGGCGTCTCCGCCGCCCGGCTCGAGGAGGAGGTCGTGGTGGTGGACGGCGGCATCGAGATCATCACCAAGTTCCCCTCCGCGGAACTGTTCGTCACCAACCCGTACTAAGGACAGGCGCCATGGATGAGCAAGCCGCACTCGGCCTGTACCGGACCATGACCAGGCTCCGGCAGTTCGAGAAGCGCGCGTACGACCTGTTCCTGCAGAACCTGGTGAAGGGGACCACCCACCTGGGCTTGGGGCAGGAGGCCATCGCGGCCGGGGTCGCGGCCGCGATGCGCGAGGACGACTACACGTTCGTCACCTACCGCGGTCACAACCACGTGCTCGCCCGCGGCACGGAGATGACCCCGGTCATGGCCGAGCTGCTGGGCCGCCAGAACGGCCTGATGCACGGCAAGGGCGGGTCGATGCACCTGCTTGACGTGTCCAAGGGGGTGCTCGGCTCATACGCGATCGTCGGCGCGCAGCTCGTCATCGCCAACGGCGCCGCGTGGTCGGCCCAGTACCGCGGCACCGGCCAGGTCACCGTGTGCTTCTTCGGCGACGGCGCCACCAACATCGGCGCGTTCCACGAGGCGCTGAACCTGGCCGTGGTCTGGACGCTCCCTGTCGTGTTCATCTGCGAGAACAACCAGTACATGGAGTACACGGCGATCGAGACGGTGACCGCGGTCAAGCGCCCCGCGGCCGACCGCGCGCCCGCCTACGGGCTGCCCGCGGCCGTGGTGGACGGCAACGACGTCGAGGCGGTGCACGTGGCCGCGGCCGCCGCGATCGACCGGGCCCGCGAAGGCGGTGGCCCCTCGCTGATCGAGGCGATCACCTACCGGCACGGCGGGCACTCCCGGGCCGACCCCGGCAAGTACCGGCCCGCTGACGAGGTAGCCGAGTGGCTGGCCAGGGACCCCATCCCGGTCTATCGCGGAGTGCTCATCTCCCGTGGCGTGGACGAGGAGGTCCTCGACCAGATCGACGCCGCGGCCAAGGCCGCGGTGGACCTGGCTACCGAGGAGGCGAAGGCCGGCCCGGAGCCGGACCTGGCACTGGCCTTCACGAACGTGTGGGACGACGGCGGCTGGACTTGGAGGAACTGACAGTGAGCACCGAAGTGGTGATGCCACGGATGGGCGAGACGGTGGACGAGGGCACCGTCAACGTCTGGCACAAGGCGGTCGGCGACCAGGTCACCGAGGGCGAGCCGCTACTGGAGATCGGCACAGACAAGGTGGACACCGACATCCCGGCGCCGGCCAGCGGCACCCTGGCGGAGATCAGGGTCGAGGCGGACCAGACCGTTCCGGTCGGCACCGTGATCGCGGTGATCCAATGACCTCGATCACGTATCGCGAGGCCGTGGCCCGGGGCATTGCCCAGGAGATGCGCCGCGACGACCGGGTCGTGTTCCTTGGCGAGGACGTGGCCGCGGCCGGGGGCGTGTTCAAGGCCACCGTGGGCCTGCTGGAGGAGTTCGGCCCGCGGCGGGTGCGCGACACCCCGATCAGCGAGCAGGCGATCCTCGGCGCCGCGATGGGCGCCGCCATGACCGGCCTGCGCCCGGTGGCCGAGATCATGTTCAGCGACTTCTTCGCCGTCTGCTGGGACCTGGTCGCCAACGAGATCGCCAAGAGCCGGTACATGTCGGACGGCCAGGTGTCGTTCCCGCTGGTGATCCGCTGCGCCAACGGGGCGGGCGTGCGGTTCGGGGCGCAGCACTCCCAGTCGGTGGAGAACTGGGCGATGGCGGTGCCCGGGCTGAAGGTGGTCGCGCCGTCGAACCCCCGCGACGTGATCGGCCTGCTCGCCGCGGCGATCCGGGACCCTGACCCGGTGCTGTTCTTCGAGCACAAGTCGCTGTACGGGGCCAAGGGGGACGTGCCCGACGGCGAGATCGTCGACGAGCTAGGCCGGGCCACGGTGCTCCGGCAGGGCCGCGACGCGACGATCCTGGCGCTCGGGGCCATGGTCCGCCGGGCCGCGCAAGCCGCTGGCCTGCTCGCTGACGAGCACGGTATTGACTGTAGTGTCGTGGACGTGCGCAGCCTGGTTCCCCTTGACACCGCCACGATCCTCGCCGAGGTGGCCAAGACCGGCAGGCTGTTCACGGTGGAGGAGAACCCGCGGCTGTGCGGGTGGGGCGCGGAGATCGTCTCGATCGCCGTGGAGGAGGCGTTCGGCGCGCTGACCGGCCCGCCGGTGCGGATCACCACGCCGCACATCCCGCTTCCTGCCGCCGACGCGCTCGAGGACCACGTGCTGCCGTCCGTGGCGCGGATCACGCAGACGGTGCGGGAGACATTGGAGGACGCGTGACCGCTGACCTTGCCGCCCTGACGGGCATGGACGTGCCGACCGGGCTGTTCATCGGCGGCGAATGGACCACCAACGGCCGGACCATCGGGGTCACCAACCCGGCTACCGAGGACACCCTGGTGGAGATCGCCGACGCGACGCCGGACGACGCCGTGGCCGCCGTGGCCGCCGCGCACGAGGCGCTGCCCGGCTGGGCCGCGACCCCGCCCAGGGAGCGCGCGGAGTGCCTGCGGAAGGCGTGGGCGCTGATGATCGAGCGGTCCGAGGCCATCGCCCGGCTGATGGTGCTGGAGAACGGCAAGGCGCTGCGCGACGCCAGGGGCGAGGTCACCTACGCCGCCGAGTTCTTCCGCTGGTACGCCGAGGAGGCCGTCCGGATCGACGGGGCGGTCACCACCGCGCCGTCCGGGGCCAACCGCATCATGGTGCTGCGCCAGCCGGTCGGGGTCAGCGTGCTGGTCACGCCGTGGAACTTCCCGGCGGCCATGGCGACCCGCAAGATCGGCCCGGCGCTGGCGGCGGGCTGCACCGTGGTGCTCAAGCCGGCCAAGGAGACCCCGCTGTGCGCGTTCGCGGTCGCGGACATCCTGCGTGAGGCGGGCGTGCCGCCCGGCGTGGTGAACGTCGTGTGCACCCAGAAGGCCGGGCCCCTGGTCGGTGCCATGCTGGCCGACTCCCGGGTGCGCAAGCTCTCCTTCACCGGGTCGACCGAGGTCGGCCGGGTGCTGCTGGAGACGGCCGCGAAGACCATCACCAACTGCTCCATGGAACTCGGCGGCAACGCCCCGTTCCTGATCTTCGAGGACGCCGACCTCGACGCCGCGATCGAGGGCGCGTTCCTGGCCAAGATGCGCAACGGTGGCGAAGCCTGCACCGCGGCCAACCGGTTCTACGTGCACGAGCGGGTGGCCGACGAGTTCACCAGCCGGTTCGCGGACCGGCTGAGCAAGCTCGCGGTCGGCCCCGGGCTCGACAAGGACATCGACCTGGGCCCGCTGGTCAACGAGGACACCCGGTCGAAGGTCGCCAGCCTGGTCGACGCCGCGGTCTCCGGTGGCGGCCAGGTCGTCACCGGCGGGCGCGCCCCGGACCGCAAGGGCTACTTCTACCTGCCCACCGTGCTGCGGGACCTGCCGCCTGACGCGGCCATCCTGGGCACGGAGATCTTCGGCCCGGTGGCGCCCGTGGTGCGGTTCAGCAGCGAGGACGAGGCGATCCGCTGGGCCAACGACACCGAGTACGGACTGGTCTCCTACCTCTACACCGGCGACCTGCGCCGCGCGCTGCGGGTCTCCGAGGCGCTGGACACCGGCATGGTCGGCGTCAACAGGGGCATCGTGTCCGACCCGGCGGCCCCGTTCGGCGGCGTCAAGCAGTCCGGCCTTGGCCGCGAGGGCGGCCACGACGGGCTGCTTGAATTCACCGAGAGCAAGTACATCGCGGTCGACTGGTAGGTGGCCCGGGGGAGCGACCCCGGACCTCGAGGGCGTGGCGGACGGGGCCTGGCCACGGCCGTGATTAACTGAGTTCGCGATGGACAGACGAATATTCGGGCTGGAGAACGAGTACGGGGTCACGTGCACGTTCCGCGGCAGCCGTAAGCTCTCGCCGGACGAGGTGGCCAGGTACCTGTTCCGGCGCGTGGTCTCGTGGGGCCGCAGCAGCAACGTGTTCCTGCGCAACGGGGCGCGGCTGTATCTCGATGTGGGCAGCCATCCCGAGTACGCCACCCCGGAGTGCGACAACATCTCCGACCTGGTGGTCCACGACAAGGCCGGCGAGCGGATCCTGGAGGGCCTGCTTGTCGACGCCGACCGGCGGCTGCACGAAGAGGGCATCGCGGGCGACATCTACCTGTTCAAGAACAACACCGACTCCGCGGGCAACTCCTACGGCTGCCACGAGAACTACCTCGTGGGACGGCACGGCGAGTTCGGCCGCCTCGCCGACATCCTGATCCCGTTCCTTGTCACCCGCCAGGTCATCTGCGGCGCGGGGAAGGTGCTGCAGACCCCGCGCGGCGCGGTGTACTGCGTCAGCCAGCGGGCCGAGCACATCTGGGAGGGCGTGTCGTCGGCCACGACCCGGTCCCGGCCCATCATCAACACCCGCGACGAGCCACACGCCGACGCCGAGCGGTTCCGGCGGCTGCACGTCATCGTGGGCGACTCGAACATGAGCGAGACCACCACGCTGCTCAAGGTGGGCGCCACCGACCTGGTGCTGCGCATGATCGAGGCGGGCACGGTCATGCGCGACCTGAGCCTGGAGAACCCGATCAGGGCGATCAGGGATGTCAGCCACGACATGACCGGGCAGCGCCGGGTGCGGCTGGCCAACGGCCGGGAGGCCTGCGCGCTGGACATCCAGCGGGAGTACCTGTCCAAGGCGCGCGACTTCACCGACCGGCGCGGCGCCGACGAGAGCGCCCGGCGGGTGCTGGACCTGTGGGAACGGACGCTGGACGCGGTCGACAGCGGCAACCTCGACGACGTCGCCCGTGAGATCGACTGGGTGACCAAGTTCCAGCTCATCGAGCGCTACCGGGCCAAGCACGACCTGCCGCTGTCCTCGGCGCGGGTGGCGCAGCTCGACCTCGCCTACCACGACGTGCACCGCGGCCGCGGGCTCTACTACCTGCTGCAGCGGCGCGGTGCGGTGGCCCGCACCGCCAGGGACATCGACATCTTCGAGGCGAAGTCGGTGCCGCCGCAGACCACCAGGGCGCGGCTGAGGGGCGAGTTCATCCGCCGCGCGCAGGAGCGGCGGCGCGACTTCACCGTGGACTGGGTGCACCTCAAGCTGAACGACCAGGCCCAGCGGACGGTGCTGTGCAAGGACCCGTTCCGGTCCACCGACGAGCGGGTGGAGAAGCTCATCGCCGGCATGTGAACTCACCACCGGCAGGTAAAGCCGGCCGGGCGCGACCGGTCAGCCAGGGGCGGTAGCGTAGGTGCGGCCGTAGTTGCGGGCCGTGACGGGCCCGGAACCGGTCCGGGGCCGTCGGGGCCGCTCAGCCGGTAGGCTGGCGGGGCTTCCGCCGATGACGACTCAGCTGACGACGACAAGGTTTTCTTCCCATGCGACGTATCGCGGTACTATCCGCCCTTCCTTTGCTGGCCGTCGGGGTGCTGGCTGGATGCGGCAGCTCCTCCTCGAACTCCTCGGCCGGCTCGGCCGTGACCGTGAGCGGTACCTTCGGCAAGACCCCGGACGTGACCATCCCGGCGCAGAAGGCCGCCAGCAAGCTCGCCGTGAAGACGCTGGTGCACGGCAGTGGGCCGGCGCTCGCCAAGACCGACGCGTTCGTCGGCAACTACGCCATCTACCTGTGGAGCGGCACCTCGCACAAGCTGCTCCAGAGCACGTTCAAGGCCGGCGGCAAGCCGACACTGTTCTCCGGCACGCTGCTGCCCGGCCTGGAGACCGCCCTGATCGGGCAGAAGATGGGCAGCCGGGTGCTGGCCGTCATCCCGCCCAAGGAGGGCTTCGGCACCAGCGGCGACTCGCAGGCCGGCATCAAGGGCACGGACACGCTGGTGTTCGTCGTTGACATGATCAAGGACTTCTCCGGCACCGCGGCCGCTGCCGGGCGGCCGGTGTCCCACGGCGGCGGCTCGCTGCCCACGGTGACCGCGGCCGCCGGAGCCGCCGGGGCCGCGGGGACCGCGCCTACGATCACGATGCCCAAGGGCAACCCGCCGAAGAACCTGACCACCCAGATCCTGATCAAGGGCACCGGCCCGACGGTGGCCGAGGGTGACACGGTCGTGGTCCAGTACGTCGGCGCGATCTGGCGCAACGGTTCCGTGTTCGACTCGTCCTGGAAGCGGAGCCAGCCGTTCGGCTTCACCATCGGCGCCAGCCCCAGCCAGGTGATCCTGGGCTGGGACAAGGGCCTGGTCGGCCAGACCGTGGGCAGCCGGGTGATGCTGGTGATCCCGCCCGCCGACGGCTACGGCAAGACCGGCAGCCCGCAGGCGCACATCAAGGGGACCGACACCCTGGTCTTCGTAGTGGACATCCTGGGCGCCTTCGGCGCGGCGCAAGGCTAGTCGCTAGCCCAGGGGGGCGACCCCCTGGAACCCCCGGTGGCTTGTGGCCCCTGCGACTTCGTCGCGGGGGCCTTGGCCCTGTTAGCCCGGGGGAGCGACCCCCCGGAGCCCCCCGCTGGCCTGTGGCCCCTGCGACTTCGTCGCGGGGGCCTTGGCCCTGTTAGCCCGGGGGGCGACCCCCTGGAACCCCCGCTGGCTCAAGGCCCCGTTCCTTCGTCACGGGGCCTTGGCCCTGTTAGCCCGGGGGGCGACCCGGCGGGGCAGCTCAGGGCAGCAGCGATGCGGCGTGGCGTCCGGCCGCGGCCGCGGCCAGGAAGTAGGCGCTGTCCTCGGCCAGGCCGCGGCCCATCGTGGCGAGCGGGACCGGGCATGCCGCCAGGGCCTCGAGCAGCCCGCCGGTCGCCACGCTGACCAGGCGGTGCCGCGTGGCCAGTTGCTGTGCCTGGGCGGCGACCTGCGCGCCGAGATCGCCGTCGAGCGCGGGCACCACGACGTCGGCACTGGCCAGGGCCACCCGGCCGTAGGCGGTGAGGCTGTGGTGTGAGATGCCGCGGTGGCGCTGCCTGGGGTCGGCCTCGCTGATCCGCAGCGACGCCACGGGCCGGCCGCCAAGCACCGCGGCCGCGTTCACCGCCTCGCCGCAGGCCACGCCGGAGAACCCCCAGCGGGTGCCGGTGCCCAGGTTCCCCGGCCCCTGCGTCACCACGGCCACCTCGGCGCCCAGCACGTGCCGCGCCGCCAGCAGGCCGGTGTGCACGGTGACCGTCTCCAGGTCGCCGCCGAACGACTGGCCCGTGCTGATCGTGCCCGCGAGCCACCCGGCCTCGCGCAGCCCCGCCGCGGCACGGGAGAACCAGGCGGGCAGCGCGCCACCGTCCAGCATCACGTACGCGGCGGCCCGCGGGCCCGCCTCGCGCAGCCCGGCGAGGATGGCCGGCAGTGCGGAATGGAGATCGGCCACGACGACCGGCATCCCGGCCAGGTCGTCGGCATCGCGGAGCACCTCGTGGTGCGGCGATCCCTGCTCGTCGGCCCCCAGGACGCAGGCCTGCAGCGGCGTGTACCGGGCTTTCACGAGATGGCCCGGTCCTGGCGGGTCCTCAGGGAGGCGGTCAGGCATGGCGATCACCAGGGCGTACCCGCCGGTGCCGAGCCCCAGTTCGAGGGCCGTTGCGTTCAGCAAAACCCGATCGCCAGCCTGCGGCCGGCCGGTCAGCGCCGGGTAGGCGAGCGCCCGCAGCGGCCCGTCGCCTGTGGTGACTTCCAGCTCGACCGCGCCCGGCCATTCCCGCCGCACCTGCGCCACCACGGCGCTTCGCCAACGAATCACTCCGGCAGGGTAACCTGGCCGGCATCGGCGCCTTGCCTGGTCACCATAACCTTCGGCGTGCGCCGGGCAGGCGGGGGACAATGGCTACCTGCCAAGCGTGCGGGAGAGGGCGGCGATGTCACGGCGGAAGACCGAGCGGCTGCTCAGCCTGGTGGTCTGCCTGCTGTCCAGCCAGCGCTACCTGACCGCGACCCAGATCCGCGCCGCGGTGCCCGGTTACCCGGAGTCCTTCGACGCGTTCAAGCGGATGTTCGAGCGGGACAAGGAGGAGCTGCGCGAGCTGGGCATCCCGCTCGACATGGGCAGCAACGCGACGCTCGACGACGAGGTCGGCTACCGGATTCCCCGGCAGGCCTACGAACTGCCCGACATCAGGCTGGAGCCGGACGAGGCGGCGGTGCTCGCCGTCGCGGCCCGGGTCTGGCACCGGGCCGAGCTGGCCGGCGCCGCGGCCGGTGCGCTGCTTAAACTGCGCGCGGCCGGGGTGGAGGCCGAGGAGACCGCCCAGCCGGGAATCGAGCCGCGGCTGCAGGCCGGCGAGGCCGCGTTCGCGCCGCTGTGGGAGGCCCTGCGGGACCGGCGGCCGGTCACCTTCCGGTACCGCGCGGCGGGCCGCAGCGAGGCGCAGCAGCGCGAACTGGAGCCCTGGGGCGTGGTGAACCGGCACGGCCGGTGGTACGTGGCCGGGCATGACCGGGCCAGGCAGGCGGTGCGGGCGTTCCGGCTGAGCAGAATCGAGGGCGGGGTGAACTTCAGCGGGCCGCCCGGCTCTGTGACCGTGCCGGCCGATGCCGACGTGCGGGAGCTGGTCAAGTCCTGGGACGACCGGCCCGTGGCGCCGCGGACCGCGGCGCTGAGCGTGCGGGCGGGGGCGGGGCTCGGCATCCGGCGCCAGGCCACCAGGGAGGTGGCCGGCACCGACGGCTGGGACGAGGTGGACACGCCGTTCGCCGAGGTGGCCTGGTTCTCCGAGCACCTCGCCTCGTTCGGCCCTGACGTGATCGTCCGCGAGCCCGCCGACCTGCGGGACGCGGTCATCACCCGGCTCAAGGGAGCGCTGGCATGACGTCGGCAAGAGCGGCCGAGCACGGTAGCCCTGGCACCAGTTCTGACCGGCTGCAGCGGCTGCTCGCCCTGGTGCCCTATGTGATCAGCCGGAAGGTGGTCGGGCTGGCCGAGACCGCGGCCGCGTTCGGCGTCAGCGAGCGGGAACTGACCGACGACCTGAACATGCTGTGGTGCGTGGAGCTGCGGACCCCCGACCCGTACTGCCCGATCGACCTGTCCTACGAGGGCGGCGAGATCGTGATCAGCCAGGCCGAGCCGGTGGACCGGCCGCTGCGGCTCGGCGTGGACGAGGCGAGCGCGCTACTGGTGGCGCTGCGGATGCTGGCCGAGGTCGGCGAGCTGACCTCGGTGCCGGACCTGGCGGAGGGATCCGCGCTCAGCCGTACCATCGCGAAGCTGGAGGCGGCGGCGGGGGAGGCCGGGGCACCAAGCGCGCAGGTGGCGGTGGAGGTCGACCAGCACGCCGAGCGGAGCGTCCTGGCCCGGGTCCGCGAGGCCCTGGACAGCGGGCGCCGGCTGCACATGTCGTACTACGTGCCTGGCCGGGACGAGGCCACCGAGCGGGACGTGGACCCGATGCGGCTGCTCGTCGTGGAGGGCCGCACCTACCTGGAGGGCTGGTGCCGCCGGGCGGAGGCGGTCCGGATTTTCCGGCTGGACCGGGTGCTGCGGATCGAGGTGCTCGCGGTGGCGGCGGAGGTGCCGCACCAGGCGGAGCCGGTGGACGTGGACCAGGGACTGTTCCGGCCCTCACCCAGCGACATGCGCGTGGTGCTCGAGCTCACCCCGCGCGGCCGCTGGGTGGCCGAGTACTACCCGTGTGAGGACGTGACCGAGTTGGGTGACGGCCGGCTCAAGGTGACGCTGCGCACCCCGGACGCGGCCTGGGCGCGCCGGCTGGCGCTCGGCCTGGGCGAAGACGGGCGGGTGCTGGAGCCGCCCGCGCTCGCTGCGGCGGTCCGCGCCGACGCCGCGGCGGCGCTGGCCGCTTACAGTACGGACGCGCCCGTGGCCAGCACAGATGCGGCCGCGGCCGACCCGGATGCACCCGCTGCCAGCACGGATGCGGCGGCGGCCGGCCCGGGTGTACCCGCCGTCAGCCCGGAAGGCGCACAGGGGTGAGTTAATTCCGGTCTGGGCGTACCATGTGCCTGACGGGACTCCCCATGGTGCGGGGGGCAGGCTCCTCGCTGAGAA
Source organism: uncultured Actinomycetes bacterium (assembly GCA_963762735.1). GTDB lineage: Bacteria > Actinomycetota > Actinomycetes > Streptosporangiales > Streptosporangiaceae > DASXKD01. The sequence continues at coordinate 141,955 of CAVXMG010000005.1, read as the reverse complement.
GGAATAAAAGGGACTATGGGACTCTTCGACAGCCCGACGCATTTGCTCATCATCCTGGTGGTACTGGTCGTGCTCTTCGGTTCCGCGAAGCTGCCCAAGGCTGCCAAGTCGATGGGCGAGGCCATGCGGATCTTCAAGAAGGAATCGGCGAAGATGCACGAGGAGGACTCGGCCACGGCCGAGGTCCCGGTGTCAGCGCCGCAGCAGGTCGCCGCTCCGCAGCCGCAGGTAGCCCCGCAGCAGGCGGCGCCGCCGCAGGCGACCCAGGAGCAGATGGCCGCCCTGAAGCAGCAGATGGATGCCCTGCAGCAGCAGATGGCCCCGCAGCCGACCGTGGCCCAGCCGGCCCCCGGCACCCAGCCCGGCGCGACGCTGCCGGAGACGCAGCACACCAACCAGCCCAGCTGACCTTCGGGCCTGACATATGAGCTCGCCGCCGGACACAGCCGCGCCCGCACCGGGGCGCGGCTCCGGTGCTCCGCGCCCGGGCAGGCCAGGGCGTGATCCCTACGCCCGGATGCCGCTCATGGAGCACCTCCGGGAGCTGCGCAACCGGCTGATCAAGGCCGTGCTCGGCCTCATCCTCGGCATGGTGGTGGGCTGGCTCTTCTACACGCAGGCCTTCAACTTCATCATCGGCCCGTTCTGCAGGATCACGATTCAGGGCACGACGGGGTGTAAGGGCCCGGACTCGCACCCACTCGTCGTCAACGGCATCTTCGACCCGTTCTTCGTGAAGCTGAAGGTCGCCTTCGTGGTTGGCCTGATTGTGTCGTCCCCGATCTGGTTCTACCAGCTGTGGGCGTTCATCGCGCCGGGGCTCTACCGCCGCGAGAAGCGCTGGACGTTCGCGTTCGTGGGCGCGGCAGTACCGCTGTTTGCGCTCGGCGGCTTTTTCGCGTACCTGGCGATGAGCCGGGGCCTGCGGTTCCTGCTCGGGCTCACCCCGGAGGGGGTTCGGCCGCTGATCACCATCGATACCTATTTCGGGTACACGATGGCGATGCTGTTCATCTTCGGGCTCGCCTTTGAGCTGCCGCTGGTCCTGGTCATCCTCAACATGGCCGGGGTGGTCAGCCACGCGTTCATCCGTAAGCACCGGCGGGTGATGATCTTCCTGGTGTTCGTGTTCGCCGGTGCGGCGACCCCGAGCCCGGACCCGTTCTCGATGCTGCTGCTGGCCATCCCCTGCGTCATCCTGGTGGAGCTTGCCGAGTTGTTCGTCTGGCTGAACGACCGCCGCCGGGCGCGCCGTGAGGCTGCGCTGCTGGCGTCTGAGGGCCTTACCGAGGTCAGCGAGGACACCGACTCGCGCACCTAGCCCGCGAGGCGCGCGGGAGGCGTCGCCTAGGCTGGAGCGCGTGTCCACCCACGCGAGCCCTGCGGAGCGGTATGCCGAATCCCGGCGGCGGCGGGCGCAGGACGGTCCCGCTCTGGCCGGGTTCCAGGCGCTGTACGACTTCACCTTCGACGACTACCAGCGCCGGGCGTGCCTGGCTCTGAACGAGGGCCACGGAGTGCTTGTGGCCGCTCCGACCGGGTCCGGCAAGACCGTGGTCGGGGAGTTCGCCGTGCACCTGGCACTGGCCGCGGGGCGCAAGTGCTTCTACACCACGCCGATCAAGGCGCTGTCCAACCAGAAGTTCGGCGACCTGGTGCGGCGCTACGGCCCGGACCGGGTGGGCCTGCTCACCGGCGACAACAGCATCAACGGCGAGGCGCCGGTCGTGGTGATGACCACCGAGGTGCTGCGCAACATGCTCTACGGCGGCTCGGTCACCCTGGACGGGCTGGGTTACGTGGTGCTCGACGAGGTGCACTACCTGGCCGACCGGTTCCGCGGCGCGGTGTGGGAAGAGGTGATCATCCACCTGCCGGATTCGGTCCGGGTCGTCGCGCTGTCCGCCACGGTGAGCAACGCCGAGGAGTTCGGTGAGTGGCTGACCCAGGTCCGCGGCGGGACCACGGTGATCGTCGACGAGCACCGGCCGGTGCCGCTCTGGCAGCACGTCCTGGCCGACGGCCACCTCTACGACCTGTTCGTGTCGCCGAACGGGCGTGGCCCGGGCCACCAGGACTCTCCGCAGGTCAACCCGGAACTGCTGCGGCTGTCGCGGCGGGAGGAGCAGGCCCAGCGCCGGAGTCCGGGCCGCCCGGTGCGGGGCGGCCGCCGGCCGTCCCGGCCCAGGCCGCCGAGCCGGCCGCTGATCATCGAGCGGCTGGACACTGCCGGGCTGCTGCCGGCCATCACGTTCATCTTCTCCAGGGCCGCCTGCGACGCCGCGGTGCGCCAGTGCCTGGACGCCGGGCTGCGGCTGACCACGCCGGAAGAGGCGGAGATCATCACCGAGGTAGCGCGGCGCCGCACCGCGGAACTGCCCGATGCGGACCTGGCGGTGCTCGGCTACGCGGAGTGGCTGGCCGGCCTGCAGCGTGGCATCGCCGCCCACCACGCGGGGCTGCTGCCCACCTTCAAGGAGGTGGTGGAGGAACTGTTCGAGGCGGGCCTTGTGCGGGTCGTGTACGCCACCGAGACGCTCGCACTCGGCATCAACATGCCGGCCAGGACCGTGGTCATCGAGCGGCTGGACAAGTGGAACGGCGAGGCGCACGCGGCGCTGACGCCGGGCGAGTACACCCAGCTCACCGGCCGCGCCGGGCGCCGCGGCATCGACGTGGAGGGGCACGCCGTGGTGCTGTGGCAGCCGGGCCTGGAACCGGCGGCGCTGGCCGGCCTGGCCGGGACCCGCACCTACCCCCTCAACTCCAGCTTCCGGCCCTCCTACAACATGGCGGTGAACCTGGTCGGGCAGGCCGGTCTTGAGCGGGCGGCGGCGATCCTGGAGTCGTCGTTCGCCCAGTTCCAGGCCGACCGGGCGGTCGCGGACGTGGCCCGCTCGGCGCAGCGCGGCCGGCAGGAGCTGGAAAAGCTGGCGGTAACCTGCGACCGCGGCGACTTCGCCGAGTACTTCCGGCTCCGCCGGAACCTGTCCGAGCTGGAGGGGGACGCGGCCAGGCAGCGCGGCGCGGCCCAGCGGGCCGAGGCGGTCTCCTCGCTCAGCCAGTTGCGCCGCGGCGACATCATCAAGGTGCCGGGCGGCCGCCGCGCGGGCATGGCGGTGGTGCTCGACCCCGGGGTGCCAGCTCCCGGCCGCGGTAGCCTCCCAGTGCCGCTGGTGCTGACCGCTGGCCGCCAGGTCAGGCGGCTTTCCACGGCCGACTTCCCGGTCCCGGTCGAGCCCATCGACCGGATCCGGATACCGAACTGGTTCAGCGCCCGGTCACCCAAGCACCGCAGGGACCTGGCCGCCAGCGTGCTGACCAAGCTGGCCGGCCGGGACAAGGAGCCGCCGCGCCGCAAGCCGGAGGCCCAGCCGGTGGCCCAGGGGGAGATCGCCGCGCTGCGCCGCCGGGTCCGCGCCCACCCTTGCCACGACTGCCCCGACCGGGACGAGCACGCCCGCCACGCCGAGCGCCAGGCCCGGCTGGAACGCGAGGTGCAGCGGCTGGAAACCACGGTGGCCGGCCGGTCCCACGTCATCGCCCGCACCTTCCAGCGGGTCTGCGCCGTGCTCTCCCGCCTCGGCTATACCGACGGCAACAAGGTGACCGACGCGGGCAGGCGGCTCGCCTGCCTGTACACAGAACTGGACCTGCTCGCGGCGGAATGCCTGCGCCGCGGCCTATGGGACGGGCTGAGCCCGGCCGAGCTCGCGGCCTGCGTGTCGGCACTCACGTTCGAGTCCCGCACGGCCGATGCCGCCACGCCGGTGCGGCTGCCCGGCGGCCCGGTTCGCCAGGTGCTCGAGGCCACGGTGGCGGTGTGGGGTGAACTCGACGAGATCGAGACCGAGAACCGGCTGTCGTTCCTGCGCGAGCCGGACCCGGGGTTCGCGTGGGCGGCGCACGCCTGGGCCCGTGGCAAGCCGCTGGAGGACGTGCTCGGGCCGGATCTGACCCCTGGCGACTTCGTCCGGGCGGTCAAGCAGCTCATGGACCTGCTCGGGCAGGTGGCGGTCGCGGCGGGCCGGGACACCCCGCTGCGGTCGACCGCGCTCAAGGCCGTCGATGCGCTGGGCCATGGCGTGGTGACCTACTCCTCGGTCGAGGACCTGCCGGGCGCCGACGCCACGCACGGTACGCTCCCGGCATGACCGACCTGGCAGACTTCGCCGCTCTCGTGGGCGGGGACCGCGGCCTGGCCGTGGTATCCGTGCTGCGCCCCGACTCGACCATCAGCTCCTCGGTGGTAAACGCCGGGGTGCTCCGCCACCCGGTCACCGGGGAGCAGGCCGTCGCCTTCGTCAGCCGGGGCGACGCCCGCAGGCTGGGCTACCTGCGCGCCACGCCGCGCGTCACGGTGGTGCTGCGCTCCGGGTGGCAGTGGGCGGCCGCCGAGGGCCCGGTGCAGCTCTGCGGCCCCGACGACCCCGTGCCCGGCGTGGACGGCGAGGGCCTGCGGCTGCTGTTGCGGGCGGTGTTCACCGCCGCTGGCGGGACCCACGACGACTGGGACGCCTACGACACGGCGATGGCGAACGAGCGGCGCACCGCCGTGCTGATGACACCGGAGCGCGTCTACTCCAGTGCCTGATGCGGGCGGCGCGCCCAGAACAGGGCTTGCCCGCCGTCGCCCTCAGGGACGAAGTCCTGCTCGGTGACCTCCAGGCCCGCGTCACCCAGCCAGGCGCGATAGGTGGCCGCATCGGCGTGGCTCCACCACATCGTGGCCGGGCCGCCGAGCCAGTTGTCCTCGGTACCGGTCCACGCCGGTCACCTGGTACCCGGCTGCGGCCAGCGACCGGGCGACGGGCACCCCGCAGCCGCAGCCCAGGTCGAGCACGGCACCTCCGGCGGGCAGCCGCTCGCGCAGCGCGGCCAGGCAGGGTGCGTACCTGCCCTCGCCCGCGTCGTCGCTGCGGTAGTAGCTCAGGGCGCAATCGAGCATGCCAAGTGCGTCGCCGACGCTGACCGGCTGGCCTGCGCCATCGCACATGCCCCGCACCTCCCTCGCCGTCAAATTCTATCGAAATTTAGTTCGATAATAGCAGTCGGCCCAGACATTTCCCGAACGTCACGACGACCTCCCGGGTGCTACTTACTCGCCCACCAGCAGACCGTCCCCGCGGGCGGGAAGCCGGCGGGCAGTGCCGCCACACCGGGCCGTTATGGGTGTGGTGGCGGATCGCGTCCACGATGTCGCGCATGCAGCGGCGGGCTGGCCTGCCGCCACGCCCGGCCAGCCACGCCACGCAGGCGCCTCTCGTCGGCCGCCATGGGAAGCGTTCCTGGCCAAGGCGCGAGCCGAGGGCCCGTCGAACACTGACGCGATGCGCGCGATGATCCGCGATTGGACCGGCACGCCCGCGGGTGATGACCCGGACCCGCCGTCTGATGTGCCAGGATGAACCTCCCGGCGGGGGCGGGCCGCGTAAACCGAAAGCGCCCGGTCCGTCCCCCGCATTTTCTAGTGGTCAGTCAGCTGTGCAGTTGTCCCGCCACGCGCCGGGAGGCCCCGCGTTGAAGATGCGACGGCACTGGTGCGTGCTCGATCCGGTGGGCCTCCGGTCCTCCCAGGCCGCCAGCAGCGATCCACAGTCCGATGAAAGTGCGCACGTGCTGATGGCTGACTGGATGCCAGTGTTCTTGATCCATCCGCTGGTGTAGCGGCAGTTCGTGGGCGTCCCGCCGGAGAAGCAGTCCAGGTTCTGCGACGTGATGTTGACCCGGTACTCCTCACACCCGGCCGGGCTGATCGAGTTGAACCAGACCGCAGCGGTGCCAGGCGGACCGTTGTTCACCGAGTAGTCGGTGGTCCACGTGCAGGCGCGGTGCGAGGCCACAGCAGCGTGGCCGGGGTGCTGCGGCGCTGCCGCAGCGGGGACGGCAGCCCCGAACGTCAGCAGCCCGGCGGTGCCGAGCCCGGCCACCGCGGTGGCTACCCTCAGTCGTCGGTTCATGTGCGGTCCTTTCCTGTCGGCCCCGGCCGGGTGGCCGGGGGGCTTAGGGGGGTGCCCTGGTGCAACCCCGCCGCGGTGGATCAGCCAGCCGGGTACCAGGCTGCGCCGGAGTAGAACAGGCTGTCCGGGCCGACCGTGTACACCGGCGCCCCGGTGGCCACGGTGCCGCCCTGCAGGGCGGCGCTGATCGCGGCGGCGGTGAGGATCTTCCTCATTGTTGGGATGATCTCGGCTTCGATCTCGCCCCGGCTGGGCGGAGTGGGAGTTTCGCGGCCGGTTACCGGAGCGGTGGCGGTTTCTCCCGGGGCCCATGCCCACGCGCGGGCTGCTCGCGATGCGGCGATCTGCGTGGGGTCGGTGAACCGTTGTAAGCAGCGATCCCGGACGGCGCGGACGTGACGTAGTGGCCGCACTATCGCGGTTCCCCGCGACGGGGCCATGTCGTCGGCTGGGCCAGCGTCCACAGGGCTCACGGTAGTTCCAGTCACAGCCATGTCTCCAGTCCGAGTTCGTCGCGCTCGGGCGACATCGTGTGGCGGCTGGGTGCCGGGTCCTGGCGGACCGCACTGCGCCGCGCCGCGGCTTCCTCTTCGGCATGGCCTCCCGGCGGCGCATCAAGTCATCGCTGCTTCGGTCGGCATCGTGGTTGGCTCGGCGTTCCCTGCCGGCCAGGATTTGCCCGGCATTCCGTGCCGCGATCAGGGCGGCCTCCACGTCAAGGCTGGCTCGGTCAGACCGAGCCCAGGAGCCGGGATCACCCACGCGACCGCCGTTCTCGGTCTCAGGTTCCGCATGCAACAGCTCGTCTGCCGCCCGAAGCGGCGGCAATTCTATGTTCGGGTGACGTCGCGCAGCTCAGCGTCAGCGGCGAGCGCCTGCCGACGGCTCCGCCCGGTGGCGAGATGGCTCATCGAAATTTTGTTCGATAATAGTGCTCGGTCCGGCATTTCCCGGCGCCACGGCAGCACCCAGAAACAATTCCATGATCATCCTTGGTAAAGGCGGCAGGTTGCGGCAGCCGGTGTCCGGCACTGCCTGGCAGGATGGCGCAGGTGGGCTCGCTGATGCTGCTCGACACCGCCTCGCTGTACTTCCGTGCGTTCTATGGCGTGCCGGAGACCGTGGCCGCGCCCGACGGCACCCCGGTGAACGCCATCAGGGGGCTGCTCGACATGGTCACCCGGCTGGTCCGGGCCCGGCACCCGGAGCGGCTCGTGGCCTGCCTGGACGCGGACTGGCGGCCGGCCTTCCGGGTGGCGGCGTTGCCGTCCTACAAGGCGCACCGAGCCAGTGCCGACGGTGAGCAGGAGGAGGTCCCGCCGGCGCTCGCCGCGCAGGTGCCGGTCATCGAGCAGGTCCTCACCGCCGCCGGGGTGGCGCTGGCCGGCGCACCCGGTTACGAGGCGGACGACGTGATCGGCACGTTCACCGCCCACTCGCCCGGCCCGGTCGAGATCGTCACCGGGGACCGTGACCTGTTCCAGTTGGTGGACGACGCCAAGCCGGCCCGGGTGATCTACACCGCGCGCGGCCTGACCCGGCTGGACATCGTGGACGAAGCGGCGATCACGGCCCGCTACCAGATCCCCGGGCGCGCCTACGCCGACTACGCGACGCTGCGCGGTGACCCCAGCGACGGCCTGCCGGGAGTCGCGGGCGTGGGGGACAAGACAGCGGCCACGCTGATCCGGGCGTTCGGGTCTGTCGAGGCGATCTGCGACGCCATCGACAAGGGCCACGGCGGCTTCCCGGCCGGGGCCAGGGCGAAGCTGGAGGCGGCACGGGACTATCTGGCGGTCGCGCCCGCGGTCGTGCGGGTCGCCAACGGACGCGCCGGTGCCGGAGGTGGACGGCGGCCTGCCGGTCCGCCCCGTGGACCCGGGCGCGCTGGCGGACTTGGACACCCGCTTCGGCCTCGGCTCGTCGCTGCGGCGCGCGGTCGCGGCACTGTCCGGGGACTGAAAGAACTTCGCTGCTTTACGATCCGCCCGCCTGCCCGGGCCCGTCGGCTCAGTACACGTACAGGGCCACCAGGCACGTGTCGTCCTCGGTGTCGGTGGAGCCGAGCGTGTCGAGGACGGCGGAGATCATGTTCTCTGGGTCGGTGATGCCCGCGGCGGCGGCGGTGAGCGCGGCCAGGCCGTCGTCCAGGGACCGGTGCCTGCGCTCGATGAGGCCGTCGCTGTAGAGCAGGAGCAGGTCGCCCCGGCGCAGTTCCAGCGACGCGGCGTCGTAACCGGACCTGGCCGCGCCGAGCAGGATGCCCGCGGGTGACCGCAGCGCGGTCGCATGCTGGCCGCGGACGAGCACCGGAGGTGGATGCCCGGCCTGCGCCCAGGTCAGCACCCGGGTGGGCGGGTCGAAGTAGCCGGCGATCACCGAGGCGGTGTGCTCAGGGCCGACATGGTGGACCAGGTCGTTGAGCCAGCCGACGAGCCGTTCCGGTGGTGCGCCGGTGATCGCCAGTCCCGCCAGCGCACCGCGCAGCCTGGCCATTCCCGCGGCCGCGGCCAGGCCGTGCCCGCCGACGTCGCCGATCGCCAGGAGCACGTGCCCGCCAGGCATCTCGGCGGTGATGTACCAGTCGCCGCCCACCCGGCTGTCCTGGGAGGCGGGCAGGTACCGGACCACGGCACGCAGCCCGGGAAGATCGAAGGGCCCCTCGTGCAACGGCAGGATCGCCCGCTGCAGTTCCAGCGTGACGTGCCTTTCGGCGGCCAGTTCGGCGGCCAGCCTGACCGAGTCGGCGGTATCGGCGTGGGCCGCGTCACTCTGATAAGGGGGCATCCGGGTTACGGGTTTCCTCATCCGTGCGCTGCCTCCGGACGGCTTTCGGGGACCGGCGGCACGTGCGGGCTCAGCGAGCGACTCGGGGTGAGCCGGAGGAGCAACGATCTCGGAAGATGCCATCGCCGTCCGCATCCGTGAGCCTGAGTCTACTAAGCGTGAGGCACGCGGGGCGCTCCTGTCTAGATCGGGACGGCAAGTCTCCAGGGCCGTCTGGCCGGCCCGGTTAGCCCGGGGGGGCGTACCCCGGAACCCCCGCTCGCCTACGGCCGTCTCCGGCCGGGCGGGCGCGTGATTAGATGACCTGGTTGGGCGGCCGCGGACGGCGAGGGGCGAGACATGTCAGCACAGGCGGCAACGACACAGGTAGCGGCCGTGAAGTCTGAAGGGGCGATGGGCGGGGGGTACACGACGGCGGACCTGTACCCGGCGAGCCGGCTGGAGCGGGCCGCCGAGGCCGCGGCCCGGGCCGGGCTTGACGCGCTGCTGCTCACTCCCGGGCCCGACCTGCGCTACCTGACCGGCTATGACACGCACCAGTCCGAGCGGCTCACCTGCCTCGCGGTGCCCGCGGCGGGCCCCGCCTTCCTGGTGGTGCCCCGGCTGGAACTGGCCTCGGCCAAGGCGTCCCCGGTGAGCGGGATGGACCTGGATCTCGTGGTGTGGGACGAGACCGACGACCCCTACCAGGCGGTCGCCCAGCGGCTCGGCAGCCCCGCCACGGTGGGCCTGGCGGGCCAGATGTGGGCCATGATGGTGCTCCGGTTCCGTGACGCCATGCCCGGCGCGCGCCAGGCCCTGGCCGCCTCGGCGCTGCGGGCGCTGCGGATCCGCAAGACGCCCGCCGAGGTCGCGGCGCTAGCGGAGGCCGGCGCGGCCATCGACCGCGTGCACGCTTCGGTGCCGCAGTGGCTGCGCCCTGGGCGGACCGAGCGGGAGGCCGCGGCCGACATCGCCAGTGCCATCGCGGCAGCCGGCCACGCCCGGATCGACTTCGTCATCGTCGGGTCCGGCCCGAACGCGGCCAAACCCCACCATGAGCCCACTGGCCGCGTGCTGCGCGAGGGAGACGCGGTCGTGGTGGACATCGGCGGCACCATGCCCAGCGGCTACTGCTCGGACTGCACCCGCACCTACGCGATCGGCGCGGTGCCGCCGGACATGGCCAGCTACTACGAGGTGCTGCGCGAGGCGCAGGAGGCGGCGTGCGCGGCGGTCCGGCCGGGAATCCCGGCGCAGGCGGTGGACGCCGTGGCGCGGGACGCGATCGCGGCGGCGGGCCACGGTGAGCACTTCACCCACCGGACCGGTCACGGCATCGGCCTGGAGACCCATGAGGACCCGTACATCGTGGCGGGCAACACCGAGGAGCTTGAGCCGGGGATGGCGTTCTCTGTGGAACCGGGCATCTACCCCGGGCCGCACGGCGCCCGGATCGAGGACATCGTGGTCTGCACGGCCAACGGATACCAGCGGCTGAACAACGCCAGCCGGGATCTCGTCGTGGTGGGTGCGTGATGCGCGAGTTACTGGATCTCACCCGCGAGCTTGCGGACAAGGAGGTCCGCCCGCGGGCCGAGGCCGGCGAGCGGGACGCGGTGTTCCCGCGCGAGGTGTTCCGCGTCCTGGGCCGTTCCGGTCTGCTCGGGCTGCCCTACGCCGAGCGCTGGGGCGGCGGCGGCCAGCCCTACGAGGTCTACCTGCAGGTGGTCGAGGAACTGGCCCGGGCATGGCTCGCGGTCGGCCTCGGGGTGAGCGTGCACACGCTGACCTGCCTGCCGGTGGCCGCCTACGGCACCGACGAGCAGCGGGACCGGTGGCTGCCGGACATGCTCGGCGGCGAACTGCTCGGTGCCTACTGCCTGTCCGAGCCGCAGAGCGGGTCCGACGCGGCGGCCCTGGCCACTGCGGCGGTGCCGGTGAAGGGGGAAGGGGAGGCGGACGGGTACCGGATCGACGGGGTGAAGGCGTGGATCTCGCACGCGGGCCAGGCCGACTTCTACACCCTGTTCGCCCGTACCTCCGGGCGGCCGGAAGGACGGGACCGGGCCCGGGGGATCAGCTGCCTGCACGTGCCCGCGGCCACCGAGGGGGTCAGCGCGGCACCGGCCGAGCACAAGATGGGCATGCGTGCCTCGGTCACCGCCCAGATGATCTTCGACGGCGCCTGGGTGCCCGCCGACCATCTGCTAGGCGAGGAGGGCCGGGGCTTTGCCATCGCGCTCACCGCGCTCGACTCCGGGCGGCTCGGCATCGCGGCCTGTGCGACGGGGCTGGCCCAGGCCGCGCTGGACCTCGCGGTCGGCTACGCCCGCGAACGGCACCAGTTCGGCAAGCCGATCATCGACTTCGAGGGCGTGTCGTTCATGCTCGCCGACATGGCCACCGCGGTCGAGGCGTCGCGTGCGCTGTATCTGGCCGCGGCCAGGCGCAAGGACGCCGGGCAGGAGTTCGGCCGGCAGGCGGCAATGGCCAAGCTGCTGGCCAGCGACACCGCGATGCGGGTGACGATCGACGCGGTGCAGGTCCTTGGCGGCTACGGGTACGTGGCGGACTTCCCGGCCGAGCGCTACCTGCGTGAGGCCAAGGTCCTGCAGATCGTGGAGGGCACCAACCAGATCCAGCGGCTGGTCATCGCCCGGTCGCTTGCCGGGCGCTGACCAGCCGTACGCTTCGCGGCGCCGCTCAGGCGTCGGACGGGCCCGGGTGGCCGATCGCCAGCCCGGTGGCCGGGTCGAAGAACTGCAGGTTCGCGGTTTGCACCGCCAGCTCGACGGGCTGGCCAGGCCGGACATGGCTGCGCGAGGCCACCCGGGCGGTCCACAGGGACTTCCCGCCAGCCAGGACCATCGCCGCCTCGTCCGCGTCGCCGTCGGACGCCACCGCGTCGCTGATGCTGGGGTGGTTCACCGGCGCCGCATCGAGCGTGAAGATGACGTGGATCTCGCTGCCCAGTTCCTCGGTGACGTTCGCGGTGACGTGCATCCGCGCCCAGTCCGGGTCGGCGAGGGAAGCGTCCTCGAACTCCGCGGGCCGGATGCCCAGGATGATCTCGCGGCCGAAGAAGCCGTCCAGGCCCTGCTTGGACGCCACCACGCTGGCCGGCAGCGGCAGACGGTGGTCGGCGAAGGTGACCGCGGGCCCGTCGTCGCGGACAAGCTGGGCGTTGACGAAGTTCATCGCCGGCGACCCCATGAAGCCGGCCACGAACAGGTTCACCGGGTTGTCGTAGAGCGCCTGGGGCGTGTCCACCTGCTGCAACTGGCCGTCCCTGAGCACGCAGACGCGCTGCCCGAGGGTCATCGCCTCCACCTGGTCGTGCGTGACGTACACGGTGGTGACGGCGAGCCGGTCGTGCAACTGGCTCAGCGACGCGCGCATGGAGACGCGCAGCTTCGCGTCCAGGTTGGACAGCGGCTCGTCCATCAGGAAGGCCCGGGGCTCACGGACGATCGCCCGGCCCATCGCCACTCGCTGGCGCTGCCCGCCGGAGAGCGCGGCGGGCTTGCGCTTGAGGTAGTCGCCGATGCCGAGCATCCGGGCCACCTCGTTGACCCGGCGGTTGATCTCCGCCTTCGGCGTCTTGCGCTGCTGGAGGCCGAACGCCAGGTTCTGCTCCACGGTCATGTGCGGATAGAGCGCGTAGTTCTGGAACACCATCGCGATGTCCCGGTCCTTGGGGGGCAGGTTGTTCACCACCCGGCCGCCGATCGAGATGGTCCCCGAGGTGATCTCCTCCAGGCCCGCGATGGAGCGCAGCGCGGTGGACTTGCCGCAGCCCGAGGGGCCGACCAGCACCATGAACTCCCCGTCGCCGATCTCCAGGGTGAGGTCATTGACTCCCTTGACCCCGCCGGAGTAGACCTTGCTCACCCCGTCAAGGACGATCTCGGCCATGCTCGCTCTCCATCCTCGTGGCCCGCTGAGCCCGGGTCTGCTTACTGCCCGGAGCGTATCCGCCTTGGCCGGATTTAGGTAGCCGACGGTGCTAGCCCGGGGGAGCGACCCCCCGGACCCCCCGGGGCGCCGATGGCGCCTGTGCCTTCGTCAAGCGGCAGGCCCCATCGCGCGTGCTGGCCCGGGGAGCGACCCCCCGGAACCCCCGATGGCTCAAGGCCCCATTCCTTCGTCACGGGGCCTTGGCCGTGCTGGCCCGGGCGGCGGCCCCCGGAACCATGCGGGTGCGCGCGGGTGGCACAACGGTTACGGTGACCGCGTGGAAGAGATCGATCGGAAGATTCTCCTGCTGCTGACCCATGACGGCAGGATGAGCTTCACCGACCTGGCACGCCAGACCGGGTTGTCGGTCTCCGCGACTCATCAGCGGGTGCGCCGGCTGGAGCGCCGCGGCGTGATCCGCGGCTACACGGCGGTGATCAACCCGGCCGATGCGGGCCTGCCGCTCACCGCGTTCGTCTCCATCAAGCCGTTCGACCCCGCTGCCGCCGACGACGCGCCCGACCGGCTCGCTCACCTGTCCGCGATCGAGGCATGCCACAGCGTCGCCGGGGAGGAGAGCTACATACTGAAGGTGCGGGTCGCCTCGCCGGTCGCCCTGGAGAACCTGCTCTCGGAGATCCGGGCGGCGGCCAACGTCTCCACCAGGACCACGATCGTGCTGAGCACCCCCTACGAGAACCGCGCCCCGGACCTCTGAGGCCCCGGGCCGGGGTGCCCGGGTAGGCACGCGGCACGGGCCGGTACGCCGCGTAAGGTGTGTCCTGCGCAGCAGGCTGGGGATCCACGGGATATGCCCTAAGATCAAGCCGGGCGCGGCGACTTTTCGTGGTCGTCTGCCGGCGCAGAGCTGAGGGGGCGCCCGTGACCGATCAGGCGGTGACGCTCCGGGATGTGGCAGCCCGGGCGGGAGTGCACCCTGCCACGGCCTCCCGTGCCCTGAACCCGGAGACCCGGCTGCTGGTGAAGGAGGACACGGCCCGCCGCGTCCTTGAGGCCGCCGAGCTGCTCGGCTACCACCCCAACCCGGTAGCGCGCAGCCTGCGGACCCGGCGGTCGCACACGGTGGGCGTGATCATCCCGGACCTGACCAACCCGCTGTTCCCGCCGATCGTGCGCGGCCTGGAGGACAGGCTCGCCGCGGCGGGCTACGTGGCGCTGATCGGCAACACCGACGGGGACGGCGAGCGGGAGCGGCTGGTTTTCGAGCAGATGAGGGCCCGCCACGCGGACGGCATCGTGCTGGCCACCGCGCACCTGAGCGACCCGCTGCTCGCCGAGGCGGCCCGCACCGGCCTGCCCGTGGTGCTGGTCAACCGGATGGCGCAGGATCACAGCCTCCCGTCGGTGTCGGTGGACAACGAGAGCGGCATGCGGATGGCGGTGGCGCACCTGATCGGGCAGGGCCACCGGCAGATCGCGCACATCGCCGGGCCGCAGGAGGTATCCACCGGCCTGTACCGGTACCGGGGATTCGTCGCGGCCATGGAGGCGCACGGGCTTGCCGCCGATCCCAGCCTGATCCAGATCGCCAAGGCCTATTCGATCGAAGAGGGCATGCGCTGCACCCGGATGCTCCTCGACCGTGGCGGGTGCACCGCGGTGGCCGCCGCCAACGACATGCTGGCGGTGGGCTGCTTCGCGGCCCTGGACGAGGCCGGGCTGAACTGCCCGGCCGACCTGTCCGTGGTCGGGTTCAACGACATGCCGTTCATCGACCGGCTGCGCCCGCCGCTCACCACCATCCGGTTCCCGCACTACCAGGTGGGCACCGAGGCCGCGCAGTTGCTGCTCGAGCTGATCTCGGACGGCGGCGGCCCGGTCAAGGTGCTCTACCTCGCGCCCGAACTGGTCGTCCGGGGCTCCACGGCGCCCCGCTAACCCGGCAATCCCACCCGGCGCGCCGGTGCGTGGTTTCGGTGTTCTTGATCGATTTTGGCTAGTCGGCTGAGCCCCGGTGAGCGGAGGTCCTAGGCTGGCCCCTGTGACTGTTCCCCCGGCCTGACCTGCCCGGCTCTGCCGGGGCCCGGACCAGCCCGGTGCTTTAGATAACAGGTTGGGGACAGGGATTGACAGACTGCCGCCTACCCGCGAGGCTGCATTCTGCAAACGATTGTTAGGAGAGTGCATGGCTGGGGAGGGCACGATGCACCGCCTTGGCTGGCTCGGTACGGGGCGGATGGGCTCGGAACTGGCCCGGCGCCTGCTCGCGGCGGACTGCGATGTTGCCGTCTACAACCGGACCAAGGCCAAGGCGGAGCCCCTGGCGGCGTACGGCGCGAAGATAGCCAACTCGGCCGCGGAACTCGCGGACCGCGACATCGTGTTCGCGACCGTGGGCACGCCGCAGGACCTGCTCGATGCGGTACTCGGCCCGGCCGGGCTCATCTCCGGCGGTGCCGCACCAGAGGTCGTGGTGGACTGCTCGACGATCTCGGTGGAGGCCTCACAGCAGGTGCGTGAGCGGCTGGCCGCACACGGCACCGCCCTGCTCGCGGCGCCGGTCATGGGCAACCCCCGGGTGGCGGCGGCTGGACGGCTGACACTCGCGGTCTCCGGGCCGCGCGACGCCTTCGAGGCGGCGCAGCCCTATCTCGACATCCTCGGGTCCGGGGCGACCTATGTCGGCGAGGGGGAGACCGCCAGGATAGTAAAGCTTTGTCACAACCTCTTCCTGGGTGTGGTGACGCAATCGCTGGCGGAAGTTACAGTTCTCGCCCAGAAGAGCGGCATCAGCCGGGAGGCCTTTCTCGCCTGCCTGAACAACAGCGTGATGGGCTCGGCGTTCACCCGCTACAAGTCACCTGCCTTCGTCAACCTGGACTTCCACCCCACCTTCACAGCGGCCCTGCTACGCAAGGATTTCGACCTCGGGCTGGCTGCCGCACGGCAGGCTGACGTGTCGCTTCCGGTTGCCGCCCTGGTCCACGAGATCATCCAGGCCCTGATCGGCAGCGGGCGTGCCGATCAGGACTTCGCCGCCCTGCTCGAGCTGGCTGCCGCGAATGCCGGCCTGGACCTGGTGAGTGAAAACGCGGATATCTCCGACGGACTGGACCCAGCCGACACGAACAACGCAAATGCAGTACGGTGACCCCCGGCACAACTGTCCGTGGCCGACCGCTAACCGGCTTGGGTACCTGGTTACGGGTGTCCCACTGGGGCGCCAACCGGCGGCTGGCTATTTCCACCCGGCCATTTGAAGAACTGGAAGGAGGACCGGATGAGACCTCACGGTACCCGGTTCTTGGCTCTCACGGCTATCGCCGCCTCTGCGGCGATAGCGCTCGCTTCCTGCAGCAGCAGCAGCACTAGCAGCAGCAGCGGCGGTGGCGGCACCACCAAGGCCCCCATCACTATCGGTACATCGCTCTCGCTGACCGGTGACTTCTCCGTCGACGGCCAGGCGTTCCAGCGCGGCTACAACCTGTGGGTGCAGAACATCAACAAGAGCGGCGGGCTGCTCGGCCACAAGGTCACATTGAAGGTCCTCAACGACAACAGCGACCCGGCCACGGTGGCCACCAACTACAACCAGCTGATCAACGCCGACCACGCGGCGTTCGTGTTCGGGCCGTTCTCCACGCTGCTGACCGCCTCGGCCGCACCAGTGGCCGCGCGGAGCCACTACGCCTTCATCGAGGGCGCCGGTGGCGGGCCGCTGGTGTTCCAGGCGAAGCTGCCGAACCTGTTCGCGGTCAGCCCGGTGGTCGCCGACCAGCTGGTCCCGTTCGCCCAGTGGGTCGCGTCGCTGCCGTCCAGCGAGCGGCCGAAGACCGCCGCCTACCCGATGGTGACCGACCCGTTCGCGGTCCCCATGGTGCAGACCGCGCAGTCGATCCTGCAGAAGGCCGGCATCAAGACGGTGTACTCCAAGATCTTCCCGGCGGAGAACCCCGCTTACAAGGCGGGCGGCGACCAGATCGCCGGGCTGAAGCCGGACATGGTGGTCATCGGCTCGCCCGACGTGCCCGGTGTCCAGTCGCTCATGCAGGCGTTCCAGCAGCAGCACTACAACCCGAAGATCCTCGCCGCCTCGGCCGGTCCGGACCAGGGCGCGGCGTTCCTGTCCGCCATCGGCGGGTCCAAGAACGCCACCGGCACCATGGTGCCTAACGGCTGGTATGCCGGGTTCCAGAACCCGCTGAGCCAGCAGTTCGTCAAGGACTACAACGCCAAGTACGGCGGCACGCCTGCTGACATCAACGCCGACTCGGCCGAGGCGTACTCGGTCGGCGAGACGCTCGCGGCCGCGGTCAACGCGAACAAGAGCCTGTCCAACCCGAAGGTCATCTCGTACCTGCACAGCGGTGTGACGGTGCAGACCGTGCAGGGGCCCGCGAAGTTCAACGCCCTCGGCGAGAACGTCGTGGCCGCGCACTTCATCTTCCAGTGGCAGCATGGAGCCCAGTTCGTCCAGGTGCTCCCCACGGGTGCGTCCGGCTCAGTGCCGATCGTCAACCCGAAGCCACCCTGGGGCCAGGGCTGAGCACCGGTGGTGCGCGGAGCGCGCCAGCGCGCTCCGCGCACCACTTCGTCATACCCGCGTTGCGCTGGCAGGGAAGGAGAGGAAGGCATATGAGGCGCCCCCCCGCCAGGACTTTCCGGCTCGTGGCGATGACCGCCGCGAGCGCTGCCGTTGCCGCGTGCGGTCTGAGCAGTGCCAGCAACACCAACGCCCTGCTGGCCGGCCCCACCGGCCAGCCGATCACCGTCGGAATCTCACTGCCGCTGGCCGGGCCGCAGCACGCCCAGGGATTCGACACTGACGGGCAGGCCTGCAAGAAGGGCTACGAACTGTGGGCCAGCGACGTGAACAGCCACGGTGGCCTGCTCGGCCGGCCGGTCAAGCTGATCATCCTGAATGACGCGGGTGTCCCGAAGACCGATGCCGCCAACTACCGGAAGCTCATCACCCAGGACCATGTGGACCTGACGCTGGCGCCCTTCTCGTCCCTGCTCGTCTCGCAGGCGCGCCGGCCCGGTGACCGAGCACTACCATTACGTCCTCGCGGCCGGCTCGGCCGGCGCGCCGCCGGTCTACGCGCTGAACGACCCCTTCCTGTTCTCCACCAACGTGCCAGCGGCGCAGCAGATGATGCCGTTCGCCAAGTGGTTGGCCGCCCAGCCCGGGCACCCGACCAGGGCCGCCTACCCGATCGTCGATGACCCGTTCGCCGACCCGCCGGTCACGACCGCGGAGAAGTACCTGCGCCAGCACGGCGTGCAGACGGTCTACGCCAACTTCAAGAAGCCTTACTCCGCCACCATCGGCACGCGCGGGCTGGAGGCCGCCGCCGAGGTGGTGGCAAGAACGCATCCCGACATCGTCTTCCTCGGCTCGATCGCGGTCGGCACGGTGCAGGCGTTCATGACGGTGCTCCAGCATATGAACCCACCCCCCAAGTACTTCATCGCCTCCTCCGGCCCGGACCAGGGCACAAGCTTCCTCAGCGCGGTCGGGACCGGTGCCGCCGTGGGCGCGATGGTCCCCAACGGGTGGTTCGGCGGCTTCCCGAACGCGCTCAGCCACGTGATGGTGCAGGACTACATCGCCAAGTACGGCGGCACCGCCGCCGACATCAATGCCGACGTGGCCGAGTCCTACTCGGCGGGCGAGGTCGAGGCGGCCGCGGTGCAGGCCACCGGCTCGCTGAACCAGCAGAACGCTCATCGAACTGCCTGCACAGACCACGGTGCAGACGGTGCTGGGGCCGGTCAAGTTCGACGCCAGCGGGAGAGAACACTGCTACATCGCGCCTTCGGCGCTGATCTTCCAGTGGCAGCCGGGCCAGGGCGGCGCGGGCGCGCCGCAGTTCGTCCAGGTGCTGCCGAACGCCGATCGGCAGCAAGAGCGTCATCCCCTGGGCCGGCTGACCGGCACCCCGGCCTGGCAGGAACGGAGAGCGCGGAACTGACATGGGAACCTTCATGCGAGCCATCACCGACGGCGTGCTCGAAGGCGGTGTCTATGGCCTGATGGCCGTTGGGCTGACGCTGATCTTCGGCGTGCTCGACATCATCAACATCGCCCAGGGCATCATGGTGATACTCGGTGCCTACCTAAGCTTCGTGCTCTGGACCGATCTGCACATCGACGTGTTCGTCGGCCTGCTGATCACCATCCCGGCGATGTTCATCCTCGGGGTGGCGATCCAGTACCTGTTCATCCGGCCGCTGCGGGGACGCGAGCGCACGTCCATGTCGCTGCTCGCCTGTTACGCGGTGGCGATCATCACCGAGGGAATCCTTTACGAGCGCTTCGGGTCGAACTACCTGTCGATGAATACCTACTGGACCAGCCCGCAGGCGACCTTCAAGATCTTCGGGTACTACCTGCCCTACATCTACCTCCTGGGCTTCGCGCTCGCGGTGGTGTTCGTGGTGGCGATCTACTTCATGCTGTACCGGACCCAGTTCGGCCGCAGCGTGCGCGCCACCATGCAGGACCACACCGCGGCGCGGCTGGTCGGGATCGACGTGAACCGGGTGGCCGCGTTCACCTTCGGGATCGGCGTGGGGGTGACCGCGGCGGGCGGCATGGTGTTCGGGGAGCTCAACGCCTTCAACCCGAACACCGGGTATGACCTGATCTCCCGGTTGCTGGCGATCGTCATCCTCGGCGGCATGGGCAGCATCGGCGGCGCGCTCGGCGCGGCCGTGCTCGTGATCACGCTCGCGTCGATGGTGGACGTGTACTGGAACCCCGAATGGTCGACGGTGGTGTTCTACGGGGCGCTCGTGCTCGTGCTCGTGTTCCGGCCGCAGGGCCTGTTCGGGCGCAAGGAAGCGAGGGCGCAATGAGGTCCCTCGCCCTCTGGCGTGCCGCGGGCCTGGCCGTGCTGCTGGCCGTGGCGGCGGTCATCCCGCTCGATGACAACGTCGTGCTGACCCAGGTGGGTGTGCTCGTGCTGATGTTCGTGGGCGCCGCGGTCGCCTGGAACATCTTCTCCGGGTTCACCGGCTACATCTCGCTCGGGGCCGCCGTGTTCTTCGGGACCGGCGTGTACACGGTCGCGCTGATCACCAAGCACCTGAACCTGGTGGGCGGCGTGGTGTTCGCGCTCTATCCGCTGGGCGGCCTGGTGGCCGCCGTGGTCGCGGTGCCGTTCGGGCTGGTCGCGCTGCGGGTACGGCGCCACACCTTCGTGGTGGTGACGATCGCCGTGTTCTTCATCTTCCAGCTGATGGCCTCCAACTTCAGCTGGACGGGCGGCGTCACCGGGATCAGCCCGCAGTTCCTCAACTGGGACGCGACGACCGTCTACAACCCCTTCTACTACACCGCGCTGCTCATCGCGGTCGTGGCGGCCGTTCTCGCCTGGGCGATCTGGGGCTCGCGGTTCGGTCTCCAGCTCCGGGCGATCAGGGACGACGAGGACCGGGCCCGCGGGCTCGGGGTCAAGACCATGCGGGTCAAGCTGACCGCCTTCGTGATCTCCGCATTCATCCTAGGGACGCTGGGTGGGCTGTACTTCTACTTCCAGTCGGACGCGCTGCCGCAGTACGCGTTCAACCCGTTCTTCGACCTGACCATCGCCCTGATGGCGTTCGTCGGCGGGTTCGGCACCCTATCCGGGCCCATCTTCGGCGCGCTGCTGCTCGAGCCCTATCTCGGCTGGGCCCAGCAGCAGGTGAGCAACACGTACGCGGCCCAGATCGTCCTCGGCGCGCTGTTCCTGATCGTGATCATCTTCCTGCCGCGGGGGATCCTGCCGACCGTGGGCGAGAAGCTGACCGCCCTGCGGGCCAGCAGGCAGCGGCGGGCGACCGGACGGGCCACCGGTCCGCCGCCCGGTCTGCCCGTCGGCGCGACCGCGGCCGCGAGTCCCGCCGAGCCGACCACCAGGAGCGCGTCATGACGGCGTTGCTCCGGACGGAGGGCCTCTCGAAGGCGTTTGGGGGTGTGCAGGCGCTCAGCGACTGCTCGATCGAGGTCGAGCGCGGCAGCATCGCCGGGCTGATCGGGCCGAACGGCTCCGGGAAGACCACCCTGTTCAACATGATCACCGGCTACGGGCGGGTGGACAGCGGCGACGTCTACCTGAACGACACCAAGATCACCAGCCGGGCGCCGGACAAGGTCTTCGCACTGGGGATCGGCCGCACCTTCCAGCTGACCCGGGTCTTCTCCCGGCTGACGGTCATGGAGAACATGATCGTGGCCGCGCACCACAAGGAGTCGGCCGGGCAGACCGGGCGGTTCCGCAACCCGTTCGCCCGGGCGGGCGGCGCCGCCACCCGCAAGCGGGCGATGGAGCTGCTGGAGTTCACCGGCATCGCCAAGCTGGCCGGTGACCGCGCCGAGACGCTCTCCTACGGTCAGCGCAAACTGCTGGAACTGTCGTATGTGCTGATCGCCGAGCCGGAGATCATCCTGCTCGACGAGCCGGCCGGCGGGGTGAATCCGACCCTGATCGGCACCATCGCCGAGCGGATCCGTGAGCTGAACCGGCAGGGGACCACGTTCCTCATCGTGGAGCACAACATGGAGTTCGTGATGGGCCTGTGTGACCAGGTGACCGTCCTCGATTACGGGAACGCGGTGGTCTCCGGCCCGCCGGACATGATCCGCAACGACCGCCGGGTGCTTGACGCCTACCTCGGAACGGCAGAGGAAGACGATGACAGTTCCGCAGCCTGAGTCCCCTGGGCCAGCACAGGACCGTTGCGCGCTCGAAGTGACGGGCGTAGTCGCCGGCTACGGCGGTGGCGACGTTCTGCGCGGGGTATCCATACAGGTCATGCAGGGCGGGATCACCTGCGTGGTGGGGCCGAACGGTGCCGGGAAATCAACCCTGCTCTCGACGATCAGCGGGCTGCTCCGGCCACGGCTCGGAGAGATCACGCTGCACGGCGAGCGGCTGACCGGCAAGTCGCCGCGCCAGATCCTCCGGGCCGGTGTGGTCCAGGTGCCGCAGAACCACAGCCTGTTCCGCGAGATGACGGTGCGCGAGAACATCAGCCTCGGCGGCTACACCCTGCGCGAGCGCGGCCTGGCCGAGCGGCGTTTCGCCGCGGTGCAGGAGATGTTCCCGCAGGTCAACGAGTGGCTGGACAAGAAGGCGGGCAGCCTGTCCGGCGGGCAGCAGCGGCTGGTGGAGTTCGCCCGCAGCCTCATGCTCGACCCGAAGCTGGTGATCCTGGACGAGCCGTCGATGGGACTGGCGCCCAAGGTGCTCAAGTCGGTGTTCGACGCCGTCCGGATGATGCACGCCCAGGGCAAGACGATCCTGCTGGTGGAGCAGAACGCCCGGGCCGGGCTGCGGCTGTCGACCCACGGCGTGGTGCTGGAAAACGGCCTGGTCCGGCTGTCCGGCAGCGGTAAGGAAGTGCTCGAGCACCCGGAGATCGGCGCACTTTACCTCGGCGGCGCGGTGACCGGCGACGAGGCAGCGAACGGCGCCGGCCAGCATGGCGAGGATGGCACCGGGGCGGTCAACGGCACGGCGTCCCGGGCGGGTCGTTGATCGTTGACGTTCACTGTCACGTCATCGTCGAGGAGATGACGGCGCGGACGGTGCCGCCGGACTGGCGCCCGGCGATCGGCCGCGACGGCGGGCAGTACCGGTTGGCCTTCCGCGGCCGCGACATCGGTTCCGTGGTCAGCGAGTTCACCGACGTGGACACGATCCTGGGCCAGGCGGCGGCCACCGGGGTGGACCGGCTGCTGCTGTCCCCCTGGATCAGCCTGGTGCCCGCGGAAGCGGACCCGGCGACCGCGCGTGATGTCTGCGAGGTACACAACACCGCGCTGGCTGCGCTGGTCGCGGCGCACCGCGGGCAGGTGAGCGCCGTCGGCGCGGTGGTGCTGCAGGAACCGGCGCTCGCCGCCCGGCAGATCGCCGACCTGGTGGCCAGCTACGGCCTGGCCGGGGCCGAGATCCCGGCCAGCGTTGGCGGGCGCTACCTCGGCGACGACTTCTTCCTCCCGTTCTGGGAGGCCGCCGAGCAGGCCGGTGCCCTGGTGTTCATCCACCCCACCACCCGCGGATTCGGTGTCCCCGCGCTGGAGCAGTACTACCTGTGGAACTCGGTGGGGAACCCGATGGAGACGGCGATCGCGGCCGCGCACATGGCCATGGCCGGGGTGCTTGAGCGCCATCCCCGGCTGCGGGTGGTGCTCGCGCACGGCGGCGGCGCGCTGCCGGTGGTGCGGGGACGGCTGCGGCGTGCCTACGCCGTCCGGCCGGAGGCACGGGCCCGGCTCGCCGCCGGCCCGGACGCTGCGCTGCGCCGGTTCTACTACGACACGGTCACCCACGACCACGACCTGCTCGCGGACCTGGTCCGCTACGCAGGCGCCGGGCAGGTGCTGCTCGGCTCGGACCGCCCGTTCGACATGGGCACCGACGACCCGGTCGGTGAGGTCCGCGCTCTTGGCCTCGGTGCCGACGAAGAATCCGTGCTCGGCGGCACCGCGGCGCAACTGCTCGGGACTCCTGATGCCTGACTCGGGCGCCGGCCAGCAGGGCCAAGGCCCCGTGACGGAGGAACGGGGCCTTGAGCCAGCGGGGGGTTCCAGGGGGGTCGCCCCCCCAGGCAAACACGGCGGGGCGCTGCTCGCGGCGCTGCTCGCCGAGCACGGCGTGCGGCACGTGTTCGGCGTGCCCGGCGGCCAGACGCTCGCGCTGTACGACGCGATCCTCGACCGGGAGCCCGGCCTGCGGCACGTGCTGGTCAGGGACGAGCGGTCCGCCGCCTACGCCGCCGACGCCTACGCCAGGGTCACCGGCCGGGCCGGGGTCTGTGACGCCACGGTGGGGCCAGGCGCGGCGAAGCTGCCATCCGGCCTCGGTGAGGCGCTGGGTGCCTCGGTGCCCGTGGTGGCCCTGGTCAGCGACTTGCCCGCGCGGCTCGCGCCGCACCGTTACCGCAGCGCCGCCTCCCAGGCGCTGGACCAGGCCGCCCTGCTCGCCGCGGTGACCAAATGGCAGGCCACCGTGCCGGACGCGGCCACCCTCCCCGCCCTGGTCCGGCAGGCGTTCCGCGAGGCCACCACCGGCCGGCCTGGCCCGGTCGCGCTGTTCCTGCCGCAGGACGTCCTCGACGGCCCGGCCGGGGACGCCAGCCAACTGGCCGGCAGCGCCCGCTTCGGCAGCTTCCCGGCGTTCCGGCCTGGCCCCGACCCGGATGACGTCGCGGCCGCCGCGGCGGTGCTGCGCGGCGCGCGGCGCCCGTTCATCCTGGGCGGCGGGGGAGTGCTGCACTCGGGCGCGGGCACGGAGCTGACCGCGCTGGCCGAGGCCCTGTCGGCGGCGGTGGGCACCACGTTGTCGGGCAAGGGGGCGATTGCCGAGGACCACCCGCTGTCGGTGGGGGTCACCGGCAGCATGGGGACCTCCGCCGCGGCCGCCGCGCTGGCCGAGGCGGACGTGGTGCTGCTCGCCGGAACCAAGGCAGGCAGCGGCCCGACGTTCGGCTGGACGCTGCCCGCGGCCGGCCAGGCCGTCGTGCAGCTCGACCTTGACCCGGCCGAACTGGGCCGTGCCTTGCCCGTGGCGGCCGCCGTGCTCGCCGACGCCCGGCCGGGGCTGCGCAGCCTGCTCGCGGCGCTGGACGAGCCGGCCGGGGCACCGGACCGGGCAGCCTGGCGGTCCCGGATCGCGGAGCTGACCGCGGCGTGGCGCGCCGAGCGGGACGCGGAACGGGCCAGTGACGCGGTCCCCATCGCGCCGCAGCGGGTGGTCGCGGAGATCGAGGCCCTGCTCGGCGCCGACGACATCCTCATCTGTGACGCCAGCCTGGCCAGCGGCTGGGGCGGTGCCTACCTGGAGCAGCGGCGCGCCGGGCGGCAGGTGCTGTGCCCGCGCGGGCAGGCCGGCCTTGGGTACGCCCTGCCCGCGGCGATCGGCGTGGCCACCGCCCGGCCCGGCGGCCGCACCGTGGTGCTGGCCGGGGACGGGGCCATGGGGTACGCGGTCGGCGAGCTTGCCACCGTGGCGGAGCTGGGCCTGCCGGTCACCGTGATCGTGCTGAACAACCGGTCGCTCGGCTGGATCCGCTGGTACCGGCGGATCAACTTCGGCCGCGGCTGGGAGGGCGAGGACTTCTCCGACGTGCCGTTCGCCGACGTGGCGCGGGCCTTCGGGCTGGCCGGTGAGCGGGTCACCGAGCCCGGCCGCCTGGCCGCCGCGCTGCGCACCGCCAACTCCGCGCCGGGGCCCGCCCTGCTCGACGTGGTGACCGAGCCCTGGCAGACCCCGATCGCCGCGCACCGCGACGCGGTCAGGGATGGGGCGGCCACCGGATATGGAGG
Source organism: uncultured Actinomycetes bacterium (assembly GCA_963762735.1). Lineage (GTDB taxonomy): Bacteria > Actinomycetota > Actinomycetes > Streptosporangiales > Streptosporangiaceae > DASXKD01. The sequence goes on along the minus strand of CAVXMG010000005.1, from coordinate 116,992 downwards.
CTGACACGCCATGCCCCGTCACCCCGACCGGCTGATCGAGCGGCTCGCCCAGCCCGAGGCCGCGCGGCTGATCGCCGCGAGCGGCACGGCCGTGGTCTTCGCCGGAAGCGTCGAGCAGCACGGCGGCCACCTGCCGCTCGGCACCGACGCGTTCGCGGCCCAGTCCATCGCCGAGCGGGCCGCGGCCCGGCTGGGCACCGTGGCCGTCTCGCTCGGCCCGGTGGGCATCGCCCACTACCACCTGGCCTGGCCGGGCACGCTGTCGCTGTCCCCGGGCACGCTGATATCGGTGTTCGGCGACGTGTGCGACGGGCTCGCCCGCGCCGGTGCCCGCCGGATCGTCTCGGTGAACTGGCACGAGGGGAACTCGGCCACGCTGCGGCTGGCGGCGGACCAGGCGCAGGTCAGGCACGGAGTCCAGGTGGTGATGGCCGAGACCCACGTGATCACTCACACGCTGTTTCCCGACGAGATGGAGTTCACCCACGCCGGGTCCATGGAGACGGCGGCGGTCCTGGCCTTCGACCCAGCCCTGGTGCACCTGGAACACGCCACCCCGGCCAGTGACCGGGCAGCCGGCGAGGCCGCCCACGCGCTGTTCCGCCGCCCGGACGTCTATCCGGTGATGCGCGACTTCCACCACGTCGCCGAGACCGGCTGGTACGGCCGACCCGAGCTGGCCACCCCGGAACGGGCCGAGCAGATCGCCGAGGCCGTCGCCGACCACGTGGTGCGCCAGGTACGAGAGATATGGGTGGCGCTTGGTGACCCGGGCGTGCCCGGGTCACCAAGCGCGGCGGGGGGCTCCGGGGGGTCGCCCCCCCGGGCTAGCACTGCGCTGCCCGTGGAGGAGGGCCAGTGACCGCGATGCAGGCGGCCCTGTTGCGGGAGTTCGGCAGCCTGGTGGTGGCCGAGGTCCCGGTGCCCGAGCCCGGCTCGGGCGAAGTGCTGGTCCGGGTGCGGGCCTGCGGCATCTGCGGCACCGACCTGAAGATCGTGGCGGGCGCCTACCGGGGCACCTGGCCGCCGGCGCTGCCGTTCATCATCGGGCACGAATGGTCCGGCGAGGTCGCCGCCCTCGGGCCCGGCACCGAGCGCAGCGGGCTGGCCGTGGGCGACCGGGTGGTGGCGGAGAACCACACCGGCTGCGGGAGCTGCCCGATGTGCCGGGCGGGCAGGTACAACCTGTGCGAGCGGGTCAGGGAACCCGGCTTCAAGCTGTACGGCCACACCGCGCCCGGTGCCCTGGCGGAGTACGCGGTCCGGCCCGCCGTCGCCCTGCACAAGGTGCCGCCCGCGGTCACCGACGTCTCCGCCGCCCTGGTCAACCAGGGGGCGCTGACCGTGCACGCGGCCCGCCGGGCCCGGCTCGGGCCCGGGCGCGAGCGCCGTCGTGTTCGGCCCTGGCCTGCTCGGCCTGCTCATGCTCCAGGTGGCCAGGGCGGCCGGCGCGACCAACGTCGTGGTCGTGGGCCGCGGGCCGCGCCTGGACATCGCCCGCGAGCTCGGCGCCAGCGCCGTCGTGGACTACTCCCTCGCGGACCCGGTGGCCGGGGCCAGGGAAGCCACCGGCGGCCGGGGCGCCGACACCGTGTTCGACTGCTCGGGCAACCCGGCCGTGGTGGCCCAGGCGCTGCGCTGCGCGCGGCGCGGCGGGACCGTGGCACTGCTGGGCCTGGCCGGCGGCGCCAGTGCGGAACTCCCGGTCGACCTGGTCACCCTCGACGAACTCGACGTGCTGGGCATCCGGTCCAGCCCGAACGCCTACCCGGCCATGATCGCGCTGCTCGCCTCGGGCGCGATCCGCACCGAGCCGCTGACCACGCACATCTATCCGCTCGCCGACGTCGCCATCGCTTTCGGTGCGCTGGAGCGCCGGGAGGCCATCCGCCCGATCCTCATCCCCTGAGCGAGGAGCCCGCCCGTGGTCCACATCTGCACTCCCGACTTCTCCGCCACCTGTGGCTGGGTGGGCTGCACGTTCGGGCCCTGGGCCAGCGGCGGCATCTTCGATCAGCCGGTCCCGCTGGAGGTCAGCCGGTTCCGGCTGGAAGCCGGCGCCCACGTGGACCGGATCCGGCTCGGCGGGACCGAGGCCATGATCTACGTGCTCGCGGGCTCGGGAACCGCGCTCGCCCCGCCCGGCGACGGTGAGAGCTTTGCCCTCGGCCCCGAGAGCGTGCTATGGCTGTCGGCCTGCGACGAGCTCACCACCGACGCTGGGGCCGATGGCCTGGAGCTGATGGTGGCGCGGAGCACCGGGCCCGTTCCTGAGGGCGGGTTCCCGCCGCTGCGCAAGGTATTCGCGGCTGGCGAACTGCCGCACCTGGTGTCCACCAGGGACACCAGGGACCGGCTCGACCTGGTCACCGAGAACGTGCCGGTGGGGGCGCGGGCGATCCGCGCCGACCGGATCGTCTACCACCCCGGCGACACCGCCGCCGCGCACTATCACACCGACTGCCATCACGTGTTCTGCGTGCTGTCCGGCTCGGGGCTGCTCTACACCGACGACAGGCCGGAGCGGCTTGAGGCCGGGATGAGCGCCCTGGTAGGCCCCGGCGAGGTGCACTGGTTCGAGAACGACACCGGCGAGAACTTCTCGTTCGTGGAGTTCTGGGCACCGCCGCCGACACAGACCATCTGGACCGTGACCGGGGACCGGTGCACCTGGGCACCCGCGGGCTGAGGGGCGGACCATGGACGAGCGGCTGGTATCCATGTACCGCCGGTTCACCTGGCGGATCCTGTCCAACTATGTGACTCCGTGGGAGTTCGAGCAGCTCAAAGCCGAGATCACCGACTACGAGCAGTGGTGCGCGGCCTGGAGCAGGCACGCCGCGCGGCACGTGGAGCGTGGCGACGCCGCGCTGGCCGCTGGCCGGAGACTCACCGCGGGGGACGCCTACCTGCGCGGCGCACTTGCCTACCATTGGGCCAGCTTCGTGTTCACCCACGACCAGGCCCAGTTCCGTGGCGCGCTGGAGGCGATGGGGGCTGCCTGGGCCAAGGCCGCCCCGCTCGTCGCGCCGCCGATGGAGCTTCTTGGCGTCCCGTTCGATGGGCTGGTCATGCCGGGCTACCTGCGCGTCCCGGACCAGGCCAGCCGCCCGCCGATCGTATTGCTGCTACCTGGGGCTGACTCGGCGAAAGAGGAGCTTTACAACCTCGCCGACCACATGGTCGCGCGTGGGCTGGCGGTGGCCGCCTTCGACGGTCCCGGCCAGGGCATGCTGAGCTTCGACAGCAAGCTGCGGCCCGACCAGGAGGTCGCCGTCCAGGCGATCATCAGCGCGCTGGCCGGCCGGCCCGACGTGGACGGCTCGCGCCTGGCCGTGGGCGGCATCTCCTACGGCGGCATGTTCGCCGTCCGCACCGCTGCGGCGGACGACCGGGTGCGGGCGGTGTTCGCCATCTCCAGCTGGTACACCCCGGCCGGGCGGTTCGCGGAGATGGACGACCTGACCCGCCCCGGGCAGTACCAGCACCACGGTCCCGACCCGGCCGCCAACATGGCGGCGATGACGCTGGCCGGTGCGGCCGCCCGGGCCCGGGTGCCGCTGCTGCAGCTCTACGGCGGCAACGACCCCGGATCGCCGCCGGCACACGGGGAGCGGATCGCCGCCGAGTACGGCGGGCCGGTCACCACGGTGATCTACCCGGACGGGGTGCACATCCTCAACAACCTCTGGTACCAGGCGCGGCCGCTGGTGGCCGACTGGCTCGCGGAAACACTCTGACCGGCGGAGGCGCGCCATGGACTACTCGAAGGCCGAGGCCAAGCAGGCCGCACGGGAGCGGTTCACCGGCCTGTGGGCGGCCATCACCGTCCCGTTCGGCAGCGGCGGCGGCATCGACGAGGCCGCGCTGCGCGCCGACCTGGACCGGCTCACCGGCGAGCTGGGGATCGACGGGATCTTCAGCGGTGGCGTGATGAGCGAGTTCTGGGCGCTGTCCGGAGCCGAGCGGCGGCGGCTCACCGAGGTCGTGGCCGAGCGCACCCGGGGCAGATGCCCGCTGCTCGCCCATACCGGGCAGCACAGCGCGGCGGAGACGATCGAGCTGACCCGGCACGCCGAGGCGGCCGGCGCGGACTTCGCCGTCGTGATCAACCCCTACTACCCGCCCGCCTCCGACGAGGGCCTCTACCAGTGGTTCGCCCATGTCTGCGCGAGCGTGGACATCGGGGTGTGGCTGTTCGACACCGGCTACTCGGGGGTGGCCCTGTCCACCGCGCTGATCGAGCGGCTGGCCGGGATCGAGAACGTGGTCGGCATCAAGGTGGGCCGCGACCACGCCAGGTACCTGGAGCTGCTGTACCGGTTCGGCGAGCAGATCCTGGTCTGCTCGCCGCACGAGGAGACCTGGCTGGAGAACATGATCTCGCACGGCCAGCGGGTCTACATGTCCTCGGCCGCACCGTACCTGTACCAGGTGCCGGGCTGGCAGCCGATGCGCGAGTACACCAGGCTGGCGCTGGCCGGGGAGACGGCCAAGGCCGCCGAGGTGGCCGCCACCCTGGACCCGGTCCGCTCGGTGGCGGCCAGGTGGCTTCAGGGCCACGAGCGCCGGATCGACGCCATCGCCTCGATCAAGGCCTGGGCCGGGCTGACCGGCATGTCCGGCGGCCCGGTGCGCCCGCCGCTGGTCTCGCTGACCGCCGCCGAGCAGGCCGCGCTGGCCAGCCGACCTCACACGGGGCCCGTGGGAGCCTCCGCTAGCCGGGGGCAAGCCCCCGGACCCCCGGCCCGGAACCCCCCGGTGGCCTAAGGCCCCGTTCCTTCGTCACGGGGCCTTGGCCCTGGTGGCTGGGGCCTAGTGCCGCGAACCCCGCCGCTAGGGCGTGGCCAGGCGGTCGGCGAGCCAGTCGGCGACCTGCGGGCGCCAGCGGTAGGTCAGGTTCGCACACACGTGATTGCCCTCGTCGAACATCCACAGCTCCGCCGCGGGCGCCTCGGCCGCCACCCGTTCCGCGTGCTGCCACGGGACCAGCCGGTCGCGCTTGCCGAACACCACGACCATCGGCTGGGCGATCCGCTCCGCCACGCCCGCCAGGCTCATCCGCTCCGCGACCTGGTAGGCCTCTTCCGCGCTGGCGGCGCCGCACCCGTAGCTGAACGTGGCGAAGCTGTGCGGTGACCGGTCCCGGATCAGGGCACCGTAGTCATAGCAGCCACCGCAGACGACCACCGCCTTGAGCCGGGGCTCGAAGGCCGCGGCCCGGGCCGCGTAGTAACCGCCCAGGCTGACCCCGAGCGTGCCCACCCGGTCGCCGTCCAGGTCGGCGCGCTGGCACAGCACGTCGAGCACGGCCGCGACCGGAGCCTCGAAGTCGGGGCGGATCTTCACCGCTCTGGCACTCTCGCCCTGCCCGGGGCCGTCCAGGGAGAAGGTCGCCATGCCCCGGGCGAGGAAGGTGTTCTCCACCGCGAAGAACTCCTCCTTGGTGGAGTCGAGCCCGGCGATCAGCAGCACCAGCGGCGGCCGGCCCGCGCCCGGCGGCCGGCGCAGGTTGCCCACCAGGGACGCGCCGCCGAACGGGATCTCGATCCGCTCCGCGGCCGGGTCGAGCAGCTCAAGCCCGCGGTACATCGCCGCCACCGCCTGCGCGGCGACCGCGTCGTGGGCGTCCATGTCGAGCATCCAGACGAACTTGCCGAAGTGGTAGCTCACCGCGGCCCGGATCCAGGCCTCGCCGGCGGTCCGCGGCCAGCCCCGGCCGGCCGCGTCGCGGGCCAGCCCGGCGTGCAGGTCGCCGTTGTCCCGCCAGGCGGCGAGCCAGTCCTCCCAGCGCTCGATGCCGCCGGTCACCCTGGCGAAATCCCCGGGGTCGACGCCCTGCGCGGTGAACCGCGGGCCCCAGTTGGCGATGGCGGAGGAGACCTGCGCGTCAGCCATGGGCCCGGGCTCCGGCGGAGGTGGCCCCGGAGCCTGACATGACCTCCGCCGGGTCGTGGCCGAGGTCGGCGAGCAGCACGGTGGCCGCGTTGCGCCCGGGGGCGCCGGTGATGGATCCGCCCGGGTGCGTGCTGCCGCCGGTCTGGTACAGGCCGGGGATGGGCATCCGGTGGCTGGCCCAGCCGGGCGCCGGCCGCAGCGCACCGCTGAACGCGGGGCCCCGGTTGCCGCCGTGGAACGCCCCGTTGATCATGTGCGGGTTGAGCTGCTCGATGTCCGCCGGTGACTTGGTCAGGTGCGCCAGGATGGTGTCGTCGGTCAGGTTGGGCGCGTGCCTGCGCAGCCGGTCGAGCAGCCGGCGCGCGTGCTCTTCCTTGACGTCCTCCCAGCCGCCCATGCCGTCGGGCAGCCGGTAGGTCTGCGGGCTGAGGATCTTGACCGTGTGGCAGCCCTCCGGCGCCCGGCCGGGGTCGGCCAGGGTCGGGGTGGCCACCAGCACCCACGGCGGGTCTGCGATGTACCGGCCCGCGCGCAGGTCCGCGCCGAGCTGGATCATTTCCTCCGGCCAGCCCGCCATCCCGGCGGAGACCGCCGTCCGCGGCCCGTGCGGGGAGGCGAACTCCGGTGCCGCCGTGGTGCAGTAGTAGGCGGCGAACCCCGGCACCCCCACGTCGTAGGTGTCCACCCCGTAGTGGAACTCCTCCGGCCAGGCCTGTGCCGGCGCCATGTCCCGCAGGTGCTTGACGTGGATCGTGGACACCACGGCCGTGCCGGCCAGGTACTGTTCGCCGTCGTCGGTCTCCACGCCGGCGCACCGGCCGTCCTCCAGCAGCAGCCGGGTCACCCGGCGGTCGCAGAGGATCGTGCCGCCATGGTCCTCCAGGTACCCGGTCATCGCCGCGGTGAGGCTGGCCGATCCGCCGACCGGGATGGACCAGCTCCGCTGCTGGCGCCCGAACGTCTGCTGGTAGGGCAGTATCCCCGAGCCGGGCGTGTCCAGTGGCTGGAACACCTGGTAGGCCATCCACAGCAGGAACGCCTGGACGTGCCGGCTGGAGAACTCGTGCCTGACCACCTCCACCGCCGACAACTGGCGGCGGCGCGCCCAGATCCGCCCCCGCGGGTGATCGGCGATCATCTCCTCCAGCGATGGCCCGTAGCCCACCGGGGTGAACTGCCACCGGCTGAACAGGGCCTTGACCTCGTCGTAGTCGTCCAGCAGGCGGCGGTATGCGGCGGCGTCCTCGCGGGAGAACCGGGCCACCTCCTCGACCGTGCGCTCCCGGTCGAGCCACATGGTGAACTGCTCGCCGTCGGGAAAGGCCACCTGTTCCACCGGGTCCGGCTCCACGTACCGCAGCCCGTAGTCGGCGATGAGCCCCAGTTCGTCGTGCAGCAGCGCGGGGTTGACCCTGATCATGGTGTGGCCGGTGGCGCAGGTGTCGATGCCGAACCCGGGCAGCAGCAGCTCCTCGGTGGCCGCGCCGCCGCCGGGGATGCTCCGGGCGTCCAGCACCAGGCAGCGGTAGCCCGCCTTGGCCAGGTAACAGGCGGTGAGCAGGCTGTTGTGTCCCGCTCCGGCGACCACGATGTCGGCGCTGGTCATGCTTGGCCTCGCTTCCGGCTGGTCGGGCCCCGTCCCTATGCAAACCATTGCAGATCGGGCCGCGGTGAGGCAACGCCCGCCGCCAGGATGGCGATCGGGGAAGCCGCGCCGGCGCTACTTCGCGCGGGCCAGGGTGAGGCCGTCGCCAACCGGCAGCATCACCAGTTCCACCCGGTCGTCACGCAGTACCTGCTCGTTGAAATCCTTGATCGCCTGGGCATCGGGATCCGGGGCAGCGGCGAAGATCCGGCCGTGCAGGAAGGTGTTGTCCACCAGGACGACGCCGCCCGGCCGGACCCGCGGCACGAGCTCTTCCCAGTAGCCGAGATAACCCTGCTTGTCGGCGTCGATGAAGGCCAGGTCGATCCGCCGGCCGGCGGGCAGCGCGCGCAGCGTGCCCAGGGCCGGGCCGAGCCGGAGTTCGATGCGGTCGGCCAGGCCCGCCTTCTGCCAGTAGGCGCGGGCCAGAGTGGTCCACTCCTCGCTGACGTCGCAGCACAGCAGTTTCCCGCCGTCGGCCAGGCCGCGCGCCAGGCACAGCGAGGAGTAGCCGGTGAACGTGCCGACCTCGACCACCTCGCGGGCGCCCATGAGGCTGGCCAGCATCGTCATGAACGTGCCCTGCTCCGGTCCGATCTGGAAGGTCACCCGGTCCGGGAACTTCGCTGCGGTCTCCGCGATCAGGTCACGCAGCAGCGCGTCCGGCGGGCTGGAGTGGGCGACCAGGTACTCGTGCAGGTTGGGGCGCAGGTGCTCGGATCCGGAGGCCATGCGGTCGAGGTTAGCGCCACGGGTTCCGGGCCGGTGGCGCGGGAGCCGCGGGACTGGGCTCTCCCGGTGAGATCTTGCACACACCGCCCCTGGCCCTCGCATACTGGGTCAACCGGGTGTCGGCCGTCACGGCCCGACTCCAGACCGACCGGAGGACCAGCATGACGGCGCAGACACTCCAGCAGCGGGCCGAGATCGAGCAGGCGGTGGGCAGGCGGACCCTGTGCGACCTGCTCGACCACACTGCTGCGGAGGCGGGGGACGCCCCGGCATTCTCCAACGAGGCCGGCGACAGCTGGCAGACCCTGACCTGGGCACAGGCCCGCCAGCAGATACGCGAACTGGCGGCCGGCTTCGCCGCGCTCGGCCTCGCCCCGGGGGAGCGGGTCGCCCTCATGCTGCCCAACTGCACCGAGCACGTGCTCGCCGACCTGGCCGCGGTGCACGCCGGCGGCCTGGCCACCACGTTTTACGCCACGCTGGCGCCGGAGCAGATCGCCTTCGTGGCCGGGGACTGCGACGCCCGGATCGCCGTCCTGGACGGGGCGGGCGAACTGGCGCGCTGGCAGCCGGTGCTTGCCCAGTTGCCCGGGCTCAAGACGATCATCGTCAGGGACGCCGCCGCGTGCCCGGCCGGAGAGCCCTACCTGACCTGGGATGCCTTCGCCGCACTCGGCAAGGAGCGGTACGCCGCAGACCCGGACCTGGTCAGCGGGCGGGTGGCGGCGATCACCATCGACAGCCCGGCGGCCCTGCTCTACACCTCGGGAACCACGGGCAACCCGAAGGGCGTGCTGCTCACCCACCACAACATCGGCTACGAGCTGGCCTGTGCGCAGGACATGGGCCTCATTCCGGACAAGGCGCGCTGGGTGTCCTACCTGCCGCTCGCGCACATCGCCGAGCGGATGTTCAGCATCTACCTGCCCATCCACACCGGGACGCACGTCCACTTCTGCCCGGACGCGGCGCAACTTGTACGGGTGGTCGGGAAGGTCCGGCCCAACGGTTTCTTCGGCGTGCCACGGGTGTGGGAGAAGATCCGGGCCGGCATCGAGGCGCTGTTCACCCTGGAGCAGGACGAAGGCAAGCGTGCCGTGGTGGCCAAGGCCATGGACACCGGCCGGCGGTACGTGGAGGCCTGCCAGTACGGCCACACCATGCCGCCCGGCCTGGAGTCTGAGTTCGCCGCGGCGGACGCGGCGGTGCTCGCGCCGATCCGCGGGCTGCTCGGCCTCGGCGAGGCGGAGGTCGTGTCGAGCGCCGCGGCTCCGCTGCCGCCCGAGGTCGCGGCGTTCTTCTCCGGCCTGGGCATGAAGATCCTCGACATCTACGGTATGACCGAGACCACCGGGGCGTTCACCACCAACAGGCCGGAGGCGTTCAAGCTGGGCACGGTGGGCCGGCCCTACCCGGGCATGGAGGTCCGCCTCGCCGAGGACGGGGAGATCCTGGTGCGCGGCCCGCTGACCACGCCCGGGTACCTGCACCGGCCCGACCTCACCGCGGACCTGATCGACGCCGACGGCTGGCTGCACACCGGCGACATCGGCAGGCTGGACGACGACGGGTTCCTGTCCGTGGTGGACCGCAAGAAGGAACTGATCATCACGGCGGGCGGCGAGAACGTCGCCCCGGCCGCGATCGAGGGCCTGCTCGTCGCCCATCCGCTGATCGGCCAGGCGCTCGCCTACGGTGACCGGCGGAAGTACGTGGTGGCGCTGCTCACCCTGGACGGCGAGGTGGCGCCGGCCTGGGCGAAGGCCCGTGGCATCGATCACGGCTCACTGGCCGAACTGGCGGCGGACCCGGTGGTGCTTGCCGAGGTGGGCGCCGCGGTCGCGGCCGCGAACCAGCGGCTGGCCCGGGTGCAGCAGGTCAAGCAGTGGCGGCTGCTGCCGGTGGAGTGGACGGCGGAGACCGAGGAACTCACTCCCACCCTGAAGCTGCGGCGGCGGATCGTCCACGCCAAGTACGCCGACGTCCTCGACGCGCTGTACGGCTAGCGGCGCCGGGGTTAGCTGCCGGGGCTCCAGGTGGTGCCGTTCCAGCCCGAGATGGTTGTCGGGAAGGTCTGGAGGGCGTTCTCGCTGCCGGCGAAGAGCACCACCCGATGGTCGGTGCTGTCGTAGGTCATCGTGCCGAAGGCGCGGACCGGTGGTGCGGCGGACGGGCTGAGCTTGCTCCAGTTGCTGCCGGTCCAGGTCCAGGTCGAGTTGCCGAACGTGCCGCCGCCCTCGTCGCCGCCGAACAGCAGGACCTGGTGGCTGGCCGCATCGTAGGCCGCCTGCCAGGCGAAGACGTCGATGCCGGGCGAGGTGGCCGGGCTGAGCTGGGTCCAGGTGGTGCCGTTCCAGGACCAGGTGTCGCCCGGTGTGTAGCCGCTGCCGCGGAACCCGCCGAACAGGATGACCTGCTTTGTGGCCGGGTCGTAGACGAACGCGTAGCTGTCCCGGCCGCTGGGCAAGGTGGCCGGGCTGAGCTGGGTCCAGGTGGTGCCGTTCCAGGACCACATGTCATCCCAGTAGGAGCCGTGCCAGCCGGCGAACATCAGCACGGTCTTGGTGGCGGCGTCGTAGACCAGGCTGTCGTCTTCCCTGGCCGGCGGGGAGGCGGCCGGGTGCAGCAGGGTCCAGGTGGTGCCGTTCCAGGTCCAGGTCTCGTTGCTGAACCCGGTGCCGGTGGTCGCGCCGCCGCCGAACAGCAGCAACTGGCTGCTGGCCGGGTCGTAGACCATTGCCGCGCCGGTGCGCGCCGACGGGGCCGCGGCCGGGCTCTGCTGCGTCCAGGTGCTGCCGGTGCGGGTCCAGGTGTCGCCGAATACCGTGCCCGGGCGCCTGCCGCCGAACAGGACCAGTTCGTTCTTGGGCGGGTAGTAGGCGAAGGCCGCCCACTCCCTGCCCCGTGGCGTGGCGGCTGCGGCCCGGGCCGGCGCGGCCCGGCCGTGGCCCGTCGCACGCGCGGCGGCCTGGGCAGGCGCCGCGGCGGCCACCGCGGTCACGGCCAGCGCGGCGGCACCCGCCCACGCCGCGGTGTGCCGGTACAGGCTGCTGCTTCGCACTGCGAGCACCGTGGTAGTCATCTGACATCCTCCGCTCGCTGCGACTCATTCCCGGACAAAAGACGCATCAGGGTGCCTGCGGGTTTACAACTGCCGTGCAGCGCGGGCGCTACGCTTGGCTAACCCCTGGCACGCAAGGGACTTGACGCGTGCGGGCCCGGCCGAGGGAGACGCATGGCGGGACCGGATCCGGCGGGGCTGGATGTCACCACGCCCAACATCGCCCGCATGTACGACCACATGCTCGACGGCAAGGACAATTTCGCCGCCGACCGCGATGCGGCCGAGAAGCTGATCGCGATGATGCCCCAGCTTCCGCTTGTCGCCCGGGCGAACCGGGCCTTCCTGCGCCGGGCGGTGCAGGCCCTCGTCACCGAATACGGCATCCGCCAGTTCATCGACGTCGGCACCGGCCTGCCGACCATGGGGAACGTGCACGAGGTGGCCCAGCGGGCGGCACCGGACACCCGGGTCCTCTACGTCGACAACGACCCGGTGGTCTGCTGCCACGCCCGCGCGCTGCTGTCGTCGGCCGCAACCCAGATCGTCGAGGCCGACCTGCGACGGCCCGACGAGATACTCGGCCATCCGCTGACCGGCCAGATCATCGACTTCGGCGAGCCGTTCGCGCTGATGTTCATGAGCGTGCTGCATTTCGTGCCCGACCGGGACGATCCGTGGGCGGTCATCGCGCGGTTCCGGGCGGCCATGGCGCCGGGCAGCTTCCTGGTCCTGTCGCACGGCACGCTGGAAACCCGCCCCGACGACCCGCGGGCGCAGCTGTCCGCCGAGGTCTACAGCCAGTCGTCGGCGGCGCTGGCGCTGCGCAGCCTGGAGTCGGTGCGCCGCCTGTTCGACGGCTTCGAGCTGGTGGAGCCGGGCCTGGTCTGGGTCTCCGAATGGCGCCCCGGCCCGTCAGAGGCGGTCGAGGGCGTCGGCGAGACGCTGCGCGGCGGCGTGGCCAGGAGGGCCGCCTGACATGCGGTGCCCGGCCGGCCGCAGCGCCACCGCGGCGGGACAGTAGGGTCGGGGCCGGAGGCGTCCGGGTGCCTGGTGGCCCCCCCGGTCTTCAAAACCGGTGAGCCGCGCGCCGCGCGGCTGGCGGGTTCGATTCCCGTCCGCCTCCGCTATCTGCCCGGGAACGGCTGCCCGGTGACGGGCAGCGGCTACCCGCTGGCCGTCACCGTGAGGCAGTTCTTGCATTCGCCGTGGCTGCCGTCCGGGTTGGTCACCCACAGGCTGTACCTGCCCGTGGCCACCGTGGACTTGACCGTGACCGAGACGCTGAGCTGTGCCGAACTGACGAACGTGACCTGGATCGTGATGCCGGCGTGGCTGCGCACCAGCGCCCCCGAGTCGAAGTTCGTCCCGTTGAGCACGGCGGCCTGATGCGCCTTGCCCCGGGCGAACGAGCTCGGTGACAGCGAGCGGGGCAGCGGCTGGCCGATGGTGAGGCAGCCGGTGCAGGTGTCCGCGACCGGAGGCGATCCGGGCTCGATGACCTTGATGTCGCGCGCCGTCTGCGAGGCGCTGTTCGTCACGGTCACCGGCACGTCGAGCTGGGTCGCGGACACCACGGCCGGCGTCCCGGCGGTGACGCCGTCACCGGAGATGAACACGGCGGGGGTGCCGGCGAACCCACTGCCGGTGAGCTGCACGGTGCCGGTCGTGCCCCGGCCGATGACGGCGGGGGAGGCGCCCGTGATGGGCGCGCCCGGGGCGGTGATGTCGTAGGCGGTGAGGCCGAGGCCGGGCCCGGCCGCGATCAGCAGGTCGTTCTGGGCGAAGACCGGCTGGCCGAACAGCCGTGAGGCCGGTGTCGAGATGAGGCCGAGGATGGCCCCGGTCGCGGCGCTGAGCAGGTAGACGCCGAGCTGGTGGGTGGAGCTCTGGTAGGTCTGCGCCGCGACGACGCCCGCGCCGTCCTCGGTGGGGCTGCCGACGATGGTGCCCGGCAGCCCGGTCTGCCAGAGGGGGGTGCCGGTGGCCGGGTCCAGGGACTGTACCGAGCCCTGATAGACGGTCCCGCCGATGGTGGTCTGCGCGCCACCGCCCTCGATCAGGCTGGTGCCGTCCCAGACGGCCGCGGCGTCGCACTCCTTGGCGCCGCCGGGGTAGGGGTCGGTGATCCGGGTGGACCACACCGGCCCGGCCGCGAGGTCGTCCTGCTGGAACGCGTAATAGAGGCCGTTTTTGTTGCAGATGCCGACCATGGGCGTGCTCACCCCGCCGATGGTCGCGGTGAACATGGTCGGCGGGCCGCCGAAGTCGCCGTCCTGGGTCTGCTGGGCCGCGGGAACCTGCCAGGAGTCCAGGACGCTGAGCGTGCCCGGGTCCAGTGCCACGATCGAGTCGTCGTAGAGCGGCTGCCCGGAGCTGTTGTACCCGTTGCCGGTCGCAGCGATGATCCGGCCGTCGGCCGCCTGCGCCGGGGTGGACCACACGCTCGCCCCCACCTTCCCGGCCGGCAGCGAGTTCCATTGCGCGACCTGCGCCCCGGTGGCCTGATTGAATGCCAGGACGCCGGCCGGGACCAGCGGGTTGTCACAGTTCGACGAGATGCCCACGTAGACGTTCCCGTCAGCGAGCAGCGGGGATCCCCAGGCGAAGTAGTCGTTCTTCGTGGTCGATGGGATGTGCACGACCGACTTCCAGACCACCGCACCGGTGGCCGCGTCGAGGGCGTAGAAGTAACCGTCGGGAGCGTTGACGTAGACCGTCGGCCTGCCGGTCGCAGGGTCGTCGGCCACGTCCGCCGTCGAGACGATGCCCAGCGGGCCCCGGCATGTGGTCGGGGTCACCAGCCCCAGGTACACCGACCAGAGCACCTGCTGCGTCGCCTCATCGACCGCGTAGAAGTACCCGTCGTCGGCGCCGATGTAGGCGACGCCGTCCGACACGGTCGGGCTGGCGAGCAGCGTGGTGGAGCCCGAGTTCGGCGTCGCGGGCACCACCCAGCGCCACACCGGCTGCAGGTTGCCGAGGTTGCCGGGGGTGATCGAGGTCGCCGCCGCGTTGTCGGAGGTGTGCCCTGTGTCGTGCAGGTAGGCGGCCCAGTCCGCGCTGGACTGCGGCGGGGGTGCGGGCCGCGCGGCGGAGGCGGCGGGCGCGAAGCCGGCCAGTGCCACGCCGGCCGACGCCAGCGCGGCGATCCAGGCCGCCACCCGGCGGGGCCGGGCGGCGGCGCCCGGATCTGCGGAAGCGGTCAGCGGGCCGGTCCTCCGTTGCGGTTTCACCGGCTAGTTCACGACCACGTCGTTGGCGGTCGAGGAGATCAGCGACGCCGGGGACGCCGGCACCCGGACGGGCGCGGTCGCGGTCTGCTTGCTGCCGGTGCCCAGCTGGCCGTTGCGGCCCAGCCCCCAGGCATAGACGCTGCCATCGGCGGCGAGGGCATAGGAGGTGTTCCCGCCGCTCGCCAGGGCCACATAGGTCACGCCGGCCCGCGGGAAGATCTGCACCGGGGTGTCCCGCGCCCTGGTACGGCCGTCGCCCAACTGCGAATAGGTGTCACTGCCCCAGGCGTACAGGGCGCCGTCGGCCAGCATGACGATCGTCTGGCCGTTCGCCGCCGCGGAACCGCCCTCGGCGACCTGGGTCACCGGGGCGGAGTCCGGCAGGCTCACCTGGACCGGCACCCGGGACGAGGTACGGGTGCCCATGCGGCCGTCACCGAGCTGCCCGGCGGCGTTGTACCCCCAGTCGTAGAACTCACCGTTGGCGAGCAGCGCTCCCGCGTTGCTGAACGAGGACACCACCGTGGTCACGTCCTGGCCTTGCAGGCCCTGCACCGGCACCGGCGTGGTGCTGCTGGCTTTCCCGCCGGTGCCCAGCACCCCGTTCCAGTTCGAGCCGCACGAATAGAGCGTTCCGCCCGAGTCGTACAGGGCGTGTCCGGACGCTCCGGCGAGCGTCGTGACATCGGCCAGCGGAAGCTGCACCGGCAGGTTGTAGGCGGTGCTGTTGCCCAGGCACAGCTCGCCGTGCTCGTTGAGGCCCCAGCCCCAGGCGTTGCCGTTGGTGTCCACGGCCAGGGCGGTGTCATACGGCATGGCGTCGGTGGCGAGTGATGCTATCTGTACCCCGTCGGGGAACTGCACCTGTACCGGCGTTGCGAAGGAGTTCGCATCGCTGCCGTTGCCGAGTTCCCCGTGCGTGCCCTGCCCCCAGGCCCACACGGTGCCGTCACTCAGCAGCGCGTACTGCGCCGCGTTGGAGGTGCCGACCTGGACGACGGTGGCGGAATCGGGAAAGCTCACCCCGGTCGGCCAGGCGTGCGGATCGCTGTCACCGGGTATGGAGTCGCCGAAATACGCGCCCCAGTGCTGGACTTCCCCGGGGGTGGGCCCGCCCGCGGCCGCTTGGGCGGCCGGCAGCAGGCTCAAGGAGGCGAGCGCAGCGGTACTGACGGCCATCAAGACGGCCTTCATCGATCCCCCCGGAAATCTCCTCACACCGAGACGCGTAAGGGAAACATGTGGTGTGCATGACCGAACGTGGCTAAAGCGGAGAAGCTCATGATGTCGCAAAACGGCCCGCGATGGCGGGCAATACTGCCGATCGCGGCATTAGCCCTGGCGGGCGCGGCGCTGGTGCCCGCGGCCGGATCCGCCAGCGCGGCCGGAGCCGCGCCGAACCTGGACTGGCCCCAGTACCTGCACGGCCCGCAGCACAGCTCGGTGAGCAATGCGACCGCCTTCACCACGTCGAACTCGGCCTCGGTCAGCCAGGTGTGGCACTGGCAGCCTCCGGTGATCAGCGGCAAGCTCGCGCCCGCGCTTGACGCGAGCCCGACCGTGGTGGCCGGGGTGGTGTACATCGGCGCGCAAAGCGGCGGGTTCTACGCGTTGAACGAAGCCAGCGGCGCGGTGCTGTGGAGCCGTCAGCTCGACACCGAGCCGGCGGCGACCTGCACCGGCCAGGGCATCACCTCGACCGCCGCCGTGGTGCCCGACCCGGTCACCGGCACCTCCACCGTCTATGTGTCCGGCGCCCGGTTCCTGTACGCGCTGAACGCCGCCACCGGGGCGGTGACCTGGAAGACCGAGATCGGCCCGCCGGACAAAGCCCAGCCGGATGGCTACTACAACTGGTCATCTCCGACGGTGGCCGGCGGCCACATCTATGCCGGCCTGGCGTCGAACTGCGACAAGCCCCTCATCCGCGGCGGCGTTGTGGAACTCGACCAGCACACCGGCCAGGTGCTGCACACCTGGTACACGGTGCCCAGGGGATCGATCGGCGGCAGCATCTGGTCCAGCGTCGCGGCCTCGTCCACCGGCAGCGACGTGTGGGTGTCCACCGGGAACGAGTGCGATCCCACCGTGGACACCTGCCCGTCCGGCAACAAAATCGGGAACTCGCTGTCCATCGTGCACCTGTCCGGCTCGCTGGGCCTGCTCGAGGCCTGGCAGGCGCCCGGCACGGCGGGCCACGGGCACGACTGGGACTTCGGCTCCTCGCCGACCCTGTTCGGCAGCCTGGGCGTCCCGCCGGACGTCGGTGCCTGCAACAAGAACGGGAACTACTACGCGCTCGCCGACAACCCGCTGGGCAGTTCGCCGCTGTGGACCGACACGCTCGGTGTGCCCGGCGGGCCGCGCGGAGTATGCCTGTCCAGCGCGGTCTGGGACGGGCCAGCCGGCACGCTGTACCTCAGCGGCGACGGCACCACCATCGGCGGCAGCAGCTTCGGCGGTTCTGTCGGCCAGGTGAACCCGTCCAGTGGCGCGTTTGCCTGGCACACCGGGCTGCCCTGCGCGGTGATGGGCACGCCGTCGCTGGACAGCGCCGGCGTGCTCGCGGTCGGCACCTACCGCTGCGTCAAGCCGGCCACCCCGGCGGCGTACCTGCTCAACGCCGCCACCGGCGCCATTCTCAGCACGCTGCCCGTCGGCACGAGCAAGATCTTCGCCCAGCCGGTGTTCGCCCAGGGCACCCTGTTCGTGGCCACCGAGTCCGGTGGCCTGTACGACCTGGCGCCCGGGGCGTCCCGCTCTTGAGGCCTGGCCGGGTGGCCGGGGAGGAGCCCCGGCCACCCGGGTCACCGGGGTTGCGGCTAGCTGACGATCTTCTTCGTTGACGGCACGCACAGCCAGTTCGTTGCCTGGATGTGCACCACGGACGTGCCGAACTGGTTCTCGTCCCAGACCTTGGGGATGATCGGTGTCTTCGTCACCGGGAAGCACAGCAGGTGCATCGCGGGATTGATGATGCGGAAGACCTTGCCGGACGCCAGGATCTTCTCCGTGGGCAGGCACAGCTCCGCCGGAACCGGGTTCACCGTGGCCTTGACGGCGCCCTTGGTGGCGAACTCGTCCTTGAGCATCACCGGCGGCGGGTTGTACGGCGGCGTGCCCGGGGCCAGCTGCACCGGGTAGCAGGTGAAGTGGTTGAGCTGGGGCGGCGTGCGCGGGCTTCATCCCGGGCGGGCCGGTCAGGCTCTTCCAGGACGGCACGCAGAGCAGGTTCGGCTGGCCAGGGATGAGCGTCCCGGTGCCGAACTGGTTGGTGACCTGCACCGTGGGCGTCGGCTGGGTCGATGGGGGCTTGATGCTGAAGCACGCCAGGTGAGCGTTCGGGTTGGTGATCGGGAAGACCTGCCCGGTCGGCAGGATTTTCTCCACCGGGTTGCAGTGCATCACCAATGGCGCGGCGATGGCCGGCACGAAGCCGTTCGGGCTGAACTGGTCGATCAGCCGCACGCCTGCGGGGATCTTGAAGTTCGGGCCGGTGGCGTGGTAGCAGAGTTGGTGGTCCACCGGGGGCGGGGCGGTGACGCGCGGCGACGCGGCTGCGACGCCGGCCACCGTGCCGGCGGCAGCCAGTACGACCACCGCGCCCACGAGGGCCAGCCTTACGGTACTGGCACGCAACGACTTGGACATAGGCCTCTTCCTTCGCTCGGCGGGCCCCTGGGCGGGTGCCCGCATCCGACGAGGTGAGCGGGGAGATTGCCGGGCGGCGGAAGCCGGCTTGGCCAAAGCATTACCTGCTTGCCGGGCGCTGTCCAGTGCACCGGGCGGCCATCTCTTTCCCGTTGTCAAGAAGCCGGTGCGTGTTTGGGCAGCCGTACCTGCTTGTTACAGGTAGGCGGCGGCTTGGGCGTCAGCGTGGTGTTCGGGGGGCACGGATTGAGGATCATCGGCGGCCGGGGTGCCTGGTTGAAGTTGAAGTCCTTCTGCAGGCTGCCCAGCATGGACAGGCTCTCCCTGACATCGGGCCGTGAGTCCGGCCGCCCGTCGGTGGCCGGGTCGATCCGCTGGCCGCCGAGGAAGTCGTCCTCGGCGAACTTGAGGTACGCGTCGAACGACAGCGTCTGCGGGTCGATGTACCCCGACCTGGCGTAGGGGCTGATCACCAGGCCGGGCACCCGGATCCCGTAGCCGAGGGAGTCCGCGACGGGCGGGACCACGCCGTCGTAGAAGCCGCCCCAGTCGTCCCAGGCGAGGAAGATCGCGCTGGAATTCCAGTCGCTGCTTTTCATGACCGCGTTGATGATCCTGGTCACGTAGGCCTGGCCGGTGCTGACCAGCGCGCTGGGATGCTCGCTGTCCTCCTGGTCGGGCACGATCCAGGAGACGGCGGGAAGGGTGCCCGCCTTGGCCTGGTCCATGAAGTGGGTGAGCGGCTGCACGCTGCCCGTCTGGCTGTCGGAATGCACGTCGGTGAACCCGGGCATCACGTCCCAGAGCTTGGGCACGCCGTTCGGGTTCGTCGTGGACTGAGCGCCGTGGTCGAGGTAGTAGCCCCAGCTGATGTGGTGCGCGTGCAGCAGGTAGGTCAGGTCGGTCCAGGCGAACGGCTCGGGGTCGTTGTCCGTCCGGTCCCGTGGCATCAGATCGCTCTTGCAGCTCATCGGGTCGTGGGTGTCCGGGCATTTGGCGGCCCACGCGGAGACCAGCGCCAGGTGCGAGGTGAAGCTCCAGGACGCCACCGACTCGAACATGTGGTCGTCCAGCACGAAGTGCTTGGCGTACGCCCAGTAGTTGGGGATGTCGGACCGCACGTGGTACCCCATGACCTGGTCGACGACGCACTTGTGGCCGCTCGTGCAGCGGCTCGTGCTCGGCGTTCGGCGATGAACCCGTCCATCTTCCCGCCGTCCACGTCGGCCAGGCTGTCGGCGGCCTTGTGCGGCGCGCCGGGTTCTGGTCGTTGTGGTCCACGAACGGGGCGACGCATTTGCCCGTCAGCGGATCGGGCACGCAAACGGCGGGCACGCCGCCCTTCATCGGGATCCCGTCGGCGCCCGGGTAGACGCCGAAGTAGGAGTCGAACGACCGGTTCTCCTGCATGATGATGATCACGTGCCGGATCTTGTGTATGCCCAGCAGGCCCGGCGCGGCCGCCGTGATCCCCTGCGATCTCTGGGCCGGCTGGACGGCGCTCAGAGCGACGATGGCGCACAGTGCCAGGGCGGGGTACATCAAGAAACGAAGGCGGAACCGCACTTGCATTCCCTTCCGCTGGTATGGCCGGGGATTCCACCATGCCTCCGGCTCGCCGGCCGGATCCGCGTTTTTACCTTCGGGGAAGGGCAAGCGTCCGGCCAAAGGCGCTCGGCTGCCGCTGCGGGCGGGCTGTTGACACTGGCCAGCGAGCCGCACTACGTTCCGAGGGTTTGATGCGCAGAAATGTAGCGATTTACCCCGGCTCCGGGGCGCGGCGAGTGGGGCGGTGAGTCGGTTGGTGGCATGGCGTGGCGTCATCAAGGTGCGGCTGGCGGCGGTGGGTGGTGCCGTGGCGCTGGCCGTCACCGGAGTGGTACCCGGCGCCCTCGGCGCGGCTGCCGCGGCCGGGACCGCGCCGGCCACGCAGGGCTTCGTGATCCATCGGAGCTCCTACGGGGTGCCCACCATCACCGCGTCGTCGCAGGCCCGGATGTGGTTCGGGGCTGGCTGGGCGCAGGCGCAGGACCGGATGGTCCAGCTCGAGCTGACCAGGCGCGCAGTGGAGGGCACGCTCTCGGCGATCTTCGGCCCGAGTGAGCTGAGCCAGGACGAGACCGTCCGCACGTTCTTCTACACCCCGGCCGAGCTGACCGCCCAGTTCCAGTCGCTGCCCGCCGCCGCCAGGACGGCGATCACCGAGTTCTCCGAAGGCATCAACGCCTACGAGGCGAGCGCGTACGCCAGCCCCACCAGCGAGGCAGCAGCAGGTTCCCTACGAGTTCTTCGTGCTCGGCCAGGCGCTCGGGCTGCCCGGCCCCTACCAGCCGGCCCCGTGGCAGCCCGAGGACACCGTGGCCATCGGCAACTACCTGGCCCGTGAGTTCGGCGGCGGTGGCGGTAGCGAGCTGACCAACCTGCAGTTCCTCCAGTACCTGGAGAACGAGCTGACCAAGACCGGGTCCAAGCACCCGTTCAACACCGCTGCGGCGATCTTCAACGACGCTCGCTGGATCAATGACCCCACCGCCCCCACCACGGTGCCCTCGACGCCGTCCGCCGCTCCGGCCGGCGCGTCGCCAGCCAAGGCGGACGCCGCCCTGCTGCACGCGGCCGCGGGCCTGCCGGCGATCAGCCACGCGGTGCTCGCCAAGGCGGCCGCCAAGCTGGCTGGCGACCGGGCCACGATCCTGAAGACCGGCGCCTCGACTGCGGGTGCTGTCGCACGGCGGCTCGAACGCGATCGCGATAGCCCCGTGGCGCTCCGCCGACCACCACGCACTGCTGTGGGGCGCTCCGCAGGAGGGCTTCGGCACGCCGAGCGTGGACGGTGAGGAGTACCTGCACGCCCCCGGCTACGACGCGGGCGGCATGTACATCACCGGCGAGCCGTTCATCCTGATCGGCCGGAACGCCAACCTCGCCTGGACCACCACCAGCGAGGAACTCGTCGACCAGCGGGTCTACATCGAGCACAACGTCAACTACGCGGCCAGCCCGCCGACGTATGAGTTCAACGGCAAGCAGGTCCCGATGCAGGCCATCCCTGAGACGATCGACGTGGCCGGCCAGCCGTCGCTGAGCTTCACCGTGCTGCGCACGATCGACGGCCCCGTGGTGCTCGCCGACCCCGCCGACCACCTCGCGATCTCGGTGCGGTTCGCCTCGTGGAACCGCGAGACCGGCACCCTCACCGGGTTCTCCCAGCTCGGCGCGGACGCCAACCTGGCGCAATTCCGGCACTCGATGAGCCTGGTCACGACCCTGCACAACTTCCTCTACGCCGACCAGAAGGGCAACATCGCCTACTTCGGCGACGGGCTGGTCCCGATCGAGCCGAGCGGCGTGGACCCGCGGCTGCCCGGAGCGGGCGACGGCACCCAGCAGTGGACCGGCTTCGTGCCGTTCGCGCAGATGCCGCACAGCGTCAACCCGCGCCAGGGCTTCCTGGACAACTGGAACACCAAGCCCTCCCAGCAGGCCTTCTACCAGCAGAACTCCGGTGACGAGTACTGGGGCACGATCTTCCGGTCGCAGCTCATCAGCCAGCTCGCCAAGGCGCAAGCAAGTCCATCAACATCAGTTACCTGGAGGGCATCGAGCACGCCATCGGCACGATCGACAACGGGGACAACACCCGCCCGGCGGCCCGCTACTTCATTCCGTACCTGATCCGCGCCTACCGGGCCCTGGTGAAGGCCGGCGACCCGATCGTCAGCCCGGCTACTCACCCGGACCTGGCACCCGCGATCCGCACGCTGAAGCACTGGGACGGCGTCAGCACGCTCGGCAGCCCGGCCATGTCGATCTTCATGAACTTCCTCGAGGCCTACGAACACAACGTGTTCGAGGGCGGCCTCAACTCCGGCGAGCAGTACACGGGGAAGATCAACTTCAGCGACGCGAGCCTGGGCCTGGGCAGCTACGGCGGGCTCGGCGGTATGGCCACCTACAACCTGCTGTACCACATCCTGCACAAGACGCAGGGGATGGTGCCGTGCGCGACCCTGTGCTACCAGGGCGGGTACTTCGCCGGGCACCGCGACCAGCTCCTGGTGGAGAGCCTCAACGACGCGATCGCGATCCTGTCCGGCACCGGCACCCAGCTCGGCCAGAACGTCCCCGGCTTCGGCACCACCGACATCTCCAAGTGGGGCTACCAGCCGGCCCAGGACCAGAACTGGGACAGCCTCGACCCGCTCGCCGTGGGCATCACCACCCACTGCGGCACGAGCGCCAGCCAGAACCGCAGCACGTTCATGATGGGCGTGGACGTCGGGCCCACGATCACCGGCCAGGACGAGCTGCCACCCGGGCAGAGCGCGTTCATCTCCGCGGCGGGCACGCCCAGCCCGCACTTCTGCGACCAGGTAGGCCTGTTCAACGACTTCCGCTACAAGAACATGCCGCCGACCTGAGCCCGGCGGCGGCGAGGGCGGGCCCCGGAGCTCCGGGGCCCGCCCTCGTGCTGTGCCTGGCCGCGGCCGGTTACCGCGCCGCGGTCAGCCGGCGCCACACGCTCGGCCGCTCATCGTCCTGCTCCGTGACCGGCTTGTCCTGCTTCGCCTGCTTCTCCTCCCGGCGCGCGCGGCGGCCGGGCTTGGACCAGGTCACCTCGTCGCCCGCGGCGAGCTGGGCGTCCCGTGCACCGACCACCGCCAGGCGGCCGAAGGCCACGGCGGCGAGGAACACGATGACCACGCCCAGCGCGGTGAAGAAGCTCAGGTGCTCCGCCACCATGTGCAGCGGGCCCCCGGTCGGCTGGCCCGGGTCGAGGGCGGCGGGAACACCACCTGGTACGCCCAGCGTGGTACTGCTGGTCCACACCGGCCCGAGCAGGCTGCCCACGACGAACCAGGCGCCGGCAGCGGCGGCAAGGGCCGCGCCGAACATCGCGACCGGCCGGAAGGCACTGATCATCAGGATCAGCCCGCCAAGGGCGGCGGCCACCCCGGGCACGACCTCCAGGAAGAACCGGCCCCAGGTCCAGGTCCACGCGGTGTCGGGGGTGTAGGCGAAATGGAAGTAGGGGCCGACGAACGGGATCAGCGCGCCCCACGCACCAAGCAGGATCAGCAGGAGGCCACTGCCCAGGCCGCGGGTGCGCGGCACTCGCATCATCGCTGTCATGAGGAATCACTCCCTGAGCACATTCCAGTCGATATCGCGTCCGCCACTACCCGCGGTTATGGCGGTCATGCGCGGATCCGCGCGCCGGTTCGCCGCCCGGCCCCGAGCCCGCTAGCGCCGGATGTGCCGCCGCTCGGTGAACCGGTCGATACTCCAGGCGGCCGCCTCGGCCGGCGGTTCACCCGCCGAGATCCACCGGGTGATCGTGGCCGCGGTGATCGGGGCCATCAGGATGCCGGTGCGGAAGTGCCCGGAGGTGAGCCACGCGTTGTCGAGCCCGGGCACCTTGTCGATGACGGGCCGGCCATCGGGATGCCGTGGCCGGAAGCAGTACCACTGGTAGGCGGCGGGCAGCCCGCGCACCGCGGGCAGCGTGGCGTACAGCGCCTCCAGGATGGAGTCGATGACGTCCTGGCGGACCGTGGGCGTCTCGTCACCCATGTCGAACGTGCCGCCGACCAGCAGCCGGCCGTCCTCGAGTTGGGTGGCGACCGGCGCGACGGTGCCGGGCAGGCGCACCGGTGAGGGCTCGGTGACCAGCAGGTGCCCCTTGACGCGGCTGGCCGGCAGGTCGAGCGGGAGGCCGTCGAGCATCGGCGGCAGCCCGGTGGCGAAGACCACCGAGCCCGGGTGGATATCCCCGGCCGTGGTGGTGACCTTGGTCACCCGGCCGCCCTCGGTGGTGACGGACGTGGCCGCGGTCCCGGTCGCTACCGCTGGCAGCACCGCGGCCAGCCGGACCAGCGA
Organism: uncultured Actinomycetes bacterium; assembly: GCA_963762735.1. GTDB lineage: Bacteria > Actinomycetota > Actinomycetes > Streptosporangiales > Streptosporangiaceae > DASXKD01. Next base: position 92,889 of record CAVXMG010000005.1, on the reverse strand, counting down.
GCGCAGCGGGTTCACCCGGGCCTGCCGCCGGATCAGCGCCCCGGCCATGGGGCGGGCCAGCCCAGGGACCAGCTCGGCGACCCGGTCATGGTCGAGCCATTCCACCGCCGGGCGCTGGTGCGGGGCGAACCCGTCCGGGTCCGGCGCCAGGCCGATCCAGTCCAGCTCTATCAGCCCGACGCCGTCCGGCCAGGTCTGCTCAAGCTCGCCCCACAGTTCCAGGCTCGCCCTGGCCAGGTCGACGAAGGGCTCGGGGTCGCTCCACTCGTGGATCTCCGGCGTGAGCAGACCGGCCGCCCCGCCGGTGGCGCCGGAGCCCAGCCGGCCCGCCTCGATGAGCAGGACCGAGCCGAGCCCGGCCTCATGGCAGGCGGCCGCGGTGGCGACGCCGACTATCCCCCCGCCGATCACCAGGATGTCGGGACGCGTCAGCGAGATACTGCCCGCGCCCCGGCCGAGCTGCGCCCGTTCTTTCGCGGTGAGCCGGTCCCGCCAGATTGGAGTCTCAGCGACCATGACCCAATTGTCTCTCTAGTTGGTCACCACCTGGCACCACAATCCGTCATGCCGATCTCGGAAGTAGGCTGTTGTCTCTGCAGGCACGCGCAATCCACCGTCTGCACAAGGAGGTGATGTCCGGGTGCTGGCTGATTCCTACGGCCGGATCGCTACCGATCTCCGGGTGTCCCTCACCGACCGTTGCAACCTGCGCTGCGACTACTGCATGCCTGCCGAGGGCCTGGACTGGCTGCCAGGCCCCGAGCTGCTCACCGACGACGAGGTCGTCCGGCTGGTGCGGGTCGGCGTGGAGCGGCTCGGCATCACCGAGGTCCGGTTCACCGGCGGGGAGCCGCTGCTGCGGCGCGGGCTGCCTGGCATCGTCGCCCGCACCGCGGAGCTGCGGCCCAGGCCGGAGATCTCGGTCACCACGAATGGGATCGGGCTGGAGCGGCTCGCCGGCCCGCTGGCCGAGGCCGGCCTGGACCGGGTGAACGTGTCGCTCGACACGTTGCAGCCCGCGGTGTTCAAGCAGCTCGCCCGGCGGGACCGCCTCCACGACGTGCTACGCGGACTGGCCGCCGCGGCCGCCGCCGGGCTCGCGCCGATCAAGGTCAACGCGGTGCTCATGCGCGATGTCAACGACGGCGAAGCGCCCGCGCTGCTCAGGTACTGCCTGGAACACTCCTGCCAGCTCCGGTTCATCGAGCAGATGCCGCTGGACGCGCAGCACGGCTGGCGCAGGGAGAACATGGTGACCGCCGCCGAGATCCTCGACGCCCTGTCGGCGGAGTTCACCCTCACGCCGGACGACTCGGCGGTCCGGGGTTCGGCGCCTGCGGAGACGTTCCTGGTTGACGGCGGGCCCGCGCGGGTCGGTGTGATCGGCTCGGTGACCAGGCCGTTCTGCGGGACGTGCGACCGGGTACGGCTCACCGCCGACGGCCAGATCCGCAACTGCCTGTTCGCGCAGGACGAGAGCAACCTCCGCGATCCGATGCGGGCCGGTGCTGATGATGAGGAACTGGCCGAGATGTGGACCCGGGCGGTCGCTGCCAAGCTCCCTGGGCATGGCATCAACGAACCCGGGTTCTTGCAGCCTGCTCGGCCGATGTCGGCCATCGGCGGCTGAATCTAGCGCTAGTGCTTTCCTGGCGTGGCCGGGTCTTGGGCTGGGGGGACGGTGGTCGCCGGGGGGCGTCCGCGCGGCTCCGGCGGGCTTGCACACGTTGGGGCAGGGTTCTCGCCGTTGGCCCGAGGCGCGCTGGGCTGTTGGCTGGCCTGGGCAACGCTTACGCCCGCCTCCGCCGCACGCACGCCCTTTCGGGATGGGCCGCACCTGTACCGGCGCGGTTGAAACGGGGTTGCGTTCCGACTGTTATCGATATATCGTCGAGATGTCTAAGAAGAAAAAAGTCTTCTTGGTTACTACTAAGAATACGGAGTACGCAGATGCATGAACATCACGAACACAGGCATGGGGCGGAGGACTGGACGCCCGGCGAGGAAGACTGGGGCCGTGGCAGGGGACGTGGCCGCGTACGCACTCGCGGGCCTGGTGGCCCTGGGCGCCGGGGCGGCCCGTGGGGCCCGGCCGGGTTCGGCCCGATGGGCTTCGCTTTCGGCCCATGGGCGGCGGAGGGCAGGCGCGGCCCGCGGGTACGGCGCGGTGACGTCAGGGCCGCGGCGCTGGCGCTGCTCGCCGAGGAGCCGCGGAACGGCTACCAGCTGATCCAGGACATCGCCGAGCGCAGTGGCGGCGTATGGCAGCCCAGCCCGGGGTCGATCTACCCAGCGCTCCAGCAACTGGAGGACGAGGGCCTGATCCAGGCGGAGACGCCGGAGGGCGGCCGCAAGCGCTACGCGCTGACCACCGAGGGGCGCGAGTACGTGGCCGCGCACGCCGACGAGGTCCGCGCCCCCTGGGACGACGTGGCCGGCAGTGTGGGCACGGACGCGATCGAACTGCGCAAGCTGTTCGGCGCGGTGGCGATGGCCGGCATGCAGGTCGTGCAGGTCGGTACGCCGGCGCAGGTCGCGCAGGCGCGCCAGATTCTCACCGATGCCCGGCGGAAGCTCTACGCGATTCTCGCGGCGGATGACGACGCTGCCGAGTGACCGCACCAAGGACTGGCGGGGTTCGCCCCGACCAGCACGGCCACGGCCCCGTGACGAAGGAACGGGGCCGTGAGCCATCGGGGGGTTCCGGGGGGTTGTCCCCGGGCCAGCACGGCCACGGCCCCGTGACGAAGGAGCGGGGCCGTGAGCCATCGGGGGTTCCGGGGGTTGTCCCCAGCACGGCCGCCGGGAACGTCGGGCCGCAGCGGCTAGGCTCAACACTGGATCTCAAGGAGGCGTGGCACGGTGGCAGGGCACGGATCTGGTGGCTTGGCGGCCCAGCGGGTCGCCAACGGGCACCGCGAGCCGGCGATCAAGGTCGCGGGCCTGACCAAGAAGTACGGCGAGATCGAGGCGGTACGCGGGATCGACTTCGAGGTGCCGGTGGGAGAGACCTTCGGGTTCCTCGGCCCTAACGGCGCAGGCAAGTCGACCACGATCAAGATGTTGTGCACGCTGGCGCGGCCCACGTCCGGATCGGCCCGGGTCGCTGGCCACGAGGTGACCGCCGAGCGCGACGCGGTGCGCCGCAACATCGGGCTGGTCTTCCAGGACACCACGCTGGACAACTACCTGACCGGCGCGCAGAATCTGCGGTTCCACGCCGCCCTGTACGGGGTACCCGCGGCCGCGGTGGAGCCGCGGATGCGGCAGGTGCTGGAGATGGTGGGCCTGTGGGAGCGCCGGGACAGCGTGGTGATGACGTACTCGGGCGGGATGAAGCGGCGCCTGGAGATCGCCCGGGGCCTGCTGCACGCGCCGCACGTGCTGTTCCTGGACGAGCCGACGGTTGGCCTTGACCCGCAGACCCGCGCGTCGATCTGGGAGTACATCGGCGAGCTGAGGAGCCGTGAGGACATCACGATCTTCCTCACCACGCACTATATGGACGAGGCCGAGCACTGCGACCGCATCGCGATCATCGACCACGGGAAGATCGTGGCCATCGACACCCCGGAGGCGCTGAAGGCCAGCGTGGGCAAGGACCGGGTGCAGATCCACACCGCCGACGACCAGGCGGCCATCGCGGAACTGGGCCGCGAGTTCGGCATCGAGGCCGCGATGCACGAGGGCGCGGTGACGTTCTCGGTGTCCTCGGGCGAGCAGTTCGTGCCGCGCCTGTTCGCCGGGATGTCGGTGCCGATCAAGTCGGTCAGCGTGTCCCGGCCGACCCTGGACGACGTGTTCATGTCCTACACCGGCAGCACGATCAGGGACGCGGAGGCGTCGGGGGCCGACCAGATGCGGCAGATGGCCGCGGCGTTCCGGGGGAGGCGGTAGGCATGGCCACCACGCAGACCACCCAGGCGGCACGGGCCGCCGAGCAGGCGGAGCTGGCCGGCACGATCAGGGTCGCGGTCCCCGAGCACAGCCTGCGCACCGACATTCGCGCGGCAAGCATCGTCTGGCGCCGGGAACTGATCCGCTTCCAGCGCGACCGGCTGCGCGCGATCACCTCGCTGATCCAGCCGCTGCTGTTCCTGCTGGTGCTTGGCACCGGCCTGTCCTCGCTGGCCCAGGCCAGCATGCCCCCGGGGATCGACTTCAAGACGTTCATCTATCCCGGCGTGCTGGCGATGTCGGTGCTGTTCACCGCGATCTTCTCGGCCGCCTCGATCGTCTGGGACCGGGAGTTCGGGTTCCTCCGCGAGATGCTGGTCGCACCGGTCAGCCGGGCCTCGATCGTGGTCGGTAAGTGCTTCGGCGGCGCGACCATCGCGACAATGCAGGGTCTGGTCATGCTGGCCCTGGCTGGCCTGGCCGGCGTGCCCTACAACCCGATGCTGCTGCTCATCCTGGTCGGCGAGATGCTGCTGCTCGCGTTCACCCTCACCGCGTTCGGCGTGATGATGGCGGCCCGGATCACCCAGTTCCAAGCGTTCATGGCGCTGACCCAGATGCTCGTGATGCCGCTGTTCTTCCTGTCCGGCGCGCTGTACCCGCTGCACGGGCTGCCCACCTGGCTGAGCGTGCTCACCAGGCTCGACCCGCTCACCTATGTGGTCGGGCCGATGCGGTACGCCGTGCTCAGCCACCTGCCGCTGGACCCGGCCGCGGTGCACGCCCTCTCGCCGAGCATCACCTGGGCCGGCTGGCCGGTGCCGATCATGTTGTCCCTGGGCATCGTGCTGGTGATGGGCCTGGCCATGATGGGCGTGGCGATCGCCACGTTCAGTAAGACGGAATAAGCGTGCGGCGGTTGTCAAGATGTCTATTAGGAAAGGCTTGCCTTACTTTAAAGGCAGGGTAAGGAGACCACAAAGAAAGCATCACAGGCCCCGTGGTAATTAGTCTATACCTTTAAATGGCGCGACGCAGCCGAGTATGGGCATCCGGGGGTTGCCCCGGACCGGCGCCAGATGCGTGTTGGCGATCCAATGGTGTTCGGCGGCGGGGATGTGACAGCCGGTGGGCCAGCTGCGCACGGACAGAACTCCGTGCCCAGCTGGCCCACCGCCCGCTGCGCACCGGCTCGCGCAGTCGGCTGCGGTGGAGGCGCCTGATTCCGCAGGACACTTGCGACCGGCTGCAGACGGCAGCGCCCGTCAGGCCAAGGAACGCCGGCCCCATGGACGTGTGAGCTGCTGACAGAACTGTCCGGACACTGTCCGGGGCCGCGAGGGGCACCGACCAGAGCCTGGGCCGCAGGTGGACGCGATGCGTGGCCGGGGACCATCGGGGGGTTCCGGGGGGTCGTCCCCCCGGGGGAGACTGCGAGCCTTTGGCGAAGGCGCCTGAAAGGCGCCGAAGATAGAGCGACGCCGGGTGGCTACGGGGGCAAACCACCCGGCGTCGCATTCATCGGCGTTCCGACGGGGGCCCGGAACGCCGGCAGGTGCTCCGACGGGGGACCAGAGCACCGATTTGAATGCTACACCGAATCCCACCACGATGCATCAAACCCGGTACACATTCGAGTCGCGTGCGCTTGCTCTGCCGCGTTGCCGAACGTAGTCGGAACGCCCGATGTGTGCGCACTGTAACAGCGCGGCCGGGTCGGCTTTTCGACTTTCATTCTTGGCCGGCGCCGGGTACCCCGCCGTCACCCGGCTGACCTGCGGCGGGGGGACCGCTTGGGGTGTCGTGGCCGGGTCCGGAGTATCGCTCCGGTAGTTTCGGTTCGTAAGCACGGAAACCCCGCGTGCTCGTCGGCTCGCGTCCTCCGTTGGCGAACACGACGGCGAAGTACGGAATCGTGATGGCGCCGACCGCGGGAATGGCCGCGAACCAGCCCGCTCCCGCGGCGAACAGCGCGATGGTCAGCCCGAAACAAGCCACCCGGAAGCCCATCATGATCAGGTAGCGGCGCTCCCGGTACGCGATGTCCTCCGAGCGCGGCTTGCGCGCCTCGGTCACCAGGTGCGCGGTGTCGCGTCGGCTCTTGGGCAGCACCCTCACGTCTTACAAGCTATGCGCTGCCCGGGGTCCGCGTCACCCCTGCGACGCCTGCCAGCGTCGCCGCTCCGGCGAGCGTCATGGCGTGGGCCAGGTCGCTGGTGAGCCCGGTAAGCAGATTCCGGACACCTTTGGCGCCGCCGCATGCCAGCGCCCACAGCACCGGGCGGCCGAGGAACACCGCCCGGGCCCCGAGGCCGAGCGCCGCGAGCACGTCCTCGCCGGTGCGCAGCCCGCCGTCCGCGAACACCGCGGCGGCGCTGCCCACCTCCGCGGCCACGGCGGGCAGCGCCAGCGCGGTCGGCACCGCCCCGTCGAGCTGGCGCCCGCCGTGGTTGGACACGATCACCCCGGCCGCGCCCGCGGCCAGGCAGGCACGCGCGTCGTCCGCCCGCAGCACGCCCTTGACCAGCACGGGCACACCGCTCAGCCGGGCCAGCCAGCCGATGTCGGCGAAGGTCAGGTCGGCCGCCTGCTCGGCAAGGGAAAGGTCGGCCAGCGGCCCGGTGTTGACGGTGAACTCAGTCTCGGTGATCAAGTCCTCGCCGCGGTCGCGCCGCTTGTGGCCCACCACCGGGGTGTCCGCGGTGAGCACAAGCGCCCGGGCGCCCGCCGCGACCGCTCGGGCGACCAGCCGCACCGTGAGATCCCGGTCCCGCATCACGTAGACCTGGAACCACCAGGCGCCTTCGCCGTCCGCGGCGATCTTGCCAATGTCCTCGAGGCGCCGGCTGGACCGGCTGGACACGATCATGAGCGCGCCCGCGGCGGCGGCGCCACGGGCGGTGGCCAGTTCGCCGTCGGGGCTGGCCAGGCCCTGGAACCCGGTGGGCGCCACCCCGACCGGGGTCCGGGCGACGGTCTCCGGCAGGCCGGGCAGCCGCACGCTGGTGTCGACCGTGGACACATCGCGCAGTACCCGGGGCAGCAACCAGTGCTGGTGCCACGCGGCTACGCTGGCCCGTAGTGTCCGCTCGCTTCCCGAGCCGCCCGCGTAGTAGTCATAGATCTCGGGGGTGAGCAAGCGCCTGGCCCGCCGCTCCAGTTCCGCGATGTCCACGGCCACAGGCGCTCCCCAAAGCCTGGAGGGATCATGACTGATCGAACGTACCGGGTGACCGAGATCGTCGGCACCTCGCCGGACGATATCGAGACCGCGATCGGCAACGGGGTACGGCGAGCCGCCCAGACCCTGCGGCATCTTGACTGGTTCGAGGTCACCGAGATCCGCGGCCAGATCAGGGACGGCGAGGTAGCCCACTACCAGGTGGGCATAAAGGTCGGCTTCCGGCTAGAGGACAGCTAGCGCTGGCCCTCCCTTAACTCGCTTGGCTGACCGAGGACATGTTGAAGTCTTCGAACCGCGCCGGGGGCATCGCCGAGCGGGTGAAGTAGTCACTCCACTCCCGCGGCAGGGCGGGAACGGTGCCGCCTACCTCGGCGAGGCGCCTGAGCAGGCCGACCGGGCTCTCGTTGAACCTGAAGTTGTTGACCGCGCCGGTCACCTCGCCGTCCTCCACCAGGTAGACCCCGTCCCTGGTGAGACCGGTGAGCAGCAGCGTCTGCGGATCGACCTCGCGGACGTACCACAGGCAGGTGACCAGCAGGCCCCGCCGGGTCCCGGCAATCAGCTCGTCCAGGGACGCGCCGGCTCCGGCGCTCTCGAGGATCAGGTTGCCGGTGCCGGGCGTGGGCGGCAGCCCAGACAGCCCGGCGGTCCACCTCGTCTGCGCCAGGGCGCTGAGCACGCCGTTGTCCACCCAGGTGACCGGGGGGATCGCCAGGCCGTTGTCGAAGACCGATGCGTCGCGCTTGGAGGTGCGCGCGATCACGAACGGGGCACACCGCAGCCCCGCGGCCCCCGGGTCGCTGCGCAGTGTCACCGGCAGGCTGGCCAGCCGCTCACCGATCCTGGTCCCGCCGCCCGGCTTGCTGAACACGGTGCGGCCGTCCAGCGCGTCCTTTGCCACGGCGGACCAGTAGAGGTAGATGAACAGGTCGGCCATGGCGCTCGGGGAAAGCAGCGTCTCGTACCTGCCCGCGGGCAGCTCGATCTGCCGCCGGGCCCAGTCGAGCCGCTGGCCCAGGCCGGCGGCTATCGCCGCGACGTCCACGTCGGTGAAGTCGCGGGTGGCCCGGCCGGCCCAGGCGGAGGCGCCAGGCCCGGCCGACTTGGCGTTGATGTCGGCCTTGCCGGTGGGCTGGTCGTGGCGCAGCCGCAGCCCGGTGGAGGTACCGAGGAAGGTGCTGGTCAGCGAGTGCTCGGCGTACCCGTACAGCTTCCGCCCGGCCGCTGCTGCCGCCCCGAACGCCTCGCCGAGAGCTGGCGAGAACGTTGGTGAACACGCCGATGCCGGTGCTGCCCGGCTCGTCGTCCCAGCCGGGCTGGCCGGGCTCCGGGCCCTTCCTTGACACCGAACGCCTCCGGGTCGCCCGGACCGAGCAGCGGCTGCGCATCCTCGGCCGGGGAACTCTGGCTGGCGGCCGACTCCGCCGCGGCAACGACGTCCGCCACCTGGTCCGCGCGCACCCCGGCCCTTGACACCACGCCGGCCTGCGGGCCGCCGGCACCGCGGGCGATCGCGATGACCGTGAGCTGGCGCGACCGGGCCACCCCGTTGGTGGTCAGCGAGTTCGCTGCCCAGCGCAGGTTTGCCGTGGAGGTCTCATCGGCGATCACGATGCAGTCCTCGCACCGGGCGGCGGCCAGCGCACGTTCCACCGTCTCCTGCGGAGTCATGCGCCCTCCTGCGCGGTGTTGAGGATCCGGATACCGCGGAACACCGCTGCCGGGCAGCCGTGACTGACCGGCGCGACCTGCATGGGCTGGCCCTTGCCGCAGTTGAAGGCGCCGCCGAGCACGTAGGTCTGCGGGCCGCCGAGCGCTTCCATGCTGTTCCAGAAGTCGGTGGTCACCGACTGGTAGGCGGCATCGCGGAGCTGCCCGGCCAGCCTCCCGCGGGAGATCCGGTAGAAACGCTGCCCGGTGAACTGGAAGTTGTACCGCTGCATGTCGATCGACCAGCTCTTGTCGCCGACGATGTAGATGCCCTCGTCCACCCCGGCGATCAGCTCCTCGGTGTCCGGGCCCCCGGCCGCGGGCTGCAGCGAGACATTGGCCATCCGCTGGATCGGCATGTGCTGTGGGGAGTCGGCGAACGCGCAGCCGCGGGACCGGTCCAGGCCGCGCATCAGCGCCATCCGCCGGTCCACCTGGTACCCGGTGAGGATGCCGCCGGTGATCAGGTCCCAGGACTGGGCCGCGACCCCCTCGTCGTCGTAGCCGACGCTGGCCAGGCCGTGCTCGGCGGTCCGGTCCCCGGTCACGTGCATCACGGGGGAGCCGTAGCGCAGGTTCCCGAGCTTGTCCGGGGTGGCGAAGGAGGTGCCGGCGAACGCGGCCTCGTATCCGAGCGCCCGGTCCAGTTCGGTGGCGTGGCCGATCGACTCGTGAATGGTGAGCCACAGGTTGCTCGGGTCGATGACCAGGTCGTAACGGCCCGGCGTGACGCTCGGCGCGGCCAGCTTCTCCGCCAGCAGGCCGGGCATGGCCGCCAGTTCGGCAGGGAAATCCCAGGCGCCCGTGCCGCTCCACGGGCTGCCGCCCAGGTATTCAAGGCCGCGCCCGGCCGACGGGGCAAGCGTGCGCATCGTCTCGAAGCGCCCGTCCGGCTCGATCGCGACGCAGTTGACCTCCGGGGCAATCCGGACCCGCTGCTGCAGGGCCGTGGTCGCCCCGTCGCAGTAGAACTTGCATTCACGGGCCTGCAGCAGCGTCGCGTCCACGTGCGCGATCCGCTCGTGTGCCAGCAGCCCCGAACTCCACTGCTTCAGCAGTTCGACCTTGTCGGCCAGGCTCGCTTCGAACGGGTCTGTCTCATACGCCGACACCCAGACCACGTCGCCGTGCCTGGGCTCGTCAGCCAGGTCGATCCGTTCTGAATTGATGGCGGCAGCAACCCGCGCGACCTGCACCGCTTCGGCGGCCGCAAGGGCCGCCGCGTCGGGCGTCATGTCCACGGTGGCCGCGAAGCCCCAGGTGCCGTCGACGACCACCCGCACCGCAAGGCCCAGCACGTCCCGGTCGGACAGGGTTTCCGGCATGCCGTCGGACAGCATGATCTGCTGGGCCAGGATCCGCTCGGCGCGGAAGTCCGCGTGCTGTGCCCCGAGTTCGGTGGCGTGCTGCAGTGCGTTGTCGGCGAGGGACCGCAGCGGGTAGGCGGTGAACTCGGGGTCGATCCGGCCGTTCGGACTACCAGCGGTATCAGCCACGAAAGGCAACCTATCTCACCGCCTGAGAGGCGGTACGCTCGCGGGGATCGCCCCGCCAGCTCCCAGGAGGTACCACGCCAATGGCCAGGTCCGCGCTCGTTACCGGTGGCAACCGGGGCATCGGCCTGGCGATTGCGCGGCGGCTGGCCGCCGGCGGCGACCGGGTCACCGTGACGTCCCGCTCGGGCGAGCCCGTCGAGGGGCTGGCCACGGTGGCGTGCGACGTGCGGGACACGGCATCGGTGGAGGAGGCGTTCAAGAAGGTCGAGGCCGGCCAGGGGCCGGTGGAGATCCTGGTCGCCAACGCCGGGATCAACCAGGACCAGTTGCTCGCTTTGATGAGCGAGGACGCGTTCACCTCCGTGATCGACACCAACCTGACCGGCGCCTACCGGGTGGCCAAGCGGGCGGTACGCCCCATGATGCGGGCCCGGCACGGGCGGCTGATCTTCATTTCCTCGGTGGCCGGGCTGCTCGGCTCGGCCGGGCAGGCCAACTACGCCGCGGCCAAGGCAGGCCTGGTCGGGCTGGCCCGCTCGCTGGCCAGGGAGCTGGCACCCCGGAACATCACCAGCAACGTAGTGGCGCCTGGCCTGGTGGAGACCGACATGACTGCGGCCATGCCGGAGCAGGCCAGGGAGGCGACCCTGGCCAGGGTGCCGCTGGCCCGGATGGCCTCGGCGGATGAGATCGCGGCCGCGGTGGCGTTCCTGGCCTCCGACGAGGCCGGCTACATCACCGGCGCGGTGATACCGGTCGACGGCGGCCTCGGTATGGGGCACTGACCATGGACGGAGCGGCGTGATGGGGATCCTGGACGGCAAGCGGCTGCTGGTGACCGGCGTGCTCACCGACGCCTCGATCGCGTTCCACGTGGCGCGCATCGCCCAGCAGGAAGGCGCGACGGTTGTGCTCACCGGTTTCGGCCGGCTGAGCCTGGTGGAGCGGATTGCAAAACGGCTGCCGCAGACCCCGCCGGTGCTCGAACTCGACGTGACCGACGAAGGGCAGCTGGCCTCGCTGGCCGACCGGGTCGCCGAGCACGTGCCGCGGCTGGACGGGGTGCTGCACGGTGATCGCGTTCGCGCCCCAGTCAGCCCTGGGCGGCAACTTCCTTGACACCGAGTGGGCCGACGTGGCCACCGCCGTGCACGTGTCCGCGTACTCGCTCAAGGCACTGGCCATGGCGGCGCTGCCGCTGATGGACGGCGGCGGAGCCGTGGTCGGCCTGGACTTCGACGCGTCCGTGGCCTGGCCCGCCTACGACTGGATGGGCGTGGCCAAGGCCGGCCTGGAGTCTTGTGCCCGCTACCTGGCCCGTGACCTTGGCCCGCGCGGGATCCGGGTGAACCTGGTGGCCGCGGGCCCACTGCGCACCATGGCCGCCAAGTCCATCCCCGGCTTCGCCGCGTTCGAGGATGTCTGGCCAGCCCGGGCGCCGCTCGGCTGGGAGATTTCCAACCCGGAGCCGGCCGCCCGCGCCTGCGTGGCGCTGCTGTCGGACTGGTTCCCCGCGACCACCGGCGAGATCGTGCACGCCGACGGCGGGGTCCACGCGGTCGGCGGCTGATGCTAGCCCAGGGGGGCGACCCCCTGGAACCCCCGCTGGCTCGAAGCCCCCGCGACTCCGTCGCGGCTGCTTCGGCCGTGCTGGCCCAGGGGGGCGACCCCCTGGAACCCCCGCTGGCCTGCGGCCCCGTTCCTCCGTCACGGGGGCCGCTGATCACCCTCTAGAGTCGGGGGCGTGACGTTGGTTCTTCTGGTGCGCCATGGCCTGACGGCAGGCACGGGAAGTGTGCTCACCGGCCGCACGCCTGGCATCGGGCTTGACGACCGTGGCCGGGGCCAGGCGGCGGCGGTGGCTGCCCGGCTGGCGGATGTGCCGCTGGATGCGATCGTCAGCAGCCCGCTGCAGCGCTGCCGGGAAACGGCAGCCGCGATCGCCGCGGCACGCAACGGCCACCAGGTAGCGGTCACCGAGGACGACCGGTTCGCCGAGGTGGCCTACGGAGATTGGACCGGGAAGCCGATCAAGCGGCTGGCCAAGGAACCGCTGTGGCGGGTGGTGCAGGCGCACCCGAGCGCGGTGCGGTTCCCCGGCCCCGGCGGCGAGTCCCTGCCGGGCGTGCAGGAACGTGCCGTCGCCGCGATCAGGGACTGGAACGCCCGGCTCGGCCCGAAGGCGGTCTACCTGGTCTGCTCGCACGGCGACGTGATCAAATCGATCATCGCCGACAGCCTGGGCCTGCACCTGGACATGTTCCAGCGGATCCAGGTGGATCCATGCTCGGTCAGCCTGATCCGCTACACGCCGTTGCGCCCCTTCGTCCTGCGGATGAACGACACCGGCGCGGGCATGGGCGGGCTGGCCAAGGCGGAGCCCGCCGCCGGCGAGCCCGGTCAGCCGGCCGGCGAGGCGGCCGGGCGGTCTGGGCTGGGCGAGGGCGATGCCGTTATTGGTGGCGGGGCGGGAGGATAGGGAGATGGCGGTCTACACCTACGACGCTCCAGAGCGTTTCGTGGCCGGGACGGTTGGACAGCCTGGGCAGCGCAGCTTCTACTTGCAGGCCAGCGCGGGCGGCCGGGTGACCAGCGTGCTCGTGGAGAAGTTCCAGGTAAGCCTGCTGGCGGAGCGGATCGAGGAGTTGCTCGACGAGGTACTGAGCGGCCCCGGGGGCGCCCCTGGGGGCGCCGGGCCCGCCGACGACGGCCCGCTCGACCTGCCGCTGACCGAGGACTTCCGGGTCGGCGCCATCGCCCTTGGGTGGGACGGCGAAGAGGAGCGGGTGGTCATCGAGGCCCAGGAGGAGACGGAGAACCCGATCGAGCCGCTGGCCGAGGACGTGCCCGAGAACGGGCCGGGCGTGCTGCGGGTACGGCTGTCACCGGCGGCGGCGCGGGCATTCTCCCGGCGCGCGATCCAGATCGTGGGCCAGGGCCGCCCGCCGTGCCCGCTGTGCGGGCTGCCGCTGGACGCCGAGGGGCACATCTGCCCGCGCCAGAACGGCCACCGGGTGAGTAATGCCTGAAGAGCCCGACGAAAGGCCGGCTCAGCGGCCGTCCCGCAGTCGGCGGCGGGGCAGGCCGGTGACGTTCCATTACCCGCCGGAATCTGGCCCGTGTGACGACGAGGCCGCGCTCGAGCTGTTGACCGAGGGCAACCTGAAGATCGAGGGGCGGCTGGTGGCCGCCTCCAACGCGACCATGTACTGCACGGTCCGGCGGCGCGGGCAGACCGCGGCGTGCGTGTACAAGCCGGTGGCGGGGGAGCGGCCGCTGTGGGACTTCCCGCTCGGCACGCTGGCCGGCCGCGAGGTGGCCGCCTATGCCGTGTCGCAGGCCGCGGGCTGGCACCTGGTGCCTCCCACGGTGATGCGGGACGGCCCGTTCGGCCCCGGCATGTGCCAGCTATGGATCGACGCCGACGCCAGTACCGACCTCGTCGCCCTGGCCCGCAGCCGCGACCAGCCCAAACTGCGGGACATGGCGGTCTTCGACGCCGTGGTCAACAACGCGGACCGGAAGATCGGGCACCTGCTGCCGGTGGCCGACGGCCGGCTGTACGGCTGCGACCACGGGGTCTGCTTCGGCGAGGAGTACAAGCTGCGCACCGTGCTGTGGCAGTGGCGCGGGCAGAAACTGCCCGGCCGGGCGCTGACCGCGCTCGGCAAGCTCAAGGCCGAGCTGGACGGCGGGGCGCTGGCCACCACGCTGGAGGAGTTGGTGTCGCCTGAGGAGGTGGCCGCGACGCTGTCCAGGATCGACCTGCTGATCGAGCACCGGGTGCACCCCTACCCGCCGGAGAACTGGCCCGCCGTCCCCTGGCCCCCGGTCTAGCCAGAGCGACCGTTCCCAGAGTCCCCGAGCCACCAGGGCCCAAGGCCCGTGACGAAGGAACGGGCCTTTAGGCCAGCGGGGGTTCCAGGGGGTCGCCCCCCTGGGCTAGCACTACCGTCCGCCGCGGTCGCCGCGGTCACGGCGGCGCCTCAGGTAACGCTCGAACTCGGCCGCGATGGCGTCGCCGCTGGCCTCGGGCAGTTCGGTCGCGTCCTTGGCCTCCTCCAGCGTGCGCACGTAGTCGGCGACCTCACTGTCCTGCTCGGCGAGTTCGTCCACGCCACGCTCCCAGGCGCGGGCCTCCTCGGCGAGGTCGGCCAGCGGCAGAGAGAGATCAAGCAGGTCCTCCACCGCCCGGATCAGGGCCAGCGTCGCTTTGGGGCTCGGTGGCTGGGCCACGTAGTGCGGCACCGCGGCCCACAGCGACACCGCCGCGATGCCCGCCTCGGAGCACTCGTGCTGGAGCACGCCGGTGATCCCGGTCGGGCCCTTGTAGTCGGATGGGGAGGCGTGCAGGCCCGCGGCCAGCGCGGCGTCGGAGGCGCTCGTGGTCACCGGCACCGGACGGGTGTGCGGCGAGTCAGCCAGCAGCGCGCCGAGCAGCACCACCATCTCGGCGTCAAGTTCGGTGAACGCTTCCACCAGTTCGGTGCAGAAGCGGCGCCAGCGCATGTTCGGCTCGATCCCGTGGACCAGCAGCACATCGCGGTCGGCTGGGTTCTTGGCGGGGATAAGCAGCCGGGTCGTCGGCCAGACGAGGCTGTGCGTGGTCCCGTCGGTCACCTCGGTTACCGGGCGGGTCACCTGGAAGTCGTAGAAATCCTCCGGGTCGATGGAGCCGGCCGGCTCTGCCTGCCATGCGGTCGTCAGGTGGGTGATCACCCCGCTGGCCGCCTCACCGGCATCGTTCCAGCCTTCGAAAGCAGCGATGATGACAGGTGCGCTGAGCTTGCCGATACCGTTGAGCTCGATCGCGCACCACCTCCTTCCCCGCCTGCTGGCGATGCCGGTTCTCAGCCTACGTGCTCCATCAGATCACTGGTTATCCTGCCCGCTCCAGCACGGCATGCCACCTCGAGGGCTGGCCCGGAGGGACGCCCCCCGGAACCCCCCGCTGCCCCGATGGCCCGGCGTTTAGACTGGGAGCCTATGACGAGGAACGACCGCAAGGCCCGCAACTCGAACCCGGGGGCCGGGGGGCCGGCGGAATCGCTCCGGGCCGCCCTGGCACAGCGGGTGGTGGTGGCCGACGGGGCGATGGGCACCATGCTCCAGGACAGCTCCGCGACCCTGAGCGACTTCGACGGCCACGAGGGATGTAACGAGGTCCTCAACATCACCCGGCCCGATATCGTCCGCTCGGTCCACGACGGTTATCTCGAAGCCGGGGTGGACTGCATCACTACCAACACCTTCGGCGCGAACCTGGGCAACCTCGGCGAATACGGTCTTGAGGACCGGGTCGGGGAACTGTCCGAGGCAGGCGCGCGGATCGCCCGGCAGGCCGCGGACGCGTGGGCAGTGCCGGAGCGCCCCCGCTGGGTGCTCGGCTCGGTCGGGCCCGGCACCAAGCTGCCCACCCTGGGGCATGTGCGGTTCGCCTCGCTGCGCGACGCCTACCAGAGCAACGCCGCAGGCCTGCTCCGCGGCGGGGTGGACGCGATCGTCGTCGAGACCTGCCAGGATCTGCTGCAGGCCAAGGCGGCCATCATCGGCGTGAAGCGTGCCATCGCCGAGGCCGGGGCCAGTGTGGCGCTGATCGCGTCGGTGACGATCGAGACCACGGGCGCGATGCTGCTCGGCAGCGAGATCGGCGCGGCCATGGCCGCGCTTGAGCCGCTCGGCATCGACCTGATAGGGCTGAACTGCGCGACCGGGCCCGCCGAGATGAGCGAGCACCTGCGCTATCTGGCCGGTCACTCGCCCATCGCGCTGTCCTGCATGCCCAACGCCGGCCTGCCGGTACTCACCGCCGACGGGGCCCGCTACCCGCTGGAGCCGGACGGCCTGGCCGATGCGCACGACTCGTTCACCGCGGAGTTCGGGCTGGCTCTGGTCGGCGGGTGCTGCGGGACGACCCCGGATCACCTGGCCGCCGTGGTGGACCGGGTCAGGGCCAGGCCGCTGGCCAGGCGCCGGCCGCGAGCCGAGCCCGGGGTCTCCTCCCTCTATCAGCACGTCCCGTTCCGCCAGGACACGGCATTCCTGGCGATCGGGGAGCGGACCAACGCCAACGGGTCCAAGGCGTTCCGCGAGGCGCTGCTGGCCGGCCGCCTCGACGACTGCGTGGAGATCGCCCGCCAGCAGACCAGGGACGGCGCGCACCTGCTCGACGTGTGCGTGGACTACGTGGGCCGGTCCGGGGCGGCCGACATGGCCGAGCTGGCGAGCAGGCTCGCCACGGCCTCCACCCTCCCGCTGGTGCTGGACTCCACCGAGCCGGACGTGATCAGGGCCGGGCTGGAGATGCTCGGCGGCCGCGTGGTGGTGAACTCGGTCAACTACGAGGACGGCGATGGCCCCGAGTCGCGTATCGCTACGATGATGCCGCTGGTCGCCGAGCATGGTGCCGCGGTGATCGCGCTCACCATCGACGAGCAGGGCCAGGCACGGACCGCGGACTGGAAGCTGGCCGTGGCCACCCGGCTGATCGAGGACCTCACCGGCAACTGGGGCATGCGGGTCAGCGACATCATCGTGGACTGCCTGACCTTCCCGATCGCGACCGGCCAGGAGGAGACGCGGCGGGACGCCCTGGAGACCATCGAGGCGATCCGCGCGGTCAAGCAGCGCTACCCCGAGGTGCAGACCACACTGGGTGTCTCCAACGTCTCCTTCGGCCTGAACCCCGCGGCCCGCGCGGTGCTCAACTCGGTCTTCCTGGACGAGTGCGTCCGCGCCGGGCTGGACTCGGCGATCGTGCACCCGTCGCGGATCATGCCGATCGCGCGGATCGGTAACGAGCAGCTGCAGGTCGCGCTCGACCTCGTCTACGACCGCAGGAGAGCGGGTTACGACCCGCTGGCCCGGCTGCTCGAGCTGTTCGAGGGCGTGGACGCGACCGAGCTGAAGGCCAGCAGGGCGGCCGAGCTCGCCGGGCTGCCGCTCTGGGAACGGCTCAAGCGCCGGATCATCGACGGGGAACGGGTCGGCCTGGAAGCCGATCTGGACGAAGCCCTGAGCCAGCGCCCGGCCCTGGAGATCGTCAACGACGTGCTGCTTGACGGCATGAAGACGGTCGGTGACCTGTTCGGCTCCGGCCAGATGCAACTGCCGTTCGTGCTGACCTCCGCGGAGGTCATGAAGCTTGCCGTCGGTTACCTCGAACCGCACATGGACCGGTCCGCCGAGTCGGGGAAGGGCCGCATCGTGCTTGCGACCGTCCGTGGTGACGTGCACGACATCGGCAAGAACCTGGTCGACAT
This sequence comes from uncultured Actinomycetes bacterium, assembly GCA_963762735.1. Lineage (GTDB taxonomy): Bacteria > Actinomycetota > Actinomycetes > Streptosporangiales > Streptosporangiaceae > DASXKD01. The sequence continues at coordinate 75,340 of CAVXMG010000005.1, read as the reverse complement.
CATCCTGTCCAACAATGGCTTCGACGTCGTCAACATCGGCATCAAGCAGCCGTTGTCCGCGATCGTGGACGCGGCAACCGAGCATGGCGCGGACGTGATCGGCATGTCCGGCCTGCTGGTCAAGTCCACCGTGGTGATGCGGGACAACCTGGCCGAGCTGAACTCCCGCGGCCTGGCCCACACCTGGCCTGTGCTGCTCGGCGGTGCCGCGCTCACCCGTGCCTATGTGGAGCAGGACCTGGCCGGCCTGTTCGACGGCGAGGTCCGCTACGCCAGGGACGCCTTCGAGGGGCTGCGGCTGATGGACGCGTTCATGGCCGTCAAGCGCGGCGAGGCGGGCGCCCAGCTGCCCCCGCTGCGGGAGGCCCGGGTGAAGCGGGGGGCGCTGCTGAGGCTCACCGAGCCTGCGGAGATGCCGGCCCGCTCCGACGTCGCAACCGACAACGACGTGCCGGTCCCGCCGTTCTACGGCGACCGGATCGTCAAGGGCATCGCCCTGGCCGAATACGCGGCATTCCTTGACGAGCGCGCCACGTTCCTCGGCCAGTGGGGCCTCAAGCCCGCCAGGGGCGGGTCCGGGCCCTCCTACGAGGAGCTGGTGGAGGCCGAGGGCCGCCCCCGGCTGCGGATGTGGCTGGACCGGATCCAGGCGGAGGGCCTGGTCGAGGCCGCGGTGGTCTACGGGTACTTCCGGGCCGTCAGCGAGGGAAACGACCTGGTGGTACTGGACGACAGCGGCGCCGCACGGGAGCGGTTCACCTTCCCGCGGCAGCGCCACGACCGCCACCTGTGCCTGGCCGACTTCTTCCGGCCTGCCGCCTCGGGGGAGCCAGATGTGGTCGGCTTCCAGCTGGTCACCGTCGGGACGAAGCTCAGCGAGGCGACCGCGGAGCTGTTCGCCAAGGACGCCTACCGGGACTACCTGGAGCTGCACGGGCTGTCCGTCCAGCTCACCGAGGCCCTGGCGGAGTACTGGCACGGCCGGGTGCGCGACGAGCTTGGCCTGGCCTCCTTTGACCCGCCCGGTCTTGACGGCATCCTCAAGGTCGGCTACCGCGGCTGCCGCTACTCGTTCGGCTATCCGGCCTGCCCGGACCTGGACGACCGGGCGAAGCTGGTCCGGCTGCTCCGCCCGGAGCGGATCGGAGTGGTGCTGTCGGAGGAGTTCCAGCTCGTCCCCGAGCAGTCCACCGACGCGCTGATCGCGCATCACCCTGAGGCGAGGTACTTCAGTGCGTGACCACGCTGCTCAGCAACTCAGCCGACGCGCCCGCCACCAGGGCTAAGGCCTCGTGACGAAGGAACGAGGCCTTGAGGAGCCAGCGGGGGGTTCCGGGGGGTCGTCCCCCCGGGCCAGCACCGGGGGGGTTCCAGGGCGGCTTGCCGCCCCTGGGTCGGCACTGCGCGCAGTCCTGTTCGACATGGACGGGCTGCTCGTGGACTCCGAGCCGCTCTGGTTCGTGGTCGAGCGTGAGGTCGCCGAGCGGCTCGGCGCTCCGTGGGGCGAGGCGGACCAGGAGGCGCTGATCGGCGGCTCGCTGGAGCGGACGGTGTCCTGGCTGCTGGCCAAGGCGGACGGGCCGGTCACGGCCGGGCGCGAGGACGTGGCGCGCTGGCTGGTCGAGGGCATGGCGCGGCTGGTGGCCGAGCGCGGGCTGCCGCTGCAGCCAGGAGCCGCCCGGCTGCTCGCTGCCCTGGACGCGGCCGGCGTGCCGTGCGCGCTGGTCACCGCCTCGTCCCGGGCGATTATGGACGCGGTGCTCAAGGTCACCGGGCTGAGCTTTGGCGTGACCGTGTGCGGCGAGGATGTGCAGCGGGGCAAGCCGGACCCGGAGCCCTACCTGCGGGCCGCGGCCCTGCTCGGGGTGCCATCGGCCGGCTGTGTGGTGCTGGAAGACTCGCCCACCGGAATAGCGGCTGCCCGCGCGGCGGGTTGCCCGGTCATCGCGGTGCCCAGCGTGCCGGTGCCCCCAGGGCCCGGGCTCACTACCGTGAAATCGCTGTGCGACGTGGGTTTTGACCTGCTTGAAGCGGTCGTGACAGGAAAGACTGACGGTCGTGACCATGCTGTGACGGAAAAATTCTAATTAGGTCACAATCCAGGAACGACACCTGCTGTCCTCTGGCGCTGCGGGTGCCCACCGAGACATCCTCCCGGTAAAGGTATGGCAAGCGGCTCTGCCCATGCGCTGGGCAGGGCTTGTCGAGGATCATCCTGGAGATACTGCCGATCATGGCCGCGCCACTGGAAATGACACCGGACAGCGCCGCGCCCGAAGCAATCCTCGAGGGAATCAGCGGAGAGGCGATCGAGGGGCGGTCACTGGGCCAGATCGCATGGATGCGGCTGAAGCGCGACAAGGTCGCGATGGCCGGCGGGATCTTCATCGTCTTCCTGATCCTGGTGGCCATCATCGGGCCGCACCTGGTGCAGAGCCCGAACGTCTTTCACCCGAACCTGATCAACGCGACCTTCAGCCGGCCGAACGGCCCGTGGGGCGGGATCAGCATGGCGCACCCACTCGGCGTCGAGCCGGTCAACGGCCGTGACGTGCTGGCCCGGGTCGTCAACGGGGCGCAGGTCTCCATGCTGATCGCGTTCCTGGCCACCGCGCTGGCCGTCAGCATCGGCGTGGTCATGGGCATCATCGCCGGCTATTTCGGCGGCTGGGCGGACGCGGTGATCGCCCGTACCATGGACGTGTTCCTCGCCTTCCCGCTGCTGGTGTTCGCGATCGCGCTGGTCGGGGTTGTCCCCTCCTCGGCGTTCGGCCTGTCCGGCAACTCGCTGCGCATCGGCCTGCTGATCTTCGTGATCGGGTTCTTCGCCTGGCCCTACATGGGCCGGATCATCCGCGGCCAGGCGCTGTCGCTGCGCGAGCGGGAGTTCGTCGACGCCGCGCGCAGCCTGGGCGCCCGAGGGCCCTACATCCTGTTCCGCGAGCTGCTGCCGAACCTGGTGGCGCCGATCCTGGTCTACTCCACGCTGTTGATCCCGGTGAACATCCTGTTCGAGGCGGCGCTGTCCTACCTCGGGGTCGGCATCATCCCGCCGACGCCCAGCTGGGGCGGGATGATGTCCGACGCGGTCAACAACGGCTATTGGCAGATCGACCCAGAGTTCTTGATCGTTCCTGGCCTGGCCATCTTCCTGACGGTCATGGCATTCAACTTGTTCGGAGACGGGCTGCGCGACGCGCTCGACCCGAGAAGCAGCCGGTAAGCCAATGCCGAATCTTGCCGGCAACCACTCACGACGGGAGGCGTTTCATCTGATGAAGAGACGCGGATTTACGGGGCTGGCCGCACTCGGCGCGGTGGCCACGCTCGCACTGGCCGCCTGCGGCGGCGGCAGCAGCAGCAGCAGCGGCGGCAGCGGGAGCGGCGGCACGTCGGGCCCGACGGGCTTCAACGCCGCCGTCACCGGGGTCGTCAACCCGTCCAGCCACAAGGGCGGGACGCTGTCGTTCGGGCTGAGCAGTACCCCGGACTCCACCGACCCCGGGAACACCTACTACGCGTTCATGTGGAATCTCACGCGGCTCTACACGATGCCGCTGATGACCTACAAGTCCTGCCCCGGCAGTGTGGCCTGCAGGTGGTCCCGGACCTGGCGACCGCGCCAGGCGTCATCTCGGACAACGGGCTCACCTGGACCTACCACATCAAGGGCAACGTCAAGTACGAAGACGGCACCACGGTCACCTCGTCCGACGTCAAGTACGCCATCGAGCGCACCTTCGACCGCACCCTGTTCCCGCTCGGTCCCTCCTACTACACGTTGCTGCTGGGCGGGAACGCCTCGACCTACCCGGGCCCGTACAAGGACCCGGCCAAGAACAAGTTCGGCCTCACCGCGATAGACACGCCGGACGCGACCACGATCGTGTTCCACCTGGCGAAGCCGTTCGCGGACTTCAACTTCGTGGCCGCGATCCCGCAGTCCGCCCCGGTGCCGCCGGCCCATGACACCGGCGCGAACTACCAGCTGCACCCCTGGTCCACCGGCCCGTACAAGTTCCAGAGCTACCAGCTCAACAAGCAGCTCACGCTGGTGCCCAACACGTCCTGGAACCCGGCCACCGACCCGAACGCGAAGCAGCTGGCCAGCAAGATCACCGTGACCATGAACATGAACGCCAACGACATCGACAACCGGCTGCTCGCGGGTGACCTGAGCGTGGATGCGGCGGGCACCGGTGTCCAGGCGGCAGCGCGGGCGAAGGTCCTGTCCAGCCCGACGCTCAAGGCGCAGTCCGACAACCCGATCAGCGGCTTCCTGTGGTTCGCCTACCTGAACACCAAGGTGCCGCCGATGAACAACGTCAACTGCCGCCGCGCGATCGAGTACGCGGCCAACAAGGTCAACCTGCAGACCGCCTACGGCGGCCCGGTCGCGGGCGGTGCGATCGCCAGCACCGTGGCCCCGCCGAACGTCGTCGGGCAGAAGCACTTCGACCTGTACGAGGCCACCACCAAGCCGCAGGGCGACCCGGCCAAGGCCAAGCAGGCACTGGCCGCGTGCGGGCAGCCGAACGGGTTCACCACCGGCATCGGCTACCGCAGTGACCGGCCCAAGGAGGTCGCGGCCGCCACCGCGCTGCAGCAGGCGCTGTCCCAGGTCGGGATCAAGACCACGCTGCACGGGTACCCGGCCGGCACCTACTACGCCAACTTCTGCGGCGTGCCGAAGTACGTGCACCAGCACGGTCTCGGCATCTGCTTCGGCGGCTGGGCGCCGGACTGGCCGGACGGCTACGGGTTCTTCGACTTCATCAGCGCTGGCAACACCATCGGCGCGGCGGGCAACACCAACATCGAGGAACTGAACGACCCGATCATCAACAGCGACCTCGATAAGTTCGCGTCCGTCACCAACGCCACGATCCGCAACTCCTACACCAGCCAGATCGACAAGCAGATCATGAAGGACGCCGGCATCCTGCCGGAGGTGTACGCCAAGTCGCTGCTCTACCGTGGCCCGAACCTCACCAACGTGTACGTGCAGCCGTACTACGGCATGTACAACTACGCGGTGCTCGGCCTGAAGTAGCGGGCGCGGGAAGCGGTAACCACACCAGCACAAGAGAGCAGGTGAAGGCACTGGTGCCCGGCCGGGAACCCCGGCCGGGCACCGGCGCCGCCCACAGTGGTCACTTTCATCGTCCGGCGCCTGATCGCCACGGTTTTCCTGCTGATCGTGGTCAGCATGGTCACGTACGCGGTCTTCTTCCTGATCCCGCGGCTCGCGGGCCAGAACACCTACCAGCTCGCCACCCAGTACGTGGGCCGCAACCCTACCCGCGCGGCGGTCCTGGATATCGAGCAGAAGCTCGGCCTCAACGAGCCGATCTACGTCCAGTACGGCAGGTTCATCCGGGGCCTGATCTTCGGCGAGCACTACAACTCCGGGACGAGCACGACGTACTGCCCGCCGCCGTGCTTCGGTTACTCCTTCAAGTCCCAGCAGCCCGTCTGGCCGCAAATGGTCAGCAGCATGCCGGTGACGATCTCGCTCGCCATCGGGGCGGCCATACTGTGGCTGGTTGGCGGAGTGGCGATCGGCGTGATCTCCGCGCTCAAGCGCGGTACCCTGTTCGACCGGTTCTCCATGGGGGTCGCCCTGGCCGGGGTGTCGCTGCCGATCTTCTTCACCGGGCTGCTCAGCTTGGCGCTGTTCAGCTATAAGTGGCCAATCTTCCCCAACGTGACCTTCGTTCCCTTTACCCAGAATCCGGCGCTGTGGGCGCGGAACCTGGTGCTGCCGTGGGTCACCCTCGCCTTCCTCTATGCGGCCCTCTATGCGCGGCTGACCCGGGCGGGCATGCTGGAGACGATGAGCGAGGATTACATCCGGACGGCACGGGCTAAAGGGCTGCCCGAGCGGATCGTGATCGTCAGGCACGGGCTGCGGGCCGCGCTCACCCCGATCATCACGATCTTCGGCATGGACCTCGGCGCGCTCCTTGGCGGTGCGGTTATCACCGAGCACACTTTCTCGCTCAACGGCCTCGGCCAGTTCACGATTCTGGCGATCGATAACCAGGACCTGCCGGAGATCCTGGGCGTCACCATGCTGGCGGCGTTCTTCATCATCATCGCCAACCTGGCCGTGGACATCCTGTACGCCGTGGTCGACCCGAGAGTGAGGCACTGATGGCGGTCTGGCGGGGCCGGGCCAGGGGCGGCGCGCGGGACGCCGCGGCGCCCGAGGTGACCGACACCTCGGCGCCTGCCACGTCCGCCATGCTCGACGTCCGCGACCTGAAGATCCACTTCCCGACCGACGACGGCCTGGTCAAGGCCGTGGACGGCGTCTCGTTCACCCTCGACCGGGGCAAGACGCTCGGCATCGTGGGCGAGTCCGGCTCGGGGAAGAGCGTCACCAGCATGGGCATCATGGGCCTGCACTACGGCACCAATGCGAGCATCAGCGGCACGATCTGGCTGGATGGTGAGGAACTCGTCGCCGCGTCGGCGACGCGGGTGCGCCATCTACGGGGCGACAAGATGGCGATGATCTTCCAGGATCCGCTGTCCGCCCTGCACCCGTACTACACCGTGGGGTACCAGATCGCCGAGGCTTACCTGATCCACAACAAGGTCAGCAAGAAGACGGCCAAACAGCACGCGGTCGACATGCTGAACCGGGTGGGCATTCCCAACCCGCAGACCCGGGTGGACGACTACCCGCACCAGTTCTCCGGCGGCATGCGCCAGCGCGCGATGATCGCCATGGCGCTGAGCTGCAACCCGGAGCTGCTGATCGCCGACGAGCCGACCACCGCCCTCGACGTCACCGTGCAGGCGCAGATCCTCGACCTCATGGCCGACCTGCAGCAGGAGTTCGGCTCCGCGGTCATCATCATCACCCACGACCTGGGCGTGGTGGCCGAGCTGGCCGACGACATCCTGGTCATGTACGCGGGCCGGATGGCCGAGTACGGGACGAGCGAGGACGTCTTCGACCGCCCCGCCCACCCCTACGCGTGGGGGCTGCTCGGCTCGATGCCACGCATGGACCGGGCCCGCTCGGAACGGCTGATCCCGATCCCCGGCACCCCGCCCAGCCTGATCAACGTGCCGTCCGGCTGCCCGTTCCATCCGCGCTGCGCCTACGCGGCCCTCACCAACGGCAAGTCGGTGAACGAGGTGCCGCCGCTGCGCACGGTAGGGCCCGGCCACCAGGCCGCCTGCCACCTGAGCGCCGACGAGCAGCGCCGGATCTGGGGCGAGCTGCTGGCGGCGCAGCTCTCCGCGGCCGACACCGATTCGCAGCGGGAGGACGCGTGACCACGCCGGTGACCGAGCCAGCCGAGGTGCCCGCACCCGCCAGCGACGCCCTGATGACGGTGACCGGCCTGACCAAGCACTTCCCGGTCACCCGGGGGATCATCATCAGGCACCGGGTCGGCCTGGTCCGCAGCGTGGACGACGTCACGTTCGACGTGGCCCGCGGTGAGACCCTGGGCATCGTGGGGGAGTCGGGCTGCGGCAAGACCACCACCGCGCGGATGCTGACGCGGCTGATCGAGCCGACCGCCGGGCAGATCATCTTCGACGGCCGCGACATCACCCACCTGCGCGCCGGTGCCATGCGCCCGCTGCGCCGCGAGGTGCAGATGATCTTCCAGGACCCCTACTCGTCGCTGAACCCCCGGCACACGGTCGGCGCCATCGTCGGCGCGCCATGGCGGCTGCAAAAGGTCAAGACCGAGAAGGGCACCAAGGCGAGCGTCCAGGAGCTGCTGGAGCTCGTCGGCCTCAACCCCGAGCACTACAACCGCTACCCGCACGAGTTCTCCGGCGGGCAGCGGCAGCGGATCGGCATCGCGCGCACGCTCGCCCTGCGGCCCAAGCTCATCGTGGCCGACGAGCCGGTGTCCGCGCTGGACGTGTCCATCCAGGCCCAGGTGGTCAACCTGCTGGCCGACCTGCAGGCCGAGCTCGGGCTGACCTATGTGATCATCGCCCACGACCTGTCGGTGATCAGGCACGTGGCCAACCGGGTCGCGGTCATGTACCTGGGCAACCTGGTGGAGCTGGCCAGCCGTACCGACATCTACAGGCAGCCACGCCATCCGTACACGGTCGCGCTGATGTCCGCGGTGCCGCGGCCGGAGCCGGCCAAACGCACCGCCGACGGAGGCCGGGAGCGCCGCGAGCGCGTCCGCCTCGTCGGCGACGTGCCGAGCCCGCTCAACCCGCCGCCCGCCTGCCGGTTCCACACCCGGTGCTGGAAGGCGCAGGAGGTGTGCCGCATCGACCCGCCCCCGCTGCGGGAACTTGCACCCGGCCACCAGGTCGCCTGCCACTTCCCGGAGAACACCCCCGCGGGCTGATGGCGAGGCCAGCCGGGTCCGGGGTCGTCCCCGGGCCAGCAGGGCGGGCCGGGGCATCGGCCGTCGTATGCGACGATGGAGAAGATGGCTCCGCTGAGGGGAGAAGGCAATGTCCTTTAGCCAGATCCCGTGGTTCTTTCTCTGTGGCGGTCTGACCGCCGTCGGGCTGATCGGGAGCTGGTTCGCGCTGCGCCGCCGCGGTCCGCGCGCTGCGGCGCGCTGGCTCGCCTGGGCGCTGCTGCCGATCGCCCTCTACCTGGTCGGCATACTCCAGGTGCTGTGGCGGTTCGGCGTCGCGATCGGTGACTTCTTCAGTGGCCTGGCGTTCTCGCCCAAGGTGTGGTCGGGCGTGATCCTCGCCGGGATATCGCTGGTGCTGTTCGTGGTCACCGGCGGGCTGCGCGGCCGGTCCAAGCGCAAGCGGGCCAAGGCGGAGCCGGACAGCCAGCCGCCGGCCACCAGGGCGCTGGGCGCGGTACCGCCCGCGGCCGCCTCGGCCGGGGTGGCCAGCCGGCCGAAGGCGGCCCCGGTCCCGGCGAAGCGCAAGGGCGCGGCGCCGGCCGACGACGACTTCGGCGAGGTCGCCGCGATCCTCAAGCGTCACGGCATCAATTAGCCGGTCCGGGCCCTGGCCCGGCCGGGCCCTAGGCGCCTGCCGCGGCCTTGGCGGCGGCCTTCATGTTCTGCTTGTAGGCGCGCACCGCGGCCAGGGACTGGGCGTCGACGATGTCGGCCACCGAGCAGTGGCTGCCCTTCTCGCCGAAGTGACCGGCCGCCTCGCGCCAGCCCCTCGGCCGCACGCCGTACTGCTTGCCGAGCAGCGCGAGGAAGATCCGGGCCTTGTCGGCGCCGAACCCGGGCAGCTCACGCAGCCGCGCCAGCAGTTCGGCACCGGTCTTCGCGCCCGCCCAGACCCCGGCCGGGTCGCCGCCGTAGCGGTCCACGATGTGCTGGCACAACTGCTGCACCCGGCCGGCCATGGCCCGCGGGTAGCGGTGCAGGGCCGGGCGGGCGCTGAAGATCGCCGCCAGCGCCTCGGGGTCGAAGCCGGCCAGTTCCGCGGCCGTGGGCTCATGGCCGAGCCGTACGCACCAGGTCGCGCGGGCTGGTGAACGCCTTCTCGATGGTCACCTGCTGGTCGAGCAGCATGCCGATGAGCAGCGCGAGCGGGCTGGCCGACAGCAGTTCGTTGGCGTCGGCGTCGATCGGCAGTGACAACGGCATCGGTGCCTCCCCAGGTTCTGCTGACATCCTGGCACGGGCGGATCGCCGTCCCGGTCCCGGGCCGGAACTACTCTGGGGTCACCCGGCGTTCCATCAGGAGAGGCCGGTATGTGGTGAACTTGGGCGACAGCGGCTGACGACCGCGTCCCTAGCCTTGAGGAGGCGACGTGTCGGGTCGGATGAAGATTGCAATCGCTGGCGTCATCATTGGTTTCATCCTGCTTTTCGTGGTGCCCTGGGAGATCGGCGCGCTGATCATCCTCGCCGCGATAGCGGTCCCGGTTGGCGCCTACCTCATGCTGGACCCCTCGCAGCGGCGGCGGCTGAAGAATATCCAGCAGCGCCGCAAGGAGATCCGCTGAGGCTCCTTACTCGGAGGTGTCAGCTCAGCAGGCCCGGATAGAGCAGCGCAAGCTGATGTGGGTACGCGGCGATCAGCCGTAGCTCGTCGTCTGTGAGCGGCTTGCCCGTGGCGGCCGCGCAGAGCTGGACCAGCTTGAACACCAGGTCCTCGTCCGCGCCCGCGATCTCGATGCCCAGCCCGTCCCGCACGTGACGGAATCCCGCCAGGCCGCCGTACTCGCCGGTCAGCACCACCCGGCCGGACCGGGCATGCCAGTCGGCCGGGAAGGGGCCGAGCGCGTCGTCGTCATACAGCTCGTAGTTGTGCCGGTCCTTCAGCGCGCCGTCGGCGTGGATGCCGGACTCGTGGGCGAACGCGTTGCGGCCGACACCGGGCTGGTTGGGCGGCAGTGGCTGGCCGAAGGCATAACTGGCCCACAGCGCGAACCGGCGCGCCCAGGAGTCATCGACCGGATCGCCGATCTCGGCGCGCCCGGCCACGCCGATCCCGTGCCGCAGGGCCAGCAGCGTGGCCAGCAGGTCCGCGTTGCCGGCCCGCTCGCCGATGCCGTTGATGCAGGTGTTGATCCACGCGTCCTGGCCCGCGTCGAGGTCGCCAAGCGCACCTGACACCGAGTTCGCCACGGCCATGCCCAGGTCGTTGTGGCAGTGCGTCTCCACCGGCAGCCCGATGGCGCTGGCCAGCTTGGCGAGCCGCTCCCTGATCCGCTCCGGCGTGTCACCGCCGATGGTGTCGCAATAGCGGAGCCGGTCCGCGCCCGCCTGCTTGGCGGCCAGCGCGAACTCCAGCAGGAACCCGTCATCGGTGCGGGAACCATCCTCCGCATTGACGCCGATGGTCTGCGCCCCGGCCGCCTTGGCCGCGGTGACCGCGGCCGTCATCTCCCTGATCACCGACTTCCGGTCCAGCTTGCCCCGGAACTTGTGCGCGATCATCTGGTCCGAGGTGGACAGGGACAGGTTGTAGTGGCGCAGCCCAAGAGGCGCCGCGCGGTCCACGTCGGCGGTCACGGCCCGGCACCAGCCCGACAGCCGCAGCGGGCCGAACGCGCCCGCCTCCGCCAGGGCGAGGTTCGCCCGGATGTAGGGCACCTCGTGGAACAGGAACGGGAATCCGATCTCCGACTGGGCCACGCCAAGCTTGCCCAGGTAGAAGTTCACCATGGTCTTGCCGAACTTCGACAGGCCGGTGCGCGCGGTCTGCACGCCGTCCCGGTTGGTCACGTCGAGGAAATGAATGACGGGCACGGCTGCGTCCTCTCCAGGGTCGTGGATGACAGGACCATGGTGGACTTGTGAAGCCACATGAATCAATATTGATTAAAATCAAGCTTAACGTTGGCGGAGGCTGAGTGACCGAGTGGATCGGGGCGGGGGAGGCGGCGCGGCGGCTGGGGATTAAGCCGTCCACGTTGTACTCGTATGTCAGCCGGGGGGTGCTGCGGCGGCGCACGGGGGAGGATGGGCGGTCCAGCCTGTTCGATGTGGCGGAGGTCGAGTCGCTGGCGCGGCGGGGCCGTCCCCGCCATCCGGGCGCGGGGGAGTTCATCATCGAGTCGGCGCTGACCGAGATCACCAGCGACCGCGCCTGCTACCGCGGCCTGGACATCACCGCCCTGGCGGCCCGGTACGAGCTTGAGGACGCCGCCTGGCTGCTGTGGACGGGGGAGCTCACCGGCCGCGACCGTGGCTCCTGGCGGGCCACGCAGGCCGCGCTGCGGGCAGGCCGGGCGGCGCAGGCGGCGCTGCCGCCCGGCACCCTCCCGCTGGAGCGCTTCGGCGTGATCGTCCCAGCCCTGGCCGCCGCGGATCCGCTGCGGCTGCAGCTTGACCCGCCCGCCGTGATCGCGGCGGGCCAGACGATCATGGCGGGCCTGGTGGACTGCCTGCCCGCGCCCGGTCGGCCCGAGGCGGCCGGGGCAGGCGGCACCGGCACTGCCAGCAGTGCCGCCCCGGATGGCGGCGCGACCAGCCCGGACAGCGCGAGCCCGGACAGCGCGAGCCCGGACAGATGGCAGCCTCACCGGGCGGCTGTGGGGAAGGCTGTGCCCCGGTCCGCCGGACGACGGGCTCAAGGGGGCCTTGCGCGTCGCGCTCGTGCTGCTGGCCGACCATGAACTGGCCGCGTCCACGTTCGCCGCCCGGGTGGCCGCGTCCGTGCGCGCCGACCCCTACGCGGTGGTGGCCACCGGCCTGGGCGCCGCGGGCGGGGCGCTGCACGGCGGCGCGTCCCTGGGCGTGGAGGCCATGCTCGGCGCGGCGGCCGGGCCGCAGGACGTGACCAGGGTGGTGGGGTCCCTGCTGCGCCGCGGGGAGCGCATTCCAGGGTTCGGCCATTTCGTCTACCGGGCCGGCGATCCCCGGGCGGCATTCCTGCTCGGCGAGATCAGGGCCAGGGCGCCAGGATCGCCCCGCCTGGCGGTGGCGGACGCCCTGGTGCGGGAGGTGGTCGGCCGTGGCCTGCCCACGCCGAACATCGACTTCGCGCTGGCGGTCCTGGCCAGCGTGGCCGGCATGGTGCCAGGGGCGGCCGAGGCGGTGTTCGCGGTGGCTCGCACCGCGGGCTGGATCGGCCACGCCATCGAGGAGTACGCGCGGCGCACGCCGTTGCGGCCCCGGGCCCGATACACCGGCCCGCATTACCCGGAGCCCGACGGGAATCGGCAGGGTGCGCCGCCGCTTTGATGGAATGTAGAGCGGAACTTGCGAACAGGAGCCTGCCATGGCCGTGCGCCGCCTCAACCACGCCGTCCTCTATGTCCACGATCTCGCCAGGGCCGTTGATTTCTACACCGCGGCGCTCGGCTTCGAGATCAGGGCCGAGATGGGCGGCCGTGCTGCCTTCCTGCGCGCCCCTGGATCCGCGAACGACCACGACCTTGGCCTGTTCGCGCTCGACGGGGCCAGCCCGATCCCCAGCGATGCCGCCGCCCGGGTGGGCCTGTACCACCTCGCGTGGGAGGTCGGCACGCTGGCCGAACTGGACGAGGTACGGCGCCGCCTGGCCGAGCGCGGCGCCCTGGTCGGTGCCAGCGACCACCGGGTTTCCAAGTCGCTGTACGCCAAGGACCCCAGCGGCATCGAGTTCGAGGTGATGTGGCGGGTGCCGGCCGAGGACTGGGAAGCGGAACTGTCCAGCGGCCCGATGATCGCCCCGCTGGACCTCGCGGAGGCGCAGGCCCGCTGGGGTGACCGCGCCACCGGCGCGGCAGCGGGCTCGGTCACCTGACAGCCCGCCCGGTGCCCGGCCGGCAGCTGCGCCGACGATCCGCCCAGCGTTTGCAGGCGCTCACGCCAACGACCACATTCTTTTGTGGGCATTGGCCTGAACGACCACAAAAGAATCCGGCCGGCTAGCTAACGGCAGCTGCTCAGTGCTCCGCAGGCCGGCCACCGCCACGCTGCCCTTGTAGCTGTAGCCCCGCACGTGGACGACGGGAGCGTTCGGCGACAGCGGGCCTTCCGGGCCCGTGCTGCCCGTGGACACCCCGAGCCCGCCCGTCTCGACCCGCACGCCCGGCGGGACGAGGATGTCGATCCTCGACTTGTACGCGACCGCCGAGATCGTCGTGACGTGGGCGGTCAGTTCCGCCGCGCGCAGGTCGAGTACCCCGTCACCCTTGTAGACCACGGTCGTGAGGTGTTCCGGGACGCGCCACCGGCCGGCCCGGTGCAGGCTGCTCTTGAACGTGACCGCGAACCGGCCGGGCTGGCTCCCGGCCGGCGCCGGCAGCGCCGCCGGCGCGTCCGCGGGCAGGTCGGTCATCAACCGGGCCAGGTCCGCGCGCGTCCGGGCGGTCAGCGCGGTGCGCATCCGCTCGTCGAACTCGGCGTCGTTGAGGCGGCCCTCGGCGAACGCGGCCTGGAGCCGGCCGACCGCGGCGTCCCGCTCGGAATCGGACGCGCGGACGCTGTCAAGTTCGGGCGGGCTGCCCACACCGGCTATCTCGGACATGCTGCTCCCTCCGGCCGCGCAGAATTCGCGATATATCTTAACCGGTACAGGGCGGAGCCGCCACCATGAGCCCGGCAGCCCGGACGCGGGGGCCGATCGCCCTAACTTGCGCCGCCGCCGCCGCTGATCCGCCGCACGATCGCGCGCTGCGCTACCAGGCGGGCTGTCTCCATCGTCACGCCCAGGAGGATCGCCCAGCCCAGTGCCTCACCGAAGCGCACCTGAGGGTCTCCGGGGTCGCTGGGCGGTTCCTTCCCTGTGACCTTTTTCCAGCCGACCGTGACGAGCTTGCGGGTGCCCATGGCCGCGGCAACGGCGGCGAACGTGCCTACCGCCCTGGTGAGGCCATCCCCGCGCTTGTCTGCCATGCCCGTTTTCCCCTCTGCGCTCCCGGCTCCGGCGGCCACTGGTGCGCGCTCGAATGATCGATCATCCCATGGTGGCGCCATCGGTCTGCGCGGTGGCCCGTGCCCCGTTGATCGCGGCCACCAGCCCGGCCGGGTGACGTGTGCAGACCAGCCAATAGGGACTGTCCGTCGCCGGGCGGGTCATCTCGGCGCGCAGCCGGAACCCGCGCAGTCGCCAGCGTGCCCGGGTCTGCGCACCTGGCGTGGCCACCTGGATATACACGGCCTGGCGCAGGTACGGGCGCAGCAGCAGAAAGGCGGCCGGGTCCCCGCGCGGCCCGCGCAGCGACCGGGTCTGCGCCTCGTCCAGCGCGCTCACCTCGCCCACGGCGGCCAGGGGCAGGCGCGCTGGGCCCGCACGCAACTCCTCCTCGGTCACCAGCACCGTCGGCCGGCTCCACGACCAGAGCATGGCGGCGACCAGGCCGACGAGCACCACATAGATGGCCACCGCTATCGGCAAGCCGTATCCCGCGACCACCTCGGTGGCCAGCAGGAGCATGGTCCCGAGCCCGAGTAGCCACCAGGAGAACGGCACGCGAAGCCGTTCGTGGTAAACACGCATGAGCCCACGGTAGTTGGTTACATGAGGACATGATGGGGCGACAGTGGTGGCGCGGCATGGGGGGCCGCGGCGTTCCCGCTGCGACGGCTCCCGGTGACGGGGCCTATGCCGGTGAAGACGGCATCGGCCCGGCGGATCCGGAGCCCGAGCCCGGCGAGGCGCCGCCCGGCTCGCAGGCTGGCCAGGCCGGCTCGGCCAGGCAGCCCGCGCAGCCGCGGGTACCGGCCTGGCTGGAGCTCGGCGCGGGCTGGGCCTGGCGGCTGCTGATCCTTGGCGTGCTGATCTACGTCCTGTTCCGTGTGGTCGGCACGCTGCGCCTGGTGGTGCTGCCCTGCGTGGCCGCGCTGCTGCTCACCGCCCTGCTCCAGCCGCTCACCCAGCGGCTGCGACGGCTCGGCCTGCCCGCCCTGGCGGCCACCTGGTGCACCGTGCTCGCCGCCCTCGCGGTGCTCGCCGGGGTGGCCACGTTGGCTGCCACCCGGACCTCGGCCGACTATCAGCGGCTGGTGAACGACCTCGGCGACACCACCAACGATCTGCAGCGGTGGCTGGCCGGGGCCCCGTTCCACCTGCACCGGGCCGGCCTGACACAGCTGTCCAACCGGCTGCTCAACTTCCTCAAGCAGCACCAGTCGGCGGTGGCCGGCACGGTGCTGTCCGGAGGGAAGCTATTCCTGGAAATCCTGGCCGGCGTGGTGCTGACGCTGTTCGTCACGTTCTTCCTGCTCAAGGACGGCGAGCGGATCTGGGCGTGGCTGACGGACTTCCTCGGGCACGGCGCCCGGGTGCGGGCCAGGGGGGCGGGCAACGCGGCATGGCAGGCGCTGACCTACTACGTCCGGGGCACCGTGGCGGTGGCGGCCATCCACGCCGTGGTGATCGGCTTCGCGCTGTGGGTGCTTGGCGTGCCCCTGCTGGTCCCGCTGGTGATCCTGGTGTTCCTGGCCGCGTTCATCCCGCTGGTGGGCATCCTGGTGGCGGGCACCATCGCCGTCGCGGTCACCTTGGGCACCCGGGGCTGGGTGGCGGCCCTCGTCCTGGTGGCGGTCTTCATCCTGGAGAACCAACTGGAAAGCCATTTGCTGCAGCCGCTCGTGGTCGGCCGGATGGTCCGCTTCCACCCGCTGGCGATCATCCTGGTGCTGGCCGTCGGCGGGGTGGCGGGCGGCATCGCGGGGGCTGTGGTCGCCGTGCCGCTGGCGGCCGTGCTGTTCCGGGCCATTCCCTACCTGCTCGGCCGGCGCACCGACCCGGCAGAGGGCCCGGATCCGCCGGGAGCAGTGCCGGGGGCGGGGTAGGGTCACCTGCGTGACCGCGTACCAGCAAGCCGCCGCCAGCCCGGCGGCCGGGAACACGGCGTCCGCCAGCCCGGCGGCCGGGACCGTCGCGTCAGCCAGCCCTGCCGTGGACGCTGTTCCTGTCCTGATCAAGCGGCTCGACCCGGGCCTGCCACTGCCCGCCAGGGCGCACCCTGGCGACGCCGGGGTGGACCTGTGCACCGCGGTGGACGTAGTGCTGGCGCCGGGTGAACGGGCCCTGGTGCCCACCGGGATGGCGATCGCCCTGCCCGAGGGTTACGCGGCGTTCGTGCATCCACGCTCTGGCCTGGCTGCCCGGCACGGCGTCACGATCGTCAATGCGCCTGGCACCGTGGATGCCGGGTACCGTGGCGAGATCAAGGTGACCTTGCTCAACACCGACCGGGAGGAGCCGGTACGGTTCGAGCGCGGGGACCGGATCGCCCAGCTTGTCGTCCAGCAGGTGGCCTGCCCGCAGTTCCACGAGGTCCAGATCCTGCCCGGCTCGGCCCGCGGGGACGGCGGGTTCGGCTCGACCGGAGGTCACGGCCCGGTGACGGCAGGAACCGGGCCGTAGGCCATCGGGGGGTTCCAGGGGGGTCGCCCCCCCGGGCCAGCGAGGTCACGGCGGGGACGAAGGCACGGCGAGGCAGTAGGGAGCTATAGGTGTTGCGTCGGCGGCGCGGTCGGGACGAGGACCAGCCCGGAGAGACAGGGCTGGCCGGTGAGACCGCAGAAGAATCGGGCGAGTACATCGTGGCCGGCCCGTGGGACGTGAACGACGACGTGCCGCAGGCCGACCGGATCGATTTCGGCTGCATGCAGGTGCCCGTCGCGGAAGGCTGCGAGGTGCAGATCAGCATGGCCGACGACCAGCCCGCGTGGATCACCGTCGTGCGCGGTGACAGCGGGCTGCAGTTGCAGGCCTTCGCCGCGCCCAAGACAGACGGCCTGTGGGCGGACGTCCGCCAGGAGATCGCCGCCGAGGTGGCGAAGGCAGGCGGTCAGAGCGAGGAGGCGGACGGGCCGTTCGGGGTGGAGGTACACGCACGGATCGCGCCGCCGGAGCCGGTACCGGGCATGCCCAGTGGCCTGCACCCGGTCAGGTTCCTTGGCGTGGACGGCCCGCGCTGGTTCCTCCGCGGCGTGATCAGCGGGCCCGCGGCGCTG
Source organism: uncultured Actinomycetes bacterium (assembly GCA_963762735.1). Taxonomy (GTDB): domain Bacteria; phylum Actinomycetota; class Actinomycetes; order Streptosporangiales; family Streptosporangiaceae; genus DASXKD01. Next base: position 58,016 of record CAVXMG010000005.1, on the reverse strand, counting down.
CGGCCCGAGATCGCCGTACCGCTGGAGCAGGTGTTCGCCGATGTCGTGGTGGCCCGCGGCGATCACCCGGTACCGCCACGGGACATGCTGGAAATACAGCTCCCCGCCGAGGCCCTCCAGGCGCTCGCCGATGAGGCCGAGGCAGAGGAGGAGAACAGGTGGGGCGGGCTGGGCCCGTTCCAGCACGGCCCGGAAATCACCGAGACCCGTTAGGGAGCCGCCCCGGCGGCTCAGTGCCCGCCTAGCAGCCTGCCCAGCTCCTCCTCGACGTCCTCGCTGGCGACGAACAGCAACTCGTCGCCGCCTGCCAGCGGGTCGTCCGCCTGAGGCACGATGACCCGGCCCGCCCGCAGGATCGCCACCAGCGCCGTGTCGGCGGGCCAGGAGATGTCGCCGATCCGGGACCCGGCCAGCGGCGCGTCGTCGGGTATGGTCATCTCCACCAGGCTCGCCTCGCTCTGCCGGAACGTCATCAGCCGCACCAGGTCGCCGACGCTGACCGCCTCTTCCACCAGGGCCGAAAGCAGCCGTGGGGTGGACACCGCGACGTCCACCCCCCAGGACTCGTTGAACAGCCACTCGTTGTTGGGGTGGTTGATCCGCGCGACCACCCGCGGCACCCCGTATTCGGTCTTGGCCAGCAGCGAGACGACCAGGTTCACCTTGTCGTCCCCGGTCGCGCAGATGACCACGTTGCACCGCTCCAGGCCGGCCTCGTCCAGCGAAGTGATCTCGGCGGCGTCGGCGAGCAGCCACTCGGCCCGCGGCAGGCTGTCCACCTTGATGGACCGCGGGTTCTTGTCGATGAGCAGCACCTCGTGCCCGTTGTCGAGCAGTTCACGCGCGATGGAACGGCCAACCGCGCCAGCGCCTGCGATGGCGACCCGCATCAGTGCGCGCCCTTCTGCTGCGGCTTCTTATCCTGTGCTCTTTTCTCCTGCACGCGCCGGCTGGGGCCGTCACGCGTGCCGAGCACGGCCTGAAGATCGTCCAGGTCGTGTTGCGCCGCCATCACATGCAGGACGTCCCCCTCCTGGAGCACCATTCCCGGCCCGGGCAGCATCGCCTCGCCCAGGCGGGTGATGAAGGCAACCCGGGCCCTGGTCGCCTCCTCCAGCGCGTGCACCTTCTCGCCCACCCACGCGGGGTCGTAGGCCACCTCGGCGAGCACCACCTCCCCGCTGGGATCCCGCCACAATTCCTCGGCCCCCTCCGGGAGCAGCCGCCGCAGCATCTGATCCGCCGTCCAGCGCACGGTGGCCACCGTCGGGATGCCGAGCCGCTGGTACACCTCGGCACGGCGGGGGTCATAGATGCGGGCCGCGACCCGTTCCACGCCGAACGACTCCCGCACCACCCGGGCGGCGATCACGTTGGAGTTGTCACCGCTGCTCACCGCGGCGAACGCGGCGGCCTCCCGGATCCCCGCCGTTTCCAGGACGGTCTGGTCGAAGCCGATGCCGGTGATCTTCTTGCCCTTGAAGGACGAGCCCAGCCGCCGGAACGCCTCGGGGTCCTGGTCGATCACCGCGACTGAGTGGCCACGGTCTTCGAGGATGTGCGCGAGCGTGGAACCGACGCGCCCGCATCCCATGATCACGACGTGCACGGTCGCCTCCAGTGAATCCGCTGCCCGACACGGTAATCCCCCCGTTGCGCACACATCACGCCAGGCCGGCATACTGGCTCCGACGGCGGGAGGGTGATGGGCACTGAAGCCATAGTCGAAATGCTGGACCTGGACGTCACCGGGGTGGCCCACGGGGGCTGGTGCGTGGCCAGAGACGGCGGCGGCCGGGTCGTGTTCGTCCGGCACGCGCTGCCTGGAGAACGGGTCCGGGCCAGGGTCACCGAGGCCACGGCCTCGTTCGCCCGTGCCGAGGCGGTCGAGGTGCTCCGTGCCTCGCCTGACCGGGTGGCGCCGCGGTGCCCGCACGCCCACCCGGGCGGCTGCGGCGGCTGTGACTGGCAGCACGCGGACCTCGCGGCCCAGCGCCGGCTCAAGGCCGAGGTGGTGCGCGAGCAGCTCCGGCGCCTCGCGGGGCTGGACCGCGAGGTGAGTGTCGAGCCGGTGGCCGGTGACGACGACGGGCTCGGCTGGCGGACCAGGGTCAGGTTCTCCGTCGGTCCCGGCGGTACCGCAGGGCTGCTGGCGCACCGCTCCCACGACGTGGTCGAGGTGGGCGACTGCCCGATCGCGCACCCGCTGGTGCAGGCGCGCCAGGTAACCGGGCGGAACTGGGCACCGGCCCGGTCGGTGGAGGTCGTGGTGTCCCCGGCCGCGAGGGAGCGGGCGCTCATCGTCGCCCCCGCGCCGCCCGGGGCCGGTGCGCCGGGTGCGGCGCGCAGCAGCCTCGGCGGCGAGGCGGACACGGTGCTTGTGGCCGGGCGCGGTGGCAGGCTCACCACGCTGAGCGGCCGCGGATCCCTGCGCCAGAACGCGGCCGGGCGGTCCTGGCGGGTCAGCGCGGCCGCGTTCTGGCAGGTTCATCCGGGCGCGGCGGATGCGCTCAGCGCGGCGGTGCTCGACATGCTCCGGCCACGGCCGGGGGAGGTGGCGCTGGACCTGTTCTGCGGCGCCGGGCTGTTCGCCGGGGCGCTCGCCGCCGCGGTCGGGCCGGACGGCATGGTCGTCGCGGTGGACACCGACCGGGTGGCGGTCCGTGATGCGCGGCACAACCTGCGCGGCACCCCCTGGGCCCGGGTGCACCACGCGGACGCGGCGGCGGCGCTGGCCAGGGGCGGCTGGCCGCCACCGGCGCTGGCCGTCCTCGACCCGCCAAGGACCGGGGTGCCCCGCCAGGTCATCGAGCGGCTGCTGGCGCTCGGCGGCGCGCCGGGCGCCGACGGCAGGCCCGCCGCCGATGGCGCGCCGGGCTCCGGTGGCGGCAGCCTGCGCGCGGTGGCCTACGTGTCGTGCGACCCGGCGACCCTGGCCCGCGACATCGCCGTGTTCGCCGGGCTCGGCTGGCGGCTGGACGGGCTCCGGGCTTTTGACATCTTTCCCATGACCCACCACGTGGAGTGCGTCGCGGTGCTCGCCCCGGAGCGTGCACCGGGATGAGCACCGCGGCCGTGACCCCGGCGCCCGGTCAGGCCAGTGGTGCGAGGGCCTGCGCCAGCGGTTCGAGGATGGCGGGTTCTGCGGGCACCGGCAGGTTCATGATGACCAGGTCGGCCCCTGCGTCCCGGTAGGCCGCGGCCTGCTCGGTGGCCTGCTTGATGGCGTCGGGGCCGTCGACCCGGACATTGACCGAGCAGGTGATCTCGGCCGGGTCCCTGCCGGCGCTGGCGCAGTGCTCGACCAGCGTCTCCTTGAGGCTGAGCCAGTCCTCCGGGCCTGGGGTGATCGCGTTCCACTGCTGTGCCAGGCGCGCCGCGGTGCGCAGGGTCCTGGTCCGGCCACGCCCGCCGATCGTGATGGGCGGGTGCGGGCGCTGCACCGGCTTGGGCTCGCACCGCGCGTCGGTGAGCTTGACGTAACGGCCGTCGAGCGTGGAGGTCTCCTGGCTGAGCAGGGCGATGATCGCCTCGACGCCCTCGTCGAACCGGTCGAACCGTTCCCGCATCGGCGGCAGTTCGATGCCGTAGGCGTCGCACTCCATCTGGTTCCACCCCGCGCCGACCCCAAGTTCCAGTCGGCCACCGGAGATGATGTCCGTGGTCGCCGCCATGTTGGCGAGCACCGCCGGGTGCCGGTAGACCATGCCGGTGACCTGGCAGCCGAGCCGGATCCGGCGGGTCGCCTGGGCGAGCGCGGCGATCATCGTCCAGGCCTCGAAGTTGGGCCCGGTGTAGGGCTCGGTCAGCGGGTAGAAGTGGTCCCAGTTCCAGACCGACTCGAACAACTCGACCTCGTCGGCCGCCACCCACACGTCACGGATCTGCGCCCATGTCTGGTGCTCGGGCCTGGTCTTGATTGCGAAGCGCACCGGCATCTCCTCAGGGTCGGCGAACGATTGCCGTGAGCGAGGCTATCGCGGCGTGGCTGGCGGGCTGGCACCGCTTGCGCGCCTGCGGTCAGCCACGCCGCCGCGGTCCCTCGCCCTGCGTCCACGGGTCGTAGTCGATCTCCAGCGGTTCCTGCGGGGGGCGCTCCGCCTCGGGAACGTGCCGCAGGTTCAGCCGGATCCGGGTCCAGCTGTAGCTGCGCCCGCGCATCGAGTCCACCAGCACGTCCGCGGGCTGCAGGTACTCCCATACCTTCGGGTGCCGCTGCTTCCACGACTCCAGGCCGGTCATTGCCTCGTCCTTGGTCGCCGCGCGGGCCACCTCGATCAGTGGCATCGTGGACCGGCGCCGCCCGGTCGGGCCGCTCGACTTGCCCGGCGCGGGCGGGGCCACGGCCGCGGCCGCGCCGGGACCCGGCCGTCGCTTGGACGGCTGGACCCGAGGTGGCTCGCCTGCCTGCTTGTCGTAGTGCGGCGGCCAGGGAGCATCGCCGAGGCCGGCCGCCTCGTGCCCGGCGGCGAGGGCGAGCAACGGCTCCAGTGAGGCGACCGTCTCGTTCATGCCCGCCCAGGGGTCGCCGATCTCGGCGAACCGGGCGGGCACGGTGTCGACGGTGAACGCCGCGGGGTCGCAGCCGGGCACCTCCGGCCAGGTCAGCGGCGTGGAAACCCGGGCATCGCGGGTGGGCCGGACCGAGTAGGCGGAGGCCACCGTGCGGTCCTTGGCGTTCTGGTTGTAGTCCACGAAGACGCCGTGCCGCTCTTCCTTCCACCACTGCGCGGTGGCCAGGTCCGGGGCACGCCGCTCGACCTCCCGGGCCAGCGCCACCGCAGCGCGGCGCACGTCGGTGAACCCCCAGCGCGGCTCGATCCGGGCGTAGATGTGGAATCCCCGCGAGCCTGACGTCTTCGGCCACCCGGTGAGTCCGAAATCCGTGAGCACCTCCCTGACGACCAGTGCCACCTCGAGGATCTGCGGCCATTCCACGCCGGGCACCGGGTCCAGGTCGACCCGCAGCTCGTCGGGGTGATCGAGGTCCTCGGCCCGGACCGGGTGCGGGTTCAGGTCGATGCAGCCCAGGTTGGCCATCCAGGCCAGGGCCGCCGCGTCGCGGGGGACCACCTCCTCGGCGGTGCGCCCGGAGGGGAAGCTGAGCAGCACGGTCTCGATCCACTCCGGGCGCTTGTCCGGGGCGCGCTTCTGGAAGAACGGCTCGCCCTCGGCGCCGTTCACGAACCGCTTGAGCACATTTGGCCGCCCGCCAGCGCCGCCCAGCGCGCCGTCGGCCACGGCCAGGTAGTACCGGACCAGGTCGAGCTTGGTGTGCCCGGTGTGCGGGAAATACACCTTGCCCGGGTTCGAGACCTGGACGATGGTGCCCCCGATGTCCAGGCTTTGCTTCCCATCAGGCATGCCGCCACAGTAACCCGCAGGTGGCGTCAGCTTTTAGTTATGGCGGGGTGGCCCGTCGGAGTTCCGCACGCCCGGACGACGATAAGGGTGTGAGCGGTCAGCGGCTGGCGCGGGAAGACCCTGGCGGGCCCTTCCTCGACCTCTACGACCGGGCCCTGCCCCAGGTCTACGGCTACCTGCTGTCCCGGTGCGGGCATCCGGCGGTGGCCGAGGACCTGACCGCGGAGACGTTCCTCGCCGCGGTGGACGCGGTCAGGGGCGTGCGCGGTGGCCCGGCGCCCGTGCCGCTGTCCACCGGGTGGCTGATCGGTGTGGCCAGGCACAAGCTGAGCGATCACTGGCGGCGCCAGGCCCGGGAGGAACGCACGCTGCGCGCCGTGGCGGCCGAGCCCGGGCCGGGCCCGGCCGACCCGTGGGACGAGACCATCGACGCCGTGACGGCGCGGGCGGTGCTCGGCCGCCTGGGCCCGCATCACCGCGCCGCGCTCACCCTGCGGTACGTGGACGACCTGCCCGTTCCTGAGACCGCCGCGATCCTTGGCCGCACCGTCCACGCCACCGAGGCGCTGCTGGTGCGGGCCCGGTCGGCGTTCCGTGCCGCTTATGCCGAAGGGGGAGGGGAGGACGGCGATGACTGATCCGCTGGACGCGCTGCGGGCGCCGGTCACCCCGGCGGACCCCGATCCCGCATTTGCCGCTCGCCTGCGGGCCCGCCTGGAGCGTGCCCTTGCCCTACCCGAAGGAGTCGCCGTGACCGAGACAACCTTGACCCTGGCCGAGCACGAACCTCCGGCCCCGGCCGAAGACCGCGGCGCCGCCATTCCCTACCTCGCGGTTCGCGGGGCCGGGCAGGCACTGGACTGGTACGCGCGGGTACTCGGCGCGCGGCTGCGCGGTGAGCCCATCGTCATGCCGGACGGGCGGGTGGGCCATGCCGAACTGGAACTGGCGCACGGAGTGATCTATCTCGCCGACGAGCACCCGGAGATCGGGGTGACCGCACCAGACCCGGGCGGTGTCCCGGTGAGCCTGGTCCTCGACGTCGCCGACGTGGACGCGGTCATCGCGGCGGCGGTGCAGGCCGGGGCGCGGCTCGACCGGCGGCCCTACGAGGCCCACGGCCACCGCAACGCCACGGTCACCGACCCCTACGGGCACCGGTGGATGCTGCAGGCACCGCTCCCCGCTGCCGCGACCGAGCCGGCCGGGACGGCGCCGCTGCGCCAGGGGGACATCAGTTACGCGTCGCTGTGGGTGCCTGATGCGGCCCGCGCCGCCTCGTTCTACCGTGCGGTGCTCGGCCTGGACTACCAGCCCGCGCACGGCCAGCGCGGCTGGCAGGCGCCCGGTGCCGCGCCACCGCAGGGGCTATGGGAGACCACTGCCGGGCCCGTGCTGTTCTGCTCCTACGTCGTGGACGACGTCGCGGCGGCGGTGGCGCGGGTCCGCGCCGCTGGCGGTCAGGCCGAGGATCCGGTGCGACGGCCGTACGGGCGTGCCGCCGACTGCGCGGACCCCGACGGCGTGCGGTTCGCGCTGCACCAACCGCCGGCCAGCGCGCCTGGCGCGGCGCGGCCGCCGGCTGGCGCGGCCGCCGGGCACGCCGGTGACCTGATCTACGTGACCCTGGAGGTGCCCGACGCGGCCCGGACGCTGGAGTTCTACGCCTCGGTGCTTGGCTGGCGGTCGCATCAGGGACGGACGCCCGGCGGCTGGCAGGTCGAGGGCACCACGCCGATGATCGGGATCAGCGGCGGGCACCCCGCGCCTGCCGCGGTGCCGGTGTGGCAGGTGACCGACCTCGCCGCGGCCGTGGCTCAGGTCCGGGCGGCGGCAGGCACGTCCACCGAACCGCATCGCGAGCCGTACGGCCTGATGGCCGAATGTACCGATGACCAGGGCATCCGGTTCGCCCTCCGCCAGTTTCCGGCGTTAGCACGTCAGGCCAGGACCGTCCCTGGAGCCGGCTCTCGCCGCATCCCGGGGCTACGAGGGCGGAAGAATGGCGGGATGAGGGTGGTGGTGCTCGCGGACACGCACGCGCCGCGGCGGTGGAAGGCCTGCCCGCCCGCGGTGGCGGCGTGCCTGCGCGGCGCGGGCCTGATCCTGCACGCTGGCGACGTGTGCACCGCGGAGGTGCTCGACGAACTGGCCGGCTATGCGCCGGTGCTGGCGGTCCGGGGCAACAACGACGGCCGGGACGTGGCCGCCTGGGGCGCGCCGGACCGGCTGGAAACCGAGGTCGACGGCATCGGCGTGGCGATGGTGCACGACTCCGGCCCGGCCAGCGGCCGCCCCGCCCGGCTGCGCCACTGGTTCCCCGGCGCGGACCTGGTCGTGTTCGGGCACTCCCACATCCCGATGGACCATGCCGAGAACGGCCAGCGGATCTTCAACCCCGGATCTCCCACCGACCGGCGGCGGCAGCCCCACGGCACGGTCGGCCTCCTGGACATCGCCGACGGCCGCCTGATCCAGGCCCAGATCGTCGCCGTTACCTGAACTCCCGGTTTCGTGCGGGAGCGGGCCATGGCCCGGCGGGAGCCGCCGGACGAGAGATCCCCGGCGGGTGCGGCACGCCCGGGGTAACCCGCGCCGGTCAGGGCGTGGAGGCTGCCTCGGCACGGTCGGCCCCCAGCCGGTCGTGGTAGTAGCCGACCGCGCTGCAGTGCGCCCGGCTGGTGCACGACACCGCGCTCAGGGCGGACAACTGCAGCCGGCCGGCCGTGGCCCCGTCAGGCGAGGCGAGGAACGCCGCCCGCCAGCGACCGCCCGACCTGACCAGGTACATGGCCACGGAATGGCCCGCCTGGTTCCGCCCGCCGCCGACCGCGAAGCAGACGCCCGAGGGCCGGCAGGAGACGCCGAGCAGATAGCTGCTCGGATGCGCGCTGGCGCCACGCGGCACCGCGGTGATCGCCAGGGCCCGGCCGAACCGGCCCTTCGACTCGGTCACCACCATCGCGCGGCTCTGCGTGGCCGAGACGGCGTACTGGCCGGCGCCCAGGCACGGGCCAGCCGCCAGGCACGAGATCGAGGTGATCGCGGTGAACGTGCTCGCGATGGCGCCTCGCGGAACGGCGATCTCGGTGGCCCGGTGCCAGGCGCCGCGCAACTCGACGGCGCCCATCGCCTCGAACTGGGTCGGGGACACGCTGTAGTTCCCCACCGCTACGCACATGCCGGGCCCGGAGCAGGCGATCCCGGTCATGAAGGCGTCCGGGTTGGCGGCCGCGTTCGGCGGGGACGCGATCTGGGTGGCCTGTCGCCATGGCCCGGCCGGGGGCTTGGCCAGCACCATGGTCTGCGCGTTGCCTGAGGAGTCCTGATAGCTGCCGACCGCGGCGCAGGACCCGTCGCGGGTGCAGGTGACCGCGTCGAGTTGCGCCGACGCGGGGGAGGAGGCGTTGGCCGGCGGGCGTGGCGTGAACGCCCGGGCCCATCTCCCGTGGGCCTGCGTGGCGATGAACGCCTGTAGGTTCCTCGACCTGCCGTACTCGTAGTCGCCGACCGCCACACAGTTCCCCGCGCTGCGGCAGGCAACGCCGTTGACCTGGGCATACGGCTGCGACGCCGCGCCCGTTGGCAGTACCAGGGGAGTGCCGTGCGACCAGCGGCCGCCAGACTGGGCGGCGACCATCGGCTCGATCTGCCGCCCGGCGGCCTGATAGTTGCCGCCGGCGAGGCACGCTCCGCCTGCCGTGCAGGCGACCGAGAACAGGCCCGCGCTGCGGACCACGCGGGTGCTGGCGGGCGGCCGGACCGCCGTGGCCTGGTGATGGTCAACACCGGCACCACCCAGCGCCCCCGCATGACCCGGTGCCGGGATGATGAAGATGAGCGCGCCAACGGCGCCGCTGACCGCAACGCGGATTTTGTACGCAAGCACGGACAGAACAGGCATGGCTTTCCCATCAAGGCTGGGAAGACCGTCAAGACAAGACTAAACCCCGGCCATGAGTGGGTCTGCAAGCATCGGGAGTTAACAGGTGTCACACAAGTCATGGATACGGGGGCCGGAGCACTGAAGCTCACTGCGGGCGAGACCCGGCGGCGGTTCGGGACGGCGGCCGTGGCGCGGCTGGCGACCATCGGGCCAGCGGGCCGTCCCCACCTCGTCCCCGTTACCTTCGCGCTGGACGGCGACCGTATTTACACGGTCGTGGACGCCAAGCCGAAGACGACCACGAACCTGCGCCGCCTGCGCAACATCGGCGCGGACCCGAGGGTCACCGTGCTCGCCGACCACTACGAGGACGACTGGGACGCCCTGTGGTGGGCCCGGGCGGACGGGCTCGCGACGATCCTCACCCAGCCCGCGGACATGGCCGGCCCGCTGGAACTGCTGGCGGCGCGCTACCGCCAGTACCGGGCGCAACCGCCGGGCGGCCCGCTGATCCGGATCCAGGCCGAGCGCTGGACCGGCTGGGCTGTATGAGCCCGGGGGAGCGACCCCCCGGAACCCCCCGCTGGCCTGCGGCCCGGTTCCTTCGTCACCGGGCCGGGGCCGTGTTAGCCCGGGGGAGCGACCCCCCGGAACCCCCGCTGGCGTCGAGCCCGCGCGACTCCGTCGCGCGGGCTCGCGCCCTGGTGGCTGGGGAGCACCCCGGATCCCGGCGGTTAACTCACTCCGGCGGGCAGGCGGCTCAGCGCGTCCTGTACCGCCTGCTCGGGCAGTTCGAAGTCGGTCATCTCGCCGGACTGGAAGTTGGCGTAGGCGGTCAGGTCCAGCAGCCCGTGCCCGCACAGCGCGGTCAGGATGACCTTCTCCTCACCCGTCTCCTTGCACCGCAGCGCCTCCTCGATGCAGGCGGCGATCGCGTGCGTGGGCTCCGGGGCGGGCAGGATGCCCTCCGCGCGGGCGAACCGCAACCCGGCCTCGAAGCACTCCGACTGCGGCTTGGCCACCGCCTCGATCAGGCCCAGCTCGTAGATGTGCGAAAGCAGCGGCGACATCCCGTGGTACCGCAGGCCGCCGGCGTGGATCGGGTCCGGCACGAACTCGTGCCCGAGTGTGTGCATCTTGAACAGCGGGGTGATCCCGGCCGTGTCGCCGAAGTCGTAGGCGTACACGCCGCGGGTGAACGACGGGCACGCGGCCGGCTCGACGGCACGGAACACCGGGTTGATCCGCCCGGCGAGCTTCTCCCGGAGGAACGGGAAGATCAGGCCGGCGAAGTTGGACCCGCCGCCGGTGCAGCCGACGATCAGGTCGGGGGTGTCCCCGGCCATGGCGAGCTGCTTGATCGCCTCCTCGCCGATGACCGTCTGGTGCAGCAGCACGTGGTTCAGCACGCTGCCGAGCGCGTACCTGGTTTCCGGATCGGGGGCCGCGACCTCGACCGCCTCACTGATCGCAATGCCCAGGCTGCCGGTGGAGTCGGGGTTCTCGGCCAGGACGGCCCGCCCGGCCGCGGTGAGGTCCGACGGGCTGGGGTGCACCGTCGCCCCGTACGCCTCCATCAGCAGCCGGCGGTACGGCTTCTGGTCATAGGAGGCCCGGACCATCCACACCTCGCAGGCAAGCCCGAACACGGCCGAGGCGAAGGCGAGCGCGCTGCCCCACTGGCCCGCGCCGGTCTCGGTGGTGAGCTTGGTCACGCCCTCCGCAGCGTTGTAGTACGCCTGCGGGACGGCGGTGTTGGGCTTGTGCGAGCCCGCCGGGGACAGGCCCTCGTACTTGTAGTAGATCCGGGCCGGCGTGCCGAGTTCCTTCTCCAGCCGCCGGGCGCGGAACAGGGGAGTGGGCCGCCACAACCGGTAGACGTCGGTGACCGGCTCCGGAATGTCGATGAATCGATCTGGCGACACTTCCTGGGCGATCAGCGCCATGGGGAACAGCGGGGCCAGGGCTTCGGGGCCGACCGGCTGCCCGGTGCCCGGGTGCAGCGGCGGCGGTGGCGGTGACGGCAGGTCGGGGATCACGTTGTACCACTGGCGCGGCATCTCGGACTCGTCGAGCAGGTATTTGACCTGGTGTTCCATGGCAAGCCTCCCGCGAGAGCCAGGGCAGAGGTGATCACTGCGACATTAGCGGGTCGGCGCGGCCAGTGGGAAGGCCGGCCGCGCTGGGAACGAACCCTTGACAACCGGTCATCATCACAACAAGATCGGTCAATAACGGGCACATATGGGCAGCGGGAGGTGGTCGGCGATGCTGCCGACTCAGCGGCGCCAGGCGATCCTGGCCCAGGTGCGCAAGCACAGCGCGGTGTCCGCCGACGACCTGGCCCGCGAGTTCGGCGTGTCCGTCGAGACGATCCGCCGCGACCTGCGCAGGCTGGGCGACAAGGGGCTGCTGGACCGGGTGTACGGGGGCGCCACCCGCCCGGCGGGACGGTCCAGCGAGGGCAGTTTCGCCGCACGGAGCGTGCGGCGGATGACCGCCAAACGGGCCATCGCGAAGCTGGCCGCCTCGTTCGTCGAGCCCGGGGACACAGTGATCATCGACGTCGGCACCACCGCTCTTGAGGTGGCCCGGGCGCTGCCCGCCACGTTCGAGGGCCGGGTGCTCACCAACTCGGTCCCGGTGGCGATGGAACTGTCGGGCCGCCGCGAGATCGAGCTACTCCTGTGCGGCGGGCAGGTCCGGCACGGTGACGGCGCCTGCGCCGGCGCCCACGCCGAGGCGTTCTTCGCCGAGTTCTACGCCGACCGGGCGTTCCTCGGCTCCGGCGGGGTCCACCCCGAGGCCGGGCTCACCGACTACTACCCGGCCGAGGTGGTGGTCCGCCGCACGGTCATCGAGCACACCGCCGCCTCCTACGTGCTGGCCGACTCGAGCAAGCTCGGCGTCATCGCCGTGCACCGGGTCTGCCCGCTCGACCGCGTCACCGCGGTACTCACCGACGACGAGGAGGAGCCCGGCGCCCACGAGGCGCTCACCTCCGCGGGCGTCACGGTTCTGCGCGCCAGCGGCTCGCAGCGCCGACCCCTGACCGAGGCCGGCTGACGCCCGTCAGCCCGGCGCGCTCGACCGCCTCCGCACCGAGGCACCCGAGGATGTGATGACAGTGGCCACCCTCACCCAACACGACGACGACGCCCAGCTCGACAGGTACGGGTACCGGCAGCAGTTCGTCCGCTCCCTGCGCAACTTCGAGTCGTTCGCGGTGGCGTTCTCGTTCATCTCGATCACCACCGGAATCTTCACCACGTTTGCGTTCGTGCTTGGCACGGGCGGCCCGCGGGGCATCTGGACCTGGCCCATCGTCATCGTCGGCCAGACCCTGGTGGCGCTGGTCTACGGGGCACTCGCGGCCCGGGTACCGTTGTCCGGCTACTCCTACCAGTGGGCCTCGCGGCTGGCGAACGTGCACGTGGGCTGGTGGCTGGGCTGGATGTCGTTCGCGTTCTTGTCCATCGTCACCGTGTCGGTGGACTACGGCCTGGTGCAGGTGGCGTTCCAGCCGCTGATCGGTGAGGCCTACACCCCGACAAGCGCGGCCCTGGAGACGCTCGTGGTGCTCGCGCTCCAGGCCGCGCTGATCATCGCCTCCACCCGCGCCACCACCCGGGTCAACAACACCGCGGTGGCCACCGAGGTGATCGGCATCGTCGGCCTGACCGTGCTGCTGATCGTCGTCGCCGCGATCCGCGGCCTCGGGCACTGGTCCAACCTGGGTTCCACGGGGGCCGTCTCGCCGGTCGGGTACTACGGCTGGCTCGGCCCGTTCATGCTGGCTACCCTGCTCGGCGCCTACACGATCGTCGGGTTCGAGTCGGCGAGCAACCTCGCCGAGGAGACCTTCGAGCCGCACAAGACGGTCCCGCGGGCGATGGTCCGGGCCGTGGTGCTCTCCGGCGTGGTCGGGATGGCCTTCCTGATCGCCCTGGTCTATGCGATCGATAACATCCCGGCGGTGTCGAGCAGCCCCGCGCCCGTGGCGCTGATCGTGCAGGACGTACTCGGCGGCTTCGTGCAGAAGATCTTCCTGATCTTCGTCTGCGTGTCGATCTTCGCCTGCGGGCTGGTGATCATGGTCACCAACGGCCGCATGATCTGGTCGATGTCCCGGGACCGGCGGCTGCCCGGCTACCAGCTCTGGCGCCAGGTGCCCAGGGCGACCGGCGGGCCCACCTGGGCCACCGTCCTCGCCGCGGTGATCGGCGCGCTGATCACCCTGGTGCTGCGCACCCACACTTCGGCCCTGGTCACCCTGTTCACCGCCTCGACCATCATGCCGGCCCTGCTCTATGCGTCCACCGTGCTGCTGTACGTCTTCACCGCGCGGCGGCACCGTGGCCAGGCCGGGCGCTTCTCCCTCGGCCGGTACGAGATACCGGTGATCGCCGGGGCGCTGATCTGGCTCGCCTACGAGCTGATCGTCCTGATCGGCCCGAGCGAGTTCCGCGACGCCCAGTACTACGTGCTCGGCGCGCTCGGCGTCGGGCTGGTGGTCTACATCGGCCAGTGGCTGCTCGAGCCCAAGGCGATGCGGAGCGAGGCGGGGGCGCACGGCGCGGATGCGCTTGCTGACACGGCGGCTCCGGCTGCGGGCGGTCCCCCGGCAGGGCCGTGAACATCCTCGCGATCGACCAGGGCACCTCGGCCACCAAGGCACTCGTGCTCGGCCCGGGTAACGAGGTGCTCGGGTCGGCCGAGGAACCGGTGCATCCGGCCAGCACCCCGGACGGCGGCGTGGAGCAGGATCCCGAGGAGCTGTACCGGTCGGTGATCGGCGCCGGGACCGCTGCTCTGGCCGCCGCCCGTGCCCCGGTGCACGCGATGGCGCTGGCCAACCAGGGCGAGACCGTGCTGGCCTGGGATCGCCGGTCCGGACGGGCGCTGACCCCGGCCATCGTCTGGCAGGATCGGCGGTCCGCGGACGTCTGCCAGCGCCTTTCCGGCTCGGCCGGCCGCCTCGCCGCCATCACCGGGCTGCCGCTCGACCCGTATTTCGCCGCGCCGAAGATGACCTGGCTGCGGGAGAACCTGACCGCCGAAGGCGTGGTCACCACGACCGACACCTGGCTGCTGGCGCGGCTCGGCGCGGGGTATGTGACCGACGCGGCGACCGCGTCCCGCACGATGCTGCTCGACCTGGCGACCGCGGACTGGTCGGCGGAGGCGTGCGGCGTGTTCGGGATCGACCCCGCGGACCTGCCCGAGGTCCGCGACTGCGCCGGGGTGGCCGGGGAGACCACGGCGTTCGGCCCGCCGCTGCCGGTCGCCGGGCTGGCCGTGGACCAGCAGGCCGCGCTGCTCGCCGAGCGGTGCTTCGCCGCGGGCGAGGCCAAGTGCACATACGGCACCGGGGCGTTCCTGCTGGCCACCACCGGGCCGGCGCCGGTCAGGTCCACGGCCGGGCTGTCCGCCTCGGTCGCCTGGCGGCTGGGCGGGGAGGCCACCTACTGCCTCGACGGGCAGGTGTACACCGCCGGGGCGGCGGTCCGCTGGCTCACCGGCCTGGGCCTGTTGCCCGGGGCCGAGGGCCTGGACGCCGCCGGGGCCAGCGTGCCCGACTCCGGCGGTGCGGTGTTCGTGCCCGCCCTGGCCGGGCTCGGCGCGCCGCACTGGCGGCCGGACGCCCGCGGCGCGTTCCTCGGCCTGGGCCTGGGGGTCACCCGGGCGCACCTGGCCCGCGCGGTGATCGAGGGCATCGCCGCGTCGGTGGCACTGCTCGCGGCCGCGGTGACCGCCGACATCGGCGCGCCGCTCGGCCGGCTACGGGCCGACGGCGGGCTCACCCGGTCCCGGCTGCTGGTCCAGGCGCAGGCCGACCTGCTCCAGGCGCCGGTGGAGGTGAGCAGGTCGCAGGACGCGACCGCGCTTGGCGTGGCCGCGCTCGCCCGGCTGGGCGCTGGCGAGTGCACCACGCTGGCTGAGGCCGTCGGCCAGGCTGAGGTGGAATGGGTCGCCGAGCCCGCGATCACCCCTGATCAAGCGGCCGAACGATGCTCCGTTTACAACTCGGCCGTCCAGGCGGTGCTCGCCGCCCGGCAGGCCCCGCCGCGGTGACCGGGGCCGCGGAAACCCCGGGCGCCGGGCCGGTCGGGGTGGCGGTCATCGGGGCCGGCGTGGTGGGCACGGCGATAGCCCGGGCGCTCGCCGTTGCGGACGTGTCCTGCGTCCTCATCGACGCGGCGAACGACGTGGGCACCGGGACGAGCAAGGCGAACACGGCGATCCTGCACACCGGGTTCGACGCGGTCCCCGGCAGCCTGGAAAGCCGGCTGCTGCGCCGGGGTTACGCGCTACTGGGTGAGTACGCTCGCAGGGCTGGGATACCGGTCGAGCGAACCGGGGCGCTGCTCGTCGCCTGGACGGCCGAGCAGGTGGCCGAGCTGCCCGCGATCGAGGACAAGGCGCGCCGTAACGGGGTCACCGACGTCCGCCGGATCGGCCCCGGTGAGCTGTACCAGCGGGAACCGGCACTGGGCCCGGGGGCGCTCGGCGCAATGGTCATCCCGGGGGAGAGCATCATCTGCCCGTGGACCACCCCGCTGGCCTACGCCACGCAGGCGCTGGCCGCCGGGGCCCGGCTGCGGCTGCGCAGCCGGGTCACCGGGATCCGGGCCGGGGCGGTGGAGCACCAGGTGGTCACCGATACCGGCGTGGTGCGCTGCCGCTGGGTGGTGAACGCCGCCGGGCTGCACAGCGACGCCGTCGACGCGATGATGGGCGGGGACCGGTTCACCATCCGCCCGCGGCGCGGCGAGCTGATCGTGTTCGACAAGCTGGCCAGGCCGCTGCTGTCGGAGATCCTGCTGCCGGTGCCCACGGCCAGGACCAAGGGCGTGCTTGTCGCGCCCACCGTGTACGGCAACCTGCTGCTCGGGCCCACGGCCGAGGACGTCCCCGACCCCGCCGACGTCGCCACCACCGGGGCGGGCCTTGCCTCGCTGATGGAGGCCGGGCGGCGGATCCTGCCCGGCCTGGCCGCCGAGGAGGTCACCGCCACCTACGCGGGGCTGCGCGCCGCCACCGCCGACCGGGACTACCAGATCTGGGTGGACGGTTCCCGGCGCTACGCGTGTGTGGCCGGGATCCGGTCCACCGGTCTTTCCGCGTCGCTGGGCATCGCCGAGTACGTCACCGGGCTGATGGCCGATGCCGGGCTGCGCCTCGCCGGGCGCCCGGAACCGGACCCGCCGGTCATGCCGTACATCGGCCAGGCGGGGACCCGGCCGTACCAGGACGCCGCGCGGATCGCCGCCGACCCGGAGTACGGCACGATCGTGTGCCACTGCGAGCGGGTCACCCGGGGCGAGATCAGGGACGCGCTGGCCGGGCCGCTGCCGCCCGCCGACATCGACGGGCTGCGCCGCAGGACCCGGGTGCTCAACGGCCGCTGCCAGGGCTTCTACTGCGCCGCGGCGACGGTGCGCGGCAACTGTTCAGCCCGGGCCGGACCGCCGGAGTCGCGGGGCGCAGGCCAGCGGGGGTTCCAGGGGTCGCCCCCTGGGCCAGCCGACGTGCTCGTCGTCGGGGCGGGGCCCGCCGGGCTGGCCGCCGCGGTGGAACTGCGGCGGCTCGGCGCGGGCACGGTCGTGGTTGCCGACCGCGACGACGAGGCGGGCGGCATTCCCCGGCACAGCGCGCACACCGGGTTCGGCGCGCGGGACCTGCGCCGGGTGCTGACCGGGCCCGGCTACGCGCGCCGGTACGCGGATGCGGCGGCCGCCGCCGGGGCGGACATCAGGCTGGGCACCACGGTGACCGGCTGGGGCGGCTGGGACGGTACCCCGGGCGGCGGGCCGCCCGGCGATGGCCAGTACAGCGTCACGCTGACCAGCCCGGCGGGGATCGAGACCGTGTCCGCAGGGGCGGTGCTGCTGGCGACCGGCTGCCGGGAGCGGCCCCGGGCGGCGCGCCTGGTCCCCGGCGACCGCCCGCCCGGGGTGATGACCACGGGGGAACTCCAGCGGCGGGTGTACCTGGCGGGGCAGCGGCTGCCCGGGCGGGCGCTGGTCGTCGGCGCGGAGCACGTCAGCTTCTCCGCCATGGTCACCCTGGCGCACGCCGGGGCGCAGGTGCTCGCGCTGGTCACCGACCGGCCCCGGCACACCAGTTATGCCGCGTTCGGGCTGGCCGCGTCGTGGCGCTGGCACGTCCCGGTGTGGACATCCACCGTGGTCAAGCGGGTGACCGGCCGGGGCCGGCTGGAGGGCGTCGAACTCGCGGACCTGCGTACCGGGGAAACCCGGTTCGTGCCATGTGACCTGGTGGTGTTCACCGGGGACTGGATCCCCGATCACGAGCTGGCCCGGGCGGGATGCCTGGCCGTGGACCCGGGCACCCGCGGCCCGGCCGTGGACACCTCGCTGGAGACCTCGGTGCCAGGCGTGTTCGCGGCCGGCAACCTGGTGCACGCGGCGGAGACGGCGGACGTCGCGGCGCTCGGCGGCAGGCACGCGGCGCGCGGGATCGCGGCGTTCCTGCGGGGCGGGCACGGCCCCCGATCAGCCCCGGGACCCGCGCGCCTGCCGGTGACCGTCGAGCCGCCGCTGTTGTGGATCGCCCCGAACGTGTTGCGCGCCGGGGGCCCGGCTCCGCCGCGCGGGCGTTTCGTCCTGCGCAGCGACATCTTTGCCAGGCTGGCCAGGATCGAAGTCTGGCAGGACGGGCGGCGGCTGGCCACGGACGTTTCGTATGGCATGCAACCAGACAGGCCGGTCCGGCTCGGCGCTTCCTGGACGAGTAAGGCCGACCCCGGCGGCGGCCCGGTGACCGTGCGGCTGGCCTGACGCGCGCTCACCGGAGCCCGGGTTCACAGCCCGCGATGTTCCTATGCGATTCACACCGCGGACCTATTAGGACTTACAAAGTCAAAGACGACCTGCGTCGTCTCTAATTGCCGCCATTCTGGCCTGATCGCATCAGCATGGCCTGCGTTCTGTGCTGAGATTTCCAGGTCAGCATCGTTCGCAGGATCGAGCCGATCGGCGCGACTGCCGATACGACAGCCCGCATGGCTCATTCTGCCTAGAAAGCTGGGGGGTCCAGGTGAGTCGCACATTCAAGCGAGCACGAATGCCACGGCCACGAGCATTCTCCGCCATGGTGGGACTAGTCCTTTTTGTGGGCGCGGTCGGCTCCTGGTCGGGAGTCAGTGCCAGCTCCACGGGCAAGTCAATTAGCTTGTCCAGCGTGTACTGGGTGTTCTACAAGGAGGACTTCAATCACCTTCATACCGAAGACCCCGCCCTCATCAAGCAGATAGCCGCTGGCCCAGGCACATATGTACTGGAACAACGTGCGGGCGGTATCCGCCTGCCCGCGAGCGTCATCCCCGTCCAGTACTTTTTTAGCAGTGCGGGCCTGCAGGCTGCAGTCGATCACCATCAGGTCATTCCTGGCGTGAAGGTCGTCGCCGATGACCTGGAGAACTTTGCGGTCACGCCCGCGTCCGAACGGAAGAATCCGATCCCGGCGCTGCGGGAATTCGGCGATGCCGCGCGTGCGAACGGCTACCGGTCCATCCTCATGCCGGGCCGCGACCTGATGCGGGTGCCGGGAGCGGTATGTTCCCAGCGGCCGGGAACTACCATTTCCCAGGCATACTTGCGCTGCGGCCTGCCGAAGGCGGCGGCTTACGCGCCGATCTATGTGATCCAGGCCGCGGCCGTTGAGACCAATCTCAGCGCCCTCCGGCAACTCATACAGGATGGCGCAGCGCAGGCACGCAAGGCTAACCCCCACGCGCTTGTCCTCGCGACGCTCAGCGTTTCGCCCAACGGCCTCTATGTTCCCGCTTCCGCGGTCGCCGTGGCGGCCGAGGCGATCCGCCCGTACGTACAGGGGTTCTTTATCAACGACCTCCGGCCGTCCGACTCGCGCATGCTCAGCTTCTTGCGGGCGCTCGGCAAACCCTGATCCCATCCGGGCGGTCATGCTCGGAAGACCCCTTCGTGGGCGGGGCGCGGGGCGGTCATAATGACCGTCGTGGCAGAAGACTATGCGCCGGGCGCGGGGCGGGTCGCCGTGCTGGGACTGGGCACCATGGGCGCGGGCATGGCCCGCAGCCTGTTGCGGGCGGGCCTGCCGGTCGACGTGTGGAACCGTACCCCCGAGCGGGCCGCCGCCCTGGCCGAGGCCGGGGCGGCGGCGCACGCCGACCCGGCCGACGCGGTCGCGCACGCCGGGGTTGTCATCACGATCTTGTCCGAGGCGGCGGCGACCCGGTCGGTGGCCCTGGAGGCGGGGATGCTCGCGGCCATGGCGCCCGGTGCGGTCTGGGCGCAGATGGGCACGATCGGGGTTGCCGCCACGGAGGAGTTCGCGGGCATCGTGGCCGCGCAGCGCCCCGACGTGCTGTTCGTGGACGCGCCGGTGTCCGGCACCCGAGCCCCCGCAGAAGCGGGCGAACTGCTCATCCTGGCTTCCGGCCCGGAGCGGGCCAAGGCGCTGGTTGAGCCGGCGTTCGGCGCGGTCGGGCGGGCCACCCGCTGGCTCGGCGAGGCCGGCGCGGGCAGCAGGCTCAAGCTGGTCATGAACACCTGGCTGATGTTCCTCATCGAGGGCGCGGCCGAGGTGATGGCGCTCGCCGACGCGGTCGGCGTGGACCGGTCCGAGGTCTTCGACCTGCTGGGCACCGGGCGGCTGGCCTCGCCGGTGGCGGCGGCCAAGGCCCACAAGATGGACAGCGGCGACGACTCGCCTGACTTCGCCCTGGAGTGGGCGGTCAAGGACCTGACCCTGGCCCTGGACGCCGCGCCCGGCCGGTCCCTGGACGTGGTCGCCGCACTTCGGGACCGCTGGCAGCGGCTGGTCGACCAGGGCCTGGGCGGGCTGGACATGAGCGCCGCCCGGCACGGCCTGTGAGGCTGCGAGGGGTGGCGCAGTCGCACCCGTTGTCTACCCTGGTCATGTGACTCATCAAGATGTAGAGCAGGAGCAGGCCTACGTCTCCATGCTCTACGGGCATCTGGATGGGCTTCGCGAGCGCACCTCCGATCGGCTGAGCCAGACGCTGCGGCAGACCGGGGGCACCCCGCAGGCACGTACCGAACGTGACGTCATGGTGGGCATGTACACCCAGCGGATTGCCCAGCTCGACGCCGCCGAGAGCGGGCTGTGCTTCGGCCGGATCGACTCCGAGGAAGGCGATCCGCGCTACATCGGCCGGCTCGGCATCCGCGACGAGGACGCCGACTACAAGCCGCTGCTGCTGGATTGGCGCGCCCCGGCCGCGCGGCCGTTCTACCTGGCGACCCCGGTGTCACCGGAAGGCGTGCGGCGGCGCCGCCACATCAAGACCGTAGGCCGCGAGGTCACCCGGCTGGACGACGAGGTGCTCGACCTGGCCGCGGCCGGGTCCGGCCCCACCAGCGGGCTGAACGGCGAGGCGGCCCTGCTCGCCGCGCTGAACGCCAACCGCACCGGCCAGATGGCCGACATCGTCGAGACGATCCAGGTCGAGCAGGACTGGATCATCCGGGCACCGAACAAGGGCGTGCTGGTGGTCCAGGGCGGGCCAGGCACAGGGAAGACCGCGGTGGCGCTGCACCGCGCCGCGTTCCTGCTGTACACCCACAGGGAGCAGCTCGCCCGGCGGGTGGTCCTGGTGATCGGCCCCAGCCCCACATTCCTGCGTTACGTGGGCCAGGTGCTGCCGTCGCTGGGGGAGACCTCGGTACTGCTGTCCACGATCGCGGACCTGTACCCGGGCATCACCGCGCGGCGTGAGGAGCCGGTGTCCACCGCGCGGCTCAAGGGCCGCCTGGACATGGCCGAGGTGATCGCGGCCGCGGTGCGCGACCGGCAGGGACCGGCGACCGGCGGCCTGGAGGTGACCTTCGAGGGGGACATGCTGCGCCTGGACCGGCGCACCTGCGTCCGGATCCGGGACCGGGTCCGCCGCGCCCGGCTGCCGCACAACCAGGCCAGGCCCATGGCCCATCGCCTGCTGGTGGACGCGCTCGCCCGACAGGTGGCCGACAAGATCGGCTACGACGTCCTCGGCGGCGGGAACCTGCTCGGTGAGGAGGACGTCGCCGGGATTCGGCAGGAGTTGCGGGAGACCCGGCAGGTCCGGATCGTGCTGGAGGAGTTCTGGCCCGCGCTGACCCCGCAGCGCCTGATCAGCGACCTGTTCGAGTCCAAGGAGCGGCTGGAGGCGGCCGCCCCCGAACTGGAGGCGCCGGACCGGGACGCGCTGCTGAGGCCGCCTGGCGGCGAGTGGACCGCCGCCGACGTGCCGCTGCTCGACGAGGCCGCGGAACTGCTCGGCGAGGACGACCAGACGGTACGCGAGCGGGCCCGGAAGGAGCGCCGCAAGCGGATCGCGTACGCGCGCGGGGTGCTTGACCTGGCGTACGGATCGCGGTCGGTGGACCTGGTCCCCGAGGAGGAGGCTGAGATCCTGTCGGCCTACGACATCCTCGACGCCGAGCGACTGGCCGACCGGTACGAGGAGGACGACGACCGGACCGCCGTGGAGCGCGCGGCGGCGGACCGGACCTGGGCGTTCGGGCACATCGTGGTGGACGAGGCGCAGGAGCTTTCGCCGATGGCGTGGCGGATGCTGATGCGGCGCTGCCCGTCCCGGTCGATGACCATCGTCGGGGACATGGCCCAGGCCAGCGAACTGGGCGGCGGTTCTTCGTGGCAGCAGGTGCTCGGGCCGAACCTGGCGGACCGCTACCGCATGGAGCGGCTGACCATCAACTACCGGACTCCGGCCGAGATCGCCGAGGTGGCCGCCGACGTGCTGGAGGCCATTGACCCCAGCCTGCACCCGCCGCGCCCGGTCCGGGAGACGGGGATCTCACCGTGGCAGGCCGAAGCGCCGCCCGGGGAACTCGCGTCGTTCCTCGGTGACCTGACCCGTGAGGAGTCCGCCGCGATCGGCGCGGGCAACCTGGCCGTCATCGTGCCCGCCGACCGCCTGGACGAATTGACCCGCGCGGTCGGGGCCGCCGTCCCTGACGCGGTGCTTGACGATCTGTCCCTTGACCGGCCCGTCGTGGTGCTGAGTGTCAAGCAGGTACGGGGGCTGGAGTTCGACTCGGTCCTGGTCGCGGATCCCGCGCGGATCGTGGCCGACTCGACGTCCGGGCTGAACGACCTCTACGTCGCCATCACCCGGGCCACCCAGCGCCTCGGCGTCGTCCACGAAGGAGACCTGCCCGAAGCCCTGTCTCGCCTGGGTCCCCGCTGACTTCAGCTCAGCCCTCCTGACTCCACTTCTCCCGAAACCGCTCAATAAGCTCATTCGCATCGGTCTCGCTGATGGCGCACAAGCTCGACTCCGACAGCTTCCCGTACTCCCATTGTGTGATAGACGACGTTGGGCGCCATGACAGGTCGCGCTGCAGAGATTCGTCCACCCTGCCTGCCGGGGTAAAGCGGCGCCGTGCAAGCCCAGATGGATTGGCAGATGTGCGACCGGCGCCAATAATCGCGTAGTGTTCGATCCGCTCGGTTTCCGTCACCAGCCCTCCTTACGATAATTTGTGATGCGTTCCCACTCGCAACGGTAACGCGAGACTCGAACTAATCTCGCGCTGATAAGCGCGCAGGCGCTCTCTTTCATCCGTTGGTGTTCTTGTGTCATGAATCTGAGCATAAGCGTTGTGGGTAGCTTGTTTCACCTGCCAGCTTTCGTGAGTATGAAACTGGATCTCAAACTGACAGCCACTCTCATGGTCCCGCCAGCGCGTGTTCACCCCCTTGTACTCATCATTCGACCACTCGTTCTTTCGTACGCCTAGTTCAAAGCCGTTAGCTTCGAGAATATCAGCTGCCTGGTTCACAGTTCGAACATATTCCTCACCATTCGAAACAAATGTGTAGCGAATTCCATCATGGATCTCATCCACATGTTGTTCGAGGGACTTATCTGGTTCGTCTCTGATCGACTCAAATAGTTTTTTCTTGAACCGATCAGGATCTTTGAGGGCATACTTCTCTGTATCTTCGACCAAGGGCCGCAGTCGAGTTGGGCCTCGATGTCGCCGCATGGCAGGCGTGAGGCCGTGATCACCATATTTGCCGTCCACGTCGCGTCCTTCGGCGTTGTGGCATTTGGCAAGCCCAGATCGGCGGCCCGGGACTCTTCCGCTGTCAGATGACAGCCTTCCAAGCCCACGAACCATCTGGGCCAATGCAAGCCCGGTCCTAACAGCTGAGTCTGGCTCGGCAGGAGAGTCAAATTCGTCGGGGAGGGGGAGTTCGTACTTGGACAGGTCCGGGGGAGGGGGCTTGCGGGAGCCGTCGTCGCGATACGGGGATGACGGGTGCCCAATGGGAAGACGCTCCAGTCGTGCAGCGAGGTCAGTCTGCGGTGGCTGAACTTCGGGCGGCCTGTCGACTTCCCGGGGCTCCCGTTGTTCCGCTGTCCGGTCTTGAGCCACCAGGCTCAGCCCTCCTGGCCCCACTTCTCCCGAAACCGCTCAATCAGTGCTTGAGCCTCAGTATCACTGATTTCAACTAGTTCGCCAGCCAGATTTCCATATTCCCATTCGATTATGGCCGTATCACGCTGCCATGTCATATCCCCACGTAGCGCTTCGTCCAGTCGTCCTTTCTCAGTGAATCTACGGCGCACCAGGCCTGAAGGATCGGCAGGATTTCGCCCAACTCCAGTGATTGCATAGTAGACAGTCTTCTCATCCATTATAGGTCTTCTTTGCGATAGTCAGGAATGTCCTGCCAGCCCTGCGGCTGTGGGACCTGAGCGCTGACATATTTCTGGTAGGCGCGTAGGCTCTCGACCTCCTCCACCGGGGTTCTAGCATCATTAATTCTCTCATACGCCTTATGTGTCCGCTCTTTGGCGTCTAAGCTTTCATCGCTGTGAACCTGAACTTCGAAAACGAGGTCGCTCTCGGAATCGCGCCATCTCGTATTTACGCCCTTGTATTCTTCGTTGCCCCATGTATTCGTGCGCACCATAAGTTCGAAACCGCTGGCTTGAAGCCTTTTTGAGACGTCCCAGAAATTTGAACTGTACGTATTCTGTTGAACTTACGAACGTATAGCGAACTCCGTCGTGGATCTGCTTGGTTAGATCTTCGGGTGCTTCGCCAGGAAATCGGGTTATGAGTTTGGCAAGTTTCTCTTTGTAGCGGTCGGGCTCCTTGAGAGCGAACTGCTCTGTGTTAGGAGCAAGATGGCCATGTTCAAGTTGGGTTTCAATGCGGTGCATAGCCGGGGTGAGGCCATGGTCTGCGTAGCTGCCGTCCGCGTCGCGCCCTTCTCTTTCGCGACAACGGGCAAGCCCCTGATCGTCCTGCACGGGACTCCGTCGGCGTGAGGTGATGGCCTTTCCAGTCCCAGGAGCCGTCGGGGGCGGTGCGGGGCTGGTCGGCTAACTCTGGGTTGGCGGAGGAGTCGGACTCGTCGGGGAGGGGGAGTTCGTACTTGGTGAGGTCGGGGGGCGGGGGCTTGCGGGAGCCGTCGTCTCGGTAGGGGGACGACGGGTGGTTGAGGGGCAACCGTTCCAGGCGGGTCTGTAAGTCGTCTGGGCGCACTTGGCTGTCGTGAGGGTTGTCTGCTGCATGCGGGCGTGCCTGGTCGGGGGTTCGTCCCTGCTCGGCCAGATGGTCGTGGGGCCCCGTCATGCCAACGCCTTCCGCACGTTCGGTGACCGCGCCATCGTAACCGGCAACCGGCTTGTATGTCGGCCTTGCGCGAATGGCGAGGGATTGGGAGGTCGTGAGCGTTTCTAGGAGGCGGGCAATCGTGGCCACGTCGGCGGCCGGAGTGCTGCTGAGGCTGCACCAGTAACGGAGTTCGGTGTAGCCGTCCTCATCGGCGATGACTTCGATGTCGTGATAGCCAGGCAGGTGCAGCTGGTACCCAGGCAGGTGCAAGGTCGCGGTCAGTTCCGTTCCTGCGCGGGTCTTGTGCAGGTTGGCGACCAGCCGGCCGAGGTAAGCCCGGCCGCGATCTGATGCAGCCTTACAGCGCCGGTGCTCCGAGGTTCGTCTGAAATGGTCATGGGCGGTCTTGCGCAGCTTTGCCGTGGCTGCGAGTCATGACGGACCAGGGGTCGGCGTGGAGTTCGCCAATGCTGCACGCAGTTCGGATAGATCGTTGGTGACCAGGGTGTGTGGGCTGGTCCCAGGTTTGCGACGGACAGCGACTAACCGGATGCGGTCACCCATGGGCTCTTGCCAGATCCGGTAGCCGGGGAAGTCTTGCTGTAGGTCGGCCAGCTCGCGCTGGTGGGCACGGTGTTCTTCAGCCTGGCTCATGGCGGCATGCTATCGCAAGGCACCTAAGGTACCCAAGGTACCTAGCGAACCCCTGGGTCTCATGTCAGCCAGGGGATACCTACGCTGGCCATGTGACCATTGATCATCTCACCGGGGAGCCTGCCTACCTGCAGCTTGCCCGCATTCTGCGCGAGATGATCACGTCGGGGAAGATCGCCCCGCGCCAACCGATGCCGTCGATCAAGAGCATCACCCAGGAGTACGGAGTAGCCAAAGGCACCGCCGAGAAGGCGCTCGGAGTCCTCCGAGACGAAGGCCTCGTCGTCACCGTCCCCGGACGCGGCATCTACGTGATCGACCGCTGACCACATCAAGCCGCGAATACGAACTAGCGCGGCACACACCCGTATCTATAGGCAGATGCACTTCCGCTACTGGTTGGCGGGTGTCGTGGTCTCGCCTAGGTGGTCCAGGGCCCAGGGGGCGGCGCCGCACCAGCCGGGCGGCCGCCGGGGTGTCGCCGCGTACGCGCTGGACCCCGACGCGGCCGCGCTGTTGTGGCAGGTCTCCGTCGACCTGCTGGCCTCATAGCGACCATCCGCCTCGTCGCCGTCCCCGCCTCGCGGCGCATCGCCCGCAGCGGAGCGCGTGCTCGCGGCCGGTGCGGCCAGCCCGGCGCGGCGGCTAGTCCCTCTTCCTCTTCTGATCCTCGCGGATGCTCTGCGGCACCGCGGTCCAGATGACCCAGGCCGTCCACGACTGCGCCGTGTCGGTGCTCGGGATCTTTGACGGCCCGGTGAGGTAGAAGCCCTCACGCTGGGCGTTGCCGCGGGAGGCGTAACACCCGCCCACCGGGCGGAAGTTCACGTCGCACACGTTGTTCCCGGTGATCTGCGTGGGCTCGGGGCTTTCCGGGCTGAAGTTCCGCACCGTGTACTGGTTGTACCCGGGCAGCCCGTTCTTGCCGGTGCAGCGGACCGCGTCGTGCCCGGCGCTGCTGCACGGGTGCCAGGGGGTGCCGACCTCGTTGTCGTTGGGCAAGGCCCACCCGGCGTGCACGTACACGTAGCCCTGTATCCCGTTGTAGGTGATCTTGATCGGGTCCTTGCCCTTGACCCGGTCGCCGACCGCGCAGGTGCCGTTCGGGAACCCCATCGCCCCGTTGGACTTGTTGGGATGGACCCCGCGCCGGTAGCTGCCGCAGTTCACCGCGTCGGGCGAGACGGTGACGGTGCGGTAGGTCTGCATGGTCTTGAACGTGATCGCGGTGCTGTTGCTGTGCCCGTGAGGCGGCGGATCGGGAGCGGTAGCCACCTTGCCCACGTGGAGGACCAGGAAGCCCCCGATCACGATCGCGGCGATCACCAGCAGGCTACGCATGCCAGCCTCCGATCTCATCGGCGGTGCCGTAACCGGCCGCCTTGCGCTCCACCCGGACGCGGATCCCGGACCTGCGGATAACGAGCACGATGGCCGCCAGTGCGATCACGATGAGCAGCGCCCAGAGGGTCTGCGTGAACACCGACCACCAGAACCCCGGTGCCGCGCTCGGCACCACCCGGAACTCAAGCAGGGTCGCGGCCGCCGCGCCCAGGCTGGCGTGGCCCGCCGAGGCCTGCTCGGCGCTCGAACCGGCAGCCACGATGTCGCTCAGGTAGGCGCCCGGCTTGGCGCCGGCGGGCACGACCAGTTCCAGCGTCACCCGCACGGCGTGCTTCGGCTTGAGTTGCACCACCGGCGCGCCGAACTGGATCCACGAGGCGGGGACCGCCCGGCCGGTGCCCTTGGAGAGGCGCTGAACGCTCAGCCGGATCGACTCGGGGTGGCTTCCGGAGTTGACCACCGACACGCCGGGGAGCGCGACGCTCTGGCCCGGATGCGCCGCGCCGGACAGCCGGACGGCGCCCGCCTGAATGCCGACCCCCACGCTCGCCTGCGCGGCCTGCGGGACGGCCACGAGGGCGCCGGCGAGCACGGCCGGCGCCAGCGCGCCTAATAGCCCCCGCAGGTACATGAGCCCGCCTCGCGTTTCGCTCGTCCTACCCGGCACGTTCCGCTTGTCCTACCGGCAATTGTCCTACCCGGAAACCGGTGTCCACAATTGACGGCTGATGCACCCCACGCACCTCAGGCGTTGTGTGTTACGGATTGTCAGCCTGTGATCGTGAATGGTCAAGGCCCACGCGGGGCAGTGGGCACTGGCGAAGGCACCCGAAGGCGGCCGGGAAGGCGGCGATTTAGCTTGACGTCGAGAGACTTCCGTTCTACCGTGGAGGTAGATAGCTCGACGTCAAGATACTTTCGCCCGTAGCCCGCTGGCCGGTAACCCCGGCAGCCCCAGGACCGACGGAACCGCGAGGACCGACGGAACCGCGAGGACCGCTGGAGGCCCGGGATCACCGCCCGCCGGGGGACTGCGGCAGGATGCAAGTGACACCGCGGGAAGAGCACCTCAGTCGGAGGAGGCGAGCCACGCCATGACGGCGAACAGCTTCGGGAGCCGGGCCACGCTGCGGGCCGGGGAGACCGATCACACGATCTTCCGGCTGGACGCGGTCAAGGGGGCGGAGAGCCTTCCGTTCAGCCTCAAGGTCCTGCTGGAGAACCTGCTGCGCAACGAGGACGGGCGGCAGGTCACCGCGGACCACGTCACCGCCCTCGCGGAATGGGATCCCGCCGCCGAGCCCGCGACCGAGATCCAGTTCACCCCCGCCCGGGTCATCCTCCAGGACCTGACCGGCGTCCCCGCCGTCGTCGACCTGGCCACCATGCGTGAAGCTATGCGCGACCTGGGCGGCGACCCGGCCAAGATCAACCCGCTCGTCCCGGCCGAGCTGGTCATCGACCACTCGGTGGTGGCGGACGTGTTCGGCCGCCCGGACGCCTTCGACCGCAACGTCGACCTGGAGTTCCAGCGCAACAGGGAGCGGTTCGCGTTCCTGCGCTGGGGGCAGCAGGCGTTCAGCCAGTTCAAGGTCGTGCCGCCGGGCACCGGCATCGTGCACCAGGTCAACATCGAGCACCTGGCCCGGATCGTGATGACCCACGAAGGCACCGCCTACCCGGACACCTGCGTCGGCACCGACTCGCACACCACCATGCAGAACGGCCTCGGCGTGCTGGGCTGGGGCGTCGGCGGCATCGAGGCCGAGGCGGCCATGCTCGGCCAGCCGATCAGCATGCTCATCCCCAAGGTGGTCGGGTTCCGGCTCACCGGCGAGCTGCCCGACGGCACCACCGCCACCGACCTGGTGCTCACGATCACCGAGATGCTGCGCAGGCATGGCGTGGTCGGCAAGTTCGTCGAGTTCCACGGCGACGGCGTGGCCGCGGTGCCGGTGGCCAACCGGGCCACCATCGGCAACATGAGCCCCGAGTTCGGCTCCACCTGCGCGATCTTCCCGATCGACGCCGAGACGCTGACCTACCTGCGGCTCACCGGCCGCCCGGCGGACCGGGTCGCGCTGGTCGAGGCCTACGCCAAGGAGCAGGGCCTGTGGCACGAGAGCGGGCAGCAGCACGTCCGGCACTCCGAGGAGCTGTCGCTCGACCTGGCCACGGTCGTCCCGTCGCTGGCCGGCCCGAAGCGGCCGCAGGACCGGGTGGCGCTGGCCGACGCCAAGACCGCGTTCCGTGAGGCGCTCGGCACCTACGTGCAGGCCCCGAGCCTCGACAACGGCCTGGCCGGCACGTTCCCCGCCTCCGACCCGGTGGGCGATGAGGTGCGCGCCCGCGCGTCAAACCCGGTCCAGGTCACCCTGGAGGACGGCACCCGGACGGCCGTGGACCACGGCTCGGTGGTCATTGCGGCCATCACCTCGTGCACGAACACCTCCAACCCGTCGGTGATGATCGGCGCCGCGCTGCTCGCCCGCAACGCGGTGGAGGCCGGCCTGGAGCGCAAGCCCTGGGTGAAGACGACGCTGGCGCCAGGCTCCAAGGTGGTCATGGACTACTACGACCGGGCCGGCCTGCTGCCCTACCTGGACAAGCTCGGCTTCAACCTGGTCGGCTACGGCTGCACCACCTGCATCGGCAACTCCGGCCCGCTGCCGGAAGAGATCAGCCAGGCGGTCGCCGACAACGACCTGGCGGTCGTGTCCGTGCTGTCCGGGAACCGGAACTTCGAGGGCCGGATCAACCCGGACGTGAAGATGAACTACCTCGCCTCGCCGCCGCTGGTCGTGGCGTACGCGCTCGCCGGCACGATGGACATTGACATGCAATACGAACCCCTCGGCAGCCGCAGCGACGGGACGCCGGTGTATCTCCGCGATATCTGGCCATCGCCGGCTGACGTCGCCGAGGTGGTAAGGACCGCGGTGGCCGCCGAGATGTTCTCCCGGGATTACGCCGACGTGTTCGAGGGCGACGACCGGTGGCGTGCCCTGCCGGTGCCCGAGGGCGACACGTTCGCCTGGGACGGCGACTCGACCTACGTGCGGCATCCGCCGTACTTCGATGCGATGGCCGCGCGGCCAGAGCCGGTGGCCGACATCCACGGCGCCCGTGTGCTGGCCATGCTGGGCGACTCGGTGACCACCGACCACATCTCCCCGGCCGGTGCGATCAAGACCGACAGCCCGGCGGGCCGCTACCTCACCGAGCACGGTGTGGGGCGGCGCGACTTCAACTCCTACGGCTCGCGGCGCGGCAACCACGAGGTGATGATCCGGGGCACGTTCGCCAACATCAGGCTGCGCAACCAGCTCGCGCCTGGCACCGAGGGCGGGGTCACCGTCAAGCTGCCCGGCGACGAGCAGATGAGCATCTACGACGCCTCGCGGCAGTACGCAGAAGAGGGAACCCCGCTGATCGTGCTCGGCGGCAAGGAGTACGGCTCCGGCTCGTCACGGGACTGGGCCGCCAAGGGCACGCTGCTGCTCGGGGTGCGCGCCGTGCTTGTCGAGTCGTTCGAGCGGATCCACCGCTCCAACCTGATCGGGATGGGCGTGCTGCCGCTGCAGTACCGTCCCGGCGAGTCGGCGGCCTCGCTCGGGCTCACCGGCCGTGAGGTCTACGATGTCGCAGGCATCGAGAAGATGAACTCCGGGCCGGTTCCCCACGAGGTGACCGTCCGGGCCGACGGGCGGGAGTTCCAGGCAATCGTCCGGATCGACACCCCCGGCGAGGCCGAGTACTACCGGCACGGCGGGATCATGCAGTACGTTCTTCGCTCACTGCTCGCTCAGGATTGACACGTGGCCGGGGCCCACGGCTCACGGAAGGACGGGTAATCTAACCGCAAATGCCCGATATGTTATTTATGCACCGCTGGCCGGGGCCCGATCGCTGGGCACCGTGGCAGGGCGGTAACGTGGCCGGAGATGTCCGAGCCCGCTGTGCGCCCAGCCCCGGCCCAGGCCCGGACCGGCGGGTACCTCTGGGCGCTCGCGCTGTTCGTGACCGGCATCCTCGCGCTCGCGTTCAACCTGCGCGGTGCGATCGCCGGCCTGCCCCCGGTCTTCCCGGAACTGGCCTCGACGCTGCATCTCTCGTCGCTGACAATCGCGCTGCTCGCCGCCACCCCGGTGCTGTGCTTCGCGGTGTTCTCGATCCCGGCCGCTTCGCTTGCCCGCCGGTTCGGCGAGGAGCGGGTGCTGCTGGCCTCGCTGCTGCTGCTCGCTGCGGGGCTGCTCGCGCGCGGCGCGTTGCCCGGGCTGCTGCTCTTCCCCGGCACTGTGCTTGCCAGTGCCGGGATCGCGCTGATGAACGTGCTGCTGCCCAGCCTGGTCAAGCGCCGCCACCCGGATCAGGCGGGCCTGCTGATCGGCGTCTACCTGCTCAGCCTGGCTGCGGGGGCGATCCTCGGCTCGCTGATCGCGGTGCCGGTGTTCCAGTCCTCCGGCGGCTCGGCCCGGGTGACCCTGGGCCTGTGGGCGCTGCCTGCGCTGGCGGCGGTGCTGGCCTGGCTGCCCCAGTGGCGGTTCCGGACCACACCGGCCGGCCTGGGCGGCGGCCCGTCGGGCGGCCGGCCGCTGGTGAAGGTGCACAGGCACGTACTCGCCTGGCAAGTCATGGGCTTCATGGGGCTGCAGAGCCTGATTTATTACTCTGCGCTCTCGTGGCTGCCGATCCTGCTGAGGGACCGGGGCGCGGGAGCGGTACACGCGGGCGGCCTGCTCGCCTTGATGAACCTTGGTAACGCGGTTACGGCGCTGCTGGCCCCGATGCTCGCCCAGCGGGCCAGGGACCAGCGGTGGCTGATCGCTGCCACGGTGACGATCAGCGCCGGGGGGCTCGCCGGGTTGTGGTTCGCACCACTGGCCGGTGCGCCCGCCTGGACCCTGCTGCTCGGCCTCGGCCAGGGCGCCGCCCTGGGCCTGGCGATCTACTTCACCGCCGCGCGGGCGCCCGACCCGGTGACGTCCGCCTCGCTGTCGGCGTTCACCCAGGGGGGCGGGTACCTGGTGGCCACGGCCGGGCCGCTCATGGTCGGCTTCTTGCACGCGGTGACCGGGACCTGGACCACGTCGGTGCTGGCGATGCTTGTCGTGATCGCCTTCGAGGGTGCCGTCGGCTGGCAGGCCGCCCGCGCCCGCACCCTCCCGGCGCCCCAGCCCGCGAAGGCCTAACAGCCGACGATCATGTCCATTGGCGTGCTGGCACGGGGAGCTCGGCCGGCAGGGGTTGGCGGCCTGGGCGGCGGCCGCGGCCGCCCAGGTTAACTCTGCCTTCTGTGGGGCAGGCGGATGTTATGAGGAGACCGCCCTAGCAGAAGTGCAGGGAACGGGGGGAGGGGTACCCGGTGAACAATGAGCGAATTTCCGGGGCTCACGTGGAGGCGGGGGCGTGCCCATGACGGGTGCGCTCTTACTTGCTGCGGCGCTGGTGTGCGGGGGCGGCCAGGCCATCGTCCTGGCTTCCGCGGCACGGCCAGCGCCCGCGGCCGGGCGGGCCGGGGTGATCGCGGCCATCGCCGGCGGCAGGTTCCACCACCAGGCCATGACGGCCGGGGACATCTACACCATCGCTGGGGGCGGTACCGAGGGCCTGGGTGACGGCGGCCCGGCGGCCGACTCCCAGCTTTCCGCCCCTGCCGACATCGCACTGGACGGGCAGGGGAATCTGGTGATCGCCGACACCGGGCACGGCCGGGTGCGCATGGTCGCAGCCGCGACCGGCACGTTCTACGGGCAGGCGATGACCGCCGGGGACATCTACACCATCGCCGGCCACGGCGCGGCGGGGTTCTCCGGCGACGGCGGCCGGGCCGTGAAGGCCCGGCTGCACCGGCCCATCGGGGTCGCGCTGGACGGCACGGGCAACGTGCTGATCAGCGACTCCTACAACCAGCGGATCCGGGTGCTCGCGGCGGTGACCGGCACGTTCTACGGGCAGGCGATGACCGCCGGGGACATCTACACCATCGCCGGCAACGGCACCCAGGGGTTCTCCGGCGACGGCGGTCCCGCCACCGCGGCCGAGCTGAACACGCCGCTGCGGACAACGGTGGACGCCGCGGGCAACGTGGTGATCAGCGACTCCTTCAACCAGCGGATCCGGGTGCTCGCGGCGGTGACCGGCACGTTCTACGGGCAGGCGATGACCGCCGGGGACATCTACACCATCGCCGGGAATGGCACGGCGGGGTTCTCCGGTGACGGCGGTCCGGCCACCGCGACCGGGCTGTACAAGCCGCTGCGGGTGACCGTGGATGCGGCAGGCAACCTGGTGTTCTGCGACGAGCGCGACAACCGGATCCGGGTGGTGCCGGTCCAGACCGGCACGTTCTACGGGCAGGCGATGACCGCCGGGGACATATACACCATCGCCGGCACGGGCAAACGGGGCACCACCGGTGACGGAGGCCCGGCCACCCGGGCCGAGGTCGGCGAACCGGCGGGGATAACCCTAGACAGCCTGGGCAATCTGCTGATCGCCACCAGGAACGGCGGCCGGATCCGGGTGGTCGCGGCGGTGACCGGCACGTTCTACGGGCAGGCGATGACCGCCGGGGACATCTACACCATCGCCGGCGGCGGCACCGGTGGTCTGGGCGACGGCGGCCCGGCCACCAGCGCGGTACTCCTGCAGCCAGGAGCGGTCATGGTAGACACCGCAGGCAACGTACTGATCGCCGACACCGCCGACGACCGTATCCGGGAGGTGTCCGCGTCACCGGCCGCTCTGCCGGCGGTGTGACGCACGCCATGAGGTGCGGCGGGGCCGGCGCCGGTAGCGTCGGGGCCAGTCATGCATCCCGACGCCCTGATCGCCGCTGCCGGGCTGTTCGTCGCCCTGGGCGGGTTCGTGCAGAGCGGGATCGGGCTTGGCCTCGGCCTGGTCGCCGCGCCGATGGTGACGCTGCTCGACCCCGCGCTCATGCCCGGCTCGATGCTGGTGGCCGGGGCGAGCCTGCCGGTGCTGATCCTGGCCAGGGAGGCCCTGCACACCGACTGGCCAGGGGTGTCCTGGGCGCTGACGGGCCGGGTGGCCGGGACCGTTGGCGGGATCTGGGTGCTGGCCGCGGTGTCGCTGCGGGCCCTCGGGATCGTGGTCGGCACCATGGTGCTCGCCGTGGTCGCCCTGTCCATCCGCGAGGCCGTCGTGCCACGTAACCGGGTCACCCTGGTCACCGCCGGGGTGATCTCCGGGGTGACCGGCACCGCCACGTCGATCGGCGGCCCGCCGGTGGCACTGCTTTACCAGAGCGAGGACGGCCCGCGGGTGCGGGCCACCCTGTCGATGTTTTTCATCGTGGGGAACAGCCTCGCGCTGTGCGCGCTCGCCGTCACCGGCCACCTGCCCGGCCGCGACGTGCTGGCCGGCCTGGTGTTCACCGGGTGCGCCGTGGCCGGCTTCGCGGTCGCCGCCGGGCTGCGCCGGTTCATCGACGCCGGGCGCACCCGGGCCGCCGTGCTGGCCGCTGCCGCAGGCTCGGCGCTGGTCCTGATCGTGCACAGCATCCTGGGCTGAGCCGAGCCGATAGTTTCGCGAAACCTTTTGCCCCTCATGAGCTGCAGGTAACTTGTTGATCACCAGTTAGCCTTGGCACGTCGCCACCGGGGAGGTTGCCGCATGCTCGTGGCCGGCGTGGATTCCTCGACCCAGTCCACCAAGGTGGTGCTGTGCGAGGCCGAGGACGGCACCATCGTGGCCCAGGCCAGCGCCCCGCACCCCGCCGGCACCGAGTGCCCGCCGCAGGCCTGGTGGGAGGCGCTCACCAAGGCCGGGGACGGCCTGCTCACCCGGGCGGCCGCGGTCGGCGTGGCCGGGCAGCAGCACGGCATGGTGGTGCTCGACGAGAACGCCGAGGTGATCCGGCCCGCCCTGCTGTGGAACGACCTGCGCTCCGCCGCCGCCGCGTCGGCGCTGGTCGAAGAGCGCGGGCCGCGGTGGTGGGCGGAGCGCACCGGCAGCGTGCCGAACGCCTCGTTCACCGTGACCAAGCTGCGCTGGCTGGCCGAGCACGAGCCCGACCACGCCGCCCGGACCCACCGCGTGATGCTGCCGCACGACTACCTGACCTGGCGGCTGCTCGCCGGGCCGGCAACGGCCAACGAGCCGGTCACCGACCGCGGCGACGCGTCCGGCACCGGGTACTTCTCGCCCGCCGACAGCGCCTGGCTGCCCGAGGTCGCGGCGGACGCGCTGGGACACCAAGTCCGGCTGCCCCGGCTGGCCCAGCCGGCCGAGGCCGTGGGGGAGACGGGCTGGGGCGCGGCCGTGTCGGCCGGCACCGGGGACAACATGGGCGCGGCGCTTGGCCTGTGCCTGGAGCCGGGCGAGATCGCGGTGTCGATCGGCACCTCGGGCACGGCCTACGCGGTGACCACGGTGGCCTCCGCCGACCCCAGCGGCGCGATCGCGGGCTTCGCCGACGCCACCGGTCGGTTCCTGCCGCTGGTCTGCACGATCAACGCCGCGCTCGTGCTCGACTCGGTGGCCGCCATGCTGGGCACCGACGCCGCCGGGCTCTCCGCACGGGCGCTGGCCGCCGCGCCCGGCGCGGGCGGGATCACCCTGCTGCCCTACTTCGACGGGGAACGCACCCCGGTCCGGCCCGGTGCCAGCGGCACGCTGCACGGCCTGACCACCCACAATGCCACGCCCGAGAACCTGGCCAGGGCCGCCGTGGAGGCGGTGCTCGCCTCGCTGGCCGAAGTGGCCAGTTTGCTGCCCCACGGCGACGGCGCGCAGCAGGAGCGCGCGCAGCTGAGCTCTGTCATTCTCATTGGGGGCGCGGCCAGGTCCGAGGCGGTCCGCGCGGCGGCCCCTGGCATTTTCGGCGCCCCGGTGGACGTGCCCGAGCCCGAGGAGTACGTGGCGCTCGGCGCGGCCAGGCAGGCGGCCTGGGCGCTGGCCGGCACCCCGGATCCGCCGGCCTGGCCCCGCCGCCCCGCCCAGCGTTACGAGGGCCCGGCCCAGCCCGGCATCAGGGAGCGGTTCGCCGCGCTGCGGGACGCCACGACCGGCTGGGACGGCGGGCTCCCCGCGACCATGGACTCCTTGACCACAGCCACGTCCGGGCCCAGGCCAGCCGGGGCCGTCGTTCAGCAGAAAGGAACGTCTCGCCGTGACCACAGATGCGGACCCGCAGACACCAGCCGGCGGACACTCCGCAGAAAGGAACGTCTCGCCGTGACCACAGATGCGTATGCGCCGACGCCAGCCGACAAGTTCTCGTTCGGCATCTGGACGGTGGGCTGGCAGGGGGTCGACGTGTTCGGCCCGGCGGTCCGGCCGCCGATGCGCGCCGACCGCGCCGTGCGCAAGCTCGCCGAGCTTGGCGCCCACGGGGTCAACTTCCACGACAACGACGTGTTCGACTTCGACGCCAGCCCGGGGGAGCGGGACGCGCGGATCGCGGACTTCAGCCGCGCGCTGGCCGACACCGGCCTGGTGGTGACCACCGCGACGACCAACCTGTTCTCGCACCCGATGTTCAAGGAGGGCGCGTTCACCGCCAACGACCGGGACGTGCGCCGGTTCGCCCTGGCCAAGGTCATGCGCAACCTGGACCTCGCGGCCGAGCTTGGCGCCGGGGTGTACGTGTGCTGGGGCGGCAGGGAGGGCGCCGAGTCCGGGGCCAGCAAGGACGTCCGCGCCGCCCTGGACAGGTACAAAGAGGCGTTCGACATCCTCGGCGGCTACGTCCTGGATCACGGCTACGGCCTGCGGTTCGCGATCGAGCCCAAGCCGAACGAGCCGCGCGGCGACATCCTGCTGCCCACCGCCGGGCACGCGCTGGCGTTCATCAACGAACTTGAGCACCCCGAGCTTGTCGGCATCAACCCGGAGGTCGGGCACGAGGAGATGGCCAGCCTCAACTACGCGCACGCGATCACCCAGGCGCTGTGGCACGGCAAGCTGTTCCACATCGACCTGAACGGCCAGAACGGCCCGCGTTACGACCAGGACCTGCGGTTCGGCGCGGGCAACGCGCGCGGCGCGTTCTGGGTGGTGGACGCGCTGGAGGCGGGCGGGTACGACGGCCCTGTGCACTTCGACTACAAGCCGCCGCGCACCGAGGACGACGACGGGGTGTGGGACTCCGCCGCCGCGTGCATGCGCAACTACCTGATCCTGCGGGACAAGGTCCGCGCGTTCCGCGCCGACCCCGAGGTCAAGACGGCGCTGGCCGCGGCCCGGGTCGGCGAACTGGCCGAGCCGACGCTCGCGCCGGGGGAGACCTGGCGGGACGTGGCCGGTTTCACCCCGGACATCGAGGCGCTCGCCGCCCGGGGCATGGCCTTCGAGCACCTCGACCAACTGGCCCTGGAGCACCTCTACGGCGTGCGCTAGCGCTCACCTCTATCCGGCCCGGGCTCAGCTCAGCCTGCCGCCGTCCCTGCCTGGAGTGGCCCGCGCGGAAGAGTTCACCAGCTACGGCGAGGCGCTCGCTGGCTTCAGGTCGAGCACCAGGTGCTGATCGCCGCGATCGCCCGCGCGGCCGAGGCTGGGTTCGACACCCACGACGGCCTTGCCGGT
This sequence comes from uncultured Actinomycetes bacterium, assembly GCA_963762735.1. Classification (GTDB taxonomy): domain Bacteria; phylum Actinomycetota; class Actinomycetes; order Streptosporangiales; family Streptosporangiaceae; genus DASXKD01. The sequence continues at coordinate 20,612 of CAVXMG010000005.1, read as the reverse complement.
GCGCGGTGCCACGGGAACTCTGCCGGTCAAGACTGCCGGTCAGATTGCCTGGTTCGGAATGGTCGCACTTGGCATCCTGGCATTCACGGCACTCCAGGTAAATCGGGGCTTTGAACGGTATGACAGAAGGTCATACCGCCATGCACACTCACTCTTGCTCGGAAGGATTCTTATGCCGTCAATTAGATTCTCGCTCCGGGGTTTCCCGCGCAAGGCTCTGGCCATAACGCTGGCCCTTCCGCTCGCCGGGGCCGTCCTCGCCCTCGCTCCCGCGCACAGAGCCATTTCGCCCGCGCTGTGCGCCAGGTCCTTCGACCCCTACCGGGCTGAGGCGTCGGTGCTGCGCTCCTGCGGCGACAGAATACTTCCGCTCCGGAGCGTGACCAGCCTTCCCGGTGGCGGCAAGGCTTACTCCTACGGCGCCTTCACCCAACTGGTGCCACCCGCCCATTTCAGCCCGCTGACGGCCTCGGACCGTCAGTTGCGCGAATACGGCTTCCCCACCCGGCGGCAGGCCGGGACGCGGTGGGCCAGCCTGATGAGGCACTACCGCGGCACGGCGCGGCCGACGCCATTCCTGGTGCAGGCACCGGGCGCGTCCCGCCCCCGCGCGAACATCCCCGGTACCACGCTCACCTGGTCTGGTTACGCCGTTACCGGTCATGACTACCTCGGGGTCAGCGCAAAGTGGTTCGAGCCCAGCTTCGCCGGCAGCCCCTGCACAAAGCCGGGCTCGTTCGGGCAATGGGTTGGCCTCGGCGGCGCCAGCAGCCTGCCCTACCTGGGCCAGGACGGGACATCGTTCAACTACCCGACCCTCGGCGCGCATCAGGCCTTCGTTCAGGTGTTGCCGAACGACGCCAAGGGCCCGGTTCCTGTCGCCCTGTATGCCACGCCCGGCCAGCTGTTCTACGCGCAGGTGTTCTGGGACCCAGCCAATACTTGGTACGAGTACTTCATGGAAAACGACTGAGACAGGTAATTCGGTCTCGTTCCACAGCGCGCCGGCGACCGCCCATGACGGATCGACCGCGGAGGTTATCACCGAGCGCCCGTACTTCCCCGATGGCACGCTTGCCAACCTGAGCAACTATCAGCAATTCCAGGTCCAGGACTCGACCGGGTACTGGGGCAGTTCCTCCTCCGCCGGTTTCAATGACCTGTCGAACCAGCCCATCAGCATGGTGCACTCGGGCCACACCATGTCCTCGCCGGGAAGCCTGATGGGCTCCAACTACAACATGTTCTGGTCGGCCTGCGACTGACCGGGCGCCCAGCCCAGGGGCCGCCGCCGGAATCACGGCGGCGGCCCCCGCCGTTGTCACTAGGCGGCGTCGCAAGATGCCACTTGAAAACGGTTTGCCCAGGTCCTTGCGCTACGGCTACCGTCAAGAGAGTCTTGTGATCCCGCCGCCGGCGGTCTTTTCCATGCCCGTCCCCGGCACGTAACTACCAGAACGGATGTCTGTCATGCCGTGGCCTGGCCTGGCCCGCCGGTTTCCCGCGCTCGGGTACCGGGATTTCCGGCTGCTCCTGGCCGACCGGCTGCTCGCGCCCGGGGCGTTCGCGTTCTCCATGGTCGGGGTGTCGTTCGCGGTGCTGGACGCGACCGGGTCCACCGCGGACCTGTCCTACGTGCTCGCCGCGCAGATCCTCCCGTCGCTGGTGTTCGCCATGGTCGGCGGGGTGTTCGCGGACCGTTTCGCACCGCAGCGGGTGATCGTCGCGGCCAACGTGATGATCGCGGTCGGCGAGGGCGGCTTCGGCCTGCTGGTCCTGCTCGGGCAGCCGCAACTGTGGCAGATGATCGGCCTGGAGACGCTCACCGGCGCTGGCATGGCCGTCTTCTATCCCGCCTCGCAGGCGCTGCTGCCCCGGCTGGTGCCGGGCCGCCTGCTGCAGGAGGCCAGCGCCATGAGCAGGCTGGCGATGAACGCGGCGCAGATGGCTGGCGCCGGGATCGCGGGCGTGTTCGTGGCCGCGACCGGGCCGGGCTGGGCGCTGGCGACCTGCGGGATCGGCATGTTCGGCACGGTGCCGCTGCTGCTGGCCATCCGGGCGCCGGGCGCTATCCGGACGCAGTCTCCCAATGTGCTGCGGGAACTGCGGGACGGGTGGTCGGCGTTCGCCTCCCGCCGCTGGCTGTGGGCCACCACGATCCAGTACAGCGTGGTCCTCGCCGCCTGGTACGGCGCGTTCGACGTGCTGGGGCCCGTGGTCGCCCGGGAGCACCTGGGCGGTCCCGCGGCCTGGGGCCTGATCACCGCGGCCGACGCGGTGGGCCTGATCGTCGGCGGCGTGATCGCGCTGCGGGTCACCGTCCAGCGGCCGATCCTCTGCGTGGTGCTCATCGGCGCGACCTGCTCGATCACGCCACTGGCCCTGGCGGCGCTGTGGCCGCTGCCGATGATCTGCCTGGCGGCGGTCGGCCTCGGCATCGCCGTGGAGTTCATGATGGTCCAGTGGACGGTCACCATGGCCAGGAACGTCCCGGCGGACCTGCTGGCCCGGGTGTCCGCGTACGACATCATCGGGTCGGTGGGGGCGATGCCCCTCGGTGCGCTGGTGATCGGGCCGATCGCCGCGGCGGCCGGGGTGTCCGCCACCCAGTACGGCGCCGCCGCGCTGATCGTCCTGGCCTCGGCGCTCACCCTGCTCGCGCCCGAGGTGCGGCAGATGCGGGCCGGGGAACCGGCCGGGGGAGACGAGGCACCGGGAGGGGCCGAGCCGGCCCGGTCGGGGCGGAGGCGGCGTAGTCCGGAGGCGCGCGGACATCCCGACCTATCGTGCGGTGGCGGCAGGGGCGCAAATAGACTCGACTGAAGTCCCGCCCCTGCCCCTGGCAGCACGCCGGACCCCAGGGGCCGACACGAGGGAGCCGTGCACGTGAGGATGCTGGAGTCCATCGCAAGCCCGCGAGATCTGAAAGCACTCACCACTGACCAGCTCCCCGCCCTGGCCAGCGAGATCCGTGACGTCCTTATCGAGACGGTGTCGCGCACCAGCGGTCACCTCGGCCCGAACCTCGGCGTGGTGGAGCTCACCATCGCGCTGCACCGGGTCTTCGACTCGCCGTCGGACCGGATCGTCTTCGACACCGGCCACCAGGCCTACGTGCACAAGCTGCTCACCGGGCGGTACCCGGAGTTCGGCACGCTGCGGCAGCGCGGCGGGCTGTCCGGGTACCCGTCCCGGGCCGAGTCCGAGCACGACATCGTGGAGAACTCGCACGCCTCCACCAGCCTGTCCTACGCCGACGGGCTGGCCAAGGCCTACCGGCTGCGCGGCGAGCCGCGCAGCGTGGTGGCGGTCATCGGGGACGGCGCGCTCACCGGCGGAATGGCCTGGGAGGCGCTGAACAACATCGCGGTCGCCAAAGACTCGCGCCTGGTCATCGTCGTCAACGACAACGGCCGCTCCTACCAGCCGACGATCGGCGGCCTGGCCACCAACCTGGCCGCGGTCCGCGCCTCGCACCAGTACGAGCAGGTGCTTGACTACATCAAGACCTCGCTGTCGCACGCGCCGCTGGTCGGCCCGCCGCTGTACGAGACGCTGCACGGCATCAAGAAGGGCCTCAAGGACGTGCTCCAGCCGCAGGTGCTGTTCGAGGACCTGGGCATCAAGTACCTCGGCCCGGTCAACGGCCACGACGAGCAGCTTGTCGAGCAGTTGCTGCGCCGCGCCCGCGACTTCGGGGCGCCGGTGATCGTGCACGTCATCACCCGCAAGGGGTTCGGCTACCCGCTCGCCGAAGAGAACGAGGAGGACTGCCTGCACCAGGTGCCGGCGGCCCCGTCGCCCGCGCAGGCCGGCCTGCCGCCCAAGCGCACCTGGTCCGAGGTGTTCGGCGACGAGATCCTCGCGATCGCGAAGCAGCGGTCCGATGTGGTGGCGATCACCGCGGCGATGCTGCACCCGACCGGGCTGGCCCCGTTCGCGCGCGCCTACCCGGACCGCGTCTTCGACGTGGGCATCGCCGAGCAGCACGCGATGACGAGCGCGGCGGGCCTGGCGATGGGCGGGCTGCACCCGGTGGTCGCGATCTACGCGACGTTCCTCAACCGGGCATTCGACCAGTTGCTCATGGACGTGGCGCTGCACCGGCTCCCGGTGACCGTGGTGCTGGACCGGGCCGGCGTCACCGGCCCCGACGGGGCCAGCCACCACGGCATGTGGGACGGCTCGATCCTGCAGGTGGTGCCCGGGCTGCGGATCGCGGCGCCGCGCGACGCCGCCCGCGTCGCGGAACTGCTCGGCGAGGCGGTGGCCGTCTCCGACGGCCCCACGGTGGTGCGGTTCCCCAAGGGCACGGTCGGCGGGGAGGCAGAGGCCGTCGGCCGGATTGGCGGTATGGACGTGCTTTACGAGCCCGCGGCCGGCGTGTCACGCGACGTGCTGCTGGCCGGGGCGGGCCCGATGGCCGTGATGTGCGTGGAGACCGCCGCCCGCCTGGCCGACCAGGGGATCGGCGTTACCGTCGTGGACCCGCGGTGGGTCAAGCCGGTGGACCCGGCGCTGGCCGGGGCGGCCGCGGAGCACCGGCTCGTGGTCACCGTCGAGGACAACGGCCGTACGGGCGGATTCGGCGACGCGGTGTGCCGCCTGCTGCGGGACGCGGGCGTGAGCACCCCGGTGCAGACCTACGGCCTGCCACAGGAGTTCCTGACGCATGGCAAGCGCGAGGAGATCCTGGAGCAGGCCGGCCTCGTTCCGCAGCACCTCGCCCGCCGGATCACCGAGGCCGTGGCGCGGCTCACGCCGGAGCTTGCGGACCGCCCGCAAACCTGACAGTTCGGAGTTTCACGAATGGCCACCCTGTCCGTCGCGGTCGTGGGCTCCGGCCCGGCCGGGCTCTACACCGCTGAGGCGCTCGTCAAGCAGGCGGCCGCGCTGGATCCGCCGTGCCAGGTCGCCGTCGACGTGATCGACCGGCTGCCGACCCCCTACGGCCTGGTCAGGTACGGCGTCGCCCCGGACCACCCGTCGATCAAGTCCATCGCCGAGTACCTGCGCGGCGTGCTTGAGCACGACGACGTGCGCTTCCTCGGCGGGGTGCGGCTCGGCGGCGAGGTCACCAGGGAGGACCTGCTCGGCTGCTACGACGCGGTGGTCTACGCGACCGGCGCGATGCGCGACAGGCGGATGGGCATCGAGGGCGAGGACCTGCCCGGCAGCTACGCCGCGACCGACTTCGTGAACTGGTACTGCGGTCACCCGGACACCGACTCCGGCTCGTTCGCCCTCGACGCCGAGTCGGTCGCCGTGGTCGGCGTGGGCAACGTCGCGGTGGACGTGGCCCGGATCCTCATCCGCGATCCCGACGAGCTGCGCCACACCGACGTGCCCCAGCCGGTGCTTGAGACGCTGATGGCCAGCAAGGTCCGCGAGGTCCACGTGATCGGCCGGCGCGGGCCCGCCCAGGCCAAGTTCACCACCAAGGAACTCCGCGAGCTCGGGAATCTCGCCGGCGTCGACATCGTCGTCGGTGCCGGCGAGGCGGACCCCGGCGCCTTCGACGCCACCGGCGGCAGCGCCACGCTGGCCGACTCGGACCGCCGGGTGCGCGGCAACCTGGCCGTGATCGGCGACTGGGCGGCGCGGGCGCCTGCCGGGCACGCGCGGCGGCTGGTGGTCCGGTTCTGGCTGCGGCCGGTCCGGGTGGAGGGTACCGGGCATGTCAGCGGGCTGACCGTCGAGCGGACCAGGATCGACGAGAGCGGGGCGCTGACCGGCACCGGGGAGCTGGAGACGATCCCGGCGCAGATGGTGCTGCGCAGCGTGGGATACCAGAGCGTGCCGCTGCCGGGCGTGCCGTTCGACGAGCGCAGCCACACGGTGCCGAACGCCGAAGGCCGGGTGCTCGGGCCCGACGGGAACCCGCTGCCGCGGGAGTACGTGGCCGGATGGCTCAAGCGCGGCCCCACCGGGGTCATCGGCACCAACAAGTCCGACGCGGCGCAAACGGTCCGTGCCCTGCTGGCCGACCTGTGCCCGGGCGGCGCGCGGGCCGGTGACCCGGCGGACCCCGGGGCACTGGCGGCCTTGCTGGCCGGCCGCGCCGTGGCGCCGGTGAGCTACGCCGACTGGCTGAAGGTAGAGCGGGCCGAGGCGGAGCTCGCCGCCTCGCTGGGCCGCGGTGCGCGGGTGAAGCTGGCCAGCCGGGAGGAGATCGACGCCCGGTGCCGCGCCGAGCCCTGATATTCGTGTCGGCCCGGGGGAGCACAGCATCACCAGGGGACACCCCGGACCCCGATGGCCCGGAGCCCCCCGGTGGCCTGCGGTCCCTGCGACTTCGTCGCGGGGACCTTGGCCGCTGTTTGCACCGGAACCGGCTGGGTGAGTCGGAAATAGCTTTTGACCCGTAAGCTGTGCGCATGGCGGCCCGGGCACACGAACCGCTGGTGCTCAGTACCGGCGAGCGGAAGCGGCTCGCGGAATGGGCGGCGCAGGGCAGCGGGCGGCGGGCCGTGCGCGCCGCGATCGTGCTGGCCTGCGCGGACGGCCAGCCAGACACCCGTGTCGCGGCCCAGGCCGGGGTCTCTCGTGCGACCGTCGCCAAATGGCGGGCACGGTTCGCGGCGGCCCGGCTGGCCGGACTGCAGGACCTGCCCCGGCCGGGCACTCCAAGGAAGATCACCGACGCGCAGGTCCGCGACGTGCTAGCCCGGACGCTGAGCGAGCCGCCGCCAGCCGGCCGGGATCACTGGACCACCCGGACGATGGCGGCGGCGTCCGGGCTGAGCCAGTCGGCGGTCAGCCGGATCTGGCGGTCGGCCGGGGTTGATCCCGCAAGTTGTACGACCGGGGGCACTGGGGACAATGAAGGCGTGGACATGGAACTGGACGGGACGCGGCAGAGCGGGCAATTCAGTCGGGTCGCAACGGTGCCCGGTAACGCGACGGGCATAGAAGCAGTGGAACTCCCGGCACGGCGGTTCCTCGATCGCGAGGAGAGCTGGCTCCGCTTCAACCAGCGGGTACTCGAACTCGCCGAGGACGACCGCGTGCCGCTGCTTGAGCGCGTGCGGTTCCTGTCGATCTTCGCCAGCAACCTGGATGAATTCTTCATGGTCCGGGTCGCGGGGCGGATCCGCCGGATGGCCACCGGGCTGCCGGTGGAGGGGGCCAGCGGGCTCTCGCCCGGGCAGATCCTCGCCAACACCCTGGAAACCGCCCGCGAGCTTAGCATCCGGCATGCCGAATGCTTCGGCAACGCGGTCCTGCCCGCCCTGGCCGACCAGGGCATCGAGATCCTGCGGTGGAAGGAACTGTCCGCCGGCGAGCAGGAGGACCTGCACCGGCTGTTCCGCGAGCGGATCTACCCGGTGCTGACGCCGCTGCTGGTGGACCCGGCCCACCCCTTCCCCTACGTTTCCGGCCTGTCGCTGAGCCTGGCCGTGATGATCGCTGACGCGCGCACCGGCGCGACCATGTTCGCCAGGGTCAAGGTGCCGCCACTGCTGCCCAGGTTCCTCACCGTGGCCAAGCACAGGTTCGTGCCGCTGGAAGACGTGATCGCCGCGCACCTCACCGAGTTGTTCGCCGGCCTGGACATCCTGGAGAACCATGTGTTCCGGGTCACCCGCACCCGTGATCTCGAGGTGGACGAGGACGTCACCGAGGACCTGATGCAGTCGCTGGAGCGGGAACTGCAGAAGCGCCGCTTCGAGCCCGCGGTCCGGCTGGAGGTGGAGGACTCCATCTCCAGCGACGTGCTCGACAAGCTGGTCACCGAGCTTGGGATCGACCACCGCGCGGTCTACCACCTGCCCGGGCCGCTTGACCTGTCCGGCCTGACCGTGATCGCCGACCAGGACCTGCCCCAGCTGAAGTACCCGGCGTTCGTCCCATCCGAGTCGGCCCTGCCGCAGGACACCGACATCTTCACCACGCTCGCCCGGCAGGACGTCCTGGTTCACCACCCCTACGACTCGTTCACCACCAGCGTGGAGCGGCTGATCGAGGCGGCCGCCGCCGACCCCGGGGTGCTCGCCATCAAGCAGACCCTGTACCGGACCAGCGACACCTCCCCGATCGTGGACGCGCTGATCGACGCGGCCGAGGCCGGTAAGCAGGTGGTGGTGGTCGTGGAGCTCAAGGCTCGCTTCGACGAGCGCGCCAACATCATCTGGGCCCGCAAGCTGGAGGAAGCCGGCTGTCATGTGGTGTACGGGATCGTCGGCCTGAAGACCCACTGCAAGATGGCCCTGGTGGTCCGGGAGGAGCCCGACGGCTCGCTGCGCCGCTACTGCCACATCGGCACCGGCAACTACCACCCCACGACCGCCCGGCTGTATGAGGACTTCGGCCTGCTGACCGCCGAGCGCACCGTCGGCGAGGACGCCACCGACCTGTTCAACCACCTCACCGGTTACACCCGCCAGAGCGCCTACCGGCGGTTCCTGGTCGCCCCGGCGGCGCTGCGGGCGGGCCTGCTCGAGCGGATCGAGCAGCAGCAGGCCCGGCATGCCCGCGGCGAGCGGGCCCGGATCCAGCTCAAGTGCAACTCGATCATCGACGAGGCTGTCATCGACGCGCTGTACCGGGCCTCGATCGCCGGGGTGCCGGTGGACCTGTGGGTGCGCGGCATCTGCGGGCTGCGGCCGCAGGTCCCCGGCATGTCGGAGACGATCCGGGTCCGCAGCGTGCTCGGCCGCTTCCTTGAGCACTCCCGGATCTACGCGTTCGGCCATGGCGACGACCCCGACAGCGAGGTGTGGATCGGCTCCGCCGACCTGATGCACCGTAACCTCGACCGCCGGGTCGAGGCCCTGGTGCGCGTGAAGGACCCGGCGCAGACGTCCGAACTGCGCGCGCTCATCGACCTGGCCATGGACGAGGGCACCGCGTCCTGGTGGCTGGCCGCGGATGGCACCTGGACCAGGCACCACCTGGACGCCAACGGGAACTCGCTCCGTGACCTGCAGCAGCACCTGATCGCCAACCGGCGTGCCCGGCCCGCCGATGGCTGACGCCGCCACCGGCGTGCCCGGCTCGCCGGTGGCTGACGCCGCAACCGGCGTGATCCATGCCGCGGGCGCGGTGTTGTGGCGGGCACGGGCGGGGGGCATCGAGACCGCCCTGGTGCACCGGCCCCGGTACGACGACTGGAGCTTCCCCAAGGGCAAGAGCCTGCCCGGGGAGCACATGCTGCTGACCGCGGTCCGGGAGGTCGAAGAGGAGACCGGCGTGCGGGCCGCCCTCGGCCGCAGGCTCCCCTCCCAGAGCTATCCCGTAGAAGGCCAGCCCAAGCGGGTGGAGTACTGGGCCGCGCGGCCCCTCTCGGCGGAGCAGTTCACCCCGGGGGACGAGGTGGACGACCTCGCGTGGCTGCCGTTGCCCGCGGCCAGGGAACTACTGAGCTACCCGCGGGACGTCTCGGTGCTCGACAGCTTCACCGCCGGCCCGGCCGACACCGCACCGGTGATCCTGCTCAGGCACGCCGCCGCGGTTTCCAAGAAGGCGTGGCGGAAGGCCGGTCACGCCGGCGACCTGGCCCGCCCGCTGTCCGACGCGGGCCAGCAGCAGGCCAAGGCGCTGGGCCAGCTGCTGAGCACGTTCGCGCCCGCCCGGGTGATCAGCTCGGCCGCGCAGCGCTGCCTGGACACCGTCACCCCCTACGCCGAGCAGGCAGGCGTCCCGGTGACGCCCGAGCCCGCGTTCACCGTGGACAGCACCGCCCGCGACCGCGGCGAGGACGACTGGACAGTCACGAACGACGCGCGGCTGCGGATCGCCGAGGTAGCCGGATCCCGTCGGCCCGTGATCATCTGCGCGCACCGCCAGAACCTGTCCTGGATGCTGGCCGAGACCTGCGAGAAGGCCGGTGCGCCGGTGCCGGACGGGCACCCGCTGCAGCGCGGCGCCTTCTGGGTGCTGCAGCTCGGCGGAGGTCGGCTCGTCTCGGCCGAGCAGCATCAGGCGGAGGCCGACCCCGTCGGCTGAGCCTGGCGGGCGCTGCCGGCCCGGGCTGGCAGGCCGGCCGCATCCCAGTCCAGCGTCGCCGGGATCGCGCCCTCGAACACAAGCAGCCACTGCTTCACGTCGGTACCGGTGCCGCCGCTGTACCCGCCAAGCCCGGTGCCCGCGACCACCCGGTGGCACGGCACGATGAGCGCGACCGGGTTGGATGCCATGATCTGGCCCACCACCCGGGCAGGTGGGACGCTCCCGGCCGCCGCGTAATCCAGGCCGGCCCTGGCGGCCAGGCCGCCGTAGGTGATGGTCTGCCCGAACTTCACAGTTTCGTGCAGCACCGACAGCACCGTGCGCCGGGCCCCCTGCGCTGAGCCCAGGTCCACCGGCACGTTGAACCTCTTCAGGTCGCCACCGAAGTACTCGGCGAGCTCTTCGACGGCGGCCTCCAGCAGCACGGACGCCAGCGTGCCCGACGCTGGCTCGGGACCTGGCGGCGGCCCGTAGCTGACCCGGGCCACACCGGCGTCGCTGCAGGCCACGGAGACCTGGCCCACCGGCGTATCCAGGCAGCCCCAACCGAGTTCTGTCACGTGGTCCATTGTGCCCGGAGGGTCGGACAGTGCTGGCCCAGGGGAGCGACCCCCTGGAACCCCCGGTGCGCCGATGGCGCCTGGTGGCAAGCCGGCAGGCCCCATCGCGCGTGTTGGCCCAGGGGAGCGACCCGGAGCCCGGCGCCTGGCTTAGTCGTCGGCTGCCTGCGCTTCGCCTGCGGCGTCTGCCGTCTCCTCGGTCTCCGCTTTCTCGGCGAGGCGGGCCAGGGCGCGGCTGATCGGCAGGGCGGTCAGGGCGACCTGCCACGGGCGCGCACCGTGCGCGGCCAGGTCGGCGGCCACCTCGTCCGGGCCGCCAGGATCAGGGGGCTGCCAGGCGAGCCGTCGCACCACATCCGGAGGGAGCAGGTTCTCCGCGGGCACCGTGTGCTCGTCCGCCAGCGCGGCCACCACGGTCCGCACCGCCGCCAGCCGCTGCGCAGCGACCGGATCCCGCTCCTGCCAGCGGTGCGTGGGCGGGGGCCCGTCCAGCGGTGGCATCGCCGGGCCGGGCAGCTCGGTGTCGGCCTGGCCGCGGGCCCGCTGGACCGCGCGCAGCCACGCCGAGGCGTGCCTGCGCGCGCCCCGGCCCTGGAATCCAGGCAGGTCGGTGAGGCCGGACTGGGAGCCGGGCAGTGCCCTGGCGGCCTCGACGATGGCCGCATCGGGGAGCACGCGGCCAGGAGACAGGTCGCGCCGCCTGGCGATCTTGTCCCGCTCCTGCCACAGCTCACGTACGATCGCCAGGCCCCGGCGGGTGTGCACCCGGTGGATGCCCGAGGTGCGCCGCCACGGGTCGGGGCGGGGGCCCGGTGGCTTGGCGGCCAGCACGGCGGCGAATTCCTGGTCCGCCCACTCGGTCTTGCCCTGGGCCACCAGTTGCGCCGCCAGCGCGTCGCGCAGCTCCACCAGCAGTTCCACGTCCAGGGCCGCGTAGCGGAGCAGTTCGGCCAGCAGCGGGCGGACCGACCAGTCGGCCGCCGCATGGCCTTTCTCCAGAGTGAAGCCCAGCACCGACTCCACCAGCGCGCCGAGGCCTACGCGCGGGAAGCCGAGCAGCCGCCCGGCCAGTTCGGTGTCGAACAGCGCCCGTGGGCGGAAGCCAAGTTCGGCCAGGCAGGGCAGGTCCTGGGACGCGGCATGCAGGACTACCTCGGTGTCGGCCAGTGCCTCGTCAAGACCGGTGAGGTTCGGGCAGGCCATCGGGTCGATCAGCATGGTGCCCGCACCGTCGCGCCGCAACTGGATCAGGAAGGCGCGGTGCCCGTAACGGAACCCGGAGGCACGCTCGGCATCGACGGCGACCGGCCCGTGGCCCGCAGCCAGCGCTGCCACGGCACGGTCCAGGTCGTCAACCGAGGCCACCAGGGTCGCCGGCCCGTCTCGCGGGTCGAGCAGCGGGACCGGGCCGCCGGCCGGCTGCTCCGCGGCGTCGCCCTGCTGGGCCTGCACTGCTGGCCTGCGGGTCCTGGCCCGCGGCCGAAGTGAGCGGGCCGACGGTTTGCGGCACCGGGACCTCTGCCGCCGCTCCGTCGGGGGATTGGGCGTCGTCGGGGTAGGGCGGTCCGTCCGGGCGCTTGGCGCCGCCTGCCGCCCCCGGTCCGCCGCCCCCGCGAGCCCGCGTGCTGTCCGTCATGGGCTCCGCCGCCGGCTGGCCGGGCGCAGCGCGCTGACCCCCGCGGCCAGCGGCGCCAGCCCCGCCGCGGCGCACATCGTCCCGCACCACGCGGCCATGTGCCCGGCCAGGCCGCCGTCCGCGCCGTCCTCCGGTGGTGGCCCGGGCCGCCTCGGTGCCGAGCGGCGACCAGGAGGCGCGCAGCTCGAAACCGGTCGCGCGGGGCTCGGCCTGCTTGGCGCCGAAACCCTCGGTGACCACCCGGGTCACCGTGCCGCTCGGCTCGGCGTAGCCGGCCGTGCGGGCGTCGAGCGCCTCGGTCAGCCAGGACCAGGCGACCTCACCAACCATGGGATCCTCGGCGATCTCCGGCTCCAGTTCGGCGCGGATGTACACGATGACCCGCAGCGGCCCGGCCCAGCCGCGCTGCCCGGCGGGATCGTAGAGCAGCACGAACCGGCCCGTGGCGATCTCGGCCCCGTCCACCCGGACGGTCGCGCCGACGGCGGTCGCGAAGGGCGCGAGCGTTCGCGGGGCGGGCATCTCTTCGAAGCACAGCTCGGGCCGGATCTGGCGCACTTGGTCCTGGCACGAGCGCAACCCGGCGACCGCGGCGCTGAACGTGGCGGACGCCTCCTCGCTCGGTACCGCCCCGCTGCCGACCTGCCTCATAGTCCGAGCGTACGCCGTGACTGCGCGCTCCTCATGCCACCCGGCCGGCCACGTCCGTCAGGGCCGCTGGCTGGGACGGCTGCGTCGGCACGAGGACGAGCATGACGGCGCCGCACTCGGTGCAGGACCACTCGGGGCACATCCCGTCGGGCGCGTCCGGGCAGCTGCCCGGCGTCGCGTGCGGCTGCTCGAACAGCTGCTCCCCGCCGCAGTCCTGGCAGGGCCGGAATATCGGGCCCATGATGGTGACCTCCTCCGCCGCCGGGGGCGTGCCGCGCCGTAGCGGCGGGTACCCAGAACCCGGCTGCTTCGATGGTGGCACGCACTGCCGTCAGGATGCGGGACCTCACCCGGCGTGTTGGTGCAGTGCTAGCCCAGGGGAGCGACCCCGGACCCCCCGGTGGCCTACGGCCCGGTTCCTCCGTCACCGGGCCGTGGCCCTGGTGGCTCGGGGAGTGGCACCCGCGGTCCTCCGGTGGTCGCGGTGGCACTGTTGGCGCGAGGGCTACCCGGGGGTTCTAGGCCCCAGCCAGCGGGGCTAGGCCAGCGGGGGTTCCAGGGGGTCGCCCCCCAGGGCTTACAGCGTGAGATGATCCACCTCGTGACAGCCGCCCCCAACGAATCGCTGTTCCTGCGGGCATGCCGGCGTGAGCCGGTGCCGGCCACTCCGGTCTGGTTCATGCGGCAGGCGGGCCGGTCGCTGCCGGAGTACCGGGCCGTCCGGGACCGCTTCAGCATGCTGGCGGCCTGCACCACGGCGGACATGATCGCCGAGCTCACGCTGCAGCCGCTGCGCCGGTTCGCGGTCGACGCGGCCATTCTGTTCAGCGACATCGTGGTGCCGCTGCGGGCGGTGGGCCTGGACATCGACATCAAGCCCGGAGTGGGCCCGGTGACCGACCAGCCGTTCCGCACCGACGCGGACGTGGCCAAGCTGCGCGACCTGGAGCCCGGCGACGTCCCCTACATCACCGACGCGGTCACCATGCTGGTGGCGGAACTGCGCGGCACGCCGCTGATCGGGTTCGCCGGAGCGCCGTTCACCCTGGCGTCCTACCTGATCGAGGGCGGCCCGTCCAAGAACCACGAGCGCACCAGGGCCCTCATGTACGGCAATCCGGCGATGTGGCATGCCCTGCTCGCCCGGCTGGCCGATATCACCACCGCGTTCCTGCGGGTGCAGGTGGCGGCGGGGGTTGCCGCGGTGCAGTTGTTCGACTCCTGGGTCGGCGTGCTCAGCTCCGACGACTACACCTCGGCCGTGCTGCCGCACAGCAGGCGGATCTTCGACGCCCTTGACGGCCTGGGCGTGCCGCGCATCCACTTCGGCGTTGGCACCGGCGAACTGCTGCGCCTGATGGGGGAGGCGGGCGCCGACGTCGTCGGGGTGGACTGGCGGGTCGGCCTGGACGAAGCGGCGCGCCGGGTGGACGCAGGCAAGGCCCTGCAGGGCAACCTGGATCCCGCCCTGCTGCTGGCGCCATGGCCGGTGCTTGAGCAGCGGGTGCGGCGCGTGCTCGACCAGGGCCGGGTGGCCGAGGGGCACGTGTTCAACCTCGGCCATGGCGTGCTGCCGCAGACCGATCCCGGTGCGCTGGCACGAGTCACCGACCTGGTGCACGAGGCGTCGGCCCGGGCCGTCAAGCCCTGACTAGTCCGCCGGGCGCGCGCTGGCGGACCGGCGCCTGCCCAGCCAGCGCCGGGTGGCCACGGCGGCCAGCGCCGCCAGGCCGAGCGGGATGGCGAACGGCAGCACGGCCCCCGCAGCGGTGAGGAGCCCGGCGACCACCACGCGCAGGGCCCGCCAGCCCGCGGCCAGGCCGCCGAGGAAACCGGCCACGGCCTGGCGGGGGTGGCGGTGCGCGCGCGGCGGCGGCGGCCCGGTGACAGTCATCGAGATGGTCGCGTAGGTGGTCTCGCGGGCCAGCGCACGCTGCTGCGACTGGAGCGCCTCGAGGCTGGCCTCCTCCTGGTTGATCTGCTCCTGGACGTTGAGCAGGCCGCCGACCGTCCCGGCGCGGGAGAGCAGCTTGCGCAACTGGGCGATCGCGGCCTGCGCCGAGGCGACCCGGCTGTTCACGTCGGCCACCGTGCCGGTGACGTCCTGCGCCTGCTGGGTCTCGGACCGCTTGGCGCCCAGGGCGCTGAGGGCGCTGAGGGTGGACTGGTAGTCGGCGGCCGGGACCTTGAACTGAATGCTGACCATGGCCTTGGAGTGCCGGGACTGGGTCATGCTGGCGTGCTCACCGGACACGTAGCCGCCTGCCGCCTGGGCGAGCTGGGTCGCCCGGGCCACCGTGGCCTGTATGTCCTTGGCGCGCAGGCTGAGGGTGGCGGTGAAGATGACCGACTGCCCGCCGGGCAGGGGCACCGCGGTCAGCCCAGCGCTCGTGCCGGTCCCGGCGGAACCGGCCGCTGTTCGCCGCAGGCACGCCCGGAACACGTCCGGGCAGGGCGGCGGGCGCCGCGCCGCTGCCCGCCGAAGTGCCGCCCGCGGAGGCGCTGTTCGCCGAGGCGCCGCCCGACGAGCAGCCAGCGGCCAGCAGGCAGGCGCCGGCGGTGAGCAGGAGCGTCCAGGCGGCGGCGCGGCGCGGGCGCGACGGGAGAGCGGTCAAACGGGGCACAGGCGCGGTCATGCCGATGTGACGTCGGCGTCGGCATGCTGGTTCCCACGGTTAAGTCACGACTTGGCAACTGTTCAGCCCCGGGCTGGCTCAGTCTCCGGCTTTCCTGCCGTCGCCTGGAGCGAGTTCGCGGAGCATGCAGACCCGGGCCGCGGAATTCCCGCCCTGACCCTTGTTGCGAGCCGCCAGTTCGGGAGTGACCTCGGTTTCGGCCAGCTCGCGGAAACCGAGGCGCTCGTAGTACGGCGCGTTCCAGGGCACCCCGCGAAAGGTGATCAAGGTCATGGCCGGCAGGTCCTGGTCGACCGCCCAGTCGGCCACGTACTCAAGCAGCATGGCCCCGATCCGCTGCCCTGCGTGCGCCGGATGCACGCTGACCTGCTCGATGTGCGCGCAGCCGTCGACGACGTCGAAGACGACAAAGCCGACCGGCTCGTCATGCTCGTCGGCCGCCACCCAGGCCCGCCCCGCCCGGCGGTACCCGGACAGAGACTCGGTCGGAAGCGGAAACGTGTCCGCGGCCGCAGGCATCCCGATGTCGCGGAACGCATTGCCAGCGGCGAGCTGGATCGCTTGAAGCCGGCCGACGTCCTCGGGCCTGGCCTGCCGCACCGTCATCGCACCAGGTTCCGAGGCCATGGCACAGCAGTATGGCAGGAATGACCCAAAAACCATCAAGGGTTCAGCGGCTGAAAAATCGCTGAGAACGGCTCTGTTTTATCAATAGCCACAGAGGTGCCGGTATTGCAGTGGCGGGAGGGGCAGATGCGCCGCCGTTGCCAGGTCGGCCGGCCCTGATCGCCTGGCTGTGCGAGCCTCTGCGAGGGTAGAGCGGTGAGCGATCCCGGGCAGCCGCATGTCGTGGTCATCGGCGGAGGCATCGCCGGGCTGGCCGCGGCGTTCTTCCTCCGCGAGGCCCCGTGCCGGGTCACCGTGCTGGAAGGCTCGCCCCGGCTCGGTGGCAAGCTCAGCGTCAGCGAGATCGCCGGGGTCATGGTGGATGAGGGCGCTGAGGCGCTGCTCGCCCGCCGCCCCGAGGGCACCGGGCTGGCCGCCGCGGCGGGGCTCGAAGGCCAGCTGACCTGGCCCGGCACCACGGCAGCGCGGATCTGGAGCCGGGGCCGGATGTGCCCGCTGCCTCGCCGCCAGGTGCTGGGCGTGCCCGCCGACCTGGCCGAACTGGCCGGCACCGGCCTGATGTCCAGCGACGGCATGGCCAGGGCACGGCAGGATCTCGGCCTTCCGGCCACCGCCAGAGACGGCGACGTGCCAGTGGCCGCGTTCGTGGCGGCCCGGTTCGGCCACGAGGTGGTGGACCGCCTGGTGGATCCGCTTCTGGCCGGGGTCTACGCCGGCCGGTCGGAGGAACTGTCCTTTGAAGCCACCCTGCCCGCGGTAGCAGCCGAGTCGCGCAAGCACGCCTCCCTGGCCGAGGCGGCCGGAGCGCTGCTGCCGGATCCGGCCGAGCCCGGGTCCCCGGATCCCGTGCCTGTGTTCACCACCCTCGCCGGCGGCCTCGGGACGCTGCCCGCCGCGGTGGCCGCCGCCTCCGGCGCCTGCGTCCGCACCAGCGCAATGGTGCGCGGGCTGGCCCGCACGGCGACCGGCTGGCGGCTGACCGTCGGCTCCAGGCACGACGAGGAATACCTGACGGCCGATGCGGTCATCCTGGCCATTCCGGCCAGCCCCGCGGCGCGGCTGCTGGGCGGCGTGCCCGGGGCGTCCGCCGCGGTGACGGCGCTCGGGGAGATCCGTTACGCGAGCATGGCGATCGTCACCTTGGCCTACCAGGCTGCGGCGTTTCCGAGCCCGCTGGAGGGCAGCGGCTATCTCGTGCCGGCCGCGGACGGCCACCCGGTCAAGGCGGTGACGTTCTCCACCGTCAAATGGCCGCACCTGCGCGACGCTGGTGACGGGCTGCACATAGTCCGGTGCTCACTGGGGCGGGTCGGCGAGGAGTCCCTGCTGCAGTCCGCTGACGCCGAACTGGTCGGCCTTGCCGCCGCAGACCTCGCCGCGGCCACCGGAGCCCGCGAGGCTCCCGTGGCGACCAGGGTGAGCAGGTGGGGCGGGGGACTGCCGCAGTACACCGTGGGCCACCTGGACCGGGTGGCGCGGATCCGGTCCGGCGTTGCGGGCCAGCCCGGCCTGGCCGTGTGCGGTGCCGCCTATGACGGGATCGGCATCCCGGCATGCGTGGCCACCGCGCAGGCCGCGGCCGCCCAGATCGCGGCGCACCTCAGTCATGCCCGACAATGGGAACGTGGCTAGCACTGACAACAGCGCGGCGGGCGCCCGCCCGCGGGCCCGCGATCTCAACGAGCAGATCCGCTACACCATGTGGTCGGTGTTCCGGGTCAGCGACCGGCCCGCGCTGCAGGCGGCCGCCGGTGGCTCTGAGGGCCTCGCAGCTGAGCTCGAGGAGTTCGCCGACCAGGCCGCGGGCAAGGACGTGGTCACCCGGGGCTGCTACGACGTGCAGGGGCTGCGGGCCGACGCGGACTACATGTTCTGGTGGACCGCCCCGTCCGCTGACGACCTGCAGGAGGTGTACGCCCGGTTCCGGCGGACCGGGCTCGGCCGGGCCAGCGAGCCGGTCTGGTCGGTGATGGCGCTGCACCGGCCGGCCGAGTTCAACAAGGGTCACATTCCCGCGTTCCTGGCCGGGGAGGAGCCGCGCGCCTACGCGTGCGTGTACCCGTTCGTCCGTTCCTACGAGTGGTATCTGCTCGACCCGGCGGAGCGCCGGGAGATGCTCGCCGAGCACGGCATGATGGCCCGCGAGTACCCCGATGTCCGCGCGAACACCGTCTCCTGCTTCGCGCTGAACGACTACGAGTGGATGCTCTGCTTCGAGGCCGACGAACTACACCGGATCGTGGACCTGATGCGCCACCTGCGGGGCGCCCGGGCACGGCTGCACACCCGCGAGGAGATCCCGTTCTACACCGGGCGCCGCAAGCCGCCCGGGGAACTGATCATGGCGCTCTGTTAGCCCGGGGAGCGGTCAGTCGCCTGCCACGGGCTCCAGGGTGAGCGAGATGGAGTTGATGCACCAGCGCTGGTCCGTCGGGACCGGGTAGCCCTCGCCCTCGAACAGATGGCCAAGGTGGGAGCCGCAGCGCGCGCACCTGACCTCGGTGCGCACCATGCCCAGCGAGCGGTCCTCGATCAGTTCGACAGCGTCGTCACTGGACGGCTGGTAGAAGCTCGGCCAGCCACAGTGGGACTCGAACTTCTCCCCCGAGCGGAACAGTTCGGCACCGCACGCACGGCACCGGTACACGCCCTCCACCTTGGTGTTGGTGTACTCACCGGTCCATGGCGCCTCGGTGCCCGCCTCCCGGAGTACCTGGTACTCATCCGGGGTAAGCATTCCGCGCCACTGCGCGTCGGTTCGCTGGACCTTGTCCATGTGGCCGAGACTACCTCGCCGGATACCGATACCGTGGAGACGACAGACACCGCGGAGGGCCCCATGGAGTGGCTTAACGAGCCCGCCAGCTGGCAGCGGACGGGCGATGTGCTCACGGTGAGTGTCGATCCAAGCACAGATTTCTGGCGCGAGACCGGTTACGGCTACATCAGGGACAGCGGTCATGTGTACGGCGAGGTGCTCGCCGGGGACCTCGACGTGTCCGTCCGGATGCGCTGCACGCTCGGGATTCAGTACGACCAGGCGGGCGTCATGCTGCGAGCCGACGAGCGCACCTGGCTGAAGACCGGCGTGGAGTTCTTCGAGGGCCGGGCCCGGCTGAGCACCGTGCTGACGCTCGGCCGGTCCAGCTGGATGGTGACCGACCTGCCCGCGGGCACCGACGAGATCGTGCTGCGGGTGTCCCGCCGCGGCGACGCGGTCGAGGTCAGGTACGTGATCGAGGACGGCCCCGCCGAACTCGCCGCCCTGGTGTTCATGCCACCGGGCCGCGAGGTGCTCGCCGGGGTCATGGCCGCCGCACCGGAGGGCCCCGGGTTCCGTGTCACCTTCCACGACCTGCGCATCACCGAGCGGGACTGGTCCGGCGCGGCAGGGGACGACCCAGCCTGGTCCGATGACCAGGCCGGATGGAGCGGCGACGCGGCACCCGCGTGGAGTCCCGCGGACGGCGAGGCCGGCTGGCCGGCGCCTGAGACGGGGGAGGATGCGCCCGGCTGGCCCGCTACGGCCGAGGAGGAACCGCCCGCCTGGCCAGTGCCCGCGGCCAAGGCCGAGGCCGAGGAGCCGCACTGGCAGGTTCCCGCGGCCGGGGACGATGACCCGCGATGGTCGGTTCCGGCAGCCCAGGAGGACGATCCCGGCTGGCGTGCCACGGCGGGCGGAGCAGACGACCCGGGTTGGGCGGCATCCGAAGACGATGAGGCCGGCTGGGTGGCAGCGCTCGCAGCCGCCGACGGAGACGACGAGCCTCGGCTGGGCGGTGGCGCCTGCGGCGGCCGAGGCCGGCGACCAGGAACGTGCTGGCGTGGACGAGCCCGCCGTAGCGGATTCCCCTGAGCCTGCGGGGGCTGCGCCCGCCGAGACCGGGCCCGCCGAGACCGGGCCTGCCGAGACCGGGCCTGCCGGGACAGGGCCTGCCGGGACAGGGCCCGCCGGGACAGGGCCTGCCGAGGCCGGGCCTGCCGGGGCTGGGTCTGCCGAGACCGGGTCTGCCGGAGCCGGGCCTGCCGGGGCCGAGTCGATCGCGGCGGCGCTAGCCGGGCCGGAGCCCGTGCGCCCCGATCCGGCGGACGCGGAGCATGTCCGGGACGAGCCGGCAGGACCGGAAACCGTAGCGGAGGAACCCGCAGCGCAGGAGCCCGCGGAAAAGAACGGCGACGGCGAACCATGGTCGCCGGCGCCGCTCGCCGACCACGTGGACTGGGTCAGGCCGGCCAGCGATAACGGAGCGGCCGAGGTGGACCCGGCGGCGGACTGGGAGCGGCTGGCCGCGGGCGCGCAGGCTTCTGCCCAGGCGCAGGCTGCCGGGGCCCAGGCCGCGAGGTGGCGCGCGCAGACCGACGCCGACGTGGCCAATGAATGGCCCGGCCCGCCGCTGCGCACCGCAATGCGGAACGGGCTGCTGGCCGGCGACGCCGGCCTCCGGCCGGACGTGGACGAGTACGTCGACGAGGCGCAGACCGACCCGGGACTGACCAGGCCGCGCCAGGCCGCGGAGGAGCCCGGCTGGGCGGAGGCAAGCGTGCCCGCCC
>CAVXMG010000004.1:0-78826 GCA_963762735.1 uncultured Actinomycetes bacterium | reverse complement strand
TCGGTGCCGAAGGCTTGGATTTCGGCGCGTTCGGTGTCGGAGAGTTCGCGGGGGACGTCGCCTTTGGCGACTTTGGCGGTTTGGACTTGGTGGCGGATGCCGTCGACGATTTCGGGGTTGGCCAGGGTGGTGACGTCGCCGACGTCGGTGAAGTTGGACACGGCGGCGATGACCCGGCGCATGATTTTCCCGGACCGGGTTTTGGGCATGTCGGGGACGATCCACACGTTCTTCGGCCGGGCGATCTTGCCGATCTCGGTCTCGATCGCGGTGGTGACCTTCCGGGCCATCTCGTCGCTGGCCTCGACGCCGGGCTTGAGGGAGACGTAAACCTCCACCGCCCGGCCGCGGATGTCGTCGATCACCGGCACCGCGGCGGCCTCGGCGACCTCGGGCACCGTCAGGGAGGCGGACTCGATTTCCTTGGTCCCCAGCCGGTGCCCGGCCACGTTGATCACGTCATCGACCCGGCCCAGGATCCGGTAATACCCGTCGGGGGCGCGGACCGCGCCGTCGCCGGCGAAATACGGCCAGTCCCGCCAGTCCTTACTGTCTGGGTCCTTGTTGTACTTGGCGTAATACACGCTGATGAACCGTTCGGGCTGCCCCCACACCGTCTGCATGATCCCCGGCCACGGGTTGGTGATGCAGATGTTCCCGGCCTTGCCGTCCGGGACCTCCTGGCCGTCCTCATCCAAGATCACCGGGAAGATCCCGAGCACCGCCGGCCCGCAGGACCCCGGCTTCATCGGCTTCAACGCCGGCAACGAGGAGCCGAGGAACCCGCCGGTCTCGGTCTGCCACCACGTGTCCACGATCACCGCCTGGCCCTTGCCGACCGCCTCGTGATACCACCGCCACACCTCCGGCTCGATCGGCTCCCCGACCGTGGTCATGTGCTTGAACGAGTACCCGTACTTGGCCGGCTCGTCCGGGCCGACTTTGCGCAGCATCCGGATCGCCGTCGGCGAGGTGTGGAAAATGTTCACCCCCAGCCGCTCGGCGATCCGCCACGGCCGCCCCGCATCAGGGTAGTTCGGCGTCCCCTCATAAATCACGCTCGTCGTCCCCAAAGCCAGCGGCCCGTAGACGATGTAGGAATGGCCGGTGATCCACCCGATATCCGCCATGCACCAGTACGTGTCATCAGGATGAATGTCCTGGTAATACTTCGACGTCCCCGCGACGTACGACAGGTACCCGCCGGTGGAGTGCTGGGCACCCTTCGGCCGGCCGGTGGTGCCGGAGGTGTACATCAAGAACAACGGCGCCTCCGCCGGCATCGACACCGGATCCACCAACTGCCCCCGGTACTTCCCCGCCACCTCATCCACGAAAAAGTCCCGGCCCTCAGCCATGGGAGTCTCCGAGGCGTACTGGCCCGGGTGCCGCCGCCACACCAGCACCTTGTCCACCTCCTGCCCCTGGTGGCGCGCCTCAGCGACCGCCTCGTCCGCCTTCACCTTGTGATCGGCCAGCGTGCCCGACCGGTAATACCCGTCCATCGTGATCAGCACCCGCGACCCCGAGTCGGCGATCCTCGTGCCGCACGCGTTCCCGGAGAACCCGCCGAACACCTGCGAATGCACCACCCCCAGCCGCGCGCACGCCAGCATCGTCACCGGCAGCTCAGGCACCATCGGCATGTGCAACGTCACCCGGTCCCCGGCCTTCAGCCCGCAGAAATCCTGCAGCAAGGCGGCGAACTCGTTCACCCGGTGATACAGCTCCCGGTAGCTGATCGCCACCGCGTCCACATCCTCGGGCTCCGGCACCCAGATCAGCGCCGCCTTGTTCCCCTTATCGGGCACGTGCCGGTCCACACAGTTATACGACGCGTTCAGCCGGCCCCCGGTGAACCACTTCCAAAACGGCGGATTCGACGAGTCCAGCACCGTGTCCCACCGCCGGTCCCAATCCAGCAGATCCGCATACTCGGTGAAACACTCCGGGAACCTATCCGCAGCGAACCGGTCAAAAATCGCCGGATCGTTCGCGTTCGCCTGCGCGACAAACGACTCCGGCGGATAGTAATACTCCTCCTCCCGCCAATGCACCGCAATCTGCGACTCAGAAACCACCTGCTCGCCACCCCCGGCACCCTGCAGCTCGGAGTTATCGGTCATCGCTCGGCCTGGTGCGGGTTTTACGTTTCGGTGCCGAAGGCTTGGATTTCGGCGCGTTCGGTGTCGGAGAGTTCGCGGGGGACGTCGCCTTTGGCGACTTTGGCGGTTTGGACTTGGTGGCGGATGCCGTCGACGATTTCGGGGTTGGCCAGGGTGGTGACGTCGCCGACGTCGGTGAAGTTGGACACGGCGGCGATGACCCGGCGCATGATCTTCCCGGACCGGGTTTTGGGCATGTCGGGGACGATCCACACGTTCTTCGGCCGGGCGATTTTGCCGATCTCGGTCTCGATCGCGGTGGTGACCTTCCGGGCCATCTCGTCGCTGGCCTCGACGCCGGGCTTGAGGGAGACGTAGACCTCCACGGCCCGGCCGCGGATGTCGTCGATCACCGGCACCGCGGCGGCCTCGGCGACCTCGGGCACCGTCAGGGAGGCGGACTCGATTTCCTTGGTCCCCAGCCGGTGCCCGGCCACGTTGATCACGTCATCGACCCGGCCGAGGATGCGGTAGTACCCGTCGGGGGCGCGGACCGCGCCGTCGCCGGCGAAATACGGCCAGTCCCGCCAGTCCTTACTGTCGGGGTCCTTGTTGTACTTGGCGTAGTACACGGAGATGAACCGTTCGGGCTGCCCCCACACCGTCTGCATGATCCCCGGCCACGGGTTGGTGATGCAGATGTTCCCGGCCTTGCCGTCCGGGACCTCGTGGCCGTCCTCATCCAAGATCACCGGGAAGATGCCGAGCACCGCCGGCCCGCAGGACCCCGGTTTCATCGGCTTCAGCGCCGGCAACGAGGAGCCGAGGAACCCGCCGGTCTCGGTCTGCCACCACGTGTCCACGATCACCGCCTCGCCCTTGCCGACCGCCTCGTGATACCACCGCCACACCTCCGGCTCGATCGGCTCCCCGACCGTGGTCATGTGCTTGAAGTGGTAGCTGTACTTGGCCGGCTCGTCCGGGCCGACCTTGCGCAGCATCCGGATCGCCGTCGGGGAGGTGTGGAAAATGTTCACCCCCAGCCGCTCGGCGATCCGCCACGGCCGCCCCGCATCGGGGTAGTTCGGCGTCCCCTCATAAATCACGCTCGTCGTCCCCAAAGCCAGCGGCCCGTAGACGATGTAGGAATGGCCGGTGATCCACCCGATGTCGGCCATGCACCAGTACGTGTCATCAGGATGAATGTCCTGGTAATACTTCGACGTCCCGGCGACGTAGGACAAATACCCGCCGGTGGAGTGCTGCGCGCCTTTGGGCCGGCCGGTGGTGCCGGAGGTGTACATCAAGAACAACGGCGCCTCCGCCGGCATCGACACCGGATCCACCAGCTGCCCCCGGTACTTCCCCGCCACCTCATCCACGAAGAAGTCCCGGCCCTCAGCCATGGGGGTCTGGGAGGCGTACTGGCCCGGGTGCCGCCGCCACACCAAAACCTTGTCCACCTCCTGCCCCTGATGGCGGGCCTCAGCCACCGCCTCGTCGGCCTTCACCTTGTGATCGGCCAGGGTGCCCGACCGGTAATACCCGTCCATCGTGATCAAAACCCGCGACCCCGAGTCCGCGATCCTCGTCCCGCACGCGTTCCCGGAAAACCCGCCGAACACCTGCGAATGCACCACCCCCAGCCGGGCGCACGCCAGCATCGTCACCGGCAGCTCAGGCACCATCGGCATGTGCAACGTGACCCGGTCGCCGGCCTTCAGCCCGCAGAAATCCTGCAGCAGCGCGGCGAACTCGTTCACCCGGTGATACAGCTCCCGGTAGCTGATCGCCACCGCATCCACATCTTCGGGCTCAGGCACCCAGATCAACGCCGCCTTGTTCCCCTTATCAGGCACGTGCCGGTCCACACAGTTGTACGAGGCGTTCAGCCGGCCCCCGGTGAACCACTTCCAAAACGGCGGATTCGACGAATCCAGCACCGTGTCCCACCGGCGGTCCCAATCCAGCAGATCCGCGTACTCGGTGAAACACCCCGGGAACTCATCCGCAGCGAACCGGTCAAAGATCGCCGGGTCGTTCGCGTTCGCCTGCACCACAAACGACTCCGGCGGATAGTAATACTCCTCCTCCCGCCAATGCACCGCAATCTGCGACTCAGAAACCACCTGCTCGCCACCCCCGGCACCCTGCAGCTCGGAGTTATCGGTCATCGCTGAACCTCCTGCGGAAAGATCACTGCTTGGGGCGACTGGGCGTTATCCGCCCCAGCCTGAGCGTTCGGGCATCGGTCGCAACCACTCGATGCGGTCCAGGGCACGGGGCGTCGGGGGATGCGGGCGGCGGCATGCCGGGTGATGGTGAGTAGCCAGTCCGGTGGCCCCGGTGCGCGGCAAGGTCATCGTTGCCGTGCGCCTGACACTGCTGTCATGCCGCCCCTCACCTGAGAAGGGCTCAATCGTACCGCTGCGGGCCCGGCCGGGAACAGGGCCCAGCCCCGCGTGCACCGGCCCGGACCGGCCCCCAGAGGCATATTGACACCGGTCGGCCCGGACTCCGGGTCGCAGGGTAACCTGCAGGGACGCCCACCGCCGGGCAGTGGCGGCGCGTGCCGCGCATGGCAGGGATCGTAGGCACTGGGCAGGCAGGGAGCTTGACAGCTATGGACGGGAGCGGGCGGCCCACGGGGCGTGTTGCCGTCGTCATCCCCACCTACAACGAGCGCGCCAATGTCGAGACGACGGCGGGCCGGATCCGCCGCGCCGTGCCAGACGCCGACCTGCTGATCGTGGACGACAACAGCCCGGACGGCACCGGCGAGATCGCCGACAAGCTCGCCGCCGAGGACAGCCACGTCCATGTGCTGCACCGTACCCAGAAGGCGGGCCTCGGCGCCGCCTACATCGCGGGCTTCCGCTGGGCCCTGGCCGAGGGTTACGACGTGCTGGTCGAGATGGACGCCGACGGTTCGCACCAGCCGGAGGAACTCCCGCTCCTGCTTGACGCGCTCAAGAGCGCGGACCTGGTGCTCGGCTCCCGCTGGGTGGCGGGAGGCACGGTGCGCAACTGGCCGAAGTCACGTGAGCTGCTGTCGCGCGGCGGCAACACCTATGCCCGGCTGATGCTGGGCATAGCGATCAAGGACGCCACCGGCGGCTACCGCGCCTACCGGGCTGCCACGCTGCGCGCCATCGCGCTTGACGAGGTGGAGTCCCAGGGGTACTGCTTCCAGATCGACCTGGCGATGCGCGCGATACGAGCGGGGCTGCGGGTGGTGGAGGTGCCGATCACGTTCGTCGAACGGGTCCACGGCACGTCCAAGATGAGCCGGGCCATCGTGGTGGAGGCGCTATGGCGGGTCACGGTCTGGGGCCTCACCGGCCGCAGCCGCCGGTTCCGCCGACGGCCCGCCAGCGGCGGGATCCGCGAGATCGTCCCTCCGGACTAGGGAAACTAGGCGCTCTTGCGCTCGCTAGCGGACCGGCCCGAGCCGTCGCCGCCGTGATCACCGCGGATCAGGGCCAGCCGCTCGGCCAGCACCTGCTCCAGGTCGGCGATGGACCTGCGCTCGCGCAGCATGTCCCAGTGGCTGCGCGGCGGCTTGACCTTCTTGGGGATGGGCAGGTCCGCGGCAGAGGTGAACGCAACAGCGCCGCACACCCGGCATTCCCAAGTCGCGGGAACCTCGGCCTCGGCCGCGAACGGAACGCTAAAATGGTGCCCCTTAGGGCAGTCAAAAGCTATTTCCTGGCGTGGCGCCAGGTCCGTGTTACGGTCGTTCTCATAGCTCGTTGCTCCGAGCCGGGTGCCGCGTAGTGCACGTTCGGCCATGTGACATTGCCTCCCAGGCGGTCAGCCTTCCCCGTCATCAACGCTGGCTACGCGTTCAAGATTCCCGCTCTGTACCGATCCAACCGCGGACGGGCGACCCTGCTCGCCGGCCTTCGGTGTGAGTTAGCTCTCGGCAGGCAGGCGGGGGTGCCACTGGCCGCGAGCGGTGAGTAGCTCGCGCAGCGCCACGGTCTCGTCGGTCATGATGCCGTCGACGCCCAGGTCGAGCAGTCGCTGCATGCTGGGCTGGTCGTTGACCGTCCAGGCGTGCACCTGCAGTCCCAGCGCGTGGGATCGGCCGATGAATGAAGGCGTGGCCATCGAAACGGGCACCTGGACGCAACGGACCCCACTGCGGGTGAGCCATTCGGTGAGCGGCCACTGGCTCTGCTGGCCTGGGGGAGCGACCCCCCTGAAACCCCCCGATGGCTCAAGGCCCTGCCGTCCTGGGCCCGTGCGGGTCTGCGCTTGGCCTGCCGCGCGGGCCGCCGAACCGCACCGCGGCGGTGCCCAGCGGCGAGGCGGCCATGCAGACCGGGCGGCCGAGGGCACGGCGGGTGGCCCGCAGCCGGCTCGCCGAGAACGACACCACGCACACCCGGTCCCAGGCGTTGGTGCGGCGCAGCACCTCCGGCAGCGGCGCAATTGCGGGGACGTCCTTGACGTCGAGGTTGAACCGGACGTCGGGCCAGGCGGCGAGCAGGTCCTCCAGCACCGGGATCGGCTCGGTGCCGTCGATCCGGGCGGCCGACAGTTCGGCGCGGGTGAGCCTGCGCACCTGGCCGTCCTGGCCGCAGACCCTGGTGAGGGTCTTGTCGTGGAAGGCGACGAGCACCCCGTCCGCGGTTGCCTGCAGGTCGGTCTCCAGGTACCGGTAGCCGAGTCCCACGGCATGCTCGAATGCGCGCCAGGAGTTCTCCGGCGCGTGAGCTGCACCGCCGCGGTGGGCGAAGGCCAGCGGGCCGGGTGCGTCGAGGAAGGCGGTGGCCATACCTGGGATTATGCGCTACCGGCGCGGCTGGAGTGAAAACGAAACGTGCTGGTCCGGTAAACGCGCAGTGACCGCCAGGGCGGGCTCGATGTAGCGGTGCCGGATCCGGGCCTCCACGATGAACGTCATCACCGGAACCGTGCCGGCCAGCAGCACCGCGACCGTCGGCCACAGCGGCAGCCGCAGCCTGCGGGTGAGCGGGTAGGAGACGATCAGGTACACGATGTACAGCAGTCCGTGGATCGTGCCGATGACGTTGACGATCGCGCTGTCGTCGGTGAACGCCTGGGCGATGGCGAACACGCACAGCACGATGAGAACCACACCGGTTATGTAGGCCATCACCCGGTACAGGGTGACGTTGAGGCGCACGCGCCCCACCTCCTTGGCGTTGTGTTTAGGGGTTGCGGGCGGCTGCTAGCGCAGGCCGTGCCACTTGCCGTGGCCCTTCACTTCCCTGTGCAGGCGGGCGAGGTAGGCGTTGTACGCGGCGAGTTCCGCTGCCTCCTCGGGGGTCGCCGGGTCCCCGGCCGGGACCGGCACCCCCGGCCGCGGCGCCCCGGGAACCGCCCCGGCGGGCAGTTCGACGTCGCCGTCCGCGGGGCCCGTGGCGACGGGCGGATGGAATTCGTCCCGGATCGTCTTGGCCCAGAACACCACGGCGAACACCGCGAAGATCGGCCACTCGAAGGTGTACGCCCAGCTCAGCGCGTTGCCCGATTCCGCTCGGTGCAACTGCCAGTCACCAAGTGCGAGCATTCCGTACACCGAGCCGACCATGATGGCATGCCAGGCGAGCCATCTGGGTGTGATCAGGAAGCGCCAGCTGCGAGCCTCGGTGCCGGGCATGGCCAGAGTGTAGCCCTCGAACCTGGAACCGCCGCGCCCGGCCGGATCGCGCGGCAGAGACGGGGCGCGCGGTGATAATGGAGCATGTCCTTGACGGATCGGCTCCGCCGCGGGCAGGGCGGCGCCATGGCACGGCGGCTGCCCGAGAGCCTGGACGACCTGCACGGCCCCGAGCAGGGGGTGGTCGTGCTGCCCCGGCACCTGTGCCCGCCTGGCCTGCGCGAATTCGACGTGGCCGACGACGCCCGCCGCCGCAGCCTGTACGGGATCGTGCTCACCCGGGGCCGTCGCAACGATCTGGCGCGGTTCGTCAACGCGCGGCTGCTGCGCCAGGACTGGCAGGTGCTCAGCGGCTCGCTCGACCCCAAGATCCGCCGGGGCTGCGAGCGCTGGCTCAACCGGGCCAGCTAGGAATCACGATCACGCTCTACGCGGCCCGTGGGGGACGAGGCCACCGGCTGAAAGGGATCCGGGGTTGCGCAACGACGGTGTCGGCTCGTGGATGGCGCGGCGCGCCCGCCGAACCCCCGACCGGGTCGCGGTCATTCATGCCGGGGACCGGCTGACCTACGCCCAGATGCACGACCGGGTCACCCGGCTGGCGCACGGCCTGCGCGGGCTCGGCACCGGCCGCGGCGACCGGGTCGCCTACCTCGGGCCCAACCACCCGGCGTTCCTGGAGACACTGTTCGCCGCGGGAACCCTCGGCGCGATCCTGGTCCCGCTGAACACCCGGCTGGCCGCGCCGGAACTTGCCCGCCACCTGACCGACTCGGGCAGCCGGACGCTGATCTACGGTGCCGGGCTGGCGGACACGGTGGCCGCGCTGCGGGATGCGGCGCCTGATCTCCACGACGTGGTCGCGCTGGGGGAGCCGGCCAGCGGGGAACTCGGTTACGCCGGGCTGCTCGCCGCCGGGCCCCGCGCGGCCCTCGACGAGCCGGTCGGCCCGGACGACCCGTGCCTGATCATGTACACGTCGGGGACCACGGGCGGGGCCAAGGGCGCCACGCTCAGCCACGGCAACATCACCTGGAACGCGCTCAACGTGGTGGTGGACGCCGACTTCAGGCAGGACGAGGTCGCGCTGGTCGTGGCGCCGCTGTTCCACACCGCGGCGCTGAACATGCTCTGCCTGCCAACCCTGCTCAAGGGCGGCGCGGTGCTGATCGAGCCAGGTTTCGAGCCGGGCCGCGCCCTGGAGCTGATCGAAAGCCACCGGGTGACCTCGCTGTTCGGCGTGCCCGCGGTGTACGACGCGATGGCCGCGCACCCACGGTGGCCCGAAGCCGACCTGTCCAGCCTGCGCATGCTGCTGTGCGGCGGCGCGCCGGTGCCCGAGGCCACCATCCGCGGCTACACCAGCCGCGGCCTGACATTCATCCAGGGCTACGGGATGACCGAGACCTCGCCCGGAGCACTGCTGCTCGACGCCGCGCACGTGGAGACCAAGGCGGGCTCCGCCGGGGTGCCGCACTTCTTCACCGAGGTGCAGGTGGTGCGGCCGGACCTGACGCCGGCCCCGGCCGGGGAAACGGGGGAGATCGTCGTGGCCGGGCCCAACGTCATGCAGGGCTACTGGGGCCAGCCGCGCGCCACGGAAGCGGCGCTGGTGAACGGGACCTGGCTGCGGTCCGGGGACGCGGGGACCACCGACGCAGACGGCTACGTGTTCGTGGTGGACCGGATCAAGGACATGATCATCTCCGGCGGGGAGAACGTCTACCCGGCCGAGGTGGAGAACGTGCTGCGGGAGCACCCTGCCGTCGCGGACTGCGGCGTGATCGGCGTACCCGACGCCCGGTGGGGCGAGGTCGGCCGGGCCGTGGTGGTGTTGCGCCCCGGCGCGCAGGCCACCGAGGAGGAACTGCTCCGGTTCCTGGACGGCAAGATCGCCCGGTTCAAGATCCCGAAGTCGGTGCGGTTCGCCAGGCGAACTGCCGCGGACCGGCACCGGCAAGATCCTCAAGAAGCGGCTGCGGGAGACCCACGGCCCTGCTAGCCCGGGGGAGCGACCCCCCTGACCCCCCGATGGCCTACGGCCCCCGCGACTCCGTCGCGTCGGCCGCGGCCCTGCTAGCCCGGGGGAGCGACCCCCCTGAAACCCCCCCAATGGCACGGGGGTTGTGCACGGCGCACGGTATGCGAAGGTAACTCCATGCGGAAATACGTCATCATGGGTGTCCCCGGCAGCGGCAAGAGCTCTCAGGGCAGCATTCTCGCGGCTGACCTGGACCTGGTGCATATCAGCGTCGGGGACATCTTCCGCTGGAACGTGCAGCACCACACCAAGATGGGCGCCCAGGTGCGCCGGATCATGGCGGGCGGGGAACTGGTCGGCGACGACCTGGCCGAGGCGGTCACCGCGGAGCGGCTCACCCAGCACGACTGGAACTACGGCTTCGTCATCGACGGTTTCCCGCGCAACCT
Source organism: uncultured Actinomycetes bacterium (assembly GCA_963762735.1). Classification (GTDB taxonomy): domain Bacteria; phylum Actinomycetota; class Actinomycetes; order Streptosporangiales; family Streptosporangiaceae; genus DASXKD01. The sequence goes on along the minus strand of CAVXMG010000004.1, from coordinate 68,659 downwards.
CAGGCAGGCGGAGTTCTTCGTGGAGAGCTACGACATCGACGGGGTCATCCACCTCGAACTGCCCGATGCCGAGGTTCGCCGCCGGGTACTGGCCCGGCGCCTGTGCACCGGTTGCGGGATGGACTACAACCTCATCCAGGGCCGCCCGGAGGAAGAGGGCATCTGCGACGTATGCGGGGGCAGCCTGGTCACCCGGGAGGACGACACCGAGGAGGCCCTGGTCGTGCGGCTGCGCGACTATCACGAGAAGACCGACCCGGTGCTCGACCTGTTCCGCCGCAAGGAGTACGTCGCGGTCATCGACGCTACCCCCGGTAAGGACGAGGTCCAGCAGGCCATCAGGGACAAGCTCGGGCTGCCGCCGTACAAGCCGGGAAACGCTGCCGCCAGCTAGGGCCGTGGCGAGTTAGGGCCGGGGCGACCGCCGTGCGGGTGCTGATCGCGCCCGACTCGTTCAAGGGCAGCCTCGGGGCCGCCGCGGTCGCGGCCGCGCTGGCCGAGGGGTGGCTCAGCGTGCGGCCGGGGGACCAGGTGACCCGGCTGCCGCTGGCCGACGGCGGCGAGGGAACCCTGGACGTGCTGGCGGCTACGGTGCCCGGGGCGCGCTGGCACCGGGCCAAGGTCACCGGCCCTGGCGGTGCGCTCCGGTCGACTGCCCGCTGGCTGGAACTGCCCCGGTCGGGGAGACGATGGGGACGCCCGGCGGGTCACCTGGCCGCGGACAGAACTCCGCGGCCAGGTGGCCCACCGACCGCCCTGCGCAAGCTCGGGTCGGCACGGCCGTCGTGGAATTGGCGCGGGCTAGTGGGCTGCCGTTGCTGGCGCGGCCGGACCCGATGGGGGCGCAGACGACCGGGCTGGGTGAGCTCCTGGGCCGCGCCCTGGATGCGGGGGTGGGACGGATCCTGGTCGGGCTCGGCGGTTCGGCGTCCACCGACGGGGGGACCGGGGCGCTGGCGCGCGCTGGGGGCCCGGTTCCTCGACGCCGCGGTCGCCCGCTTCCCGCCGGGCGGCGGGGCGCTGGCCGAACTGGCGCGGGCGGACCTGGGCGGGCTGCGGGCGCCGCCTGGGGGCGGGGTGACCTGCCTGACCGATGTCACTGCTCCGTTGCTGGGACCGCGGGGGGCGGCGGCGGTGTTCGGGCCGCAGAAGGGGGCGGACGGGGCGCAGATCGCGCGGCTGGAGGCGGGGCTGGCCCGGCTGGCGGAGGCGCTCGGCGGTGACCCTGCTGCCGCTGGTGCCGGGGCCGCGGGCGGGACTGGTTACGGGCTGGCCGCCGCCTGGGGCGCGGAACTCTTACTCCGGGGGCGGCCGAACTGGGCCGGCTGGCGGGGCTGGACCGGGCGCTGGCCGGCGCCGATCTGGTCATTACCGGGGAGGGACGGTTCGACGAGACGTCGCTGACCGGGAAGACGTGCGGCACCGTGATCGCCGCCGCCGCGGTCGGCGGGGGTGCCGGTGGCGGTGGTCGCGGGGCAGGTGAGCGAGGGGCTGACAGTGCTGGCCCTGCCGGAAAGGGCGCCGGCGCGGCCTCCGCGCTGACCACCGTGGTCAGCTTGGCCGGGCTGGCGGGGGGTACCGCCGGGGCGCTGGCCAGGCCGCGGCGGTGGCTGCGCGAGGCCGGGGAGCCGGCTCGCCAGCGATGTCGGGGCGGAACGTTCTCCGGCCTAGCCGGAGATCTACCAGGCATGGGCAACCCACCAAGCAGCGGCCGCGCAGGCGACAGGAGCCGCCATGGCAGCCGCTGACCAGGACCGAGACCAGCGGGAACTCCGGTTTCGCGACCTGTACCAGGCCAACTTCCGCTACCTGAAGGCGTGGGCGGCGGGCCCCAGCGCCAACGGCGGCCTCAGCCTGCAGATCGACCTGGTCCAGGCCACCCCCAGTGCACCGGCTAGCCCCGGATCGAGCTCTACAAGAGTCAGGACACCCGAGCTTGTGCGCCCAAGCCATCCCCTGGCGGGCATTTCCACCGGGCAATCGGATGCCCACAGCCCCCGGCGGTCGATGCCCTAGCCTGGTCGCGTGCGTGAGATCGCGGTGTTCAGCGGAAGTGCCCACCCAAAGCTGGCGGCCGAGATCTGTGCGGAGCTGGGCGAGCCCCTGCTCCCGGTACGATCGCGCCGGTTCGCCAACGACTGCATGGAAGTCCAGCTGCAGTCCAACTGCCGGGAACGCGACGTCTTCCTGATCCAGCCGCTGAGCCCGCCGGTGCAGGACAACCTGGTCGAGTTGCTGCTCATGCTGGACGCGGCCCGCGGTGCCTCCGCGGCCCGGGTCACCGCGGTGATACCGCACTACTCCTACGCGCGCAGTGACAAGAAGCACATGCCCCGGGTGTCGATCGGCGGCCGGATGGTGGCCGACCTGCTGGTCAGCGCCGGGGCCAGCCGGGTGCTCACGATGACCCTGCACTCCAGCCAGGTACACGGGTTCTTCTCGGTGCCGGTGGACCACCTGCACGCGCTGCGGGAACTGGCCGGCCACTTCCGCGGCCAGGACCTTCGGGGACCGTGGTGGTGTCCCCGGACCTGGGAAACGCCAAGAGCGCGGCCGCGTTCGCCACCCGGCTGAGGCTGCCGGTCGCGGCCGGGGCCAAGGAGCGCATCGACGACCATACGGTCCGCATCACCTCGATCATCGGGGACGTGGACGACAGCGACGTGATCGTCCTCGACGACGAGATCGCGCGGGGCACCACGCTGATCGAGCTATTGGCCAAGCTCCGCGAGCACCGGGTCAAGTCGGTGCGCGTCGCGTGCACGCACGGGCTGTTCGCCGACGGTGCCCTGGAGAAGATCGCCACCGCGCCCGAGGTCACCGAGATCATCTGCACCAACACCGTGCCGCCGCCGGAGACGTGGGAGAGCGGCAAACTCACCGTGCTGTCGGTCGCACCGGCCCTGGCGGAGGCGATCCGGCGGATCCACGTCGGCGAGTCGGTCAGCGCCCTGTTCGGCCAGCACTAGCCTTCTCCCTCATCTTATCTCTCTTTCTTTTTCTTTCATTCTACTTTACACCTTCCTTTTATTAACACATAACACTATATCTATATTTACTCTCTTCCTCACCCCATTACTATATCACCACCCTCATAACAAACACTCCTAAACAACCTATTTCACAATTGCTCTGTTCTCGTGTGTGGTGCTACCTACAAGCGTGCAGATCGTGTCATCGCAGACCTACCGAGCTGGTCTCATCTGACAGAGACCACCGATCTGGTGGTCGCACCTCTCCGTGCCACCACCGCAGCGCGGTGCGCGCACATACCAGCACCGAACTGCTACCTCGTGCTATCCCCACCGTTCACCCTCTCACAGAACCTAACTCCCCTCCCTACCATGCCACCGTGTTCAGCGATGCGCCATCTGCCCCCGCACCTCTGCTCCTATCTACACTCCGCGCAGTGACAAGAAGCACATGCCCCGGGTGTCGATCGGCGGCCGGATGGTGGCCGACCTGCTGGTCAGCGCCGGGGCCAGCCGGGTGCTCACGATGACCCTGCACTCCAGCCAGGTACACGGGTTCTTCTCGGTGCCGGTGGACCACCTGCACGCGCTGCGGGAACTGGCCGGCCACTTCCGCGGCCAGGACCTTTCCGGGACCGTGGTCGTGTCCCCGGACCTGGGCAACGCCAAGAGCGCGGCCGCGTTCGCCACCCGGCTGGGGCTGCCGGTCGCCGCCGGGGCCAAGGAGCGCATCGACGACCATACGGTCCGCATTACCTCGATCATCGGGGACGTGGACGACAGCGATGTGATCGTCCTCGACGACGAGATCGCCCGGGGCACCACGCTGATCGAGCTCTTGGCCAAGCTCCGCGAGCACCGGGTCAAGTCGGTGCGCGTCGCGTGCACGCACGGACTGTTCGCCGACGGGGCACTGGAGAAGATCGCCGCCGCGCCCGAGGTCACCGAGATCATCTGCACCAACACCGTGCCGCCGCCGGAAACGTGGGAGAGCGGCAAGCTCACCGTGCTTTCGGTCGCCCCTGCCCTGGCCGAGGCGATCCGGCGGATCCACGTCGGCGAGTCGGTCAGCGCCCTATTCGGCCAGCACTAGTGCTGGCCCGGGGGAGCGACCCCCCGGAACCCCCCGATGGCCTGCGGCCCGGTTCCTTCGTCACCGGGCCGTGGCCGTGCTGGCCCGGGGGAGCCGACTCCCGATGGCCTAGCGGCGCGGCGGTCAGCTCGCTTCGATCGCGCGGATCACCTGCTCGCGGGTGAGCGGCAGGTCGCGTACCCGCACGCCGACCGCCTGGGCCAGCGCGTTGCCGATCGCGGCGGCGACCGGGCCCTGGGCGACCTCGCCCGCGCCGGTCTCCGGCTGCCCCGGCGCGGCGACGATCCGGACCGCCACGTCGGGCACCTCGGTGAACCGCAGCACCGGGTAGGTGTCCCAGCTCAGTGACGTGATCTTGGCCCGGTCGAAGGTCACCCGCTCCCTGATGGCCCAGCTTGTGCTCTGCACCGCGCCGCCTTCGACCTGGTTGACGACCCCGTCCGGGTTGATGACCGTGCCGACGTCGACCGCGAGCCACAGGCGCCGCACGTGCACGTCGTCCTCGGCCTCGACCTCGGCCACCGCCGCACAGTACCCGGCGAGGCCCTTGTACCTGGCGTAACCGATCCCGTAGCCGGTGCCCTCGTGCTGAGGGCGGCCCGCCCAGCCGGAGAACTCCGCCACCTCCTCGATCACCCGCACCGCCCGCGGGTCGGTCAGGTGCGCCAGCCGGAACGCGACCGGGTCCGCCCCGGCGCATTCGGCCAGTTCGTCCATGAACGACTCGATCGCGAACACGTTGAGGAACGCACCGAGGGACCGCAGCGAAGAGGTCCTGATCGGCATCGTGAGCAGCCGGTGCCGGACCACCTCCAGGTCGGGGATGTCATAGCCGGGCACCGCGTTGCGGGTGGAGCCCATGGCGCCGGTCGGCGGGCCGTCGGGCGCGGGCGGCATCGGCCGTCCGCCGGCCAGGTGGGCCAGGGCCAGCAGCCGCGGGTCGCCACCGCGGCCGGGGCGGCCGATGAACCCGTTGCTCCACACGTCCTGGCGCCAGTTCACGATCCTGCCCCGGGCGTCGAGCCCCGCCGACAGCCGGGCCAGCATGGCCGGGCCGAGCGGCGCCCAGCTCATCTCGTCCTCGCGGGACCACAGCACCCGGACCGGCCGCCCCGGCACGGCCCGGGCGAGCAGCACCGCGTCCAGGGCGGCGTCGTCGGCGCCGTTGTGCCCGTAGGCGCCTGCCCCCTCCGCGTGGTTCACGGTCACCTGGGCGGGGTCCAGGCGCAGGCCGGCCGCGAGGGCGTCACGCAGCGCGAATATGCCCTGGCTGTGGCTCCACGCCGTGACGGTGCCGGAGTCCCAGCGGGCGATCGCGCAGCTCGGCGCCATGGAGGCGTGGGCGAGGAAGGGCCGGGTGTACTCGGCGGTCCGGGCCGTCGTCACCGACGCGGCGGCTTCTTCGTCGTGGCGCGACTCCACGGGGACGTCCTCGGCGGGCGCGGAGAGCAGGAACCCCTTCAGGTCGCGGTCGTCGGGCAGCGACTCGGTCACCTGCCATTGGGCCGCCTTGGCCACCAGGCGGGCGGCGCGGAGCGCGCGGGAGTCCGTGGTGGCCACGACGCCGAGGAACGAGCCGTCGCGCACCACGATCACGTCCGGCGGCAGGTCAGGGTCGCCGGTGCTGAGCAGTTCCGCCACGACCGCGGGCGGCCGGACGACGCGGCCGTAGAGCATCCCGGGCAGCACCATGTCGTGCAGGAACCTGGGGCGCCCGGTGACCTTGTCCGGCAGGTCGAGCCTGGGGGCGCTGCGGCCAGCCACCGACCACCGGTCCGGCGGCTTGACCGGGACCGGGTCGCCGGCCTCCCGGTCCAGCAGCCCCGGGCCAGCGAGCGACCAGTAGTTGAGCCCGGTCGGCTGCCCAGCGGCGAGGATCTGCCCATCCTCGACGGCCAGTTCGGCCGCGGCGGTGCCGAGCTTGCCGGCGGCCTCGGCCAGCAGCAGCGCGCGGGCCTGCGCGCACGCCTGCCGCAGCGCCGAGCCGGAGTGCTGGATGGACAGGCTGCCCGAGGTGACCCCCTCGTCCGGGCTGGTGCCCGTGCTCACCGGCGCCACCGTCACCCGGGCCAGCGCCACGTCGAGTTCCTCCGCCGCGACCTGGGCCAGCGCCGTCCAGACGCCCTGGCCGTACTCCACCTTGCCCGGCCGGATCGTGACCGTGCCGTCCGGGGAGAACGCCAGCCAGGAGCTCAGCACGGGGTTGGCGGCGAGGCTCGGGTAGGCGGCGAGGCCGGACGGCGGGGGAGTCACCGGACGGCGTGCCCCCTGTCGCGGCGCGCGGCCTGCTCAGTGTCATGGCGCGCGGCCTGCTCCTGATCGCGGTGCGCGGGCTGCTCGGTGTCGTGGTGTCCGGCCGCCCGGAGCACGGCGGCCACCACCCTGCCGTGCGTGCCGCAGCGGCACAGGTTCGGGTCGAGCGCGGCGCGGACCTCCTGCTCGGTCGGCTCGGGGTTCACCGCCAGCAGCGCGGCCGCGGCGACGATCATCCCCGAGGTGCAGTAGCCGCACTGCGCCGCCTGCTCGTCAAGGAACGCCTGCTGCACCGCGTGCAGTGCGCCGTCCTGGCGCAGGCCCTCGACCGTGGTCACCTCGGTTCCCTCGGCGGCCCAGGCCGGGTAGTCGCAGGATGACCTGGCCTTGCCGTCGATGATCACCATGCAGGCACCGCACAGGCCCAGACCGCAGCCGAACCGCGGCCCGGCCAGGCCAAGCCCCGCGCGCAGCACATCGAGCAAGGGCAGATCCGGATCGCAGGCCAGGGCGCGGTCCTCGCCGTTCACGGTCAGGTGCAGTTCCTGCTGTTCCATCACGCTCTCCCTGTACCCAGGTTGACCCGGGCCTGTCCTAGAGAGTATGCATTCGTTTGCAGATCTCGCCAGCGAACGACGAGGAGGGCGCGTGGACGAACGGGTAGCCATGGCGATCTCGCACTGGGCGCCGCGGTTCACCATGAACGGTGTGACCGCGGGCGATTTCGAGCGGATCACCAGCGGGCTGACTTCGTGGAACGACTGGTGCGCGGCCTGGAGCAAGGTCGCGGCCGAACACGAGTCGCTCGGCCGCGAGGCGCTCACCGAGGGCCGGGAGATGTCGGCCGGCGCCCACCTGTCCCAGGCGGCGGTGTACTACCACTTCGCGAAGTTCCTGTTCGTGAACGACATGGACCAGATGCGGGAGGCGCACGGCCATGCGGTCCGGTGCCTGACCGACGCGCTGCCCTACCTCGACCCGCCAGGGAAGCGGGCGGAGATCCCGTTCGAGGGCTCGCACATCGTCGGGATCCTGCGGGAGCCGCACGGGCGGGGCCCGCACCCGGTGATGATCATGATTCCCGGCCTGGACTCGACCAAGGAAGAGCTGCGCAGCACCGAGGACCTGTTCCTGGAGCGCGGCATCGCCACGTTCAGCGTGGACGGCCCCGGGCAGGGCGAGGCCGAGTACGACCTGGCCATCCGCGGCGACTGGGAGGTCCCCGGCGGGGCGATCATCGACTACCTGATCACCGAGCCGTCCCTGGACCCGAGCCGGATCGGGGTCTGGGGGGTGAGCCTGGGCGGGTACTACGCACCGCGGGTCGCCAGCGGCGACGAGCGGATCCAGGCCTGTATCGCGCTGGCCGGGCCTTTCACGTTCGCCGGGAACTGGGACAACCTGCCGAGCCTGACCAGGGAGGCGTTCCGGGTGCGGTCCAAGTCGCCGGACCTGGAGACGGCCAGGGTCAAGGCGGGCGAGCTGACCATGGCCGGGCGCGCGGAACGGATCCGCTGCCCGCTGCTGGCCGTGATGGGCAAGCTCGACCGGCTGATCCCCTGGCAGCAGGCTGAGCAACTGATCGACGAGGCCGGCGGCCCGGCTGCGCTGCTGCTGCTCGAGCAGGGCAACCACGGGTGCGCCAACCTGGCGCCGTTCCACCGGTACCGCACCGCGGACTGGGCGGCGGACACGCTCGGCGCGCGACCCATCCGGGGGTCAAGGCCCCGTGACGGAGGAACGGGGCCGCAGGCCATCGGGGGTTCCGGGGGTCGTCCCCCCGGGCTAGCAGGGCCGGCCATGACCGGCGACCCGGTCGTGGGGGGCGCGCGCACCGCGAGCGCCGCGGGCCTGCGCCTGATCGGCCACCACGGCCTGGCTGGGCACGGCGACGGCATGCAGGTGATCAGGCACGGCGACGCCGTGTACGTGGGGCACACCGGCACCACCGGGGCCGGGACGTCGGTGCTCGACGCCGCCGACCCGGCCCGGCCGGTACTGGTCAGGCAATGGCCGGCCCCGGCGCGCAGCCACACCCACAAGGTGCAGGTCGCCGGCGGCCTGCTGCTGGTCAACCACGAGAAGTTCCCGTATACAGCACCGGACACCGGCCCTGTATCGGCGGGGCTGGCCATCTACCGGCTGGAGGACCCGCTGCGCCCGGAGCGGCTCGCCTTCTGGCACAGCGGCGGCAGGGGAGTGCACCGGGTCGTCTGGACCGGCGGCCGGTACGCGCACATGTCCGCCATACCTGACCATTTCCGCGACCGCATCTGGGTGGTGGTGGACCTGGCAGATCCCGCGCACCCGGTGGAGGCGGCCCGCTGGTGGTGGCCTGGACAGCGGGACGACGAGCAGCCGGGCTGGCCCTCGGGGGAGCGGTACGCCGCGCACCATGCGCTCATCGCGGGGGACCGGGCCTACCTCGGTTACGACGATGCGGGCATGGTGGTGCTTGACGTGTCCGACATGACCCGTCCCCGCCAGGCGGGCCTGGCGCAGTGGCAGGGCGGCGGGTCGACGCACACCTGCCTGCCGCTGCCCGGCCGTGGCCTGGTGGTCGCCACCGACGAGCAGGTCCACGACGGGCCGCACGCGCCCCGGCGGGCGATCCACGTCCTCGACGTGTCCGGTGCCAGCCCGGCGATGCTCGCGGAATGCCCGCATCCGGACGGCTTCGACCACCTGCCGCTCCGCTTCGGCGCGCACAACCTGCACGAGAACCAGGCAGGCTCCTACCGCAGCGAGCGCCTGGTGTTCGCCAGCTACTTCAGCGCCGGGGTGCGGGTGTACGACCTGGCCGACCCCGGCCACCCGGCCGAGGTGGCGCACTGGATACCGCAGCCGCCGCCCGGCCAGCCGGTGGCCCAGATCAACGACCTGTTCGTGGACTCCGGCGGCCTGGTCTGGGTGACCGACCGGATCGGCGGCGGCCTGTACGTCCTGGAACCCGAGCCGCCCCTGGCCGCCCTCATGGCTGAGGCGCGATTCTAGCCCGGGGGAGCGACCCCTCTGGAACTGGCCCGGGGGCGACCCCCGGACCCCCGATGGCCTCGGCCCGTCCCTTGTCACGGGCCTTGGCCGTGCCGGTCGCGCCTCACGGGAGCGTAAGGATGCGCGGGCCGTCCTTTGTGATCGCGACGGTGTGCTCGGCGTGCGCCGCCCGGGTGCCGTCGACCGTCTTCAGCGCCCAGCCGTCCGGCGCGGTCTCGAAACGGCTGCCACCGCCGGCCATCAGCATCGGCTCGATCGCGAGGACCAGGCCGCGCCGCAGCCGCATCCCGCGGCCCGGCCGGCCCTCGTTGGGCACGTGCGGGTCCTCGTGCATGTGGCGGCCGATGCCATGGCCGCCGAAGCCCTCGGGGACGCCGTACCCGGCGCCGCGGGCCAGGGTGCCGATGGCATGGGAGATGTCGCCGAGGCGGGCGCCCTCAGCCGCGGCCGCGATGCCCGCCGCGAGCGCCTCCTCGGTGACCGCGATGAGCTTCTCGTCCGCCGGATCCGCGGTGCCGACGACGAAGCTGATCGCGGCGTCGCCGGTCCACCCGTCCAGTTCCGCGCCGAAGTCGATGCTGACCAGGTCGCCGTCGACCAGCCGGTAGCCGTCGGGGATGCCGTGCACGATCACGTCGTTGACCGAGGCACAGATCACCGCGGGGAACGGCGTGGGCGCGAACGACGGGTGGTAATTCAGGAACGGGGACCGCGCACCGGCCTTGCGCAGCACCTCGTGTGCCACTTCGTCCAGTTCGGCCAGGGACACCCCGATCGCCGCCTCGCGCCGGACCGCGTCCAGCGCGGTGGCCACGACGCGGCCGGCCTCCCGCATGGCATCGATCGCGGCATCGCCCTTGATCTCGATCACTCCGGGTCGTCCTCCGCCCGGCCGCCCAGGTGGCGGGCGAGGAACCGTTCCGCGGCGGCGTAGAACTTCAGCCGGTTCTCCGGTTTGGCGAAGCCGTGGCCCTCGTCGGGGAACAGCATGTATTCGTAGTCGATGCCGGCGTCCCGCATGGCGGCGACGATCTGCTCGGACTCGGCCTGCTTCACCCGCGGGTCGTTGGCGCCCTGGGCGATCAGCAGCGGCGTCTTGATGCTGGCGGCACGCGACAGCGGCGACCGGGACCAGAGGAACTCGGCGTCGGTCTCCGGGTTTCCCACCCGCTGGTGGAACAGGGCGATCTGGGGCTGCCAGTACGCCGGGATCGTCTCGATGAGCGTCTTGAGGTTCGACGGGCCGACGATGTCCACCGCGCAGCGGTACAGGTCAGGGGTGAAGGTGACCCCGGCGAGCGCCGCGTAGCCGCCGTAGGACCCGCCGTAGATCGCCACCCGCTCCGGGTCCGCCCACCCCTGGGCGATGGCGTAGGCCACCCCGTCGGTCAGGTCGTTCTGCATGGCCCGGCCCCACTCCCGGTCACCGGCGTTGACGAACGCCTTGCCGTAGCCGGTGGAACCACGGAAGTTGACCTGCACGCACAGGTAACCACGGTTCGCGAGCCACTGTGCCTCCGAGTCGAGGCCCCACATGTCCCTGGCCCACGGCCCGCCGTGGACGTTGAGCACCATGGGCAGCCCGGACCGGCCCGCCCCGGGCGGGAAGGTCGCGTACCCGTGGATCGTCAGGCCGTCCCGCGCCTGGTAGGAGAACGGCTCCATGGGGGCCAGCTCATACTGGGAGAGTTCGGGCTGGTGCTCGAACAGGAAACGTCCCTCGCGGCGCCTGCGGTCGTACAGGAAGTACGGCACCGGGCCGGCATCGTTGGTGAACGCCACCAGCCACACCATGTCGCTGTGATCCTGCGCGACGATGTCCGGGTCGCCCGGGTGCAGCGCGCGGACGGCCGCCACGTCCGCCTCCAGGGCGGGGTCGAGCACCCGGTATTCCGTGCGCTCCTTGACCCAGGTGACGACCTGCGGTTCCCGGGTGTCCGGGTGCACCCGGACACCGGCCACGTCCGCGTCGGGGTCTTCGGCCAGCACTTCCTCCGCGCCGCTGCCCAGGTCGACGCGGACCAGCCGGCCCGTGTCCACCCCGGCCGAACTCATCGCCAGCATCGAGCCGCCGTCCGCGCTGATCGCCATCGGCCCGCTGGTCATGGCGTCCTCGGCGGGAAACGTCTGGAGCAGCCGCCAATCGCCCCCGGCGTCGTCGCGGACGTTGACCACCATGCTCCCGTCCGGCTCAAGCCCCACGCCGACCCGCGTCACCAGCTCGGTGTCGGCGATCCAGCCCGCGAAGCCCGGGTTCTCCACCTCCTTGACCAGGTCGCCGCTGACCAGGTCGAGCCGGTACACGTCGTGCAGGGCCGGGTTGTCGCGATTCAGCCCGACCAGGACCTCGGTGGGGTGCTTCTTCTCGGTGGCCAGGATCTGCGCCTGCACCCCTTCGAACGGGGTGAGGTCCCGGCGCTGCATCGTGTGCAGGTCCACGTCGTACAGGCGCCAGTTCTCATCGCCGCCGGTGTCCTGCAGGTAGAGAAGGTGCCGCCCGTCATGCGCCCACCTGAAGACCCGGATCCCGCGGTCGGTGTCGTTGGTCGCCACCTTGGCCGAGTCCCAGTCGACTCCTTCGGCACCTACCGGGGCGGTCCATACGTTGAGCACCCCGTTATGCGGCGCGATCCACGCCAGGCTGGTGCCGTTGGGAGAGATTCGTGGGCTGACGCGTTCGGGGTTCCCGAAGAGGACCCGCCTGGGAATTAGTTCGGCCATGGGCCATGCCTACCATGTAAGTCAAGGTCACTAGTACTATCCGCGACGTGACCCGCACCTATGCCTCCCCTTCGTGACTAGTACCGAGAATGGCCTCGTGCCCGGCGCGGGCGGGCCCGGCACGCTGCTGGTCCGGGGCGGCCATGTAATCACCATGGACCCGGGGACCGGCGACATCCCGGGCGGCGATGTGCTGGTCAGCGGCGGTGCGATCGCGGCGGTGGGCACCGGGCTGGCCGCCATGGCCCCGCGGGGGGCCAGGGTGATCGACGCGACCGGGATGATCGTCGCCCCCGGCCTGGTGGACACCCACTGGCATATGTGGAACACCCTGCTGCGCGGCATGTCGGAAACAGGCCCGGGGTATTTCCGGTTGTGCCGCGGGCTCGGCCCGGCGTTCGGCCCCGGTGACGTGTTCCAGGGCACGCAGCTGGCCTGCGCGGAAGCGATCGGCTCCGGCATCACGACGGTGCACGACTGGGCCCACAACGTGCGCGGGCATGACCACGCCGAGGCCGGGCTGCGCGCGCTGGCGGCGGCCGGGCTGCGGGGGCGGTTCTCCTACGGGTATCCCGCCGCGCATCCCAATGACCAGGCCATGGACCTGGCCGGGCTGCGGCGGCTGCACGCGGAGTGGGACGGCCGCGCGGCAGGCGGGCTGCTGTCGCTGGGCGTGGCCTGCCGCGGGCCAGGGGGGAGCGACCCGGCGATGCACGTGCCCGCCGGGGTCTACCAGCCCGAGTTCGACACCGCCCGCGAGCTTGGCCTCCCGGTGACCATCCACGCCTGCGGGCCGCCGCACGCGGCGGGCCAGATCGAGGCGCTCGCCCGGGAGGACCTGCTGGGGCCCGATGTCCAGGTGGTGCACGCCAACTGCGCCACGGCTGCCGAGATCGGGCACCTGGCCGCCGCGGGGGCGACCGTGAGCATCTCGCCGTTCAGCGAGCTGCTCATCGGGTACGGCCTGCCGCGGACCGCCGAGCTGCTCGCGGCGGGCATCCCGGTGGGGCTGTCGGCGGACACGACGGCGCTGACCGGCAACGCCGACATGTTCGCCATCATGAAGGTGACCCAGGGCCTGGCCAACGCGCTGGCCCGGGACGAGTTCGCCCTGACCGCCCGGCGCACGCTGGCCCTGGCCACTCATCGACGGCGCGCGCTGCCTGGGGCTCGACGGCGTGACCGGGTCGCTGACCCCGGGAAAGCGCGCCGACCTCATCGTGGTCAGCGCCGCGGGCCCGAACCTGGGCGTGCTCACCGACCCGGTGCAGCTGCTGGTCACCGCCGCCCAGCCGGGGAACGTGGACACCGTTATCGCCGACGGGCGCGTGCTGAAGCAGGACGGCGCCCTCACCACGCTGGACGCCGAGCGGGTGGGCGCGGACGCGCGGCAGGCCCTGGCCGGGGTTATCGCCCGGTCGCGATCAGCGACGCGCTGAGCTGCGCCGGGCGGGCCAGGGTCTGGAAGACCACGCAGTACCGCTCGGTGAGCCGGAGCAGGGTGTCCCGCTGGTCGGGGCTGGCGTCGGTGTCCAGCTCGAAACTCAGCCGGATCGCAGTGAAACCGACCGGGGCGTCCTTGGCCACGGCGAGCGTACCGCGAAAATCAAGGTCGCCCTCCGCGCGGACAGTGCCTCCCCCGACGGTGATGCCCAGGGACGTGGCCACCGCCCGCAGCGTGACCCCCGCGCACGCGACCAGCGCCTGCAACAGCATGTCGCCGGAACAGACGAACGTGCCGTCGCCGCCGCTGGCCGGGTGCAGCCCGGCGACCGCGAGGGCCCGGCCGGTCTCCACCGAGCAGCTCACCTCCTCGGCGCCGAGCTCGCCGCGCGCCCGCAGGGTGATCACCGCGGACTCGGGGTCGCTGCGGTAGGCGTCCTTGAGCGGCTGCTGCAGGGCGCGCAGCTCTTCGGTATCCATAACGCTCCTCGGGGCTCGCGGGATCCCTGCGCGGGATCTGTCAGGCGTGCGGGATGTGGAAGTTGAATTCGGCGTGCCCGAACGAGCCCATCAGCCGCAGCCAGAGTGCGAGCAGCATCTCCGTGCCCCGGGCGGCCGAGATGTCGCCCAGGTCGATCAAGGACCCGGCCGGCCAGCCGAACGAGGCGATCAGCTCGGCGGCGGCCGCCTTGGCGGTGTCGTCGTTGCCGCACAGGAACACGTTGTGCTCGCCGGGCACCCGCCCTGGGTCCACCATCACCTGGCAGTTCATCGTGTTGAGCGCCTTGACCACCCGGGCGGCGGGGAACGCCCGCTGGAGCTGCTCGCCGAGGCTGTCGGTGTTCACCGGGTCCAGTGTGGGCGGCATGCCACGGCTGTAGTCCAGCGGGTTGGACACGTCGATGAGCACCTTCCCGGCCAGTGCAGGCTCACCGGCGGCCACGAGCGCGGCCATGGCCGCGCTCCCGGAGGTGGCGTTGACCAGCAGTTCCGCAAACGCAGCAGCCTCGGCGAAGCTCAGCAGCCGCACGCCGGGGTGCTCGGCCTGCCACTGTGGGTAGGGCGGGGTGCCGAACCCGCCGGGCTCGGTGCGGGCCATCGTCGCCGCGGGGTCCCTGGTGCCGATCACCACGTCGTGGCCGAGCCCGTCGAGCCGGGCCGCCAGGGTGCGTCCGACGACGCCGGTGCCGAGTACAGCAATCCTCATCCCGCCATTCTCGCCTGCCCGGCGCGTGCCCGGTGACAGACCGCCGCCCTCTCAGTCGATCAGCGACCGGTGCGGCCGCAGCACGCAGAACTCGTTGCCCTCGGGGTCGGCGAGCACCACCCATGTGACATCGTCGCCCTGGCCCACGTCGGCCCGGCGGGCGCCGAGCGCCAGCAGCCGGTCCACCTCGGCCGCCTGGTCGTCCGGGTCCAGGTCGATGTGCAGCCGGTTCTTGATGCTCTTGCCGTCGGGGACCGGGCCGAAGACCAGGCCGGGATAGGCGTCCTTGTCGGCGCCGACGATGACCTCGTCCTCGGTCTCGTACAGGATGGGCTGGTCCAGCACGGCCGCCCAGAACCTGGCCAGGGCGTGCGGGTCGCGGCAGTCGACGACGAGTTGGTAGAAGCTGCTAGGCATGCACCCGATGCTAAGCGCCACGCGCAGCCAGGCCCGGGCCCAGAACCAGTCGGTGCCCAGCCCGGTGCCGCCCTGCCAGAGCTCGAACCCGGCCTCGATGTTCTCCAGCCACCAAGCAGGCTGGATCCAGCCGCGCTGCTGCGCACGGTGGATGAAGGGGAGCAGGTGCAGGTGCCTGACCCGCAGCACTGGCCACACCCGGCGGAACTGGATGTAGTTCCAGCAGGTGCCGGCGTGGCAGGCCCGCCAGTGCAGCAGGTACCAGCGCACGTGGTCGATGTGCAGGATCCGGGTGCGTGGCGGCACCGTGATGTGGCGCGCGTTGAGCCAGATCATCATCTCCGCCCCGTCCGCCTGTCCGGTGGTCATCGGGTGCGTGCCGAACCAGGTGTCGAAGGCCGCGTCCCACTCGCCCTTCGGCACCTGGGTGGTGCGCCAGGTGGCCACCGGCCGCCGCAGCGCGGAGACCTGCTTCGGCAGGTCGCTGTCCGGGGCCGAGCAGGTGCCCCAGCTGCAGCCGCGCAGGATGAACGGATAGGCCTGCGGTTTGGCGTGCCAGATGGGCAGCTGTGACTGGGTCACGGTGAAATTGGGCCGTTCACCCCGGACCGCGAGGCATTCCCGCTGGCCGCCATAATTGTCATTCTTGACCACGAAATGCGAGCCCTCCGTGGTCGCCACGGCGAAGTGCTGGTAACGCCTGCACAAGCTGCTGACCGGTCCCAAATGGGCCACGCCCGCCGTGGTCACGGCGGCCCTGGCCACGGTGGCCGCCTGGGCCTGGACAGGTGCCGCGCTGGCCAGCAGCCCGGCGATAGGAATCAGGCCGAGCCGGGTCATTATGCGCCGCCGGGTCATTAGGCGCCGGGCGGGCGGGCGGGGGCATTCTTCACGTGGCGAGAATCCTTTCCCCGGCAGCCGCGCCCGGACCCGTAATTGACACCTTGTAATAGCGTGTACGCGGATAGTAACAGCCATGCCCGGCTCATGGCCTTCGATTACGGTGAGTAATCTATGGAGCGAACCGGCGGGGGAGCGGGGAGCGGACAGGCGAGGGGAGTGGCATGACCGACGCACCCGGCCCCAGGGCTTCGGGCGAAACGGCGGCACTGGCCGCGCTGGGGGCGGCCGCACGGGTCCTCGCGGAGGCAAGGAATGTCCTGGTGATCGACTGGCCGAGCCGGGACGTGCCGGCGTCGCTGGCATTCGCCGGGTACACGGTCTTCGTCAAGGGCGGCCCGGGACCGGCCGATTATACGGTCTGGGAACTCGAGAGCGGCGAGCCGGTGTCCCGGCCGCTCGGCCGGGCGCTGGACCACGTGGATCTCGTCTACTGCCACCGGCCGTTCGGTGAGCTTCCCGGCATCATCGCCCTGGCCGGGCGGCTCGGCGCCCGGGCGCTGTGGTGGCAGACCGGGCTGATCAGCGATGGCAGCAAAGATCCGTCGGGCTGCTGGGTACCGCCGGGGGAGTCGCGCCAGGCACGGGAACTAGCAGGCACCGCGGGGCTGGCCTACGTCGACGACGTCTACATCGCCGACGCCTCTGGAAGTGGTGGTCATCCCTCGCGGCAGCGGTTCACTGGTGCGCGCCGAGGCCCAGGTGGTGTGGTATCCCCCGCGCAGCGCGGCGGAATTCATCCACCCGGGCAGGTACCGGTCGGTGACTGTCACCGTCCCGGCGGCTTCGGGTGATAGCCGGGACGGCACAGTGACCTGGACCTTCACCTCCGGCGCCCTGATTGCGCAGCTCGCCTCGCTGCTCAACCGGCTGCCTGGGATGCTGCCGACCGCCTTCAGCTGCCCGGCCATGAGAGGCCCGGTAGGGCCCTCGCCCTACCGGGTCGTGTTCACACCCCGGTCCCGCCGGTGGCCGACGATCGCCGCGGCGCCGGTCGGGTGCTTCGACGGCGGCATGCTTGTCGGCAAGCACAGGCAGCCAGCCTTGGACTTCTCCCGCGACAAGATCATCCCTGTTGTGCTCTCACTAATGGGCCAGCAACATGATCATTGAGATTCGACATCTTCGCTGAGATGGGACGGGGTGGCTGCTGTCCTGTCTCACCGAACCTGAGGCACTCTTCCGGCTCTGAGCTGCGGTGCCTCAAACGGCGACGGCCCGGGCCTGCGATGAGGCCCGGGCCGTGCCGTTGCTGCGGGTACTAGCCGGTTGAGCTAGCTCCCGACTTTGTAGGCGTAGGCGAAATCGTGGAAGTCGGAGAACAACGCCGAACCCGATGGCGATGTCAGTGGCACTGTAATCCGTCGAGTCGATGACGCTGAGGGTGCCCGTGACTCCGGTACCCACAGCTGCCGTGGGCGACAGCGTCGCCGTCAGTGTGCCGGTGGCCCCGGCCGCCAGCTGTTCCGGCGTGGCGACATTGCCGCCAGTGATGTCGTTGTTTGTCGGTTGGAGTGTGAAGAACCCGGTGTGGTTCGTCGTGTTCTTGACCTTCACCGTGATCGGGACGCTGGAGCCGGAGTCGATGATCGTCGACTTCGACGTCGGGAGACCGGTCTCGGTGACGGGTTTGAGCTGGTTGTACGCAAGGACCCCGGTGACGGTATTGGAGAACGCCGTCCCGTCGGTCGTGGGGCCCTGCATCACGTCGATCTCCCATAGACCTGGCTGGGGATCGGGGGCGATGAGCGAGGCGTTTCCGGTCGGGTTGCCGGACGTCGGCGTGCCGTCGACGGCCGTGGCGAAGAAGTGGAAGATCTCGGGGCCAGGAGAGGAGAGGTTGGCCGGCGAGAACAGGTAGTAGTACACCTGGTCGTCGGCAGCGTGGTTCGGCGCGTTGAACGACACGTCGAGGTCCTTCTTCCCGGGGGGCACGTTCACGAAGAACGTCTGAAGCTGCCCGGCACCGCGAGACACCGAGCTGGTCAGGGTGGCGCTGAACGAGCCACCGGCCGACGGGATGAGGGTGCGCCGGGCGATCGGCACCGAGCTCACGAGCCCGCCCGGCCCCGTGAACTGCACCGACTCAGGGGCATCGCCCGGAGCCTGGGGGAGGGCGATGCTGAGCGGCACGCTCGCCCAGCTGCGAGCCGGGATGGTGACGGGCGCCGACGCCGGGCTTGTCGTGAAGTTCTGGCCGCTGGCCTGGAAGGTCACGGTCCCGGTGTAGGGCCCCGGGGTGTCCGGCGCAGTTTGCACGTGGCCGCGGCCGTTGGCCCACAGGATCTGGGCCGTCCAGGTTCCGGCCATCGGATGCTGGACCGTGGCGTGCTGGATGTCCGGGCTGCAGCCTCCGTTCGGACAAGGGACGTATTCGGAGGCGCCATAGTCGTACGAGCTCTGGGCCACCCTCCCGGCCGGGTCGGTCAGGATGAACGTCAGGATGTTGGCATTGTTGTTGGTCGGGTCCGGCCAGCGCATGTCGGCATCGAGCACGCTGACGCCGCTCGGCACGGTGAAGTGGACCGGTGCCGCCGCGGTCGCCCCCTGGGCGGGGAACGGGGGCGGCGGGGCGCTGACGTTCTCGGTGACCGGGCTGCCGAAGGCCGTCTCGCTGCCAAGCGCCCGGTAGGTGCCGGTGACCTTTTCGGCATTGGAGGAGGCGTTGTACAGCTGGACTGACGTGTCGGCCGTTGAGCCGCCCGCGCCCTGCACGCCGAGCTGGCTGGGGTTGTCCACCAGTTCGGGGGTGCCGGACTGCGCCAGCGACGTGCCTGGCATCTCGCGGGCCGCCTTAACGGCCGCGGCTATGTTCAGGAGGCCGGCGCCCTGCTGGTCCGCCGGGGCCCCGATGTCGGTCGCCGTGCCGGTGAGGATCTGCTTCACCTGGGCTGGCGTCGGGGTGGCTCCGCTGTGCGTGTCACGGTAGGCCTGGATCACGTCGGCGGCGGCGCCGGAGACGAAGGGAGCCGACTGGCTGGTGCCGCCAAAGGCCTCAGTCGGAAGCGCCGGTGCCGGTTGCTGGTTGATGCCGGCGACAGCGAGCGCCAGGTAGCCGGGGGCGACCAGGTCCACCACATCGTTCTGCGGTGTGGTGCCGCCCGACGACAGGGTCGTCATGCTGTTGTCTTCCCAGCCGTGGGTGTAGCCATCGGCCTGGGCGAGCAGCCTGAGGTCGTTCGTCCCGCCGACGTCGATGATGGCGGGGTTAGCGGCGGGTTCCTCGACCGTGCCGTCCGAGCCGCTGTCGCCCGAGCTCTCCACTACGACAACGCCCGCTTCCACCATGGCGACGTTCGCCGGTATGAGCAGGTCGGCGTTGGCACCCGGCACAGCGCCGAAGCCGTAGGACTCCGACACGACGTTGACGCCCTCGTTCACCGCCTGCTGGAGCCCGGCGATGACCTGCGACTCCGGAGCCACGATCTGACCCCGGTTATTGCTGTCGGTGAACTGACCGGTGGTGAGGATAGAGGCGCCGGGGGCGTCACCCACGATGCGGAAGCTGCAGTTCGCGGGGAGGTTCGCGAAGGGCAGCTGAGAGGCGTAGGTGTAGGTGACCGTGCCCTGGGCGGCCATCGTGGAGACGTCTCCGTTGAACTCGTCGCTGAAGACGTTCTCGTTCGGGTTCGGGGCATCGATGATCACGTGCTGCCCGTTGCGCCGGATCATGTTGACGTTCCCGGCCAGCGAGGCGGCGTCGACGTTGCCGATGATGACGCCCCGGCCCGTCGCGATCTTTTGATTTGCGTGGATGCTGGTGAGGGCTTCGGGCTCCACCAGCGGTTTGCTGGGATTTGTATTGCACAATTGCTGCCCGTCGGCCGCCCTTGCCGGGATGGCCGACTTGCGCACCTGGGAGGCGGCCACCGTCTTCGTGTTGTACTTGCCGCTGTCCCCGATGATGACGGTTACGTCGGGGACGACGCTCTTGACGCCCCGGGTGTGGCTGAGTGCCTGTGCCTCGGCCGCCGGCATTGTCGCCGCGACCGCGTTGAGGAGCGAAAGGGCCGTGATATGCGTGGCCCTGACCTGCTTCAACTGGGCCACGAGCGGAGCCTGCATGGACGCGGCCGTTGCTTCTCGGGCGCGCCGGTGGGCCCGGTTCGCCGGCAGGTTGGTGAGCTGGTCGTCGAAGACGACCACCATGCGCTCTCGCTTGCCGGACAAACGGGCTTTGACCTGGCTCGGGCTCAACTTAGAAAAGCTGGGCCTCGGCACACTGGCTCCGCCGGGCGAAGCCACACTGGCTCCGGCGGCCGAACCGGCTGCCCAGCCGGCGCCGGTTATCGCTGCGACGCCGAGCGCGGCCGCACCAAGCAACGAAGCAGCCCTTCGGGGGGTTGCGGACATCCTGCTTCCTCCATGCCGGCCCTCTCTCGGGGTTCCCTGGGATGTAACCGAGCCGGCCTCTCGGGTCTAGCACCCGTACCGCCGCCTGATCAAGGGCGGATCAGAAGTAGATAAACCAGCCCGCCCCAGCCAAATCAGCCCACCTCGGTCGAGCGCCGATAATGTACATTATGTCAAGTAATGGTTTTCTGGCGCCCGCTCGCGGCTCCCCCGGACAACTGTCCGCTGCCAACGAATCTGAGTTTCCGGATGGACTTCCTGCTGAGGCCAGACGCGCCTCGGGCAGCGTGACTCGCTCCGGCCTGCCTGGTCCCGCCAGTGGGCGGCAGGATCGTAAACGATGATCATGGACCAGATTCAGTGAGACACCACCGAGCATTCGGTCGGCACGGACCAGATTCGTTGAGACAGGACACCTGCCTTCGTCAGGTGTCCTGCCTAGTCGCGCGTAAACACCTACCACCCATAGCCGCCGCCCGATCCGAATCAGACGGACATCGCCGGGGGTGAGATGGCGGGGGCCGGCGGGGGGTGGTAGGCGCGCCACGCCTCGGCGAGGCGCTTGACGGCCTCGGTCAGGTCGGCGCGCGGGGCGACGAAGTGCAGGCGGAGGTAGTTCTGGCTTTGCCCGGAGGCGTCGAGCCCGCTTCCCGGCAGGATCGCGACGCGGTGCCGCAGCGCCGTCTGCGCGAACGAGGTCCCGTCGCCGTACGGCAGCCGGACCCACAGGGTCTGCCCCCCGGGCACTGGTGGCCCGTCCCAGTCGGGAAGGTGCCGGGCCAGTTCGGCGCGCAGGTGGTCATGGCGGGCCTGCCGGGCCGGGGCCTGGCGCGCCGACAGCTCGTCCAGGCGGGGCACCAGTTCGGCGGCGGCGAGCTGCGCGGGCACGTTCCCGCCAAGGTCATGCACGGCTAGCAGCCGGGCGAGCCGGGCGATCAGCGGCTCGGAGGCCCGCACCCACCCGATCCGCTGGCCACCCCAGATGCTCTTGCTGAGTGAGCCAACCGAGATCACGCCGTCGGCGTAGGCGGCCAGCGGCGGCGGCACCTCCACCCCGGGAAACGCCAGGTCGCTGAGCACCTCGTCGTCGATCAGCGGGACACCAGCCGCCGCCGCGGCCTGCACCAGCGCACGCCGGGCCAGCGGCGGCAGCACCGACCCGGTCGGGTTGTGAAAGGTCGAGATCACGTAGGCCAGGACGGCGTGCTGCTCACGCGCCGTCTCGGCCAGATTGCCGAGCCCGACCGGCAGCGACCGCGGCACGGCCGCCTGCTCCCGGAACGCCTCCAGCGCGCCCGGGTAGGTCGGTCCCTCGACCAGCACCCGGTCGCCTGGTGCCAGCAGCGCGCGGGCGAGCAGAGACAGCGCCTGCTGGGCGCCGGTGCTCACCAAGATGTGCTCCGGGGCGGTTCGGATCCCGTGCCTGGTGTAGCGGTCGGCGATCGCGCGGCGCAGCGCCGGGTGGCCGGCCGGGTAATAGCCGATATCACCGGGAGTGGCCAGCGCCGGAGCGATGCGGGCGTACGCGTCGGCCAGTTCCGGGGGCGGCGTGTCCGGTGCGGCACAGGCAAGCGGGATCACTCCGTCGCCCGGCTCCAGCAGGTGCAGGAACATCGGCGCGCTGGTGGTCTGCCGCACGCCGGCCGGCTCGGGCCCGGCGACCCGGGTGCCGCTGCCCTGCCGCCGGACGATCCGCTCGTCCTGGCGCAGCAGCTCATAGGCGGCGACCACGGTGCTGCGCCCAACCGCTAGCGCCGACGCCAAGGCCCGGTCGGGCGGCAGCGGCTCGCCGGGCGGCAGCTCGCCCTCGTCGATCAGCCGCCGCAGCCTCGCCGCCAGCAGCACGTGCAACGGGCCGCGGCCCGCTGGCCAGCGGCCCAGGCGCTCACCCAGCTCGATTGGTTCCATCTGCAAACCAATTCTGCGGCATTGGCTCTGGGATCGCCACCCCGCCCCGGCGATCATGGCAGGGTAACCATCCGCCGGCCAAGACGAGGACCATGTCATGCGGCAGTTCCCGGCCAGCCCGATCACGGCCCTGATCGACGAGAAACCGCGTTACTACCTCGGCGAGAGCATGGCTCACGACCTGACCGTGGCCGGCCTGCTCGGCCCGGACGGCATGGCCCGCCTGGCCGAGGTGGCGCTGGGCTACGGCACCTCGGCCGGCGACCCGGCGCTGCGGGCACAGGTGGCCGCGCGGCTCGGTATCCCCGGCAGCCAGGTGCTGATCACGGCCGGTGCGGCTGGCGCGCTTTTCCTCACCGGCCTGCTCTGCGGCGACGGCGAGATCCTGGTCGGCCGGCCCTGCTTCCCGCCGACATTCGACGCGCTGCGCGGCCTTGGCGCACCCGTGGTGACCGTGCACTCCCGGTTCGACGACGACTATCGCATCGACCTCGACGCGTTCGCCAGGAGCCTTTCGCCGCGGACCCAGCTGGTTATGTTCGCCTCGCCGCAGAACCCCGCGGGCGTATCGATCACCGCGGACGAAGTGGAACAGATGCTCGCCGCCATGTCGCGGACCTGCCCAGACGCCCTGCTGCTGATCGACGAGACCTTCCGGGAAGCCACTTACGGGGACGCCCCGCCCGCCGCGAGCTTCGCTGGGATGTCGCCGCGCCTGCTCACCTGCGCCTCGCTGTCCAAGGCCTACGGCGTGCCCGGCCTGCGCGTCGGCTGGCTGACGGCGCACGACCCGGAACTGTACGAGCAACTCCGGCTGGCCAAGTTCAACTCCTCGATCGCCTGCGGCACCCTCGACGAGTTCCTCGCCGCCCAGGCGCTCGCCCAGGCGGACCAGCTACTCGCCGCGCGCGGCGCGCTGCTGGCCGAGGCGCGCGGCATCGTCGAGCGCTGGATCAAGGCGCACACGGGCCGACTGCGCTGGCTCCGGCCGGAGGCGGGGGCGTTCTGCTGCATGCAGCTTGACCCGGGCACCTTCCACTCCGCCGGTATCGACCGGTTCCATGCGTATCTGGCGAGGGAGCGGGCGCAGATCGCCGCAGGTCCCTGGTTCGGCGACAGCGCCCACGTCATCCGGATCGGCCTCGGCTACGAGCCAGCGGGCAAACTTGAGCTGGGCCTGGAGGTCATCAGCGCCGCGCTCGAGACCGCCCTGAGGTGACCGAGCCGAACGATCCGGCAGCATTGTCAGCAGGCAAGCTTTTTGTCATCAGCACGTAAGCGAAGGAACTCATCGACCATGCCACGCGATGCCGTTACCAGTGACACGCCGTCAGCCTTGGCCCTCCCGTTCTCGACGGCCGTGCGCGGCGCCGGGCTCATTTTCTTCAGCGGGCAGGTAGCTACCGACCCGGCCACCGGCGAATTGATCGAGGGCGACATTGGCCAGCAGACCGACCAGGTGCTGCGCAACCTCACGGCGGCTCTGGCGGTGGCCGGCAAGGACCTGGGGGACGTGATCCGGGTCGGGGTCTACCTGACCGACATGTCGCAGTTCGGCGCCATGAACGATGTGTACGTCAGGTACTTCACCGAGCCCTACCCGGCGCGCACCGCGATCGGTGTCGCCGCCCTGCCGCTGGGCGCAGCGGTCGAGATGGACGCGGTGGTGGGCTGAGGAATGGTATTCGACTTCAGCCTGGTCGACGTGTTCAGCGACCGGCCGTTCGGCGGGAACCAGCTCGCGGTGTTCCCTGACGCCACGGGCATCGCCGACGCGACCATGCAGCAGCTGGCCCGGGAGTTCAACTTCTCCGAGACCACGTTCGTGGTGCCGCCCCGCGACCCCTCCTGCACCTGCCGGGTCCGGATTTTCACCCCGCGCCAGGAACTTCCGTTCGCCGGTCATCCCACCGTGGGCACCGCCGCGGTCCTGGCCAGCCGGAACGGGGAAGCGGCCAGCCAGCAGTTCGTCTTCGAAGAGGGGATCGGCCCGGTCACGGTCACCGTCGACGGCCCGGACATCCGCTTCCATGTGCGGTCCCCGCGGTACGAGAGCAGCGACGAGGCACCGCCCGTCGCCGCGATCGCCAAGGCCCTCACGCTGCCCGAGGACGCCATCGCGGAGAGCTGGTACGCCGGCGTGGGCCTGCGGTTTTGCTTCGTCCGGCTGGCCGGCCGGGACCTAGTCGACAGGGCCGTGCTGGACAAGGCCGTGTGGGCGGCCGGGATCGCCGGCAGCTGGTCGTCAGAGCTGTACCTGTTCGCCGACGACTATCGCGACGGGGCGCACCTGCACGCCCGGTTTTTCGCCCCGGCGCTGGGCGCCGTCGAGGACCCGGCCACCGGATCGGCGTGCGCGTCGCTGGTCGCCAGCCTGGCCCACCGGTCACCCGAGCGGGACGGCACCTACCATCTGCACATCGACCAGGGCGTTGCCATGGGCCGCCCCAGCGTGCTCAACGGCACCGCCCACAAGAAGGACGGCCAGATCACCGAGGTCATCGTCGGTGGCTGCGCCACGATCGTGGGCAACGGCACCATGACACTCCCCGCTGGCTGACTTGGCCATCGCGGGTTACCGAAGGGCCGGCGCCACGCATCGTCCAGCTCCTGGTCTTTCACCCAACCTGGCCCGGCCACGTTCCGCCCGTGACGGCGCAGCACGCCCGCGTCGGGCCTGAACCGCTTCTTGTATCGGCCGGCTGAGATTGCTACTCTCATTCCACTAAGCTCTTAGTAGAATGAGAGATCAATGATCGAGTTCCAGCTCGACGAGACGTCGGGCGTCGCCACCTACCTGCAGCTGGCGCAGCAGGTCCATCAGGCGCTGCGGATGGGGATGCTGGAGCCGGGCGACCGGCTGCCGACCGCCCAGCAGGTGGTGGCCAAGCTGGCCATCAACCCGAACACGGTGCACAAGGCCTACCGTGAGCTGGAGCGGGAGGGGCTGGTGCGGGCCCGCCCCGGACTGGGCACGTTCGTCACCAGGGTGCCGTCCGGCACCGACCCGGTCACGCAGGCCCGGTTCCTGGCTGAGCTGACCGGCTGGCTCCGCTCGGCGCGGTCGGCGGGCCTGGGGCCCGATGACATCGAGGCGATCTACCGCACTGCGTTCCGCGCCTGCTTCGCCGAGGGGGTGGCGTGATGAGCGCCGTCATCGAGACCAGCGGGCTCGGCAAGCAATACCGGCGGACCTGGGCGCTGCGCGACTGCACGCTGGCCATCCCCGAAGGCCACGTGGTCGGTCTCGTCGGCCCCAACGGCGCGGGCAAGACCACCCTGCTGCGCCTGGCCACCGGGATGCTCACGCCGACCCGCGGCACGATCACCGTCCTCGGCCAGCCCCCCGCGGCCGGGCCGGCGCAGCTGGCCCGGGTCGGCTTCGTCGCCCAGGACACCGCCGTCTACGCCAGGCTGACGGTCGCCGACCATCTCCGCCTCGGCGCCTGGCTCAACCCCGGCTGGGACGACGACCTGGCACAGCAGCGGATCGGGCAGCTCGCCCTGGACCCGAAGCAGCGGGCCGGGTCACTGTCCGGCGGTGAGCGGGCCCAGGTCGCCCTCACCCTGGCGATGGCCAAGCGTCCCGAACTGCTCATCCTCGATGAGCCGGTCGCCAGCCTGGACCCGCTGGCCCGGCGGGAGTTCCTGCAAGGCCTGATGGAGGCGGTCGCCGAGCAGCGCCTCAGTGTCGTGCTGTCCTCCCATCTGGTCGCTGACCTGGAACGAGTCTGCGACTACCTGGTCGTTCTCGTCGCCTCCCAGGTCCGGGTCGCCGGGGAGGTCAGCGACCTGCTGGCCTCGCATCACCGCCTGTCCGGGCCGCGCCGCGACCCCGGCACCTTGCCGGCGGACCAGGAAGTCATCACCGAAAGCCACACCGACAAGCAGAGCAACCTGCTGGTCCGCACGGACGGGCCGGTCCTCGACCCGGCCTGGGCCGTGAAGCCGGTCAGCCTGGAGGACCTGGTGCTGGCCTACATGAGCCGGGCCGGCGAACAGACACCGGCCCGCCGTCAGCACCTGGGAGTGGCGTCATGATCCGGCTCAGCATGCTTCAGTTCCGCATCCAGGCCATCACCGCAGCCGTGACCCTGGCCGCCTTCACGATCCTGCTCGCGGCCACCGGGCCGCACCTGGCCAGCACATACGCCGCCGACGGGCTCGACAACTGCCACGGCGGCAGCTGCACGAACCTGGCCGACTACTTCGCCGGGTCGCTGATCCGCAGCCCCTACTATGTGCTGTGGCTGCTCAGCACCGGGGTCATCCTCCTGGCGCCCGCCGTCATCGGCCTGTTCTGGGGAGCGCCGCTGATCGCCCGGGAGCTGGAGACCGGGACCGCCGCCCTGGCCTGGAACCAGTCCGTCACCCGGACCCGGTGGCTGGCCGTCAGGCTCGCCGTCGGCGCCCTGGCCGCCATGGCGGTCACCGAAGCGCTTAGCCTGATGCAGACCTGGTGGGCGGCGCCGATCAGCCAGGCCGGCGCCGACGGCGCCTCCGTCGGGTTTGCCCAGAGCCGGTTCAGCCAGCTGAACTTCCCCACCCACGGCATCGCCCCGCTCGGCTACGCCGCCTTCGCCTTCGCCCTCGGCGTGACCACCGGGGCGCTGATCCGGCGCACCATCCCGGCCATGGCCGTCACCCTGGCCATCTTCGCCGCCCTCCAGGTCGCCATGCCGCTGTGGGTCCGCCCCAACCTCGCCCCGCCCGACCACACGGTCAACCCGGTCACCTCGCTGGGAAACGCCCTCCCGTCACAGACCGGCCCGGGCGGCGACACCTTCACGCTCTACGCCAACAGCATCCCCGGCCAGCCCGGCGCCTGGCTCCTGTCCAGC
Source organism: uncultured Actinomycetes bacterium (assembly GCA_963762735.1). GTDB lineage: Bacteria > Actinomycetota > Actinomycetes > Streptosporangiales > Streptosporangiaceae > DASXKD01. The sequence continues at coordinate 41,557 of CAVXMG010000004.1, read as the reverse complement.
GGGCCCGTCAACGCCGCCGGGCAGGCAACCAGCTCCACCCCGGCTGCCTGCGCATCGGTTGGAAGCACCGGCCCGGGCACGGGCGCGAATCAGGGCGCCAGCCCACAGGGGTCGACGACGGGCCCCGTCGCCTTCGTTGGCTGCCTGGCCAGCCACGGCATCCACGAGGCCATCACCTACCAGCCCGCCAGCCGCTACTGGCGCTTCCAGTGGACCGAGACCGCTATCTACCTCGCCCTGGCCCTGGCCCTGGCCGGGTACTGCTTCCGGCGGCTCAGCCGCCTTTCCTGAAAAGGCCCGCCCATTACGGGTGCTGAGCCAGGCTGGCGGCGAGTTCCGCGTTGCGCTGCGTGAAGTCGCGCCAGGCAGCGGGGGTGGCGGCCAGCGCTGGGGCGACGCTGGGCAGGGTGCATGATCTTTGCGACCAGCCGCAGAGCCGCCCGCTGCGTATCAAGAATTCGACCAACACGCCGCGGGACCAGCCAGCGATGGTGAGATTTGCGTCATCCATGCTGGTGACCCGTTGCGGACAGCTAACCCAGCTCAGCGCGCCGATCTCGTCCTGGATCCGGGCGGCGAACTCGTAGGCCAGCGTCTGGGCCGCGCGGTCCCGCAACTGCTCCAGTTGACGGAAAGCCCAGCTGACTGCGCCAGGCTGGCGTTCCAGGATCGCCGCGAGCGAGCCGGCGAGCGCCGTGCGGTCCGCGCCGGCGACTCCCCGAATGCAGGCCATTTCACGTTCGGCCCCGCTCAGCCGGGTCCCCGAATAGGACAGCGGCCCGAGCCTGTGCAGCGCGGTGACCGCCTGCCGCACTCGCAGGCCGCCCAGGTAGGGGCCGAAGTACCGCACCTGGCCGGCCGGATCTGCCTGGTATACGACGGAAAGGCCCGGGTTCGCCGGCCCGGTGTCCATCCGGATGTAGACAGCGCTTTCCTGACCACCCGGCGTCCGGTTCCACGGCGGCAACGATGCCTCCAGCAGATTCCGTTCCAGCCAAGCGGCTTCATGGGCAGAGTCGCAGCTGACCGCTTCGATCCTGGCGATCCGGGCCACCATCGGAGCCAAGTGATCGCGATTGCGCAGATCCGACCAGTACGACGCCACCCGGCTGCGCAACGCGCTGGCGCGGCCGATATACAGCACCCGGTCACCGGCATCCCGGAACCGGTAGACGCCGGGTGTGCCGGGCAGCCTTCCTACTGCGGGCGGCCTGTGGCGCGGCATCAGGCCGCTCCGCCCGCCATCCAGACTGACGCCACTTGGCAAGTATCCGCCCGTCCCGGCCGCACCGCCCAGACGTGATGGCTCTGGGGCACCGGTGCGAAGAGGGGGTGGCACCAGATACCTACTAGTGGGTAACATACCGCTGCGGGGCCAAGCCGATGGGAGAAGCCCATGTGGGTGCGGATCGGGTCCAAAGCGGCGGTGACTGCGGTGACGGCCCTGGCGGTGGCTGGCTTTGCCGGGGCGCCGGCCCCGCTGGCGCAGGCGGCAACTGCTCCGGCGCGGGGGTCCTTCTACACCTACACCGGCAGCACGCCGCTGGCCCAGATCAAGCCGGGCACCGTGCTGAAGACCCGGACGCTGTCCTACCACGTCGCAGGCATAGCGCTCCCGGTCCGGGTGGTCCAGTTGGTTTACCGGTCCGCCGGGGCGCTCGGCCAGCCGACGACGAACGTCACCTCGGTGCTGGAGCCGCCCGTACCGCCTAAGCTCCCCTCGCGCGGTCTCTTACCAGTCCTTCTACGACTCGCTCAACCCGGCCGACGAACCGTCCGTTCAGATCGCCGGCGACGTCACCCTGGGCGGGCTCGTGACCGACGCCGAATCGGTGGTGATCGCTCCCCTGCTGCTTCAGGGCTATACGGTCATCGTTCCCGACACCGAGGGCCAGACGGCTGACTTCTCCAGCAGTCCGGAGTACGGGACGAGCACCCTCAACTCGATACGAGCCGCGACGAACTCCCCGCTCACCGGGCTTACCAAGACCACCCCGATCGGCCTGTTCGGCTACTCGGGAGGTGCCATCGCGACCGGCTGGGCCGCCCAGATGGCACCGGCCTACGCCCCCGATGTCAACCGCCAGCTGGTCGGTGCGGCCGAAGGTGGCGTGCTCGTCGACCCGGCGCACAATCTCACGTACGTGGACGGCAGCAGCATCTGGGCGGGCATCATTCCCATGGCCATCATCGGTATCGCCCGGGGCTTCCACATCGACATCACGCCCTACCTGAGCAGTTATGGGCGTCAGCTCTACAACTCGCTTCAAAATGCCTCGATCGCCAACGTCCTGGGGCAATACCCTGGGCTCACGTTCGCCCAGCTGGCCAAGCCGCAATACGCGAATCCGGCCAGCATCCCCGTTCTGGTCAAAGTCGAGAACGAGCTCAATGCCGGCAGCCTCGGCTCCCCCACCATTCCCATGTTTATCGGCCAGGGAGCCAACGGAATTCTCGAAGGCACCCCCGGCAACAAGCCCGGCATCGGACCCGGCGACGGGGTCATGGTGGCTGGCGACGTCCGTACCCTGGCTCGCGACTTCTGTGCCTCCGGCACGGCGGTGGACTACACCCAGTACAACGCCCTGAGCCACGTCACGACCTTCCCCGTCTGGGCACCGGCCGCCCTGGCCTGGCTCGACGGCCGTTTCGCCGGAAACCAGGCGGCGAATGACTGCTCGCAGATCGCACCCGGCAACTCCCTGGCGCCCGTGAAACCTGCCGGCTAACCAGCGCGCCTCGCAACACTCAACGGTCTCCTCGCACCTGAAGCATGACCCTCGCGATAGCAGCCAGGGTTTTCACTTTGATCTCTTTATCAACGATGGACCAAGCAATGCGTTCAGCTCGGTCCAGGTCAAAGGCGGCCGTTACCTGCGCAACTTTCTTGAGCGCTATGTCCCTTTCGTACGAAAAATCGTGATGGGGGCTGACGATGGACCGGGCGATGCGTTCAGCTCGGTCTGGATCAGAGGCGGCCACCACCCTTGCGACCTCTCCTAGCCCCACCGCCGCACCTTGCGCGTCATCCCCTGAATATGACGTCAACGTGAGCCGGGCCACGCCTTCGGCTCGGTCCGGGGCAGCGGCAGCCAGCGCTGTCACGATTGCCCCGGACCAGTCGTATACCGTGGTCACCCCCATGATTGATCGCGCGACACGCTCGGCAAGGTCAGGATCTACCGAAGCCGCTACAATGGCAACTTGTGCGATAGCTGAATCCCGTGTTGAAGGGACTATGCCTCCTACACCACGTGGTCCGGTACGGTTTATCCTCCACCAGTCTCTAATAGATTGGGCGAGACATGCGGCATCAGTAAGCAACCTGACGCTTTGAGCCGGATCGAAATTGGCAAGCGTTTCCGCGACGTCAACGAGAACCTCAACCCTTCGCGCCTTTCCGATGATCGATCGCGCGACGCGTTCGGCGTCGGCAACAAAACGAGCCTCCCGTGCCGGGTCAAGTTCGACCAGCGCACATGCAATCTCGGCGTACGCGATCGCCTTTCTTTGCTTCTGCGATAGAAGGGCCGGCCACTTGTCGTTCATTGACTCGCAAGCGCACTCTGCTGATGTGATGAGCCGCGCAGCCAGATCGGGAGCGGAATCGGTCACCCTGCACGCGATTTCGGCGAGCGCGGACACTTTCAGATCCATCTTGCTGATCGACTCGGCGATTCGCCCGGCTCGCACCGGATCGACGACGGCCAAGCGCGCTGCCAGTGTCTCCAGGGTCTCGGCCTGCGACCACTCGTCCGGGATCGCACCAGCGATGCGCTCGGCGCGATCCGGGTCGGTGACGGCGATGACCTCGACGATCCTCTTCAGCGCTCGAACATCGGCGGAGTCATACTCAGCCAACCTGGCAACGCGCTCAGCCCGATCAGGCTCAGCGGCCGCCATCGCGGCGGCAATATGCCCAAGTGAAAAGGCCTCAGTTCCCCGCCGCGGGATCGACTGAGCGAGATGCTCAGCCTGATCAGGGTCTGAGGTAGCCATCACCGCCAGGATTTCAGCGAACGTTGAACTGTCCGGGCTGATGTCTTTAAGCGCATCGGCCATGACCTGCGCAGCCCGGCCCGGATCGGCGTCAGCCAGTACTTTCACGATAGGGACGAGCGCTGAAGCCCTCGAACTTCTATCGAGAATCGACTGGGCAACGCGCTCGGCACTCTCCAGCACGCGAAGTGGCCGGGCACTGCCCGTCCAGTGGGGTTTTCGGATTACCGGGGCCGGCGGGCAGAGACTTCTTTGTTCATCCTGAATGGCGGCGGCAGCGTCTGCCGTGCTGGTGCCGCGCTGGTCTGGATGCCCGCGCGGCACCGGCAGCGCGGGCTGTGAGACGTCGGGCTGAACTGGGCGGTGCACCTCCAGCGCGAACGGGTCACCCACATCGGCACGCGGCCGCCGACCCACCGACCCCGCAGGGCTGACCGACGGGCCCAATGCGTCACCCAGCCGGTCCGAGAGCCGAGCGAGCATGCCTTCAATCCGCTCCCCCTGCAGGTGGGTCAGGTCATGATTGAGCTGATCGGCCAGCGGAGTCAGCGGCCCTTCCTGGGAGCCGCGGATAACAATCTCGCGGACCAGGTGACCGGTCAACTTGTACGCCACCTCGCTGACCGGTGCTCCCGGCATGCTCGCAGCTGTCCGCCCCGCATCATCCAGACCAGAAAGCTGCCCGGCGATCCCGGCCCGCAGCGCCTCCAGGACCGTAGGCCGTCCCGGTGGCAGCGGGACAGGCTTCCGCCTGCCGAACGCCGTGCTGATCTGCGCCGCGGTCCATTGGGCCTGTTCCGGGTCGGCTGGGCTGATCTCATCTGCCGTGGCCTGCACGGCGGCCATGACCGCCTGTCGCAGCGCATGTGCCTGGTCACTGCCGCGCAACAGCCTGATTAGCCCCTGATAACCGGCGTCGGCCAGCTGCCCGGTTAACCACGCCACCAGGTCATCAACGACAAACACCCCAATAGTCTCCCAGCCACCCAGGGCACCAGACGCCAGTGAGACGGAACTGTCGATGCAGCGGCGGCTCCCTGGAAACCGCTGCCTAGGACTGTGACCTGCGCGAACCTGAGGCGGTCTGGACCTGTACAGCGTCAGGGAGATCCGCGCCCCGGTCCACCTCCTCGAACAGCGCCGCCGCCCGCCCGGCGGTGCGCTGGGCCCAGCGCCCGGTGCTGACCAGTCCCAGGACAAAGATGCCCAGGCCCAGCCCGAGTACCAGCCACCACACCCCGCGTGCCGCGCTGGTAAACGCCGTCCCGCCGCGGGCCAGGGCCGATCCCACGATCGTTCCGGAGATCGCGACGCCGAGGGTGGTGCCGGTCTGCCGGCCGGTAGAGGCCAGCGAGGCGGCCACCCCGGCCATCGAGCCCGGCATCCCGGAGACCGCCGAGTTGGTGATCGGCGGGTTGACGGTGCCGAGCGCGATGCCGAACAGCACGTAGGTCGCGAGCACGGCCGGCAGCGGGGTGCCCGGTCCGAGCCAGACCGATGCCCCGCCGCCCAGTGCCAGCGCGGCCCCGGAGACCATCAGCGGCAGCCGCGGCCCGCGCCCGCCGACCACCCGGCCGGTCAGCGGCGACAGCAGCAACACCAGCACCCCAACCGGGAGCAGGCACAACCCGGCCGCCAGCGCCGACAGGCCGCGCACGTCCTGCAGATACAGGGTGGTCACGAACAGGAACGCGCCGAACGCGCACAACGCCCAGAGCGCCATCGCGATCGCCGCGCTGAACGGCACGCTGCGGAACAACCGCAGCTCCAGCAGTGGGTCGGCGCGGCGCGGTTCGTAGCCGAAGATGCCCAGCACGCCGAGCACGGCGACGGCGAGCAGGCCGAGGACGACCGGCGAGGTCCAGCCCAGCCTGGTGGACTCGATGATCGCATAGACGACGCTGCCCAGTACCAGGATCACCAGGATCTGCCCCACCGGGTCGAACCGGCGTGCCCGGGCGGCGCGGGACTCCGGCACGAACAGCGCGGTGCAGACGATCGCGGCGGCCACGATCGGCACGTTGACCCAGAAGATGGAGCGCCAGCCGAGGCCGTCGACCAGGGCGCCGCCGAGGATCGGCCCCAATGCCAGCGACAGGCCGGACACCGACCCGAACACGCCGATGGCCCTGGCCCGCTCGGCCCGGCCTGGGAACGTCGTGGCGACGATCGACATCGCCACCGGGTTGAGCATCGTGCCCCCGGCGCCCTGCAGCACTCGCGCCGCGATCAGCCAGCCGATGCCCGGCGCCAGGCTGCATAGCAGCGAGCCGAGGCCGAAGGCGGCGAGGCCGGCCTGGAAGACGCGCCGGCGGCCGAACCGGTCGGCAGTGGACCCGGCCAGCACCAGGAAGCTGGCCAGCACCAGGGTGTACGCGTCGACCGTCCACTGCAGGCTGGACACCGGGGCGTGCAGGTCGTGGCGGATCGCCGGGATCGCGACGTTGACGATGGAGATATCCATCACCACGACGAGGATGCTGGCGCAGCAGATCGCGAGGATCAGGAACCGGCGTCGTTGGCTGAGTTCCGGTATCCGGGCCCGATCCGGTCGGTGGCCTCTGCGCACGGAAACACTCATGGTTGCGACGCTAGAATTTAGAGCGTGCTCGAAGTCAAACCGCAGCCGATATCCAAGGGCCCAGTCCCCCAGGCGGGGCTGAGCATCGCCGAAGCCGCTCGCCGCACCGGAGTCAGCGTGCACACCTTGCGCTACTACGAACGCGCTGGCCTGGTCATCACCACCGTGCACCGCAACCACAGCGGCCGACGGCGCTACCAGCAGGAAGACCTCAAGTGGATCAGCATCTGCACCAAGCTGAGGTCCACCGGCATGCCCATCAGGACCATCAAGCGCTACGCCCAGCTGGTATCCGCTGGCCCCGGCAACGAGGAGGAACGACTCGCCCTCCTGCAGGCCCACCGCGCCGAGGTGACCGCCAAGCTCGCTGAGCTGCAGGAAAATCTCAAGCTCATCGATCACAAGATCGACGTCTACCAAGGCCGGCTCGCCGCCGGTGACGCCGACCAACTCTGGGCGCCCAAGCGCCTGGCGGATACCGGCTGAGGGCCGCTCTCAGCCCGGCATGCGCCCGGCAGCCACTCCCCCGCTGGCCAGGTCACTCCCGTTCCGGACCGGCCAGCAGGGCGGCGCTGAGGGTGCTGCGGGCCCAGTTCTCCAGTTGGTCGTAGCTGTAGCCCGCCTGGCGCACCAGCAGGTCGTGGGCGTCCGGGCTGGCGATGACCCAGGCGGTGTCCGCTGCGGCCGTGTTGCTGAGCCCGGCGCGCAGCGCCCCTGCGGGCACCTGGGCGAAGAGGGCATGGAACGCCCCCCGGCGCAGGTCGCTGAGCTGCTGCCAGTCCGCGGCGATGTCCGGATCGACCCCGGCGCCGTCCCGGTAGGTCTGCCAGCCGACCGCCGACCGCTCGGCGAGCAGCCGGTACTGGCGGCTCAGGTGGACCAGCAGCTTGCGCGGGTCCGCGGCGTCCGCCGGATCGATGGTGGCGGTGATGACGGCGGGCGGCCGCCCGGCGACCAGTGGCACGTCCTCGTCGCCGGTGACTGAACTCTCCATGACGGCGCGCAGCAGGTTCCGCTTGTTGCCCCAGTTGGAATAGAGGGTCTGCACGGAGACGTCGGCCCGCTCGGCGATGCGGATCACGGTGGCCGCCGCGTAACCCCGCTCGGCGAACTCGGCCTTGGCGGCGGCGAGCAGCCGCCTGCGGGTCTCGCGCCGGGTGGCCTCCCCCGCCTCGCGCTGACGGCTCACCCGCCGAGCCTTGAGCGGCTCCGCCGCTCCCCCCTGGCCGCCGGGCCACCCGGCCCCGGACTCCCGCCCGGCCCCGGACTCCCCCGCCCGCGGCGGCTGCTTGCCTGTCATCTCGGTCTTCCCTGAGTCGGTCACGGGACCATCATACCAAGCTCTTGACTGTCGTTCTAGAGATATGTAATGTCGTTCTAGAACATAGATGCCAAAGCCAAGGAGCCGGAGATGACCGTCGTGACACCTCCCCCCGTGAAGTCCCCGGCCGCGCGCGCCGTCCGCAGCGGCGCTGTGACCGCGGTCGTGTGCGTGGCCCTCGCCACCGTGGTAGCGGCCATGGCGTCACTGAACGTGGCCCTGCCTGAGATCGCCCGGTCGACCCACGCCACCCAGACCCAGCTGACGTGGATCATCGACGCGTATTCGCTGGTGTTCGCCTCGATGCTGCTGCCCGCCGGGGCCATCGGCGACCGCTACGGCCGCCGGCTGGCGCTGCTGGCCGGGCTGTCGGTGTTCGGGGCGGGCTCGGCGGTCGCGATGACCGCTCACTCCGCGACCGAACTGATCGCCCTGCGGGCCGTCCTGGGCCTGGGGGCGGCACTGGTCATGCCCGCCACCCTGTCCACGATCACCGGGACCTTCGCCAGCGAGCAGCGCACGCGGGCGGTCAGCGTCTGGGCCGCGGTGGCGGGCGGGTCCGCCGTACTCGGACTGCTCACCTCGGGGCTGGTCCTGGAGGTCTGGTCGTGGCCGTCGGTGTTCGGGCTGAACGTCGTGCTGGCCGCCGTCGCCCTTGCCGGGACCCTCCGCTTCGTGCCCGAGTCGGCCGACCCGCACGCGCCCCGCCTCGACGTCAGCGGCGCCGTGCTCGCCGTGATCGGCATGGTCGTGCTGGTGTACTCGATCATCGAGGCACCCAGCCACGGATGGCTGTCGGCGCGCACCCTGGCCGGCCTGGGCGGCGGCATCGTGGTCCTGGCAGGTTTCGTCCTGTTCGAGATGCGCCGCCGCAACCCGCTGCTCGACCCCCGGGTCTTCGCCCGCCGCAGCCTGTCCGCGGGCAGCCTGTCGATCTTCGTGCAGTTCTTCGCCTTCTTCGGCTTCATCTTCCTCGTCCTGCAGTACCTGCAGCTCATCCGCGGGGACTCGGGGCTGGTCTCGGCGGTCAGCATGCTGCCGATGGCCGCCGCGATGATGCCTGCCGCTCGGCTGGCCCCGGCGCTGGTGGCCAGGATCGGGACCCGGGCAACCTGCACCGCCGGGCTGGTGCTCATGGCCGCGGCCTTCGTGGTGCTGGCACAGCTGACCGGCACCAGCAGCTACTGGCTGGTCGCCGTCGGGCTCATCCCGCTGGGCGCCGGCATGGGCCTGGCCATGACCCCGGCAACCAGCGGCATCACCGCGGCCCTGCCCGCCTCCCAGCAGGGAGTCGGCTCGGCGATCAACGACCTGTCCCGTGAGGTCGGCGGGGCGGTGGGCATCGCCGTCATGGCCAGCGTCCTCACCAGCACCTACCAGAGCCACCTGCACCTGAGCCACCGCCTGCCCGCCGCGGAGGCAGGCCAGGCGCGAGCCTCGGTAGCCATCGCCTCCCACCTGGGCGGAGCCGTCGCCGCCCAGGCGCACACCGCATTCGCGGACGGGCTGCACCTCGCGCTGCTCATCGCGGCCGGGATCGTCGCCGCTGCCGCCATCGGGGTCGCCACGCTGCTGCGCGGCCACGACCGGCGGGCCGACGGTACCCCTGCCTGAGCCGACGAGCCTCGCCACCGAGAAGGTGCTGTTCAGCTTCGATAACACCGACGGGTCCAAGCCGGGCGGAAACGGGGTCCTCGGCTGCGGCACGATCTACCAGATCACGCCCTGAGCCAGCGCCGGTACCGGCGGGCGGATCGGGCACAATGCCCGGATGGACAGCATGCCTGGGCCCGCCGCGGTGGCCGCGGAGTTCCTCCCGCCGCCGGCGGCCGGCCGGGTGTTCACCGCCGGTTACCCGATCCGGCGCACGGATGTCACTCCCGGCGGCCGGCTGCGGTTCGACGCGCTGGCCCGTTACCTGCAGGATGCAGCCGAGGACGACGTCACCGACTCCGGCCTGGCCGAGCCCTACGACTGGCTGGTGCGGCGTTGCGCCCTGACCATCCGCGGCTACCCGCGGCGCGGCCAGCGGCTGCGGCTGGCCACGTTCTGCTCGGCGACCGGCCCCCGGTGGGCCGAACGCACCACGACCGTGACCGCGGGCGGCACCGACCTGGTCCAGGCCAGGATGGTGTGGGTGGCGGTCGACCGGGTCACCGGGGAGTCCTGCCAGGTGGGGCCGGACTTCCACCGGCTGTACGGCGCGGCGGCCCAGGGCCGCCGGGTCTCCGTGCGGCTGTCACACCCGGCGCCCGGCCCCTCGGCGGCGGCCCGGGACTGGCCACTGCGGGCCAGCGACTTCGACACCGCCGCGCACGTCAGCAACACCGTGCACTGGCAGGCCGCGGAGGACGTGCTCGCCGGGCTGGACTGGCTGCCCGCCCGCGCCGAGATGGAATACCACCACCCGATACTGCCCGGCGCCCGGTTGCGGCTTGCCTGCCAGCTCTCCGCGGGCCGCGCTGACCTTTGGCTGCTGAACGATCAGGCCCGCCTAGCATCTGCCCAGCTCAGCCAGTAACCAGCGAACCGAGGAGCCCGGCTGGCCCGGCGAAAGGTGATCATGGACGGCAACAGATGACCACGAACGACGGTCCCGCGGGGCCGTCCCTCCCCTGGCTGGCCCGCCCCCAGGCCCGGTCATGGACCTGCGGCATCCCGGAGCATGTCCGTTCCGGCGAGGTCCGTGCCTTCCACGCCAGCCTCCCCGGTTACGCACCAACCCCGCTGACCGAGGTCCCCGCGCTGGCCGGCGAACTCGGCGTGGGCCGCGCATTCGTCAAGGACGAGTCGTCCCGCCTGGGCCTGCCCGCCTTCAAGGTGCTAGGCGCCTCCTGGGCCATCCACCAGCTGCTCACGACTCCCCCAGGCGGTGAACCGCCCGCCCCGGCTGGCGCCGCTCCCGCAGACGGTCTCGCCAGGCTGCGCACGGCAGCCGCTCGCCGCCCAGGCCTGATCTTTGTCACCGCCACCGACGGCAACCACGGCCGCGCCGTCGCCCGCATGGCCCGGCTGACAGGTGCCCCGGCCCGCGTCTTCGTCCCCGCCGTCACCGAGCCCGCGACCCGCGCAGCCATCGCCAGCGAGGACGCCGAGGTAATCCAGATCGACGGCACCTACGACGAAGCCGTCGCCGCAGCCTGGCAGTGGGCTCGGGACCACCCCGGCGCTGCCCTGGTCCAAGACACCGCCTGGCCCGGCTACGAGCAGGTGCCCACCTGGATCGTCGAGGGCTACTCCACCCTGTTCGCGGAACTCGATTCCCAGCTGGCCGCCGCCGGCGCCGGGTCTGCCCGCGCTTGCTGGCTGTGCCCGTCGGCGTCGGCTCGCTGGCCCAGGCTGCTGTCGCGCACTACCGCGCCAGCGGAAGGTGGCGTGACGACCGAGGGACGGCTTGGGCGCGGACAGAACTCCGCGCCCAAGCAACCCTCGTCCGTCACGGCGGTGCTTTCTGTGGAGCCCGATACTGCCGCTTGCCTGCTCGCCAGCCTCAGAGCCGGAAGGCCGATCGACGATACCCACGGCAAACACGATCATGGCCGGGCTGAACTGCGGCACGATCTCCTCGATCGCATGGCCGTACTTCTCCAGCGGGCTAGACGCCGCCGTAGCCGTCACCGACGACGCGGCCCGCCGCGCAGCCGCCGATCTCGCCGCAGTAGGCATCTCCTCGGGCCCGAGCGGCGCGTCATCGCTGGCCGGCGCCCGCGCCGCGCTGACCGGCCCCGGCAGCACAGACCGCCGTGCGGCGATAGCTGTGGACTCTGCCTCCGTGATCGTCCTCCTCAGCACCGAGGCCGCCCACCCACGTCAATGACTCGCACTTCCTCAGTGCCGCCTCCCTCGTCCGCACTCTCCGGCCGCCCGGGATCCGGCGACGACCCATCCGTCGGCTGTCCCCGGACCCCATCCCCCGGCCAGTCCCCGACCTCATCCCCGGCCGATCCCCCAGGCTTTCAGAGGCCGCCGACCGGCCGGTTTGCCTAGCGTAAAATCGAGATATATCGTTTTTGGACTGGCGGGAAATCCGTACAGCGGGGGCGCAACGGAGGCAGGCATGGACAGGTCGGAAAGCTGGGAGCAGGGCGCGCCGGAGCACCGCGCGTGGACCCAGGGACCGTGGCACGGGGCCCCGGCGGATCAGGGGGCACGGAGCCGGGGCGCGGGGCACGCGGGCCCGGCGGATCAGGGGCCGTGGCAGCAGGGTCCGTGGGACTCAGGCACTGGGTTCGGCGACGGCGTCTATGGGGACTGGGCCGTGGCTACGGTGGCGGCGCGCACGCTGGCGCGTCGTGTGCTCCGGTTCCTGTTGCTGTCCGTACTTGCCGGGTTCGCCGTCGTGGCTGGCCTGATCGCCCTGGCCGTGGCGGTGTGGCCGCACGGGCTGCTTGCGGTGTTCCTCGTGCTGCTCGCGGTGCCCGTGCTGTTGGTGAGCGTGCTCACGGCGACGGCGGTCTGGGTCGGCCGCCGTGCGTGGCGCAGCGGGGCCTGGATGGAGGCCGTGCCCGTGGCCGCGGGCGTGCCCTGGCTGAGCCGGGTGATCTGGGCGGTGCGCGCCGCGCTGGTCGGCAAGGCCTTCTGGCGACTCGGCCGGCGGGGCCGCCGGCCCTCGTATCAGGCCCGGGCCGGCGACCTCAGCGGCACCACCAGGTAGCGGAACGCGGGCCGAGGGCCCTCCTTCGTCCCGTCGTCGCCGGTTTCAGCGTCGGCGGACTCGTCCCCGTCGTCCCCGGCCAGCGTGATGAGCGCGGGCCGGGCCGGGCTGGTGAACTCCAGCCGGATGGTCGCTGGCTCGGCGGAGCCGCCGTGGGCGGCCGCTGCCCCGTCGTCCGCCGAGTCCTCGGCCGCACCGCCGTCGGCGCTGGCCGGTGAGGCAGGGTGCCGGGCGGCCCCGGACCCTCCCGCCGCCGCGGTGATCCCGTCGAGCAGGTAGTGCGGGTTGAAGGCAATCGCGGGCTCGTCGCCGTGGAAGCTCGCGGTGACCCGCTCGATCGCCCTGGCCCGGCCCTCGGTCTGGGCCTCCAGGGCCACGGTCCCTGAACCGAACGTGAGCCGGACCGGGCTGGCCCGGTCAGCGACCAGGGAGACCCGCCGGACCGCCTCGATCAGCGAGGCCGCGGGCATCTCCGCGCGGCAGCCGTACTCGGCGGGGAACCTGGACTCGTACCTGATGAACTCCCCCGCGAGCAGCCGGCCGGTCAGCCGGCGGCCGCCGCTGTCGAACGAGATCATCCCCTCCACCGGCCGGGGGTCGCCGCGCCCGGTGACCTCGGGCTCTTCCGGCGCCGCGAAGGCCACGGAAACCGGGACCCCGGGCGCCATGACCCGCGCCGCGTCGGCCAGGGTGCGCCCCGGGACCAGGGCCATCGCCCGGACCCCCGGATGCTCGGGCGCCCAGTGCAGGTCACGCACGGCCAGCCGGTACCGGTCGGTGGCCGCCAGCGTGACCACGTCGCCGCGGATGTCCAGGCACACCCCGGTGAGCATGGGCAGCGTGTCGTCGCGGCTGGTGGCCGGGAGCACCTGCGCCACCGCCGCGGCCAGTTCGCCGCCGTCGACCGTGCCGGCCAGCGGCGGGGCGGGCGGCAGTTCGGGGTACTCCGCCGTGGGCAGGGAGACCAGCGCGAATTCGGCGCTCCCGCAACTGAGGGTCACCTCGTCGCCGTCGGAGCGGAACTCGGCCGGCTGCCCGGGCAGGCTGCGGGTGATCTCGGCGAGCAGCCGGCCCGGCACCAGCGCCGAGCCCGGCTCGGCGATGTCGGCAGGCAGCCGCGTGGTCGCGGAAAGCTCGTAGTCGAAGCAGGACAGGGTGAGCCCTTCGGCCGCATCCAGCCGCAGCCCGGACAGCACCGGCACCACCGGCCGCGACGGGAGCGCCCGCGCCACCCACGCCACCGCGTCCGCCAGCGCATCATGCTCGACCTGGAATTTCATGCCACCACCTTCCACCCCTGATCCTGGCACCCCCCACCGACATAACCCCCAACCCCGCCATAAGGTGCGCTCCCTGGCGTCCCCCGGCAAGCCAGGGAGCGTCCGCGACCCAGTGGGTGACCTCAGAGCAGCCCGGCGGCACAGCGGCCAGCGCGGACTCGATCGCAGCGGCGAGCGCCCGGGCGGATGCGGCCGTCAACTCCACCGCTACGCGCGCCGACGCCCCCTGGCCCGGGTTGAGGAAGTCGATGTTGAGCGTGTGCTCGGCCCGCGCGTGCTGCGGGTGGTCGAAGTAGACGGTCGCCTCGGTGAGGCCGAACCAGCCCGCCGCGCCCTTGCCGCTGCCCTCGACGGTCACCTTCTCGGTCAGATACGTGCACATCGCGGCCTCCGCTCAGCCGGCCAGGTAGCGGCCGTAGAAGTCCCAGATCTTCTGCCAGCCGTCCACGGCCGCCTCCGGCCGGTAGCTGGGCCGGTCCACGGCGAAGAAGGCGTGCCCGGCACCCTCGTAGGTGTGGAACTCGTGCGCCTTCCCTGCGTCGGTGAGGGCCTTGTCCAGTTCGGCCACCTGATCCGGGGACGGATAGGAGTCGTCAGCGCCGAACAGGCCGAGCAGCGGGCAGGACAGGTCCTTGGCGAGGTGCACGATCGGGCCGACCTTGAGCGGCATGCCCTCGGGCGGCGTGCCCACGACGAACGCACCGTAGCAGTCGACCGCGGCATCAAGCGGCAGGCTGCAGGCGGCGAGGAAGGACTGGCGGCCGCCCGAGCAGTAGCCGATCGTGCCTGCCTTGCCGTTGGAGGCGGGCATGGCCCGCAGGTAGGCGACCGCGCCCGCGACGTCACCGACCAGCCGGTCGTCCGGCACCCCGCCCTGGGCCCGCGACGCCGCCGCCGCATCGTCCGGGCTGGCCCCCGGTGCCTCGCGGTAGTGCAGGTTCGGGCAGATGGCCAGGTAGCCGTGCGCGGCGAACTTCCTCGTGATCTCCTTGCTGCCCTCGTCGTACCCGGGCATGTGATGGATCACGACCACGCCGCCGTAGGGGCCCGGGCCGAGCGGCCTGGCGAGGTAGCCCTCGATCTGGTCGCCGCCATGTCCGGTGATGCTGATGGTCTCGGCCATCATCGCGTCTTTCATGCATGCTCCATCGCTCGTCCGCATCGGTGGGCCCGGGGCACACCCGGGCGTCCCCATCCTGCCAGCCCGGCCGGCCCGGTATCGGCTGCCTGCCGGGCAACGGGCGGCTGAGCGGCCCGGGCCGGTGAGAGACTGCCAACCATGACCTATCTCGCGGCCAACGACAGGTACGACGGCAGGCACTACCGCCGCTGCGGGCGCAGCGGCCTGAAGCTGCCCGAGGTTTCCCTCGGGCTCTGGCAGAACTTCGGCGACGGAAGCCCCCTGGACACCCAGCGGGCGATCCTGCGCCGGGCGTTCGACCTGGGCGTGACCCACTTCGATCTCGCCAACAACTACGGCCCGCCGTACGGCTCTGCCGAGATCAACTTCGGCCGGATCATGCGCGAGGATCTGCGCCCCTACCGCGATGAACTGATCATCTCCACCAAGGCCGGCTACGACATGTGGCCCGGGCCCTACGGCGAGTGGGGCTCCCGCAAGTACCTGCTGGCCAGCCTGGACCAGTCGCTCGCCCGGATGGGCCTGGACTATGTCGATATCTTCTACAGCCACCGCGCCGACCCCGACACCCCGCTGGAGGAGACCATGGGCGCGCTGGCCACCGCGGTCAGCTCGGGCCGGGCGCTGTACGCGGGGATCTCCTCCTACTCCCCCGCGCGCACCGAGCAGGCGGCGGCGCTGCTGCGCCAGATGGGCACGCCGCTGCTGATCCACCAGCCGTCCTACTCGATCCTCAACCGGTGGATCGAGGACGGGCTGCTGGACACGCTGGAGCGCGAAGGCGCAGGGTGCATCGCGTTCTCCCCGCTGGCCCAGGGCCTGCTCACCGCCAGGTACCTGGGCGGCATCCCCGCGGGCTCGCGTGCCGCGCGCGGCGACAGCAGCCTGTCCGCCGACCAGCTCAGCGAGCAGAACCTGGCCCTGGTGCGCGCGCTCAACGAGGTCGCCCGCGCCCGCGGCCAGTCGCTGGCCCAGATGGCGCTCGCCTGGGCGCTGCGCGATCAGCGGGTCACCTCGGTGCTGGTCGGCGCGAGCAGCGTGGCGCAACTGGAGGAGAACGTGGCCGCGGCGGGCCAGGCCACCTTCAGCGCGGAGGAACTCGCCGCGATCGACCGGCACTCGGCCTCGTCGGGCATCAACATCTGGGCCGCCTCCAGCGCCGAGTAGTAGCTGAGTACTAGCCCGGGGGGCGACCCCCCGGAGCCCCCCGCTGGCTCAGCGGCGACACGCCGGCCATTCAGCGGAAAGTAGTGGAACGCACATCGATCATGCGCGATGCTCTTGAGGCAGGATCACAGCGCAGGGAGGGGTCGAGCGCCTTGGGATCAGCCGCAGTCGTGGTTGCGCTTATCGTCTTGATCGTCGGCGGGTACGTCGGCTGGCAGCTTCGCCATGCCTATGGCGCCAACTCCGACCTCAAGGTGCACAAGGCTCGGATCCCGAACTTCCGGAAGACCAGGAACCGCAGCGGGCTGACCTCGCTGCTCCTGGTGCTGGCCGTCCTGTTCTTGCTGCGCCTGCTGATGAAGTAGCTCCATCTTCGAGCTACTCAGATGTTAAGCCGATAAAAGTTTGACCTACTCAACTGTCCTCCTATATGTTTGAGCTACTCAACTGTTGAGATGCTCAGGCGAAGGAGGCAGGGTGCATACGCGATCTGACGAGGATCTCCTTGACCTCGAGATCCTTGACTCGGTGGCCGGGCTGTTCGCGCGGCTCGTCGCCGAGGGGGAGGCGCTTGCCAAGAGCTTCGGCATCCCGGTGTTCGTGATCAAGGCGCTGCACATGCTCGACAATCCGCTGGCCATGAAGGACCTGGGCCTGCGGATGCACTGTGACCCCTCCTTCATCACCAGCATCGCCGACACCCTGGAAAAGCACGGGCTGGCGGCGCGGGAGCCTGATCCCGCCGACCGCCGGGTGAAGCGGCTCGTGCTCACCCCGGCCGGCGCGGAACTCAAGGCGCGCCTCGAGGACGAGGTGCTGAGCCACACGCCGTGGCGCCAGTGCCTCAGCCGCGAGCAGCGCGCCAGCCTGCTGGCCCTGATCCGGACCATGAGCCCGCCGCTGTCCGCCACCGAGGCGGAATGCCCTGGGGAGGAGGCGAGCAAGCTCCTGGTCAGCGCCGCGGAACCGATTCCTGCGGCATCCCCGGCCGCCCGCTAACCGGCGGCCGCTGAAGGTCTCAACACAATCCCAGACTTCCACGCCCGGCGAGAACCGCCGTCGCGTTTGTTCAGTACGCCCTTCACGCAAGGAGATCACATGTCCACCGCACAGCCCGCGACCGGGCGAGGGGGCCCAGGAGCATCGGCTGGCGCTCGCCAGCGCAATCTCGGCCTGGCCCTCGTCGTGATCGCAACCGCTCAGCTCATGGTGGTGCTCGATGCGACCATCGTGAACGTCGCACTGCCGCACATCCAGCACGCACTTGGCTTCTCCGGCTCGGGCCTGGAGTGGGTCGTCAACGCCTATGCCCTGACGTTCGGCGGCTTCCTGCTGCTCGGCGGCCGGGCCGGCGACGTCCTGGGCAGGCGCCGGGTCTTCATCGCCGGCATCATCCTGTTCTCGCTGGCCTCCCTGCTCGGCGGGTTCGCCACCACCCAGGCGTGGCTGCTCGGCGCCCGGGCGCTGCAGGGCGTCGGCGCGGCCATCGTCGCGCCTGCCGCGCTGTCCCTGGTCACCACGACCTTCCCGGAGGGCCCGCCGCGCAACAGGGCGATGGGCGTCTACGCCGCGATGAGCATCGGCGGCGCCGCGGTCGGCCTGATCGCCGGCGGCCTGCTGACCACCTACGCCTCCTGGCGCTGGGTGCTGTTCGTCAACGTGCCGATCGGCATCATCGTCGCCTTGATCGCCCCGCGTGCGTTCGCCGAGACCGAGCGGAACCCCCGCCGGTTCGACCTGCCCGGCGCGATCACAAGCACGCTCGGGCTGGCCGCCCTGGTGTTCGGCCTGTCCAACGCCGCCACCAGCCCCAACGGTGTCTCGCACTGGGGTGACACCAAGGTCGTGGGGGCGCTCGCGGCCGCCGTGGTGCTGCTCGTCTCGTTCGTGATCATCGAGTCGCGCAGCAAGCACGCGCTGATGCCGCTGCGGATCTTCCGCAACCGCGACCGGTCCTCCGCGAACCTGATCATGCTCTGCGTCGGCACCGCGATGTTCGGCATGTTCTTCTTCCTGACCCTGTTCGTGCAGATCGTCTGGGGCTACAGCGCGCTGAAGACCGGCGTGGCCTACCTGCCGATGGTCGGCACGATCATGCTGATGGCCGGGGTCAGCTCCCAGCTGGTCACCCGGATCGGCGCCAGGCCGCTGCTGCTGGCCGGCTCGACCATCACCGCGGTCGGGATGTTCTGGCTGTCCCGGATCACCGAGCACAGCACGTACGCGGGCGGCCTGCTCGGCCCGATGATGGTCACCGCGGCCGGGCTCGGCATGCTGTTCATGCCGCTGACCCTGGTCGCCCTGTCCAAGGTCCAGGACCGGGACGCCGGGCTGGCCTCCAGCCTGCTCAACACCGGCCAGCAGGTCGGCGGGGCGATCGGGCTGGCCGTGCTCGGCACCGTCGCCTGGACCGTGGTGTCGAACACCGCCCGCAGCCAGGCCGCCGCGCTGGCCGCAGCCGCGGCCAAGACGGGGCACGCGGTGCACGCCACCGGCGGG
Organism: uncultured Actinomycetes bacterium; assembly: GCA_963762735.1. Taxonomy (GTDB): domain Bacteria; phylum Actinomycetota; class Actinomycetes; order Streptosporangiales; family Streptosporangiaceae; genus DASXKD01. The sequence continues at coordinate 22,915 of CAVXMG010000004.1, read as the reverse complement.
CAGATTCCCAGGGCCATCTACGACCACGCGCTGGCCGTCGGGTTCTCCCGCGGGTTCCTGGTCTCCTCAGGGATCGCGGTGATCGCGCTGGTGATCACGCTGGTCGGGATCCGGGTCAAGAAGGAGGACCTGGCGGGCGACCCGATAGCGCTCGCGGCGGCGGCTGGCACCGCCGAACTGGGTGACCTGGAGCCGTCCCAGGCCTGATCCGCACCAGCAACACCGAACCGGAGCCCGGGCGCAACCAGCGCCCGGGCTCCGGCACACCTGGCGAGACCGTTCTCCCAGCCAGCACCCAAGCCAGCCATCCTCCCCAGCCAGCACCCAAGCCAGCCATCCTCCCCAGCCAGCACCCAAGCCAGCCATCCTCCCCAGCCAGCAAGGCCACGGCCCGGTGACGAAGGAACCGGGCCGCAGGCCACCGGGGGGTTCCGGGGGTCGCTCCCCCGGGTTAGCACTGCAAATAGGGTTTGGGTCGCAGCCAGTCATCGAGGAGGACGGCGATGCTCGACGGAAGGCCGCTGATCGACGCCCACCAGCATCCGGTGCGGCTGTCCACGGTCAAGCCCGCCTGGATGGACTGGGCGGAGCGGTTCGGGCAGCCGGGCTGGCGCGAGGCGTACACGGCGGACGGCAAGATCGTCCCGCAGGCCCTCGGCGGCCTGATGCAGGCCGAGGGCGTGGACCACGCCCTGGTGATCTGTGAGTACAGCCCCAAGACGACCGGCATGCAGCCGGCCGAGGACCTGCTGCCGCTGACGGCCCACGACCCGGGCCGTTTCTCGCTGGTCGCCAACGTCAACCCGCACCTGCACTACCCGGTCGACGCCGAACTGGCCCGGCAACTGGCCCTGGGCGCGGTCGCGCTCAAGGTGCACCCGGTGCACGGCGGCTTCAGCCCCGCCGACCCGGCCCTCTACCCCGCCTACCAGGTCTGCGTGACCGAGGGCCTGCCGGTGGTGGTGCACTGCGGCACGAGTTCCTTCCCCGGTTCCGCCAACGAGCTGGCCGATCCGGCGCTGCTGCTGCCGGTGCTGCGGGACTTCCCCGGGCTCACCGTGGTGCTGGCGCACGGGGGCAGGGGCTGGTGGTACGACGCGGCGGCGTCGCTGGCGCTGCTGCACGAGAACGTGTGGATCGAGCTGTCCGGCCTGCCGCCGCAGCGCCTCCCCCACTACTACGCGCGCTTCGACCTGCGCCGGCTCGCCCGCAAGTTCATCTTCGGCACGGACTGGCCGGGCGTGCCCGGGATCGCCCGCAACGCCCGCGGGATGGCCGCGCTCGGCCTGGACGACGACGTGCTCTCAGGGGTGCTCGCGGGCAACGCGCTGGCCGTCTACCCGCGGATCCGCAAAACTGCCACAAATATTTGACGTAACGCTACCGAATTGTAGAAACTAGGGGAAACGGCACTAGGACTCCCCCGAGGGAGCGAGATGGCACCCGTTGACTTCGGCACAGAACCCGCCCGTTACCGGCACCTGCGGCTGGAGATCGACGGCGAGATCGCGCGCATCCTGCTCCAGGCCGACGAGCACGGCGGCATCGCTCCCGGCTACGAGCTGAAGCTGAACTCCTACGACCTCGGCGTGGACATCGAGCTGCACGACGCGGTCCAGCGGCTGCGGTTCAGCCACCCCGAGGTCCGCGCGGTCGTGCTCACCAGCGGCCTGGACAAGGTGTTCTGCGCCGGGGCGAACATCCGGATGCTGGCCCAGGCCGACCATGCCTGGAAGGTGAACTTCTGCAAGTTCACCAACGAGACCCGCAACGAGATCGAGGAGGCGGGCGCCGACTCCGGCCAGGCCTACCTGGCCGCGGTCAACGGGAACGCCGCGGGCGGCGGCTACGAGCTAGCCCTGGCCTGCGACGAGATCGTCATGGTCGACGACGGCAGCGCCGCGGTGTCCCTGCCCGAGGTGCCGCTGCTCGCGGTGCTGCCCGGTACCGGCGGGCTGACCCGGCTGGTGGACAAGCGCATGGTCCGCAAGGACCTCGCCGACGTCGTGGCCACCCGCAGCGAGGGCGTGCGCGCCAAGACCGCACTTGAGTGGGGCCTGGTCGACGCGATCGCGCCGCCGAGCAGGTTCGCCGACACGGTGCGCGAACGGGCCCGCGCCGCCGCCGCCAGGTCCCGCCGGGCGCCAGGTGGCCCGGGCGTCACGCTGGCCCCGCTCGATCGTTCGGTAGCGGAAGACGCGATCGCCTACCCGCACGTGACCGCCGGCCTCGACCGGGCGGCCGGCCTGGTCACCATCACGGTCCGCGGCCCGCGCGAGGCGGCGCCGGACGGCATGGCTGCCGCGCGCGAGCGGGGCGCCGGGTTCTGGCCGCTGGCCGTGACCAGGGAACTGGACGACCTCATCCTGTGGCTGCGCAGCAACGAGACCGGGCTCGGCACCTGGCTGATCAAGACCTCAGGCGACGCCGGGGCGGTGCTTGCGTACGAGCGCCTGCTGGCCGACGCCGCGGGCCAGGACTGGCTGGCCGGCGAGATCCGGCACTTCGCCAAGCGCACGCTGCGGCGGCTGGACGTGACCAGCCGCAGCCTGTTCGCGCTGATCGAGCCGGGCAGTTGCTTCGCCGGCCCGCTGCTCGAGCTTGCCCTCGCCTGCGACCGGCAATTCATGCTGAACGGCCTGGCCGACAGCGATCTGGGCCCGCAGGACGCCCCCGAGCCCCTCCAGCCCGCCGCGATCGTCCTGTCCGCCGCCAACTTCGGCGCGTTCCCCATGGCCAACGGCCTGACCAGGCTGGCATCCCGGTTCCTCGCCGATCCGGGCCACGTGGCCAAGCTGGAGCAGCACGCCGGGCGCCCGGTCGAGGCCGCGGAGGCCCTGGACCTCGGCCTGGTCACGTTCGCCCCGGACGAGCTGGACTGGGACGACGAGATCCGCATCGCCTGCGAGGAGCGCGCCTCGCTCAGCCCCGACGCGCTCACCGGGATGGAGGCGAACCTGCGGTTCGCCGGCCAGGAAACACCCCAGACCAAGATCTTCGGCCGTCTGTCCGCCTGGCAGAACTGGGTGTTCACCAGGCCGAACGCGTCCGGTCCCGAGGGCGCCCTGCGCCGTTACGGCACCGGGCAGGCGGGCGTGTTCGACCGCAACCGAGCCTGAGGGGCTTCTCATGTCGATCGACTACTCCGAGCGCATCCCCAACAACGTCGACCTGGCCGAGGACCGCAGGCTGCAGCGGGCGCTGGAGTCCTGGCAGCCCCGGTTCCTGCAGTGGTGGGGCGAGATGGGGCCCACCCTGCCGACCCAGGACGTGTACCTGCGCACCGCGGTGGACGTGGGCCGGGCCGGCTGGGCCCACTTCGACCGGGTACGGCTCCCCGACTACCGGTGGGGGATCTTCCTGGCCGAGCGGGACGCCGGCCGGCGGATCGGGTTCGGCCAGCACAAGGGCGAACCGGCCTGGCAGCAGGTCCCTGGCGAGCACCGGGCCAGCCTGCAGCGCCTGATCGTGGTGCAGGGCGACACCGAGCCCGCCTCGGTGGAACAGCAGCGCCGCCTCGGCCTGACCGCGCCCAGCCTGTATGACCTGCGCAACCTGTTCCAGGTGAACGTGGAGGAGGGCAGGCACCTGTGGGCCATGGTGTACCTGCTGCACGCCTACTTCGGCCGGGCCGGCCGGGACGAGGCCGAGGCGCTGCTGCTGCGCAACTCCGGCAGCGCGGACTCGCCGCGCATCCTCGGCGCGTTCAACGAGGAAACCCCGGACTGGCTGTCGTTCTTCATGTTCACCTACTTCACCGACCGGGACGGGAAATACCAGCTCGGCACGCTGAAGGAGAGCGCGTTCGACCCGCTGTCGCGGACGTGTGAGTTCATGCTCAAGGAAGAGGCGCACCACATGTTCGTGGGCACCACGGGCGTGGACCGGGTGGTGGAGCGCACGGCACAGCTCATGCGCGAGCACGACACCGGCGACATCGCCAGGCACGGCGGCATCCCGCTCGACGTGATTCAGAAATACCTGAACTTCCACTACAGCGTCAGCCTGGACCTGTTCGGCGGCGAGACCTCGACCAACGTGGCCAACTACTACTCCACCGGGCTCAAGGGCCGCTGGCAGGAGGACCGCCGCGACGACGACCATGTGCTCACCACCGCGGTGACCGTCACCGAGCGGCCCGACGGCGACCGCATCGTGACCGGCGAGCTGCCCGCGCTCACCGCGCTCAACCACGACCTGCGCACCGCGTACATCAGGGACTGCGAGACCGGGGTGACCCGGTGGAACCGGCTCCTGGACAGCCACGGGATCGCCGGGCACCGGCTGGCCCTGCCGCACGTGGGGTTCAACAGGAAGGTCGGCGCGTTCGCCGGCTGCCACGTCACGCCCGGCGGCCAGATCACCGATGCCGCCGCCTGGGCGGCCGGGAGCCCGTCGTGGCTGCCCACGCCGGCCGACAAGGTACACGTGGAGTCGCTGATGCGCCCGGTGTACGAGCCGGGGAAGATCGCCGCCTGGCTGGCCCCGCCGCGCAGTGGCATCAACGGCCAGCCGCTGGACTACTCCTACGTCCGATTCTGAGCCTGATGCTGACCGGGCGCGCGGCGCACCGGGTCTGCCCGATCGGCGCGCCGCGTGCCCGGGGCCTTGCTGGCCCGGGGGGGCGACCCCCCGGAACCCCCCGCTGGCCTGCGGCCCGGTTCCTCCGTCACCGGGCCGTCCCCCCCCGGCCGTCAGGACGTGCCCCCCTCTAGAACGTCCTGATGGCGATCTCGGCGGGCGCGTCGAGCAGCTCGTTGATCTCGGGGTCGAGCCGGGACAGCGTGATCGAGGTGCCCGCCATGTCCAGCGAGGTGCAGTAGTTGCCGACGTAGTTGCGCCGGACGTTGATGCCCCGCTTGGCGAGCTGCTCGTGCGTATACCCGTACAGCAGGTACAGCTCGCTGATCGGGGTGCCGCCGAGCCCGTTGACCATCAGCGCGACGTCGTCGCCCTGGCCGAACGGCAGGTCGGTGACCACCGCCTCGAGCAGTTCGTCCACGATCTCGTTCGCGCTGGCCAGCTTCTCCCTGCGGCGGCCCGGCTCGCCGTGGATGCCGACGCCCATCTCCATCTCGTCGTCGCCGAGGTCGAACAGCGGCGAGCCCTTGGCCGGCGGCGTGCACGAGGTCAGCGCCATGCCCATGGTCCGGGTGACCGAGTTGACCTTGTTGCCGATGCGCAGCAGGTCGTCGAGTTCCGCGCCGCGCTCGGAGGCGGCGCCCACCGCCTTGATCACGAAGAAGTTGCCGGCCACCCCGCGGCGGCCCACGGTGTAGGTGGAGTCCTTGACCGCGACGTCGTCGTCGACCAGCAGCGTGCCGATCGTGATGCCGTCCGCCTCGGCCATCTCCTTGCCCATCTCGAAGGCCATCCGGTCGCCGGTGTAGTTGTTCACGATGTGCAGCACGCCCTTGGGCGAGGCCAGCAGCTTGCTGGTCTCCAGCACGTAGTCCATCGGCGGCGCGGCGAACACGTCACCGGGGCAGGCGGCGTCGAGCATGCCCCTGCCGACCACCATCACGTGGGCCGGCTCGTGCCCGGACCCGGACCCCTGGATCACCGAGACCTTGTCGTCGCGGGGCGCGTCGGTGCGCATGATCAGGTTGAACTCCGGGACGTACTTGAGCGTGCCCGGGTTGGCCAGGGCGATGCCCTTGAGCATCTCCGGTACGAATTCCCGCGGGTTGTTGACGAACTTCTTCACGCCGCCACCTCCAGGCGCAGTCAGGTCTGGGCCGGGTGCTCCGGCCATAGATTGGCAAGTGCTTCGAACATCACGGCTACGGCGACGGCACCGGCGTCCAGCGTGCCGATGCTGCGCTCGCCGGTGTAACTGGCCCGGCCACGCATCGCCTGCATGGGCCGGGTCGCCTCGGCGCGCTCGCGCGCGGTGGCCGCCGCCGCGCGCACTATGGTCCCGGTGTCGTGGCCCTGGCTGATCTGCTCCTCGATCGTGTCCACCGCGGGAACCAGGGCGTCGAGCAGCGTCTTGTCCCCCACGTCGGACTGCCCCCTGGCCTTGATGCCCCCGATCGAGGCCTGGAGCATGGCGACGATCTGGGCGGGCTCCAGCTTGGTGGCGGTACCGGCGGTCACCCCGGCGCGCAGGAACGCGGTGCCCCAGAGCGGGCCGGAGGTGCCGCCGATGCGGCTGGTGATGACCAGGGCGACCTTCTTGAGGAAGGTGCCGATGTCGGTGCGGTCGAAGCTGTCCCAGTCGCGCAGCACCAGTTCGAACCCGCGCGCCATCGAGTAGCCGAAGTCGCCATCGCCGACCACGGCGTCCAGGTCACCGAAGTACTTCTCGTTGTCGACCGCCACCTGCGCGATCGTGCGCACGACGACCTCCACGTCGCCGAGGCTTGCTGTGGGCATGACGGCTCCTTGGTCAGGGAAACATGCGGCCAGGTCTTCCAGGGTGACCCAGTCCCCGGGGGCAGCCCCGCTGTGGTTGGCGAGCACGGTCGTGTGCTCTCCCTCTGGGTCACCCAGCGAGGAGACCACCAGGGCCGCTTCGCCGAAGTCCTCGTCCACCGTGTAGTCGTTCACCGTGATCACGCAGGCCAGGCCGGCCGTGGTTGCGGCCCGCAGGCCGTTGCGCGAGTCCTCGACGACAAGCACCTGCCCGGCCGGCAGGCCGGTCCAGTCCAGTGCGAGCAGGTAGATGTCCGGGGCCGGCTTCTTGTGCGCGACGACGTCGCCGGCGAACACCATGATCTCCCGGGCGCGCTCGGGCCCCACCGCCCGCTCCAGGGTCGCGGTGACCGACTCCTCCGCCGAGGTGGAGGCGACCGCCAGCCGCCAGCCCGCGTCCAGCGCCTGCGCCACCACCCGGGCGATGCCAGGCCGGGGCGGTACCGCCCCGGCCGTGACAAGACCGGTATAGATCTCCGTCTTGCGGCGGTGCCAGGTGGCCAGCATGGTCCGCTGGACCGCGAGATCGGCCGGCAGGCCGGCCGCCGCGACGAACTCCGGTGTGAGCAGGCTGGCCATGCGTTCCTTGCCACCGCCGATGCGCAGCTTCTCCTTGTACTCCGCCGGGCTCCACCGGACCGGCAGCCCGAACTCCTCGAACACCTGGTTGAAGGCCACCAGGTGGCCGTACCGCTCGGTGTCGGCAAGCACCCCGTCACAGTCGAAGATCAGAGCCCGTGCCGCCCGGTCGGCCACGCGGGGCTCACCAGGCCTTGCCCACGCTGCCGAAGCGGCGCATGTGGTCGGCGGCTAGCTGCAGCACCGCGGCCCGGGTGGCGGTGAACAGCGACGGCGGGTCCCAGGCGTCGCGCTCCTCCGCCTGGCGCAGGAAGTCCAGGCTGGACTTCATGTAGGTCCGCTTGAGCGCGGTGGAGATGTTCACCTTGGCGCAGCCACGCGCGATCAGGTCGCTGAACTGGGCGTCGGTCAAGCCGGTGCCGCCGTGCAGCGCGATCGGGACCGGCTGGGCGGCGACGATGTCGGAGACCCGCTGGGCGTCCAGCTTCGGCTCGGACCGGTACACGCCGTGCGCGTTGCCGATCGCCGGGGCGAACACGTCCACGCCGGTGGTCCTGATGAACTCGAGCGCGACCGGCAGGGACTGGCGCCGGGACTCCTCGTCGGAGCCGACGCCGTCCTCCACGCCGGTGATGGACTCGATCTCCCCTTCCACGTTCGCGCCGTAGGTCCGTGCCTCGGCGACCACCTCCACGGTCTGCCGCTGGTTCTCCTCGACCGGCAGGGCGGAGGCGTCGAACAGCACCGAGTTCCAGCCCTTGCGCAGGCAGGCGCTGATGAACTCCCGGTCCGGGCAGTGGTCGAGGTGCAGGCTGACTGGCACCTCGATGCCCGCGGTCATCTCCCGCCACATGGCGAACAGCAGGTCCAGGCCGATGGACCGGACGGTCTTGACCGAGGTCTGGACGATCACCGGGGCGCGCTCGGCGACCGCGGCGGCGAGCACCGCCTCCATGGTCAGGTCGTTGACCACGTTGATCGCGGCGACACCGTAACGCTCGGCGAATGCCCGGTCGACGATCTGCTTCAGCGCGACGACAGGCATGCCACTCCTCACCGGGACAAGGCGAACCTACGCGCGCGGGCCTGTGGAACGGATCGGTGGAAACCCCCAAATCGGGGGAGGACTTCCCCTACCCCGCGGCCCGGGTTACCTGGGCCGGGAGCGACCGGCCAGCGCCGCAAGCTCGGTGCGGTTGCGGGCGCCGGTCTTGCGCAGCACCGAACCCGCGTGCTTCTCCACCGTCTTCACCGACAGCACCAGCCGCTCGGCGATGATCTTGTCGGGCAGGCCCTGCTCCATCAGCACCCGGACCTCGCGCTCGCGCTCGGTCAGCGCCGCCTCGCCGTCCTCGGCGCGCAGCCCGCGGTGCAGTTGCCGCAGCACCGGGCCGGACAGGATCGCCTGGCCCCGGCCCGCGGCCACCACGGCACGCGCCAGTTCCGGGCCGTCCGCGCCGGCCGCCACGCAGCCCCGCGCCCCCTCCCGCACCGCGCCGGCGACCTGCTCGTCGTCCCCGGGCTCGCAGATCCCCACCACGGCAAGCTGCGGGCTGTCGCGCAGCAGCAGCGCGGTCACGCCTGGCATGGCACCGGCCGTCAGGCCCAGGTCCACCAGCGCCACGTCGGGCCGCAGCGACGCGCACGCCTGCGCCGCGTCGGCAGCCGTGCCGACCTCGCCGACCACCTCGATCCCCGGTTCGGTCCAGGTGAGCAGGCGGGCCAGGCCCGCCTGGAGCACCGGCCGGCCCGCCGCCACCAGCACCCGCAGCCGCGGGCCTGGCTGCTGCGGGTCCCGCTGGTAGGGGAAGCGGGCGCGGATCCGGGTGCCCCAGCCCGGCACCGAGTCGACCTCGATCGTCGCGCCCAGGTTCCTGGCCCGGTCGCTCATGGCGCGCAGGCCATAGCGCTCCGGATGCCACCCCGACTTCGGGTCGAAGCCCTGGCCGTCGTCCTGCACCAGCAGCGACACCGCGCCGTCCTCGTACAGCAGCCCGAGCCGGACGCTGTGCGCCTGGGCGTGCCTGACAATGTTCGTCAGCGCCTCGCGAGCCACCCCGACCACCTCGCGGGCGAGCCTCGCTTCTACCGGGACCGGCGGTCCCGCGGTCACCACCCGCACCTCCAGCCGCCCGATGCTCTCCGCCCAGGCCGCCTCGGCGCGCAGCGCGGCGTCAAGCGGCTGCCCGTCCAGCGGCGAGGCGGCCAGCCCGAGCAGCGTCAGCCGCGCCTCGGCCAGGGCCTCCCTGGCCGCCGCGCTTGCTTCGCCGATGCCCGCCGCCCCGGCCGCCTCCGGGCCGAGCTCGCGCCGGGCGGCATCCAGGTGCACCTGGATGCTGACCAGCCGCCGGGTCAGCGTGTCGTGCACCTCCGCCAGCAGCCGGTCGCGTTCCGCCGCCGTGGCCTCGGCCCTGGCCCGCTCCTCGGCCGCCTCGTGCATCCGGGCGTTCGCCAGCGCGATCGCGGCATGCTTGGCGAACAGGCTGAGCAGTTCGGCGTCGTCGGCCCCGAAGGTGCGCGCATCGTCCCGGCTGAACACGATGCACGCCCCGATGATGCGCCCGCGCCATTCCAGCGGTACCCCGATCACCCCGCGCAGTGCCGCCCGTTCCTCCGGCGCGACGTGGCCGCCCGGCACGTCCGAGTAACGGGCGAACCAGACCGGGCCGCGGCGCGCCACCACGGCCCCGGTCATGCCCTCGGTGAGCGGGAAGACCCGGCCGGACTGGCAGGCCACGCCGATGTCGGCCTCTTTGCGGTAGGTGCCGGCCGCCTCGTCCACGCTGCAGATCGACCCGGCGTCGCAGCCGAGCAGTTCGGTGCACCGCCGCAGGATCCGCTCAAGCAGAGGTCGCAGCGAGAACTCGCAGGCCAGGTCCTCGGCGACGGCGATCAGCCCGGCGGCACGGGCGAACGCGCCGCCGTCGCTTTGCGGCGGCCACGGATCGAGCCGGGGCCCGTGCACGTGCTCTCCGATTCCGCAGCCAGGTACTTCCGCTCGTGACCACGGCCCGACGGTCGCAATCGGTTACAGGATCGCGCCGCGCGCCCAGCGCCGTCAACGCCGTAGGCCACCGGGGTTCCGGGGGTCGCTCCCCCGGACCAGCACGGGCCACCGGGGGGTTCCAGGGGGGTCGCTCCCCCAGACCAGCACGGCCCCGGCCCGGTGACGGAGGAACCGGGCCGTAGGCCATCGGGGGTTCCGGGGGGTCGCTCCCCCGGGCCAACACCGCATTGACGATGCGCCGGCGGCGTGTGGAGGATATGTCCCGTCGTGTTCGCCGCTGATCGGATCGGGCCATGCCGGTGGAGTCGTTCAACGCTTGCGTTTATCTCGTCGACCGTCAGGTCCAGGCTGGCCTGGGCGGGCATCTGGCCATCACGGGCCCGGCGGGCTCGCTGACGTACGCCGAGCTGGCGGCGCGGGCCGCGGAGCTGGCGGCCGGTTTCCAGGCAGCGGGGGTACGGCCGGAGGAGCGGGTGCTCCTGGTGGCCACCGACCGGCCCGAGACCGTCGTCACGTTCTGCGCGCTGTTGCGGATGGGCGCCATCCCGGTGCCGGTGTCCACCATGTACCGGGCGGAGGAACTGGGCGAACTGGTGGCCGACAGCCGGGCCCGGGTGGTGGTGGCCACCCCCGAGTGCGCCGCCGTGGCCCGGGCGGCCATGCACCTGTCGCCCGAGGCGGCCACGCTGGTGCTCATCGGCGGCTCGGGGCTCCGGACAGCGATATTGCCAGCGGGGTGAGCGTCCGGCCCTGGACGGACCTGCTCGCCGCCGGGCAGGCGGCCGGCCCCGCCGCGCCGTATCGCACATGGTTCGATTCGCCGGCGTTCTGGCTGTACACCTCGGGGACCACCGGCAGGCCCAAGGCGGCTATGCACCGCCACGGCAGCGTGGCCCGGGTCTGCGAGACCTATGCCCGCCAGGTGCTCGGCATCAGGCAGGACGACAGGTGCTATTCGGTCGCCAAGCTGTTCTTCGCCTATGGCCTTGGCAACTCGCTGCTGTTCCCGTTCTCGGCAGGCGCCACCGCCGTGCTGGATCCGGCGCGGGCGACACCCGCCGGGGCGGCCGAACGGCTGACCGCCGACCGGCCCACCCTGTTCTTCGGCGGCCCGGCGTTCTTCGCCGCGCTGCTGAACGCCGGTGCCCCGGCGGAGGCGTTCGCCACGGTCCGGCTGGCCACCTCGGCCGGTGAGGCGCTGCCTGCCGAGATCTACCGGCGGTTCACCGGCCGGTACGGCGTGGACATCATCGACGGCCTGGGCTCCACCGAGGCGCTGCACATCTTCATCTCCAACAGGCCCGGCGAGGTGCGCCCGGGGACGTCGGGGACCGTGGTGCCCGGCTATCAGGCCCGGCTGGTGGACGAGACCGGCGGACCGGTCGCCGACGGGGAGCCGGGCCACCTGCTGGTCCGCGGCGACTCGATCGCCACCGGCTACTGGTGCCGCACCGCCACCACCCGGGAGGTGTTCCAGGGCGAGTGGCTGCGCACCGGCGACACCTATACCCGCTCGGCGGACGGCTTCTACACCTGCCTGGGCAGGTCCAACGACATGATCAAGGCGGGCGGCATCTGGGTATCCCCGATGGAGGTGGAGGGACGCCTGCTCGAGCACCCGGCGGTGGCGGAGTGCGCGGTGGTCGGCCACCGGAACGACGCCGGGCTTGAGGAGGTCGTCGCGTGCGTGGTGGCCGCGCCGGGGCAGTCCGTGGATGCCGACGGGCTCATCGCGTTCTGCCGGGAAGGGCTCGCCACGTTCAAGCGGCCCCGCCAGGTGCTTGCCCTGGACGCGCTGCCCAAGACCGCCACCGGCAAGATCCAGCGCGTCGTGGTGCGTGAAGTGGTCGCGCGGCACTTCGGCAAGCCCGGGGAGTGACCGCGTGCCCGTCTACGCGCTCGACGACCAGGTTCCGGCCATCGACCCGGAGGCCTTCGTGCACCCGGACGCGGTGATCATCGGCAACGTGGAGCTCGGCGCGGGTTCTTCGGTGTGGCCGGGCGCGGTGCTGCGTGGCGATCACGGGCTGATCCGGGTGGGCGCCCGTACCTCCGTCCAGGACGGCACGATCATCCACACCACCAGGGAATGGCCGACCGTGATCGGCGCCGACTGCGTGGTGGGGCACCGGGCGCACCTCGAAGGATGCGTGGTGGAGGACGGCTGCCTCATCGGCTCCGGCTCCCTGGTGCTGAACCGGGCCCGGGTGGAGGCAGGGGCCGTGGTCGCCGCGGCGGCGCTGATCCGCGAGGACATGGTGGTCCCTGCGGGTGCGCTTGCCGTGGGCGTGCCCGCCACCATCAGGGCGGAGGCCGGGCGGCGCCAGCAGGAGCGGATCGCCGACGCCGTGCAGACCTACCTCGGCCTGGCCGCCCGGCACCGCGCCGGAACCCGCCGGATCGACCTGTAACCCGGCCTGGACCGGCGGAGCCGCCGCCTGTCCGGGCCGGTGCCGTCGCTACCGCGCCGCGGGCCGGTCCCGCAGCCAGAGTTGCTCGCCGGTGATCGTGGCCTGGATTTAGCCGACCGCCTGCCCGCCGGGCTGGCGGCGCAGGATCCAGTTGCGCCATTCCTCGCGGCCGTCCGGTGACCCGGCCGCCTGCCCTATCCGCAGGGTTACATAGTGCTGAAGGTCCGTCACGAAAGCCTACAGAAACCGGGTGATAGCCGACAAAACACCTCTATGATTCACCCGAATTGGGCTAACGGACATCATTTAGCAGCGAAGATGTCATCTAGTCCTCGCTCGGGCGCCGCTCAGGCGGGGACATTCATGCTCCCGGCGGCACCGTCGGTGCTGGAGCGGACGACCTGGGGGGGTCATCCCATGAGCCTCGAATGGCATGCCCGCGTGCGCGTTCTCGGGCCAGCCGGTGCGGCGATCCTGACGTCGGCCGCTCTTGCGGCGGGGATGACGGTGCTGGCCGGAGCCGGGACGAGCGCCGCGGCGGCACGCACGGGCGAAGCATCTCGCGGCTTGACCGCGGGAGCCTCCGCGGCCCGGGCAGCCGGGGCCGCGGCCCCGGACGGGACGATCTCCACGGTTGCCGGGGGCGTGGGCGGCCCGGCAGCGGGCACAAGCGTGAACCTGGGCGTGTCCACGCCGATCGCGGGCACCACCAGCTCACCGTGCGGCGTCTCGTTCGGCCAGGGGCAGCTTCTCGTCGCCGACAACTGGACCGTGCGCAGTATCGACCCGGCATCCGGCAGGCTGACCACGCCGGTGGGCACCGCGGCCAGCGGGCCGTTCGGTGACGGCGGCCCGGCGGCCAGCACCTCGGTGGACACCTGCGCGGTGGCCGAGGACGCCGCGGGCAACCTGGTGATCGCCGACGTGGCCAACGACCGGATCCGGGTGGCGGCGGCTGCCAGCGGCACGTTCTACGGCCAGCCGATGACCGGCGGCGACATCTACACGGTCGCCGGGACCGGGACCTACGGGTACTCCGGCGACGGCGGCCCCGCGGCCAGCGCCCAGCTCAGCGACCCGGCCAGCGTGGCGGTTGACACCGCGGGCAACCTGGTGATCGCGAGCAACTCCGCCAACCGGGTCCAGGTGATCGCCGGCCACGACGGCACGTTCTACGGCCAGCCGATGACCGGCGGCGACATCTACACCATCGCCGGGGACGGCACCGCCGGGTATGCCGGCGACGGCGGCCCGGCCGCCAGCGCCAGCCTGGACGACCCTGAGGGCCTGACCGTGGACGCCGCCGGGAACCTGCTGATCGCCGACACCGGCAACAACGCGATCCGGGTGGTCGCCGGCCACGACGGCACGTTCTACGGCCAGCCGATGACCGGCGGCGACATCTACACGATCGCCGGCACCGGCACCGCCGGGTATGCCGGCGACGGCGGCCCGGCCACAAGCGCACAGGTCAGCGTCCCGGCCGGGGTAGCGGTGGACGCCGCAGGCAATCTGCTGATCGCCGACACCGGCAACAGCGCGGTCCGGGTGGTGGCGGCCGGCACCGGCACGTTCTACGGCAAGCAGATGACCGCAGGCGACATCTACACGATCGCCGGCAACGGCACCGCCGGGTACACCGGCGACGGGAGCCCCGCCGCCCGTGCCGAACTGAACGCCCCGCAGAGCCTCACGGTCGACGGCAGCGGCAACCGTCGTGGTCGCCGACACCGGCAACTACCGGGTGCGAGTGGTGGCGGCCGGCACCGGAACGTTCTACGGCAGGCAGATGACCGCAGGCGACATCTACACCGTCGCCGGGGGCAACCCCAAGGGGCTGATCGGCGACGCCGGGCCGGCCACCGCGACCCGGCTCAGCCTTCCCTACGGGGCCACTGTGGACGCCGCCGGGAACCTGGTCATCGCCGACACCGGCAACAACAGGATCCGGGTGATCGCCGCTGCCTCCGGTTCGTTCTACGGCCAGACGATGACCGCCGGCGACATCTACACCGATCGCCGGCACCGGCACCCAGGGCTTCTCCGGCGACGGCCACCCCGCGACCGCGGCCAAGCTCAACCGCGCGGCAGGGGTCGCCGTGGACGCGGCCGGGAACCTAGTGCTCGCCGACACTGGCAACAACAGGATCCGGGTCGTGGCGGGCGTCACCGGCACGTTCTACGGCCAGCAGATGACCGCTGGCGACATCTACACCGTCGCTGGCACCGGCACCGCCGGGTACACCGGGGACGGCGGGCCCGCCGCAGCGCCCGGCTGAGCGCCCCGGCCAGCGTCACGACGGACGCCAGCGGGAACCTGGTCGTCGCCGACAGCGGCAACAACGTGATCCGGGTGGTCGCCGGCCATGACGGCACGTTCTACGGCCAGCCGATGACCGCCGGCGACATCTACACGATCGCCGGCACCGGCGGCGCCGGGTACACCGGCGACGGCGGCCCGGCCACCAACGCCGCGCTCTACTACCCGCAGGACGTGACGGCGGACAGCGCCGGGAACCTGGTCATCGCGGACACCGGCAACAACGTGATCCGCGTGGTCGCCGGCCACGACGGCACGTTCTATGGCCAGCCGATGACTGCCGGGAACATCTATACGATCGCCGGCACGGGCGCCCAGGGCTTCTCCGGCGACGGCGGCCCGGCCACCAGCGCCGGGCTCACCGTCCCGGCCAGCGTGACCGTGGACGCCACCGGGAACCTGGTCATTGCCGACTACGGCGACAACCGGGTCCGGGTCGTGGCGTCCAGCGACGGCAGCTACTACGGCCAGCCGATGACCAGCGGCGATATCTACACGATCGCCGGCACCGGAGCCCAGGGCTTCTCCGGCGACGGCGGCCAGGCCACCAGCGCCACGCTGCACTACCCGCAGGGCGTGACGGTCGACGGCAGTGGAAACGTGCTGGTGACCGATTCCGGCAACAACCGGGTCCGGATGATCTCCGGCTCGACCCGGCGGCCAGCGCCAGGCGGTCGGCCGGCCACGGCCGGACGGGCGGGCCCGCGGGCACGCGCCGCCGGGCCGCGCGCACGCGAGTCCGCGGCCCGGGCCGGCGACCCGGCCACCGCCGGGCCGTATGTGACGCTGCTGTTCTCCCGCACCGAGATCGATGCGGCCGACAACTGCGTGCCCGATGACAGCGGGATCGCGCCGCTGGACACGATGGTGGCGCCCTACCTCCGCTCGCTGGGGATGACCGGCACCGGCACCCTGGCCACCGGGGTGACCCAGGCGACGGTCCCGGACTGCACGCACTACGGCGACTCGCTCACCTCGTCCTGGGCCGACGCGGCCGACCTCGCGCAGAATTTCGGCTGGTCGTTCGTATCCCACACCGCGACGTACCCGTCCCAGCTCGGCAAGCTGACGCCGACTCAGTCGTACGCGGAAACCTGCGGTTCCGCGGCCGCCCTCGACGGTCAGGGGCTGCCCGGCGGGCACGGGCTCATCGCCTACCCCGGGGTGCAGACTCCACCCGGTCGCGCTGCAGGCGATTACGGGGCGAACTGCTTCGCCTGGGGACGCACCTACAACAAGTCGGGCACGACCCCCGCCGCGGACGGCACCACCCCGCCGTACTGGCAGCAGACCGAGGCCGTCAATGGCGGCGCCTGCCACGTCCAGACCGCGCCGTGCTACACCGTCACCTCGGGGGCGAACGGTCACTCTGCGCTACGACCAGCCGAGCACGATCATCGCCAAGATCCAGGCGCTCCAGCCCGGACAGTGGTTCACCCTCCAGGCCTACATCCTGGTCACCGGCAGCAACCCGGGCTACTCGCACAACGTGACCCGCTGGGACTGCACCTCGTCGAACCCGTCGCTGCACTGGACCAACGACGACGAGCGGTACTGCTACTCCGACTGGCAGCAGATCGTCAACGCCATCGCCGCCATGCCAAGCGTCACCGTGACCGACCCGCTCACGGTCGGCGTGGCCTTCGGCCGGCCGCCAGCTACCCGTAAGCCGGGCTGCGGGCGACGCTGCGCAGGCACGCGCTACGGTCGTGGCGTGCCGAACAGCGATTGCGACGTCCTCGTGGTGGGCGCCGGGGTGAGCGGGCTCACCACGGCTATCTGCCTTGCCGAGTCCGGGGCGCGGGTGCTCATCCGCGCGGCCACTCCCCCGGGACAGACCACCTCGTCGGTCGCCGGGGCGATCTGGGGGCCGCACCTGGTCGAGGAGAGCCCCCGGGTGGACCGGTGGGGCCGGGAGACCCTGGCCGTCCTCCGGGAACTGGCCGCCGACCCGGCGGCCGGGGTGCGGACCCTGAGCGGCGTGGAAGGGACCCGTGGCGCCCCGCCCCCGGCCGGCCCGCCCGACGGTGCCCCTGCGGCGCCCCCGGGCTGGATGAGCGACCTGGGCGCCGCCCCGAGCCGCGCCGGGGACCTGCCCCCCGGCTTCGCCAGTGGCTGGCGGTACTCCGCGCCGCTGGTGCACATGCCCACGTACCTGGGCTACCTGCACGCCCGGTTCGAGGCCGCGGGAGGACGCCTGGAGGCTGGCACGGTCGGCTCGCTGCCTGCGGCAGGCGCCGAGCACGGTGCCCGTGCCGTGCTCAACTGCACCGGGACAGGTGCCCGCGACCTGCTACCTGACCCGGCGCTGAAGCCGTTCCGCGGGCAGGTGGTGATCGCCGAGAACCCGGGCCTGACCGAGTTCTTCATCGGGCTCCCCGACGACACCACGGAACTGGTGTACCTGTTCCCGCACGGGGACACCGTGGTACTCGGCGGCACCGAGGTGGGCGGCGACTGGAACACCGAGCCGGTCCAGGCTGTGGCCAAGCGGATTCTGCGCGACTGCGCCGCGATCGAGCCGCGGGTGAACGGCGCCCGGGTGCTCGGCCACCGTGTCGGGCTGCGCCCGTTCCGGCCGCAGGTCCGGGTCGAGGCGGAGCCGCCGGGACCGGGCCCGCTTGTGGTGCACAACTACGGCCACGGCGGCGCCGGGGTCACCCTGTCCTGGGGCTGCGCCAGGGAAGCAGCCGGGCTGGCCGCCCAGGCCCTCGGCTGAACCCCAGGCATCGCTCCCCCGGGCTAGCAGGCCCCGGCCCGGTGACGGAGGAACCGGGCCGTAGGCCACCGGGGGGTTCCGGGGGGTCGCTCCCCCGGGCTAGCAGGGCTCAGAGTCCTGGGAGCACCGCCCGGGCCCGGTCGAGCAGCCCGGGGTCCCCGCTGATCTCCATCGGCGGGGCGTGCCCGGGGTCGAGCCGCCCGTACACCAGCCGCAGCAGCGCCTCGGCGGGCAGCTGGATCGTGCCATCGGCGGTGGCGCCCGCCGGGCCTTCGCCCGGCCACGCGCCCAGGGTCACCTTGTCCGCCACATCCAGCAGGAAGTCGGCCTCGGGCTCGGTGCCGCGCAGCCGCAGCCGGAACGGCTTCCCGTCCGGGCGGCCGGTCCACCCGGCGAGCATCGGCAGCTGTACCAGGAGCAGTTCCACCGCGTCCGGCGCTACCTCGGCCGCGGGGTCGAGGGCCACCGCCACGTCCCAGGTGTGCACGGCGTGCTCGGACAGGCGCATCCGGACCAGGCCGGCCGCGTCGAGCTTCATGCCGAAGAAGTCGGCGGAGATCCCGTCCAGTTCCGCGTCGGTCAGCCCTTCGAGCCGCTTGATGTGCGCCTCGTCGGCGGGCAGGCAGTCCGCCGCCTGCTGCTGCGGGGTCTTGGCGTTCCAGGTGTCCCAGATCGGGGCCATGGCCTCCCGGTCCATCGGCTGACCGGCCAGCGTGGCCTCCAGCATCAACAGCGTGATCTCCGCACCGCTGCCCAGGTGGGACAGCACCTGCGCGACGGTCCACTCCCGGTCGTAGGACTGGCCGGTGAGCTGGTCCTCGCTCGTGGCCTCGATCACCGAGGCGAGCCGCTCATGGGAGTTACGCAAGGCGGCGATGTAGGCGTGGGGATCGTTGTCCACGGGGGCTCCGTTCGGCCGGAAGATACGGGGGGAGGGCCAAGGCGGCCTCGCCCAGCCTACGGTCACCACCCGCGGCGCGAGGGCGACCCCCAGGGTGTGCCTAAGGTTGTCCCCATGAGGATCGGTTTCGGCGCGCCCGTGTCCGGCGCCTGGGCAACTCCGCAGTACCTGAGCCGTTTCGCCGCCGAGGCCGAAGTGGCCGGTTACGGGTCATTGTGGACATTTCAGCGGCTGCTTGTGCCGGAGGGCTCGGCGATGGAGCCGGTGTACCAC
The DNA here is from genome assembly GCA_963762735.1 of uncultured Actinomycetes bacterium. Lineage (GTDB taxonomy): Bacteria > Actinomycetota > Actinomycetes > Streptosporangiales > Streptosporangiaceae > DASXKD01. Next base: position 4,288 of record CAVXMG010000004.1, on the reverse strand, counting down.
AGCGTGCTTGACCCGATGGTCGCGCTGGGCTTCGCGGCGGCGGCGACCTCCCGGATCCGGCTCGGGGTCGCGGTCGTGAACATGCCCTACCTGGCTCCCGCCTACCTGGCCAAGCAGGCCGCCTCGGTGGACGTGCTGTCGAACGGCAGGCTGGACCTGGGCCTCGGCCTGGGCTGGATGCCGGAGGAGTTCGCCGCGGCCGATGCCGTCATGCCGGGCCGTGGTGCCCGCACGGCCGAGTACATCGAGGTGATGCGCCGGCTGTGGGCCGGCGGGGTCGCCGAGTTCCACGGCGAGCACTACACGGTCCCTGCGGGCCGCGCGGCACCGCTGCCGGTGCAGCGCCCCGGCCCCCCGGTGCTGCTCGGCGGGGCCGTGCCGCGGGCGCTGCAGCGGGTCGGCAGGCTGGCCGACGGGTGGATCACCTCCAGCCGCGCCGACCTGTCCAGGATCGGTGAGGGCATCGAGGTGATCAGGGCCGCGGCGGCGGACGCGGGCCGGGACCCGGCCGCGCTGCGCTTCATCTGCCGCGGGGTGGTGCGCTGGGGCCCCCCGGTGACCGTGCCGGAGGGAGGCGGCCGGGTGCCGCTGTCGGGCGGTTTCGACGACATCCGCGCCGACACCCAGTGGCTGGCGGAACAGGGCGTGACCGAGGTCTTCTACGACCTGAACTGGGATCCGCTGGTGGGCGCGCCCGACGTGGACCCGGCCGGGGCCGTGGCCCGGGCCGGCGAGATCCTGGAGGGACTTGCCCCAGACCGTTGACCTGCTGTTTGCCGCTCCGCAGGTGCATTACGCCGCCAGCGGGTAAGAACCCCCTCGGACAGCGAGCGAGTCTCTTCGGGGAGGAGATGGCGCCAGATGGAGACCCAAATGGCTGTTTCCTACCGGGCCGCGGTGCCCGGCGCGCCGGTACTGACCCGGTCCGGCAAGGAGATCGGCACGCTCGAACACGTGCTCGAAATACCTGACCTGGACATCTTCGACGGGATCGTGATCGCGACCGACTGGGGCCTGCGGTTCATCGATGCCGGCCGGGTCGAGCTGATCACCATCACGAGCATCAGGTGCAGCCTCGACGATGCCGAGGCGGACCGGCTGCCGCCGCCCGACGGTGCCGCGGTGTACCGGGTCAGCTCGCTGGATGAGATCGGCGACTCGCTGCATGAGCGGCTGGGCCTGATGTTCCGCCGCCCGCACTGGACCCAGGAGTAGGAACAGGCCAAAGCCCGATGACCAAGTCACGGAGCGGGTTCCTGCCATCGGGGTCTGGGGTGTCCCCAGAAAGCGGAGCGTCCTTCTGGCTAGCACTTTGCTACGCTGGCGGCATGAGTACCGACTCCCGTGCGCCCGGAGCGCAGCCAGGCCAGCCTCGTGCCGGACAAGCCTTCGCTTGACGGCATCGAGGACAGGTGGTCTCGCCAGTGGGAGACCTCGGGCGTAGTACAAGTTTGACCGCTCCGCGTCGCGTGGCGAGGTTTTCGCCATCGACACTCCCCCGCTGACCGTCAGCGGGAAGCTGCACATCGGGCACGTCTGCTCGTTCAGCCACACCGACATCGTCGCGCGGTATCAGCGCATGCGCGGCAGGCAGGTGTTCTACCCGATCGGGTGGGACGACAACGGGCTGCCGACCGAGCGCCGGGTGCAGAACTACTACCACGTGCGGTGCGATCCGGCGCTGCCCTACGACCCGGGGTTCTCCCCGCCGCCAGCAACGGCGGCGAGCAGATGCCCATCTCCCGCCGCAATTTCACCGAACTGTGCCACCGGCTCACCGACCTGGACGAGCAGGCCTTCGAGGAGGTCTGGCGGCGGCTGGGGCTGTCGGTGGACTGGTCCACCCTGTACCGGACCATCGACGACGGTTCCCGTGCCATCTCCCAGCGCGCCTTCCTGCGCAACCTGGCCAGGGGCGAGGCCTACCTGGCCGAGGCGCCGTCGCTGTGGGACGTGACGTTCCAGACCGCGGTGGCCCAGGCCGAGGTGGAGGACCGCGAGATCGCCGGCGCGACGCACACGATCGCGTTCCGCCGCCCCGACGGCGAAGCCCGTCCCCGTCGTGACCACCCGCCCGGAACTGCTGCCTGCCTGCGTGGCGCTGGTGGCCCATCCCGGGGACGAGCGTTACGCCGCGCTGACCGGGACGACCGTGCGCAGCCCGCTGTTCGAGGTGGAGGTGCCGGTGCTCGCGCACCACCTGGCCGACCCGGCCAAGGGCACCGGCATCGCCATGGTGTGCACGTTCGGTGACAGCAACGACGTCACCTGGTGGCGGGACCTGCGGCTGCCCGCGCGGCCGGTGCTGGGCCGGGACGGGCGGCTACTGGCCAGCCCGCCTGCGGCCATCGCGTCCCGGGCGGGCCGCGTCGCCTACCGGCAACTGGCGGGCGACACGGCGCAGGCGGCGCGCAAGCGGATCGCCGCGATGCTCCGCGCTTCCGGCGACCTGCTGGCTGGCCCGGACCCGGTGCGGCATGCGGTGAACTTCTACGAGAGGGGCACCCAGCCGCTGGAGATCGTCACCACCCGGCAGTGGTACATCCGCAACGGCGCCCACGACGAGCGGTTGCGCGCGGTGCTGCTGGCCCGTGGCGAGCAAATCGGCTGGCACCCGCCGCACATGCGGGTCCGCTACGAGAACTGGGTGACCGGCCTGGCCGGGGACTGGCTGATCAGCAGGCAGCGGTTCTTCGGCGTGCCGATCCCCGTGTGGTACCCGCTGGACGGCGAGGGCAAGCCGCGTTACGACGCGCCGATCCTCCCGGCCGACGGCACGCTGCCGGTGGACCCGGCGGCCGACACCCCGCCGGGCTACACCTCCGGCCAGCGCGGCCAGCCGGGCGGGTTCGCCGGGGATCCGGACGTGATGGACACCTGGGCCACGTCGTCGCTGTCCCCGCAGCTGGCCACCCGGTGGACCCTGGACGGCGACCTGCTGGACCGGGTGTACCCGATGGACCTGCGGCCGCAGGCCCACGAGATCATCCGGACCTGGCTGTTCTACACGGTGCTGCGGTCCCATCTTGAGCGCGGCGAGTTGCCGTGGCGGCACGCGGCGATCTCCGGCTGGGTGCTGGATCCGGACCGGAAGAAGATGTCCAAGTCGGTGGGGAACGTGGTCACCCCCATGGACTCGCTGCGCAAGTACGGCAGCGACGCGGTCCGCTACTGGGCCGCGGGCGGCCGGCTCGGCGCGGACGTCACGTTCGACCCGGCACAGTTGCGGGTCGGCCGCCGGCTAGCGATCAAGATACTTAACGCCAGCCGTTTCGTGCTTGGCCTCGCACCGCCGGAGGGGAACCGTGGCGATCACGGCGGTGGCCAGGACGGCCAAGCCCTCGTGACGAAGGAACGAGGGCTTGGGCCATCGGGGGGTTCCGGGGGGTCGCTCCCCCGGGCCAGCACTATCGGCGAGCCGCTCGATGTGGCGATGCTGGAGCGCCTGGCCGGGGTGATCGGGCAGTGCACACGGGCACTGGACGACTACGACCACACCGGGGCGCTGACGGCCGCCGAGGAGTTCTTCTGGTTCTTCTGCGACGACTACCTGGAACTGGTGAAGGGCCGCGCCTACGGCGAGCGGGGCGAGGGGCCCGGGGCCAGCGCCCGGGCCGCGCTGCGGCTGGCGCTCGCGGTCATGCTCCGCCTGTTCGCGCCGTTCCTGCCGTTCGTCACCGAAGAGGTGTGGTCGTGGTGGCAGGACGGCTCGGTGCATACCGCCGCCTGGCCGGCCCCGGAGGAGGTGGCACCTGCTGCGGCCGCCTTGCCGGCCGGGGCGTCGCCGGGCACGCCGTCGCCGGGCACGCCCTCGCTGGCCGCCGCGTCGCTGGCCGCGGCGTCCGGGGCCATCGCGGCGATCAGGGGAGCCAAGTCGGGAGCCCGGGTGTCGATGCGGGCGCCGGTGCGGACGCTGGTGGTGACGGCGCGGCGGGACCACCTGGACGCCGTACTGGCGGTGCTGCCCGACGTTCAGGCGGCGGGCCGGGTGGAGCACACCGAACTGCGGCCGGATGACCGGGCCGAGCCTGCCTACCAGGTCACCCTCTGACCCGCCCCGGGTGCTTACTCCTCCACCGGGTCGGCGGTGAGCAGGCTGATCCATTCGTCGGCCGCGTCGGGTTCGGCAGGCACGTCCGCGGCGGCCCGCCGGGACCTGGCCCGGCGCGCTTCCCGCGCCGACGGTGCGGGTTCCGGCCGATCCGCATCGGCGGGCCCGGTGCTGGCCTCGGCCGGGGCGGTGCTGGCCTGGGCGGTGCTGGCCTCGGCCCGGGGCGGTGCTGGCCTG
>CAVXMG010000003.1:0-413044 GCA_963762735.1 uncultured Actinomycetes bacterium | reverse complement strand
CGTCGGCGGGCAGCTTGACCTCGTCGAAGTGCAGTTCCGCGGTGACCGAGGCGCGCAGCGACATCTTCTTGTGGATGCTGCGGGAGGTGAACCCGCGCGCGCCGCGCGGCACCAGGAACCCGCGGATCCCGTCCGGGGTGCGGGCCCACACCACCGCGACGTCGGCGATGGCGCCGTTGGTGATCCACATCTTGGTGCCGGAGAGCACCCAGCCGGTGCCGTCCGGCTTGGCATTGGTCGTCGTGCTCGCCGGATCCGAGCCGTGGTCCGGCTCGGTGAGGCCGAAACGCCCAGCGCCTCGCCCGTGGCCATTCTCGGCAGCCATTCATCCTTCTGCTCGTCCGAGCCGTACCGCCAGATCGGGTACATGGCCAGCGAGCCCTGCACGGAGACCAGGCTGCGCAGGCCGGTGTCGGCGGCCTCCAGCTCCCGGCAGGCCACGCCGTACGCGACCGGGCCCATGCCCGCGCAGCCGTACCCGGACAGGTGCATGCCGAGCAGGCCCATCTTCCCGAGTTCAGGTGCGAGCTCGCGGGGAAGGATGCCGGCCTCGAACCAGTCGGCGATGTGCGGCATCACCTTCTCCGCGGTGTAGGCCCGCACGGTGTCCCTGACCAGGCGCTCGTCAGAGGTGAGCTGGTCCTCGATCTGAAGCAGGTCGAAGCCTGGCCGCTGGGCCGGGGAGGACGGTGGCATGGCGGATCCTCTCTTTTTGCTATCCGTCAGCGTATGCCGTGGCCGCTGGCCTGCGGAGCCCGGCCAGCCGCGGGACCGGTGCGCCCCACCGGCCAGAGCCGCCCGCCCGCCCGGTCCCTCCGGCTGACTGGGTGCCCGCCGGAGGGGCATGATCGGACTATGAACGGAACAAATGGCCAGAAACAGTTGATACGCCCCAGGGACGGCCGGATGGTCGCCGGGGTCTGCGCAGGTATCGGGCAGTTCTTTGGCATCGATGCGAACCTGATCCGGATCGTGTTCGCCGTGCTCACCGTCCTCAGCGCCGGCGCGGCCGCGCTGGTGTACCTGCTGGCATGGGTGGTCGTGCCGGAAGAGGGCGAGAGCGGCTCGATCGCCGAGAACTACCTGAACAAAAAGAAGCAGTAATCGCGGGAGCCCACGCTGCAGCCCCGGCTCGCCGCTCCCCGGGCAGCCAGGCGCCCTGGGTTGTCGCACATCCCGGGCTCGTCGCCCCATCCTGGGCCTGCGGCCGGCCCCGGGCGCCGGTTCTTGGCCGTCCCCGCGATCCCGTCAGCGGTGTGGCCGCGCTAACGGGGGCTGGCGTTTGGCTGCATTGTTTAAGAGCCTTCGCCCGGGCCACTCGCGCGCTTGTCCAGAGACGCTCCGCCGGTCGCTGCCGTAGGACTGCGGCGCTCGCGGTCTAACCCGGCGAGGGGACTGCAGTGGCGGGCCCATTCGACGGCCAGTGCGGCCGCCGCGGCCACGCCCAGAGCTCCGGCGACCGCCACTACGGTCGGCGGGCTGATCCAGCGGGCGGCCGCTCCCGCCATCAGGATGCCCAGGCCCTGGGCTGTCAGCAGTCCCGATTGCGCGACGCCGAACGCCCGGCCCCGCTGACCGTTCGGCATTGCCTGGACGAACGCCCGTGCGGCTGCCAGTTGGTAGGCGCCACCTGCGCCAGCCAGCGCGAAAAGCAGGAGCAGCCACGGTAACGGGGGCCGCAGGAGGCTGACGACGAGCGGGGCGCAGGACAGCATGGCTAGCGCGCCGATCATCTTGAGCCGCTCGTCCGGCCGCGACAGCCGCCCGATGACCAGGATCCCGGCCACCGTGCCGGCGGGCATGGCGCACATCAGCAGTCCGACGGTGAGTGGGCCGCCGCCCAGGGTGCGCGCGTACGGCGCGGCCAGGCCCTCGGGCACCACCGCGAACCCGGCCAGCCAGCCGAACAGGACGAGCGTGCGCGCGGCGGGCTGCCGGAAGATGAGGGACAGGTCCCCGGTGAGGGTGTGCAGCAGGGGCCGGGCCGGTGCTTCCCCGCTGTACGGCCGGGGCCGGACCCACCCGGTGATCAGCGCGGCCGACAGGCAGAACGACAGCGCGTCCAGGGCCAGCGAGCGGTACGCACCGAGGGTCGCCACCAGGATCCCGCCCGCCAGGAACCCGGCAACCTGGCTGGTCTGGAAGGTCATGTTCCCTAGTGCAGAGCCCAGCGCGAGGCGTTCGCGGGGGAGGATCTGCGGCAGCATGGCCGACCGCGCCGCGGAGAACGGGGCCCCGAGCAGCACGGTGATGCACAAGAGCACGCAGGTGCCGGCCAGTGGCACGCTGGGCAGGGCCATGAGTTCCACCAGTCCGCCGCGAACAAGATCCAGAGCGATCATGACCTGGCGTCGTGGGAACGGGTCCAGCAGGCCCGCCAGCAGCGGGCCGACCAGGATCGGCGGCAGATAGGTCAGGGCGTATGCGAGCGCGGTGAGTTCGGGCGAGCCGGTCTTGGTGTAGACGAGAATGGCGATCGCGACCTGCGCGACCTGGTCGCCCAGGTAGGACACGACCTGCGCCCACCACAGCGCGCGGAACTCCCGGATGGCGAACACGGCCCGGTAACTGGCGGCGCGCCGACGCACCGTGCGGTGCCGCCCCCGCTCAGCGGCAGTCGGGGGCAGGTCCAGGAAGGGCTGTTCTCCGCCGCGCATGGTGATGCTCATGACCGGCTTCCCCGCTCGCGTCCCGTACCCGTTGACGTGGGACGATCACTATCTGCGGTCATCCGACGCCATTCTGGTAACAGCCAGTAGTGACTATGCGTGGTGTCTCGATTGCTAACCGTCGCGGATTTTCGGCGCATGCGCAAGGGGATCGGGAAGGATCGATCCAAGGATGGGCATTACGCTAGGTGCCTGGTGACGCTTCCGTCCCCGCACCTCTGTCCGCGCCACTCGCTTTGCCGGGGCGGCCTTCGTCCCCTATGCTGGGGCGGTCCCCGACGGCGGGCGCCACGGGTTCGAGGCGGCGAGGACCGTCGCAAGCCCCCATCGTCTAGCGGCCTAGGACACCGCCCTTTCAAGGCGGCGGCACGGGTTCGAATCCCGTTGGGGGCACTGCTCGCCGGTCGGCGGGCGGTACACATGGTCCTGTAGAGCAGCTCGGAGTGCTCGCCACCCTGTCAAGGTGGAGGTCGCGGGTTCAAATCCCGTCAGGACCGCACAGCCCGGGGAGTCCCCGGCACGGTCAGGTAGCTCAGTCGGTATGAGCGTCCGCCTGAAAAGCGGAAGGTCGGCGGTTCGACCCCGCCCCTGACCACCACTTGTGAGCAGCACAAACGCTGCCTTCGATTGTCTTGCCAGTCCTGCCTTGCTAACGGTTTTGCTAACACGGGCCGTTGACGGCTTGACACGGACTTGAGGCGGGACGGCCGCCGCGGCTGGCTCGGGAACCTCGGGTGCGGCGGGCGGGCCCGGTAGCGGGAGAAGATTCGGTGATGGTAGCGAGGCGCCGACGATCGACCTCCGCCACACTTGGAAGATGGATCAGACATCGATCACCGCTGCCGGTGCGATCGACACGTTCCTGGTACTGCTGATCGGCATCGGGCCGAAGCTCGCGCTGGTCCCGTTCGTGGAAATCACCGCTTCCCTTGACCCGGCCACCAAGCGGCGCGTGCTGCGCAAGATGCTGACCACAGCGGCGACGGTGGCGGTACTACTCATGGTGCTGGGCGAGCTGTTGCGCCTCTTGCTGCACTTCACGATCGGCTCGCTGTCGATCGCAGGTGGCCTGATCTTGCTCGTGGTTGCGGTGTGGATGGTGCTCAGCCCGCCCGCCAGCAGCAACAACCGCAACGCCGACAAAGACCCGATGCAGCTTGCCCAGTTCCCGCTGGCCGTGCCCTACCTGCTCAACCCGGTGGGCATCGTCGGCCTGATGACGATTTCCGCCGAGGCGAAGTCATTCAGCGTCTTCGCCGTGGAGTTCGGCATCCTCGTGTTCGTCCTGCTCATCGACGTGGTGGTGTTCCGCTGGGCGAACCGGGTGAGCGACAAGCTGGACGAAGGCCGCATGCTGATCACCGAGAAGGTCTTCGGCTTCCTGATCGCTGCGATCGCCGTGCAGCTGGTCCTCGACGGCTTGGCCTCGGTCGGAGTCATCGCGCCGGTCCCGCACTAAGCACATGGGCCAGCCCGGCTGCGCCCGCTGCCGTCGTGCACAGCACAGCATGCAGCGACCGGAGCCCCACGGCCGACCACCGTTGAGGTCGTAAAGATAGAGCATTTGGGCCGGGTCACGGCTAGGGCCGGAAGCCACACAGCACGCGAGTCCAGCCGAGGCAGGGCGTCCGAGCTGCGTCGAATCGCCCCGAGTGACCAACTGAGTGACAATCGCCTCGGTCGAGCACGGAGGCCAGCGGACGTTGACGGACGGTCTGAGCAGGTCAGTTCGCAGATACACCCTGCGTGGGGACCTATGAACTTGGCTTCGGGACGAAGAAGCCGCCGGTTGAAAGCGGAAGCAGTGCAGCACCAAAGTGCAGCAACCAGACCGGTCCTGCCAGTCGGTCAATGTCGTGTTCGAGCACTGACCGACTGGCCAGCCGCGATCACCCGAAGCGGTTGGGGCCGGGGGTGCCTTCCAGTACGGTGAGGACGAGGAGCCAGATGCCGCCGATGAACGGCACGAAGGCGATGAAATACCAGAACCCGGACTTGTCCTGGTCGTGCAGGCGGCGGATGGTCAGCGACAGGCTCAGGAGGAACGCGGCGACGGCCGCGGCCAGGTACAGCAGGATGCCGAGGACCGGGACGTGGACGGCCGCGAAGATGGCGGCGAGAATCAGTACGCCCACCCAGCCGATCAGTTCGGCTAGGGCGAACCACCAGTAGGCCGACCGTGACGCGCGGCCTTTGTACTCGAAGATGTTCTGGAACGCTAGCTTGATCGCGTCGGTGAAGCCGACCGGGCCGCCCTGCAGGTAACCGCGCGGGCCGTCGGCGGGCGCGTAACCTCCCTGCTGCTGCGGGTAGGGGGCGTAGCCGCCGCCCTGGGGTGGTGGGTAGCCGCCCTGGGGAGGTGGGTAGCCGCCCTGGGGAGCGTTGCCGCCCTGTTGCTGACCAGGGTCGTTAGGGCTGTAAGGAGTACTCACGTCTTACCTCAGATTCCCCGTTCGGTGTCCGATGGACAGAGCAAGCTGATTCTGTAGGCGTTTGAGCTGCCCGCGCAACACAATCCTCACATTGTTGCCTTTGAAGGTGCTCAAGTGAGGTTCATTGTCATCGTTTGCAACATCTTGCTTATGGTAGGAGCTCTGACCCGTTAGTTACCTGGCCACGGTCGGTCCTTGTCCGGGCTGCTGGCGCTGGCCACCCGGGTTGGTCCATGACATCGTCGGTCCCGCGAGTTGATCCTCGTCATGCCGGTGACATTCGTCTCGCTCGCATGCCGTCGACTCCCCGCCCATGGAGCGGAAGGTCATCGGTCTCCGGTTACAGAGGTCAGCTGCGCGACCTGCTCGCCGGTGGCGTCAGTAAAGGGATCACCGCAGCTCACGCTGCCCGCATCCTGGAGCAGGTCACCCCGTCCGGGCCGGTCGCGGCGGCCCGCCGCGAGCTGGCCGGCCAGTTCCTGGAGGACCTGCGATGCCTGGATGCCCAGCTCCGTGACACCGGCAAGAAACTGGCCGCGGCCGTCCGGGCCTCAGGCACCAGCCTCACCGAAGTGTTCGGCTTCGGCCCGGTCAACACCGGCACCGTGATCGGCGACGTCACCGGCGTGACCCGGTTCCCCAGCCGCGATCACTTCGCCTCCTGCAACGGCACCGCCCCGGTCGAAGTGTCCTCGGGGAACCGCAAGATCTACCGCCTGTCGCTGCGCGGGAACCGGCGCATCAACCAACGCCCTGCACATGGCCGCGATCACCCAGATCCGGCACGCCCACAGCGACGGCCGCGCCTGCTACGACCGCAAGATCGCCGAGGGCAAGACCTGCAAAGAAGCGCTCCGGTGCCTCAAACGGCGGATCAGCGACGCCGTCTTCGCCCGCCTCCAGGCCGACGCCCGGCAGGCCGCAGCCACAACAGCGGCGAAGGGCCCGGGAGGGCAACCGGGGAACGACTCTGACTCCAGCGCGGCCGGCTCACACCCCGAGCGCCAGTTCTTCGGACAAGCCACTCCCGAGCCCAGCCCTACCCTACGACCCGCCACCCCGGCCGCCAGGACCACCTCACCGAAATCCACATCAAAGAAAACCCGGCGTAACCCCTGACACCAGCAACAAAGAGGACTCGTTCTGTATGCCAAGCGAAACGGACAGCGCATCCCGCGGCTAGCGCAGATCCGGATGATCGGGGCGATCGCCGACTCACGTCATGTCAATGAGAGGATCACCGGCTCGATTCGACGCAGCTGGCATGGCCATTGAGCAATAGCTATAGGACCCGGTAAGGAAATCTTGATCCTTAGGACCAGGACGCAGGCACTGGCGTAGACGGCCGGGATTGGCCAGGCTTGGTCGCGGGCTGGTCAGGGGGCCGGTGTGCTGGCCGGGGGCTGGACGGTGTGGCCGTCGGCGGGGAATTGCCTGTTGTCGGCGTAGTCGCAAGTGCCCTCGGCCTGGAACTGGCGGGCCGCGCGCACCGCCTCCGCGCCGAGCCTGCGCAGCTGCGCGGCGACACCCTCATCGGTCAGATTCCCGTCCGGGTCAAACGACTGCCACGACTGCGCCACCGGCAGCACCAGCGGGACGCTCCAGCCCCGCAGCGCGCGGGCCATGAAGTCCATCGAGTTGACCGCCTGCAGCCCCTGCACTCCGCCCGCGGTGCAGACCAGCCCGACCGGCTTGTCCGACAGGTACGGCGGGGTACGCTCGGCCAGCAGGATCAGCCAGTCCAGGGCATTCTTGAACGACCCGCTCACCGAACCGTGGTAGGTCGGGCTGGACCAGATCATCGCATCCGACGCGTACACCGCATCAGCGAACTCATGGGCGGCCGCGGGGACTGCGTGCTCGGGCGTGTACAGCGGCAGGCCCAGGTCACGGACCCAGATCAGCTGAACCTCGGCCCCAGACGCGGCCGCCCCCTCCAACGCGACCTGCAGCGCGGTGCGGCTAGTGGAGCCAGCCCGCAGCGAACCACCCAGGCCCACCACCCGCACCTGCCTCGCCACCACGTCTCCCTCCCACGAAACCCAGCCAGATCAGCCTACGCCGCGCCCGGACCGCCACCATCGTGCCTGCCGCAGCCACGACAGGCCCAGACGGCCACCCGATCCCTTGTGTTCCATATGGCCGCTGGGGAAGGGCCCTCCTCACATGCCCCACGACGCACCGGCAACCGAACGTGAACCTAGCCGTGGCCTGAGCGCGCGCGCAATCCCGCCGATAGGTACGGCCGCGGGCTCAAGATCAGATGGCCGAGAGACCGTACAGATCAGGTCATTCTGCGACTCCTTTAGCCCGTGGCGCAGGCGGCGGTGGGTCGTTCTTGGCAGCACTGGGGAGCTTCGCCAATGTCGCCCAGGCGCTACAGATTTGCTCCCCGTCGGCGGCCCGGATCTCGGTCCTGGTGGTGACCATCGCAGTGCCGCGCAGTTCACGGACGCCAGTCACCGCGGATTCGGCATGGAGCACATCTCCGGCCCGGATCGGCCGCGCATACTCGAACCGCTGCTCCACGTGCACGATGACCGGGTAGCCGGTTCCCGGGACGGTATCCCGGACGGCCGCGATGCTGGCAGGCAGCGCCACTACGACCGCGAAGGTGGGCGGCGCGATCACATCCGGATGGCCAGCCTGGCGGGCGGCGTCAAGGTCGCGGTATACGGGATTCGGGTCGCCGATCGCCTGCGCGTATTCCATGATCTTCAACCGGCTGACCTCGTAAGGTGTCCCCGGGTCATGGACCCACCAGGGTTGTTCAGGCCGACTGGCGTGCGACTCGCTGCCCACCTGCCTCGCACTCCTCACGCAGAGCGCCGCCTCGAGCCGCCAACATTACGCGGCCGCTACGCTAGCCGCTCAGTGCCGTGGGCAGGTGGGCTGGCTCGGCACGGCTCGCCAGGCTGCGCGGCACTGGGCCACGGCACGCCGGGCCCCGGCCGGCAAGGGCGTAAGCCGGGCGCTTGCAGCCGGCAATCAGGGCCTCGCTAATCCTGTCAGAACGCGATGAGTTCGGCTGCGGTTGCGCCGGTCAACTGGTAGTCCGACGTGTCGGCCGGCCTTCCGGCGAAGAGCCTCATCATGGTCGGGCGGGTCGTATGCAGGGTCGCTGATGCCCGGTCCTGCTTTGCCACGCCGAGCGTTAGCGTGCTACCTGAAACCTGAGCCTTGACCAGTGGGGCCGCCTTGAGGCGTGTCCAATCGCACAGCAAGGCGCAGGCGTCATCGTATCCGTCACTTGCATAGGCGAGTGGTTCGCCGAGGGCATCGCGGATATCTCCCCCGTGCAGCCACTCGCCCAGCGCGATGACGTCGAGCTTCCCGCCCGCGCCGGTGATAGCCTTCCCGGCCTCCTGATAGCCGGCGGAGAGTTCGGCCAGTATGTTCGTTAGCGGCCACTCGCGCCGCTTGGCGACGTCGAGTTCGTTGAGCGCGGGTGTGAAGGCATGCAGGTCGCCTGCTGCGACGCGGCTCAGCGCCGCGGCGCAGTGAGCGAGCACATCGCGGACTGACCAGCCCGGACACGCGGTGGGGCGGTCAAAGGCGCGATCGGGCGTGCGACGCAGGATCGGCAAGAGGGCCTCACGCTCAGCCCGCAGCAGGCGGGCCGGGCGATGCGGGTCGCGCGCCGGAACCGGTTCAGCCGGTTCGCTTGCTGTCACGATGCTCAGCATCGCAGAAGATGGCCAGGGCGTTTGCGTGGCGACAGCACTTCGCAGCGGCCTCCGCGCACCCGGGCACCGGTGACACGGCCCGACGCAGGCTACGCCGACGAAGGCGCTGTGAGTCGCACAGAAGCTGCGGGAGAACGCGCGCCAACCCGCCGTTCGCGCTCATCCTCTGGCCTTCATGATGCCCTCGCGGAGTGTTCGAGATCGGACATTATGGGCGGGTGCTGCGCTACGTACTGTTGCGCGACGCCCTTCGGAACCTCAGTCTTGAGCCCTCGGCAGGATGTCGTGCGGTGAATCATCTGGGCCTCACGGGATCGGATCCGCTGCAAGGATGACGGCCGTGCGCCGCTACGAGGCGACTATGTACGACAGCAACCGCTGGGACGGCTTCGAGCTCCGCCCCGGCGACATCATCATCAGCACCCCGCCAAAGTGCGGGACGACGTGGACGCAGATGATCTGCGCCCTGCTCATACTGCAGGAACCGGAGCTCCCGCTCCCGTTGGACACGCTCTCGCCGTGGATCGACATGGTGACTCGCGCCCGCACAGACGTATTCGCGGACCTGGAAGCCCAGACGCACCGCCGGTTCATCAAGACCCACACGCCGCTCGACGGGATACCCAACGATCCGACGGTCACGTACATCTGCGTCAGGCGGGACCCGCGCGACGTGGGGCTGTCGATGGACCACCATATCGACAACACCGACATCGGCGCGTTCCTCAACCAACGCGAACGGGCGGCCGCGATCGACGGTATCGAGCTCGGACCATTGCGGCCACCGCGGCCGCGCCCCGACGGCGAGCGGGACCGCTTCTGGCAATGGGTCGACGACGAGACGCCGTCGGCGCAGGTCGGGTCGTCGCTGCGGCGCACTGTAGAGCACCTGCAGACGTTCCGGGACGCCGCCGAGGATCTCGACGTCGTGTATCTGCACTACGACGACCTAAAGGCCGACCTGGAGGGGCAGATGCGGCAGATGGCCGCGCGCCTCGGCATCGACGTCGACGAGCACCGATGGCCCCGCCTGGTCCAGGCGGCGACGTTCGAGTCGATGCGCAGCAGGGCCGACACGACCGTCCCCGGCGGCGGTCCGGAGCACTGGATCGATCCCGCCGCGTTCTTCAGCCGCGGCACGAGCGGCCAGTGGCGCGACCTCCTCGACGACGCCGACCTCGCCCGGTACGCCGCGCGCGTGCGGGCGCTCGCGTCCGACAACCTCGTCGAGTGGGTGCATCGCGAGCCGATCGACTGAGATCCCCGTGCGGCGGTATACCCGCACTACCCAAAGCTGATCGTCAGCGCCGACCGCCGCCCATAACACCCCGATCGGCGCGACGCCACTACAACAGGCCTGGGGCGCATCTCAATTAGGCGGTCGCGGACGGTGCTGGTCATCCGTGCTCGTTACGCAGAGCTTTTACTCCGTCCGGACCGCCGGTCAGCTTGCCGTGGCTTGCTGCCGGGCCACCGCTTCCCGCAGCCTGTGCTTGAGGACTTTGCCCGACGCGTTGCGGGGGATGGCGCCGGTGATGACGTGGTGCGGGATTTTGTACCCGGTGAGGCGGTCGCGCAGGAACGCCCGGACGTCGTCCAGGGTGATCGTTGCGCCGTCGCGCGGGGTGATCACTGCGACGATGCTCTCGCCGTAGTCGGGGTGCGGCCGGCCGACCACCGCGACGTCGGCGATGTCGGGGTGCGCGGCCAGGGCGCCCTCGACTTCGATCGAGTAGACGTTGTGGCCGCCTGTGATGATCATGTCTTTGAGCCGGTCGACCAGGGTCAGGTAGCCATCCGCGTCGACGCGGGCCAGGTCGCCGGTGTGCAGCCAGCCGCTCCTGAGGGCCTCGGCGGTCTCGGCGGGCTTGTTCCAGTAACCCTTCATCACCGACTCGCCGCGCAGCAGCAGTTCGCCGACGCCGCCCGGGCCGATGTCGTGGCCCTCCGGGTCGGCCACGCGCGCCTCGGTGAACGGCAGCGCCTGCCGGCCGCTGGCGTCGGGACGGGCTTTGACCTGTCCGGCGTCGCAGTACACCCCGCCCGGACCGCCCTCGGTCTGCCCGCACAGCTGGATGAAGCTCACCTGCGGCAATGCGGTGACAAGCCGTTCGACTGCGCTCGCGGGCATGGGGGCGGCGCCGAACAGCCCGGTCCGCCAGCAGGACAGGTCACGGTCGGCGAGGTCGGGCAGGCGCAGCAGGAACTGGTACATCGTGGGAACGCCGAAGAACATCGTGATCCGTTCCGACTCCAGTGTGTCGAGCACGGTGGCCGGGTCGAAGCGGGGCAGGATCACGTGCTTGGCCCCGATCATGGTGCCGGGAATGAGCATGATGCCGAGTTCGGCGGCGTGGTAGAGCGGCGCGACGTGCAGGAACCGGTCGCCGGCCCGCATGCCGCAGGAGGCCACGAAGGTGAACCCGGCCCACATCACCCGGTGATGATCGAACAGCGCTCCCTTGGGCAGGCCGGTGGTGCCCGAGGTGTAGAGGATCAGCGCGTCGTCCGTCTCGCTGACGGCACCGGTCACCAGCTCGTCCGGCGCGGCCGCGGCCAGCTCGGTCAGATCGGCGAACCCCTCGGCCACGCCGAGCGCGACGGCCATCGGGGGCCGCCCCGCATCCAGCGCCATGGCCACCGCAGCCGCGGCCGCCGGATCGAACGCGAAAACCGCTGCCCCGGAATCCTCCAGCAGGTACGCGATCTCGGGCGGCGCGGACGCCGGGTTGACCGGCACCACAATCGCCCCGCACCGCAGCGCCGCGTAGAACGCCACAACGAAACGGTCGGAGTTCGTCGCCATCAGAGCGAACCGGTCGCCCCGGCGCAGGCCCAGCCCGGCCAGCGCACTCGCCGCCCGGTCGACCGCCGCGTCCAGTTCAGCGTAGGTGTAGGCCCGGTCGCCGAAGGCGAGCGCGGGATCGCCCGGCACGCGCCGGGCGGTGGACCGAAGACTGCCGGGAATCGTGGGCATCGTGGCCTCAGTCCGTCTTCTCGTGCATCCAGGCACCGGCAACCCGCTCGGTCATATCCACCCCCGCCAGCAGATTATTCACTTCGTACATCACCAGCACCGATACGTAAAGATCCGCCCGGGCTCGCAGGCGACCGGCGTCGAATTCGCCATCTGCGCTGAGATTGACACCGACTTCGCCGACCCGTCCATCCGGCCCCCCACCCTCATCGCCTTACCGCCACGTCTCGCCTCGGGCATGGTCCCGCGGCGGCGCCTTGCTGCTCATAGCCAAGAGCCACACCGAGCGGGCCATAACGACCAGTCCGGGACACACTCAAGCCGACAGCTCCAGTGCTGCCTCCCCGGCCACCAGGCGGCTACGCGCGTCAAAGAGCAGATGCCCACCATTACGAACTGTGACGGTGCTCGTCCTTACGGCCGTGTCGCTTGCTCCGGCAAGTACCTCGCGGTGCCGAAGATCCCCCGGACCTGGGTACCGTCTGCACGCCGCCAGGTTGCGGACAGGCATGGCTGCCCGGCAGCACCGAGTGCGGCGGCGCCGTCACCAGTCTTGAGGATCCTGTTGATCCGCACCAAGAGCTGGCCGTTTCGCATGCCGTCCGCGCCGGCGACCTGGACCCGGATATCGGTGCCGGCCGGCCCACTGGCCGCCGGCACCGATCCAGCGACCGCCAACTGTCTGTTCGCCACGGGCCGGCCGATCACGGTGGGGTCCGGTGTGCCGCTGACACTCTGGGCCTGCGGCTCAGCCTCGCCCTGGATAAGCGCGACCAGCTGAGCCACCAGAACCCGATCGCAGGTTCCGTCGTAGATCCACCGGCGTCCGAGCACCCCGTGTTCCGCTGTTCCGATCAGCCCGCCCCCGGCTCCGGCAATCGCGTCCGCGCGGTAGGTCAGCGGCACCTGGTAGGTGATGGCCCCGGGCCCGGATCCATCGGTCACCACCATGAACTCGATGCCGACCTCTCCGGCCGGATCATCAAGCCGGAACCCGCCGGCCTTGGTCAGATCCGGCCCACGGCCGCCAGTGAGGTACCAGGGCTGGGTGGGCAGCCAGACCCTCAGCAAGTCCAGCTTGCCCGGGCTCATCGTGGTTTTGTGAATAATGGCCATGCCACGTCCGCCCCTTCCCTCACCGCCCGCTGATGCGAGGCTACCCAGATGACCCCGATCTGCGCGGCCTACGGGGCCGGCCTCCGAGTAGCCCGGTAAGCCCGCGCCGAACACTTCCTTCAGGATGGTGGCAGCAGTGTGCGCCCCGCCTGAGACGAGGGTCAATTACGTAGCGTTGAGCG
This sequence comes from uncultured Actinomycetes bacterium, assembly GCA_963762735.1. Lineage (GTDB taxonomy): Bacteria > Actinomycetota > Actinomycetes > Streptosporangiales > Streptosporangiaceae > DASXKD01. Next base: position 399,982 of record CAVXMG010000003.1, on the reverse strand, counting down.
AAGCGTGCTACCCACAGCGTGCTGATCGCCGAATCGGATCGCGCGGAGGGGGTTTGCTTGGCCGATGTTGAGGGCGCCGATTGCCCGGTTCTGGGTGGCGGCCGCGGGTGGACAGGCAGATGTTCCATGGATGGGCCGGCCGGCCTGGGCTGGATCGCCTGGCCGGCCTGTCATGTTGGCGACTGGAGCATCTGGAACCCGTCGGCTGGCGGACCGAGCCTGGCAGCCCGCCAGGTCACCGGGGATGAACGGCAGGGCGGCGGGTCAGCTCAGCCCAGTGACGGTGCCGCCCCAGATGGCGGTCTTGACCGATATGGCGTACCCGTCGCCGTTGGTGAGGAACCAGTGGTCAAAGGTGCCGTAGGCGTTGCCGAACTTCAGGACGACCTTCGTCGGGCTCCACGACACCACGGTGATGCCGACGCAGTCGGCGCCGCCGCTGTTGGAGAACCCGGCTTCGAAGTTCGCGTCGTCGGCGAAGTAGAGCTTGCCGCCGTAGACCTTGCCGTTGGCGGTGTATTGGCCGCAGCTGGTGGTGTTGTCCGAGGTCCCCGTGGGGGCGGTGGCACCGAACTGGGCGCCGGTGATGGTGATCGTCGGCGAGGCCCCGCCGGGGCCGTGGGTCCCGCTGAACGAGACCGATGCGATGCTCGGTCGCGGCGCGGACGCCCGTGCCGCGCTGGCGGCCAGCGCCGGGACGGTGATCAGGGCGAAGGCGGCAGTGGCGGCTATGGCGAGCACCGCGGCGGCGGGCCGCCGCAGGGCTCGCGTGCGGCTGGTGGGTGGTGTGCTGGTCATGACGGTGTCCTTTCTGGTTGCGGATGGCTGACAGTTCACAGATAATGCGCTCGGCGATCCAGAAATGCTCTCCGGTTGCCGCTATGATGATTCCGAACTGACTGGATCGGCGCGTTTACGAAGACGTTTATAGCTCCGCATTCCCTACCAGGGACGCTTTTCCAGGTGAATTCGACCTGCGAGAAAGGATTAAGTATTACCCTTCTCGATTTCGGATCCCACCAAGCTGCCATCGGAAGAACCTTCGGATAAGCATCTTTCTCCATGTGAGCTCACCCAGTCGTCGATGAATAGGGTTTAGTCCCGTGAGCTGACTTGGTCTCGTGATCTGACATGTCATATCTCTGCTGACGCACCCGGCACGTCTGAGCTGATTCGAGGGGTTGGCCCCGTGCCGGGGGAATTGGGACGCTGCCTGGGTGATGACCTCGGTTGGCTCGAAGCAAGAGCACCGCGCCGGACCGGTCCGCTTTCAGCAGCATCAGCCCGACTAGGTCGGCCTGGAGCAACTCGGGCACGCGCGTCGCTTCGGCGTGCAGGTACGCGGTGGGATCGCCGGTGTTGTGCGATATGGCAGGACCATCATGGCGGGCTCCCGATACCAGCATGACTTTCCTGTTCATCACCCAGCCGTTCCCTTCCGATGAGCGCAGGCAGGTTGGCCCCTACCGCGCACTGTCCGGGCCGTTGCCGCAGTTTCCTGTGGTCTCCGCTCCCGGCCGCAGACGACATCGTCACATGCCCGCCGACAGGCGCCCATACGCGAAACCGCGTAGTCAGGGCGGCCCGGCCCTGTGAGCGGACGGTCAGGTTGCCAGCAGGGCGGCCAATTGCGGGGCATTGGCCTCGGCGTAGCCGCAGTAGCAGTTGTTGAGCACGACATGGTGTTCTCGGCGTCGCGGGTCAAGGCCGAGCTTGGGTGACCAACCGGCCAGTTGGTCGCCGGCGCACCGCCGGGCCGTGCAACATCGGGCAATATGGCACCGCGTAAAAGGCTAATTCTGGTTGTAGCGGTGATGTATGCCGCCGTGCATCAGGCAATACGCGGTTTTGCCGGGGCACCTGCGCCCGTGCGGATCTGGGACTGCGGTCACCGGTTTCCGGCCGGGGGTGCCCTGCCTGCTGGAGGGCAGGGGATGGCGCGATGACGGCGGCGCGGCTGGAGGCAGCGGCGAGACACCAGACCCGGACCGAAATTACTGAAGGTTACCGCCGGAATCACCGTCAGCGTGACGGCCGTGAAAGTCGGTCCGCACGTTCCACCGGAATTCCCGGGACAGTTCGTCAGCATGGAGCAGCCCGAGGTCGCGGCCGCGGATGACGGCGCCGAGCCGGTCGGAGGTGCCGAGTTTGGCGTAGAGGTTCTGCAGGTGCTTGCGCACAGTGGCCGGCCGGGTCGCCATGCGCCGGGCAATCGCCTCCGCGGTCAGCCCATCAGCCAGATAGCCCAGCACCGCGCGTTCGCGGCGCGTCAGCGTCATCGTCTCCCTGTGCGGGCTGGTGTGCTCGGAGAGCGTCAACGCGGTATAGAGGGCGACCAGGCAAGGCTGCAGCGACCGGCACAACTCCAGTTCGTGGTCGGTGAAGTCGGGATCGGCGCGGGTGATCGCGAAATAGACGAACTGTCCGCTGGACGGCGGAACCAGCATGATCGCTATCGTGTGGCAGGCACCGATCGGCGCGAGGACCTCAGCGAAGAGCGGTGTCTGCCGGAACCGTTCCCAAGGCATGACGTCGCTGATCCGCATCGGCGACCAGTCCGGCTGCGAGGTGTACCACTGGTACAGCGGGTGCTCGCTCAACAGGCGGACCACCCCATCAACCGCCCGATCGTGGTCGGCGCGGTAAGGCCGGAAGGCGGCCGCCCCAGTCCGCCTCGCGAGGTCGATTCGGTTGAACGACACCAGGCTGCCGGTGAACGATTCCTCCAGACAGCGCAGGCTCTCGTCAATGAAGGTACCCACTGTGCGGGACTGCGCTAGCCCGCGCGCCGTGTTCAGGATCGACGGATGCATCGCTTCCCGCCCGGGCGTGAGCCGCTTCGGTGCGTTCCCATCGCCCGTCCTCCAGGTCCCCAGGACTGACCCTTCTATGGTGAAACTTTACGCTTTACCTTGACAACGTACCAACGCCATAATTTTCGGTATCTGCGCTGGCTGGCCCAGCTGGTATGCGGGCCCATCGCCGATCCCAGACCAGTCCAATTGACCACGGGCTGGCGTGGTGCCGGGCGCGCGGCCGCCGGGCCTCCGGATGCCGGGCGCTGGCGCCCAGCCGTGGCGCCGCTTGGGCCGCCGCCCGATAACAATAAAAAGGCGCATCCGGCAGTGCTGCATTAAGTTGCTCCTGTGCTGTCCCGGTAGATGCATGCCCATTACTTTGCGCCCTGCTGAGTCACACTGTCCTGCTTACCCCGGTGGTTCCACCATAGTGCGCATAACAACCACCCATGGATGCCTTCGCTTACCGTTTCAGCCTGGCGATACCGACGCATAACGCGGGAGTGCGTGCTTTCGCCATCGCGGGTTTGTCCACGCTCGGTGACCGGCAGGCGATCGGCAGCCGTCGCGGCAGCGAGCATTCGGGGCGCTGCGCGGTGGCCGGCCTGTCGCTTTGCTTCACAGGCCCTGAGTGGAAAGGTGAAGTGAGCGACGATACTGGTCTTTGCGGGCTGGGACGACTGTTGCAGGGAGGGGCCGAGTGAGACGCCGGTATGCCGCGGGGGTAAGCGCGGTCGGAGTCGTGGCCGCCTACATCCTGGTTGCCCGGCCCCGTCAGCTGCGATGGGGGGCGAGTGCCCAGGAGTGCGAGGCGCCCCTGCCTGGCGACGACCTCATCACCAGCCCGGATCTTGTCGCGACCCGCGCCATCACCGTCCGGACCTCCGCCGGCCGGGTCTGGCCCTGGATCGCCCAGATGGGGCAGGGGCGGGGCGGGTTCTACAGCTACGATTTCGTGGAGAACCTGGCCGGCTGCGACATCCACAGCGCGGATCGCATCGTCGCGGAGTGGCAGGACATCAAGCTCGGGGGCGAGATCAAGCTCGCCCCGGCGGTGGGCCTGGAGGTGACCGCCCTGGAGCCGGGGCGATCGCTGGTTCTGCGCGGCGGGGTGCCGATGGGGAACACCCCGCCGCCCTACGATTTCACCTGGGCCTGGGTGCTGCGGGATGAACCGGGCGGGACAGCGCGACTGCTCGTGCGCGAGAGGTACGCCTACACCCGGCCGTGGGCCAGGTTTCTCGTCGAGCCCGTCGAGGCGGTCAGCTTCGTCATGACCCACAAGATGCTCCGCGGGATCAGGGACCGGGCCGAACAGGCGGCCTGAGCAGATCCCTGCGACGCTGAAGACGGCACGACTGCCGAAGTTCCACGCCGCGCGCCACAAGACCATGCGCCTGGCCACGTCCACCGTCGACTCCGCAGCGTGAAGGAGGATGGTCCGCCAATACGATCCCGAGCGCCGGCGGCTCCTCGGCCGCGCTGATCGCCACCGCCGTGCGAGGCCCTTGTGCGGGGCCGGCCCGATCGTCACTGCTGCCATCAACCGCGGCGAGACCGTATTTCTATGCATCGTCGGCGCTCGGCATGCACTTCCGCTTCCTGCCGCGAGTCGTGCGGCAGGTTCATGCTGCTGTTGGGGATCGGATGTGAGGTCACGGCAGGGTGATTCGGGCCCTTGAGCGGCAGGTACGCGCCGTACCGTCTGACTTGTGCTCGCATGATGTCCGGGCGTCGATCTAGATTGGCCGGATGCTGGGGAGATTGCGGGGCGAGGCGGAGCACGCTGGTTTGTGCCGCGCGATCCTGCTGATGCTCACCGCCGCCGTGCTAGCCGTCGGCGTCTGGGGGTGTGGTAAGGCCGCGCCCCCGCAGGCTTCAGTCGGGAGCGCGTCGCCAGCTGTGGCCCGGCCTGCGGCCTCGGGCGCGCCTGCAAACGTGCACCGCTCACAGGGTGCGGCGTCTCTGCGGGTGCTGGCCGAGCCTGAGGCCGGGATCAGGCCGGTCTACCAGCTCATCAGCCGGGCGCGTTCCTCGGTGGAGCTGACCATGTACGAGCTGGCCGACCTCACGGCGGAAGCGGATCTGGCTGCGGACGCCGCCCGCGGGGTGGAGGTCCGGGTGATCCTCGACCAGCACCTGGAGAAGTCCCGCAACCGGAGCGCCTACGACTACCTGGCCGCCCATGGTGTCCACGTCAGGTGGGGCCCGGCGCGCACCACCTGCCATCAGAAGACTCTCACTGTCGACGGCGCCACCTCGGTCATCATGACCGGGAACCTCGTCGCCGGCGACTACCCGGGCACCCGGGATTTCGCCGTCATCGACACCGGCCGCGCCGACGTCGCCGCCATCCTCGCCACCTTCAACGCCGACTTCGCTGGCCGCGTCATCACCCCGCCGGACGGCACCAACCTGGTGTGGTCACCGACCAACGCTCAAGGGTCGGTCCTGTCGGTCATCAACGGGGCTGCCCGCACCCTTGCCGTGGAGGACGAGGAGATGGACGACCCGGCCGTCACCGGCGCCCTGGCGGCCGCGGCCCGGCGGGGCGTGAAGGTCAGGATCACCATGACCACCGACCCCGAGTGGGACCAGGCTTTCACCGAGCTGGCCCGGGCCGGCGCGCATATCCGGCTCTACCCTGACAGCGGCAGCGCCCTGTACATCCACGCTAAAGCGATCGTCGCCGACGCCGGGCGAGCCAGCCAGCGGGTGCTGGTGGGGTCGCAGAACTTCTCCGTCGCCAGCCTCGACTACAACCGGGAACTGGGCATCCTCACCCGCGAGCCAGCGATAGTGAAAGCCCTCAGCGCCGCGCTCACCCGGGACTACGCCGGGGCTAGGGCCTACTCCCCGGCAGCCGCGTCCCGGCCGGCCGGGAGGAAGGCGCCAGGCACGTGGTGCACCGCCACCGCGAGCGTATACAACGCCGCCGACGACGAGAACAACGTGTATGTGCACTCCAACCAGCCCTACCAGAACGCCACCGCGACCGCCGGCGGTTACGCGCACAGCTACCCAACCAATGGCTCCGGCTACGCGCTGATCTACCTCAACGGCCCCCCGCCCGGCGCACGGATCACCGTGACGGTCGGCGGCGCCACCTGCACCACGAGCGACTGAGGCCCGCACACCGGCTCATGAGGTGTTGCGAGCTCGCCCGGGCCTGGCGCCCCCTCCGGTCTGTAAGCGCTGGCGGGACCGGCGTTGGTGTGGTGGCGGCCGCCGATATGGGGCGGTCGGCGCTCTTTGCCACGATCGTCTCGAGCCGCGCGGGAACGAGCGTTCTGCGTGGCGCGGCGCAGAAGGCGCGGTCCACCAGGATCACGCCGGGACCGTCGTGGTGCGGCTCGCTGACCAGTTCGCTGGCTTGCCCGGCCCACCGCGAAACCAACTGTTCGCTCCGTGGTCGCGATCTTGGGCCGGCGCCGGGTCTGCTGGCTGAGCACAGATAGTCAATTTTCGCTGGCCGGGTACGTCATTGTGCTGATGACGACGCCCGGTGAGTGGCACCCGGGCAGCAGTGCTCACGGTGACGGCGTTTCACCAGGCTCCTGGCCAGATCTGGGTTCGTCGTCCGCCGGTATGTTCGCATCCAGCAGGGCGGTAGAGCCGGCCGGACGGGTAGTCGTGTCGTCGGTCCGCTGCCGCAGGCGCTCCAGCGATTCACCGTCACCGAGCGGGACGGTGGCCTGCAAGCGTTCGCTCGCCTGCACCTCGGGCAGATCCATCACGGCATCGACCAGGCTCGCCCGGCTGCCAGGGGCGATATGCCCGGGCGCCGCGTGCAGCGACGCCTGGGCCGTTCCGCCGGCTTCCTGCGAAGTTGTCACCTCCGCAGCAGCGACCGTTTCATCACCATCTTTGATTTCGACGTGCCGGGGCGTACCGGGATCGGTCATCGGATGCCTCCTGGGGTCGCCTTTGCCCGCGGCAACAAGCGCATCAAGCCTGACCCCTAACCTGGCGTAGCCCAGACGGCCCGGCACACACGGCAACCTCGCTGCCGCAGCCGCAGATATTGCCCTGCCCGGCCCGTCCGGCATGAAACGGCTCCGGTCGAATCACCTCGCCGCTGCGATACCAGCACCGCAGCGCTCATCGAACCAGCACGCAACTCGTAACGGGCAACGCCACAACCGGGGCGGTCCCTGGTCCCCGCGCAACGGGCGGGCACAGGTCAGCGAGGTGCCTCTACCTCCCCTCCCCGAAGTGGTGCCTGATAGCCATTTGCTCCGGTGCCCCTTCTGAGAGGCGTAGCGTACGACGGGCTGGTTCACGGCGAGGGGTCGGGTTGGGTTTCTTCTCCAGGTTGCTGGTTCCGCGCAGCGTGCGCCGCGCGATGCATCCCGGGCGCGCGGTCAAGCGGGCGGTCACGCCCAAGGTGGTTAAGAGGGCCAGCCGGGCGATGCACCCCATTGACAACGCGGTGTACTCGGTGGAGCGCTCCGTGGCCACGAGCATTCGATCGGGGCGAAAGCGCAAGGCGCCCGTCTATCGTCATGGCAGATGTCTGGTCAACCATCGCAGTGCTGAGGCGGCCGCCAAGTGCCGGAATCCCTGAACCAAATTTCTGGCGGCAGGGAGCATCACCCTGCCATCCGGTTCTGCTGCGCCTGGCTTGCTGGTGCTTGCTGCTCGTCGAGAGCGGCGCTGCGTCGCGCGAGCTCCACATGACCAGCGTGACGCTTCCCATGTTTGTCACCGTCACGGTCGGCGGGGAACTTATCTTCCCCTTTTCAGTGACGGGTACCAGCCACCCATGACGGCCCCTGGCAAGGGCCGCATCAGGACGGTGCAGCGCCGGCTGCGCGCCGAACAAGGCGCGTTCGCCCCCAAGCCGGTGCTGCCGGTCATCGATGAGGTGGTGGCGACCGTCCTGTCGCAGCACACCTCGGACACCAACTCCGAGCGGGCGTTCGCACAGCTCAAAGCAAGGTTCTCCAACTGGGAGCAGGTGGCTGCCGCGCCCGCCGGACAGGTCGCCGATGCCATCCGCTGTGGCGGCATCGCCGACCAGAAGGCGCGCCGCATCCAGCAGATCCTGGCCGCCATCTCCGAACGCGAGGGCCGCATCGATCTCGGCCGGCTCCATGATCTCGACGACACCGCGGCCCGGACCTACCTGGAGTCACTGCCCGGCGTGGGCCCGAAGACGGCCGCGTGCGTGCTCACCTTCGCCATGGGCAGGGCCGCATTCCCGGTGGACACCCATGTCCACCGGGTTGCCACGCGGCTGGGGTGGCTGCCGGCCAAGACCGCCGCGGACAAGGCACACCGCCTGCTCGAGCCGATTGTGCCCGCCGATATCCGGTACGACCTGCACATAGCGATGATCAGCCACGGGCGGGCTATCTGCCGGGCGCAGCGACCACGCTGCAGCGCGTGCGTACTGAACGATCTGTGTGCCTACGGACGGCAGAGCGCGGCGCCGGCGGGCCAGCCGCAGCCCTCTCCGCGGACCAGATCCTGACCACGGCCGCCGGCCCCTGAATCGTTCCTGCGCGTACTGGCAGCGTGCAAGCGTGGGGTTACCGTCGGCCGATCATGACGGCTCGTGCAGCGACTGGAACTGCGCGACCAGCGACCACATGTTCTCACCCATCTCCACTCGAGTGAGGAGGATGCCGACCGTGCCGTCTGGGTCGACGAAGAAGTCTGTACCCAGCCCGCCGGACCAGCCGATGCGGCCGCGCTGGGATCCCTCTGTCTTCACGGCCACGCCAAAACCCCATCCCATGCCGTCCCAAAACCCCGGGAAGAAGCTATCCGCGGTCTTGCACCCCGCCGGCACTTGGTCGCTGGCCATCTGCTGTAGGTGATCAGGTGAGATCATCGGTTGCCCGTTGACTCGCCCTCCTTCGGCAAGCATCCGGGCGAAGCGGTGATAGTCCGGTGCGGTGGAGACGAGCTCACGTGGCTGACGTCGAACGACGGCGGCCCTGCGTAGAAACCGCCACCGGCAGGCTCGGTCTCCACGAGTCCCTCGTCACCGTGCCGGTAAGCCGCCGGCAGCCGGTCCAGCTTGCCCTCCGCCACCCACAGCGCGGTGTCGGTCATCCCGAGCGGCCCGAAAAGGTCCTCGGCCAGATGCTTACCGAGCGGGCGGCCCGTCACCCGCGAGATGAGAATGCCGAGCACGCCCAACGAATGGTGATAGCGCCATCCTTCGCCCGGCTGGAACGCTAGCGGAAGTTCCGTCAGGCGACGCAGCCACTCGTCAGCGCCCATCGACGGTGGCTCCGGGCCGGCCTCAGTGCCGTTCGCGGCCATCGCCCGCTGCAGCGGCGAAGCCTCGATCACCATGCCGTACCCGGAGGTATTGGTCAGGAGGTGGCGAAGCGTGATGGCTCGGCGAGCCGGCACGGTGTCGTCGAGCTCAGCCGTTGGACCGCGCAGCACCTGACGGTCAGCGAGCTCCGGCAGCCAGTCCACCAGACTCCGGTCGAGCTCGAGACGCCCTGCCTCCACAAGACGCAGCGCGGCGACCGACGTAATCACCTTGGTCATGGACTGGATCCGCATGATCGCGTCCTCGCCCATAGGACCGCCGCCGATCGACGCCACGCCAGCGGTGACCACCTCGGCGTTCCCCGCACCCAAGAGCGCGACCCCGCCAGGAATTGTGCCGGCGTCAACGTGATGAATCAACAGCTCCCGCAACGCTGTGCTCACCTCGGCGATCGTGCCACCCTCGACCGCGAGGATCAAGCCGCCGTCACGCGTTCAGAACGGGGCAATCGGCGCCCCGACTGCGATAGTCAACTGATCATCAGCTCAAGCCGTCGAAGCGATTGCCGCCGATTGCCGCCGCCCTAGGCGCGGAGGTTAGAAAGCTAGCGGCTGCACCTGTCGCACCGCACGATCGCCACACACCTGTACCAGATCTTCCCGAAACTCGGCGTCACCTCGAGGGCGGCACTACGCGGCGCATTGTCCCGCAGCGAAGATCGAAAGGCGGCGGACCCGTAGCGCTGACGCGCCGACCGGCAATATCCGCTATGCCCACGTTCAGCCCATGCTGTACTGGCCCTGGTGACGGCAGCCACTCGCTGGTCCGTGCCCCATGGTGCACGTCTGGAGCCGCGGCACTCATAACAGGTCAATCGGAGCGGCCGACGCAAATCTCTCGGCCGCTGCGAGGATCGCGCCAGATTCGGCAGGCGCTAGCGGCACGTCGAGCTTCGTGGTGATCTTGCGTCACGTTTGGTAATCAGCCGCCTCTCGGCGGCTGGATGCTGGGACTGCAGATGGCTCACCGGTTCTTCGTGATGGCGAATACGCCAAAACAGGGTCAGGCTGATCTCGCGCCGCGCAGCGGCCGGGCCGCTGCCAGCAGGGCCGGGCCGGGACCGCCACGTGGGGACCGCCTGAGCAGCCGCGCGTGCGCGGAGCGGCGGAGCTGGCGGGCGCGCCCCGCCGCGGCCGCATCTGCGCGGAACTCCCTGGCCCGTTCCGCGGCGATCGCCTGGGTAATCACCGGGTGCATGACATCCTCCTCGGTTGCGGACCACCCTGTCGGGCGCTGTCATTGACATTGTCCGCGTGAGGTACGACAGTTCCGCGGCGCCGAAGTCTGCTGCTGCAGGGGCTGGGGATGGCCATGCTCGCGGCGAATCCCTGTTCGCCCAGGTCTTCCGGCCGAGGGCTCGCCGGCAAGACGGTGTGCTCACCCGCCGGTGCCCTTGCCGGTTTGCAGGGTCAGCCAGTCAACTTCGGTGCTGGCCAGGTACTGGTCTCGCTCATCGAGGTAGCGGCGTATGTGCGGTGCCGCTTCGTGGGCGTGGAAGGCATCCTCGTCGCGGTACAGCTCATAGAAGATTCGCTGCAATGGCTGCCCGTCCACCAGATGGGAGGCGTAGACGAGAGTTCTGGGCTCGTGGACCTTGATGGCCTCGATGGTCTCGGCGACCAGCCGGTCGTACGCCTCGGCGCTGGTCTGGTCCTTGCATGTGAACCGCACGCACAGACCGAACATGCTCCCTGCCTCCCAGGTACTCGTGACGCCATGCTCGCACTCAATGTGCCGCACTCCGGTGCCAGCACGATCCCGATGGCCCAGCAGTACGAGATCTGCCCGGTCGGGGCCTTGCGCCAAGACATAGCGCCGATCTGCCCGGTGCCGCAGATCACCATCAGTGTCCCACCGCTGTCGGTGAGCAGTCCCGACTCGGCCCACTGCCGCCGCTGCGCTCCAGGGTCCCTCCAGCCATGCCACTCGTGCGGGCCCGTGGCGGCCGGATCGTTCCTCATCCGTTCGAGCCAGAGCAAGAGCACTCGTCTCGTCGTGAAGATGAAACGAAAGCCTTGGTCCGAGCGACTTATGCGAGGAGCTTTGCCGCGCTCAATGCGCTGGCCGTGACCTCAATGGAGTTCTCCAACCCCAAGCGCGTGATGCTTGTGAAGTCGCCTGGTCAGACCGCGGGCGGAGCGGCGGGCGGGCGCCCCTCCAGCGCCTGCAATGCCAGCCGGACGGCGGTGTCGAGCTGAGGATCGCGGCCCGCGGCCCAGTCGTGCGGCGCGATTGTCACCTCGACGTCCGGATCCACGCCGTGGTTCTCCACCGCCCAGCCGACGTCGGCAAACCAATAAGCGTACTTCGGCTGCGCCGCCAGGGTCCCATCGACCAGCTTGTACTTGAAGTCAACGCCGCGCACGCCGCCCCAGGTACGGGTGCCGACCACGGTCGCGATGCCGTAGGACTTCAGCGCCTGGATCACGATATCGCCGCCGGAACTCGCGTACTCGTCCGTGATCGCTACGATCGGCCCGCGCGGTGCATCGGCCGGGTAGGTCGACGGCTCCTCGTATCGGGACACGTTCCAGCCGATGACGCGCCGGGCGAGCTTCTCGGCCACCAGCTGCCCAGCGTCGCCGCCCTGCGTGTCCCGCAAATCCACGATCAGGCCGTCTCGCCGGAATTCGGTGTACAGGTCCCGGTGGAAATCCGCCCAGCCCCGAGCCATCATGTCCGGGATGTTCAGGTAGCCGAGCCGCCCGCCGGAGGCCTCGCGGACCGCTGCCCGCTGCCGGGCGACCAGATCGTAATAGCGGGCCGCGTGCTCGCTCGCCAGCGGAACCACGACAGCCCGCCGGTCCGCTCCGTCGCGCCGGAGAGTTAGCTCGACCGGCTTGTCGGCCTTGCCAGCCAGCAGCGCGTTCGGGCCGAGGTCCGGGTCCACCGGCCGCCCGTCCACCGCGATGATGAGATCGCCCGGCGCCGCGGCGACCCCCGGGGCGGCCAGCGGGGAGCGCGCGCCGATCACCGACGACTCGCCGGGCAGGATCCGCGCGATCTGCCAGGTCCCGTCCTCAGTGCGCTCGACGTCGGCGCCGAGCAGGCCCTGAGCCAGCGCCGGGTCAGCGCCCGGGCCCGGCGGCAGCACCCCGGTGTGCGAGGTGCCCATCTCGCCCTGCAGCTCCCACAGCAGATCGTGCAGGTCATCGGTGGAGCCGATGCGGTCAAGCAGCGGCCGGTAGCGGTCGCGCATCGCGGCCCAGTCGACCCCGGCCATGTCGGCGCGCCAGAAGTTGTCCCGCATCAGCCGCCACGTCTCGTGGTACATCTGTGTCCACTCGGCCGGCGGTTCGACCGTCACCCGGATCCGGTCCAGATCGACGCTGACAACCTCGTCCAAGCCGGTCGGCTTGATCTCCAGCGACTCCGCACTCCGGTAAGCCAGCCGGGACCCGTCGGCGGAGACCGCGTAGTCGTCCAGGGCCCCGACCTCGACCGAGCGGCTGCGCTGAGCCAGGTCATAGCGGACTAGCCGGGATGTCGCGTGCTCCTCGGCCGCGCCGATCAGGGTCTCACCGAGCTCCCCGGCGCGCGGCAGTTCCAGCCATACCACGCCGTCCTTGACCGCGCGGAGCTTGTCGTAGCGTCCAGCCGCTACGGGGAACGGCACGATCCGCTCGGCCAGCCCGGCGACGTCGAGACCGACGGTCGCGGGGACCTCTCCGGGACCTTCCGGTTCTGCCGGACGGCCGCTCAGCTCCGGAGCGAACGGCGATGGCGTCGTGGCCAGCAGCGGCACGAGGTACGGCCGGACCCCGGGCAGGAACCCGAGATCCCAGTGGTGCGCGTCGTAGACCGGGTCGAAGGTGCGGTTCGACAGGAACGCCAGGTACTTGCCGTCCAGGGTGAACGCCGGCGAGGTGTCGTCGAACCGGGGCGGGGTCACGTCGGTTACGGTGCCGTCGGCCAGCCGGGCCAGCCGTATCTGCGAGGCACCGCGTTCGGGCCGCCACGGCTGCGACCAGGCGAGCAGGGCTGAGTCGGGAGAGAATGCCAGGCCCGCGACCTCTGCGTTGGTGCCGCGCGCGATCTCGGTGATTACCGGCTCGCCATCCAGCGCCACGGTCAGCAGCCGACCGTCGGCGCATGCGACCGCTGCCGTGCGCCCGTCCGGCGTCACCGCCAGCTCCAGGATCCGGCCGAACTCGCCGTGCCCGATCCGCCTCGCAGCCGGGCCATCAGCGGGGATCACGTCCAGACCGTCTTCGCCGCCGTTATCCGACGCGCAGGCAACCGCGTCCGTGCCGGGGATGACCACCGGAAGCCGGCCGCGCACGCCTGGCTCGGCGAGCAGTGCCCGGGCTGGCCCGTCCCGGCCGGGCAGCCAGTGCACGGTACCGCGGACCTCGGCGCCAAGTACCCGGCCGGTGGAATCAAGCGTGAACGAGCCCAGCTGCGACTTCGCGGACACCGGATAGGAGGCCCGCCCGGAGCGGACGCCACTGAGCCGTATGTCCAGGCGCACCGGCTCGGCGTCGAGCGACTCGAGCATCCAGATCACCCCGGCCCGCTGGTAGACCACGCGCTGGCCGTCGGTCGTCGCGTGCCGGGCGTAGTAGTGGCCGAGGTCGGTGTGCCGGCGCAGGTCCGTGCCGTCCGGGAGCCCGGAGTAGAGCGCGCCGGTCCCCTCGTGGTCCGACAGGAACACGACCCGGGGTCCGACGAACATGGGGTTCACCAGGTTGTTACCCACGTCGGCGAAGATCCGCGTGTAGTGCGAGCCGTCCGGCGAGTACCAGATCTTCCCACCGGCACCACCGCGGTAACGCTTCCATTTGGCCGGCTCGGTCGGCTCGAAGTTCATGGCGCTGCCAACCAGCACGGCACCGTCGCGGACCGCGACGTCGCCCGCCGGCCCGTAGTCGAGCCGACGAGCCGGTCCGCTCAGTGGCACCGCGAACGCCCAGGTCTTCATGCTGGAATGCTGGCCGGTCCGGCTGAGCACGAGCACCTTGTCGTCGCTGACCCAGCCGCGCACGGTCGCGAACCGGTCCCCCCAGTAAGTGAGCCTTGTGACCGGGCCGCCCTCAGCAGGCACCGCATATGCCTCGCGGGCGGCGCCATGCCCGAGCGACCGGGAGCCGTCGCGAGTCGAGGTCCAGGCGACGTGCGTAGCTGACGGGTTCAGCCGTGGATGCAGCACCGGGGCCTGGTCAGCAGTCAGCCGCCACGCCCGGGTGCCACGGCCGTCTGCCGCCTCGCTCAGCGAGGCGAGCCAGGCATCGTCCTCAGCCGCGAATGTGATCAGATCGCCTGCAACGTGCGGATAGCGCAGGTAACACGATTCGGCCACTCGCCGACCCTATCCGCACACCGCCGGGACCACGGCGTGATCGTGAACCATCCGGCGACCGCCCCGCCGCAGGACAGGTTCACGCCGTTCGTCGTCGGCAAGCCGGAGAGCAGATGCCCGCCGGAGGTAGTGCCTGCGCACGGTGCTGGGTCCGCCGTCGGCCCGACCAGATAGCGCGCCCGCAGCATTCGGGGGTCTGTGAACCGAGACTCCCCCTCGTCGTCCTGCTCGACGCCGATCAGCCGCCAGTCCCGGCGCAGCTCGCCGCCGAGTTCGGCAAGGCGGCTCTCCAGGATCTCCTCGATGCGCGCTTGCAGGACTATAGCGGCCGGCCGGATGCTGGACGGTGCACACGATCCGCCCGCCAGCAGGTGGACCGCATCGGGATCTCGATCACCCCGTCCTCGTTGGCCCGCCGCAGCAGCGCTTCGCGCGCGCAGGCCAGCCCGGCTGCCCGTTCCCCGGCGGGTGCCGTGATGAGGCCGCTATAAGTGGCCAGCCAGTCGACGGCGTCGTCGACCGTCATCGTCCGAACGAACGCGAACGACGCGCTGGCGATGTTCTCGAACGGAGCGCCGCCGGGCAGCGTGACCTCGTGCCGGCGGCGCAGCTGCGATCTGGCGTCCCCGGCCGACTGGACGGCGTGCGGCCTGCGGAGCATATCGAGCTCGGCCACCCAGTCCACCCGGCGATCCCGGCTTGTCCAGATCACTCCCAGCCGGCCTCCGTCACCCAGCACCCGGGCGATCTCGGGGACGGCCCGGCCAGGATCCAGCCAGTGCCACGCTGACGAGACGAATACCCCGTCCGCGCTCGCGTCCGGAATCGGGATAGCCTCGCCCCAGCCCGCGACGGCGCGGACGCCAGGGGAGCGGGCTGCCAGCACCGCGCGCATCCGGTCGTCGGGCTCAACGGCGATGACGTGTGCGACCCTGCGCTGCAGCGCCCGGGTGAAAAGTCCCGTGCCAGCAGCGATATCGACGACGATCTCGCAGTTCTGGGGGACCAGCCAGTCCAGTGCCTCGTCCGGCGGACCGGGCCGCACCCGGTCATAATCGCCCGCCACCTGGCCGAAGGAGGTCGCCCGAGCTTCACCAGCAGCCACGCTCGCACGCTAACACGCGGGGCTGGGCCGGTCCCCGTCTGCGGTTGCTGACTCATACCCGCTATCGAACTGAGCGTCAGGGCAGCTCAGCACGGCAGACGCAGAGCCGGGAGGTCGACCGGATCTTCCGATGTGCGGAGGGCCCGCGACGACGGATCAGTCCTTGTCAGAGACCGGCCCGGTCGCCTCGGACGGCCCGCGTCTCGCCCGACCAGCGCCGAGATTCCCTGCAGGCTAGGCGACCAGGCTGCGGGCAGCAGCCGCGATGTGTCTGGCGCTGATGTGGGCCGCGTCGAGCAGTTCCTCGCTGGTCCCCGACCCGGGCAGCTCGGAAACTGCCAGGTGCCGCACGGTCAGGTCGGCACACCCTGCGCCGGTTAGCGCGTCGACGACAGCGGACCCGAGGCCGCCCTCTGGGTGATGATCCTCGGCGACTACCAGCCTGCCGCCAGTGGCTGCGGCAGCCGCGGTCAGCGTGTCAGTGTCGATTGGCTTGACGGAGTACAGATCGATGACTCGTGTGCGGAGGCCGTCGGCCTTGAGCTGGTCGGCAGCGGCGAGGCAGGCATGTAGGGTCACGCCTGCCCCGATCAGCGTGACCTGGTCCTCGTCGCTGGCGCGCAGCACCTTGGCGCCGCCGACCGGGAATGCTTCCCCAGCCGCGTACAGGACCGGGTAGGCGCCGCGCGTCGTGCGCATGTAAACGACGCCGTCCCGGTCGGCCATGGCCTGCACGAGTGCAGCCGTGCTGGTGGCGTCGCTCGGGTACAGGACAGTCGAGCCCTGAACGGCGCGCATCATGGCCAGGTCCTCCAGCGCCATCTGCGAGGGGCCATCGGCGCCGATCTCGACGCCTGCGTGCGAGCCGACCAGGCGTATGTTGGCTTGCGAGATGGCGGCCATCCGGATGAAGTCGTAGGCGCGGGTCAGGAAGGCCGCGAACGTCGAGGCGAACGGCCGGTAGCCCCGTACGCTGAAGCCGACGGCGGCGGCCACCAGTTGCTGCTCGGCGATGTACATCTCGAAGTAGCGCTCGGGATACTCGCGCGCGAACTCGTCGGCGTAGGTCGAGTTACTCACCTCGCCGTCCATGGCCACCACATCGCGGCGGGCGCCGAGAGCAGCCAGCGCCTGGCCGTAGGCCTTGCGCGTAGCGACCTTGTCCCCGACGGTGTAGCCCGGCAGCTTCACCGCCGCGCTAGCCTCCCCCGCGCGGCCCGCTGCCGCGGCCTGATCTGGCTTCGGACCGCGCACGATGAGGTCGCGCTCCCCGCCGAGCTCAATGATCGCGCGCTCGGCCATTTCCGGTGGGAACGGCTTGCCGTGCCAGCCCTCCCGGTCCTCGACCTCGGAGAAGCCGCGGCCCTTGATGGTCCGGGCGAGGATGACAGTCGGCTGGTCGCCGGTGATGTCGCTCGCGTGTGCCATGGCCCGGTCGATCTCAGCCACGTCGTGGCCGTCGATGGTGAAGACGCGGGCGCCAAACGCCGACGCACGGCGGCTGTAGGTCTCCAAATCCCAGGACAGCTCGGTCGGCCCCCGCTGCCCGAGCCGGTTGACGTCCACCATGGCGATGAGATTGGACAGCTTGTAGTGCGAGGCCTTGTCGAGGGCTTCCCAGATCGAGCCTTCGGCCATCTCGCTGTCACCACACAGGACCCAGACCCGGAACGGGGACTCGTCGAGGTACTTGCCAGCAAGCGCGACCCCGACGGCGTCGGGCAGTCCCTGACCGAGCGAGCCGGTCGCCACGTCGACCCAGGGCAGCACCGGGGTCGGATGACCCTCGAGCCGGGACCCGAAGCGGCGGTAGCCGGTCATGAGCTCAGCTTCAGAGACGACCCCTACAGCCTTGTAGACCGAGTAGAGCAGAGGCGACGCATGGCCCTTGGAGAAGATCAGGTGATCGTTGGCCGGGTTGGCCGGCTCGTCCCAGTCATACCGAAGATGCCGACCGACGAGGACGGCCAGCAGGTCCGCGGCCGACATGCTCGAAGTCGGGTGACCCGACCCGGCGGATGTACTCGACCGTACGGAGTCAACACGCAGCTGCTGGGCGAGCTCACCGGCTAGCTTGAGATCAATGTCCGTCTTGGCGGCAGTTGGGATAGCCACGAGTACCTCCTTGGCTTGCGGTTGCGCGGATCGCCGACACGCACACCTAGCCAGGCTAGGCCGTCTCCACGCACAGGAAGCCGACCGGGCCGTAGGGTGGGCAATTCACAGCGGGCGGCCGCCACACTCGCCCGTCTCTTCCGGCCGTGGCAGCGCCTTGGATGAGTCGTCTATGCTCAGCGCTGATGCCCAGGCTCTTGGTCGTACATCACACGCCCTCGCCAGTGCTGCAAGAGATGCTCGAGGCAGTGGTCAGCGGAGCGCGGACCGATGAGATCGAAGGCGTCGAGGTGATCTTGCGGCCTGCCCTGACCGCGGCGGCCGCCGATGTGCTGCAGGCCGATGGTTACCTGCTCGGCACGCCGGCCAACATCGGCTACATGTCCGGCGCGCTGAAACATTTCTTCGACGGCATCTACTACCCGTGCCTGGAGGCAACCCAGCGGCGGCCCTACGGCCTGTATGTGCACGGCGGGATGGACACCACCGGTGCCGTGCGCGCGGTGCAGGCGATCGCCACCGGGCTGCGGTGGCGGACGGTCCGGCCGCCGGTCTGCGTCACGGGAGCCCCGGCCAAGCAGGACCTGCTGGCCTGCTGGGAACTGGGCGCGCTGCTCGCGGCCGAGGTCGCCGGGTGATCGTTACCTCCTGCCCACAGTGGCAGCAGGTGACGATCCAATGAGGAGGGCCGCCGGAGTCAGGCAGTTCGGCACGCGACCTCGGATCTCGGTGGAGGCGGCTGCGTCGCTAGAAGAGTGCGACGCCGGTGAGCGCGGCCAGCCGGTCCATCAGCCGGTCCTGGAAAGCCAGGTCACGGGCTTGTGATGCGGGCTTCTGCCGCTGCCGGTGGTACCAGTAGCCGCCGCTCACGGTTGCCGCTGGGTCGTTGCTGACAGCCAGCCATGTCTGGGTGAGGTATCCCATCTCCAGGTCGTCGGTCGCTGCGGCGCCGCCCATCTTGGTCGGGACCCAGCCCGGATCGACGGCGTTGCTGAGCACGTCCGGCCACGCGCGCGCGAGGGTGAGCGCGAGCGCGGTTACCTGCAGCTTGCTCTCGGCGTATGCCCGTGCAGCGTTCCACGGCCGCCCCGTCCAGTCGATATCCCCAAGCGGCCCGGCACCTGCGTGATGCAGTCCGCTGCTGAGGTAGATCAGCCGCGCCGGGCGGTCGATCAGCGCAGTGAGCAGGTAGGGGGCGAGGGTATTCACCGCGAAGGTCGTCGCGTGGCCTTCGGCGGTCGCAGCGCGGGACGGCTCGAGGTAGACGCCGGCATTGTGGATGACCGCGTCCATCCGGCCGATGCCGTTCACCTGACCGGCGAGGTCCCTGGTTTCGGCGGCGCTGGCGAGGTCGCCGATGACGACTCCCGCGGCGCCCGGGGCGAGGTCACGCAGCGCCGCCGCCCGCTCGAGGGTGCGGGCGTGCAGGACCACGTCATGGCCATCACCGATGAGGACACCGGCGGCGGCGCGGCCGAGGCCGTCGGTGGAGCCAGTGATGAAGATACGGGACACGGGATCATTGTTCCGCCGGTGGTGTGCTGATATCGATCGGCGGCGCACTCCGACAGCGTTACACCAGCGCCGATCTCGCAGCGGCCCTGCCCGCGACGGCCAGGGTCACTTTCCGCTATTAGGTCCGCGCTAACTCGCGCGCGGACCCGCCACTATCGGGCGACCTCCACGACGCCCGTGTCGGCACGCTGCTGGCAGCTTGGGCCGGATGCTGTGCGGCGGCGGAACTTCTAGTGCGGGCCGTAACCCGCGTTGCTCAGCATCCGGCGCAGGTCGATGACCATCTGGGTATCGATGTCCTTGCCGGCCGGCGGGTCGAGGAACTCAAGCTCCGGCCCGATCTTGACGGCGACCTTCCCGTCGTGGCGAACGGTCACCGTGCCGGCGGCTTCCAGCAACGACATCACCGCGTGCCATTCGATGTTGTGGCTCACCGGATGCTGGAAGATCTGGCGCAGCGTTTCCCGGTGACGATGGCCGAGGTGCGCTGGCTCAGCCGCCGCGTCAGGGTGCTCCCGGCCGCGCAGGTTCTGGGAGTCCTCGCCCGCGGCGCAGCAGCGCGGCCGCTGGCTGGCCCGCCAGCGGGCCGGTGCCATCCGGCACCTGCACGACGACCGCGTCCTGGTGCAGCGCGGCCCAGACCAGCCCATCCTCCAGCGGCACCTCGATGCCCGGACCGGAGCTGGCGGCGATGAGCTCGGTTGGCTGGCTTCCGATCCGGTACGCCGGAGCTGCCGGGCCGGCCGAGATGTCGGCCGCCACCAGGAGCACCGCGACCTGCTGCTCGGCCAGCTGCTCTGCGACGGCCTCTATGCCGCGGACCGCGGCGGGCTCCGGCCCGGCGGCGTTGGCCGCGACCAGATCACCGATGGCGTCGATGGCGCTGGCGGTGATCTCGCTGAGAGCGGCGGCGATCTCGGCGCTCAGCTGGGCGTCACCGTCGGCGGGCACGGGCCCGGTAGCAATGGTGGTGACGGGGCCCAGTGATCCAGGCAGATGGGCCGAGACAGCGTCGAGGATTTGCTGATCGCCCGCGCCGAGGACGATATGCGCGCTGACGCTGGCCGCGGCCTCGGAAACGCGCCCGGCGACGAACTCGGCGTTCCGCTCGCCGCCGCTTTCCGGCTCGGAGCCGGTCACGTGCCGCGGGCCGTGATGCAGCGCGGGTGGCCGATGCGGGTGCGGGTCGCGCTGCGCACCGGGACGGGCGCCAACCGGGAACCGCCGGGCCGGATGCTGATCGCCAGCGTTGTGGGCTATGACGGTGGCGCCGTCACGGTCCGCCAGCAGCACCACGTGAGCAGGACGCCGTGCGGCGGCCGCGGCCACTTCCGTCAGATGGGGCAGTGGCCCTGCCCGCACCGAGTTCGTGGCCGAGCCAGGTGGCAGCCAGCGCGCGAGCAGGACCGCCCCCTGCGCCGCGACCACCACCCGGGAGCCGTCAGCGGGCGCATTTGCGGCGCCCGCGGCCAGCGCCTCGGCGGTACGCTGGCCGGCGCCGAGTTCGATGGCTTCGCGGCCGGCATCGGCCCAGGCCACGTCCCAGGCCTGCTGCCGTTCGGACGCCGAGTCCGGCACCTCGACCGTAGCCGTCACCACCGGGTCGGACACTGCCGGGCCCGGCTGGAAGGCCCGCAGTGCCGGATCCAGTTCCAAGCGGCCGAGCTTGAGCAGCGGATGCGCGAGCGGTGCGTCTGGCATGCCCCCATCACATCGGACACCCGCCCTGGGGGCAACACCGACATTTCCCCCAACGTCGGCCCGGCTACGAAAGCCGCTGCAACGTGCCCGCGCTTGCCAACCTCATTTGGTGCATGGCCAGGCGTCCGGTCCACGCCGGGCCCGAAGCCAGATCACCTCAAGTGAGTCGATCTCAGTGTGCCGGCCGCTGCCCGCGGGAAAATGCTTACGCGTGTTCAGGCGGGGTCGCTGCTTGCCCTGTGGCTGTAGGGCCTGCGGGGCTGGCGCCCTGCTGCTGGACGAAGTCCTTGCTGCGGATGGTGGCAAGGGAGACCACGCCCGACACCAGCGCGATGATTGCCGCGACCAGCAGGATGCGGTTCAGGCCGGTGGTGAAGGCGGTCCGGGTGATTACTGCTATGGCCTGCCTGGCGTGGCTGGGCAGCTTGCTGATTACGTGGGCGATCTCCCCGGACTGCACTGCGGTGGCGATCTGCGGGCCGCTGTGGGACAGCCCGGGTATCGCGGCCACCCCGGCCAGCACCTGGTCGCGCACGTGGTTGGAAAACAGCGTCCCCAGCAAGGCGATGCCGGTGGCGATGCCGACCTGGCGGAAGGTGGAGTTGATGCCCGAGGCCATGCCGGCCTGCTGCGGTGGCACGACGCCGACGGCGGTGGAGGCCAGCGGCGGGTTCACCAGGCCGACCCCGACGCCGGCCACGATCATTCCCGGAATGAGATGGGCCCAGGCCGAGCCCGCGTTGAGCCCGCGCATGAGCAGCAGGCCCACGCCGACCATGATCAGGCCGGGCCCGATCAGCAGCCGGACCGGCACGCGCGAGGAAAGTCTGCCGGCCACCGTGGCGCTCACCAGGATGGCTCCCGACAGGAACATCACCCGCACGCCGGTACGCCAGCGGCGAGTAGCCCAGAATGTCCTGCAGGTACAGCACGAGGTAGAGCAGCATCGAGAAGATGGAGGCGCTGAGCCCGAACGCCGCGACCGAGCCGCCGCTGAAGGTCGGCAGCCTGAACAGCGTCAGGTCGAACATCGGGTGCACCCGGCGCCGCTCCACGAGGACGAAAGCAACGAGCAGCACGGCCGCGGCGGCGAAACAGCCGAGCACGAGGCCGTCGGTGAAGGACCGCTGGTTCGACTCGATCAGGCCGTAGACCAGGCTCGCCAGCGCCACCGTGAAGAGCACGAAGCCTGGCCAGTCGGGCCCGCTGGCCTGTGGCGCGCGCGATTCCGTCACCTTCATCACCGAGATCACGGCGGCCGCGATCCCGATCGGCACGTTGACGAAGAAGATCCACCGCCACGACAGGCCCGAGGTCAGCACGCCGCCGAGCAGCGGGCCGATGGCCACCGCCAGGCCGGTCACCGCTCCCCAGGCCCCGAACGCGGCGCCCCGGTCCTTGCCGCGGAAGGCATCAGCCAGCAGTGCCAGCGACACCGCGAACATGATCGCCCCGCCGACCCCCTGCAAGGCGCGGGAAAGCTGGAGCATCAGCGTGCTGACCGCAAAGCCGCACAGCACCGACGCGCCGGTGAACACCACCAGGCCGATCAGCCACAGCAGGCGGCGGCCGTACATGTCCGCCAGGCTGCCCGCCGTCAGCAAGAACGCCGCCAGCGTCAGCGCGTAAGCGTCAACGATCCACTGCAGGTCGGAGAAGCTGGAGTGCAGCGCCTTCTGGATGTCCGGCAGGGCGACATTCACGATCGTGATATCCAGCAGCAACATGAACGTGCCCAGGCACACCCCGGCTAGCGTCCACCACTTATTTCCGCGCTGGCCCAGGTCCCCGCCGCCGTCCCTGGCCTGCTGGCCGCGGCGGCGCTGATCCTGTCCGGACAGACCGGCATGGGCTTCGGTCACGAAAGCTCCGTTTGCTCAGGGACAGATGACCCGGACGGGATCTGCCGGCGATACGGTCAGCGTGCGTGCCGGGCCCGCTGGCTCATCCACGATGATTCACCGCAGGCCCACTCGTGCAATGCCGCAACCGCACAGTGAATTCCCTGAAGTCCCGTCCCGCCAGATGCCGGTGCCCGGCCAGGCAGCAGGACCGCGGCCCGTGCCGCTGCCTTCCCGGCGCGCTGGCGCTCCAGGTCACAGGTCCTGTTGGTGCTCCAGGAAGTTCAGTGCGGCCCAGCCGAAGGGAACCGGGAGCCAGAAGGTCAGCAGCCGGAACAGCAGCACCGCGCTGACCGCGACGGCGCCTGGCACGCCCGCGGCGGTCAGGCCGGCGGTCAGCGCGGCCTCCACTGCGCCCAGCCCGCCCGGGGTGGGAATGATCGAGCCGATCGCGCTCCCCGTCAGGTAAACAAAGCCGATCTTCGCGAACGGAACCGACCTGCCGAACGCCGCGACGCACGCGGCCAGGCACAAGATATACGCGAGGCTCAGCAGCAGCGCGCCGCCGATGCCCTCAGCGAGCTTGCGCGGATGCTGCGCTACGTCGAGCAGCCGCGGCAGCACCTGACCGAAGGTCGGCGAGAAGCGCGCTCGCACCAGTCGCCGCCCGGCGGGGACGGCGAGCACCACGCCCGCCAGTACTACGAGCCCGGCCAGCACGAAGTAAGCCCACGTCGGTGGCGTAATCGGGCCTTTGGTCCCGGTTCCCGCGATCGCGGCGAACACGACAAGCAACAGGATGTGCAGGACGAAGGCCACCACCTGGGACACGCCGACGCTGGCCACCGCGACCGGCGCAGGGATCTTCCTGCGCTGCAGGTACCGGACGTTCAGGGCGGCACCCCCGACGGCGGCAGGCGTCACTAGCGTGACGAAGGAGCCGGCCAGCTGGACGAGGAGAGTGCGGAGGAAGTGCAGCCGCTCGGCGACGAACCCGGACAGCGACAGCGCCGCGCCCACGTAGGTCACCGCCGACAGCGCCAGCGCCACGACCCCCCAGCGCCAGTCGGCCGATCGCAGCACGCTCCCGGGACTGGCCCGGGCGAGTTCGCCGGCCAGCAGGTAGATGGCGGCGACGCTGGCGACCAGCGTCACCAGGGTGCGCGGCCGGATGCGCTCCAGCTGTACCGGCGTGACTTCGCCGCCGGGCACGGCCGCCAGCAGCATTTTACGGACGGTCGGCAGGACATCGCGCCGACGGCGCAGCGCCTTCCTGGTGGAACGGGCGAGCGCGACCGGCTGCAGCAGCGGCAGCACGGCCACCAGCTCGCTCCCGGCGACCTTCTCAACCGCCAGCCCCGCGGACTTCTCCGGCCCCACGAACAACGCGAGCTCGGCGATGAGCTGGG
This sequence comes from uncultured Actinomycetes bacterium, assembly GCA_963762735.1. Taxonomy (GTDB): domain Bacteria; phylum Actinomycetota; class Actinomycetes; order Streptosporangiales; family Streptosporangiaceae; genus DASXKD01. The sequence goes on along the minus strand of CAVXMG010000003.1, from coordinate 375,904 downwards.
CCAGGTCCAGGCGTATCTGCAGGTCGCTCGCGGCCACGTCGCCGTCGCCGGGGTCGAGCAGCATGACCCGGTCGTCGGCCGTGAACACGATGCGGTCGGCGGTGAGCCCGCGGTGGGTGACGTGGTGCGCGTGCAGTTGGGTCACCGCGTCCCAGATGCCCCCGAGCTCGGCGTCGGTGTACCCGGGATTCCGCTGCGCCAGCGTGGTCCCTTCGCAGTGATCGTAGGCCAGCACGGCGGCTTCGGGTCCGACCCGCACCAGGGTGCGCAACCGCGGCGTGGGCACGCCCGCGTCTTCGGTCGCGTAGGAGAGCAGGGCCCTGCGCTCGATCGTGTGGTAGACCGACAGCGGGACGTTGCGTGACACCTGTCCCTGCACTCGGACCCAGCGGTACAGCCGGTAGAACGCGCCAGCCGCCTGCTGGTCCCTGTCGAACACGACCACGTCGAGCTGGCTGCCGTCCTGCGTCGCCACCGCGTAGTGACGGGATCCGGCCACCCCGGGGCCGGCCTGGCGCACCCGCCGGATCGCGGTCACGGCCAGGTCTCCGGTGGACAGCGCCGCGGCGATGTCCCGTGCTGGGGGACGCTGCGATGTCGAGCCCGCGCCATACCGGACGACGAGGCCGATCGCGCGGCCGACCAGCAACGTGATCAGGATGGAGAGGGCGGTGGTGTGCAACGCCGCCAGCTGCACGATCGCATACAAGCCGATCGCCAGCCCCAGCGCATTCCGCCAGGCCAGCCGTCCGGCCAACCCGATCATGGTGGCGTAGGCGACCAGGCCAGCCAGGTAGGGGTCGAGGGCGTGGACGTGGCTGACACCGGGGCGCGCCATGATGATCGCGTCGTAGAGCCGGGCGGCTGCGGGGTGCGAGAGCAGGATGTTGGCGACCTCGGCCGCGGCGCCGGCCAGCAGGCCGGTCGCCACCGCCTCGGCGAGATGGCGAACCTGACGCCTGACGAGCTGGGAGACAGCGAGTGCCATGGGCAGGATCAGCAGCGCGAACAGCGCAATCGGCGGGGCGACGACGAGCAGGGCGTGCGGCAGCCGCCGACTCGCGCCCACGATGTCGGTCTCCACCCCCGTCGTGGTCGCGGCCGCCGCGACGGCGGCCACTGCCAGCACGAATATCCAAATACAGGACATGATGCAGCGCAGCCCGTCGATCGGCTTGCGGATCCGGCGCTCCAGCTGATCAGTGACCTGGATCGCGCCCGGCTGCGTCACGCGACGATCGTTTCACCTGCCCGCCCGGTCGCATAGACGCGGCACCGCGTCTTCTTCGGCTGCGGCCGCAGCCGAACACGAAGGCGGTGGGGCGGGCCCGCGGGCACCTCGCATACCAGCTACAACCCCCATGGGCCTGACCTGCTTTGACGGAGATCGGCCGCACTATCCAGCAGGTCGGCTGGTGTCGCGGCCGGGTGGTTACTGGCCCAGGAGCCATTGCCCGGGTGCGATGAGCTCGCGGGCTTTGGCGGGTCCCCACGAGCCGGGAGCGTACCCGCGGACCGGGGGCGGATTGGTGAGCAGCGGGTCGGCCACCTGCCACACCGCGGCCAGCCCGTCGGGCCGAGTGAACAGCGAGCGGTCGCCGAGCAGGACATCGTGGATCAGCCGCACATACGGTGGCAGCGGGTCGGCGCCGTGCAGGCTGGCCAGCGGGATCGACGCACGGGCGACGTCGAGGTCCAGCGCGGGCCCGGGCTTTTTTGCCACCAAGAACAGGTCGATCTCCCCGTCGCCGGCCAGCGAGAAAGACAGCACGTTCCCATCGCGCGGCAGCCGACCGGACAGGGGCCCGGGCGGCTCGCGCAAAATCAGGCTGACCCGCTGCTTCGACGCGGCCATCCGCTTCCCGGTCCGCAGGTAGAACGGCACGTTCCGCCAGCGGGGGTTGTCGACCCACAGCCGGGCAGCCACGAACGTGTCCCGGCTGGAGTGCGGATCGACACCCGGCACCTCCCGGTACCCATCGAATTGCCCCAGCACGATCTCCTGCGGGTCCAGCGGCCGGAAGTCACTGATGACCTTCTCCCGGGCCGCCTGCAGGCCCAGCGCGTCCAGGCTGGCCGGGGGTTCCATGGCGACTTCGGCGGCCACCTGGAACAAGTGCGTGACGAGCATGTCCAGGACCGCGCCGGTAGCGTCGTAGAACTTGGCCCGGTCGCTGATCCCGAGGGTCTCGGGCACGTCGATCTGCACCGACTCGATGTGCTCGCCGTCCCAGTACGCAGCGGACGATCCGTTGGCGAAGCGGAGCAGGTGCAGATCCTGGGTGGCTTCCTTGCCCAGGAAATGGTCGATCCGGTACACCTGCTGCTCATCCAGGACGGAATGAACGACCCGGTCGAGTTCGCGGAAACTGCTGGGCGAGGTGCCAAATGGCTTCTCGTAGACGACCCGGGCGCCGTGGGCCAGCCCGTACCGCCCCAGCGCCTGAGTCAGCCCGCCGAAGGCAACCGGCGGGACGGCCAGGTAGTGCATCAGCTGCGGGCTGCCGCCCAGCGATGCGCGCGCCTCGCCGAGCACGTCCGGCAGGCTGCCGGGGCTGTCGGGGCTGAACCCGCCGCCAGCGAAGAACACCCGCTGCGCGAATGAATCCCAGTCCCTGCCCTCGGGCTTGGGGCCGAACTCGGTGAGCGCATCGTGGACGCGGGCGCGGAAGCTTTCGTGCGTGATGTCGCCGCGGCCGTTGCCCACCAGCAGCCACTGCCGCGGCAGGAGCCCCCCGCACGCCAGCCGGTACCAAGCCGGCAGCACCATCCGCCTGGCCAGGTCGCCGGTCGCCCCGAAGAGGACGAAAACCGTCGGCTGTGCCGCTGGATCGGGTTGCTGCGTCATAGTCGCCACGCATCCAACCTACGTGTCCGCCTTTCCCGCGGGCGGTACCTGGCTACCGCTGCGTTTCGATCGCCGGCAGGACCAGCTGGCCCCGTTAGAAGGAGTGACTCTGGCGGCGGATGCGAAGAAATTAGTAGAATCCCAAGCGGTTGAGATGGTCTTGCCGGGCCGCCACCTGGGGCAGGCCGCAGTGAGCCGGGTGGGCGGGCGGGAGACGGATGACTGAGCTTATCGCCGGCGCCCAGCAGGCTGACACGCACCAGAAGGCGCTGCGTATCAACCTTGATCCGCGCTGGTACGGAACGATCGCCGAGATCGGGGCCGGCCAGGAGGTAGTGCGCTGGTTTTTCCGGGTGGGCGGCGCGGCTGGTACCGTCGCGAAGTCGATCTCCGCTTATGACATGGCTGTCAGCGACGCTGTGTATGGGAAGGCGGACAGGTATGTGTCCGCCGGGCGACTCCAGGGCATGCTCGACAAGGAATTCCAGCTCAACGTCGAGCGGCTTGGCGAGGAGCGCGGTGACGAAAACTGCTTCTTCGCGTTCGCCGATACGGTGGTGGCGCGCAGTTACCGCGGTGGCAATGAGTGCCACGGCTGGATGGGCGTGAAGTTCCAGGCCCAGCCGCACGATGAGCCGAGCCAGATCGTCATGCATGTCCGGATGCTTGATGTCGAGGCCTGGCTGCAGCAGGAGGCGCTCGGAATCGTCGGGGTGAACCTGCTGTACGGGGCGTTCTTCCAGCACCACGAGCCGGACAAGCTCATCGAGAGCCTCCTCGACCGTCTCACCACGGGCCGCATCGAGATTGACATGATCCAGTTCCGCGGCATCGAGTTCCGCCGCGTGGACAACAGGCTGATGGCGCTCAAGCTCGTGCAGCTCGGGCTCAGCGGCGTGGCGATGTTTGGGCCCGACCGTGAGGTGCTGCAGCCGAGCGAGGTGCTGCGCAAGAAGGCAATCCTGGTAGAGCGGGGTAGTTTCCGGCCGCCGACGCACGTGAACCTCGACATGCTCGAGACGGCCAGGGCCAGGTTCTCCGCAGATCCGGCTGTCGCGGGCAAGCCCGTGCTGACGCTCACCGAGATCACGATGCGCAACCTGCTCGCGGGCGGGGCCGATGTGGACCGGCGCGACTTCCTCGCCCGCGCCGAGCTGCTCGCGGCGTGCGGCATGACCGTGCTGATCACCGACTACTTCGACTATTACCGCCTGGCCGCCTATATCGCCGAGCGGACCAGCGAGCGGATCGGCATCGTCATGGGGGTACCGAGCCTGATCGACCTGTTCGACGAGAAGAATCATGCCCAGCTTCCCGGCGGGATCCTGGAAAGCTTCGGGCGGTTGTTCAAGAACGACCTGAAGCTCTACGTCTACCCCGTTCAGCCCTCGCCAGCGGACGAGCTGAAGACCGTGAACGACATCAAGGTCCGGTCAGAGCTGCAGCCGCTGTATGACTACCTCGCCGGGCGGGGCAGCTTCGTCCACCTCGGCAACTACCGGCCCGAGTTCCTGCCGATCTTCAGCCGCGATGTATTGCGGAGGATAGCCGCGCACGACGACTCCTGGGAAAGCATGGTCCCCCCTGAAGTCGCCGAACTCATCAAACGCCGCGCGTTCTTCGGCTATGTCAAGCCGGGCAGGGACTGACAGCCCGGCGGCACCAGGCCCTCAGCGCTACGCCAGTCGACGTCATCACGGTCAGTGACGGGTTTGCCCGGGCGCGGCGGGTCAGATGGAATGCAGCATTTGATGGGAGGCCGGTCCATGCCGAACTGGGCGGAGCAGGTCACGGCGATCGCGACCGCGGTAAGCGCCATCGGGCTGCTGAGCGCGATCGGTGCAGTGATCTTCGCAGGCCAACAAGCCCGTGAAGCCCGTATCGGCCGTCAGGCTGTGATGGCAGTCGAGTTCTTCCGGCGCTGGAGCGAAGGCCCGATGGTGGAGACGCGTCGCCTCGTGGCTGAGTTCGAGACGCCAGAGGCTTTGCGGGATGCCATGACGCTCTTCATCGCCGAGAACTCCGCCGACGCGTATGTCCTTTACCGGGAGCTCGACTACTTTGAGCAACTCGGGGCGCTCGAGAAGCACGGTGGCTTCGACTTCGAGCTGATCCGGACGCTGCTCGGCCGCCGCCTCATCGACCGGTGGGACCTGTGGCAGCCGACGATCGACGCCCTCGGGGGGACGGCCGCCTACCCGATGTTCGAGAGGCTCGTGACCAAGATGCGCGCCGCACTGGGATCCCAGCCCGCGAGCACCGAGCCGTTCTGATCCGCCTTGACCCAGATCGGCTCGTGATTGACCCCGTTCGTAACAAGGGGTGATCTATGTGTGCGATCTGGCGCACCGGCGTGGCTGGCCGTCTCGGTTTGCGCGCGAGGACAAGCCCGTATCGCGGGCTGCCGTTCTCGCGTCGGCCCAGAGCCGTCAAGGGGACTGTCGTCACCGTGAATCCGGATGCTGTCAGGTCGTTGCGGACCGCGTGCAGCAGGCAGGTGCGGTAGTACATGACGAACGGGGGACGCCACAGCGCGTTGCGGACCCGCATGGCCAGGTCGAACCCGAGCAGTGCCCAGTACCAGCCTGAGGTGATGGGCTGCGGCGCACCGATCGGGAAGGCGAAAACCCCGCCAGGGCGCAGCGCGCGCCACACGCCGGCGAACAGCGCGGGCCGTTGGGCGGGCAGGAAGTGCCCGAGCGCTCCGAAACTGACCGCCAGGTCGAAGGCCTCGGCGAAGGGCAGGGCCCGGACGTCGGCCCGTACCCACTCGGCGCCCGGGTGCGCACCGCGCGCCTGCGCCAGCATGCCAGTGCTGAAGTCGACGCCTATGACCCGTTCTTGGCACTGGGATTTGAGGACCCGCATGCCCGCGCCGGTGCCGCAGCACACGTCCAATCCCCGGCCGAACGGGCCGAGCGGGCGCAACGCGTCCGCGGTCGCCTCAAGCACGCCATCGGGGGTGCGAAAAGGCGTGTGGTCGAACTTCGGAGCAAGCAGGTCGTAGCCGCCCTCAACCGAGGACAGCGCCTGCATCGCCAGTTCACGCAAAGACGGGCCCCGAGGCGAGAACACCGGCCAAGGCTACTTCCCCGACGCCAGACAGGCCCTCAGCCCCAGGATAAGCTGAGGGACAGCGGTGACTCAGCGCACAGAGGGAGCGACCATTCGCTTCGACGCCACGCTCTCCACGATCGACACGTCGACTGTGTTGCGGTTGCCTCAGACGGCGAGCAAGGGCCTGCCCTCGCGCGGACAGGTGGCCGTCCACGGAACGATAAACGACGTCGAGTTCCAGACGGTGCTCGAACCAGACGGAAATCTTGGCCACTGGATGAGGGTCGAGGACACGCTGCAACACGCTGCTGGCATCAGCGCGGGTGACACTGCGACGCTCGACATCGAGGTGACCAAGGATTGGCCAGAGCCGAGCGTGCCCCAGGATCTCGCGACAGCTCTGGCAGCTGCCCCGCAGAAGATCCAGAACCTGTGGACCGAGATCACCCCGATGGCGCGCTGGGAATGGGCGCGTTGGGTCAACGCCACGAAGAACCCTGGCACGCGCAGACGACGGGTCGACGTGAGCATCTCGAAGATGAAGAGCGGGAAGAGACGGCCCTGCTGCTTCAACCTCTCCGCATGCACCGACCCGGACCTGTCGAAGAATGGCAGGCTCCTCGAGCCAGGGGACGACGACCGCCCCTGATCGACGACCCGACGGCGGTGGGGCGCGCGGCCCCACCGCCACGTGTCAGCCGTGCGTCAGCGGTGGACGTGCGATAGCGGTCCCGCGGCTGTGGGGAAGTTCGAGGTGTTCAGCGCCTGGATGCCCGCGTTCTGTTCACCGTTGAAGGGGGTGATGGTCGGTGACGTGGCGCCCGGCTCGCAGCCGAGGTTGAACGGGACGTTGGGATCGTTGAACCACAGGCCCAGGTGGTACTGGTGGGTGGGCGCGAACGTGGTGGTGCCGCCCGGTGACACCGAGAAGGTCTCGGAGTCGAACACGCCACGCACCGTGGCACTGCCAGTGCCGCTGCTGTTGGCCTGGATGTCGGTCTGGTACCACGAGATGCCAAACGGCTTGGCCGGCTGCTGGATGACGAACAGGTCAAAGCCGGCCTTGGCGGGCATGCCCGTCACGGTGACCACCATCGTGTCGTTGAGCGACCCGGTGGTGATGGTCACGTGCCCCGACGCCTTGGGCAAGCATGCGGCGATGCCCGCGGCGGGCACCAGCTTGAACGAGAACGACGAGGTGACCTGGGGCGTGGTCGAGCCAGCGGCGGTGGTCACGCCTGCCGCCGCCACGACGGCAACGGCCAGTGCAGCGGCCCCAGTGGCCAGCTTGCCCGAGGCCGACGCCGGCAGGCGGCGGGTCAGGGAGTGGGTTCGGTTCATGCCGGTTCCTCCTGTCTATGGGCGGTGGCCCGGGGGGGCGCCTTCGAACGGGGAAGGGCACGGAGAGCCGCTCACCGGGATTCTTCGCCCGCACACGATGTCCCTCCCGCACTGGGCTTGGGCGGAGCGTAAGCCCGGGACAGCGGCCCTCGCTTCCGGGGGGCCACCTAGTCCCGGGCGCGCGGTCTAGCTCGTAGCAGGCACGGTTTCGGCTGCCGTCTTGATGAGCCGTGCCACGTCAGCGGGGTGGGAGACCATCGGGACGTGGCTGGAGGGGATCTCGATGGTGGTGGCGCCCATGCGGGCGGCGAACTGCCGCTCGGCATCGGGGGGATCGCCTGGTCGTCGGCGGCGACCAGGTACCAGGACGGCAGCGTTTTCCAGGCCGGGACGCCCATCACGTCCGCGAATATGGACGTGGCCAGAGGCTGTTGCACGGCGTACATCACCTTTGCCTTGACCGGGTCGACGTCGGCGGCGAAATGGTTGACGAAGTCGTCTTCGGAGAGCCAGCCGAAGCCCTGCGTGTCGGTGATCAGGTGCGCCAGTGCCGGGGTCGGCGGTCCCTGCGACAACAGCCCGCCCAGCGATTCGCCCTGGTCCAGGCCGAACGCGGCGATGTAGACCAGGCCGGCGACGTTCGGGGCGTCCGGGCCCAGGGCGGTCATGATCTGGCCGCCGTAGGAGTGCCCGGCGACGATGGCAGGGCCGTCCTGGAGATCCAGCACCTGGCGCAGCCGGGCGACGTCGCCGGCCAGCGCGGTCAATGGGAACTGGGGTGCGGTGACGTGGTAGCCGTCGGCCTGCAGGCGCTCGATGACTGCGCTCCAACTGGAGCCATCGGCCCATGCGCCGTGGACGAGAACGATGTTCGGTCGGCCGTTCATCTCGGGGTCCCTTCGTGGTCGTGTCTTGTCGCCATCTTGCGGCGCGAGGCAGCGGCCGGGGTATCCGCAGCGACTACTGCACATTTGCGGATGCCTGTTGCGCGGGCACGCGAACACCGGCGCCGGACTCATCGGCGCCGCACGCGCCCAGATCGCGGAACCGGGCAACGGCCGCGGGCGGGCGCGCTTGCCGGGTCCGGGGAAACGAGCTACAGGGACTTACCGAAGAGTCCCGCTTCGGTGCCTTCGGGTGCTATGGCTGGCGTGCCGGCCCGGGCGACCACGTCGCGTAGCTGGTGGCGGCTGGCTACCCCGAGCTTGGGGTAGGACCGGTACAGGTGCGAGCTGACCGTGCGCGGTGAGAGGAAGAGCCGGTCGCCGATCTCGCGGTCGGTCAGCCCCTCGCTGGCCAGGCGGACGATCTGGCGCTGCTGGGGGGTCAGCTCCCCCAGGGCATCGCGGTCGCCGGGCGCGCCAGCGACAGCCACCCCGCACGCTCTGAGTTCTGCCTCGGTGCGCTGCGCCCATGACCGGGCGCCTAGTCGCCGGAAGGTTCCCAGGGCCTCGGTCAGTACGGGTTTGGCGTCGTTGATCCGGCGGCGCCGCCGGAGCCATTCGGCGTGGTCGAGGCGAAGCTGTGCCCGCTCGAATGGCCACTGGTCCCCGGCGGGGTCGGCGAGCGCCTTGTCGAAATGGGCTTCTGACTTGGCTGGGCCGGCGAGGATGCCGCGGGCCCGGGCGATGAGCTGCTCGAGCCGGGGAGAGGCCATGCCGTTGAGGTGGCTGAGTGCGTGCTCGATGACATCGTGTCCTTCCATCCGCCGGTCGGCGCGCACCGCGGCGGCGGCGAGATCTGCCACGCCCAGGTAGGAGGCGTAGTTGTGCAGAGGCGTGCCGTCGTCGTTGAACAGCCCGCGGAGCTGGGTGAACGCGAGGAGGTAGCTGCCGTCGGCGAGAGCCGCGACGCCGCGGGCACGCCGGGCCCGGGCGGCTATCAGTCCGTATTCGGCCGGATCGACGGTGGCGAGCGCCCTGTCGGCGTGCCTGCGGGCCGCGCCGGAGTCGGCGCGCATGGCGAGGACGGTGGCGGTGATCACGTCAGCGGACGCGGCAATGATTTCCATGTGGTTCGCCTCGGCGATGCCCGCGGCCTCGGCGGCAACTTCCAGCGCCTCGTCCCAGCGCCCCGTGTCGATGTATGCCCACCCCAGCACGGTCAGGCTCCCGCCGCTGGTACCCCGCACGCCGGGAGCCCGGAGCCGCTGCATGGCGTCTTGCAGCAAGCTGATCGCCAGGTCGGATTCGTCCAGGAGCCATGCGGTGGAAGCTACTCGCCACAAAGAGGGCTCTTCTATGGGCGAGCCGACGATGTTGCGCAGGTACGGGAGGAGCTGGTTTCTGCTGCCGATCGGGTCGGCGCTGGCGCGTATCCAGAGTCTCAGCACGTTGACATCAATGCCCGGGGCCCGGCCGGGGGGCGGCGGACCCTGGCGTTCCAGCAGGCCGAGGGTGCGGCTGACGGCCTGGCGGCTGGCGGGCATTCCGGACTGGTAGGCGACGGTGGCTGCACTCCCGAGCGCGTCCCAGGCGAGGGCCGGCAGGTCACGCGATGCCTCTTCGGCGACGGAGATGAGCGCTGACAGCGCGGCGGTGCGCCGCCCTGACCAGGCCAGCGCCCACGCGGCGTCGTGGCGGGCCGTCAGCCGCAGTTCCGGGTCCACCGTGACCGCCAGGGCGCGCCTGGCGAGCTCCTGCACCCAGTCCCCCTGGCCGGTGGGAACGGCGGCCGAAGCGGCGGCTACCAGCCTGCGTGCCTGATCTGCGCGGTCGGGGCTGAGTTCGGCCGCGCGTTCCATCGCCAGCGCGGCGGCGGCCGCACCGCCGCGGTGTTGCGCCTGGGCAGCTGTGGCCTCCAGCAGCGAAGCCACGTGCTCGTCCGGTTGCAGGGCCGCGGCGGCCAGGTGCCAGGCTCGCCGGTCTGGCTGATCGCGCAGGGCCCCGGCGAGCTGGCGGTGCGCGGCGGCACGCTGCGCGAAGGGCGCGGAGTGGTAGATGGCGGAGCGGACGAGGGGATGGGAGAACTGCAGCCCGGTCCTGTTCACCTTGACCAGGCCCAGCTGCTCGGCCGGCGTCAGCGCCCGCGCATCTGGCCCGGCGCCGTGGCTAGCGGCTACGCGCAGGTCCGGGCCGTCGGCCACGGCCGCCAGCAGCAGCGCGGCTTGCGCCTGCTCGGGCAGGGCAGCGAACCGGGAGGTGAGGACGGCGCTCAGCCGGTCAGTCAGGGGCAGCGGCTCGGCGGCCCACCGTCGGCTGGCGGCGGGATCGTCCGCGATCACCTTGGCCAGCTCGATCAGCGCCATGGGATTACCGGCAGCTTGGGCGAGCACCTGCAGCCTTGCCCGCCCGCGGGGAGGGCGAGGCTGCCCGTCCAGCAGGAGGCCGGCGTCTGCCGCTGACAGCGGCTCAAGATGCAGCTCCGGGAAGCCCCGGTCAAAGCCGGAGGGCGGGGCCTGCCCCCGGGCGCCCACCAGTAGTACGACCCGCTCGGCGTCCAGGCGGCTGCCGACGAAGGCCAGCGCCTCCAGCGAGCTGCGGTCCAGCCAGTGGGCGTCATCGGCGACCACCAGGACCGGGGACCGTTCCGACAGATCCGAGAGCAGGGTAAGGACGGCGACCCCGGTCAGCAGCGGGTCGGGAGCAACCGGATCCGCAGCCAGGCCCAGCGCCCCCGTCAGTGCCTGGGCCTGTCGGCCGGGAAGGTCGGCGGCGCTGGACAGCACCGGCCGCAGCAGCTGATGCAGCCCTGCGAACGCGAGTCTGGACTCCGATTCCCGGCCGGTGACCGCCAGTACCCGCATGCCCGCCGACCGTGCCCGTCCGGCGGCGGCCGCCAGCAGCACGGTCTTGCCCATCCCTGCTTCACCGGTGACGAGCAGCACCTGGCTTGCCGGCGGGACCGGATCCACGAGTCCGCGCAGCCTGGCAAGCCCGGCTTCCCGGCCGATGATGCGGGCGGGCTGCTGTGCGGATTCACCGGGGCCTGGCATGCGACTGATCCTCTCGGCCACTGCGTTCATCAGCGCCGTCCCCAAGCTCAACAGCGACCATGGTCCGGGCATGCCCGCAGCGCGCAAAGTGCAGTCACACCACGGATACCGCTCGTGCCTGTCTGGAGCCACAGTGATGACTGGGCCAGGCGTTACCGCTGCGAGCACGGAACGATGAGGATCGCGATGCCTTTTGTCACCGTCGGGCGGGAGAACTCAGCCGCCATCCGGATCTACTACGAGGATCACGGGTCCGGTTCTCCTGTCGTGCTGGTACACGGTTACGCACTGAACGGGCACTCGTGGGAAAAGCAGGAGGCCGCCCTGCTGGCCGCCGGGCACCGGGTGATCACCTACGACCGGCGGGGCTTCGGCGCCTCGAGCCGGCCAAGCATCGGATATGACTTCGACACGCTAGCCGCCGATCTTCATGTCCTGCTCAGCAGGCTCAACCTCCGCGGAGTGGTGCTGGCCGGGTTCGCCATGGGAACCGGTGAGGTAACCCGCTACCTGGCAGCTCACGGCTCAGCGCGGGTCAGGGCGGCCGTGCTGGTGGCGCCGCTGCTGCCGTTCCTGCTCAAGACCAACGACAGCCCCGAAGGTATTGACCGGAGCGTTTTCGACGGCATCACGGTGTGTATCGCCGCTGACCGGCCGGCCGCGATGAAAGACTTCATGGACCGCTCCTACAACGTCGATCTCCTGGGCGGCAGCCGGGTCAGCGACCAGGCGTGGCAGAACAGCTTCTACGTGGCCATCTCCGCGTCGGCCCAGGCCGCCCTCCGCTGCGTCACAGCCTGCCTGGAAGACTTCCGGGGCGATCTCGCCACGATCAGCATTCCCGTCCTGGTTATCCACGGCGACCAGGATCGCGTATTGCCGTACGAGGCCACCAGCCGGAGGCTTCCCGCGTTGCTGAAGAACGCCCGCTCCACCATCATCGCAGGCGGGCCGCATGCGGTCATCTGGACCCACGCCGACGAGGTCAACCAGGCACTGCTCGACTTCATCGGCCACCTGAGCGGGCCAGCCGACCGCGTTCCCAGCCGGGAAGTGCAGTAAGCCTGCGGATACCCCGCCACCACGTGCCAGACGCAGACTCAGACCGTGCGAAGTTACCCGGCACCGCACGGGCGCTGGGCACACCAGGAAAGGAGACCTCAGTGAACATCACCCGAATCGCGCAGCCAGGCAGGCTGCGGCTTATTATCGCGGCTGTAATCGTGGCCATTGCCGGCTGATCATCCCGCTCAGCCAGATCGCGTCGGCCCGTACAGGCGAGGCTGCCGCCGCGGGTGACGGCACTAAGCCCAGCATCGTGCTGGTGCACGGAGCGTGGGCCGACAGCGGCAGCTGGGACCGCGTCACCCACCGCCTGCAGGCTGACGGTTACACCGTGTACGCGCTGCCGAATCCGCTACGGGGCCTGCCCTACGACACCGCCTACCTGGCCGACTTCCTGCACAGCATCTCCGGTCCCATCGTGCTGGTGGGGCACTCCTACGGCGGGGCCGTTATCACCAACGCCGCCACCGGCGACCCGCAGGTCAAAGCGCTGGTTTACGTAGACGCCTTCGCGCCCGCGCAGGGCCAGACCTTGGCGCAGCTGCTCGCCGCCCATCCCGGGTCGTGCGTCGTGCCCGCGAACCTGAATGTGGTCCCGTTCCCTGGCGCCCCCAGCGGCGTTGGCGACGCCTACATCAAGCAGAGCGTGTTCCCCAGCTGCATGGCCAACGGCCTGCCCGCTGCGGAGGCGCACGTGCTCGGCGCCACCCAGCGGCCAATCGCAACGATCGCGCTGACTCAGAAGAGCGGTGCGCCGGCGTGGAAGACCATCCCGTCTTGGGCCGTGGTCGGCACCGCCGACCACGCCATCCCACTGGCGTTGCAGCTGGCCATGGCCCACACGGCGCACGCCCATATCACCAAGGTAGACGCGCCGCACCTATCCATGATCTCCAGCCCCGGTACCGTGACGAACGTGATCCTGCAAGCCGTCCGGGCGACCTCCTGACCCAGGCCTTTCGCCTAAGGCAGCAACTGCGGTGTGAAAACGCACCGGCCGGCCGGGCCCTGGATCAGCATCCAGTTCCGGCCGGCCGGTGTGCGTTGATCAGGCTGCGAGGCCGCCGAGCCAGTTCTGCCACGCCTCGGTCTCGGTCGACGGGTCGCGGTCGTCGAAGTAGTGCGCGGTCGCGAAGACCATGTCGTTGTAGCCGTGGATCAGCATGTACATCGCGTCGTCGGTACGCATGCCCACGAAGCTCGGCGAGCCCACGAACTCCACTGTGCCGCCGACCGGCTCGATCCCGGGCACGCTGAGCCGCGCCGGCTGACCGTCTGCCGCGTCCGCGCTGACGCCGACCGCCGCCGTCATGGCCGCCCACGAGTCCTTGGTGATCGGCCCCGGCAGGAACAGCGAGCCCTTCGCGGTGCGCGGCGCGAAGTGCTTCAGGTAGACGGCGAGCTTCGTCATGTAGGCGTGGTCGCCGGCGGACAGGCCGTTGTATTCGGCCTCCCAGTTCTCGCCGAGGAGACCACTGTGCACAACGCGCACCACCGCGCCGCCGCCGCCGCGCGACTCGATGAGCCACTCGAAGGCCATGAACGTGCCGTCCGGGTTCTTGTCCTCCTGCGTCGCGTAGCGGTGACCTGGTTCCCAGGCCGTGATGCTGGAGCTGGACACCTCGCCGAACATGTTGAACGTGCTGGTCTTGCTGGCGCTATCGATTTCGGTGCGCCCCATGAGCCAGGAGTCGACTCCCGGCCCCGACGCGATCGCCTCCCACACCTCGTCCGGCGTGGCGTCGACGGTGATCTCGTCGCGTACCTCGAATGGATGCGTCATGACTGCTGCTGCTCCTCTGCGGGCGGGTCGGCGTCTTCGGTGATGCTCGGGTGCACCGCGACGATAAGGCGGTGCGGCCGGCCAGTTTTGGTCTGGTATTTACTGATAAGTCCGGTGAGCGCGTCCGTGAGCTCACCCACGAACGCGGCGCGGTCAGCCGGCTTCGCGAATCGCACTTCGGCGTCGAGCCCGAACGTGGCGAGCGGCTTGTTGGCCCGCGCCGCCCCGTTGATGAGCGCGCCGGTCTCCCGAACGAGCCGCGCGGCGAGCGCGAGCAGCCAGCGCGCGGACAGCCGATCGGGCGACCGGGCCGGATCGGGTGCGACCGCGGCGAGCGCGGCCGGCGAGATCACGTAAGCCGCGGCGGAGGCCCGCACGACCCGCTCGGTCATGTTGCCCTTGCGACGCTCCTCGACCAACTCCACCAGACCGTGCTGCTCAAGGGTCTTGACGTGGTAGTTGACCTTCTGCCGAGCAAGCCCAAGCCGCGCCGCGAGTGTGGTCGCGGTGTATGGCTCGGCCAGCTCCGCGAGCATCCGAGACCGGATCGGATCGAGCGAGACCTCCGCGGCTGCGGCATCCTCGATCACTGCGACATCTTGCATGCCATGAACTTGTCACCGACAATTCTTATTGTCAAGACTGCAAGAACTGTCCAGAAGAATTTTCTTTCCTATGCTCGCCGTGGTCACGCGCCGCGGCTCCCTCGGGCACCGGTCGGCGCCGGGCGCCTCAGCTCCCAACCTCCCGAGCCCGGAGGCCTCCGACATCCCCGTTATGGCGGCGGCCTAGCTTCGGGGGCGATCGATGTCCACCGGCGGCAGGTCTTGTACCTGCTGCTTGCTGAGGCTGACCTCGATGCCGTCGTTGGCCCGGGTTACGGCGCTGATCGGGATGGCCACGTCCTTACGGCCCCACAGGTGGCCCTCCTGCAGGAGCACGTGCGTCACGCGCTGGCTGCCAGGATCGACGACCAGCCCCTCGACCAGGCCGATCTGTCCGTCGCTGGCATGAACGTGCTCGCCCCGCTGTACCTCCACCTCGCCGACAGGGATCGTGTCCGAGGTGACCAGGTCGCCTTGGGCGCTGCGGTACCCGTAGTGAGGCCAGAAGAGGACATCGGTCGTGCGGTAGTTCGGGACATCCATGTCCTCCGTGATAAACCGCGTCTCTTCGGCGGGGTCGAGCACGTCGAACTCCGCCGAGGTGCAATTCAGCTGGATCTCGCCCGCGGCGGAGTCGACAAGGCCGAGGGGAACGAGCCGGGCGGCTTCGTGCCCGCGGCGCGGTTCCACGATGAGATGGGTGACCACCCGTGCGACCGGGTCAACGACCACGCGGCTCAGCTTGCCGCACGCCCCATCGGTACAACTGACCTCGGCCCCGATGGCGAATTGCTCCGTTCCTGGCATGGCAGGCTCCTTGCGCGCTGGGAGACCGTGATGGCATCGCTATGACGGGACGGTACTCCCGGGCCAAGCCGGTCATGCCGGCGCCCCTTGGGCGGGTGCGAGCTGTGCCCTCCGCGCGGGTTGTTCCGGGCAGGCAGTTAGCGTAGGAGCGTGGTACAGGAGCTAGCGAGATACGACGAGTTCGCCGAGTGGTACGAAGAATGGATCGGCGACAAGCCGCTACTGATCGCGGCACATTCCGACCTGCTGCCTGCCGTGACCGGCGAACGGGTGCTGGACATCGCCTGCGGGCAGGGCCGGACGAGCCGCTATCTGGCCCGGCTAGGGGCCGACGTTGTCGGGGTCGACATCTCTGCCGCCATGCTCGGCAAGGCACGCGCCATCGGTCCTGAGGACATCGCCTACGTCCGCGCCGACGTTGCCCGGCACCCCGCCTGGTGGGACGGGCGGCCGTTCGATGGCTGTACCTGCGAGCTGGCGTTGATGGACATCGACGACCTGGCGGGCACACTGTCTACCGTGACGACGCTGCTGCGCCCGGGCGGCTGGTTCGTCGCTTCGATCGTGCACCCGTGCTTTCCCGGCAGTACGAAAGGCCGCAGCAACTGGCCGGAAGAGGGCTATGAGTGCGAAGGCTGGTGGACCTCGCCGGACCACAATCCCGAGGGCGTCCGGATCCGGGTAGGCGCGACGCACCGCAAGCTGTCCACCTTCCTGAACGCCCTGCTTGACGCCGGGCTGGAAACCGAGCGCTTCGTCGAGCCGCCAGCTCCGGTTCCGACGTATCTGCTGTGGCGGTGCCGCCGCCGCTGACCGGCCGCCATGCCGGTCCGGACCGCCTATCCTCGCCGCCGCGAGGGTCAGCGCACAGATTCAGCCTTCGCCCGGGCGGTCGTCTTAGGTCGTTACCGTGACCATGGAGTAGCGGTCACGAGAAGCGTCGAAGTCGGTGTCGACTTCCCTCAATCCCGCGGGTTCAAGCCGTGCGCGCAGTTCGCTGATCGTGAAGGGACGGAACATGATCACATGTTCGTGCGGCTCAATCTGGCCGCCATTGTCGAAGGCGAACACCAGATGGGCGATGTGCTCGTCGCTGAAGCGATCGGGTATCTCCCAGGCATAAAGCACCAAACATCGTCGCGCCCCGCGGGTCACCACCCGGTCGGCGATCTGGACGATCTGGCGTTCGGCATGAAGCTTCTCCCAGTTACGGGAATCAACCACCACATGTCCTCCGGGGCGGGCCATCCGCCGCAGCCCGGTAAGCGCCGCAACCATCGCGTCGCGACCAGTGGCGTGCACCAGTGCATTCCCGGTGCACAACACCACATCAAACCGTTCAGCAGTGGCCGCGGGAAGATCGGCCCACCTACTGTGCAACACCGGAATCGCTAGCCGCTCCCGCCGAAACCGGGCGGCCGCGCCCTCGGCCATCGCGTCGCTTCCATCGGCCGCCCACACGGTGAAACCCCGGCGCGCGAGCGCCGCCGCATCGATGCCCGTGCCGCAGGCCGCGTCCAGCACCGCGCTGGTGCGGCTGATCCGCTGCAGCAGGCGTGCCGCCGCGGGCTGGTTGATCGCGCCTCCGTCAGCAAGCACGTCGTCGTCGAACAGCCAGTCGTAGTCAGCGGCGAGGGTCTCATAGGCGTCGGCCATGAGATCGAAGTCTGCCAGACAGCGAGGACAGGTTCGGGTCGGGTGGTGGGTGCCGAGCGCTGTCAGCTGCTGGTGATCGCCGGGTCGCTCGGATGCTCGCTGAGCAGCGTGATCTGTGTGGTCATCCAGGCTTTGACGGGCAGCGACGCCACTATCGCCTCCATCCCCGCAGTGTCCCGGGCCCGCCACAGGCCCAGCACCTGGCCCTCGCCCGGCAGCTTCCAGAGCCGGAAGAGGTGGCCCTGCGTGGCCAGTTCGCTTGCCCGTTCCGCTTCACGTGCCTCGATGTCCTCGATGATCTGGCTGGGCGTGCCCGCCGGGAAGGTGATGCTGAACATGGTCAGGAACTCCCGGGTGTTTTCGCTGGCCGCGGGGGCCAGTGCCGGGTCGTTCGGGTGCGGCGCGAGCGGCGTGACCTGATCGGTCCGCCAGATGCGCAAGGGCATGGACGCCAGGATCTGCTCAAGCCGGTCACGGTCGTCGGCGGCGAAGAGCCCGAATGTGCGCCATTCGCCCGGCCGCAGCGGCGGGCGCCACAGGCGCAGCAGGTGTCCCTGCGCCGCGAGCTCACGCGAGTGCGTGGCCTCCCGCGCGCGGACAGCATCGACGGCTTCGTCTGCCGTGCCCTCCGGTACGTGCGTGGTCATGGTGACCAGATACTCCATCGCCAGCCATCCCCGAGTCGAACGGTTTACACATTTGCCGCGAGTAGCGCGCTCCATTTCTTTTTTATTACTGGAGCCGGGTGTGCGGGTAGTGCGGTGAACGGTGCTGGAAGGACAGGATGGCCGGGTTCTGGATGACGCCGCCGCGGATTTCCAGGGCGCGCTGGATGGTCGGGTCGGCATCCCACGCCTTTGGCCCGGCGAGTACCGGCTGCAGGTGTGGCAGCAGGGCTTCGCTGATCTCCCAGGTGGCGGAGTTCCATAGCAGTGATGGGCTGTGGTCCACGGCGTAGTAGCAGATGTTGCCGCCCACGGTGAGCATCGGCTCGGCGAACGAGGTGGGCCGTGCCCAGCTGAAGCCCATGCCCTCGTCGCAGGACACGTCGACGATGAGGCTGCCCGGCGCGAAGGCGGCCAGGTCGTCTTCGGTGAGGAACATCAGCGGTGTGCCGGGGTGCTGCAGGACGCAGTTGACCACGATGTCGAACCCCGTGAGGTAGGCCGCCATCGGCGCCCGGCCGTTTTCGCCAAGCACTTGGCAGCGGCCCGGGTCGCCGGCGGCGGGCTCGAAGTGCACCATGCGGGCGGAGTGGATCGGCGAGGCGACCGCGGTGACATCCCGGTGGGTCAGGACGTGGACGTCGTTCACGCCGTGCGCGTTGAGGGCCGTCACCGCGCCGCGGCCGGTTGCGCCGAAGCTGATGACGGCCGCCCGGAGCGGGCGGCCGTACTCACCGGTCGTCCCGGTGAGCTGCATCGCGTGCAGCACCGAGCAGTAACCGGCCAGCTCGTTGTTCTTGTGGAACACATGCAGGCTGAACGAGCCGTCGCCAGACCAGTGGTTCATCGCCTCAAAGGCGATCAGGGTCAGCCGCCGGTCAATGCCCAGCTGGGTGATTTCCTGGTTCTGGACGCAGTGCGGCCAGCCCCACAAGACCTGGCCCTCGCGCAGCTCGCTGAGGTCGGCCGGCAGCGGCTTGGGGAGCAAGATGACATCGCAGTCCGCGACGAGCTGCTCATGGGTGCCGAAACCAGCGACATGGCCCGCCAGCCGCTCGTCGGGCACGCCGAAACGCTCACCGTAGCCGTGCTCGAGGTAGATGCGCCGCCGCAGCCCGGCATCGATCCGCTCGATGTGCAGCGGGTGGATCGCGAGCCGCCGCTCGCTCTCCTTCCGCGACCGCGCCATGACACCGAGGCTGAGCTGATCCATCCACGCTCCCTTGACTGGGAATCCTTGCCTAACACAAGACTCCGCGGAGTTCCAACTTCGCCACAGCGGCATGATCCGGCGGCCGCGCCGCCATGGCTCGGAGGTGCCTCAGCCAGCCGCGGCCAGGCCACGTTGCGGCCCAGCGGCGGGTCTGGCAGTCACGGCCGCCGCTGCCCGCCCTCAAGTTCGAAGAGGATGTTATTGGCTGGGGAATTCCTATGCCCGAGAGCCAGGGAAGAGTAGTATAAAGGCAACGCTCCGGACCCAGGCAGCCGTCGCCCCCTAATATTTCGCGGGCAGCGGCAGGGCCCGGATTTTTTTATTTCGTACACGGACCGGTGCCGGCAAGACGCTACGGCTAAAGGACGGTGAACCCCCGGGAGAATCTTCTCCCACCGCGATCTCTCCCGCATGACCGACCACCGCGTACCACACCTAGTCACTGACTAAGGAGTCGGTTATGGGCATCATCGCATGGATCGTTCTGGGCCTGGGCGCAGGCCTGGTGGCCAATATGCTGATCCCCGGCAAGAGATCGCAGGGCCTCATCGTCACCTGCCTGATCGGCATCGCCGGGGCGCTGCTCGGTGGTTGGGCCGCCACCAAGATCTTCCACCTGCACCACCACGCCCTGCAAGGATTCTTCAACGCCTCCACCTGGATCACCGCGATCGCCGGTGCGGCCGTCCTGCTGCTCGTCTATCACCTGGTCACCAGTCGGTCGAGCGGACGGTTCGCGCACCGCTGAGAACCGCCAGGGCTGCTCCGGCTCACGGCGCAGCCCTGGCAAGCCCGCCGACCGCAGGCATGCTTCCCGGCCGGCGGATGCCACGGCTTTCCGGGGTCACGAGAATCAACGGCTGCGCTGAGACACTCCGGTACGCCGCTCAGCTCCCATCTCCATGGTCCGCGGTCAAAGCGGCACGGCCGGACTAGCTGCGGACGCGTACTTGTGCTGGGCTGAGCAGGCGCTGGCGGAGGTGGCCGAGCGCGTGGGCGCTTAGCCGGGAGACGTGCATCTGGGAGATGCCGAGCTGCTGGCCGATCTGCGCCTGCGTCATGTCATGGTGAAAGCGCATCAGCAGGATCTTCTGCTCCCGCGGTGGCAGCTCGCCCCAGTG
The DNA here is from genome assembly GCA_963762735.1 of uncultured Actinomycetes bacterium. Taxonomy (GTDB): domain Bacteria; phylum Actinomycetota; class Actinomycetes; order Streptosporangiales; family Streptosporangiaceae; genus DASXKD01. Next base: position 355,809 of record CAVXMG010000003.1, on the reverse strand, counting down.
CGCAGCGACGGCCCGCATGCCGAGCATGTCCTCCACCCCGCGGTCCTCCTCGCCGAGGACGTCCGCGAGGGTGTCCGTGCCGGCCTGGCCGGCCAGCAGCGCGTCCAGCGAAGCTGGCCGGGAGGCTATTTCCGCTTGTTGTGCGTCCCGCAGATCGTCACCGCTGACCCCCAGGTGGCTGGCCATCTCGGACTGGGTCGGCGCCCGGCCCAGGTCCTGGGTCAGCTGGCTGGTTGCTTTGCGAGCCTTCAAGACCAGATCTTGCACGGAGCGGCTGACGTGGACCGGCCAGCACTTGTCCCGGAAGTGCCGCTTGATCTCGCCGCTGATGCATGCCTGTGCGTAAGCGGCCAGGTTGGTGCCGACCGCCGGATCGAAGCGGCTGATCGCCTTCATCAGGCCGACATACCCCACCTGCATCAGGTCCTCGGTCGGCTCAGTACCGCCCCGGTACCGCCGCACGCACGAGAACACCAGGTTGCGGTGACGGCTCACCAGCAGCTCACACGCCGCAGCGCGCGATCCGCTGCCGCCCGCCAGCGACCGGACGATGCCCAGCAGCTCCCAGTCATCCAAGCCGGCCAGACCGCTCGCAAACGCCCGATCCGCCAGGGTGGGCAGAACCCGCACCACATCCCCGGGAGGTACTGGCGGTGAAGAAATTGCTGCCATGCTCGCCTCGGCTCACAAAACGCCACAAAGAACCGCCGAGGTCCAGGGCAGTCAGGTCCGCCACCTTGCACGAGTGCGCAGGATGACGTGAATCTCCCTGTCATGGCAAGGCTAGGCCACAGTCACGGCGACGGCAATGCCGATGATCTCTGCTGGCGCTGGTAGGCCCGGGAGCTACGGGACGATGATCAGCGGCACCGGCGAGTGACGGGCCAGGCTGACAGCGACCGAACCGACAACCCGGTGGGTGGCGTGTGACGAACTGCCCACCACGATCGCCACGGTGCTGCCGGCAGCGCCGATGGCTGTGGCCATCGCGATCAGTTCGTCGGGGACAATGCCCTGGCGCCGCTCGAACCCCCAGGCCGCCACGCGGTCGCGCAGTTGCTCAGCGGCCGCGGCGCGCAACTGTTGCTCGATCTCGTCGAAATCGGACTCCAACTCGGCTATGGCGCCCGGTGACAGCATGGCGAGGCTGGACAGGTGGGCCACGTAAACGACGTCGATGCGGCCGCTCCGGTCCTGCAGCAAGTTGGCCGCGGCGTCGAGCGCCCGGCTGGCGGGCGGCGAACCGTCATATCCGACGACGAGATGCAAGGACCCAGTGGGCGGCGTGGTAGTGGTCACGGTGGTCAACATTAGTTCCGGGGCAGGCGCCGTAGCGGCCGATCCCGGCTCGACGGCAGCGACGCGGCCTGCAGAGGTCGCGGATGTGGATCGGTGAAACCGAACCCCGACCTGCGTTTACCCGGGTTCTGCGCCCGGGACATCCGGCCGCCAGTGCTGCAGCTCTTCCTTGGCCTTGTCCAAGCCCAGTTCCTCCAGGGGACTGCCCTGCCCGGTGCGCAGATGGCGCAGTACCGTTGCCATGAATTCGTCCATCGCCGCCGTTACCTTCTCCACGGGTGCCGGCTCCAGCTTGCGGTCTGTCATGCAGACAGCTTGCCACTGTCTCCCTACTCGCACACGTCTGCCGTAGTCAGGGTTCTGTGTCGTCTGCCGTAGTCAGGTTCTGTGGCGCGGGCGGCGGTCATCGCTTGGGGCGGCTGTGCCGCGGGGCCGGCTGTCACGGCAGGATGGTTCCATGGCAACCGTCCGCTCTGACGTGCCCGGTCACGACGACGGCACCGCGTTCGTACGCCTGCGCCGGGGGAAATCCGTCGATGGCCCGTCAGGTCAGCGCGTGCAGGACAACACGGACGAGGGCCCGTACGAGGTCATCTGCCCGGCGTGCGGCGACGATCCGGGCCGGGACTGGTCAGAGATCTCCGAGGAACTGCGCAGAATCCGGGGCATCTACGGCACGAAGGCAGGGGCCGAGGCCGCACTCATGGATCACATAGGCATGCAGACGCGCTAACAGCCACGGGGCGGCGATGTGTGCGGTAGGCCTGACGCCTGGGCGCTGGGCGCGATAGCACGACGGTCCAGCCGTGGCAGCGGTGTCCCGGCCAGGAGCACTACGATCATGCAGCGTGGTGGATATCCAGCCGGAGTTGTGGCTCGATCGCGCCGGTGCGGCGGTTGCATTTTACGAGGTGGCGTTTGGCGCGACCGTTCTGCACCGCGTCGGTGAGGGAGACGATATCGTCGCGCAACTGGCCATTGGCGATGCAGCATTCTGGGTGGCATCGGCGGGGCCGGGCCTCGGGCGCTTCAGCCCGCAGGCGATCGGCGGCGCCACCAGCCGGACCCTGCTGGTGGTCGATGACCCCGATGTCGTCTTTGACCGGGCGGTGCGTGCAGGTGCTACTCGCCGTGGCGCAGGTTGCCAGCGAACACGGCTGGCGCGTGGGCCGGATTATCGATCCGTTCGGTCACGAGTGGGAGATCGGCGCGCCTGCGGGCCCCTGGCCGCCGGCGCGCCGGTAGCGGCGCTGCGACCAGCAAGATCACAGGCCGCTAGAGTTGCGGGATGGCCCAGCCGCCACCACCGGTGCCCCCTTTCGACCATATTTTCATCGTGATCATGGAGAACCATGGCTACGGCGAGATCATCGGCAGCCCGGACGCGCCTTTCATCAACCAGCTCGCCGCCCGCTACGGCGTGGCCACCAATTACGTGTCGGTCGCTCATCCCAGCCTGCCGAACTACCTGGCGCTGACCGGTGGGGATACCTTCGGCATCACCACCGACTGCACCGACTGCTTCCAGCAAGCCCCCAACCTGGTGGTGGACCGCATCGCTCCATCCGGGCGCACCTGGCGCGCCTACATGGAGTCAATGCCAGCGCCGGGCTACCTCGGCGACGCCTACCCCTACATGCAAAAACATGACCCGTTCGTCTACTACGACGACCTGCGCACCGACCCGGCGCAACTGGCAAACGTCGTCCCCTTCAGCCAGCTCGCGGCCGACCTGGCCACCGCGGCAACCACCCCCGCGTTCGGCTGGATCACTCCCAACATGCTCAACGACATGCACGACGGGACCGTCGCGCAAGGCGATGCCTGGCTCGCTGGCCAGATCCCGGTACTGCTCGCCTCCGCGGCGTGGACCCAGCAGCGGTCCCTGCTGGTGATCACCTTTGACGAGGACGACAACGCGCCCGGCAACCAGGTGGCCACCCTCGTGATCGCCACAGGCGTGCCGGCCGGATTCCGGTCCGCGGTGCCCTACAACCACTACTCGCTGCTGCGGACCATCGAACTCGCCTGGGACCTCACCCCGCTGACCGCCAACGACGCCAGTGCCACCGTCATGAGCGACTTCTTCGCAACCGGCTGACAGCCGAATCGGCCGCCGTCACTGTCTCGGGCTGCGGGTCTGCGTGACCACCTGCTGGAGGAACTGCAGTGCCACAGACGGTCGGGATTTCCCGGAGACATTGTGGGGCACGTTCAGCCAGTAGCCAGTCACGAATCGACTGGTGTCCTGGTAGGCCCGCCAGAGCTGGCCGGCTGTGTCCAACCGGCCGCTGGGGCTGGTGCTCAGCCCCATGAGCAACTTCGCTCGCGGGTTCATTTGGTGGAGCAGCCCGGCTGCGGCTTGGGCGTCCCGCGCATAGATGGATGTGCCCTGTTTCAGTTGGTCTTGGACGTCCAGGTAATCGGCGTAGCGGGCGCACTTCATGAGCCCTGCCCGGACGAACTGCCGGAACCATTCGCCGTCAGCGGGCCGAGGTCCCGATAGATCGAACCCGGGGCTGGCGATGTATTCGAGCCCGTTCTGGTGCAGCAGCGTTGCCGTCATTTGGCAGTACCGCACCGGATCTTCCAGCTCGGCCGCCGGGGTGCCCGTGGATCGCTCGTTGTCATATACAACGGCCCTGGTGTCAGCGGCGATGCGGTGGTTGGCGAGCGCGTGGACAATACCGGCATAGCTGTTGAACACCTGGATGCGGGTGGCGTTTGCTAGCGGCTTCGGCTTTTCCAGGGGGGTGGACACCAGGTTCTGCGGCTGGTTCACGAAGTCCAGCAACTCCGGGCTGGCTCCGGCGGCCTGCATATCCAGCACAGCGTGGTCCAAGAGCATCAAGGCTAGCTTGTGCGTTTGCTGGTGGACGTGCACCCGCCCGCGGTGGCGGCGGCCTGCGTGCTGAGGACGCGCCGGCCGATGGGACCTTTGCCCAGAGCCGCGGCGCCGTGGGTGATGCGGCCCCGGGGTCTGACTCGGGGCCGGCTTTGCGTGACGGACGGCCGGCTTCGGCTGAGGGGCGGCAGGTACCGCCGATGCTTTCAATACGGCCCTGGGGTGGCCGTGCGCGGCGCCGGTGTCGCTGGCCACGACCCGGGCAACGGACGGCGCGCTGTCACCCTGAATCACAAGGCGAACGCCTGCCGAGCCGGCGGCAAGAGATGCTGCGGCTGCGACGAGCGCTAGAGGAGCGACCAGAGCCCTGTGCCGCACGGGATGCTTGGGTTCTGGCACGCCTGCATTCTAAATTTAGAATCGCCGTGGTGCAAGAGCCTTGTAGTTGTTGTTTTTTTGCAAGCTACATCTCCTGAGGCGGCAGTGCAAATAGGCCTGCAAATTGTGCTGTAAAAGCCGGGCGACGGTGAGAATTGTATTAAGCGTATTGAGCCTTAAATTGCATCCAAGGAAACAAATTTGACCGCTGCTGATCGCTGCGAATAAATCAGCTTCGATCCAGATCAGCTTCTGGCTGCCCGCTGCCGGCCGCCCCGTTCCGCTGGGCGAACGGGGCGATCCTGGTGGCTGTTGCCGGGCGGCTGACCGGCGCTGCAGCCTGCCTCGGCCATGTGTGCGGGGATCATGGACCGCAGTCAGCCTGATCTCGGTAGGTTCGGCATAGCCATTTGACTGTTGAGGAGAGCCTGGTGGTGATCCCGCTCTATGGCCGTTCGGTGGCCGCGGTGGCCGGTGCCTGCTGGTGTTGGCGGTGTGGGCCAGCTCGTCGGGACGGTCATGGTGCCCCGGCCGGTCGGCAGTTGGCTGACCCGGTGGGTGGACCAGGTCGTGACGGGGGCGTTCTGGCTGGCAACCGGCGTCATCGCCGATCACAAGCGGCGTGACCGGCTGCTCGCCGCCCAGGCGGCTACGATCTTGCTCGGGCAACTGGCCGTGTGGCTGGGGATCTCTTTCCTCGGGTTCGCGCTGTTGTTGTGGCCGTTCGCCGCCGGTGGCATCGCGTCGGCTTTCACCGCCGCCGGGTCGTCGATGTTCACCCTGGGGTTCGCGGCGCCGGCCGGTGCGATGCCCGCGGCGATCGTGTTCGCCGCCGCGCTGACCGGCCTGGTGGTCGTCACCCTGCAGATCGCCTACCTGCCGGCCATGTACGCGGCGTTCAACCGCAGGGAGACCGAGGTGGCGCTGCTGAACGCGCGGGCCGGTGTCCCGTCGTGGGGGCCGGAGCTGCTGGCCCGCACGCACTACGCGCTCGGATCGGGCGTCTCGACCATCGATACGCTGCCCGATCTGTACGCGCAGTGGGAACGCTGGGCCGCCGATGTCGCCGAAAGCCACGCCACCTACCTGCCGTTGGTGCGGTTCCGCTCGCCCAGGCCGCTGTCGTCCTGGGTGACGGGGCTGCTTGCTGTGCTCGACTCCGCCGCGCTGTTCTTGGCACTGTCCCCGGATTCCGCGCCGGTGGTATCCGCGCGCCTGTGCCTGCGCAGCGGGTTTTTGTGCTTTACCCAGATCGCGCGGGCGATGGGCATCGAGGTCCCCGACGAGCCCGACCCCAGCCACGGAATCAGCCTGAGCTACCAGGAGTTCCTCGACGCGATCGGCCGGATGCGCGAGGTCAGCTTCCCCATCGAACGCGACCCCGCCGAGGCATGGACTGATTTCGTCGGCTGGCGGGTCAATTACGAGCAGGCCGCCTACGCGGTAGCCGCCGCCGTCGACGCCGTGCCGGCGCTGTGGTCGGGCCCCCGCCGGCATGACCGCGCAGCCATCCCCCCCATCCGCCCGCCACTCGGACGACCGCCCAAATAGGCCGCGCCCCAGCGCGCGCTCAGAATCTCCCACCCCGGATGCGGCGGCTGCGCTGGGACTGCCCGGGCTCACCGTAGGGATAGTCCGGGGTGGGCGGCTCGCTCGCCTCGTCCAGTAGCTGGGTCTCCTCAGGCGTCAGCTCCAGCTCAGCCGCGGCCATGTTGTCGGTCAACTGCTCCATGCTCCGGGCGCCGAGGATCACCGACGATACGGCGGGCCGGGCCATCAGCCACGCGATAGCTACCTGAGCAAGGGACACGCCGCGGCCCTCGGCCACCTTGCGCACCGCGTCGAGCACCTGCCAGGTCTGCTCGGACTGGCCGCGCTGGTTCCAGATCCGCATCCCCTCGTCGGCGTTCTCCACCACCCGGGTGCCGGCCGGGGCGGCTCGCCCCGCCGGTACTTGCCGGTCAGCCACCCGCTGGCCAGCGGGGACCAGGCAAGCATGCCGAGCCCGGCGGCCTGGCAGGCGGGCACGATCTCCCATTCGACCGCGCGGGCCAGCAGGTTGTACTGCGGCTGCATGGACACCGGGGCGGAAAGCCCGCGGAACTCCGCGATATCCAGTGCCTTCTGCAGCTGCCACCCAGTGAAGTTGGACAGCCCGACGTAGTTGATCTTTCCGGCGCGTACCGCATCGTCCAGGAACCGCAGCGTCTCCTCAAGACGGGTCAGCGGGTCCCAGCCGTGCATCTGGTACAGGTCGATGGTCTCCACGTTCAGCCGGCCCAGCGACGCGTCCAGAGCAAGTGACAGATGCCGGCGCGAGAGCCCATGCCCGTTCGGGCTCTCGTCGGTGGGGAACCGTCCCTTGGTGGCCAGCACGACAAGCTCACGTCTCCCCGGCCGGGCGGCCAGCCAGCGCCCGATGATCTCCTCGGCGCGGCCGTCCGCGTACACGTCGGCGCTGTCCACCAGGGTTCCCCCGGCTTCGGTGAACCGGTCGAGCTGGCTGAACGACGTTGCCTGGTCCGTCTCGTTGCCGAAGGTCAGCGTGCCGAGCGTGAGCGCGGACACCGCACAGCCGCTGCTGCCGAGCAAGCGGTATTCCATCAGCCCTCCGTTAAGCATCCGAAGGCTCCCGGTCCCTAAATACCCCATGTTCCCCGGGCTATCCTCGATGGCTCCCGAGCGGGCCGCTGGCCTCGACGATCGTGAGGGGGAGTTCCTGGAGCCCCGCGCACAGGGAAGCCGGTTCGAGGTGGATTTCTGTACCGTAGCCCAGTTGGATAACGATCAGGCCGGGGCGGGAACCGCCGCTACGGCCTGCCCTTGCCCACAGGGAGCTGAAACGCGGCATGGCTGGCTCAGGATCGGCTTCGTCGTCTTGGGCGCCGCTGCGTATCAGGCTGTTCCGGACGCTGTGGATCGCGGTGCTGGTCAGCAACGTGGGCACCTGGATGCAGACCGTGGGCGCCCAGTGGCTGGTGGTGCATGATGCTCACGCCGCCATCCTCGTCTCGCTCGTGCAGACCGCCTACACCCTTCCCGCCGTCCTGTTCGCGCTGGTAGGCGGCGTACTGGCAGACATCTTCGACCGGAGAAGGCTGCTCGTCGCGGTTCTCGCCGGTATGACCGCCGCCGGCGCGGCGCTCACCGCGCTGACCGCGGCGCACCGGATGCCGTCGGCGCTGCTGCTCATGTTCACCTTCGTGCTGGGCACCGGCGCCATCCTGGTCACGCCCGCCTACCAGTCGCTGGTGCCCGACATGGTCCCCCGCCCGCTGGTGCCTGCCGCCGCAGCTCTCAGCTCGATCAACATCAACCTGGCGCGCGCTATCGGCCCGGCGATCGCTGGGCTGCTGGTCGCCCGGATCGGGGTGGCGGCCGTGTTCGGCCTGAACACGGCGACGTTGCTGCTCTACGCGATCGTGGTGGCATGCCATCCCCAGCTGGGCGGGACCCCGCAGTCTCCCGAGCGGTTCTTCCCAGGGCTGCGGGCCGGCGGCCGGTACGTGCGCCACGCACCCGTGGTGCGGCGCATCCTGCTGCGCGCGGCCCTGTTCCTGGTGCCGGGCAGCTCGCTGTGGGCACTGCTGCCCCTGATCGCCACCCGCCGGCTCGGGCTGGGTGCGGGGGGCTACGGCGTGCTGCTCGGTGCCCTGGGAGTCGGCGCCGTCGGCGGCGCGTTCATCCTGCCGCAGATCAGGGCGAGGCTGTCGGCCAATGCCCTGGTGGCCGTCGCGAGCCTGACCTACGCGGCGGCACTGGCGGTGGTCGTGCTGTCGCGCAGCCTCGCGCTCACCGTCCTCGTCCTGCTGCCTGCCGGTGTGGCCTGGATTGCCTTCCTGTCGAACGTCAATGCCGCGTTGCAGCTCTTCTTGCCCAGGTGGGTGCGCGCCCGCGGCCTGTCGGTCTACCAGATGGTCCTGTTCGGCGGCCAGGCAGCAGGGGCCGTGATCTGGGGAGTGGTCGCCGCGGCGGCCGGGCTGGTGCCCGCCTTCCTGATCTCCGCTGTCGTCATGGCTGCCGGCGCGGCGACACTCTGGTTCTGGCCGTTCCACCAGATCGCAGACATGGACCGCAGCCCGGTCCGCTGGCCCGAGCCGCAGTTGCTCATCAGCGCTGATCGCGGCAACGGACTGGTCCTGGTACGGACCACCTACACCATCGCCGCCGACAAGGAACAGCAGTTCCTGCGGGCCATGGCCCGCCTGCGCCAGTCACGGCTGCGGACCGGCGCAACCGACTGGGGCCTCTACGAAGACGGCCAGAACCCGCGACTGTTCATCGAACTGTTCAGCGTCCCGAGCTGGGATGAGCATCTGAGGCAGCACCGGGAGCGGCAAACCGGCACCGACCTGCAATACCACGACGACGCCGCGGCACTGTCCGACCCCCAGCCACAAATTGACCATTATCTGGCCGCCGACGTCCGCGAGTAGCCAGAGCCCCAGGTCATCGCCCGACCCGGTCCAGCGACGGCGCCGGTCACGGCGGGCAGGCGCAGTCGAAGCTGGCGTAGGTTGAACCATGGACTATCGCACTTTGGGGCGCAGCGGCTGCGCGGTTTCGACCCTTTGCCTTGGGACCATGACCTTCGGCGTAGAGACGGACGAGCCGGGCGCGCATGCGCAACTCGACCGTTTCGTCGAGGCGGGCGGCACGCTGGTCGACACGGCCGATACGTATGGCGACGGGCGGTCGGAGGAGATCATTGGCCGCTGGCTGGCCAGCAGGCCGGCGGGTCACCGAGCCGGTGGTGCTGGCCACGAAGGGCCGCTTCCCGCTGGATGATTCGCCCAACGGTGCCGGCTTGTCCGCGCGGCATCTGACCCGCGCGCTTGACGCGTCGCTGCGCCGGCTGGGTGTCGATGCGGTTGACCTGTATCAGGTTCATGCGTTTGATCCGTGGACGCCGCTCGAGGAAACGGTGCGCACCCTCGACGGGTTTGCCCGCGCGGGCAAGATCCGCTACTACGGGCTGTCGAACTTCACCGGCTGGCAGTTGACCAAGGCGGTGCACCTGGCCCGCGCGCTCAATGCTGCCGGGCCGGTGACGCTTCAGACGCAGTACAGCCTGCTGGTGCGGGAGATCGAGTGGGAGATCGTGCCTGCGGCGATGGACGCGGGCCTCGGGCTGCTGCCCTGGAGTCCGCTCGGTGGCGGCTGGCTGTCGGGCAAGTACACGCGCGACCAGCGGCCGTCCGGCGCCACCCGCCTGGGCGAGGACCCGAACCGCGGCATGGAGGCCTACGACCGGCGGGGCACGCAGCGAACCTGGCACGTCATCGACGCGGTGCAGAAGATCGCCGAGCAGCGCGGCGTGTCCATGGCCGAGATCGCGCTGGCGTGGTTGAGCGACCGGCCAGCGGTGGCCTCGACCATCCTCGGCGCCCGCACGACCGGGCAGCTCGAGACCAACCTCCGCGCCGCTGACCTGCATCTCAGCCCTGCCGAAACCGCCACGCTCAACGCCGCGAGCGACCCGCAGCCCACCGACTATCCGTACGGCGAGCTGGGTGTGGAGCAGCGCGACCGCCGGCTCGCCGGTGGCCGCTGACCAGGCCGCGCGGGTAGCGACTTGAATTTCGGCGGCGCTCCTGGCGATCGTCCGGCGATCAGGTTGTCCTGGCCGACGTCAGGAGCTCGTGAGGATGACGAGTTGCTGGGTCGCCCGGGTCATCGCGACATAGCGGTCGACCGCTCCTTCGATACCCGTGCCGAACGCTTCCGGGTCGATGAGGACGACCAGGTCGAACTCGAGCCCCTTCGACAGTTCCGGGGTCAGTGAGCGGACGCGCGACGTCGCCGGGAACGTGGGATCGCCGATGACGCAGGCGATCCCGTCGGCATGCGCGGCGAGCCAGGTGTCGAGGATCGAGCCCAGATCCGAAGCAGATCCGTGTGCGACGGGGACGCCGGTGCTGCGGATGGAGATCGGCACGTTGGCGTCCGGGAGCACGGCCCGGATGACCGGCTCGGCTTCCGCCATGACCTCTTCCGGCGTTCGGTAGTTGATGCTCAGGGAGGCCAGGGTGATCTGGTCGAGCCCGATCCGCTCGAGCCGTTCCTGCCACGACTCGGTGAACCCGTGCCGGGCCTGGGCACGGTCCCCGACGATGGTGAAGCTCCGGGACGGGCAGCGGAGCAGCAGCATTTGCCACTCCGCGTCGGTCAGTTCCTGAGCCTCGTCCACGACGATGTGCGCGAATGGGCCGCCGAGCCGGTCCGGATCGGTACCGGGCAATGCGGCCTCATTGACCAGGGCGTCCTGGAAGTCCTCGCCGCGCAGCATCGTCACCAGACCTACGCCGTATTCGTCGTCCACGGCCTCGATCAGGTTCTCGACGACCCGGGCCATCTGCTCGCGTTCAGCGGCGACCGCGGCGTCATGCCTGCGCTTACGTCGTGGTGCCCCCGGGTCGCCGAGCCGCTGCCGTGCTGCGTCCAGGAGCGGCAGGTCGGACACCGTCCAGGCATGAGCGTCCTCGCGCTGCAGTAGCTGAACGTCGTCGGGGCTGAGCCAGGGAGCGCACAGCCGCAGGTAGGCGGGTACCGACCACAGGTCTCCGACGAGGTCAGTCGTTTCGATCAGGGGCCACGCGCGGTTGAGGGCCGTGCGCAGCTCCCTGTTCTGCAGCAGCGACTTGCGGAGCAGGTCAGCCGAGACGTCGCCGACGTGCCTGTCCATCAGGATCGCGAGCAGCTCCTCCCAGATCAGGTCCCGCGCCTCGTTGTGCGGAGTGCCCGGATCGGGTGCTTCGAACGCCTCGGCCCAGTCCTCAGCGCTCAGCCGGATGTCAGACCAGGGGGTCGTGACCGTCATCCCCTTGGTGGGCCGATTCTCGTAGAACCTGACGGCCGGCTCGATCGCCTTCACCATGTCCGCGGACGACTTCAGGCGCGCCACGTTCGAGTCGGCCTCGACCGCTGCTGTTGCTCCCTCGGCGACCAGGTCCCGCAGGGTGCAGATCTGCACGCCCTCCTCGCCAAGGCTGGGGAGAACGTCGGCGACGTAAGCCAGGTACAGCTGGTGCGGGCCGATGAACAGCACGCCGCCCCGGCGGTGACCGAGGCGAGGATCGGAGTAGAGGAGGTAGGCGGTGCGGTGCAAAGCGACGACGGTCTTCCCCGTACCCGGACCGCCGTCGACGACGAGAGCGCCGCGGAATCCCGCGCGGATGATGGCGTCCTGGTCGGCCTGGATGGTGCCGAGCACGTCTCGCATCCGGGGCGACCGGCTGCTGCCCAGGCTGGCGATGAAGGCGGACTGGTCGTCGAGCGCGGCGTGCCCTTCCAGCCCGTCCCGGGTGAACACCTCGTCCCAGTAGTCGCTGATCCGGCCGCGGGTCCAGCGATACCTGCGGCGGCTTGCCAGACCCATCGGGTTGGCGTGGGTCGCTCCGAAGAACGGCTCAGCCACGGGGGAACGCCAGTCGACCAGCAGCCGACGACCCGCGCTGTCGGTGAGGCCAAGCCGTCCGACGTACACGGGCTCGGGATTGTCCGCGCCGACGATCCGGCCGAGGCACAGGTCCAAACCGAAGCGGCGCAGGATGCGCAGCCGAGCGGTCAGCCGGTGGATCTCCATGTCCCGGTCCATCGCCCCCTGGCCTATGCCGCCAGGCGCCTTCAGCTCGGCATCGAGGCGGCCGGACAGCTCGGCGATCGACTGCTCAAGGCTCTCCGCGATGGCCGCGAAGTGCCGCTCATCGCCGGCGATCAGCGCCGGGTCGGCCTTGGCGGAGAGGCGATCGGGAAGGTCGAACGCGCTGGTGGTCAGCGGGTTCACGGCATCAGCTCCGATCTGAGGTCGCTGGCAACCATCGCGGGCGGCAAGGCGCCAGGACCGCCGGCTGCGGGTCCCCGCGCGACCCATGCGTCGACAACAACACACGCACTTCGCGACTCCCATTTCCGCAGGTTCTGGCCTCGGCCGGCGACTCTACGGCACGACCCGGGGCTTGCCGCAAGCCCCGGGGTGCGCTATAGGTTGAGAGTGGAGGGGAGTGAGTACTCTCCTTCTCTTTCATTGTCCGCTATGACGGACAGCCTCCTCGCGAAGCAGCTGTGCGCCCCGTAGTTGCTGGAGAGCACCAGGCGCCACGAAGGTATTCCTGCGAGTACCGCCGCTACGATGAGGGCGAGGTTGCGCAGTGCCATCTGACGACGTTGTCGAGTTCGGTGGCTGGCCCCGGCCACCGCGGTGGGTGTGGGCAGTCGCCGGAATCGCCGTGGTGGCAGTGCTGGGCGGCCTGGTAGTCGCCCGCACCGGGGCGCACCATGCTTCACCGTCGAAGAAGCCGGCCACCGCCGTATCGCCAGTTGCCGGGTCGCGCACACCGGCCGCGGGACCAACAGCGCCGCCGTGGCCCTCGACCGCGGGGGCATGCGGATCGTCCGTCGACCTGCCGCAGATCCACTTGGCCAGGCAGCACGCCCATGTCCACGCAAGGCTGCTGATAGGTGGCGCGGGGCTGCGGGAGGTCACCCTCGGCGGCGCCGTCTCCGGGCCGCTACCGGGCCTGCCGGAGCACGGCCGACTGGTCACGAACGTGGTCGCCGGGCCGGGGGCAGGCTACGCCTTCGACACGCCGTGCAGCAGTTCCACCGGATCCGTGCGGATCTACCGGATCGTGGCCGGCGCCGCGCACCGCCTCGGAGTCAGTGCGGATGCCCTGATCGGCGGACCGCACTTTGCGTTGGCGATGACCTACCGATCAAGTGCCGTGCTCACCCAGGTGCTCAGTCCGCCGGCCGGGAGCCATGCGGCCAGGTTCAGATCGAGCACCGACCCGATCGCTGACACGACGGCCGGCTTGGTGGTGGTGCCTCTTCGCCCACTGGCGGGCCAGCGACACGCTGTCGAACTTGTCGACCCGGACACCGGTGTAGTCCTGCGTCGCATCGGCCAGGGCTTTCCGATGGGCGCCGCCGATCACGTCCTGCTGGTGAGCCTGCACGATTGTCCCGGGGTGCTGACTCAGAGCACGTGCACCCTGGAAAGCGTCGACCTGAGCACGGGGCGGCCAATAGCCACGATCAAGCTGCCGGCCGGGCGGTTTCCGGTCGGGGGTGACCTGTCCAGCCCTGTGTTCAGCCCTGACGGCACGCTGGCCGCCTTCCAGCTCGCGCGGGCCGGACGGGATCCCCGCTTCACTGCGGCCTTTCCGGGCCCGTCGTCCGACGTGGTGGTCGTGCATCTGCGTACGGGCAGCCTTGACGTTGTGCCGGGTCTCGAGCTGCCGCCCGGGACCTGGGCCGGGTTGGCGTTCGACCCCACCGGGCGCTGGTTGCTGGCGACGGTGAGCGAGGGAGATCGCGGCGAGCTGCTGGCCTGGCGACGGGGCATGCCCGGTCCCGCTCTGGTGACCAGCCTGCCAGGGCCACTCGTGGAGGCACCGCCGCTGCTTCCCGTGCCGTCCTGGTGGCACTAGCCAGCAACTACCGATGAAGCCGGTCAGCAGCAGTGGAAGGCCATGGTCTGGTCCACGCTGCCGTTGTAGTAGCGGCCCACCGCCCACACGTCGCTAGCCGAGGTGGCGCCCACCGCGGTGAAGGAATCGTCGATCGAAGAACCGCCAAGGTTAGGCGTAGTCGCCTGTGTCCAGGCCGACCCATCCCAGTGCAGGGCAAGGGTCCGGGTGCCGGTGCCGCTGTCGTAATCGCCCACTGCCCATGCGTCGGTCGCGGAGGTGACGGCGACAGAACTGAGGTCGTTGTTCTGCGTGGCACCGCCCGGGTTCGGCGATTTCACCTGCTTCCAGGCCGAGCCGTCCCAGCGCACGATCAGGGTCTTGTCCGCCGTGCCGTTGAAGTCCGAGCCCACCGCCCACGCGCTGCTGGCCGAGGTGGCGCGCACGCCGTACAGGAAATTGCCCTGCGAGCCCGGGTTCGGGCTCGCCACCTGCTTCCAGGAAGACCCGTTCCAGTGCAAGATCATGGACTTGTCCACGCCGGTGTAGTAGAAGCCGACCGCCCACGCGTCCTGGGCGGAGTCGCTGGCCACGCTGGTGAGCTCCTGGTCCATGGCCGGGCCGCTCGGGTCCGGGCTTGGCACCTGCTTCCAGGACGTCCCGTTCCAGTGCAGGATCAGCGTCTGGTCCACGTTGTTGCTGTTGACGAAGTAGCCCACCGCCCAGACGTTCGTGGCCGAGCTGCCGCGCACAGCCTTAAGAACGTTCTGGGTGGCACCGCTGACGTTCGGGCTTGGCACCTGGGTCCAGGCCGAGCCGTCCCAGTGCACGATCATGGTCTTGTAGATGCTGCCGTCGAAGTACTCGCCCACCGCCCACACGTTGCTGGCGGACAAGGCGTGCACACCGAAGAGCCTGGACGGGGTCGCGGGGTCCGGGCTTGGCACCTGGGTCCAGGACGCGCCGTCCCAGTGCACGATGAGCGTCTGGCCCGGGTCGTAGTCGCCCACCGCCCACGCGTTACACGGCGACAGCACGGCCACCCCCCAGAGGGAGTTGTTGTTGACGGAACCACCCGGGTCTGGGGGCTGCTCCCCCCCGGTCCACGCAACACACGGCGCTACGCCGGCCGCGGGAATGGTCGCCGCCGGTGCACCCGCCGTGGCGAATCCGGCGACGGCCCCTGCCGTTATCGACGAGACGGCAACCGCCCAGGCGAGTCGTTGGATTGGCCGTCGTGGCTGCATTGTCGGGCTCCTTTTCCTGCTCCGGGTGCGGTGACGTTGCCGGGCATGATCGGTGCGGCTAGCAGCAGTGGACGGCGAGCGTGTTCTGCGAGGTGGCATCGCTGAAGATTCCTACTGCCCAGATGTTGCCGGCGGCGGAGGCGGCCACCGAGAACAACTCGGCGCTGGTCCCTGGGGCGGGGCTGGGCACGCGTGTCCAGTGGGAGCCGTCCCAGTGCAGGATCAGGGTGCCGGTGCCGGTGCTGCCCACCGCCCATGTGTCGGTGGCGGAGGTGCCGGCCACACCGACCAGGTCGCTTGAGACGCCGGACCCGCCAGGGTCGGGGGTGGCCACCCGGGTCCAGGTGTGGCCGTTCCAATGCAGGGCCAGGGTCTGGTCGACGCCCCCGTTCACTGGAAACCCCGACCGCCCAGGTGTCGGTGCTCGACGTGCCCCTGACGGCGAAAAGCTCGTCGTCGGTTCCCACGGTGGGGCTTGCCACCTGGGCCCACGTGTGGCCGTTCCAGTGCAGGGTCAGCGTCTTGTCTGTGCTGGCGGTCGAGGTGGCACCGACCGCCCATGCGTCGGTGGATGAGGTGGCGGCGACGGCCTCCAGCAGGGCGCCGGTCCCGGGACTGGGGCTGGTGACCGGGGTCCAGGTGCCGCCGCCCCAGTGCAGGATCAGCGTCTTTTCCGTGGTGCTCGTGTCGGCGTAACCGACCGCCCAGACATCCGTGCTGGACACGGCACGCACCCCGTAGAGTTCGTTGCCCGTGCTGCCTGGGTTCGGGCTGGTCACCTGGGTCCAGGTGCTGCCGTCCCAGTGCAGGGTCAGGGTCTTAATCCATGGTGCCATCGGAGTAGCTGCCCACCGCCCAGACATCGCTGGGGGAGGTGCCCCGGACGCTGCGCAGCAGGCTGAGGGTGCCCGGGGCCGGGCTGGGCACCACGGTCCAGGTGGTGCCGTTCCAGTGTTCGGTCAGGGTCGCGTCAATGCCGCTGCCGGTCTGGAAGCCCACCGCCCAGGCGTCGCAGGGCGATGAGATCGCGACACTGTCGAGGGTGTTGCTGGCACCGCCCGGGTTGAGCGGCTGCGTGCCGGTCCAGTTCTGGCAGCCGGCCGCCGGGGCAGCCAGGGCCCTGGCCAGGCCGATGGCGGTGATCGCGCTCGCCAGCATCAGTGCGGCGGCGAGCGCCCTGGCGAGACGCCCGCCCTGCCAACGTGAGTGCGTCATTGCGCTCCTTCCAGAGTCCGGCCGCTCATGGCAGGCTCTTCAGTCGCAGCAGTGGATGGCGAAGTTCTGGTCAAGGCCGCTGTTGTCGTCGTTGAACTGGCCGACGGCCCAGGCGTTGGTGGCGGAGGTCGCGGCCACGGCAGTAGAGCACTGCTGAAAGAGCTTGGGCTGGGGCTGGCCACCTGAGCCCATTTCGTCCCGTTCCAGTGCAGGATCAAGGTGAACCGCATGTTGTCGGCCTCGTAGGCACCCACCGTCCAGGTATTGCTCGCGCCGGTGGTGGCCGCCCCTTGGAGGAAGCTGTCCCCGGGAGTGGGGCTGGCCTGGTGGACCCATTTGCTTCCGGTCCAGGCCAGGATCAGTGTCCTGTCGGTCGTGCCGTCGAAATAGCAGCCGACCGCCCAGGCCTTCCCGCTGGCGGCGCCGGCCGCGATTGCGTTGAGGCGTGTATCGCGGGCGGCCCCACCGGGGTTGGGGCTGGCTTGCCTGGCCCACTTCTGGCCGTTCCAGTGCAGGATGAAGCCCTGAAGTGCGGTGCCGTTGAAGAACGTCCCCACCGCCCAGGCGTTGCTGGCAGAGGTGGTGGCCAGCCGTCCAATGCGCAGTCGGTCCCCGGGTTCGGGCTGGCTACCTGCGCCCACTTGTGACCGTTCCAGTGCAGGATCAACGGTCCGACCACGTGCCGTTGCTGTAGGAAGCCCACCGCCCAGGCGTCGGTCGCGGACACGGCGCGAACCGCCTCGAGCCCGGCTCTTGCCACCCGGATCGGGGCTGGCTACCTGGGCCCAGGTGTGGCCGTCCCAGTGCAGAATCAGAGTGCTGGTCGGCGCCTGTCGCGAAGCTCTCTCCCACCGCCCAGATATCGGTAGCGGACTTGGCGCGAACCGCGTTCAGTGACTTGTCGAGTCCCGCCACGTTCGGGCTGGGCGCGACCGTCCAGGCGGAGCCGTCCCAGTGCTCGATGAGCGTCTGGTACAGGCCAGGTGTCCTGGTCGAAGCCCACTGCCCAGGCATCGCAGGGCGAGAGCACCGCCACACCGTTGAAGCTCGTTATCCTCGGTGCCGGGACTGGGCGGCGGGGGGCCACCCCAGGCTTCGGGGCCCGCTCAAGGCCGGAGCAGGCCGCGGTCGGCACCCCGGCCGATGCTGCGGCCGGTCCGATGCTGGCCGCCGTGCCTACCAGCAGCAATGGGACGGTGAGCACCGGGGCAAGATGTCTGGCTCGCCCGCGCAGGCGCGTCCTCGGTTGGGTCATATACTAGCAGGCTGCCTAAAACCGGGCGCCTGGCTCTATAACGGAAACCCTCAATCCGTGTCTTGCGGCGGGGCCGGCGATGCGAGGCGACTGGCGAGCTGCGCCCGGGAATGGACGCCGAGCTTGGCGTAGGCGTGGGCGAGGTGAACCTCCACCGTGTGCACCGCCACGATACAGGCGCCTGGCGATCTGCTTGTTCGACAGCCCGCTCGCCGCCAGGTCAACCACCCGCTGCTCAGCCGCCGTCAGACCGTCCTGCCGATGCCGCCCCTCTGGCCCCGAGCAGGTCAAGCTCGGCGCGTGCCTGCCCGGCCCAGCCAGGCGAGCCAAGCGCATCGAACTCCGCGCCCGCCGTCTCGAGCGCCCGACGTGCCGCCGTGCGCTTCCTGGCCCGCCGCGTCGCCCGGCCGAGCCACAGCAGCGTGCGGGCCCGGTCGAAGCGCAGGCCAAGCTCGCCGTAGCTGCCGGCCGCGTCGGCCAGCCGCAGCGGCGGCGCGCTCGTCGTACCCGGCGGCGAGCCGGACCATCGCCGCGCAGCGACCGACGGTGACCAGTGCCCACGGATGCTCCTGGCGCTCCGCCAGATCGCGCAGATGGCGCGGTGACCGCGTCTGCCTCGGCGATCCTGCCCAGCCACACCAGCGCCTCGACCAGGTCGCCGGCGACGGGAAAGGCGCCAGGATCGGCTACGCCCTCCCGCAGGGTGTGCTCCCAGACCTCGCCCAAGGCACCGGCCGCCCGCTCGGGCTCATGGGCGAACAACGCGGCGATCCCGCGCGCCCGAAGCACCTCAAGCTTGTCCCAGGTGTCGCCGGAGGCGGGTGCGGCAGCCTCCGTCGCCCACCGCTCCACCTCATCCGGGCGGCCCTGCAGCGACGCCAGCAGCGCGCGGCAGCGAGGGTGCGCCGTCTGCTCGCCCTCCATCGCGCCGGATTCGGCCCACTCATCGAGCATCCGCGCGGCTTCCCGCAGATCTCCGGCCCGCAGTTCCAGCTCGCACAGGTGGAGGGTCAAGCACAGTCGCCGAATCGGGTCTCGCCGCGCTCGTCAGCCAGCGCCAGCAGTCGGCGCAACGCCGCCCGCGCCTCGACAATGCGGCCGCTGAAGGCAAGCTGGACCGCTGCGGGGCGGTCGGTCGAGATCTCATAGAGGCTGGAATCTCCCGCCACCCGTGGAGAGCGCTCGGTCAGACTCCCCGACCGGATGACCACGCAGGACGCGGGCCCAGGCGAGTGACTGCTCGCGCATGCCGCACGACCTCGGGTCCGGCGGATTGCGCGAGCCGGTGCGCCTCGACCGCCAGTGCTTCGGCCTCGCCGATCCGCTCGACCCCGACCACCGCGAGCAGTTGCGACTTCGCCGCCAGCGCGGTCGCCCGCAGGGCCGGATCGTTCCCACTGTTGGCAAGCGCCCGTTCCAGGTGATCCTCGTGCCCAGACCGATTCGCGACCTCCCCGAGCAGCAGGTGGGCGCGTGCCCGCAGTTCACCGGCAGGCAGCTCGCCGATCCGTGGACCGAGCAGCTCCGTCACCCGCGACAGCTCGCCCAGCTTCACCAGGCACTGAGCCAGCGCCAAGAGCCGGCCGGGGTGCTCGGCCGCCGACGGCGGCGTGAGGCGAAGGGCATGCTCGGCGAGTTCGGCCGCATCATGGGCGGCGCCCCGGCGCGCCGCGGACGTGGCCGCCGCCGCGACGATGCCAGCCACATCGGCGTCCTGTGCCGGTGCGGAAAGCGCGAGATGACGGGCCCGCAATGTCTCGTCCCCGGCCACGTCCGCCAGCGCCAGATGAAGTGCCCGTCGCTCTCCAATCCGCGAATGCCTCCTGGCCGCCACGGCAACCAATGGATGCGACAGCCGGACCCGCTCACCGTCCGGGATCAGCAGCCCGGCAGCCACCAGTTCCTCCACGGCCGCATGATCGGCGACCGCCATGAGCTGGGGCAGGCTCAGGCGCCCGCTCAGTGCCGTGGCAAGCAGGGCCCGGTGGGCCGGCCCTGGCAGCTTCGCCACGCGGACCCCGAAAGGGTTACCAGCAAGGTCCGCGACAGGCGGTTCGGTGCCGATCGCCCATGTTCTGCCTCCTGCCAGCGCCCGGCCAAGCTCCAGCGTGAGCAGTGGATTCCCCTGCGTCACGTCGAACAACCTCAGAAGCGTTCTTGGCGGCATGGTCAGGCTGAAGCTCTGCGACAGCAGCCGGCGTGTCGCACTCAGGCTCAGCGGCCCCACCTCCGCCGTCTGCAACACGGCCAGGTCCAGCGCCCCCTCCACCGCGGTGGCAGAGCCGGACCTTCTGGACAGCAGGAACTGGAACCGCCGCCCCCGCGCCCGGCGCGCGGCGAACGCAAGCACCTCGGCCGAGGCGGCATCAAGCCACTGCAAGTCGTCCACGGCGATCAGCAGTGGCTCCCTGGCTGCCAGCGAGCGCAGCACGCTCAGGAACCCCGCAGCGATCGCGAACCGTTCCGGTGCCGCATCCATGGGCTCGGCCCGCAACAGCGCTGCCTCCAGCGCCCGCCGCTGCGGAGCCGGCAGGCTGCCCACCGCCCCTATGTCGATCCCCTCGAGCAAGTCGAAGAGCCCGGCGAACGAAAGCTCCGCCTCGGCCCCGCTCGGCCGCGCCGCCAGCACGCGAATATCCCGGCCACGCGCCAGGCGCAGGCCTCGTTCCCACAGCGCCGTCTTGCCGATGCCCGGCCCGCCGGTCAGCAGCAGGGCGAGCCAGGGGGTGTCCCGGTCAAGGAACTCCTCCAGGACCGTCAGTTCGGGCTCCCGGCCAATCACCTCAGACATCCCCTTGCCGACGCTGCTCACCTGCCCAGCGTTTCCGCCTCCTTGGCAACAGACTCACCATTGCGGGGCAAAGCCCCCTTAATCTGTCCCTCAAAGCATCTCATTCCCCTGCTGGCCGGTCAGGATGGTCCAGAGTGGGCAGGGGCGGTCCGGGTCGCCGCTGGTCAGGGTGGTCCGGGGTGGGCCGGGGTGCCTCTGGTTCGGGAGGTCTGCGGCGGGCCGGTTCGCTTCCGGTCAGGGTGATCTGGGCGGCGGGCGGGCCCGCCGCCCATCGCGGCGGCGGGATTCGCGCGGCGCGGGGCGCCGGATCGTCCCCGCCGGTTTTGCCGGGTCTCCGCTCGGCTACGCGTTGCCTTCGGTGCCGGGCAGCGTGACCGAAGGCAGCAGCAGCCGGAACTCGCTGCCCTCACCCGGTGTGCTCTCGACCTCGATGCGGGCGCCCAGCGACTGCGCCGCCCGGCGGGCGATGGCCAGGCCGAGCCCCGAAGCCGCCGGTGGCGCGGTCCCTGGCCTCGTCCACCCGGTAGAGCCGGTCGAAGATCCGCTCCAGGTGCTCGGGGGCGATGCCCATCCCGGTGTCCCGCACCGCGATCACGGCCGACCGGCGGCGCTGGGCCAGGATCCGGACCCGGCCGCCAGCAGGCGTGTACCGGATCGCGTTGGACACGAAGTTGTTCACCACCGCGTCGACCAGCCGGGGATCGGCGCGGACGGAAACCTGCTCCGCGCACACCACCAGGGTGACTCCCGGCGTCCCCGGCGGCCAGCCGGAACCGCTGCGCGGTCTCCGCGCACAGCACGTCGATGTCCACCTGCTCCTGGCGGACGCTTTCGGCCAGCTCGAGCCGGTGCAGGTGGCGGACGTCATCGAGCAGCTGCTGCAGCCGGTCGGACTCGTGCACGCACGATGGCGGCCGCCTCCTCGCGCTCGGCCGGCTGCGGGCGCTGTGGTCGACCAGGGCCACGGCGAACCCGGACACCGCGCTGAGCGGCGTGGCGATCTCGTGGGCCAGGTCGGCCAGGAACCTCTTCTGCTCGGTGTCCGCCTGCTGCAGCTGCGCCGCCATGCCGTCGAACGCCCGGCTCAGGTGGGCGAACGCCGCCGGCCCGGAGATCCCCATCCGGGCGGAGAAGTCTCCGGTGGCGAGCCGGTCGACCGTCTCGATGCCCGCGAGATGGCTTGCGTACGGTACGGCGAGCACGGTGGCGGCCAGCCAGGCCTCGCCGATCAGCAGGATGGCGACCACGATGGCCAGCACGTTCCGCCGCAGGCAGCCCGCGCGAGCGCGCTGCCAGCGGCGATCGTGACCGCCGCGGTGGCCAGCATCGCGGCGAGCAGCCACACACGGAGCCGGGTCAGCCGGTCAGGCATCGGCTTCCAGCCGGTAGCCGACGCCGCGCAGCGTCGAGATGCGCAGCGCAGCCGCCGAGCTTGCGGCGCAGGCCGACGATGTGCACGTCGATGGTCTTCTCGCTGACGAACCGGGATCCCCAGACCTCATCGAGCAGCTGGTCCCGGGTGAACGCCCGGCCCGGGCTGGCCAGCAGCGTCTCCAGCAGGTCGAACTCGCGCCGGGTCAGCTCCACCCCGCGCCGCCGATGGTGCAGCGCCGGGCCCGCCGGTCCAGCTCGACCAGGCCAACCCGCAGCGTCGCGGCGTCCGCGTCGAACCCGCGCGCCCGGCGGAGCTGGGCCCGGACCCGGGCCACCACCTCATGGGCCAGGAACGGCTTCACCACGTAGTCGTCGGCGCCGACCTCCAGCCCGGCCACCCGGCTGGCCTCCTCGCCCCGCGCGGTCAGCAGGATGATCGGGATCGAGGAGTTCCGCCGGGCCTGCCGGACCACCTCGAAGCCGTCCACCTCGGGCAGCATCACGTCCACGATGGCCAGGTCGATGTCGCCGCGGCGCAGCGCGGCGAGCGCCTGCGGCCCGGTGCTGGCCTCCTGCACCGCGAAGCCCGCCTTCCCCAGGTACAGGCGCATCAGGCGGCGCAGGGACAGCTCATCGTCCACGACGAGAATCCGGGCCGCGTTCATGGTTCACATGTTCACATGCGCTCACCCTGCCCTGGCTAGTCCTTAACGGTTCCCTAATTCCGCCTTCGTAGCGTCCGGGCTAAACCGGGCCAGCCGAAGAGGAAGAAGCCATGTTCCTTGCGATGGCACTGAAGGCCTGGTACCGAACCAGCGGTGGTGCGCCGTGACCACGAACCAGGAGCAGCCGGACAGCGCCACGGACCGGCCGCTCGCCGCATCCATCGAGACCACCCGGGACGCGGTGCACGAGGTGCCTGAGGACGCCGAGCCAGAGACCGGCTACAAGGGCATCGCCCGGCTGAGCGGCCATCTGGCCGTGATGTGCCGGACCGTGTACCCGAGCGCGGCGGCCACTTCGGCCGCGAGCGTTCAGCTGAGGGCGGAGTGCCTCAGCCGTGCACGCGAGGTGCAGTGGACGATGCGGCCGCTGGAATGCCACCTGTCCGGGTGCACGTCGGCAGCGAGGCTGCGGTGCTGGCCGTGTCCGCGGCGCTGGGCCGGCAGCTCGACGGCTACTGGCCGCAGAGCGGGCGCTGGTCGCCTGGGTCGAGGACCGGCCGCGGCCGAGCCTGGCGGCTGGCCGGGCACGTACTGGCGGGCGCTGCCGCGGCGCCGACCCGGCCGCACCCGCGCTGCCCGCGCTCCGGGCCGCTGCGGCACGTCGCGTTCTGGTGGCACGGCCACTGGGACCGGCTGCTCGACGGGTGGACTCGCGGGCCGGGGTGGGCCGCGACTTTTTCGCTCGCGCCCTCATCCTCGGCCGCCGGAGCCTCGCCGAGGAAGACCTGCAGGCATGACCAGGAAGGCCGGGTTCTGGCCGCGGCCGCGGCCGCGCTGGTCGCGCCGGGCAAGGGCATCCTGGCCGCGGACGGGAGCATCGGCACCCTGTCTGGCGGCTGGCCGCGGCCGGGGTGGCCGCCACCGCCGCGAGCCGCCGGGCCTACCGGGAGATGCTGGTGACGACCCAGGGCCTGGGCGGCGGGATCAGCGGCGTCATCCTGGCCGCGGAGACGCTGCGGCAGCGGCTGCGCGACGGGCGGCTGTTCCCGGCCGCACTGGCTGACCTCGGCATGATGACCGGCGTCAAGGCCGACGCGGGCGCCGGGCCGCTCGCCGGAACCCGGGGCGAGCCGGTCACCGAGGGCCTGGACGGGATCCTGGCCCGGCTGCGCGAGTATGCCGGGCTCGGCGCGCAGTTCGCCACCTGGCGGGCGGTGCTGCGGATCGGCCCCGGTGATGCCTCGCCGCTGGCCGTCCGGGCCAACGCGCACGCGCTGGCCCGGTTCACGGCGCCTGCCAGGACGCCGGGCTGGTGGCGCTCGTGGAACCCGCGGTGCTGATGAACGGATCGCGCTCGCTCGGCCGATGCGAGACGGTGACATCGCTGGTGCTGCTGGAGGTGATGAGCAGCCTGGAGGAGTACGGGGTGGACTTCCGGGGTGTGTGCTGCGGCCCAGCATGGTGCTGCCTGGCACCACCCCTGCCACCGCTGCGAGGTGGCCGAGGCCACGCTGAGCGCGCTGGACAGCCTGCCCGGCGCGTTGGCCGGGGTGGCGTTCATGTCCGGCGGGCAGCGCCCGGAGCGGGCCACCGAGAACCTCGCGGCGATGCAGGGCGCCCTGCGCCTGTGGCCGCTCACGTTCGCGTTCGGCCGGGCGCTGACCGAACCGGCGCTGGCCGCCTGGCGGGGTGAGCCCGGCCGTGTGAGGGCAGGCCAGCGCGCACTGGCCCGGCGGGTGGCGCTGAACGTGGCCGCGATGGAGGGCCGTTACACCGCCGACCTGGAGCGCGATCTCGTGCCCGCGGCGCCGCGCGAAGCGCATCGGGCAAGCGTCCACGGTTATGCCCGCCGTCCGACCAGGTAGCCATGGCGAGGTGACGGCAACGATCAGCGCGGCTGGCAGAACTCGTGTTGGTAGGCGCCGCTTACGGTGCGGCGCACGTCCTCGCCGGGCAGTATCGCCTGCTTGCAGCGCGGGCAGGTCTGCCCGCCGGCGTGCAGCTCATTGCTTTCGAGATCGGCGTCGGCGCTCTCTAGATGTGCTTCGGCTTCCCCCATGTCGTGCGCTGTCTGGATACCAGGCAGTGGCAGATTGACCCCTTCCGCCGGGTGGTCTGTGCGTGGTGTCGGGTCTTCTTGCATCGTCGGCCAGCTCCCTATCGCCGGAACCATGGGTGCGCTCCGGTTCCTTCGGGCCCGTTGCGACCGGAGCCACCCTCACGGCCGAGGATGCCTCCCGGAGGGAGCTATGCCATCACCCGGAGTGGGTGGCGCTCAGCCCAGCAGCCCACCTCCTGGGGTCTAGGGGGTCTAGAGCCTGGTCTCGGCGTCTCAATCCGAGACGGAATATCTTTACTGGTTCTATTCCCTGAGTCCCTCCAGATTAGATAGGGTCCAGCATGTGCCTGCCGATCCGGCCGATCTCCTTCGTCAACGCGGCTACCGAGTCACGGGCCAGCGCCTGGCCGTCTTGCGAGCGGTTTCGCGTGAGCCCCATGTGACAGCCGATGCCGTGGCCGAGACCGTCCGGGCCGAGCTGGGTGCCATCTCGCTCCAGGCGGTGTACGACGTGCTCGGCGTCCTGGTCGACGTGGGCCTGGTCCGGCGTATCCAGCCTGCCGGGTCACCGGCGCGCTTCGAGGCCCGGGTCAGCGACAATCACCATCACGTGATCTGTCGTATCTGCGGCCGCACGGCCGACGTCGACTGCGCGGTCGGCTCCGCGCCCTGCCTCACAGCGGCCGACGACATGGGCTACGAGATCGACGAGGCCGAGGTCATCTACTGGGGTCGCTGTCCGGAGTGCAGTCCCAGGACCCAAAGTCACCCGCGTCGATGCACCAGCGCAGCCAACGGGGAGGAGATTCCGAGCACCCGTCAATCAATAACTAATGGCACTCCGGTGCCTGGCAACCGCACCGCAGCCAGAGGAGGACAACATGGCCGAGGAGAGCAAGTGCCCGGTCGCGCACTCGACTGAGGGCCGGTCGAACCGAGACTGGTGGCCGAATCAGCTGGACCTGAAGGTGCTCCAGCAGAACCCTCCCATGGCCAATCCCATGGGCGAGGACTTCAACTACGCCGAGGAGTTCAAGACCCTCGACCTCGATGCCCTGAAGAGGGACATCGAGGCGGTGATGACGACGTCGCAGGACTGGTGGCCGGCCGACTACGGCCATTACGGACCGCTGTTCATCCGGATGGCGTGGCACAGCGCGGGCACGTACCGCATCGAGGACGGCCGCGGCGGTGCCGGGTCCGGCGAGCAGCGCTTCGCGCCCCTCAACAGCTGGCCAGACAACGCGAGCCTCGACAAGGCGCGCAGGCTGCTCTGGCCGGTCAAGCAGAAGTACGGCCGGAAGATCTCCTGGGCCGACCTGATGATCTTCACCGGCAACTGCGCACTTGAGTCGATGGGATTCAAGACCTTCGGCTTCGGCGGCGGCCGCGAGGACGTGTGGGAGCCCGAGATCATCAACTGGGGCTAGGAGAGCACGTGGCTCGGCGACGAGCGCTACAGCGGCGACCGGGAGCTCGCGGAGCCGTTCGGCGCCGTTCAGATGGGCCTGATCTACGTGAATCCGCAGGGGCCGAACGGCAACCCGGACCCGCTCGCCGCTGCCCGGGACATCCGCGAGACGTTCCGTCGCATGGCCATGAACGATGAGGAGACGGTCGCGCTCATCGCCGGCGGGCACACGTTCGGCAAGACCCACGGCGCGGCACCCGAATCAAACGTCGGCCCAGAGCCCGAGGGCGCACCCCTTCAGCAGCAGGGCCTCGGCTGGGCGAACAGCTACGGCACCGGCGTGGGCGGCGACGCCATCACCAGCGGGCTGGAGGGCACCTGGACGCCCTCCCCGGTGACGTGGGACAACAGCTTCTTCGAGACCCTGTTCGGCTACGAGTGGCAGAAGGTGAAGAGCCCGGCCGGTGCGTGGCAGTGGATCCCGACGGACCCGGCCGCGGCGAGCGCGGTGCCGGATGCTCACGATCCGGCGAAGAGGCACACCCCGGTGATGCTCACGACGGACCTCTCGCTGCGGATGGATCCGGTCTACGAGCCGATCTCGCGGCACTTCTACGAGAACCCGCAGGAGCTCGCCGACGCCTTCGCCAAGGCGTGGTTCAAGCTGACGCACCGCGACATGGGCCCGATCGTGCGCTACCTCGGCCCGCTGGTTCCCGCGGAGCCGCAGATCTGGCAGGACCCCGTCCCTCCGGTCACTCACGAGCTGATCGGGGCGGAGGACATCGCCGCGCTCAAGAACGCGATCCTCGCCTCGGGGCTGACGATCTCCCAGCTGGTCTCGACCGCCTGGGCCGCAGCATCGACGTTCCGCGGCACCGACAAGCGCGGTGGCGCCAACGGGGCGCGCATCCGCCTCGCTCCCCAGAACGATTGGGAGGTCAACAACCCCGCCGAGCTGGCGCAGGTGCTGCGGACCCTGGAGGGAATCCAGCAGCAGTTCAATGCCGGTGGGACGAAGCAGGTCTCCCTGGCCGACGTGATCGTGCTCGGCGGATGCGCAGCCGTTGAGCAGGCAGCCAAGAACGCCGGGTACGACGTTGAGGTTCCCTTCGCGCCCGGGCGCACGGATGCGTCCCAGGAGCAGACCGACGTGGAGTCCTTCGCCGTCCTCGAGCCGGCCGCGGACGGGTTCCGCAACTACACCGGCAAGGTAGCGCCGCAACTGGCGGAGCACACACTGATCGACCGGGCGAGCCTGCTGACGCTGACCGCGCCCGAGATGACCGTCCTCGTGGGCGGCATGCGCGTCCTGAACACGAACTACGACCAGTCCAGCCTCGGTGTCTTCACCGGCCGGCCGCAGACGCTGACCAACGACTTCTTCGTGAACCTGCTCGACATGGGCACGACGTGGCAGGCGACCTCCGAGGCCGAGGACACCTTCGAGGGCCGTGATCGCGCGACGGGCGAGCTGAAGTGGACCGGCAGCCGTTTCGACCTGGTCTTCGGCTCCAACTCCCAGCTCCGGGCGATCGCAGAGGTCTACGCGAGCAGCGACTCACCGGAGAAGTTCGTGCGCGACTTCGTTGCCGCCTGGGGCAAGGTCATGAACCTCGACCGGTTCGACCTGGCCTGATCGTTCGCGGCCTTGTGGCCGCTTCCACTCCAGATATTTTGCAGAACGACGGCCGGGGCACCGTGTGAGCCGGATCATCCAGCTCCCGCGGTGCCCCGCGCCTCGCCGCCGGCTATTCCGTTGCGGCCGGCCTGCGCTCGGTGTCAGCATCACACCCATGCCTGCCTTCCCCGCCGCGGACGGGACCGAACTCGCCTACCACGTCCACGGCGAGGGGATCCCGCTGGTCTGCGTGCCCGGCGGGCCGATGCGGGCCTCCGCGTACCTGGGCGATCTCGGCGGCCTGCCCGCGCACCGGCAATTGATCATGCTGGACCTGCGCGGCACGGGAGATTCCGCGATCCCGGAAGATCCTGGCAGCTACCGCTGCGACCGGCTGGTGGACGACGTGGCCGCCCTGCAGGACCATCTGGGCCTGGACCGCTGTGACCTGCTGGGCCACTCGGCCGGCGGCAACATCGCCGTGCAGTACGCGACCCGGCATCAGGCAAGGGTGAGCAAGCTTGCCCTGATCACGCCGAGCGCGCGGTCGGCCGGGCTGGAACCGGACATCGAGATGCGGCGCCAGATGGTGAAGCTCCGTCACGACGAGCCCTGGTTCGCCGAGGCGGCCGCCGCCTTCGAGCGCATCGCCGGCGGTGCGGACAGCGACGACGACTGGGAAGCCATCGCCCCGTTCTTCTACGGCCGCTGGGACGCCGCCGCCCAGACTCACTCGGCGGCGGGACAGGCGCAGACCAACGAGGTCGCCGCCGGGGTCTTCGGTGCCGAAGGGGCATTTGATCCGCCGGCCACCCGTGCCGCGCTCGCCGCGTTCGGCGCGCCGGTGCTGGTACTCGCGGGCAGCGTGGACCTGCAGTGGCCCCCGCAAGCGCTCGCCGAGTTCGCCGCCCTGTTCCCCGCGGCCCGGTTCCTCGTCCAGCCAGGCGCTGGCCACTACCCCTGGCTCGATGACGCCGGCCGGTTCGTCTCGGCCGTCACCGCGTTCCTGAATGACGGGTCGTAGCCTGCGAGAATCGGCTGGTGCGCGGACCTGGTGACGAGCAGCAGGCAGAGCCCGTAGCGGCGATGCAGGCGCGGGTGCGGGCGAGCTTCGCCCGGCAGGCGATGATGGCGACGCTCGGCGCCGAACTCGTGTCGGTCGAACTGGGGCAGGTGGAGTTGGCCCTGCCCCACGATGAGCGGTTCACCCAGCAGCACGGGTTCGTCCATGCCGGCGCCGTGGCGGCGGTGCTGGACAGCGCCTGTGGGTATGCCGCGTTCAGCGTGATGCCACCGGAAGCGGCGGTGCTGACCGCCTCCTACACGATCAACCTGCTGGCTCCGGCGGCGGGGGAGCGGTTCCGCATGACGGGCACGGTGGTCCGGGCGGGCCGCACCCTGGTGGTCTGCCGCGGCGACGCCTTCGCGGACGCCGCCGCAACTCCGTTCGCGGTCATGCAGGCAACCCTGACTGCTCTCTACGACCGCCCCGGCGTCCAGCACTGACGCGGTGAACGAGCCATGGCCCGGCCGGGGCTATCGCCCGGCCGGGCCATGGGTGATGACAGCGGCGTCCGGGTGCTCTCCCGGCACCTGAGCGGCTAGGGCAGGACCCGTACGTGCCTGGCGCCGGAATGCGACAGGCTGAAGTCCGAGTTGCCGCTGTACACGGCGTTGACCGGGTAACTGTGGTTCCGGACCGGCAGCGCCGTCGGCGACGGCGAGCAGCTCCCCCGCCCCGCGCTGTCCAGCGTGATCGTGCACAGCACCATCGAGTGGAACGCGATCGTTACCGTGCCATCGGGTGTCCCGCTCGTGCCGCGGACCCTGGCCTTCACCCTGACGTTGAAGACCACGTTCTGCTCGCTGCCGAAGTGTGTCACGTGCCCAGCGATGGCAAGCCTCGTCAGGGACGGGCAGGTGCTGTAGCACGACGATCCGCTGGTTCCAGCGTGCGCGGCCCCGAAGGCGACGCTGCTCACGCCCGCCGCCAGGAACGCCGATGCGATAACCGCGAAACCGAGTTTGGAGCGAATAAAGCGCATTGAACCTATGGGTCGCATTGTTAAACCTCCTCGCGGAACCATAGCACCGGCCACTTCGGCATGCAATCACGGGCACAATTAAGGGCATAGCCAAGATATACCTTATGTCCCAGTAACACCGGAAACATCTAGGCTTCTTCTAGAATGGCAGCCCGATGTCGGTCCTGCGGTTGAAATTTTGGCAAATCAGGTTGCGGGCACTCAGGGCAGCCGTAAGCTCACCCAATCGTCTTTGAAATGCGATAGATAGCAGGATGTGGCATTCCATCTGCTATACGAGTGATCGCTCGTATCGGAGACGGCGCCTTTCCGCTTAATCCGGGCGGTCGATCGCTGTGCCAGTAAATTCACCTGCGGACAAGATCGGAGATCGCTTCACGTGAGCGATCTTCCGATAACATCAACCCCGCGCGGTCCTAAGAAGGAGTTGGCTATGCGCATATCTGTTAACAGATTGGTTTATGTGCGCCGGTAGCGGGCGAATTGTGACCTCCCCCCGTTCACTCAACTCGACTCAGGGAAGTGAAGCATGCGCGTGGTCCAGCGGTCAGGGAGCTGGGTCAGAACGGCCCTGCTGTGCCGCCGGGTTGGCGATCCACGGCCCGCGCATCATGACGAAGCCGGGAACGTGCTCGTACGCGAGCCTGAAGAGGCCGCCGGCCGGGCCCTGCTCTCCGAGGGCCGCCATCGCCGTAACCTACGACGGCGCATCCTCCCCGGGGTACTAAGCCGCGGTGGCTGGTCCCTCATGGTCGCCACGGCGGGGGTTAACGGTCTCAATTTCCTCTTCCACCTCCTGATCAGCCGTCTGCTTGGCCCGTCGGACTACGGAGCGCTTGGCGCTGTGCTGAACGTCATTTCTGTGCTCGCCGTCCCGCTCGGCGCGGTACAGCTCGCCGTGACGCAGGCCGTCGTCTCCGGCACAGGCAATAAACGGATATCGCTGCGCAGCTTGACGGTGAAGGCCACGCTCTGGGGCGCTCGGGGCGATGGCTGGTTACTGGGTTCTCTCACCGCTGATCGATGGTTTCTTGAACCTGAAGTCGCCCGTTATGGACCTGGCCATGGCTGTCTGGATTCCCGTCGCGGTCGTCGGCGCTGTCCTGCAGGGTGCGCTGCTCGGCGAGTTGCGCTTACGGCCGGTCGCCGTCGCCACGTTCTTCGGCGGCGGTGCGCTGCGGCTGGCCAGTGGTGCCCTGCTCGTCTCGGCGGGCTTCGGGCTGGGGGGCGCCGTGGCGGCGACGGTGGTCGGCCAGGTATTCACTACCGCGGCCCTCCTCCTGGTCGCGAGGCGGGAAGTATTCGCCAAGGGACTTGACCCGGTGCGGATCTCCCTGCGCGACGCCGTGCTGTCGATCGCCGCGCTCGCCGGGTACACCACGCTGACCGGGATCGATACTTTTCCTGGCCCGTCACTATCTCGCGCCCGTCGCTGCGGGTCGCTACGCGGCCGCGGCGATCGCGGGCCACATCGCCCTTTACCTGCCCGGAGCGCTCGTGACAGTGGCCTTTCCGCGGCTTGCCTCCGCTAACGCCACCGGCGTCAGCGCCCGCAAGACTCTCACCGAGACGCTCGGGCTGGTCACCATCGTCGGGCTCGCGGCCTTCGCGGTCCTTGCAGCAATGCCCGGCGTAGTCGTCGATGTGCTCTTCGGCCCGAACTATCTCGGCGCCGCGAGCATCGTCGGGATCATCGCCCTGATTTCCGTTCTCCTACGGCATCGTCGGCGTGCTCACCTACTTCCACATCGCCCGGCGCTCGGTGGCCGCCTTGTACAGCTGGGCCGGGGTCGCACTCGTATGGGTGCTGGTGGCCGTGCTGCACGGCGGGATGGAAACCATCGCGGACTGCATGCTGGCGGCTAGCGGGTTGGTCGCTGGCGGCCTTGTCCCTCCCGGCTTTGGCAGCGGTCGTGCGGCCGCTCTCCGGCGCAGCCGCGCTGAGCGACGGCACAGTCGCAGCTGCCTCCTGCCGAGATCGACCTCAGCCTTGTGATTCCGTTCTACAACCCAGGACACCGCCTGGGTTTCCACGTGCAAGCCGTCGTCGACGCACTCAGGACCGAGCAGGTCACCTTCGAGGTGATCGCGGTATCGGATGGCTCGACCGACGGAAGCCCAGCGTCGATCGCCGGGATCGATCAGGTCCGGATAATCGAGCTGGCGGAAAACCAGGGCAAGGGAGCCGCGCTGCGCGTCGGCCTGGCTCAGGGGAGAGGCCGCTACCTCGGCTTCATCGACGGCGACGGCGACATTCCGGCCCGGCAGCTGAGCCACTTCCTTGCGGCGATCAGGGCGGGCGATCCGGATGTGGTCCTCGGCAGCAAGCTCCATCCGGGCTCGGATATCGTCTATCCGCCGCTCAGACGGCTGTACTCGTTCGGTTACCGGCAGCTCACGAGGTTGCTTTTCCGGCTGCCGACCCGGGACACCCAGACTGGCATCAAGCTCATACGGCGCGAGACCCTGGCGGCCGTTCTTCCGAAGATGGTTGAGAAGCGCTTCGCGTTCGATCTGGAACTGCTCGTCGTCGCCCGCCGGATGGGGTACCGGAGTTTCGTCGAGCACCCGGTCCAGATAGCCGAGCGCTTCACGACCACCATCTCGCCGCGGGCGGTCTGGCGAACGCTCCTCGACACGTTCGCCATCTTCTACCGGCTGAGGGTTGCACACTTCTACGGGCCCCAGCTCGCGCCGGTCTCTGGCCACAGTCAGGTGTCCCGCTTCTGGTCACGAGCAGGCGCCCGGCCGCTCGCTGCTGGAGCACTGGCCGGCTCACTGGCGGGCTCTGGGCCCGCGGACAGGCCGCTGCGGATCCTTGCCTACAACTGGCGGGATCTCGCGCATCCCCGGGCAGGTGGCGCCGAGGTCTACCTGCAGTCGGTTGCGCGCGAGTGGGTGAGGTGCGGCCACGAGGTGACCATCTTCTGTGCCGCCGTCGACGACAGGCCCGCGCGGGAGCTTGCTGACGGAGTGGAGATCATACGGCGCGGCGGACGTCTCGGCGTCTACCGGGAGGCGAGGCGCTTCTGGCGGCGCGAGGGAGACGGTCAGTTCGATCTCGTGGTCGATTGCGTCAATACGAGGCCGTTCCTCTGTCCTCGCTTTGTGGGGAACGTGCCGATCGTGGCCGTCATCCACCAGGTCGCAAGGGAGATCTGGCGGTACGAGACTCCCTGGCCGATCTCCGTTCTTGGCCGTTACCTGCTGGAGCCGGCCTGGCTGCGGGCATACCAGGATGTACCGGTTGTCACGGTGTCCGAGTCAAGCCGTGAATCGCTAGCGAGATATGGCCTGCGACGGGTCACAGTCGTGCCGGAAGGATGGGTGCCGGCGTGACGGCACGGACTGCAGTCGAGAAGGAGCCTGTCCCGACCGTTGTTTTCATCGGACGGCTGAGCGCCAACAAGCGCCCTGAGCACGCCATTCAGGGCCTTCGGCCTCGTCCGCCGCCAAATGCCCGATGCGCAGATGTGGGTGATCGGGAGCGGTCCAGAGGAGGCGAGGCTTCGCCGGACAGCCGGCCCGGGCGTGATCTTCCTCGGGCACGTGTCCGAGGAAGAGAAGCGGGAGCGCCTGGCACGCGCGCACGCCTTGATCGCCACGTCCGTTCGCGAGGGCTGGGGGCTTGTCGTGACGGAGGCGGCCGCGAGCGGCACCGTCTCGATCGGCTACGACGTGCCGGGCCTTCGGGACTCGATCGGAGCATCGGGAGGCATCCTCACGCGGGCCGATCCGGCGTCCTTGGCCACCGGCCTGGTCGGGCTGCTCTCGTCAGTCGTCGCGGACGACGGACCTCGGGCGGAGCCGGCCGGAGTCGTCCCGTGGCGCGGAGGTCGCCGCGGGCATCCTCACAGTGGCGCACGAGTCCGAGTCGCCCGCGACCCGAGGTTCTTGACAAGGCCGGATCGCCTGCTGGCGGCCCGGCTGCTGGTGACCGCCAGGAGCTCTCCCGGGTGAGAGTCGGCCTCGGCGTGCTGGGCGTAGTGCTGCTTCTGTTCGGCGGCATGCGCGATGTCGTACCGTCACCGATCCTCGTCGGTGCGGCGTTCTTGGCGCTGCTAGCCGCAACCCTCATCGGGGGCTTCGAGGGCTGGCCGACACGCGGAGGGCGCCGCAGTCCGCCGCAGGCCGCGACGCGGTCGGCCGCGCGGAGCGCTGGCATCTGGCCATCGCGAATCGGCCTGGCCATCGTCGCACTCGTCGCTGCCATCGCAGCGCAATCCTGGTTCGACCCGGGTCGACTGCTCGCAGGCGGCGACATGTCGCCCGTGGTGGGCACGGCTTGGCTGGGACGGCTCTTCGCTCCCTGGTCGTGGTCGGGCTCAAATCTCGGCGGCCCAGCCGCTAACGAGACCAGCCTGCCGTTCGCCGCGGTCTACTGGCTCGTCCACGCGCTTCGCGGATCGCCGGCCCTCGCCGAAGACATCTGGTACACCGCGCTTTTCGTCGGCGCCGCGGCGGCCTGCTATCTGCTCCTGCGGGCCCTTCGCGTCGGCCCGGCAGGATCCACCCTCGGCGCTCTCGCCTATGTCTTCAACGCCCACGTCGTCACCATCGGAACCAATCCGGTGTTCCTCGCCGCCATGGTGCTGCTAGCCGGGCTTCCGGCAGTCGTGCTCACCACGGCATCCGGCCGGTGGGCGCTGCGAAGGGGCATTCTCCTCCTCGGCGCCAGTGCGCCGCTCCTCGGTTACGTATCCCTGAACCCGCCGCTCGTGCTCATGATCGGCGCGCTTCTCGCCTCGATGCCGCTCCTCGCGGGATGGCTCGACGGACGGGCAGCCGCACGCCGGGCGCTCCGCACCCTCGCACTCGGCGCCCCGCTCCTCGCGCTCGCCTCCTCTTACTGGCTCGTACCGACCGCTGTTGCAGCTCAAGATCGACGCGACCGTCAACGCTCGCCAATCCGTCGAGCTGGACCTGGACCGAGGGCCGCGCCACCCTTGCCAACGGGTTCTGGCTGAACAACGGCTGGGGCTGGAAGTTCGCGGAATACTACCCATACGCCGGCGCCTACGATAAGTTCCCGCTCCTGATCCTGAATTTCCTCCTGCCCGTAACGGCCTTCGGCTTTCTGGCGCTGGCCCGGTTCCCGCGAGCAACCGGGGTGACCGCCCGCCGGGCGCGTCTTGGCATCGCCGCCTCGGCCACGGCGCTTTTCCTCGTCCTGCTCAGCACGGGCACCCGTCTTCCAGGAGCCCTCGTCTTCGATCCGCTCTACAAGCTGCCTCTCGGCTGGCTGCTCAGGGAGCCCGGCCGGTTCCTCATGCTCGGAGGGCTCGCCTACTCGGTCCTCCTCGCGCTGACCACGCAGGCCGCCTGCGAGAGACTGAACTCGTTCGAGCCGGCCACCGGTGGCGCTGGCGCTCAGCTTTGCATCGCCGGGAACTTCGTCTCGCGGCGGTCGGCGCGGCGGTCAGCGCGGCGGTGCTCGCGCCTGGATTCCCGCTCATTACCGGAGCGATCGCCCCTGATCACCGTCCGCTGCTCCCCTCGACCCACGTCAGCGTGCCCGCGTACTGGACAGCGATGGCGTCCTACCTCAACGGTTCCGCTCCGCCCGGCAATCTCCTCGTGCTCCCCGAGGACGACTTCTACCAGATGCCCTATACCTGGGGCTACTACGGAGCGGACACCTTCATCACGAACCTGATAGCGCGACACGTGGTGGACCCGGTTTCCCAAGGCTATGCGCCCGCGCCGCAGGAGCTCATAGGCGCCGTCCGCCTCGTCCAGCAGGGGCTGCTCGCCCACGACTGGCCATCTGTGCAACGGACGCTCTCGGCTATCGGAACGCCGCTGCTGCTGGTCCGCGGAGACGTGAACGCCGCCTTTCCCGGACGGCATATCACACCGCCAGCGGCACTTGAGAGGGCATTGCGTGAAGACCCGGGCATGCGGCTTGTCCGTCGTTTCGGAAAGCTTGAGCTATTCGCGCTTCGCGGGCGAATGAACGCGACGGGCTCGGCCACTTCGTACGCCACTATCAACTCTCCTGCGCCGGATCTGCGCGACCTGGCGCTCTTTCCCGTCTGGGACCGCGCTGATATCAAGCCCGATGCGGCCCGCCGTTCCCGCGGTGCTGCAGGTTCCGCCTGTTTCACAGTGGCAGCTCGCCGACAACGAACTCAAGACGTCTTTCGCCGAGCCGCCTGGCCGACAGTACCGCGTCACGCTGCTGTCAGCCACCGGCGCGTTCGAGCAGCCAGGTGCCACGTTCTCGAGGCACCGTCGACGCCGGACGCGTCGGGCAGGGCGAGCCTGCTCGGCTGGCTGTCGGACCCCGAAGCGCCCGGCCCGGCTCACCGCCCGCGTCCGCCATCGCAACGGCCAGGTGGTCAAAGAGCTCAGCTACAAGTTGGGCGGTTCCTTGCTCAGCGACGGCGACTTCGCGTCTGGCCCGTGGCGCGAAGTGGGCAACTGCGCGGCGTTTCCCGGGACGACAGCGACGGCGCGGCTGACCGCCCGTGTCCTAACAGGCAAAGGTCCGGCGGGACAGTCGGCGCTCGAGCTCTCCGCGCATGCGGACAGTGCGTGCGAGATGCGCTCGCTGGCCTGGCGGTCAGGACCGCTCTTCCTGAGCCTCTGGGTCCGCAACGTCGGCGGAGCCGCACCGCGGATATGCGTCTGGCAGATGCCCATCAAAGCGTGCGCCGCCATGTCGCCGCTCCCGCCACGCTCATCGCTTTCCCGGTGGTACCACTACCAGACGATCGTGACGCCTGATCCCGGGACCCGCAGCCTGATCCTCTTCCTCTACGCAGACGTGTACACACCCGGAGCACTCACTACCAACGAGTACTCGGATGTCGTGGTCCGGCGCTCCCCGGTCCTTCTCCAGCCCGTGGTTGTGGCGACTCCGCGGAGTCATGAGCGCCCGGCACCAGCGCTCTACACAGTCGAGCGAGAGTTTCTCGCCGGACTGGATCGGGCCGCCCGGAGATCAGCATGTGGAGGTCGATGGACTGCGCAACGGCTGGCTCGGCCCGCACTCAAGGGACGTTCCGCTGCGCTTCGGCCCGTCATCGTGGTACTTGCTGTCGCGCTTTGCCTCACTTCTCGCTGCCGGTCTCCTGCTCGCACTAGCGCTCTCCTGTTGGCCCGGAGGTCGGCATCGAATACAGCGCTACAGTACGAACCGCTCTGGGAGGGCGGAAACATGGGTGACATCTTCGCGACAGGTGCGGCGGCAGCGCAGGAGCGGGTTTCGCCGCTCCGGCAGAAATTGGGAATGACACCCACGACGGCGCGGGACGGCAGCCTGTCCGGCGATTTGGACGTGCCTGACTAGGGCCAGCGTCACGGTGGTCGTTCCGACGAAGAACGCCGGGCGGACTTTGCGGGCCTGCCTCGAGTCCATCGTCCGCCAGTCGGTGCACTGCGGTCTTGTCGTCGTCGATTGCGGCTCCGTCGATGATTCGAATGCCATCGCATCTGGCTCTGCGGATCTCGTGCTCAACGCGGCACCTAACCCCTCGCTGCAGCGCAACGTAGGAGCGCGAGCACTCCCGGCTGACATAGTCGGCTTCGTCGATGCTGACATGGTCGCCGGCGAGCACGTGGTCGAGCAGGCGATCGAGCAGATCGTGGCTGGCGCTGGATCGGTCGTCGTGCCTGAGCGCAGCTTCGGCAGGAGCTACTGGGCGAAGGTCCGCGCCTTCGAGCGCTCCATGTATGTCGGGAGCCTGGAATCGCCGCGCTTCTTCTCCTATGACCTCTTCGAGGCGCTCGGCGGCTTCGACGAAAACCTGCGAGCGATGGAGGACACTGACCTCGGACACCGTGCTAGCGCCCGTGCAAAGGTCGGCAGGACCTCGGATATTTTCTTTCACGACGAGGGCGCGTTGACCTTTCTCGCGGCCTGCCGGAAGAAACCGGGTACGCGGCGTGGATTGCCGCATACCGCCGCAAGCACGGAAGCCGTCGTTGGCGGCGATCTCAGGCGTCCCTACTTCGAGCACCCCTCGTTGCTCCTCGCTCAGCCGACTCTAGGGATGGGCGTCCTTGCGTTGAAGGGCGGCGAAGCAGCGGCCGTCGCGGGCCGTCTCCTGCTCGACATGGCCTGGAAGCCGGAGCGCAGGGTCACTGCAGACCCAGCTCGGATCAAGTGATTCCGCAAGTCAGCTCGCCCGGCGTAACCGATTGGGCGTGCCTGCCAGGTCACTCGCGGGTCACCTTCATTGGGTCGCGCGCCCTCCTGCGATCGTCGCCGGATGAGCCGTCGCCGGAGCCGGGACGCCAGGCTCGGCCGCTGCCAGCCGGAGATGGCGGTCAGCATCGGGCCGACCGCGATGTCTATGGCGACGAATGCCCAGTGCCGGGGCATCTCGGCTAGGAGCCGGAGGGGACGCCCCCGGTAGTGCCGCACCCTCGCCTCGAGGAAGACTCGACGGGCCAGTCGTTTTGACGGAGGCCGAAAGAGCTTCGGAACGGTCTCCCGGCTGGCGAGGCCGATCAGTGGCTCCGGCACGTACGCCACGGAGCTGGTTCCGCCAATCTCAGGTAGAGGTCGGCGTCCGCGAAGAACCAGAAGCGGATGTCGAGGCCCCCTGCGGCGAGGTACTTGCTCTTCCTGAGCATCACTGTCCCCCAGACGGGCGACGTGAAGTGCCAGCGCCGGAAGTAGTGGCCCAGCAGGACTCGTCCCGGCACGCAGGTATCGAGGCGCTATCGATACGTCTTGATCCTGCCGTCCGCGCCCAGCCGGTTGTAGGCGTTGAAGACAAACGCAGCGTCGGGGTACGCGCGGAGCGCGGCCACCCACCGCTCGAGCAGCCGGGGATCGTAAACGTCGCCGTCATAGAGGATGGCGACGAACTCCGCCCTGGCCAGGGCGATCCCGCGACGCACGTTCGGGGCCATCGCCGAGGTTCCGCGGTTGCCGCAGGTAGCGGATGCGTGGATCTCGCGCTGCCCATTCGGCCATCAGAACCGGGGTCTCGTCAGTCGAGCCGTCGTCACAGACAATCAGTTCGAAGCCGTCGAGAGTCTGGGCGAGGACCATGCGCAGGGTGTCCTCGAGCACGTTACCCGGTTGTAGGTCGCCAGTACCACGCTGACAAGAGGAGTACCGTCGCCTCGCTCGCCAAGCTGGGCCGGAGGGCGTCACGTTGCCCCCCGCCGCGCGGGGACCAGCCGGGCGGTTACGTGCTGATCTCTAAACCACCGAATGGCACGAGGATTCCACCAGGGCAATCGGGTGTCCAAATTTGATCGCTGCGGATGCGGGAGGTATGGCGTAATTGTCATTATGGAGCTGGGCTCGCGGAGCACCTTCGGGCCAGATTCTCCGATTTTGCCAGCACCTGTTTGAACCTTCATATTATGCCAATTTTCTAGACAAGGCGCGGCGCGCCTGACTTGTGGGTTCGCGGAGATCAGCCAGCTACCGTAGAGCGACCGTGAAGCAAATTATCAGCGTTCGGTTCCCGCCACAACTTCGACTCCACCTGGACTACCGCTGCGATCCGGGCGATTACGGGCGATCAGCTCAATTCAGGGTATTCGTGCTCCCGGCGAAACCCCGCATAGAATCACATTCGGGCCTTCAGGAGGTCATGAGACAAACTTGCCCTGTCTCCTTCAAGAAGACTAAGGTAGCCCAACTAGCACAATTTTTCATAAGCCACCAACATGCCAAGAAAGCGAATGCGGAGCCGATAGCAACCTCAAATTACTTCGTGAGCTCAATGTGTTAAACGGCAGACGAGAACGTGCTAGCATGCGATGCTGAGTCGAGCTTGGCAAACGACGAAGATCGTATCAATGACGTAAATTTCAGGCTGAAGCGAATGGTGGTTGACCTACTGATGACGTCTGCAAGAGCGCCGTGGCGCGAGAATGCGTCCTTGGCGGTAATAAAGAGTGCGCGGAAGCTATTCGCGAGGACCCCCATCGAAAAGCTGCCGCTGACTACTGCGATCAAAACTAAAGTCTTTAAATTCGGCGGTGCGAGTGGCGAAATAACCACCGACTTACCGGGGAGTCACACTTACCTTCCCTGCCAAGGATGTAATCCATTGCGCCTGGTCTCATGGGCGGCTTCTACGAGAAGATCGAGCTTGATGTCTTCGAACGGCTAGCAGCCATCAGCATGACGATCGTCGACGTCGGGGCGAATATCGGGCTGTATTGTTGCATCGCCGCAGATCGAGCGCCAGCCGCTGGCAAAGTCGTGGCGTTTGAACCGGTTCCTGAGAATTTGGGGTACCTAAGGCGAAATCTTGAAGGGAACGAGCTAGCAGCGCGGGTAGTGGTAGAAGAACAAGCTGTCGGGCAGGCTAGTGGCAAGATAGAAATATACCTTCTCGAGGGGTCCACTGTCAGACACTCGGCCTCGGCCAAGAATGCTCTTAACTCGACAACTTCGATTACAGTGCCGGCAGTCTCACTTGACGACTATGCGGAGCAGGAGTTCCAAGATCGCCCCATCGACTTGCTCAAGGTCGATGTGGAGGGTTTTGAAAGCGCTGTCCTTCGGGGCGCACGTAGAGTGTTGCACGAAGACAAACCTACTCTTTTCATAGAGTTTGTGCCAGGCAACCTCGCCAACTGCGGCTTCAGGCCAGATGAATTTTTGGACATAATATTCGGGATATACGATAATGTGCTCGTAGTGGATGAACCAAGAGCAACGTTTAAGCCTTGCAGCAAGCATGATCTTCTTCGATATTCGGCCCGGCGCTATATGAACGCCAACTTGATCGCCACTTCGAAATCGAGTCAGCCTGCCCATTACCAGGTGATTGAATCGGTCCGTGCTGCGCTCAATCAAAAATAGGCCTGGCGCGGCATCCCGCCTGGGTCCTGAGCGTGCAGGCACGTTGGTGAGAGCGGCAGCTGTCGTGACCGGGGGCGGCCCGCGCGCGGCACGGGCACGCGCAGCGCTTGTAGCCTCGGCACCGCTCCTGCTTGGCTTGGTGCTGGCGGCGCTCGTCTGTTATCCGTTCGCCGGTGGACGGCTGCTCTTGCTGGACTTCGTCTCCGGCCCTCACCAGCCGCTACTGCCAGCGGCGGCTTTTGGTCTCGATGGTGGCCTGACCGGGGGAGTGCCGCTCGCGATCGGCTTCCACCTCCTCGATCGCCTGCTCGGGCAGGCTGGCTCGGTCGTCCCGGCCGCGGTCTTCTTCCCGCTTGCCACGACCGGGGCGGCGCGCCTGGTGCGCACCGCGGTGCTCCCCGCACGCCTCGGCGCCGGACTCTTCTACGCCGTCAACCCGTTCGTCTTCGACCGGCTTTACGCAGGCCAGCTGGGAGTTCTGCTCGGCTACGCCTTGCTGCCCTTCGCCGTGACCGCGCTCCTGGATGCTGCGCAAGAGCCGCACCGCGTCGGCCGCGCCGCCTGCTGGGCCGGGGCCACGGTGATGATGAGCGAGCACTTCGCGTGGATTCTGGTGCCGGTAGCGGCTGCGATCGTCCTGACCCGGCCGCGCCGGTTGCTGGCCTCGCTGCGCCTCGGCGGAGTCGCGCTCGGTGCCGCGGCCATCAGCGCCTACCTGCTGGTGCCGCCCTTGCTCGCGGGGGCTAGCCCGGCCAGCCCGCTCACCCAGCTCAATGCGTATCGCACCCGGGCTGACCCGCGAGTCGGGCTGATGGTTAACGTCGCCGGGCTGTACGGCTTCTTTCGCCCGGGGCCGACCGAGCCGAAGGACCTCTTCTCCCGCTGGCCCGCCATACTCGCAGCCCTGGTGCTGATGGTCGCGCTCGGTTATGTCGCAGTGCTGCGCGACGCGGCGCGCAGGCGCGACGGCCTGGCCATCCTCGCCGCGGGTGTTGCTGGATACTTCCTCGCCCTCGGGGACCAGGGCCCGACCGGCGGCCTCTTCAGGTTCGCCTACGGGCACATCCCCGGTTTCGTCATGATGCGCGAGCCGGACAAGTTCTCGGTCCTGGTCGCCCTCGCGTATGCCTACGGGTTCGGCTGGGGCATCGCATGGCTCGCCAACGGAAGCCGCCAGAAGGCTGCCCGGCTCGTGCCGGCCGCGCTGGCGATTGCCTTGCCCCTCGCCTATACGCCGAACCTGTTCGGCGGCCTCGGTGGCCAGGTCAAGGCCAGCGAAGTCCCGTCCTCGTGGGCCTCAGCCTCGCGCCTTACCGGGGACGCTACGGTACTGTTCCTGCCCTGGCACGAGTACTTCCCGACCCCGTTCACCGGCCAGCGGACAATCGCCAACCCGGCAGCGTCTTACTTCGCAGGGACCGTCCTCGCTAGCCAGAATCCCGGTCCTGGTTACGCTTTCGCTGCCGAAGACCCCGAGCACGTCTTCCTTGACCACTTGCTCGGCCCGCCAGTGAACCTGCGACGGCTGCGTGGCGCGCTCGCCGGCCTCGGCGTAAGGTTCGTCGCCCTGGCGAAGGTGGCCGATTGGCGGGACTTCGCCGGAATCGCAGCGGCTCCCGGGATCCGTCTGGAGTACTCGAGTCGCTCGCTGGACCTCTTCTCTGTCTGGCCGACCGCCACGGAGACACGCGACGCTCGCCGGGTGCGTTCCGTTGATCTCGTCGACTACCGGGTCCTTCCCGGCCGTCCAGGCGTTGTCGCCCTCCCCGTTCCCTACTCGCAAAGCTGGACACTCGACAGCCATCCGGCTGTACGGCTCGCCGACGGGCAGGCGGGTATCGTCGCGCCCGCAGGAGGAGGTGTCGTCCATTACAACCCGTCCGGCGGCATCATCGCGAGCGAGATCGCGTCCCTCGTGGCGGCTCTTGCTCTCGCGGGCATCGCATTCCTCGAGCGGAGAAAGCGGGTGCGTGGCAGGACTGACCCGGGCTCACCACGGCCGGAAGTTGGGGCCGGGCGCGCGCGGCGAGCCGGGCTCACCCCGGAGGGTCACTGGCTCTGGTCAGCGCCGGGCGCGGTGCGCCTGGGAACTAAGCGGGCCCTGGGCCTGCGTACCGTGCCGAAAAAGGCATGGTCAGGGGAGGAGCATGTGCGAGACGACGAGCGGGTGCAGGAGTGCCCCGTAGAACGACATCAGGTCCGCGACCCGTTGCAGGCTCGCCACCCTCAGCGCGGTGGGGTACTGGCCGACGGTGATCAGTGAAGCCGTCTGACGGCTCATGCCCGCGTCGTTCGTCAACACGGCCTGCAGCGGCGCTGGCTGGACCGCGTCGGCCTGAGCGCGGGTCATGACCGAACGGAAGGCCATCAGGGCCGCCCGGTGATTCTCGGCGAACGACCTCGGCGCGAAGTAGCCATCCAGCGGCAGGTTGACGGTCTCGCCACTGCAGGCGTCGAGGATGGTGCGCGCGCCGACCTGGCTCTCGGCCTGGAAGATCTCGGGCTCGGTGACCAGGATGGCGTCCACCAGGTGGCTGCGGAGCGCGTTCACAAGTTCATCCGCTGGCAGGGGGCGCCACTTCACCGAAAGTCGGCTGGACGCCGTCGTTCTCCAGCGCCGAGTAGGCGGCCACGGTCTCCATGCTGTACGGGTGGCCGCCCACGCTGTCCGGCATCACCTGCGGCGCTACCGTGCCGATCGTCTTGCCCTGCAGGCCCTGCGGGCCGGTGATCGGCGAATCGGGGCTAACCAGCACGTCCATGATGTTGGGCGCGGCGTCGTAGCCGTCGGCCAGCACGACCATCGGCGCGCTGGAGTCGCGCTCCTGCTCGTAGAAGAAGTCGGCGTAGTCGCCCACGGCGACGTTGGCCTGGCCGCTGTGCAGCGCGGTCATCACCTCGCCCATCGTCTTGTAAGAGCGGAGGTGAACCGTCAGGCCGCGCTGCTTGAAGAGCCCGCGCTGCCAGGCAACATACAGCGGCGCGTCGCCGACCCCGGGCACCGCCGCGACGGTGATCGAGGACCCTGCCGGGGCCGCACCGGATGCCGATGAACCGCCGAGCGCCTGACACCCCGCGAGCAGCAGGCCGGCGAGCCGCGCAGCCCGCGGCGATCCGCACGCGGCGGCCGCCCAGCCGGGCCGGTCGGCCGATGGGCATCGCCTTCATGGCACTCCAGGCTCAGATCGGGACAGATTTCCGCACTTCAGGACATCGCGCTGGGCCAGAGCGTACCCTACGGAAGGTGGGGCAGGTGAACCGTCGTTTAAATCAGGACGTTCGCCTGTAATACCCGGATTTACTGGTTGCGGGACGGCGAGAGGCTGGCCGGCCGACCGTGGGGATCCAGCCACGGTTGCTGATTCGCCGTCCAGAGAGGGGCGCGACATCATGCCGCTTTGGCATCACGCGCAGGCCATCGGGCTCGGGTCATTGGCCTGGTGAGGGGCACAAGAGCAAGCAACTCCCGGAGCAAGGCCAGCCACGGGCAGCGGGCCCGTGGCAGCGGTGTGCCCAACGGGCGCGCACCGGCGCCGGACGGGGCAGCGGCGGTCACGGATGAGCACGCGGCTCCGCCCAACGGGCGCGCAGCGGCACCCCCGGCCGGCTCCGTCAACGGCCTGGATTCCAACGGCAGCCACGCTGGCGCCGGGCGCGGCGAGGCGGACAGCGCCGGCGGCCGGGCGCAGCCACGGCGTCCCGCGGAGCGGCCCGGGCAGCCCCGGCGTCCCGCGGAGCGGCCCGGGCGGCCGCGGC
Source organism: uncultured Actinomycetes bacterium (assembly GCA_963762735.1). GTDB lineage: Bacteria > Actinomycetota > Actinomycetes > Streptosporangiales > Streptosporangiaceae > DASXKD01. Next base: position 311,655 of record CAVXMG010000003.1, on the reverse strand, counting down.
GGAGCCGGGCGCTCCAGCCTGAAGAACTGGCGGGTGCGCTCCAGGCTGCTGCTCCTCATCGCGATCCCCACGGTGACCGCCCTGGTGCTCGGCGGCGTTCGCATCGCCTCGGCGACGCAGAGCGCCCTGGCATTCCAGCGGGCAGAGGAGCGGGCCGTTCTCGCCGCGGACGTCACCCAGTTGGTCCAGCGGCTCGAAACCGAGCGAGACCAGACCGTCTACTACATCGCGCTCGGCGCGAGTGGGCGGCCCGGCTACCTGGCCCCGTTGCCCGCCTCGAAAAGCCGCGCCGCACTCCTGCAGTACCGCTCGAAACGCAGCGGCGCGGTCCAGCAGTACCGGGTGATCCAGGCCTTCTACCGGCAGACCGATCAGGCGATCACGCATTTCCATACGCTGCTCGCGCAGTACCACGGCGCCTACACCTCAGCCGCGCAGCAGCGGGTCTCCTCCGCCCTCGCCGGGCTGGACGAGCTGCGGTACCTGCGCTACGCGTCCACGCAGACCCAGCTGTTCCCGCTGGTGGTGGTGAACAAGTACGCGAACCTCATCGACAACCTGCTGGTGATCGACGACCAGACCGCCCAGGGGACCGGCGACCCCACCCTTTCCCAGACCGTCGCGGTGCTTGGCCTGGTGTCCCGCATGAAGGAAGAGGCGTCGGAGCAGCGCGCCATCCTCGCGGCGGCCCTGCTGCAGGGAAACCTGACCCAGCTTGAGGTGTCCGCGCTGAACACCGCCCAGGCCAATCAGGCGAGCGGCCTGCAGGCCTTCAACCTGTCCGCCACCGCGGTGCAGCGCGAGCAGTGGGACAACACGGTATCCGGCTCTTTCGTCTACCTGGCCCCCTCACAGGAACAGCAGGCGGAGACGCTGCAGGCGAACACGCATTCGCTGGGTGGCGACTCGATCACCGCGGCCGGTTTCTACGACGCGATGACCAGCGGCATCGGCCAGATGGGCTCGGTGGAGCGGTCGCTGGCGAAGGACGTCATCAACCAGGCCAACTCGCTGCGCAGCTCGGCCGTGACGAGCGCCATTCTCGTCGGGATCGCGGTCCTCCTCCTCTTCGGCCTCGCGCTGTTGTTCACCATGATGGTCGTGCGGTCGATGGTGCGGCCGTTGCGGCGGTTGCGCGCCGGCGCGCTGGAGGTGGCCGGGATCCGGCTGCCGGAGACGGTGCGGCGGATGAGCGAGGGCGAGGGTGCGGGGCGCCGCGTCGGACGTCGAGCCGATCGACGGTCGATTCCACTGATGAGATTGGTGAGGTGGCGCGGGCGTTTGATCAGGTGCACCGGGAGGCGGTGCGGCTGGCGTCGAATGAGGCGGCGCTGCGCGGGAATGTGAACGCGATGTTTGTGAACTTGTCGCGGCGGTCGCAGTCGCTGGTGGAGCGGCAGATCCGGTTGATTGATGATCTGGAGCAGGGGGAGCAGGACAGCGAGCGGCTGGCGAACTTGTTCCAGATGGACCATCTGGCGACGCGGATGCGGCGTAATAGTGAGAACTTGCTGGTGCTGGCGGGGCATGAGGTGTCGCGGCGGTGGACGCAGTCGGTGGGGCTGGTGGATGTGCTGCGGGCGGCGGTGTCGGAGATTGAGCAGTATGAGCGGGTGTCGCTGAACGTGCAGCCGGGGATCGCGGTGCGGGGGCAGGCGGTCAACGATGTAGTGCACCTGCTGTCCGAACTGGTGGAGAACGCCACCTCCTTCTCCGCCGCCGAAACCCCCGTCGCCGTCTCCGGGCACGTGCTCAACAGCGGCGGTGTCCTGCTGGATATCACGGACCAGGGCGTGGGCATGGGGGCGGAGGAGATGGCCCATGCGAACTGGCGGCTGGATAATCCGCCGGTGGTGGATGTGGCGGTGTCGCGGCGGATGGGGTTGTTCGTGGTGGCGCGGCTGGCGGCGCGGCATGGTATCCGGGTGCGGTTGCGGTCGGCGTCGATGGGCGGGCTGACCGCGCTGGTCTGGCTCCCCGACGAAGCCATCGCCCACGAAAACGCGGGCTTCACCGGCGGATTCCGTCGGCTTGACCCGTTCGCCGCCGACGATCCCGCCCTCGGCGGTCCCAGCCTCAGCGATCCCAGGCTCGGCGATCCCGGCTCCGGCGGGCGCTGGGCTGGCGCGCATGCACAGTCCGGCGAGCCAGCGACGGAGCCGGGACTCCCCGGCCGGCACGCCAGTGACCCGGAGCTCGCCGATGAGGCCCGGCTCGCCGATGAGGCGCGGCTCGCCGATGACGAGGCCCTGGCCGCCGTCCGGGTTCCCCGGTTCACCGGCGGCGTCCCCGACGGCGGGGCAGCGAGCGTTAGCGCACCGGTCCTTGTGGCCCCGGTCGGCGTGATCGTGCCGTCGGCAGCGCCGCCGGAAGGGAACCGGCTGCCCATCTTCGAGTCCGTGGAGTCCGACTGGTTCCGGCGCAGCCGCCGAGGCGTCGACGCGCCGGAACCGGGCGCCCCCGCGGAAGCCTGGGTGTCACCGGCCGACGAGGGCTGGAGCGCTGCCGAGGTGGCGCAGGCGCCGGTGTCGGATGGCCTGACCGCGGCCGGGCTCCCTCAGCGGGTACCGAAGGCGAACCTGGTGCCTGGCCGGGCCGGCCTGGCCGGTGCCGCCACCCAGCCCGTGGCAGCCCCGGTCCGCCGCCCAGACGCAGGCGCGCCTGGCCAGCTTCCAGCGAGCGGTCCGGGAGGCGCGTGCCGCCGCCCAGGCCAGCGAGGCCGAGCAGGGCGAGGAAGGCAGCGACCAGCAGGACTAGCCGCCCGGCGGGGTGGCTCAGGCGTTCCGCCCGCCGGGATGGCTCACAGGTTCCGTCTGGCCATCACGATGCTGGCGAACGCGCACAGGATGCCGATCCCGAAGATCACGCTGCCGAAGACGAAGACCTGCGGCGGAATGCCGACCCTGGTGGCGCCGTACACCCAGACCGGGAACGGCACCACGTTGCCGCTGACGAAGTTCGACGTCACGAAGTCGTCGATGGACAGGGCGAACGCCATCAGGGCACCCGCCAGGATGCCCGGCCTGATGAGCGGCAGGGTGATCTTCTGAAAGGTGGTCCAGGAGTTCGCGCCGAGATCGGCGGCGGCCTCCTCCAGCGATCTGTCGAAACCGGCCAGCCGCGCCCGCACCGTGACCGTCACGTAGGCGATGCTGAACGCGACGTGGGCCAGCAGCAGGGTCGTGAAACCGCGGGCCACGTTGATGGTGACGAACAGGCCGAGCAGCGAGGCGCCGAGGACGATCTCCGGCGCCGCGATGTTCAGGAACATGACCTGTTCCACGAACGTCCTGCCGCGGAATTTCGGCGGGCGGTAGCGCACCAGGGCCAGCGCCAGCAGCGTGCCCACGATCGTGGCCAGTATCGTGCTGGCGATGCCGAGCCGGATGGTCAGCCAGAACGCCGAGGTGAGCCCGGGGACGCCGCTCCACTCCTGGTACCACTGCGTGGTGAAGCCGTTCCAGGTGAAGCTGACCTGCGGCAGGCCGGTGGTGACCTTGTTGAAGCTGTAGGCGACCATCACGAAGATCGGCAGTACCAGGTACGCGATGACCAGCCACGAGTAGACCGCCAGGAACCCTCCGCCACGCCGCCGTCGTCGGCGGCGGCGCGGGGCCCGGTGCCCCGTCCGCGTGGCTTCGCGCTCGGCCGCCGCGAAGGTGGCGGTCACAGATACTCCTCGATGGTCCGCGAGCCGAGCAGCCGGGCGTAGGCGAAGATGCCGACCAGCGCGATCGCCAGCAGCACCGCCGACAGGGCCGACCCGCCCGCGTAGTCCAGGTTGGTCAGGAACGCGTTCTGGATGACGGTGCCGATCATCGTGTCGTTCGTGCCGCCGAGGATCTGCTGGTTCACGTAGTCGCCGAGGGCCGGGATGAACGTGAGCAGGAACGCCGCGAACAGGCCGGGGATGGTGAGCGGCAGGATGACCCGCGTGAACGCCTCCCGCTTGCTCGCGTACAGGTCGTAAGCAGCATCGAGCACGGTCTTGTCGATCCGCTCGATCGCCACGTACAGCGGCAGCGCGGTGAACGGCAGGTAGTTGTAGGCCAGGCCGGCCACCACCGCGTAGCCGGTGGCGAGCACGTGGAAGTTCTGCGGCACCAGGTGGGCGCTCTTCAGGGTGCCCAGGACGATGCCCTGATCGGACAGGATGAACTCCCACACGATGGTGCGGATCACGAACGAGACGAAGAACGGCACCAGCAGCATGAGCAGGAAGAAGTTCTTCTTCGAGCCGCCGTAGAACGCGATCCAGTAGGCGATGGGGAACGACACGATCAGGTCGATGATCGTGGCCGCACCGGCGAAGTAGATGCTGATGAGGAACTGCGAGTGGTACAGGCTGACCTGTTGCCAGAATTCACCGAAGTGCCAGGTCATGACGCAGGCACCGGTGCCGAAGTTGCAGCTCTGCAGCGACAGCGACAGCATCACCACCATTGGCACCAGGAACAGGGCAAGGAGCCACAACCCGGCCGGCAGGCTGAGCAGGTACGGTGCCAGCGCCTTGCCCAGCGGGGCCCGATGGCGGCGCGTTACGCCCCCAGGGGGCGCAACGCCCTCCGTGTGCGTCACGCGCCCTGGGTGATCGGCAGGAACAGGTTGTTCCACGCCGTCAGTTCTTCCTGGGACTTGTACTTGTAGTAGTTCCTGGAGTTCTTGATGTACTGCGGCGTGGGGAACACCGTGGGCGCCTTGGCCGTGGTGGCGAACGGCAGGCCGATGGACGGATGCATCGCCTTCAGCGTCTGCTCGGCCCAGCCGGTGGGCTGCAGCAGCACGCCCTTGGCACTAGGCACCGGGCAGACGTAGTCGTTGTAGTACTCCACGACCGCCTGGACCTCCGGCAGATAGTAGTAGTCCATCAGCGTCATGGCGTCCTTGGGGTTCTGCGCGTAGGCCGGGATGCACATGTTGTCGGTCCAGAACATGCCGCCCTCTTCGGGGATCAGCAGGTGCAGGTCGCGGTACTTGCTGTTCAGGTCGGCCTGGAAGATGTCCCCCGACCAGGCCTGGCTGACCACCGTGTCGCCGTTCTTCAGGTGGTTGATGTAGTCCTGGTCGTAGTAGGCGCGGACGATCCCGTCGCTCTTCTGCGTCTGCAGCTTCTTGGCCGCCTTCGCCCAGTCGGACTCGGTGGAGGTGGCGGGCTCCACGCCGATCGCCAGCAGCCCGAGGCTGCCGAGTTCCTGCGGGTCGGCCATCATGCCGACCTTGCCGGAGAACCTCCGGTCGAACAGGATGTCCACGCTGGTGCCCGGGTCCTTGATGATCGAGCTGTTGTAGCCGATCGCGGTCCAGCCCGACTGCCAGGCCATCGTGTACTTGTTGCCCGGGTCCCAGGAAGTGTTCGTCACCAGCGGGCTGGCGTACTTGTGGAAGTTGACCATCGCGTTCTGGTCGAGCGGGGTCAGCCAGCCGTAGTTGATCAGGTAGCCGAGCGGCGGGCTGTTGTTGGTCATCACGATGATGTCGTAGCCGGTGTACTGCTGCGCCTGCAGCGACGGCCGGATCTTGGCGTAGAACGGGAGGTTGTCGCTGATCGGCTCGGTGTAGTTGACCTGGATGCTGGTCAGGTCGGTGAAGTGCTGCAGCGTCGGGTGCTTGCCACTGAGCACGTCGATGTAATAGGGCCAGTTCGCGAAGTTGACCGTGTGGTGCAGCTTCTGCTTGGCCCACCACGAGGCCGAGCCGACACCGCCGGCCTTGACGCTGTGGCTGCCGACCGACGCGCCCTTCACGCCGCAGGCAGCGAGGAACGCCGACACGCCGAGCGCGCCCGCACCGGTGCCCGCGGCCGCCAGCATCTGGCGGCGGGACATGCGCCGCTGGGTCAGGCCACGCCAGATGGACGGGTCGAGAGCGGAGTCTCCGGACTCCGGCTGCGGACTGTGCTGATCTTGCATCGTTTCCTCCAAACGTGACCGTCGGTGCCGCGCGACGCGGTCCCGGCCGGTCACGGCCTAGCCAATTGGATAAGAGTGTTCTGGCTGCCATGACAGCCAGACGCTGTCCCCCCGGGCGGCCACGTCAGCCGCGGCGGCCGAGTTCTGCTGGAAGACAACGATGTCGGCGCCGGTCGTGGTGTTGACAGAGAAGTTGGTGGAGGTGCCGAGGTACACCACCTCGGTGACCTGACCGCGCAGCATGCAGCCGCGGCCGGCCGGCCGCGTGACGGAGATCTCGATCTTCTCCGGGCGGACGGTGAGTTCCAGCGGTGAGCCGGGCGCCAGGCCCTCGCCGCTGACCGGCACGACAATCCGCTCGTCCGGGCTCACGTCGATGACGGCCCGCCCGCCGTCCACCTGGGTCGCCGTGCCGGTGAGCAGGTTCGACGTGCCGATGAAGCCCGCCACGAACCGCGTCCTCGGGTGCTCGTAGATATCCCGCGGCGTGCCCAGGTGCTCGATCGCGCCGTCGTTCATGACCGCGATCCGGTCCGACATTGTGAGGGCTTCGTTCTGGTCGTGGGTCACATACACGAACGTGATCCCGACCTCCCGCTGGATCCGCTTCAGCTCCACCTGCATTGCCTGGCGGAGCTTGAGGTCCAGGGCGCCGAGTGGCTCATCGAGCAGGAGGGCCCTCGGCTTGTTGACCAGGGCGCGGGCGAGCGCGACCCGCTGCTGCTGACCGCCCGACAGTTCCTTGGGGCGGCGCTCGCCGCGGCCGCCCAGATCGACGATCTCCAGCATCTCGCCGACCCGGCGCGTGATCTCGTCCTTGGCGGCCTTCTTGCGCCGCAGGCCGAACGCCACGTTCTCGAAGACGCTCATGTGCGGGAACAGTGCGTAGGACTGGAACACCATGTTGACGTCGCGCCTGTTCGGCGGGACTCCGGTGACGTCAGCACCGTGCAGCCGGATGGCGCCGCGAGTCGGCTCCTCGAATCCGGCGACCATCCGCATCGTGGTGGTCTTGCCGCACCCCGACGGGCCGAGCAGGGAGAAGAACTCGCCCTCGGCAATCGCCAGGTTGAGCCCGCGTACCGCCATGACGACCTCGCCGCGGGCCTGGAACTCCTTCGCAACGCCCGCCAGCTCGATAGCGGGCAGTTCGGCATCGTGGCCTGCCGTTTGGCGGGCACGGGTCATGGCGCCGGCCTGGCTTTCCGGCAGGGCGGCCGAACTTGCCCGGTCTGGTTCGGTTCCTGCCCAAGTGGGCAGATGGCTCTCGGTCATGAGCGGTGGCGCGTCTCTCTCTTCGGAAGGGCAACCCTGGACATGACCGGCAGAGCCACCCCCCAGGCAAACTGATCCTGGCCCCAGGCGTCCGATCCTGGCAGACAAACTAAGTGAAATCTACCGAATCAGTGACTATCCCGGCCCGGCAACGACGAATTCAGTCAGCACATGCGGTCAATTCGCGCCGCGGGAGCCCCGGGCCACAACCTTCCGTCACAGAACTGCTCACACTGCGTCACGGATGGCCGGCCTGGAGCGGCCACACCCGTCCCAGCCAGCGCAGCGGTGCACACGATTTCACCCGGCCGTGTTCCACGGTCAGCGCCGGGCGACCAGCCTGGCCCTATGATCGGCGATGCGGTGGGAGGAGCAGCACCATGATGTTCGGGGACGCCCGCGGCCCGGAGAGCCAGGCCGAGTCAGAGACAGGCCGGGTGGAGGCCTTCAGCGACGGCGTGCTCGCGGTGATCATCACGATCATGGCCTTCGAACTGCGCGCACCGCTCGGCGGCAGCCCCACCGCACTGCGCGCCCGGCTCCCGGCCCTGCTGGTCTACATCCTGAGCTTCGTGTTCATCGGGATCTACTGGAACAACCACCATCACCTGCTCCGCGCCGCCCGCCGGGTGACCGGCGGGGTGATGTGGGCGAACCTGCACCTGCTCTTCTGGCTGTCGCTGATACCGGTGCTGACCGAGTGGATCAGCGAGGACTACAAGGACACCGCCCCGGCGGTGGCCTACGGCGTGGTGTGCCTGGGCGCGGCGGCCGCGTTCACGATCCTCACCCTGGCCATCGTCCGCGCCGACGGCCGTGATTCGCCGGTGGCCGCGGCCCTCGGCCGGGACCTCAAGGGCCGCATCTCGCTGGTCATCTACGCGGCCGCGATCGGGCTGGCGTTCGTCAGCCCGTGGATCTCCTACGCCCTGTTCGCGACCGTGTCCGTGATCTGGTTCGTGCCGGACCGCCGGCTGAGCCGCCGGTAGCGGCGGCGGAGGGGTCAGGTACCGGCGGTCAGCGGCGTCGTGTCCCTCGCCTCCAGTGGCTCGCCGCAGGCCTGGCAGATCACCGTCGCCACGACCGGGTGCCCGCAGTGGTGCCGCAGCACCAGTGGCGGGCCGCCGTCGCCGGCCAGATACTTGTCGCCCCAGCGCATCAGCGTCGTGATCACCGGATACAGGTCACGGCCGGCGTCGGTGAGCCGGTACTCGTACCTGGCCGGGTGCTCGCAGTACTGCCGCCGCTCCAGGATCCCCGCGCCGACCAGCGTGCGCAGCCTGGCCGCCAGCGTGTCGCGCGGCGCCCCGGTGCGCCGGACCATCTCGTCGAACTTGCGGTTGCCGAGGAAGACCTCGCGCACCGCGAGCAGCGCCCACTTCTCCCCGACGAGGTCCAGCGTGCGCGCCACGGAGCAGGGACGCGGTTGCGCGGTGGCTGCTGTCATATGCCCACTGTACTAGTTAGTTGGAAATCTGGACGTACATGCGATACGAAAGATACAGTGAGTCCAGATTCCGGACTTACTGGAGGTCGTGGTGAGCCAAGCAGCGCCGACACCGGCCGCAATCCCCGCCGCGGAGCCGGCCGGAGCCCGCAGCGGCCGCCAGGTGACCGCGATCGTGGGCGTCCTGTCCCTGGCGGTGTTCATGTCCAGCCTGGACCTGTTCATCGTCAATCTCGCGTTTCCCTACATCGGCAGGCAGTACCCGGGCACCAGCCTGGGCTCGCTGTCCTGGGTGCTCAACGGGTACACGATCGTGTTCGCGGCGGTGCTGGTTCCCGCTGGCCGCTGGGCCGACCGGGTCGGTCGCCGCCGGGTGCTGATCGGCGGCCTCGGCACGTTCGTCCTTGGCTCGGTGCTGTGCGGCATCGCGCCGGGCGTCGCCACGCTGATCGCGGCCCGGATCCTCCAGGCGGCCGGGGCCGGCCTGATGGTGCCCGCGTCGTTGTCCCTCGTGCTGGCCGCCGTACCGCCGCGGGCCAGGCCGCAGGCCCTGGGCACCTGGTCCGCGCTTGGCGCGCTCGGGGCTGCCCTCGGCCCGGTGATCGGCGGCAGCCTGGTCCAGTTCAGCTGGCGCTGGGTGTTCTGGATCAACGTGCCGGTCGGGCTCGCCGCCATCGCGCTGGCCTACCGGGTGGTGCCGGAGAGCAAGGACGACCAGGCCCGCGGACGGCCTGACCTGATCGGCGCCGGGCTGCTGGCGGCGGCCGTCGGGCTGGTCGCGCTCGCGCTGGTCAAGGCCCCGGACTGGGGCTGGGGCTCGCCGGCCTTCCTCGGCGTGCTGCTCGCGTCGCTGGCCTGCGGGGCAGCGGTGGTGGCCCGGTCCCGGCGGCACCATTCCCCGGTCATCGAACTCGAACTGCTCCGCTCCCGGACCTTCAGCGGTGCCTTTGCCGCCTCGATCCTGTACTACGCCGGGTTCGGGGCCTTCGTGCTCAACTCGGTCGAGTTCCTCACCGGCGTGTGGCACTACTCGGCCGTGGTCGCCGGCCTGGCCATCGCGCCAGGGCCGCTCATGGTGCTGCCGTTCGCCCGCGTCGTCGCGCCCCGCCTGGGCGCCCGGCTCGGCGGCCCGGGGCGGGTCGCGGTCATCGGCTGCGCCGTCAACGCCGCCGGGCAACTGCTCTGGTTGGCCCAGATCCAGGCGCGCCCGGCGTACCTGACCCACCTGCTGCCCGCACAACTGCTCGGCGGCGCCGGTGTGGGCCTGGCCATCCCCTCGCTGCTGGCGGCGGGCAGCGCCGCGCTCACCCCGGCCAGGTTCGGCACCGGCAGCGGGATCCTCAATACCGCGCGCCAGGTCGGCACCGTGCTCGGGGTGGCCGGGCTGGTGGCGATCCTCACCCACATTTCCCGCGCGGACCCCATCGCCAGCTATCGGCACGGCCTGATCCTGATCGTGGCCTTCTTCGCCGCGGCCGGCGTGATCGCCGCCGCGTTCCTGACCCGGCGGCCGTCCGTTCCGGCTGCCCCGGCTCCGGCGGCGTCGGGCAGCCGCGAACCCGCCACTCAGGTGGTCACGGGGGGCGGTTCCTGACGCGCCATGCTTTGGCCGTCGCCAGGCGCGGTGACCTGGCCGCTGGCTTCCTCGGTCCGTTCCGGCAGCAGCAGCAGGCGCCCACGAGGAAGCACACCGCGCCGACCAGGGTGCCCAGGTTCGCCCGCTCGGCGTTCCGCAGGTCGCCGGTCACCGGGCTGATGTAACCGGCCACCGCGGACACCCCAAAGGCGATGGACCCGAGCAGGTTGAGCAGCGTGATCCACCAGGACCAGGAACCGGGCCGCCAGGCGCCCCAGCCGTGGCAGACCTCGTACCAGGCCAGTGCGCTGGCCACCAGGAAGCAGACCGAGCCGACGGCGTCGGGGCGCCATACATGCTGATGGGCTGCCTGTGCGGTCAGGTTGGCCCCCATCGCGACGCCGGTGCTGACGTTGAAGTACAGCGTCCCGGCGAGTTGCACCGCGGTCGCCCACCAGTCGATGCGCCGTGGCTGGTAGACGAAGAACCGCCGGCGGCCGGGGTTGTCCTGGGCGCCGGGCGCCGCGTCCACCGCTTCGCGGTAGGTGAGGAAGGCCGCGGAGGTGAAGAACAGGGAGCCGATGAAGTAGGTCACCGAGTCCCAGCGGGCCCCGACGGCGCTGACATAGGCGGGCACGGAGCCCACCGCGAAAAGCATGGATCCCACGGCGAACAGCACGGCGATCCACCAGCCCCGGGCCCGGGGCGCCCACCACGTCGAGCCGCCGCCGGAGGCAGCCATCAAATGCTTGCGGTGATGCCGGGACTCCCAGCGGACGACCAGGCCGTCACGGCGCCGATGGTCGACGAACGTCGCGGCCCGCAGGCCCCTATCGGGACTCTTCCGCCCAGGCATGATCACATCATCGCTGCTTGAGCCGTGCGATGTCAGCCGGGCCCTGGCGCGATCCGGTAGTGGTACCTGTGGTGGCTGGTGAATCCGCTGCGGGCGTAGAGCGCACGGGCCGCCGTGTTGTCCTCTTCCACCTGGAGGTAGAGGCTGGCGGCGCCCTGGCCGGCGGCGGCACCGGCGAGCGCCGCGGTGATCGCCGTGGCCAGCCCGGTCCGCCGGTACCCGGGATGGACCTCGACCGCGGTCAGCCCGCCCCAGCCGGCCGCGACGGCGACCCGGCCGATGGCGACGGTGCCGCCGTCGCGCCGGATGCTGGCGAACGCCTGGAACGGCGCCGAGAGCAGCAGCCGCCGCGCGATCGGCGGCAGTTTCTCTCCCCGGTAGTGGTAGAGGCCGAGCCAGGCCTGGTCGGGCTCGGGCCGCAGTTCGGCTTCTGCGGCGGGGCCGCTGCGCGCCACCTCGGCGGTGGCCGCGGTCATCGCGACCGCCGGGCCGGACCGTACGCCCCAGCGGCGGTGGCTGAGGAACCGGTCCACCTGGCTGTCGCCCGGGCGGCCCAGCGGATGGGGGACGGCGACCATCGGCGGCGAGGCCGCGCGCGGCATACCAGTCACACACACCGGTGAGCGCCTCCGCCAGCGGCATGCCCGGGTCTCCCACCGCGAGCGCACTGTTTGCCCTGCCGGTGAAGCCCTCCGCCGCCCGCAGCAGCCACCCGCCCAAGGGGGCTTCCTCTGGCGCGCGCCACCCCCGGGCGGCCACGGCCTCAAGCTCGGCGATGGTCACTGACATGGCAATGAGAATGCCAGCAGCACCTGCCATCCCTCACCGGCGTGTTCCTGGTGGTCCCTGGCCAGCCCCGCGCCGCCCGACTCGGCCAGCGCCTCGTATGCCGGGGAACGGCCACGGGCCTCCTGCCGGGCGAACGCCCGGTATTCCGCCGCGATCTCCGCCGCGTCGTCCGCTGTCGTCGCCACTTCCGGACAATATCGGACCGCGCCGGGCCGGTCTGGTAACCGCCGCACGGCCGCCATGCGTTAGATGGGCGTGGGAACCAGCCGACCTGACTTCGCGGAGTTCTACCGCAGGTCCAAAGATGAGTGCCTGTTCGCCGTCCTGGTGAGCGTCGGCGACAGGGACACGGCGCAGGATCTGGTGGCCGAGGCCTTTGCCCGGGCGTGGGCGCGCTGGCGCACGGTCGGCAGGCATCCGGCGCCGGCGGCATGGGTGGTCCGCACCGCGCTGAACGCGCATGTATCCCGGTGGCGGCGCCATCGCCGGGAGGTACCGCTGGCCGACCCCGGCGTGCTCGCGGACCGGCCCGCGGCCGGCGAGACGTTCGACGGCCCGGTCGATCCGCGGATCATGACGGCGCTGCTGCGGCTGCCGGAACGGCAGCGGCAGGTCGTGGCGCTGCGGCTGTTCCTCGACCTGGACACCGCCCGCACCGCGGCCACGCTCGGCATCGCACCGGGCACCGTCCAGGCGCACCTGGGCCGCGCCATCGCCGCGTTGCGCGCCGACCTCATGCCCGAACAGAAGGAGATTCCGTCATGACCGACGACGACCTGATCACGCTGGTACGAGAGCAGCGCGGCAGCGTGCGAATGACGACCCCGGTGGAGCAGATCATCGGCGACGGGCGGGCGCTGCGTGCCCGCCGCCGGATTCCCGGCCTGGCCGCCGGGGCCCTGGCGGTGGCGGCCGCGGCCGCCTTGGCCGTGACCGCGCTACTGCCCGCCGGTCACCAGGCCGGCCGGCAGCCACCCGCCCAGTTGGCGGCCTGGACGGTGACCAAGCAGGCCGACGGCACCATCAAGGTCACCGTCCGGCAGTTGCGTGACCCGGCGGGCCTGCAGCGCAGGCTGCGCGCCGATGGGGTGCCGGCCAGCGTCACGTTCTTCGGCCATGAGCCGCGCTCGTGCCAGCGGTACCCGAAAATGAGCGCAGTCTTGATGGCCGAGGTCTTCGGCGGCCACGGGCCGCCCGTGGTGATCCACCCCAAGGCCCTGCCGCACGGAGCCGGCATCCAGCTCAACCCGGGGCACTATCCGCACGGCGCCCCGATCGCACTGGCAGCCGGCCTCGTGCGAGCCAGCCCCGCGTGCACCGGGACCTGAACGCCCGCAGCACCGGGACCAGCTGGCCACAGGGCCGCGCCGCACCAGGCGCGGCCCTGTGCCTGTTCTGTGCCGCGTGTGATGGCGCACCCGGACCTGGCAGCCCCGCTGGCCCAGGTGGCATGCGGCGACCACGCTGCGTTCGCCGAGGTCTACGATCGCGGGCCCGTGACGGCAAAGTGCCGCCCCGGCCAGTCCCGGGCCGGGGCGGCACACCTGCCGTGGTGTCAGTGCTTGCGGATGATTGCCTTGTCGGTGCTGGTGTTGTCGGCAGGTGTCGGGTCGCTCGGGCTCACCGTCGCGGTGGCATGCCGCGTCTTACCGGCCCTCGCGTTGACCCACACCGTGACCGTGATCATGGTGCGCCTACCGGCGCCCAGCGGTGTCGACCGCGTGCACGACGTGGCAAGGACCTGCTTTTGGCACTGCCAGCCGGTGCCCCTGCCACCCTGGACCATCCGGATCCCGAACCCGGTACCCAGGGTGACCACCATGGGATGCGCCCTGGTGGTCGCGGCCGTGCCGGTGTTGGTGACCCAGATCCCGTAGGTGCCCAGCCGGTGGTGCTGGAACACGCCCTGGTGCTTGAGGAAGACCTTCAGGTCGGAGCTGCCAACCGGCGGGGGCGGCCCGGGGACCGTGTAGGTGATGCTGACCTCGGCCGCCAAGGTCGTCACCGCCCACATCGGTGCCCGTGCCCGCGAAGCTGGAGCCGCCGCCCCCGCCTCCGCCAGGGCCGAAGACGGGCCCGGAGGTGTTGACGCCGCCGCCGCCGCCGCTGGCGCCGCCGTAGAGGCCGCCGCCGCCGCCGCCGCTGCCGATGGTGACGCCGGTGCCACCGAAGCCAAGGATGCCATCCTTGCCGTTGCTGCCGGCGGTGGTGACGCCGGCTCCGCCGGTCCCGTGGGTGCCGCCCGCGCTCGCCGTGCCGGCACCGCCGCCGGTGCCGGTCGCGTCGGCACCGGCGGCGCAACTGGTGCCGACGGCACCGGCCGTGGCCGCGTTGCCGCCGAGACCGCCGGTGCGAGCCGCTGCAGCTTCCGCCGCCGCCGCCGCCCCCGCCCCCGCCGGCGACGATCAGCCGGGAAAACAGCGTGCCGGTCGAGGCGCTGGAGATCGTGCGGACATCCGAGGCGCCGCCGCCCCCGCCCCCACCGGTCGCCCCGCTGCCAACACCGCCGCCGGCGGCGGTGTTGTCACCCGACCCGGTACCGCCGTTGAAGCCGCCGGCGCCGCCAGCGCTGGTCGTGCCGGCCCCGCCGCCGCCGCCGACCTCGACGAACAGAGTGTTCCCCGGGATCACCGCGAGCGTGCCGGAGACCTGCTCGCCCTCGCCGCCGGCGCCCCCGGTGCCGCCGCTGATCGGGGTGGACCCGCTACCGCCGGCCGCGCCGATGGCGATCACGTCGATCGAGGTCACCCCGGTCGGGACGGTGAAGGTCTGCTCTGCCCCCGTGTAGGTGTAGACGATCGTGGTGCTGTTCTTGACGGCGTGCCCGCCAGGGGGCAGCGAATGCACGGGAACAGCGCCCGCCGGTGCCGCCGTAGCCAGGCCTGCCGCCGCCATGGTGGCCAAGCCGGCCAGCGCCGCCACGGGACGGCCGGCCGGGGCCAGACGCGGTATGAGCTTATTCATGGATGAACCTTCCCCCTTAACCTGGAATACCAGGTTAGGTCCCTTATTCAACCCCTGATTCGAATTAAACGTATTTCGTTGCTGGTAGCCTGTTTGGCGCTTTTACGAGGTCAAATTCCAGCATTCCGTATTCCACGCACCACGGATTTCCCCTTACCCGTTTCGCGATCATAAAACATATTGCCGTGACGAACTATGAGGGGCCTATGCCAGTTTTTACCGCAGCCGCCACCGGCGGTCTGCCTGGAGCGCGCCCTGGGCACCGCGCTCGATGGCACCGGGACAATCGGCCGAAGTTCTGTATTCCGGATAAACCGTTCCTCTGGCATCCTGAAGGCAACAGTCGGTCAAAGGGGGAGCTATGGACGGTCATCGTGCCCGGTCAGCGGGATTCGGATTGCTGGCGGTGCCCTCCGCTGTTGCGGCGGCGATGTTGTGGGGTCCCGCGGCCTTAGCCGCGCCCGGCGGCCCCGCGGTGGCCAAGGTGCTCACCACGTGCGCCTTCACCGCCCTGAAGAACGCCGTGGCGGCCGGCGGCACGATCGACTACGGAGTCGACTGCTCCTCGTCGGCGGTCTCATTCGCCTCGGCCATCCAGGTCCCATCCGGCCGCACCGCCGACATCGAGGCCAACGGCCACACCGTCAATTTCGACGGCGCGAACAAGGTGCGGCTGTTCCAGGTGACCGGCGGCAAGCTCACCATCGGCGGGATCTCCTTGAACGACGCCGCGGTGTCGACGGCGGCTGGCACGAACGGCGGCACCGGCGGTAATGGGACGTCCGGCGGGGCCGGGAGCAACGGCGCCAACGGGGCCAGTGGCACCTCCCCGGGGCAGGCGGGCAGCCCGGGCCAGGCTGGCGGCGTGGGTGGTGCGGCCACGGCGGGCAAGGCCGGGGGCGCGGGCACGAGCGCCACGCTGGCCAAGGGCGCGGCCCTGCTCATCACCTCGGGCACGGTGACCCTGACCAATGACAAGTTCAGCAGCGACGTAGTGACCGGCGGCACCGGTGGAGGTGGCGGGGACGGCGGCGGCGGTGGCTCGGGCGGCGGCGGTGGCTTTGGCGGTACCGGCGGCTCCGGGGCCACTGGCGCGCCCAGCGGGCCCGGTGGCGCCGGTGCCGCCGGCGGGAAAGGCGGGAACGGTGCGCCCGGCGCGGCCGGCGGGGCCGGTGGCAAGGCCGGCGCGGGCGGCGGCGCTCAGGGCGGTGCGGTGTGGAACGCGGGCACGCTCACCGTGTCGGGCTGCACGTTCTCCGGGGACGGGGCCGTGGGGGGCGACGGCGGGCTGGGTGGCTCGGGCGGTCCCGGCGGCGTGAGCGGTGGCGGCGGTGGCGGTGGCCAGGGTGGCGTCGGTGGCCTCGGTGGCAGCGCACCGTCCTCTGGCGGGCCTGGCGGCGCCGGCGGGGCCGGTGGCAACGGCGGCGGAGAACGGGACAAACGCGGCCGGCGGTATCGGCGGTGCGGGTGCGGCAGGCGGCGCGGCCGGCCAGGCCCAGGGCGGCGCGATCTACAACACAGGGACGTTGCAGATCACCGGCAGCACGCTGAGCGGTAACCGGGCGGCCGCGGGGAGCGGCGGCAGCGCGGGCTCCGGTGGCGAAGGCGGCACGGTCGGCGACCCTGGCGGCGCCGGGGAGAGCGGCTCGGGCGGCAGCGGGGGAGCGGGCGCCAAGAGCGGCGGCGGTGGCCCCGGGACCGCAGGCCGGTGCCCCGGGAACCGTCAATCCCAGCGTCGCCGCCGCGCGGCAAGGGCGGCAAGGGCGGCAACGGGGCGGCAGGCGGCACGGCCCAGGGCGGTGCGGTGTTCAATTCGGGCACGCTGACCACGCTGACCGGGACCAGCTTCGCCAGTAACAAGGCGGACGGCGGATCCGGCGGCGGCGCGGGGACCACGGGCTCGGCTGGCGGCGCCACCAACCAGAACGGCGGCGGCGGTCCTGGCGGCTTCGGCGGTAACGGCGGGCCCGCCGGGACCCAGGGCGCAGACGGGAGCGCCGGGACACGCCGGCGGCAACGGCGGCCCCGGGCCGGTCGGACCGGCCGGTGGGGCGGGCGGCCCCGGAGCCACCAACGGCGCCGGCGGTGCCGGCGAAGGCGGGGCGGTGTACAACAGCGGCTCGGCAGATCTCGGCACCGCTGCGGCGCCCGACCAGTTCACCTCCAACCAGGCCATCGGCGGCACCGCCAGCACCCGGGCCACCGCGGGGAGCAGCGGTTCCGCGCAGAACGGCGGGACCGGCGGCTTCGGCGGCGGTGGCGGCAGCGGCGGCGGCAACGGAGCGCAGAGCGGCAACGGCGGCGCCGGGGCGGCCGGCGCGGCGGCCGGGCACCCCGGAGTCGCGGCGGCCGGGTTCACCGCAGGTGCCGGTGGCGCGGGCCTGGGCGGCGCGGTCTACGGCAACGGATCCGGCAGCGGCGCCCAGCTCACCGTCGCCGGTGACACGTTCCAGGGCAACACGGCGACCGGCGCCACTGGCTCGGCGGCATGGTTCGGCGGTATCGGTGGCAGCGGCGGCGGCGGTGGCTTCGGCGGCAGCGGCGGCGGTGGTGGCTTCGGCGCTGGCGACACGATCGGTCTCGGCGGGCCCGGCGGTGCCGGGGCGAATGGCGCGGCGGGCGCGGTCGGCGGCAAGGGCGGCGCCGGGGGAGCGGGCGGCCTTGCCGAGGGCGGCGGGATCTACGCCACCGGATCGCTCAGCATTACCGGCAACTCCTTCGCCACCGAGTCGGCAGCCGGCGGCAACGGCGGCACCGGGGGGACCGGCGGTGCCGGGGGCTGGGGCGGCAACGGCGGCAACGGTGGCCCGGGCGGCGAGAACGGCACCGACACCGTGCAGGCGCCCGACGGGGCCAACGGCAACGGGGCCAACGGCGGGACCGGCGGCAAGGGCGGGAACGGCGGCAACGGCGGCAACGCCGACGGCGGCGCCGTGTTCAGCGTCTCGCCCCCGGTGGCCGATTCCGGCAACACCTTCAGCGGTGACGCGGTGACCGCCGGCGCGGGCGCCGCCTTCGGCACCGGAGGGTCCGGCGGCCCCGCCGGCCAGGCGGGTGCCGGGCCAGGTGCACCGGGGACCGCCGGAACCGCAGGTGCGACCGGTGGCAACGGCACGGCCGGCGCGGCAGGCACGGCGACCAACCCAGACCAGAACTGACCCCGAGCGCCAGCCAGGCACGGCGACAACCGAGGTCGTGATCATGGGGATATGGCCCACCCCACTGGCGCCGCAGCCACGATCACCGGGTCCGCTTCGCCCTCGGCGGTCACCCGCCTGCCGGTGATGAGCCCGGCCGCACTCCGGGTGCGGGTCAGGACGGCGTGACCTTGGCGGCGGGGCTGCCGCCCGGGTGGAAGACGCCGAGCACCCACAGCGTGCTCGGCCCGGTGTTCTCCAGGCAGTGCTGCTGCCCCGGCGGCAGGTGGATGCAGGTGCCAGGGGCAATCGGATGCTCGACAGGACCGGCGTGCAGCACGCCCTCACCGTCCAGCACGAGCACCACCTCGTCGTAGGTGTGGCTGTGCAGCGGGGCGCGGCCAGGCGGGATCTCACCCACGAACTGGGTCGCCGCCGCGCACCCGTTGCCCGGCCCGAACAGGACACGGAACTTCCGGTCCCCGGTGACCTCCACGGCGCAGTCCGCCAACTGGGCCAGCCGTGGCACCCCGGTGTCGTCAGGGATTCCGGTGGCAGCGGGGAGCGTAACGCTGTCCAGAGTGAGCATGCCCGCGGCGGCGGTCAGCCGGTAGCGTGCGCCAGGCGGCAGCCACAGCGCGGTGCCCCGCCGGATCGGCGTGCCCGGCCCATCCCCGGATGTCAGCAGGCCCGCCCCGTCGATCACGTACCACAGTTCGCCGCCAGGCCCGGCCGCCGCCTCGACAGCCGACCCGGCAGGCATCTCCACTCGGCGCCTGACCAGGCCGTCCCGTCCCGGCGCGGTGTCCACGAGGGTGTGTACCACCACGTCCATGTCTCTATCGTCCCAGATACGCGCGTTTGAGGTCCTCGCTGGCCAGCAGGTCCGCCGCGGGGCCTTCCAGGACGATCTCCCCGGTCGAAAGGACATAACCCCGGTCGGCGATGGACAGCGCCATCGCCGCGTTCTGCTCCACCATCAGCACGGCGACGCCGGAGGCGTGGATCTCCTTGATGATCTGGAAGTTCTGCTGCACCAGCGCGGGGGACAGGCCCATCGACGGCTCGTCCATCAGCAGCAGCCGGGGCCGCGACATCAGTGCGCGGCCCATCGCGACCATCTGCTGCTCACCGCCCGACAGCGTGCCCGCGAGCTGGCCGCGCCGTTCGAGCAGCCGCGGGAACAGCCCGTGCACCCGGTCGAAGTCCTCGTCGAGCTTCTCGCCGCCGCGCAGCACCGCGCCCATTTCGAGGTTTTCCCTGACCGTCATCTGCCCGAACAGCCGGCGGTTTTCCGGCACGATCGCGATGCCACGGGCGATCCGCTGCGGCACCGCCCAGCCGGTCACGTCCTCGCCGCCGAGCAGCACCCGTCCCGCGCGCGGCCGCACGATGCCCAGGATCGTCTTGAGCGTGGTCGACTTGCCGGAGGCGTTGCCGCCGAGCAGGCAGACCAGTTCGCCCCCCCGCACCTGCAGCGAGATCCCTTCGAGGATCCGCATCTGGCCGTAGTAGGTGGTGACGTTGTCGAGGCGGAGCAACTCGGCAGGTGCCTCCGGGGGCGGCGGCGCGCTCATCCGGCGTCCGACAGGGCCTCGGGGTCGCGCCCGAGGTAGGCCTCGACCACCGCCGGGTGGTTCGCGACCGCGTCGAAGCCGCCCTCGGCGATCTTGACACCGTGGTCGAGCGCGACCACCCGGTCCGAGCAGGACGCGACCACGTGCATATCGTGCTCGATCACCAGGATCGCCACGTCACGCTCGTCCCGCAGCCGCGAGATCAGTTCGGTGATCTCGTGCGTCTCGGTGGGGTTCATCCCGGCGGCCGGCTCGTCGAGCAGCAGCAGCCGGGGCCGGGTGGCGAGCGCGCGGGCGATCTCAAGCCGCCGCCGGTTCGCGTACGACAGCGAGTACGCGGGCTGGTCCCAGCGGTACCCGGCCAGCCGCTGGCCGAAGAACGACAGCACGTCGGTCGCCAGTTCCCTGGACTCGCGCTCCTCGCGCCTGGCCCTGGGCAGCCGCAGCACCGACTCCCACGGCATCGCCTTGGTGTGGCCGTAGGTCGCGGCCATCACGTTCTCCATCACCGACATGTTCAGGAACAGCCGCAGGCTCTGGAAGGTCCGCGCGACCCCCATCCTGGCGATGCTGTGCGGTGCCAGCCCGGCGATCGACCTTCCGGCGAAGACAACGTCTCCGGCGCTCGGCTCGTACACGCCCGTGATCACGTTGAAGACCGTGGACTTGCCCGCGCCGTTCGGCCCGATGATGCTCACGATCTCCCGGTCGCGCAGCTGCAGGTCCAGTTCGGAGAGCGCGCGCAGGCCGCCAAAGGACAGCGAAAGACTTTGCAGTTGCAATACGGAATCCCTGCGAGACCCACCGTCCTCCGGGCCTGCCGTCCCCGGCTCGGTTCTCGTCCGTGCTCATGTGATGGCCTCCACGCGCCGTTGCCCCAGCAGCCCCTGCGGACGTGCGTTCATCATCACGATAAGGATCGCGCCGATCATGAGCTGCCGGGTGACGGCCGGTTCGACGCTCAGCCGGGTCTCCCAGACGAACGCCGCCAGGTACAAGGTAGGCGGCAGCAGGATCGTCCGCACCCGTGAGCCCACCTGGACCAGCGCGATCAGCAGGCACACCAGTGCGACGAACCCCCAGTTACCGGCGGCCGTGGCATTCGCGGGGACGATCACCCAGTCGTGCAGCGCGCTGCCGACCCACCCGGTCGAGGACGGGCTGCCCGCCACCGCGCGTGCCGAGATGGCCGCGGCGATGGCGTGGACGGCGAATCCGAGCGCCACGGTGGCCGCGAGCACCAGGCCCAGCCTGCGCCACGGGCGCAGCTTGACCAGCACGGTCAGCAGGATCAGGCCGTAGAACAGGTAACCGGAATCGGTCGCGCTGCGCAGCAGCCCGTCGTAGATGACCATGATCACCAGGGCGCCGGTGGCCGCGCCGGCGATGCTGCCCGCGCCGCCGAGGATGAGCCCGGCATAGATCAGGATCAGGATGGGCGTGTCGAAGTCGGTCGGGAACACGCTGATCTGCTGCGCGGCGAAGATGGCGCCCGCCAGCGCCGCGACCGCGGCGCCGAACGCGAACGCCATCAGTTTGACCCAGTCGACCGGGATCGTCATCGACCCCGCCGCCAGCGGATCTTCGCGCACCGCCCGCCAGGCCCGCCCGGTGCGGGAGAATTCGAGCAGCCGCAGCACCGCCATGGTGACCACGAGCACGATCACCAGCAGCAGGTAGTACCCGGTGTTGCTGGTGATCTGATGGCCGAAGACGCTGATCGGGTCGATCCCGACGATCCCGTTGGGCCCGCCCAGCGTGGCCGGCGCGACGTTGTTGGTGAACTCGACGAACGCCTCGCCGAAGAACAGCGTGATGATCGCCAGGTAGTCACCGACCAGCCGCCTCGATGGCAGCCCGACCAGTAGCCCGAGGGCCGCGGTGGCCAGCATCACCAGCGGTATGGACAGATAACTCGGCAGGTGGATCCCGTTCGCGCCGACCTGGCCCGAGGACACCAGCGCGAACCCGTAGGCGCCGCAGCCGAAGAACGCGACGTAGCCCAGGTCGAGCAGTCCGGTCCAGCCCACCGTGATGTTCAGCCCCACCGCGAGCAGCGCGATCACCAGCGCGTCGATCCCGACCTGCAACTGGAACCCGCCGAGGCCGAACAGTGGCAGCGCGGCCGCGGCCAGGCCCGCCAGGGCCAGCCGTGGCCACCAGCCGACCCGCTCGGCCTGCCGTTGCGCGCGGCCCAGCCAGGACGGCAGGTATTCCCGGCGGTGTGCCTGCCTGGCGACCCACTCGTCCGCCCCGACCTGAGGCCCGGCGGGTGGCGGCGGCGATTCGAGGCTCACGGGGTGCTCATACCTTCTGCAGTTGCGCCCGGCCGAGCAGCCCGCTGGGCCGCACCAGCATCACGACGATCAGCAGCGCGAATACGAACAGGTTGGTGTACGTCGAGGAGATGTACCCGGTGATCATCGACTCCGCGACGCCGATCAGCAGGCCGCCGAGCATCGCGCCGGGCAGTGAGCCGATGCCGCCGACCACGGCGGCGGTGAACGCCTTGAGGCCAATGATGAATCCGATGGTGGGTGTCACCTGGTTGAACAGCAGTCCGCCCATCACGCCGGCCACCCCTGCGAGCGCCGACCCCAGGAAGAACGTCGCCGCGATGACGAAGTTCACGTTGATCCCCATCATCTCGGCGGCCTCCCGGTCGGCGGCCACCGCCCGCATCTGCTTGCCGAGTTTGGTCCGGTTGACCAGTTCCCGCAGGCCGACCGTGAGCACCAGGCCGAGCACCAGCACCATGATCTGCACCGAGTCGATCGTGACAGAACCGATCGTGATCCCGGACGAGAGCGAGATGAAGTCCGCGGTGTTGTAGAGCCGGAACTGCGCGCCGAACAGCAGCAGCGCCGCGTTCTCCAGGAAGAACGAGATGCCGATCGCGGTGATCAGCGGGGCGATCCGCGGCGCGTCCCGCAGCGGCCGGTAGGCGAACCGCTCGATCGCCACGCCCAGCCCGCCGACCAGCCCGCCGGCCAGCACGAACATGATCAGCAGCAGTAGCGGAACGGAGATCGTCAGCGCCGAGGGCCCGCCGAACCACTGGATCACGAAGAACCCGACGTAGGCCCCGACCATGTACAGGTCCCCATGGGCGAAGTTGAGCAGCTTCAGCACTCCGTAGACCATCGAGAAGCCGAGCGCGACCAGTGAATACAGGGCACCGGTCGTAAGCCCGTTCACCAGTTCCTGGAAGAAGAAGCCCATCCGCGTGAGTTCCTGCCTGCCGTTCTGACCCGTCCCGCCTGGCAGCGCGCCCGCCGTGAGCCGGCGCGCCGCCAGGCGGCTAGCTGGGTTGCGCCGGTCAGCCGGGAATCAGGTTGTACTTGCCCGTCGAGTCGATCTTGAACAGGAAGAACTTGCCGTTCACGACGTCACCGCTGGAGGTGAACTTGATCGGCTGGCCGAGGATCGTCGTGGCCTCGTTCGTGTTCTTGATCGCGGCGAGCACGTTGGCGCGGCTCGGCGTCTGGCCGGACTTGCAGACCGAGGCGATCGCCTCGTCGATCACGTGCTGTGCCGCGTACACCGGCGGGCCGAACGTGCCGAATTTGCCAAACTTGGCCGTGGCGGCCGCGACGATCTTCGCGTCGGCGGGGATCGCGGTGATGTCCGGGCCGAACGAGGACACGTACGAGCCGTTGATGGAGAACGTGCCCGGCGAGAACAGGCCGTCCGTGCCGAAGATCACGGCCTTCTTCTTCTCCTGGGCGATGTTGCGGCCGAACTGCTGCGCGTTCGACGCCACCTGCCAGGGCAGCACCACCACGGTCGTGCTCGGCGTGATCTTCGCCACCAGCGAGGAGAAGTCGGTGACCTTCTGCGAGACCGACTCGTGGTCGACCTTGATCCCGGCCGCCTGGAAGATCGGCATCATCGCGGCGACCAGGCCGGTGGAGTAGGCCTCCTGGTCGTCCACGATCATCAGCGCCTTCGGGTGCAGGTTGCTGATGATGTAGTGGGCGTCCTGCGGCCCCTGCACGCTGTCCTTGGACACGGTCCGGAAGAACGTCGGGTACTTGCCGGTGGTGAGCGCCGCGGCGGTCGCGGAGCCGCTGATGAACGGCAGGCCGGCCCTGGCCATCAGCGGGCCCACCGCCTCGACCTCCTGGCTGCCGGCCGGGCCGACCACCGCCACGATCTTCGAGTTCGAGGTGAACTGCTGGGTGACGGTCGTCGCCTGGGCCGGGTTGAGCTGGGTATCGCCCTGGACGATCGAGATCCTCGTCTTGTTGGCCAGGTCGTCCTTGGCCACCGCGAGCTGCGCGAAGTGCAACTGCTCCTGCCCGAGGACGGCCACCGGGCCGGTGAGCGGGCCCTCCATGCCGACCGAGGCGACACAGGACTTGGTGGTGCCGCTGGCGGTGGAACCGCCGCTGCTGCTGCTGCCGCAGCCAGCCACGGCGAGCGCGCCTACTGCCGCCGCGGCGACGATCACGCTTGATTTCATGGGGTACGCCCTCCCTGGCGATCCAAAGTGCTGTTGATCAAACCATTGCGCTGTGCACCGGGGCAAGGGAAGCGCTTTGAGGTTCGGCCTGAGGTTGTGATTCGATCGAAATCTGGGCGTTCACCAGTGCCGGCGCGGGAGAGGAAGCTCCGATGACTGAAACACTCCGCTCGAGCCTCGACGTCGCCTCGGTACGGGAGCGCTTCTCCTCCCTGCGGGACTTCGCGTTCCTCGACGCCCCCGGCGGTACCCAGGTGCCCGACGAGGTCGGCGAGGCCATCGCGCGTGCGCTGCGTGAGGCGAGCGCCAACCTGGGCGCGGGCTATGCGACGAGCCGGCGGGTGGGCGAGATCCTCCAGGAGGCCGAGCACAAGGCGGCCCGGTTCCTCGGCTGCGAGCCGCACGAGGTGATCTTCGGCCCGAACATGACCTCGCTGAACTTCGCGCTGTCGCGCACCGTGGGCCGCGGCTTCCGGCCCGGCGATGAGATCCTCGTCTCCTCGCTTGACCATGACGGCGGCGTCGCTCCCTGGCTGGAGCTCGCCCACGACAAAGACCTGGTTGTCCGGCACGTGGAGCTGCACGACGACACCACGCTCGACTTCGGTGACCTGCAGCGCAAGCTGGGGCCGCGCACCAGGGTGGTGGCGTTCGCGTGGGCGTCCAACGCGGTCGGCACGGTCGTCGATGCCCGCCGCGTCTGCCAGCTCGCGCACGAGGCAGGGGCGCTTGCCTGGATCGACGCGGTCCACTACGCGGCGCACGAGCCGATCGACGTCCGCGAGGTCGGCGCCGACGTGCTGCTCTGCTCGCCCTACAAGTTCTGTGGCCCGCATCTGGGCATGGCCTTCGGGCGGGCCGAGGTGATCGAGAGCTGGCGCCCGTACAAGGCCCGCCCCGCACCGACCGCCCCGCTCGGCCGCCGGTTCGAGACCGGCACGCAGCCTTACGAACTGCTCGCGGGCTTCAACGCGACGATCGACTACCTGGACTCGATCGGGGGCTTCGAGGCGATCGTGCCCTACGAGCGCGCGCTCGGGCAGCGTTTCCTTGACGGCATCTCCGACGCGGTGACCGTGTACGGGCTGCCGGGGATGGCCGGCCGCGTGCCTACGTTCCTCGTCAACGTGGCTGGCGTGGCGGCGGAGCAGGTGGCCGCCCGCCTGGCCGAGGCGCAGATCGGGGTCTGGGCGCATGACTCGTGGTACTCGCTGAACCTGTACCAGCGGCTCGGCTACGCCGACAAGTCGGTGCGGATCGGCTTCATCCACTACAACTCGGCCGACGAGGTGGACCGCCTAGTCGAAGCACTCGAAGCGGCCCGCAAGCCGTAACCGCCGGCGAGGCGCGGCCGGCCCGCCGCCGATGATCACGGACGATCCCTCGCGTTCTCTCCGCGCGGTAATCGTCCGTGATCATGGCTGAGACGACTACCGCCGCGGGAACACGTCCTGCAGCGTGGTGTTGTTGTGGATCTTCAGGTGGTAGCGGGTCATCATGCTGTGCACCCACTTGGCCAGCCCGCGCATCGGGCCGTTGCCCGCGTCGCGGATCTTGTAGTAGCCGGTCGGCACCCAGCTCGAGCCCGGATACCAGCGGGTGAGCTGGACGTTCTCGCCGGGCTGTGGCGCCTGGAGCACCACATGCCGCCAGTAATAGAGGGTGACGTGGCCGTCGCCGAAGAACACCAGGTTCCCTGGCTTGGGATGATGGGTCTGCCGCTTCAGTGCCCGGCTGTCGAGCATCTCGTACGTGGTGCGCGGCAGCCGCATGCCCACCTTGGCATAGGCCGCCACCACCAGCCCGGAGCAGTCGTAGCCGTTGCCGCACGGACCGGTGCCGCCATACACGTACGGGCAGCCGGCCTGGCGCAATGCCCAGTGCATGGCGTCTTGGCGCCGGTTGGCGCTGGCGGGCGCCGCGACCAGTCCGATCACGGTGAATGCCGCTACCAACGGCAGTGTGGCCCTAGCCAGCAGTCGTAGTTTCGGTGATGTTGGTGCCGGTGACTTTCCGTGATTCCAGTGGTTGAAAAGGGTGAATTTCTTGGTGAGATTGGGGCGCACAAGGCGTTCCTTGTCTCAGGCAATAGGGCGACCCACCGGCCAGCACAAGGCGAGTTCAGGGCCAAGCGCTGCAGAAACCGGCACGTCCAGAGCACCTTAACCCGTACTTAACCTACATGCAGTTATTTCTATGATTTGTGCGTGGCGAAGGCTGATATAGCGCGACGGGGCCAGCCGTGTGCTACATCCTTCATCGGGCGGATAACGTCCGGAATGGGAAGCTTTTTGTCGCGCAGGGTAACTGAATGCCTGCCATTGGCAATCAAATAGGGCCTTTTTCCGTGATTGTTGAGAGATTATCTGCCCAGTGTGACGGGAGTTGCTCCAGGTAGCCCGCAACACCCAAGTGCAGCACGATCGGTAGTGAAACAGGGCAGCCAGACCGCTGGCCGTGCCCTGGGCAAACCCGTCCGGCATCCCGCTGCGCGGGTCAAGCGCGCCGCTGGCCGGGGCGCGCCCGGCGCGGGAGGACGGCGGCCGGATCAGGCCTGGCCGGGCTGCCCGTGCTTGATGTGCTCGATGAACGAGTCCCACGCCTCGGCGGTGAACGCCAGCCTGGGACCGTCGGGATCCTTCGAACCGTGGTCCGGCTGGGGCGGCTGGCCGGGGCCGGTGTCAGCCATAGGTGGGCTGGGGGGTGGTGCGCAGGACGCTGCTGATCTTCTGGGCGGCGGCCTTCGGGTCGCTGACCGGACCGATGCGCTCGGCCCAGGACCAGTAAAATGCCTGGTGGTCGGCGTGAATGTCGTCGCCGATGGCGGCGTGTCGGCTGGTCACGGCCAGCCGGGGTGGCCGCCCTGGGGGCACGGTGAGAGTAACGGCGAAGTCGCGGGGGTCCAGCGCGGCGGCGAGGGCCACCAGGGCGGCCCGGCGGGAGGTCAGCTGGCCGGGGCCGGGTTCGGGGGCGGTCACGGTGGTGTCCTTTCTGCCGCATCCGGGCTAGCCGGGTGCAGGTGTTCTTGGCCGCGGATGCGTTCGGTGAGTTCGTCGGGGTCGTCGGCGTGCAGGTGGGGGACGCACCCGGCGGACAGTTCCTCGGCGGATAACGCACGGGTCCGGGTGGCCCACCACCAGCCGGTGTCGCTGACCCAGACACCCCACCGGCCGCTGAAGGCGGCTTCGATGGCCGCCACGGTGGCGGTGATGGCGGGGTCTTGGGCTGGGTCGGTCACGGGTGCTTCCGGTTGCGTGGTGTGGTTGGTTGGGAGCAGCATGGAACGGGCACGGTGACCGGGAGTTTCAAAACAGTTGCATGCCACGGCTGGGGGATCAGATGGCTGATCAGGATCGGATCGGTGCCCGGATCGCGGTGATCCGCAAGACGCGGGGGCTGACCGGCCGGGAACTGGCCGGCCGGGCGCATGTGTCCTACAGCCTTTTGGCCAAGGTGGAGTCCGGGGCGGTGCCGGCCAGCCCCGCTTTGATCGGCGCGGTCGCCCGCGCGCTGCGGGTGGATGTGCCCCGGATCACCGGCCAGCCCTACCAGGAACCGGCCGGGGGGCGGGCGGCGCGACTGCATGGCACGGTCGGCGCGATCCGGCGCAGCGTGGAAGCCTGGGACCTGCCCGACGAGACCATCACCCCCCGGCCCTTCGAGGCACTGGCCGCCGACGTGCGGCGCCTCTCCGCGCTCGGGCAGGCGGCGAAGTTCACCCAGATCGGCACGGAACTGCCCGGGCTGCTCGACGAACTAGGCGCCGCCGTGCACGCCGCCAGCGAGGCCGATCAGGGGCCGTTGTTCGGGCTGCTCGCCGAGGCGTACTCGGGTGCTTCGGCGATCGCGAACCTGCTGGGCTACCTGGACTTGCGCAGCCAGGTGGTGGAACGGATCCGGCAGGCGTCGGAACGGTGCGGCGACCCGCTGCGCATCCAGCGGGTCCGCTGGCAGCGCACCGGATCCCTAATGGCCCTCGGGGCGTACGGCCCGGCCTTGACGCTGATGGAGCAGGTCCGCACCGACCTGGGCGACGACCTGCCGGCGATGACCGGCCCGGCCCTGTCGGTATACGGGTCGGCGCACCTGCGCTCGGCGATCCTGGCCGCCCGCTCGGCCAAGACCAGCGGACCAGGCTCCGCGCAGCAGGCCTGGGCACACCTCGACGCCGCCCGCACCGTAGCTGAGCGGATCGGCAAGGACCGCAATGACTACGGGCTGGCGTTCGGCCCCTCGAACGTCGCCCAGCACGAAGTCGCGGTCGCCGTCGAACTCGAAGACGGCGAAGGCGCGGTCCGCCGCGCTCACGGCGTGCGGCTCGGGCCGTCGGTGCCCTCGGTCCGGCGCGGCCACCACTACATCGACCTGGCCCGGGGATATGCGATGGTCGGGGACCACGCGGGCAGCCTGCGGTGCCTGCAGCAAGCCCGGCGGATCGCCCCCCAGCAGACCCGCCACCACCCGATGGTCCGCGAAACCGTCCTCGCCGTCGCAGCGGCCCGCCGGGGACGTGAAGACCTCAGCCTGTTCGCCACCTGGCTCGGCCTGAACTAACCTGCCCCGGCCGTCCTGCACGCCGCTGCACGCCGCTGCGCGCAGGCGACTGTCTCGTCGGCCGCATGATTTCCTGTGCTGTGGCTGCGGTGGGCCAGCCTGGGTTTCGGTCTGTGCTGCCGTGATTCCTCGCTGGCTGGCGTGCTGCCTGTGCCGCAGCGCTTTTGGCCCGCGTAGCGGGCCCTTCGGGCGGGCCTGGAGGGGCAAAGGAAAGGGGGGTGCGGGGGGAAACCTTTGGGGAACCCAGGTGGCTGTGGGGATGGGTGCCCCGATGGTTTCCCCCCGCGTGCCGGCTCGCTGGCTGGCGGAGGCACCCCCTACGGACCCCCTTTTCGCAGGCAGGCGCGACAACGGGTGCGGCCGTAGGGCGCACAGTGGCCACGCGCCGCGTCTGGCGGGTGTGCGGCTGGTGTGCTGGCGCTGTTGGGGTTTGGGGCTTGCCGTGCCGGTGGGTCGCCGGGTCCTGGTGACGGGCTAGCGCCGGTCTCCTGCTCGTTAGGGCGTGATGGCGGACCGGTAGGTCATCAGTTCCCCCAGCTCGCCGGTGAACGGTACGGTCCCGTCGATTCCGTCACAGACGCTTTCGCCCGCGACCATGTGCACCGTGTTGTGCAGATAAACCGTGTGAGGACCCGTGCCGGTCGCCGTGAGAACCCCGTCGACGTACAGAGATGTCGTGGCGCCGTGCCTGGTACCGATCACCTGATGCCACGCCCCGTCGTTGTACCCGGGGCCTGACTCTATGGCGACGAACTGGCTCCCGGTGGCGTTGTCGATCGAGAAGTCGAGCTTGCCGGAACCCGTGATCCGGAACGACCAGAACCTAGCTGCATGGCAGACGGGCCATTTCTCCCACAGCGCCTGAATCCGGGTGGAGGTTGTTTTGAACTCGAACGAGACGCTGAAGTCGGAGTTGCCGAAGTTGCCTCCATACTTGTTGAACCGCACCTCGTTGCTGCGCCGGCCCCAGGCGCCGGTGAAGCTGAAGGCCTGGTCGGTTCCGTCGCCGCCTGGGCCGTAGCTGACGCCGAACAGCCTGCCATTGTCGTGGCCGACGATGTCGGTGGCGGACCCGTCGGCGGGCCACCAGTGAGTCGGCGAGGCTGCCTGGGCTGGGGTGGGTGTGGCGGAGGCCGCGGCCACACGGTTGTACGAAGGCGGTCCCAGCGACTGGGTAGCCGCCATGGCCGGGGCCGCACCCCCGGCAAGACCGGCTGTGGTGAGCGCGATCCCGGTCACCGCTGCGGCGCAGCCAACGAAGGCAATACGTTTGCGGGCCCGGCGATGCTGTGTTCCCGGTTGCCCCCGGCTGATTTGCAGCCACCGTCCTGGAAGCAGTGATGTGATCATTGTGTCCCCCTGTACGCTCGTGAGCGGCCTTTGCCGCCCTTGCACTGCGAGCATGCGTTCAGGGACACGGGCAAAGAAAGGGGAGGGCTCCCCATAAGGGGAGGGCTCCCCATAAGGTTTGCCGCCTCTAGAGCTGTGAGCGTGTCCGATTTACGGGTGAACATCGGAGTACCGCAGTCACTGACGGTGACCTCGGCATGAACGTCTCGCTTGACCCGCGCGGGGATTGGCTGTCGGCCGCAGGCCGTCCTTGGTCAGAGAGTCCAGGCGTGCTGCGCGATGAGGCGTGTAGCGGGGCGTTCCTGGGCTGGGCCTTGCTCGCTTGGTCGCGGGCTACGGGCTGGTGATGGTGTTGGCCACGCAAAGGCCTGGGAGGTCACAAAGCATCGAGCTGGCTTTAGGACCGGGCATGGTGGCGATCTGGCCGATGGGGTTGGCCAGGCCGTTGCCGCTGTGGAAGGTGCCGGTCATTTTTGTGGGCTGACAGCCGCAATTCTGACCACCGAAGTTCAGGCCTTCGAGGCTCGTTGCCGGGGGTGAACGCCCCGCCGGGGGTGACGGTCCACGTGGTGGCGGCTGCGGTCGCCCGGACGGTGGCCAGCCCGGCCGCCAGGGAAGCCGCGGCCGCGATGGCGGCGGACAGGAATCGGCGCATCCGGATCAGCTCTTTTGCGTGGTTGCCTTCACCGAAGTCCCACGCATCGTGGGGCTTCGCCACGGGTTCGGTCTGCCCGTTACCGCGGACGGTACGCGGTGCCCCGGGGCAGCACGGCATCGATGACGATCAGGTGCTTGTCCTCGTCGATGGTGTAGATGACCCGGTAGGTGGCCCGGCGCGCCGACCACTGACCGTGGAAGGGCTCGCGCAACGGCTTGCCGACCCGGCGCGGATCGTGACTGAGTGCCCCCAGGACGAGTTCCACGACGGCGGCGGCCACCGGCTCAGGGAGTCTCTCCGCCAGCCAGCGGCGCGCGGTGGCTGACCACCTCACGTCATAGGGCAGATCGCTCACGCGCTTTGTGCGCGTCGGGCGGCGAGGTCGGTCAGGATGTCCTTGGTGGTGAAGACCTCACCCCGGGAGACCGCGTCCCTGGCCTCCACGATTGCGGCCACGGCGGCGGGATCGGAGAGGATCTCCAGGGTTTCCTGGAGACTCTCCCATTCGTCAATCGAGACCACCACAGCCGCCGGCCGGCCATTACGGGTCACCGTGACCTGGTCGTGCTGCTGCTGGACGCGGGCGATCAGCTCCGACAACCGGGCCTTGACATCAGCAAGCGGCAGCGTCTCCATAGTCTGAATTATAGTCAGCAGGTCACCCGCGTCGAGCCGGCCGGACGAGGCTACGCCGATTTCGGGTTCGGGGGAGTGCTCCTTCGGCTAGCCGGTGGCACCGGTGAGGATCGCGGCCAGCTTGTCCAGGTTGATGTTGCCGCCGGAGACCACGCAGACGACCTTCCCCGGGCCGGCCTGGCCGGACATCGCTGCGGCCAGGGCAAGCGCCCCCGCGCCCTCGGCGATCACCCGGGCCCGCTCGGCCATCAGCCGCACCGCGGCCGCGACCTCGGCGACGCTGACGACCAGGGCGCCGTCGATCAGCGGCGTGATCAGCGGCCACATGCTGTCGAGCACACGCCGGCTGCCGGCCCCGTCCACGAACGAGGCACGGTAGTCGACGTCGACCGGGTGCCCGGCGGCCACCGCGGCGGCCAGCGCCGCGCCCGTCTCCGGCTCGGCGGTGAAGATCTTCGTCTCCGGCCGCAGCGCCCGGATCGCGCTGGCGATGCCCACGGCCAGCCCGCCGCCGCCATACGGGATCACCACGGCGTCCGGGGCGGGCAGGTCCTCAAGGATCTCCAGGCCGATCGTCCCGTTCCCGGCCATCACCGCCGGGTCCTGCACCGGGTGCACGAACAGGCCCTTGGCCCCGTCCACGTGGCTGGTGACGATCACGTTCCACCAGTCGTCGTAGGGCAGCTTCAGCACCCGGCCGCCCAGCCGGGCGATGGCCGCCAGCTTCGCCTCCGGCGCGTGCTCGGGCACCGCGATGGTGGCGGGCACGCCGAGCGAGCGCGCCGCCCAGGCGACGCCCTGGGCCATGTTCCCCGCGCTCGCGGTGACCAGGCCGCCAGCGCTGGCGCTCGGCGGCGCGAGCCGCACCGCGTTGGTGGCGCCGCGGATCTTGAACGAGCTGATCGGCTGAAGGTTCTCCAGCTTGAGATGGATCTCCGCGGGGGCATCCTCGACGGGCAGCCGCACCAGCGGGGTCCGGATGGCGGCCCCGGCGATCCGCTCCCGCGCCGCCTCGATGTCGGCCAGCGCGATCACAGCTCGACCTCCGTGCCCAGCCCCTGCTCCCTGGCCGCCGCGACCGCGACCTCGGCCGCGGCGAGGTCCTCAACGCCGATGCCGAGCGAGCGAAAAAGGGTCAGCTCCCCGTCGTCCCGGCGGCCCGGCGCGCTGCCCGCGAGCACTTCGCCGATCTCGGCCCTGATGTGCTCCTCACCGCCGATCGCCCCCTCACGGACCGCGAGCTGGAACTCACCGGCCTCGTGCCGCACCGACTCGCGGCTGTCGCAGAACAGCGCGCTCGCGGCCACGGTGGCGGTGTCGATCTCGCGTGCCTGCGGAGTGCTGGCGCCGACCGCGTTGACGTGGGCGCCGGGCATGAGCCACGCACGGTCGAGCACCGGCTCGCGCGAGTTGGTCGCCGCGACCACCACGTCGGCGCCGCGGACCGCATCTTCGGCGGTCGCCGCCGCGCTGACCTGGGCGCCGGGCAGGGCGGCCGCCTCGGCCAGGGCCTCCGCATGCGCCCGGGTCGGCGAGTAGACGCGGACCTGCTCGAAGTCGCGCACGCCAGCGAGCGACGTCAGGTGCGCGCGGCCCTGGACGCCCGCCCCCAGTACCGCCAGCGTGCGAGCGTCGGCGCGGGCCAGCAGGCCGGTGGCGACCGCGGTGACCGCGGCGGTACGGATCTCGGTGACCGCCGAGGCGTCAAGGATCGCGGTGGGCACGCCGGTCTCCCCGTCGAACAGCGTGACCGTGCCCTGGTGCGCGTCGAGGCCGCGCGCGGGGTTGCCTGGCATGATGCAGATCGCCTTGAGCGCGAACGCCGCGCCGCCGTCGCTCTGCGCGCCGCGCCAGCTCGGCATCAGGCCCATCAGCCCGGCCGCCTCCGGGGGGCGCATCACCGTGCGCAGCGGGTGGTAGGTCTCGCCCCTGGCCCGGGCCGCGAGCACCGCGGCCATCGCCTCGGCGCAGGACTGCGGTGGCAGCGCGGCCACCACGTCGCGGTGGCTGAGAATCAGGACCCGCATCAGCTGACCGTCCTTTCGACCAGGGTCCGCTCCGGCCCGGTGAGCGGGTGGCGGAGCGCTTCGGCGACCGGTGCCAGGTGCTCCGGGCGGCCGGGGCCGATCACGACCTGGGTGACCCGCTCGTCGGCGAGCAGCCAGGCGAGCGCGAGGCCGGCCATCGAGATGCCACGGCTGTCGGCCAGGGCCGACAGCCGTTCGAGCGCGTCGTAGGTAACGCCGGCGACCAGTTCGCGGTAGGGCTCCGGGCGCTGGGTCATCCGGGAGCCCGCCGGGAACGGCTCACCCCGGCGGTACTTGCCGGTGAGCCAGCCACCCGCCAGCGGGCCGAACGCCAGGTAGGCGACGCCATGCCCGGCGCACAGGTCGAGCAGCCCGGCGCAGTCCTGCCGGTCGAGCAGCGAATGGCTGTTCTGGATGGCCTGCGGCGCCCCGGCCGTGAGCGCGGCGGTGAGCTGGGCGGTGTCGAAGTTGCTGACCCCGTAGGCGCCGAGGAGGCCCTGTGCCCGGGCCTGCTCGAAGGCGCCGAACGTGTCCGCGAGCGGCACGTCAGGGTCGAAGTCGTGGGCCAGGTACAGCTCGACGTGGTCCACGCCGAGCCGGTCCAGGCTGGACCGCAACTGGCGGGCGATCCGCTCCGGGGCCAGGCCGTGATCGGCCCCGGCCGCCATCGGGTTATAGGTCTTGGTGGTGAGCCGGGGCCGGACCCCGCGGGTGGCGATCCAGTGGCCGATGGACGCCTCGCTGCGCCCGCCGCCGTAGGCGTCGGCGGTGTCGAAGTGGGTGATGCCGGCCTGCCAGGCGGCGTCCATCACCGCGAACGCCTGGTCTTGGCTCAGTCCCTGGCCGAAGAACTCAGGCGCCGAGCCGACCCCGCCGAAGTTGCCGCAGCCAAGCGCGATCCGGGCGAGCCGGACAGCGGGAGAGGTGACCCCGGGCGCCTCGGTCATCGGCCGGAGCTGCCACGAGTGACCATCCGTGACATTCAACCAAACGCCCGGATGGGCGGCAATGCCTGCCGGCAGGCCATGCGAATCCATGCTTGTAATGATGTAATTATCGGGGCAACGAATCCGGCAGAAGGAACGGAGAGGCTGTGCGCAACGACGCGGACACGGCTAGCGGCGTACCGGCGGTGGGCAGGCTGGCGCGGGTCATCGCGACCAGGAGCGGCAAGGCGGCGCCAGAGGCGGAGTTCGTCATCGAGCACCGCGAGGCGCTGATCTACGCGCTGTGCCAGGCGGCGGAACTGGAACACGGCATTATGTGCCAGTACCTCTTCGCCGCGTTCTCCCTCAAGCAGTCCACGGGCGAAGGACTCACCGAGGCTGAGGCTGCTGCCACGGCCCGCTGGCGCAGGCAGATCTCCCGTGTGGCCACCCAGGAGATGCTGCACCTGGCGCTGGTGCACAACGTGCTCTCGGCGATCGGGGCGGCGCCGCATCTGGCACGGCCGAACCTGCCGCAGCCCGCCAACCACTATCCGGCGGGCGTGCAACTGGCCCTGCTTCCGTTCGGGGAGCAGGCACTACGGCACTTCATGTTCCTGGAACGGCCGGAAGGTATGGACCTCGCCGACGCTGAGGGCCTGGCGGCGGTCGGGGCGGCCGCGCCGCTGCTGAGCGAGCGGGACATCGTCCCGCGCGGCCAGGACTTCGCCACCGTCGGCCACCTGTACCGGTCCATCGAGGCTGGCTTGGCGCACCTGGCCGCCAAGAACGGGGAGGACTGGCTGTTCGTCGGGCCGCCGCGGGCACAGGCCACCGCCGATCACTTCGGCTGGCCCGAGCTGATCCGGGTAACCGATCTGGCCAGCGCACGGCGCGCCGTCGAGGAGATCCTGGAGCAGGGCGAAGGCCCCCGCGGCCACTGGCGGGACGCTCATTTCGGCCAGTTCGTGAACATCCTCGACGAGTATGAGCAACTACGCGCGGAGAACCCGGGCTTCGACCCGGTCCGCCCGGTGCTGGCGGCCAACGTGCGCCCGCACGAGCGGGACGCGGACCACCCGCTGATCTCCGACCCGCTGACCGCGCGGGTGACCGACCTGTTCAACGTGGGCTACGAGATCCTGCTGCAGATTTTCGAGCGCTTCTTCGCGCACACGCAGGAGTCCGACGCCCAGCTGAAGGTGCTGGCCGACGCGACCATCACGCTGATGGTCCGGGTCCTCAAGCCCCTCGGCGACCTGGTCACCACGCTCCCGGTGGGACCGGACCACCCCGGCCGGACGGCCGGCCCCAGCTTCGAGCTGTTCTACGAGAACGACTACCTGATGCCGCACCAGCACGCGGCATGGGCCCTGCTGGCCGAGCGGCTGGACGAGGCGGCCTGGCTCTGCGAGGCGATCGGCTCGGGCCGCGGCCCGGCCCTCGCCGGGTCCCTGGCACCAGTGCTCGCCGCGATGCGGGAGATCTCGCGGGCTCTCGCTGCGCACCTGCCGGCCGGCAGCGCGCACGCCGCCCTGGCGCAGGCGCCGGGTCCGCTGGGCGAGGAGGACCTCGGCGCGCTGCTGAGCCAGGCCACCGAACTGGCGGGCAGCGTCGGCCCGCGACCGGCCACTGACCCCGGCCGCGCCTTGCGGGAACTGTTCGACGCCGGGTACTCGATCGTGACCACGGCGGTCGCCGGCCAGGGCTGTGATGCCGCGCACCAGGCGAGGATCGTCCCCCGGCTCACCGCCAGCGTGCTCCGCCCGCTCGCGGACGCGCTGGGGCGGGCCTCCGTGCCCGCAAGCTCCGGAGCCGCCCCTGGCCGGGGCCCGGCCTCCGGCCAGGACGGGACGCCGCCCGGCGCACCGCCCCAGCCGACCGTCGCCGCCGCCGACCGGGTGTGGGAACTGACCAGGACCGCTACCGAACTGCGGGCCCGTCTGGGCACGGCCGGTGACTGCCCGCCGGAACTCGCCGAGGCTACCGCCGCGCTCCAGGATCTCGCCTGCCAGCTGGTCCGGCCAGGCCAGGCCGACTCGCGCCGCGCCGAACTGTGGCAGCTGCAGGCCGGGCTGCCGGCCCGGATCCAGGCGGCCCATAACGGGCCCTACCTGGTGACCAACGTGCCCCGGCTGATCGATCACCTGGGTGCGGAGCAGCGGCCAGCGCCGCAGCTCGCACTGTGCCGCTGCGGCATGTCGGCGATCAAGCCGTGGTGCGACGGCAGCCATGCCCGCACCGGCTTTCGCGACGCCAAGGACCCCAAGCGGGTTCCCGACCGGCGCGACGTCTACCCGGGCCAGGAACTCACGATCTTTGACAACCGCGGCATCTGCCAGCATTCGGGGCTGTGCACGGACCGGGTGGCTACGGTGTTCCGCGCCGGCGCGGAGCCGTTCGTGGCCCCCAGCGGCGGCCGGATGGATGAGATCATCCGGGCCGTGCGGGACTGCCCGTCGGGAGCGCTGAGCTACGCCCTCGGCGGCATCGAGGCGCGTGATCAGGTCGACTGGGGGAATGCCAGGCAGCCAGCCATCGAGGTGACCAAGGACGGCCCGTATCGCATTGCCGGCGGGATCACGCTGACCGGTGCGGACGGTGCGGACGAGCACCGTGCCGAGGGCGCATCGCGGGAGCACTACGCGCTATGCCGGTGCGGCCAGTCACAGAACAAGCCGTTCTGCAGCGGCATGCACTGGTACGTCGGCTTCGCCGACCCGGTACCCGGCGAGGGGGTCCGGCCGTCGCCGTTCGAGTGGGCCGGCGGGCTGCCCGCGCTGACCCGGATGAGCAGGCTTTTCTATGAAAAGCACGTGCCCGCCGACCCGATGCTCGCGCCGCTGCTTGCGGACGTTGGCCCCGGCCAGCCGCAGCGGCTGGCGGGCTGGCTGGCCGCCGCGCTCGGCGGCCCCACCGGGAGTGACACGGACGTGCGGCGGGCGGCCATCGGCGCGACCTCAGGCCAGTTCGGCGAAGGGCACCGGGCCCGGTGGGTCACGCTGCTGTCGGCCGCGGCGGACGAGGCTGCGCTGCCTGCCGATCCGGGTTTCCGTGCGGTGCTGTCCGCCTGCCTGGAATGGGCCTCGCGGACCGTACTGGCACTGTCCCAGTCCGGGGCGGCCCCGGCGCAGCTTCCGGTGCCCCGCTGGGACTGGGGCCCAGGTGACCTGCTGGCTCCGCCTGCCCCGGGCAGCGCCGAAGCGGACGTCACAGCCGCCACGCTGCCCGCGCCGGATCAGCCGGTGAGCTTTGCCGCACACGTCAAGCCGCTGTTCCGTGAGCGCGACAGGCAGTCCATGAGCTTCGCCTTCGATCTGTGGTTGTTCGAGGACGTCAGCCCCCGGGCCGCCGAGATCCTCAGCCGGCTCCGGGACGGCTCGATGCCCTGTGACGGCGCCTGGGAGGCCACGAAGATCGAGGTGTTCCAGCGGTGGGTGGACACAGGCCGGCAGCCCTGAACTCCCTGGCGCACCGCGCCGGGAGGTATGCCGTGGGCGGGGGGAAGCCACTGGGCCTGCCCCCGCCCACGGCGGGCTTACCTGCTGCGGTCAGCCGACCTTGTAGGAGTAGGGGATGTTGATCAGCTCGTCACCCGAGGCCGTGGCCAGGTTGAGGGTGTCCACGCCGATGAAGCCGTGGATCACCGTCCCCTTGGGCGCGTTCGGGGTGATGGTGAGCCTGATGGTGCCCTTCTGGCCCGGGTTGAGGGTCAGTGGGGAGTAGGGCGCGCTGGCGTTGACGCTCTGTGCCCAGACGTCGCCAGTGCTGGAGGTGACGGCCGAGTCAAATGGGTTGGTATTGGCCACCGCGGCGAGGTTCACCGTCCCGGTGGTGGGAGCGGTGAACGGCCCGGTCGCCTCGGGCAGGCCGAAGAAGAACCCCGGCGCCACTTCCGGTGCCGCGAACGCCGCCACCGACTTCTTGCCGGACGAGACGCCGGGGAAATCGGGATCCCCGAACGCCCAGGACACGTCCATGGTGATCGGCACCGTGCCCTGCGCAGCCACCGTCAGCGCGTTGGTGTTGGTCGGGACCAGCCAGTTCGGCTGAGCGGACAGCGACAGCGGCAACGCCACGTTGTTCACGTCGCTGCCGAGCAGTTGCTGCTGGACCTTACCGTTCAGCCGCGGATCGGCGAAGTAGTCCTTGGCGATGTTGCCGATGTTGGTCACCGTGATAGTGGCCGTGACCGGCTTCCCGGCCGGCAGCACGGTGCTGGACGAGTGCGGTATCCCGCTGCGGGTCACCGCTGGCGAGGCGAACCCGATCGCGCCGGTGAACGGCTCGCTCAGGTGCGAGCCGTCGACCGGTAGCGCGACGAGCAGGACCAGGGTCCACAGGCCGCGCGCCGGTGAACGATGGAAGAACTGCATCGTCGGCCCGGGGGCGAGGTTGTCGTTGGCCGTTGTCTGCGCGTCCAGCGGCTGGCCGTTGGGATCGATCAGGAACCCTTCAAGCCCGTAGTCGGGGTGGCCAAACTGGACGCCGAGGCTCAGCGACGGCTTGCCCGACGGGACGTTGAACTGGTAGGTGAACTCCTGGCCCTCGTTGAACGAGGCCGCGCCGCCGGTGAGCGTGCCGGTGAATGTCCCGCCCGCCGCGCTGATCGGGACCAGAGCGCGGATGATGATCGGGATGCTCCCGTCGGCGTTAGCGCCGGTGCCCAGGTGCAGCTTGAGCCCCTTGTCCCCGGCACGGCTGGCGGTGACGCTCACCTGGAACGTGCCCGTCTGCCCCGGTGCCAGAGTCCGGGAGGACGGCGACACCGAGCCCGCCGGGTGGAACTGCTGGGTGATGTAGGAGAACTGGACCGGACCGAAGTAGGGGGCGTTGCTGACCGTGAAGATCACTGCGGTCCAGGTGCCCGCGATCGGGTTGTGCACCTCCACGTGGCCGAACCCGCTTTGGTTGGTGCCGAGCAGCGAGTACGCGGCCACCGCGCCGTTCGGGTCGAACAGCGTCTCGAAGGCCACGCCACCGATCGATTGGTCGTTCCAGATGATGTTGCCGTTGAGGTTGCCTACTCCGGCCGGGACGCTGAACGTGTGGATGGCGTAGTAATCGGTCCGGCCTTCACCGTCGATGTAGGTCGGGCTCGCACCGCTCAGGTTGACGGTGCCGGTGTCGACGGAGGTCCTCGTCGGGCGGCCGGTCACGGTCGGGGTGACCGTCTGGGATCCGGCGCCCTCGTTGGTCACGCTGACGCTGAACGTGGCCGGCTGGCCCGCGTTCACCGTGGCGTTCAGGCTCGTCTTGTTGACCAGCAGCGTGCTGCCCTGCGGGCTGTTGCTGTTGATCGACTCGGCAAGCTGGACGGCCTTGAGCGTGTTGACCAGCCCGGCGCCCTGGTCGTCGGCGGCCGCGCCGAGATCGGTGGCCGTGCTGACGATGATCCGCTCGACCAGCGCCGGGGACGGCGTGGCCCCGCCGTGGGTGTTCCGGTACGCCTCGACGACCAGCGCTGCGGTGCCCGAGGTCTCGGGTGCGGACGCGCTGGTGCCGCCGGCCGCCCAGATCGGCGGCGGGTTGGCGCCGTGGTCGATGTCGGCGCAGCCGAAGAAATTCGTGGTGTCGCTGCTGCACAGCGACCAGCCGCGGTCACCGGGGGCGACCACGTCGACCGTGTGCGGGCTGAACTCGGTGATGCCGTCCGAGGACAGTGCGGTGATGTTGTTGTCCTCCCAGCCGCCGGGCGAAAGCTGCGTGCCGTACCGGGTGGTCTGCCGGTAAACGCGGTAGGTGGTGGTCCCGCCGACCGCGATCACGCCGGGCGTGGTGGCCGGGGAGCCGATGTTGTTGAACGGGCCCGCGTCGCCGCTGCTGGCCACGACCGTCACGCCGGCCGCCACCGCCGCCTGGTCGGCCAGCGATACCGGGTCGTCCTGCGTGTTCGGGGTCGGGTTCCCGCCGATGGACTCATTCAGCACGTTGACGTGGTCGTGCATTACGGCCCACTCGATCGCCTGGATGATCTGCGAGTTGAAGAACCCGGCGTTGGAGCCGGCCACGTTCAGCACTGCCAGGCTGGCGCCGGGCGCGATGCCCTCGATCTTGATGTTGCAGCCGGGCGGCAGCGGGTGCGCCGGGTTGACGAATCCGGACAGGTCGTAGGTCTGGTTGCCCTGCGAGGCGATCGTGCCTGCGTCGAGGAATGACTCGCGGCCGTCGGTCGGTGCGCCGGGGCCGAACCCGCTGAAGTCCTGGTAGTCGAAGATGACGTGCTGGCCGCCGGCCCGGATCAGGTCAGGGTTGTTCGGGTCGATGCCGTCGGCGATGATGCCGACCTTGACGCCGGACCCGTCAGCGAGTTGACCGGCGGCGTCCACGTTCATTACTTCGCGTGCCTCAGGCTCAACCAGCGGCTGGGACGGGTTGCTCGGGCAGATCTGCTGCGGCGCGTTGGACTGCACATGCTTGTGCTGCGCCCTGGCCGGGAAGATCGGGCCCGCCCCGCTGCCCAGCGAGGCGAAGTGCCGCATCGCGTCGGGGACGACGGCCTGGACCGCGGAGTTGGCCTTCAGCCTGCTGATCTCGGCCGAGGAGACAGTTGCCGAGATCGCGTTGATGATGTGATAGCCGCGCACGTCCATGGCGTGGACCTGGCGCAGTTCGGCCAGCACGCCTGCCTGTGACGCGTTGGTGGCCTGGATCCGCGCGTTCGCGGTGGAGCCTTTGGGGGGCAGCGAGGCGAGCTTGTTCTTGAAGATGATGATCGAGCGGTGCGTCGCGTGCGCCGCCAGCCGTTCGACCTGAGCCGCGGTGAGTACGGACTTGGTGCTCTTGAACACGCGGCCCGGCGAGTGTGCCGCGGCGGCCGCGCCGCTGGCCGCCAGCGGCAGCAGCACCGCGGTCCCAAGGACTGCGGTCAGCCGAAGACCAGAGCGAAAGCGCATGGTGAGTCCGTCCCTTCCAGAACCGGCCGCTGTGATCACCGGTGATCACGTCGCGGATCACATTTCCGGCCCCCAGGCAAGCTGCCGCCTTTGCCAATGCTTTGTCAACCCTTGAATAGAGCAAAGGGGCCGCCCGTTCCAGCAGGCGGCCCCTTTCCCGCGCTTGCGGCCTACCGCGCAGGCCCGCGGGCCTGCCCAGGCGGCCGGGCAAATGCCGGGACGGGGACAGGCGCTGGGCCTGCCCCCGTCCCGGCGGGATTTCGGGCTGTGGTCAGCCGACCTTGTAGGAGTAGGGAATGTTGATCAGCTCGTCACCCGAGGCCGTGGCCAGGTTGAGGGTGTCCACGCCGATGAAGCCGTGGATCACCGTCCCCTTGGGCGCGTTCGGGGTGATGGTGACCGTGATGGTGCCCGTCTGGCCCGGGACGAGGGTCAGCGGGGAGTACGACGCGGACGCGTTGACGCTCTGCTCCCAGACGTCACCGGACGTAGAGGTAACGGCCGAGTCGAACGGATTGGTGTTGGCCACCGCCGCCAGGTTCACCGTCCCGGTGGTGGGTGCGGTGAATGGCCCGGTCGCTTCGGGGATGCCGAAGAAGAACCCGGGAGCGACCTCGGGCGCCACCAGGGCGGCGGCCGAGTTGTTGCCGAACGAGACGCCGAGGAAGTCCGGGTCTCCGAACGCCCACGAGACGTCCATGGTGATCGGCACCGTGCCCTGTGCGGCCACGGCCAGAGCGTTGGTGTTGGTCGGAACCAGCCAGTTCGGCTGGGCGGTCAGTGACAGCGGCAGCGGGCACGTTGTTCACGTCGCTGCCGAGCAGTTGCTGCGGGACCTTACCGTTCAGCCGCGGGTCGGCGAAGTAATCCTTGGCGATGTTGCCGGTGTTGGTCACCGTGATGGTGGCCGTGACCGGCTGGCCGGCCGGCAGCACCGTGCTGGGCGAGTTCGGTATCCCGCTGCTGGTCACCGACGGCGCGGTGAACGAGATGTTCCCGGTGAACGGCTCGCTCAGATGCGAGCCGTCGACCGGCAGTGCGACGAGCAGCACCAGGGTCCACAGGCCGTTTGCCGGTGAACCATGGAAGAACTGCATCGTCGGCCCGGGGGCGAGGTTGTCATTGGCCGTGGTCTGCGCGTCCAACGGCTGGCCGTTGGGATCGATCAGGAACCCTTCGAGGCCGTAGTTGGGGTCGGCGAGATGGACGCCGAGGTTCAGTGACGGTTGGTTCCCCGTCACCTTGAACTGGTAGGTGAACTCCTGGCCGGCGTTGAACGATGGCGCCCGCCGCCGGTCAGCGTGCCGTTGAACGAGCCGCCGGCCGACGTGAGCGGGACGAGCGCGCGGAGCATGATCGGGATGCTCCCGTCCGCGCTGCTGCCGGTGCCCAGGTGCAGCTTGAGGGCCTCATCGCCGGCCTGGCCGGCCGTGACCTTCACCTGGAACGTGCCCGTCTGCCCCGGTGCCAGCGTCAGCGACGACGGCGACACCGAACCGGCCGGATGGAAGTTCTGGCTGAAGTAGCTGAACTGGACCGGTCCGAAGTACGGCGCGTTGCTGACCGTGAAGATCACCGCGGTCCACGTGCCCGCGATCGGGTTGTGCACCTCGACGTGCCCGAACCCGCTCTGGTTCGTCCCGATCAGCGAGTAGGCGGCCACGTTGCCGAACGGGTCGAACAGCGTCTCGAAGGCGACACCGCCGATCGTCTGGTCGTTCCAGGTGATGTCCCCGTTCAGGTTGCCGGCCCCGGCGGGGACGGTGAACGTGTGCAGTGCGTAGGAATCGGTGCGACCCTCGCCGTCGATATAGGTCGGCGACGAAGAGCTGAGGTTGACGGTGCCAGAGTTGTTGGAGACCGTCGTCGGGTTGCCGGAGACCGTCGGG
Organism: uncultured Actinomycetes bacterium; assembly: GCA_963762735.1. Classification (GTDB taxonomy): domain Bacteria; phylum Actinomycetota; class Actinomycetes; order Streptosporangiales; family Streptosporangiaceae; genus DASXKD01. The sequence continues at coordinate 268,724 of CAVXMG010000003.1, read as the reverse complement.
GTGACGGTCTGCGATCCGGTGCCCTCGTTGGTAACGCCGACGCTGAACGTCTGGGACTGGCCCGCGTTCACCGTGGCGTTCAGGCTCGTCTTGTTCACCAGCAGCGTGCTGCCCTGCGGGCTGCTGCTGTTGATGGACTCGGCGAGCTGGACGGCCTTGAGCGTGTTGACCAGACCGGCGCCCTGGTGGTCGGCGGGCGCGCCCAGGTCGGTGGCAGTGCTGACGATGATCCGCTCGACCAGTGCCGGGGACGGCATGTTGCCCGCCGTGGGTTTCTGGCGTACGCCTCGATGACCAGCGCCGCGGTGGCCGCGGTCTCGGGCGCAGGACGCGCTGGTGCCGCCGGCCGCCCAGATCGGCGGCGGCATGCTGCCGTGGTCGATGTCCGCGCAGCCGAAGAAGACGCGGTGTCATTGCTGCACAGCGACCAGCCGCGGTCACCGGGGGCGACCACGTCGACGGTGTGCGGGTTGAACTCGGTGATGCCGTCGGAGGACAGCGCGGTGATGTTGTTGTTCTCCCAGCCGCCTGGCGACAGCTGCGTGCCATATCGGGTGGTCTGCCGGTACACCCGGTAGGTGGTGGTCCCGCCGACGGCGATCACGCCGGGCGTGGTGGCCGGTGAGCCGATGTTGTTGAACGGTCCCGCGTCGCCGCTGCTGGCATACGACCGTCACGCCCGCGGCGACCGCCGCCTGGTCGGCCAGGGCGACCGGGTCGTTCTGGGTGTTCGGGATCGGGTTCCCGCCGATGGACTCGTTCAGCACGTTCACGTGGTCCTGCAGGACGGCCCACTCGACCGCCTGGATGATCTGCGAGTTGAAGAAGCCAGCGTTGGGTCCGGCCACGTTCAGCACCGCGAGGCTCGCGCCTGGCGCGATGCCCTCGATCTTGATGTTGCAGCCCGGCGGCAGCGGGTGCGCCGGGTTCACGAAGCCGGTCAGGTCGTAGGTCTGGTTGCCCTGCGAGGCGATCGTGCCCGCGTCCAGGAACGACTCACGGCCGTCGGTCGGTGCGCCCGAGGCCGAACCCGCTGAAGTCCTCGAAGTCGAAGATGACGTGCTGGCCGTTCGGACCTGATCAGGTCGGCGTTGTTCGGGTCGATGCCGTCGGCGATGATGCCGACCTTGATCCCGGTCCCGGTCAGCGATCTGGTTCGCCGCGTCCACGTTCATCACCTGGCGCGCCTCGGGCTCGACCAGCGGCTGCGCCGGGTTGCTCGGGCAGATCTGCTGCGTCGGAGCGTTGGTGCGGCGGCCATGGTGGCCCATTGGCGCGGGAAGGCGGGCGGCGCCGCCGCCCAGCGACGCGAAGTGCCGCATCGGGTCCGGCACCACGGCCCGGACCCCGGGGTTGGCCCGCAGCCTGCCGATCTCGGCCGAGGAGATCGTCGCGGAGATCGCGTTGATGATGTGGTAGCTGCGCAAGTGCGTCGCGTGCACCTGGCGCAGTTCGGCCAGCACGCCCGCCTGGGACGCGTTGGCCGCCTGTATCCGCGCGTCGGCGGTGGCGCCCTTGGCGGGCAGCCCGGTGAGCTGGTTCTTGAAGATGATGATCGAGCGGTGCGTCGCGTGCGCCGCCAGGCGCTCGACCTGCGCGGCGGTGAGCACGGACTTCGTGCCCTTGAAGATCGCGGCCCGGTGAATGGGCCGCTACTGCCGCGCCGCTGGCGGCCAGCGGCAGCAGTGCCGCGGTCCCTAAGACCGCGGCCAGGCGAATGCCAGAGCGAAAGCGCATGGTGCTGTCCGTCCCTTCCAGAAAACTGGCAACGGTGATCACCGGTGATCACGTTGCGGTAACTTTCCGGCCCCGACGTCAGCCTCCGCTTTGCTGACGACTTGTCAACCCTTGACTTAACGAGAAACCCGTGGTGCCCGTCGTGCCAGGCCGGTCAGATATCCCGGCCAGGCCCCTTGGCGGGGGAGGTCACGGCACCGCTGGCGCAACCGCGTGCAGGCGTGCAAAAGGGGCCGCCCGCAGTGCGGGCGGCCCCTATGCCTGTGCTCGCGGCTGGGATCAGCCGAGGTAGGTGTTCAGGAACGTGTTGGCGATCACTCCGTAGCCGAGCACGTTGGCGTGCTCGTTCGGCCCCACCGGGGGAGCCGCGCACTCCCAGGTGTACATGCAGAGGTAACCGACGTCCTTGGGCACCTTGCCGAACGCCGGCAGGGTCACCTTGGCGCCGAACGCGCTGGTGTGGAACGCGGTGAACACGTCCGCGACCTTGGCCCCGAAGCCCGTGTACACCCCGCCCAGCAGGTTGTTGAAGGCCTGAGCCAGCGCGATGCTTGCCTTGGCCAGGGCCTTGGACGCGGCGTCGCCCTTGAGCCAGTTGGCCAGCTCGGGATCGTAGTAGGACATGCCGATGATCGGCGGCGCCCCGCTGCCGCTGGCCGTGGTCAGCGTGTTCATGATCGTGGTGAGGTTGGCCTGGACCTGCGGGAAGACCTGCTCCAGGCACGCGACGATCTGGTTGATGGTCGGCAGCACGACGCACGGGTTGAGGTCGTTCGCCCCGATGTCGATGGTCACGAGCTGGACCTTGCCCTTGTGGCTGGCCAGGAACGCGGCCGCCTGGGCGAGCTGGTTGCCCGTGGAGTAGGTGCAGATGCCGCCGTTGATCATGGTCCCCGTGGTCTCGCCGGGGCAGCCCAGCTTGACCAGCTTCAGCGTCGGGTTGCCCAGGTGCAGCGCGGTGTAGAGCTGGTTCGGATAGCCCTCGTTGGTCTCCACGTCGGTCCCGGAGGAATTCGGCTGGACCCCCTGGGCGAGCGAATCCCCGAGCGACAGGTAGTAGGAGGCTGTGGTCGTGCCGGATGCCCGGTGGGCCGCGAAAGCAGGCGCCCCCCCGGCCATCGCCACTGTGGTGGCGACGGTGGCCACAGCGATGGTTGCAGCGATGCGACGCATCATTTTCTCCAGATTTGGAAGAGATGACCGCTAGGTGAACGCGATCGTAACTGGCCTGGCAGGGGCATGTAAGGATTAGGCAAAAAGCTTGGCCAATTGATGTCGGCCCTGCACGCGAGGCGTCCCCATGCGACTCGATTGCGTTACTAAAGTGACTCGTGGTGATGTTGCGTTCTGGTCGCGTGAGGGGCGGACCTGTGACAGTTTCCCTTGGGTACACTGACCGCCACGGGACGCCATGACCAGTGCGCCGCCACCCCGGGCGGCACCTGGTCCCCCGGCGGCAGCGGCCGCGGGCTTTTCACTCGATGGCGCAGCGTGATGGGAGTCGGAATGCGCGTTATGGTTCTCGGCGGTGATGGGTTCTGCGGCTGGCCGACATCGTTGTACCTGTCAGATCGTGGTCACGAGGTCACCATCATCGACAACCTGAGCCGCCGGAAGATCGACGTCGAACTGGAAGTTGAGTCGCTGACGCCGATCCGTCCGGTGAGCGAGCGGATCCGCGTCTGGGAGGAGGTGTCCGGGCACCGGATCGGGTTCGTGAACCTGGATCTGGCGACGGAGTATGACCGGCTGGTCGCGGTGCTGGAGGAGATCCGGCCCGAGGCGATCGTGCATTTCGCCGAGCAGCGGGCGGCGCCGTACTCGATGCGGAACACCCACACCAAGCGGTACACGGTGGACAACAACGTGCGGGCCACGCACAACCTGCTGACCGCACTGGTGGACACCGGCATCGACGCCTCGCTGGTGCACCTGGGCACGATGGGCGTCTACGGGTACGGGTGGTCGGGCAGCGCGCCGATCCCGGAGGGGTACCTGACCGTCAAGGTGCCCACCCCTGACGGTGAGATCGAGCGGGAGATCCTGCACCCGGCCAACCCGGGGTCGGTCTACCACATGACCAAGACCCTGGACCAGCTGATGTTCTCGTTCTACGCCAAGAACGACGGGCTGCGGATCACCGACCTGCACCAGGGCATCGTGTGGGGCACCCAGACCGAGCAGACCAGCCGGGACGAGCGGCTGATCAACCGGTTCGACTACGACGGTGACTACGGCACGGTGCTGAACCGGTTCCTCATGCAGGCAGCGATCGGGCACCCGCTGACTGTGCACGGTACCGGCGGGCAGACCCGCGCGTTCATCCACATCCGCGACACCGTCCGGTGCATCGAGATCGCGATCAACAACCCGCCGCAGGCCGGTGACAAGCCGCGCGTCCTCAACCAGATGACCGAGGTGCACCGGGTGCTGGACCTGGCCAAGATGGTGGCCGACGTGATGGGCGCGGACATCGCCTACCTGCCGAACCCGCGCCGTGAGGCCGAGGAGAACGACCTCAACGTGCGCAACGACCAGTTCCTCGCCCTGGGCCTGAAGCCGACCACGCTGTCGGAAGGGCTGCTGGCGGAGGGCCGGGAGATCGCCGCCCGCTACCGCGGCCGGGCGGACCCGAGCAAGATCGTCTGCCGTTCCGTCTGGCGGGCCGGCATGGAGACCTCGGACGACCTGGTGACCGAACTGCCTGCGCAGGCGTAACCAGCGGCCGGCGGCCGCGGCACGGGACACCGTGCCGCGGCCGCCGCCATGTCCGGCCAGTGCAAATGCCCGGCCCGTGCGGTAACCGGGCCCGGGTCCGCGGAAGCGGAACACCGGGCCCGGATCGGCGAGCGGGAAGCTACCGGTTGGCGCCGGAGGGCGCGAAGGTCATCAGCTGACCGTCTTTGCCGGGGATGTAGATGGTGCCCTGCGAGACGGCGGGGGAGGCCCAGATGCCCGCGGTGTCGGCCTCGTGGGTCCACAGCGTGTTCCCGTTGGCCAGGTTGAGCGCGTATACCACGCCGCTGATGCTCGCGGTGATCAGCACCTGCTGGCCCGGTGGGCCGATGACCGCCGGGGAGGCGTAGAAGGCGCGATTCGGTATGACGTGCCAGACCTGTGCGCCGGTAGTGGCATTGAGCGCGTAGACGCCGGTGTCCGAGCCGAGGTAGAGCGTGTTGCCGACCAGCGAGGAACCGCACACGTCACCCGCCGTGCCCACGGCCAGCGCGTGCTGCCAGATCAGGGCGCCGGTGGTCAGGTCGAAGGCATACGTGATCTTGTCCTTGCCGGTGATGTAGGCGACGCCGTCGGCGAATCCGTTCACGCCCGGCGCGGAGATGGTCGGGGAGGCGCCCACGTCGTCGTCAGCGGTGGTGTTGTTGGTCCGGTAGGTCCACAGCATCGCCCCGGTGGTCGCGTTCAGTTCGTAGACCGAGTTGTCGGGGTCATCGCTGCCGAAGACCACCACCGGGGTGCCGTTGGCGTTCGTGCCGTAGGCGGGGGGTGACCAGGTGCCGGTCGGGGCGGAATCGTAAAGCCGGTGAACGACCAGTCTTTGGTGCAGGAACCGTGGGTGTTGCCGGGGCCGTAGATTGCCCATTCGGCGCCCGGTGTTCCCATCGGCGGGGAGCTGCCCATATACATCACCGGCCCGGAGCCATCGGGGTCTTCGACGACCACGGGGGACCCCTCGGTGAACTAGGTGGGTGGCGTATGAGCAGCGCAGCTTGCCATTCGCGGCGTTGACCGCATAAATGGTGCCGTCGTCCGAGGAGAAGTAGACGACGCCGTTGAGCACCGCGGGCGAGGCGTTGATGATGTGTTTCACCGGGAAGGTCCACAGTGGCGCGCCGCCGGACGCCGGGAAGGCGTAGAAGTTGCTGGAGCCGCCCACGAACACCACGGGCTCGCCGCCGAGGGCCTTGAGGCTCACCACGGCCGGAGAACTGTAGGCCCTGGTGCCGACCGAGGCCGACCAGCCAGCGGTCAGCGTGCTGGCGTTCGTGGTGTTGATCCCGGTCTCGGGCGAGACCCCCGAGTGGGACGGATTGCCACGCAACATCGGCCAGTTCGCGAACCCGGTGGCCTGCCGCCGGGCGCTGGTGCGACTGGCCGGCCGTGCCGTCCCGCGGTGCGAGGCGGGGGCCGTACGGGTGGCCGCCCCGGCGGTGCCTGCCATAGCGGTGCCCGCCATGGCGCACAGCCCGGCCAGCGCGGCGCATGTCGCGACCCTGAAAATGGCATGCCTAAATAGAGTCGATGTCTCCATACACAAGCTCCCCTGCGCTATGCGACAAAATCGCTAGGTTTTGTATATGTGGTCGTTCTGCTACATATACCGGTCACCCCATGCGGGCGGAATCGTACCAAGTCCTTGCCCGGACCTTCCTGCATTCGGCGCCTCATACCCGTAATTCGCGCGTATCGCGGGTGGCTCAGCCGCCGGAGGGTGCGAAGGTCAATAGTTGGCCGTCCTTGCGGGTGATGTAGATGGTGCCCTGCGAGATGGCGGGGGAGGACCAGTAGCCCGTCTTGCTGGGCCGCTGCGTCCAGAGCGTCGCCCCGGTGACCGGGTTGAGCGCGTAGAGATGGCCGGTGAGGTTCCCGGTGATCAGCACCTGCTGACCGGCCGGGCCGCTGATCGCCGGGGAGGCGTAGATCCCCGACTTGGGCAGCACGTGCCAGACCTGTGCGCCGGTGGTGGCGTTGAGCGCGTAGACGCCGGTGTCGGAGTCGACGTAGACCGTGTTGCCGGCCAGTGCGGCGCCCGCGACGTCACCGGCCTTGCCGATGGCCAGAGCGTGCTGCCAGATCACCTTGCCGGTGGTCAGGTCGAGGGCATAGGTGATTTTGTCCTTGCCGGTGACGTAGACGACGCCGTCGGCGAAGCCGTTCACGCCCGGCGCGGAGATGGTCGGGGATGCGCCCACGTCGTCGTCAGCGGTGGTCTTGTTGGTCCGGTAGGTCCAGATCTTCGCGCCGGTGCCCGCGTTCAGCGCGTAGACCGAGTTGTCGATGTTCTCGCTGCCGAAGACCACCACCGGGGTGCCGTTGGCGTTCGTGCCGTAGGCGGGCGGTGACCAGCTGCCGCCGGGATGTATCGTCCACCCGGTGAACGCCCAGTCCTTGGTGCAGGAACCGTGGGTGTTGCCGGGGCCGTAGATGGCGAATTCGGAGCCCTGGGCAGGCAGCGGCGGGGAGCTGCCCTCATAGATCACCGGCCCGGAGCCGTCGGGGTCTTCGACGACCAGAGGGGACCCCTCGGTGAACTGACCGCTGGCGTATGAGCACCGCAGTTCGCCGTTCGCGGCGTTGACCGCGTAGATGGTGCCGTCGTCGGAGGAGAAGTAGACCACGCCGTTGAGCACCGCGGGCGAGGCGTTGATCATGTGTTTCACCGGGAAGGTCCACAGCGGCGTGCCATCAGACGCCTTGTAGGCATTGAAGCTGCTGGAGCCGCCGACGAAGACCACGGGCTCGCCGAGGGCCTTGAGGTCCACCACGGCCGGGGAACTGTAGCTCTTGGTGCCGACCGTGGCCGACCAGCCAGCGGTCAGCGTGCTGGCGTTCGCGGTGCCGATCGCGGTCTCGGGCGAGACGCCCGTGTGGGCCAGGTTGCCGCGGAACATCGGCCAGTTAGCGAACCCGGCGGCCTGGTGCTGGGGTTCGCGCGCCGCCAACAAGTGCACGGCCTCCCGGTACGCGGCGGGAGCCACCCTGCTGGCCGCGCCGATGCCGCCCGCCAGGGCGAACATGCCTGCCAAGGCTGCGTTCGCCGCGACCATTACGAAGGCATGCCTAAATAGAGCTGACGTCCCCATAAAAAGCTCCCCAGGTCGTGGCGCTAAGACCGCCACGGCGTGCATGCGGCCTTTTCACGCCATACTTTGGTCACCCCATTCCGGGACGAATCGTACCACGATATTTACACAAAATCATCACGCTCCTTCACTACCGCGTTACTCGTAGGGGCGTGCGCGCGTGGATTGTGGAGCAGGCCCGGTCCCGATGGCGTCCGGGCCGCTGCGGCTGGTCGAGCGGCCGGTGCCCGAGCCCGGCCCTGGCGAACTGCTGGTCCGGGTGATCTGCTGCGGGGTCTGCCGGACCGACCTGCACCTGGCCGAGGGGGACCTGGCGCCCCGGGCGCCCGGCGTCACCCCCGGGCACGAGGTGGTCGGGGAGGTCGCCGCCACCGGGCCAGGAGCGGCCATGATTCCGGCCCGGCGACCGGGTCGGCGTCGCCTGGCTGGCCGGCACCGACGGCACCTGCCGGTACTGCCGCCGGGGCGCGGAGAACCTCTGCCCGGCCTCGACGTACACCGGGTGGGACCGGCACGGTGGTTATGCCGAGTACCTGACCGTGGCGGACGCGTTCGCACACCCGCTGCCGGGCGGGTTCAGCGACGCCGAGCTTGCCCCGCTGCTGTGCGCGGGGATCATCGGCTACCGGGCGCTGCGCCGGGCGCAGGTGCCGCCCGGCGGCACCCTGGGCATCTGGGGCTTCGGCGGCTCCGCGCACCTCGCCGCGCAGATCGCGATGGGCCAGGGTGCCGAGGTGCACGTGTTCACCAGGGCCCCGGCCGCCCGCGACCTGGCGCTGAGCCTCGGTGCCGCGTCCGCGCAGGACTCCTTCGACCCGGCCCCGGTGCCGCTCGACTCGGCGATCATCTTCGCCCCGGTGGGCGACCTGGTGCCCGCCGCCCTGGCCGCCCTCGACCGGGGCGGCACCTGCGCCATCGCGGGCATCTACCTGACCGATATCCCGTCGCTCAACTACGACAAGCACCTGTTCCAGGAGCGGAATCTGTGCAGCGTCACGGCCAACACCCGTGGCGACGCCGCCGAGTTCCTCACCCTGGCACAGCGGCTCGCGATCGAGTGTCACCACTACTCCTTACCCCTTCGACCAGGCCGACCGGGCGCTGGCTGACCTGGCCGGAGACCGGATCCACGGGGCGGGCGTATTGATACTGGGTGAGAACGGGACAAGCGGGTAGCGGGCCGCGACGCTGCGGCGGGACAACAGGTGCATAGGCTGAGCCGGTGACCGATCATCTTGCCGCCGCCACCGCCCTGCTCTCCCGCTCCCCGCTCATCGACGGCCACAACGATCTCGCCTGGCAGCTTCGCGAGCTGGCCGGTGCCGACGCCGCGCGGACCGACATCGCCGCGCCGCTCAGCTTCACCAACACCGACCTGCCGAGGCTGGCGCAGGGCAGGCTGGGCGCGCAGTTCTGGTCGGTTTTCGTGCCCGTGACGCTGGCCGGGGAGGCCGCCGTCGCCACCACGCTGGAACAGATCGACTTCGTCCGCGGCATGGTCCGCCGCTACCCGGACGCGCTGGAACTCGCGCTCACCGCGGCCGATGTGGAGCGGATCTGCGCGAGCGGCAAGGTGGCCTCGCTGCTCGGCGCCGAGGGAGGCCACTCGATCGCCTCCTCGCTCGGCGTGCTGCGCATGTTCTACCAGCTCGGGGTGCGGTACATGACGCTCACCCATAACCGCAACACCGGGTGGGCCGACTCGGCCACCGACCAGCCCGACGTGGGCGGGCTCAGCGACTTCGGCCGCGACGTGGTCACCGAGATGCAGCGGATCGGCATGCTGGTGGACCTGTCCCACGTGGCGCCGGCCACCATGGCCGACGCCCTTGACACCGCGCGGGCGCCGGTGATCTTCTCCCACTCCAGCGCTCTTGCGCTGTGCGACCACCCGCGGAACGTGCCGGACGAGATCCTGGCCAGGCTGCCCGCCAACAACGGCGTATGCATGGTCACGTTCGTGCCGCAGTTCGTCTCCCAGGAGTGCCGGGACTGGGACCGCGGAGTGCAGGCCGAGATGGAGCGGCGCGGCATGGACCGCGAGGACTTCCAGGGGTACAAGGCGCTCCGCGCGGAGCTTGCGGTGGCCAGCCCGCCGCCCCGGGCGACGATCGCCCAGGTGGCCGATCACATCGAGCATGTGCGCGAGGCCGCGGGCGTGGACCACATCGGCATCGGCAGCGACTTCGACGGCACCGCTGACCTGCCCGAGGGCCTCGGCGACGTGTCCTGCTACCCGGCGCTGTTCGCGGAGCTACTGGACCGTGGCTGGAGCGAGGACGACTGCGCGCGGCTGGCCGGCCGCAACGTCCTGCGGGTGATGCGCGAAGCCGAGGCGTTCTCCCGCGCGGCCAAGGCCGCGTGACGAAGGAACGGGGCCTTGGGCCATCGGGGGTTCCAGGGGTCGCTCCCCTGGGCCAGCACGGTCTAGCTGAAGTGCGTCCTTGGCCGCTCCTGTAGCTCGCCGTCCAGGTAGACGTCCACCTTCTCGTTGTAGAAGCAGGCCAGCCCGGCGACCTTCTGGCTCTCCGGCAGCGGCGTGCGGTAGATCCACACGATGTCGGTGTGCACCGCCTGCCCGGTGTCCACCGACCAGTAGGCGGCCGTGCCCTTGTACGGGCAGTGGGTCTGCGTGCCGGAGGCCCGCAGCAGGTCCATCCGCAGGTCGGTGAGCGGCAGGTAGTACCGCGGCGGCAGGCCGGTCTCGAACAGAATCCGCGGCTGGCGGGAGTCGGCGACGGTCATCCCGTCCAGTCTCCACCCGGACGTGCCGGGAACTGGCCAGGATGTCCACCCGGCTGTACGGGTCGCGCGGGTGGGTGTAGACGGGCTCGTCCTCCTCGAACCACTCGCTCATCGACTGCCAGTCCAGCCGTACCAGGTCGCGCAGCGACCTCGATCGGCGAGTCCGGGTAGCGCAGCGCGGCCGCGTCAGCGGCGGCCCCGGCCACCTTGATGTGGTAGACCTGCCCCTCCCCGCGGCTGGGTGAGTGCTCGGTCTGGCCAGCTGGCACCAGTTCGGCGCGCACGTCGCCGGCCGGGATGTAGTACGTGGGGTAGTAGGGCCACTCCCAGACCAGGAACGGGGTCTTGGTGTCGGCGACGAGTTCCCCGCCCAGGTAGGCACGCACCCGCTTGGGGCCCTGCTCGATCCGGATCCCACGTGTCTTCTCGGCCATGGGTTCCTCTCCCGTCCCGGCTGGGTGCCGCCCCTGGGCGGACCCAGTAGCGTCAATTTGACTTCAACCCCGCCCTGACGGCCGGGATTCCCGCCTGTCACGCCCGGCGGCCCTTGGTTGTCGCGGAAACTGGAGCTGCACGTCAAATGCCTCCTGACCATAATGATTGAGGGGTCGGGCAATGTAGCGTCAATGCATGCGACTTGGTGTCCTGGACGTTGGCTCCAATACCGTGCACTTTCTGGTAGTTGACGCCCATCGGGGCGGGCGGCCGCTGCCGGTGTTCTCCCACAAGTCAGAGCTGCACCTGGGGGATCACCTGGAGGAGGGGAACCGGCTTTCGGCCAGCGTCACCCGGCAACTGCGGGCGTTCATCGATGAGGCGCTGCAGATCGCCGAGGACAAGGGCGTGGAGGAGCTGCTCGCCTTCGCCACCTCGGCGGTACGGGACGCCGACAACGGGACGAGGTGCTGGCCTCGGTACGGGAGGGCACCGGGGTCGCGATCAGGGTCCTGCCGGGTGAGGAGGAGGCCAGGCTCACCTTCCTGGCCTGCCGGCGCTGGTTCGGCTGGTCCTCGGGGCGGGTGCTCATGCTGGACATCGGCGGCGGATCCCTGGAGATCGCGGCCGGCCTGGACGAAGAGCCCGACGTGGCGATCTCGCTGCCGCTCGGCGCGGCCCGGCTCACCAGGGACTGGCTCACCGGAAACCCGCCAGCCCCGGAGCAGGTGCGGCAGTTGCGCAAGCACGTGCGCACCGAGATCGCGCGGCGGGCCGCGGACGTGGCCAGGCCCGGTACGCCCGACCGCGCGGTGGCCACGTCCAAGACGTTCCGGCAGCTTGCCAGGATCGCCGGCGCCGCCCCCTCGGAGGAGGGGCCGTACGTGCGGCGCACGCGTCACCCACGCGGACGTGACCGACGCGGCGAAACGCCTGGCCGGCCATGTCCGCCGATCAGCGGGCCGAGTCTGCCCGGGGTGTCCCTGGTGCGGGCTCCTCAGCTCGCGGCCGGCGCGCTGGTGGCGGATGCGGCGATGGACCTGCTCGGGCTGGCGGAACTGGAGATCTGCCCCTGGGCGCTGCGCGAGGGCGTCCTGCTGCGCAGGATCGACACGCTGGCTACCTGACGCGAGCGGACCTTGGCCTCCGGCCCACGGCGGAGATCGGGGGAGTGGGGAAAGCCGGTGTCCGGGCAGAAAGCAGCCCGGCGGACCGGCTGCGGCCAGTCCGCCGGGCGTAGCCGGTCGCTACTCGGGCTGGTTGTCTGGGCCGGTGCCGCCCGCGTGGGCGCCGCCTGTTGACGTGGAGCCACCGCCTGTTGACGTGGAGCCCGCCCGTTGACGCGATCGGGGGGCGGCGGGCTTGGCGGCGGGCGAGTCGGCCGCCGTGGTGCCGGTGCGGCCGGGGAGTTCCTCGGGGGCGTCGGCGGTGCGCTGGGTGCGTGCCGGTGTGGTGCGTGCCGGGGCGGGCCGGGCCGGCTCCGGCGCCGTCTCCCGGCCGCCGCGGCCGGGGAGCTGGGCGCCCGGGGCGTGGCGGCCGCCTTCGGATGCGCTGCGGGATGCCGGGGCCGCCTGGGCGGGTGCGGCGCCGGCCGCGACCGACGTGGCGACGGACTTGGCGACCTCTTCCTCCAGGGAGCCACGGGCGGTCTCGCTGGCCACCAGGTTGGTGACCACGTCGCGGATCTCGGTGAGCCGCCGCATCGTCTCGCTGTGCCGGGAGGTCAGCAGGTTGAGGCGGCGCTCGGCGCCGTCATGGATGGCGGTGGCCCGCATGGTCGCCTCGTCGAGCATCTGCTTGGCCTGGGCCTTGGCAGTGGCGAGCGTGGTCTCCGCTTCCTTGGTGGCCTCGCCGACGGACCGCTCGCTCTCGATGCGGGCCGCGTTGCGCAGCTTCTCCGCCTCGGCACGGGCGGTCGCTATGGCGTTCTCCGCCTGCTCCTGCGCCGCGGTCAGCATCCGCTCGGTCTGCTCGCGGGACTCGGTGCGGTGCCGTTCCGTTTCCTTCTTGGCCTCGTCGCGCTGCTTGTTGATCTCGTCCAGGGCGCGGTTCCGCTGCGCCTTGGCCTCGTCATCGGCGAGCTTGAGGATCTGGCCGACCCGCTCGCTGATCTCTTCGTGGGCGGGCTTGTTGCTCAGGTCCTGCCGGGCCGCGGACAGCTCAAGCCGCACCCGTTCGGAGTCGTCGAGGGAACGCGAGAGCCGCTCTTCCAGCTCGCGTATCTGGCTTCGGGTGCGGGCGACGTATTCGTCCACCTGGCGGCGGCTGTAGCCGCGCATCTGGACTTCGAAGGCGTCTTCCTGTCCCAGGTCTGGCATCAGGTCTGCATCGTTAGTCATCGTGGCACCCGAGAGGTGAGCCAGGCCGTCCCGGTGCGCTCCGCGGCGGGCACGGACGGGGCCGCCTGGGGGGCGGTCGTCAACGAAGCCGCCCTGGCGGGCGGATGGTACGGGCCGCCGCAAGCCTGGTCAGGCCGGGCGGGTCACGCGGGGAAAGCGGGGTCCTCCCACAAACGGGGGAGTGGGCACGACTCTTGTCCCGGCTACGCGCATGCGCAACCGAAACGAACGATTATCCCGGTTTACCCGAATCGCAGAGCGTAACCGGGCGGGTGGGGTCAGTTACTTACAGTCCAGCCTAACATCGAGGCCGCGGTGCCCGGGCCCCGGGCTGGGCGAAACGTGCCGTGCGCGGCAGGCGGTGCACCGGTGCATGACGGTATGGATGGGCGAGATGTGCCTATACCGGTTGCTGAGACACGGCGCAGTCACCTTGCTGGAATTGTTATCGGGGGCATGGGTAAAATCACCCGAAGATGGTCCAGGAATGACCCTTGTGGGTCATGCGGGGGGACGGGCCGCGTCGTAGCCTTAGTTGCCAAGAGGTTCCGCGGATCCGCTCAGCAACGGAGGTGGGCGCGGTGGGAGAGCGTCTCGATCTACGTGTCCACGACAGTGTGGCGCTTGACGAGATCGAACTCTACGCAGAAGTCCTCAGCGCCGTAGCGGTCAGCGATCACCCGCTCACCCTGGAAGAACTCGACGAGGTTCTCGGGATCCGCGAGGTCGCCTGAGCTTGCCGTAGTTGGCGCTGGTGACTCGGTTCTGGTGTCTACGGCTGGCCAGCGGCGTGCTGGTACATGACGTCGGTGCTGGCATGCGCAAAACCAAGTGAGGCATATAGCCGGATAGCCGCGGTGTTATCGCCGTCCACATAGAGCATCACCGAGGGAATTTCACGCCCGCGCAAATAGTGCAGCCCGGCCAGGGTCAGCGCCCGGCCTAGTCCGGTGCCCTGCTCCGCGGGATGCACGCCGACCACGTAGACCTCACCCGTCGGCTCGCCCGCGTCGGCCGGCGCGCCTGCACCTGCTGGCTCGCCCGCGCCGGCCGGCGCGTGGATCTTGGTCCAGTGGAAGCCGGCCATGCGGCCGGCCCGGACGGCGAGAAAGAAGCCGGCCGGGTCGAACCACGGCTGCGCCTCCCGGTGCTCCAGCTCGTCCCGGGTCCAGCCGCCCTGCTCGGGGTGGTCGGCGAAGGCCGCCGCGTTCACCGCCAGCCACTCGTCCTCGTCCCGGCCGGGCACGAAGTTGCGCAGCGTGATCCCGTCGGGCAGCCGTGGCTCTGGCAACGGCTCGGCAAGCGAGCGCCGCATCTGCAACAGGGATCGCACCCGGGTGAACCCGGCCGCGGCGGCGAGCGCGGCCGCCGCGGGCAGATCCCCGTGCGCCCAGATCCGCACCGGCAGCGGGCCCGCCGCGGCCACCGCGGCCCGGGCCAGGGCAAGGCCGAGCCCGTGCCGTCGTTGCGCCGGGTGGATGACCAGTTCCCCACTGCGCTGCCCGGCCGGATCCGGGCCGCCGAGGTGGGAGTAGCCAGCCAGGGTTTCGCCGTGGCGCAGCAGCAGGTCCCTGGCGGCGTGGTCGCCGCCGTACTCCAGATACAGGCGGACCTGCTCCGACAGCGGGCCTACGCCGTCGGCTGCGGCCGCCGCGTCGGCGAGGCCGAGGACCTGGCCGGCCTCGGCGGCGCTGAGCTGCTCCAGGGTGGTGATGGCGACGTGGTCGGCGTCCGTCTCGTGCAGGGCTCAGCCCTCGCGCGAGCTGCCGGGCACCCGGACGCGGCCGGTGGCGTGGTTCGCGGCCGTGGCATGGCTCGCGGCGAGTTCGCCGTCGGCGTCCGGCTGCTGCGCCGCCGCGTCGTTGTCCCGCACCGGACCTCGGCGGCCGTCCTCACCGGCCTTGAGCGGCACGAAGCGGTAACCCACATTGCGTACGGTACCGATCAGCGCCTCATGCTCGGAGCCCAGCTTGGCCCGCAGCCGCCGCACATGCACATCCACCGTGCGGGTCCCGCCGAAGTAGTCGTAACCCCATACCTCCTGCAGCAGGTGCGCCCGGGTGAACACCCGGCCAGGGTGCTGGGCAAGGAACTTCAGCAGCTCGAATTCCTTGAAGGTCAGGTCGAGCACCCGGGCGCGCAGCCGGGCGGTGTAGGTCGCTTCGTCGATGGACAGCTCACCCGAGCGGATCTCGTCCGGTGCCGCGGGCACCGTGCTCGCCTGCCGCCCGATGGCCAGGCGCAGGCGTGCTTCGAGCTCGGCGGGCCCTGCCGTGGCGAGCATGACGTCGTCGGTGCCCCACTCGGCAGTGACCGCGGCCAGGCCTCCCTCGGTCAGCACGGCCAGGACGGGGGCCTGCGGCGCGGCACGCCGCAGTAGCTGGCAGAGTTGCCTGGCGGAGATCAGGTCCAGGCGCGCGTCGACCAGGATCGCGTCGGCCGCCACCGCGTCCTCGAATGCGATCATGTCGGCGGGGCCGGTCCGTACGGTGTGCAAAAGCAGGCCGAGCGCGGGCATGATCTCTACAGGCGGCTCGGCAGCATTGGTGAGCAGGAACAGCTCACTCATCCTGCTGCCACCTCCGCCTTACCGTGTGTGGAGTAATCCTCCACCATGGAGCTGCCGAAGGGCCCGAGGCAGCATCGCCCGGATCCGATGTGAGCGAGGATAGCCGACGTGCCAATGGTAACTGTGCGCTACTGGGCTGCGGCGAAGCATGCCGCGGGGGTGGCCGAGGAGACGCTCGACGCCAGCACGCTGGCCGAGGCGCTGGCCGAGGCGGTGGCACGGCGCCCGGCGGCCGACGAGTTCCGCGCCGTGCTGGCCCGGTCCTCGTTCCTGGTGGACGGGGAACAAGCAGGCGCCCGCGGCGCCGAGGCGGTCACCCTGGCCGCGGGGGCCGTGATCGAGGTGCTGCCACCGTTCGCGGGGGGCTGACGCGGCCCGGCGCCGCCGCGGGCACGTTGCGGCGAGGCGCAGCAGCCACCGGCAACCGGTGGGTAGTGTGGCACCGCCATGCGAAAGCTGCTGATCGGCGTCGCCGTCCTCGCCGTGCTGCTGGTGACCGCCGACCGGATCTCGGTCGCCGTTGCGGAGAATCAGATCTCCGACCGGCTCACCAGCGCCTACGGGCTGCCGGACAAGCCGGGGGTGTCGATCGCCGGGTTTCCCTTCCTCACCCAGGTCGCGGCCGGCGACTACCGGCAGATCGACGTCTCTGCCAGCCAGGTGCCTGCCGACGGTGCCACGCTGCACAACCTGAACGTCCGGCTGAGCGGTGTGCACGCCACGGTCGGCCAGGTACTGGGCAACGGGTCGTCGATGGTGACCGCCGAGCGCGCGGCAGGCTCGGCGATGGTCGGTTTCGGCACCGTGGACCGGCGGCTGCCCGGCGGGTTCCGGCTCCACCGGGACGGGAAGAACCTCAGCGTGTCAGGCAGGCTGGCCTACCACGGCGCGCACATCCCGGTCTCTGCCACCGTCGCCCTCGGGGTGTCGGATTCCGGCATCAGGGTGTCGCCGGTCCGGGTCGACGTGCCTGGGATGCCCGGCCTGCCCGTGTCCGCCTACTCCTCGCAGTTGCGCATCGTGGTCCCGCTGAGCACCCTGCCGCTGCACCTGCGCCTCACGTCGGTGCATGTCACCCCGGATGGGCTGCGGATCGCCGCGTCCGCCAGGCATGTGCAGTTCGCCCGGGGCTAAGCCCGCTCGCCCGCATCGGCCCGGGGAGGGCCAGTGAAAGGCCGCCGTGAACCGTTCACGTCCCGCCTGCGTGGTATGGGTGTGGCGCGCAACGGAGCAGCCGGGAACTCTGAGCCGGCCCACAAGGTACGCGACGAAGAACTTGTGCGCGCACTGTACGCGGAGCACGCGGCAGCACTGCTGCGGTTCAGCTTGCGTATGACTGACGGCGACAGGCAAAGGGCGGAGGACATCGTGCAGGAGACCTTGCTGCGCGCCTGGCTCCACCCAGAGGCGATCGCGGAGCGGCCGGCCCGGCCGTGGCTGTTCGCGGTGGCACGTAACCTGGCAGTCGATGCGCACAGGGCAAGAAAAGCACGCCCGATGGAAGTCGGCGAGGGCGCTCTCAACCTCGTCCCGGTCCCCGATGAGGCCGATCGCGTGCTCGAATCATGGGCGGTCGCGGACGCGCTGGCAGCGCTGCGTCCCGACCACAGGCAGGTCCTGCTCGAGACGTACTACCGGGGCAGATCGGTGGCCGAAGCGGCCATCGTGCTCGGCGTTCCCGCGGGAACGGTCAAGTCCCGCGCGTTCTACGCGCTCCGGGCGCTCAAACTGGCCTTGGAAGAACGGGGGCTAGCACCGTGACCGGCATGGCTGGATGCCGCGAGATCAAGCAGGCGCTCGGCGTCTATGTACTTGGTGCCATCGATCCCGCCGAGCGGGCCCTGGTGGACGAGCACCTCTCGTCCTGCCAGGAGTGCCGCGAGGAACTGGCGAGCCTGGCCGGGCTTCCGGCCATGCTGCGCAAGGTCCCGGTCGTCGAGGCCGAGCGCCTCGCAGCAGCGGACCAGGACCCCGAACTCGCCGGCGTGCCCTCCGCGGAATTGCTCACTTCGCTGATCGCCCGCACCACCAACGTGCGGCGGATGCACCGGTGGCGCACGGTGGCCGCGGCCGCCGCCGTGGCGATCGTGGCCCTCGGCGGCGGCGCCTTCGTGGCCAACGCGCTACAGCCCTCCGGTGCCCCGGCGCCGCCCACCGTGGCCTGGCAACAGGCCAGCGGCAGCGGCCCGATGTCCGGCGCGCACCTCACGGTGCGCTACCGGCACGAGCCCTGGGGCACGCAGATGGATGTGAACGTCACCGGCCTGCAGCCGGGCAGCGTCTGCCAGTTCCAGGTCACCGACGCCACCGGCGGGAGGTCTATGGTCGGTAGCTGGAAGGTGTCGCAGGGGACCTCCTGGTACCCCGCCTCGACCTGGCTCGGCGAGGATGAAGTGCGCAGCTTCCAGGTGATCACCGACGGCAAGGTCGTCGCGTCCGCGCCCGCGGACTGATTCCGGACAGCAACCCCGGGAATGCCGTGCGGTCGCTTGGCGCTGTAGACAGGCGTGCTTTCTGGAGCGATCGTGGTGGCCGCCGTACTGGCGCTGGCCACCGTGGGCGGGCTCGCGCTGCGGCGCCGCGACGGGCGGCTTGCGGCCTCGCCGCGCTCAGGGGCGGGGCATCGGTCGCTGACCGGAGCCGATCTTGGCCAGCCACTCGGGTCGCGGGCCACCCTGGTGCAGTTCTCCTCGTCCTTCTGCGCGCCCTGCCGTGCGGCACGGCAACTGCTCGCCGACGTGGCCGCCCGCGACAACGGCGTCACCCATGTGGAGATCGACGTGGCCGACCGGCTGGACCTGGTCCGGCTGCTCGATGTCCGGCGGACCCCCACGGTGTTCGTGCTCGGCCCGCAGGGCCAGGTCGCCCGCCGGGCGAGCGGCCTGCCGCGCCGGGAGGACGTGGTGGCGGCGGTGGCCCTGGCCACCGGCGGGCCAGCGGCCGGGCCAGGGGAGTGACAGGCCGCATGCCCCCGCATAGCATCGGAGCCATGCTTGCCCCCGCGATCGCCAGCAGGCCAGCGAGCACGCCGCCATGGCCGACGGGGTCGGTCTTTCTCACGATCCGCCGTCAGGTGGACTACTGCCGGGTGGCGGCGGCCCTGTGTCGCCGGGGCCACGCCGGGATCCGCATTGCCTGACTAGCGGGCCTGGCCGCCGCCACGACCCCGGCTCCGCTCATTCGCTGCTGCCTTAGCGCGCCGGCCGGCCGGGGCGCTTAAGGAGAAACCGAAATCCCCGGGAATCGCGGCAGTACTGGAGAAAAGCGGAAAGGGTGGTGCGGCCATGAAGGTCGATCCAAGAGGACAGCGGTTCGCCGCGGCGCTGTCGGCCCTGGTCCTCGTGCTGGTGCTGATCACCAGCAGCGCCTGGCTACTGGGCGCCCAGGCGGTCGTGTTCGGCATCGGCGCCGTGTTCGGCCTGAAGTACGCGCCCTACGGGCTCATCTTCCGCTGGCTGGTCCGCCCTCGGCTCGGCCCGCCCCGGGAGCTTGAGGACGAGGCACCGCCACGGTTCTCCCAGTGGGTCGGCCTGGTCATCAGCGTCATCGGGGTGATCGGGTATGCCACGGGCCTGACCCTGCTTGGCATCGTCGCGGCCGCGCTCGCGCTCGCGGCGGCTTTCCTCAACGCAGCCTTCGGCCTGTGCCTGGGCTGCGAGATGTATGTGATGATCCGACGCTTCTGGCCGGCCAGGCACGACACGGGGCAGCCAGAGCATGACAAGGAGGTACCTGCATGAGCCGCTCCGATGTCCTGGTGGACGCCGACTGGGTGGAGGCCCACCTCGGTGACCCCGGCGTAGTGATCGTCGAGGTGGACGAGGACACCAGCGCTTACGACAAGGGCCACATCGCCAACGCGGTGAAGATCGACTGGAAGAAGGATCTCCAGGACCCGGTGCGGCGTGACTTCGTGGACCGGCACGGCTTCGAGGAACTGTTGTCGGCGCGCGGCATCTCCAACGACGACCTGGTGATTCTCTACGGCGGGAACAACAACTGGTTCGCCGCGTATGCGTACTGGTACTTCCGGCTGTACGGGCATGCCAACGTCAAGCTCCTCGATGGTGGCCGCAAGAAGTGGGAACTCGACTCGCGCGACCTGGTCACCGAGGTGCCCGAGCGGGCCAAGACCTCCTACCAGGCCAAGGACCAGAACACCTCGCTCCGCGCCTTCCGCGACGAGGTGATCGCCGCCATCGGCCAGCGCAACCTGGTGGACGTCCGCTCGCCCGACGAGTTCAGCGGCAAGCTCCTGGCGCCCGCGCACCTGCCGCAGGAGCAGGCCCAGCGGGCCGGGCACATCCCCACGGCCAAGAATGTGCCGTGGTCGAAGGCCGCCAACGACGACGGCACCTTCAAGTCAGACGATGACCTGCGCAAGCTCTACGACGACGAGGCCGGCCTGGACTTCGGCAAGGACACCATCGCCTACTGCCGGATCGGCGAGCGGTCCGCGCACACCTGGTTCGTCCTGCACGAGCTGCTCGGACAGGCCAACGTCAAGAACTACGACGGGTCCTGGACCGAGTATGGCTCCCTGGTCGGGGTGCCGATCGAGTTGGGCACAGGCCGGTGAGCGGGGAACCGCAAGGCTGTGGTGCGCCAGCGGGCGGGGTCGCGGTGACCGAGAACTCCTCAGGGTGAGGCCATCATCGAGGGCGCGGTGACCGCCGGAGGTGCCCCGGTGCCCGTCGGGTATGCCCGGCTGCTGAACTCCGACGGCGAGTTCGTCGCCGAGGTCCCGTTGGGCGAGGACGGCGGATTCCGCTTCTTCGCCGCGCCGGGCAACTGGACCGTCCGGGTGCTCGCACCCGGCGGTGCCCGCGCCGAGGAGACGGTGACCGCCGACCGCGGCCACACCACGACCCTGGCGGTCAGCGTCACGGCACCGGGGAGCTAAGCCGGCGGCGTGGGAGTGTTGCAGAACAACGCCGGAGGGGGCAGGGTGAAAGCACCCTGCCCCCTCCGGCGTATTCGGTCAACCGGTTCACAGACGCGCGGCGGCGACCTCGTTTCACAACTCGTCCCCTGCTCGTCGCATTCCCAGCCTCGTGTTGTTCAACTTCCCATAACCTGAGCCCCCTATCACTGGAGGAACGGGGGCGTAAAACCCGTTCTGAGAAGTTCCGGTGACGATCCATAGGCGAGGCGCATCGTGTCCATGCAGGCGGGTCCCGGGGGCTACTGGGTCGGCCTGGCGAACGATGCGGCCCCGCCGGTGTTCGTCCTCACCACCGTGCTGGGACGGATGATCGCCGCGATCCCCCGGTACCGTGCGGAGTGACCGCCGTGCTTCGCGACGATGAGGGCCGCGCCGCGCCGCGCCGCAGGCCCGCGGCTGCCGCGGTCCTCGCTGACCGGCTCGCCGCCGCGCTAGTGCATCACGAACCTGGCTGGCGGCTGCCCCGGCTCACCGCGCTGGCCAGGCGGTACAGCGTGAGCTCCGCGGAGATCGACGCGGCCATCGACGAACTGGCCGCACGGCACCTGGTGCGGCGGCTCCCCGACGGGCAGGTGTACCGGGCCAGCCCGGCGGAGTACTGGGTGCCGCTGGAGGGCGTGCTCGGGCTGGTCTCCCGGGTCGACCCGATGGGCGGGCAACTCGCGTGCACGAGCCGGCACACGACCGTGCGCCGGCCGCCCGAGGACATCGGTCGCTCGCTCGGCGTCGCTCCCGGGGAGCCGGTGCTGTCCGTCCGGTGCGTGTGGACGGTTGGCGGAGAGCCCGGCGCGCTTGCCGCCAGCTACCTGCCCGAGCGGGTCGCCGCCGAGCTGGGCATGATCCCGGCCGGGAAGCCCGGCGAGGAAGAGGTCGCGGCCGGCCCGCAGGAACTGAGCGGAGTGCCGTCGCCGCTGTCGTTCCCGCTTCCCTGGGGCTCCCCGGGCGCGGAGAGCCCGCGCCCGGGAGCCGTGCAGATCGAGATGGGCCTGCCGCCCCCCTCCGCGGCGCGGACCCTGCGGTTGTCGGCGGGTGAACCGGTAGCCACGGTGACGGTGAGCTTCGTCATGCCGGTCACTGGTGCTCCGGTGGCGCTGACCATGGCGATGCTGCGCCCGGAACTATTCCGCATCGTCGTCGAGGCCGCCCCGCAGCATCCGGCCGGCGAAGGCGGCGGCTCTTTGGCAAGTGCCTGGACACACACCGCGGACGGCTGGGAACCTTAACCCGAAATGCCTTCCGCCGTTCCTCTCGCCCCGGAGCGCTCCCCGCGGCGGGCGCGCTACCTCGTCCCGCTCGGCACGCCTCGCCGCGGTGAACTGCTCGCTGCGGTCGCCGTCGCGGCCGTGGTGGCGGGCGTCTTATTCGCGCCGCTGACGCTCATCCTGGCCGCGGCATTCGACGCGGTGAGCAAGGCCACCAGGTGGCGCCCGCTGTGGCTGACCGTCCCGGCGGCCTGCGGCGTCATCTGGGCACTCGCGATCGGCCCCGGCGAGGCAGCGGCGGGCCTGCGCCGTGGCCCGGCCGCCGCGGTGAGCGCGATGGCCACAGGCCCCGCCGCGGTGAGCCGGCTGCCCGCAGCGATCGCACACGGGTTACCCGGTCAGTTCCCGTTGGCGCTGATCCTGGCCGCGGGCGTGGCCACCGTGGCGTGGTGGGTGCGGTGGCTGCACACCGACGAGTGGGACCTGCCCGCGGCCCGCGCCGGCCTGGTCAGCCTCTGGCACCGCAGGCAGGCCACTGCCGCGCTGCGGGGCGGGCGCTTGCTCACCAGGGACGGGGCGCGCCTCGGCGTCGAGGCGGCCACCGGGCGGGCGGCCGTGCTGTGCTGGCGTGACGCTGGCGGCGGCGTGCTTGTGGCCGGCGCGGCGGCCCCGGCGGTGCTGGCATCGGGCCTGCAAATCGCCCGCGCGGCCATCCTCCGGCGCAAACCGGTGATCGTGGTGGACCTCACCGGGGACCGTGACCTGCCAGGCATGCTCGCCGCCCTCTGCGGGGCGGCGCGAGCCCCGTTGCACGTGTTCGGGGGGCCCGGCGGGCCACGGTATGAGCCCCGGGTGCCGGCCAGCGCGGAGCAGCAGGCCGCCTTGGCGGCCGTGCCGTGGGGACCGCGGGGCAGCAGCCCGGGACCGGACCGGCGCCAGCCTGGCCGACGTGGTGCGGCAGCGCGGCGTGGCGCTGTTCGCGCTGGGCGGCCCCGGGCACGGGCCCGCGGCAAGGGTGATTGCCGGGCTGGTTGCCGCGGACCTGGCCGGCCTGTTCGTGAGCCTGTACCGCGGCGGGATCGCACCCGACGGCCTGTGCTGGCTCACCGAATGCGACGGGGTGGATCCGGCAGCCGTGGCCGGGCTCATCGCTGCTGGCAGCCCCACCGGCCTGGCGCCGGTGCTGGCCACGGCCGTGCCGGAGCCGGCGGCCCGGATCGCCGGCCAGGTCAGCGCCGCCGTCTTCCACCGGCTGGCGGACCCACGGCTGGCCGCGGAACTTGCCCCGCTGACCGGTACCACGATCGTGCCCCTCGGCCAGGTCCTGGCCCAGCCTGGGACCGGAACCGAGGACGGCATATCCGCCGGGGCCGCGGCCAGCCACGCGGTTCCGTTAGGCACCATGGAAGTTCCCGTGGTGCAGGCGGCCGCCCTGTGCGCCTTGCGCAGCGGTGACTTCGTGCTTGTCACCGGCATGACCGCGGCGCGCGCGGGCGGTGCCGCGGTGACCGTGCGGGCGCCGTGCCGCAGCGTCAGCGGGCCGCTGCCGGCGCGGCCGGAACCGTCGGCCGGCCTTCCCGCCCCCTGGGAGCGGCCGTGACGACCGCGGCGATCCAACCCGGCCAGGTCAGCCTGGGCTGGCAGCATGAGTTGCTGCACGCGGACCCGGGCCTGCCGCCGCGGCGGCCGGTGCCCCCGGACCCTGAGCGGCTCAACCCGGGCTGGCTGGCCGCGCAGCGGCGGGAGGAAACGCTGATCAGCCGCCCGGCCAGGCAGGCCGCCGCCGGCGGTGTACTGCTGGCCGGCGTGGCGGTCCTGCTCGGCTGGGCAGGCTGGCTGAATCCGGTGCTCACCGGTCTTGGCGTGGTGACGTTCGGGGGCCTGGCCGCGGCGGGCGCGGTCAGCGCCTGGCGGGGGCGGCAGGGGCTGAAGGCCGCCATCGCGGCGGAGACCCGCCGCGTCGACGCCGCTCGCGCGGCGCAGGAGCGGGACCTGTTCGCGGCTCAGGAGGAACACGCCCGCCGGTTCCGGGCCTGGCAGAGCCGCCAGCGCGCGTTCCGCGGCCAGGCGCTCTGGTATCCCGTGGTGCTGCCGGAACAGACCGACCGGGTCGACCTGGTCGGGGGCACCATGGCCGGGTGGTCGGCGCTGCTGACCAGCGTCGGCGTGCCCCGGCTGGCCAGCGGGGACGCGATCACGGTCCTCGACCTGTCCGAGGGCGCGGTGGCCAGGGACCTGGTCGCGCTGGCCGGACCGCTCGGCGTCGGCCCGCTCGTCTGGGTGCTGCCCGGTGACCTGCCCAGGTTCGATCTCGGGGTGGGCCTGCCCGCCACGGCCATGGCGGACATCCTGACCGCCTGCGCGTCGGCCGACCGGGCCGCGGCGGGCGGCCACGACCCGGCACCCGATCACGCGCTGCTCGCCCGGCTGCTCGAGGTGCTCGGAGACGGCGCGCAGATCTGCCAGGTGACCGCGGCCCTGCGGGCGCTGGCGCAGGTGGGGGACCCGCGAGAGGACGTCCGCCGGGGGCGGCTCACCGCGGTCCAGCTTGACCGCATCACCGGGCTGTTCGGCCGCGGCGCGGCGGACCGGGTGGTCATCGAGCGGGCCTGGGCACTGGAGGCGCGGCTGCGGGTGCTTGAGCGCCTCGGCAGCGATCCGGCCCCGGTGCCGCGGAGCAGGCTTCGGGTGGTGTCCGCGGATCCCGGCGGCGGCGCGTTCGGCAACGGCGTGCTGGCGGCCTATGTCACGGTCGCCCTCACCCACCTGCTCCGCCAGGCCCGTCCCGGGCGGCCGTGGCGGCACACGGTCTGCGTGGCCGGGGCCCAGGTGCTCCCCGGGGAGCTGATCGACCGGCTCGCGGGCGCGTGCGAGGCCACCAGGACCGGACTGGTCGTGGCCTACCGGTCGATTCCGCCGCACGTCGCGCAGCGGCTCGGCCGCGGGAACGCGGCGCTGGCGGTGATGCGCCTCGGCAACGCCGAGGACGCCAAGGCGGCCAGCGAGCAGATCGGCGCACAGCACCGTTTCGTGCTGAGCCAGCTCACCGACACCGTGGGCGCCTCCGTCAGCGACACCGCCGGGGACTCCTACACCTCCACGGTGGGCACGGCACAGTCGGTCTCCGTGGCACGGTCGCGCAGCCAGACCTCGGGGAGCAGCCAGGGCCGCGGCCGCGCCCGCCCGGGCGGCGCGCCGCTGGCTCCCCGGTCCGGCTCTGACAGCACCGAGGCCAGCGAGTCACGCGGCACCAGCGACACGGACTCGCTTACCGACGGGATCAACACCAGCACGTCCTGGGGGGTCACCACGTCGCGGGCGATCGGGCTCAACGAGTCGCTGGGGCGGACCGTCCAGCGCTCGCGCGAGTTCCTCGTGGAACCGGAAGAACTGCAGCGGCTGCCGCCGAGCGCGGTGATCGTCAGCTACGCCTCCGGCCCGCGGCGGCACGTCGTGCTGGCCGACGCCAACCCGGCCATCGCCACGCTGTCCACGGTCACCTGGCGCAGCCTCGACGAGGCGCGCCTGGCCACCGAGATCGCGCCGCCCGGTGCGCCAGCCGCTCCGGCCGGTAAGCCTGCCTCGCCGACGGGTGAGCCGACGCCGTCGATGGGTGCGCCGGCCGCGCCGCGCGGTGCGCCAGCCGGTGCGCCGACCGCGCCGCGCGGTGCGCCGGCCACGCCGCGCGGTACGCCAGCGGCGCAGCCGGTGGCCTGGCGCTCGGGCCGCGGCCAGCCGCCGCCGAACCTCGGCCCGCCCCCGGAGCCCCCCGACTGGCGCAAGCGCCGCCGGTGAGCGGCCGCGCAGGCCGGCCGGGCGCCTTGCGCCCAGACACTGAGCGGGCCGCGCGGGCCTGCCGGGCGCCTTGCGCCCCAGACACTGAGCGGGCCGCGCGCCTGCCGGGCGCCTTGCGGCAGGATGCTGCTATGGCCACTCACATCGCCCTGCTGCGCGGCATCAACGTCGGCGGCCGCAACAAGGTCTCGATGGCGGATCTGCGCGCGGTGGTGGCCGGGCTCGGCCATACCGATGTGGCGACCTACATCCAGAGCGGCAACGTGCTGTTCACCAGCGGCGAGGCGGACACCGAGGCGCTGGCGGCCGGCCTGGAGGAGGCCATCGCGAGCAACCTGGGGGTCAAGCCCGCGGTGGTCGTGCTGTCCCGCGCCGACCTGACGCGGGCCGTGCGGGACAACCCCTACCCGGACGAGCCGAACCCCAAGATGGTGCACGCGGTGTTCTTCCGCGGCCCGGTCCCTGAGCAGGCGGCGGAAGCCATCGAGGCGGGGCAGCGGCGCGCCGCGGAGCGGGGCAGTGGCAATGACACCGCCCAGGTCGCAGGCAGCACCCTGTACCTGCACACCCCGGACGGTTTCGGCCGCAGCGAGCTTGCCTTGTTCCTGCTGGGCCGGTCCGCCAGCCCGGTCGCCGCCGGGACCGCCCGCAACTGGTCCACGGTCACCAAGCTGCTTGCCCTCTGCGACGCTTGATCTGCTCCTGGTCATTACGGCTCCGCGTGGCGGGCCAGCGTCGCACCGTTTGACCAGCGCCGTTGCGAATGCCCTGACTCCGCTCTCCGCGGGACGGAAAACATTTTCCGTGTTGCCGGGCAACATCCCTATGCCAGGCGTCGTCTATAGGACGGAGGTTCACCGGCCTCCGATTGCCTTGCCTGCACCTGCCAGAGCTCCTCCCCGTCCCGCTCGTTCACGGCGGCCGGGCCGGTTCACCGGCCCGGCGTGCCGCGTCAAGGAGGCAGTCGTGCGTCATCACCCACGGCGGTCCGCCGTCACCCTGGCGTTCCTGACCATGGCCGCGACGGTGCTGGCCGCCGGCGTGAGCGTCATCCCGGGCAGCGCACTGACCAGGCAGGCTCTGCGCATCCCCGCCGCTGCGACAGAGGCCGGCGGGGCACCGCGGAGCATTCTGATGATCAACGGGGACAGGCTGCTTCCCCCTGCCGCTGGCGGACCGCGGGTCCTCGGCATCCTGCCGGGGGCGGTCGGCTCCGCCCGGCCGCTGGTCGGGCTGGACCTCGGCGGCACCGTCCTGGCGATTCCCCGGGTCGCATTGCCCTTCCTGGGGCACGGCCTGGCACCCGGCCTGTTCGAAACCAGTGCCCTGCAGCACGTGGAGACCGGCGGCCGGCTGCCGGTGACAGTGACCTACCAGGGCAAGGTCCCTGTACTGCCCGGCATGACGATCACGCGCGCCCGCGGCGGAACGGCCCAGGGTTACCTCACGGCCGCCGGTGCGACCGCCTTCGGAGCAGCGCTGGCCCGCCAGTTCGCCGCCGATCACGCCACGGGCAGCTACGGCAGGGACGGCATGTTCGCGGGCGGGGTGTCGGTCAGCCTCGCCGGCGGCCCCGCCGCTACGGTCCGCCGGGCAACGGCCTTCCCGATGCACACCCTCACCGTCACCGGCACCAACCTGGCCGGCAAACCCGACACCGGGGACGTTGTGTTCGTCTTCGACGCCGACAACGCCCAGCGTTACGACGACCCGGTCGAATCGCAGAGTTTCTTCGACCACGGCACCGCGAAGTTCAGCGTGCCGGCCGGCAACTTCTGGGCCCTCGGGATCTTCCAGGGCCCGATCCACGGCAAGGCGGCGCCCGCGGCCTACTCGGTGATCGTACCGCAGATCACGGCGTCCCGGAATGTCACGGTGCACATGGCGGCGCGATCGGCGGACAGCAAGGTCCAGATGGTGACGCCGCGGCCCTCGGTGCCGACGTTCAACCTGAACGTCGAGCTTCGGCATCCCACCCCGGCCGGCTCGGTGGCCGATTTCTGGTACATAGGCGGTCCGCTGTACTTCAGCCCGACCACCCAGCGCCCCGCCGCGGGGACGCTCCAGATGTATGTGAACTCCCAGCTTGACTCGCCGCGGCAAGCCGCGGGCACCCCGTACCAGTACAACGTTGCCTACGGGTACACCAACGGGCTCATCGGCTCGCAGCGTCATGTGGTGCGCCCGGCCGGACTGGCCACGGTGCATGCCGCCTACTACTCCGACGTGCCCACCACCGGCTACTCCTCCAGGTTCGGTGTGTTCGCTCCGCAATGGAACGAGCTATTCGGTGTCCTGTTCCAGCCGATGCACGTACCGCGGACCGAGACCGAGTACATGACCGGCAACCCCGCGGTCCTGTGGTCGGACAGCTACGAGCAGTCCTTCCAGAATCTGGCCGGCGGCCAGACCGACGACCTGCGGACGTTCCAGGCCGGCCAGCGGCTGACCGAGAACTGGAACGCCTACCCGCTGCACGCGGGCTACAACACCAACCTGATCGGCGCGGCCAACGTGGCAGCCGCCCTGCCCTCGGCATCCCGCGCGGGCGACGCCCTGACCTTGGATGTGATGCCGTTCAGCGACAGCACCCTGGGGCATGTCGGCGCCTCCGGCTTCTTCGGCGGGTTCGCGGGATCGTTCGGAAAGATCAGCGGTCACTACCTGATCACCGAGAACGGGAAGACGATCGCTGCCGGGAACCCGCTGCAGGGCGCGGTCGGCCCGGGTGGCGAGTTCCACACCAGGGTGACGCTGAGCCCGCGCCCGTCCACCGTCAGGCTCGTCCTCGACGCGACACGGAAGGCCAAGATCTACACCCTGTCCACGTCGAGCCGGACCGTGTGGACCTGGCGGTCGGCACACCAGCAGCGGTGCCCGGCTCCCGGCCGGATGGGGCTGCGCCATCGAGCCGACCGGAACCGTGCTGGGCCGTGCCTGTGCGGTGGAGCCGATGATGACGCTGGGGTATGCGGTGGCGGGGCTGTCGCTGACCGGGTCGGCGCCGGCGGGTGCCCAGGTGGTGCACGTCACGGTGGGGCATTTGCAGTTGGCCAGGGCGGTGGCGGTGACGGGGGCGAAGGTGGCGGTGTCTTTCGATGGCGGGAAGAGCTGGCACCAGGCGGCGGTGACCGGCTCGGCCGGTAGTTACACGGCGTCGTTCACCGCTCCTGCGGGGGTCAAGGTGTCGCTGCGCACCAGTGCCGCCGACGCGGCCGGCGCGACGATCACCGAGACCCTGCTCGGCGCCTATCAGACCACGTGAATCTATCTTGCAAACTACTCTGGAATGCAAACATAATGAACAGTCCGGTTAGCCACCGCCCGGGCGGATCCGTAAGCCCGGGTGCTCCCCGAGGAGGCAGCGTGCGTCATCATCCGGCACGACGGGCAACGGCCCGGTTCGGCGTAGTCATTACGGCGGCGGCACTGGCTGCCAGCACCGCCGCGGCGGCCGCGAGCGCGACGGCGGCGGGCCCGGCCGGCACCCAGGGTGCCGCCGCGCGCACCGTCCTGCTGGTGAACGGCGACCGGCTGATGCTGGGTGCCCCAGGTGCGCCGGCGGCGGCACGGGTGCTGCCGGGTGCCGCCAGCGCGCTGGCCGGCGAACTGGTCGCGCTTGGCTCGGGCCCCGGCGGGCTGGTCATCCCGCACATGGCCCTGCCTTACCTCGGCCGCGGGCTGGATCCGGCGCTGTTCCGGCTCAGCTCGCTGCGGGCCGCCGAGACCGGCGGGCGGCTGCCGGTGACGGTTGCCTACCGGGGGAAGCTGCCGTCGCTGCCGGGCGTGCACCTCACCGGCGGGTCCGCGGGGCTGGCCAGGGGGTACCTGACGGCCACGGGTGCCCGGTCGTTCGGTGCCGCGCTGGCCGGGCAGTTCCTGGCCGACCACGCCTCGGGGGAGCTACGGGCAGGACGGGATCTTCGCCGATGGCGTGTCGGTCAGCCTGGCCGGGTCGCCGGCCGGTGCCGCGCGGGCGGCGCTGGCGCCGCGGCGCTCCCCGGGATTCCGCATGCACACGCTGACGGTCACCGCCACCGACACCTCGGGCCAGCCGGACACCGGTGACGACGTGCTGGTGCTCAACGCTGACAGCATCCAGCGGTTCGACGACCCCGTCGAATCGGACAACTTCTTCAGCAACGGCGTCACCAAGTTCAGCGTCCCGGCCGGGCACTACTGGGCAATCGGTGACTTCTTTGTGTTCCCGAGGACCGGTCTCCCGGCGGAGCGGCTCGACGTCCTCCCGCAGTTCACCGTGTCCGGCGGGGACAAGACCGTGGTGATGTCCGCGCAGGCGGCCAGCAGTGAGATCAAGATGGTCACGACGCGGCCCACGGCGCTAGGCAACCTCACGGTCGAGTTCCGGCGGGGCACCGCGGACGGGAAGACGTTCAGCGCGAGCTGGGGAGCCAACTTCCCGATCTACGTCAGCCCGACCACGCAGCCGCCCACCGTGGGCAAGCTTGCGGTGGTCACCTCGGCGCAGCTCGGCTCCCCGAAGGCCGCCTCGGGCACCCCCTACCAGTACAACCTTGACTTCGGCGACACCAGCGGGCTCATCCCGTCCGGACGGCACGTGGTGGCCCCGGCCAGCCTGGCCACGGCGAACGCCAGCTACTACTCCGACGTGACCGGCGTCGGCGCCCAGTACCGGTTCGGCATCCTCCCGATCCAGCGGAACGACTTCTTCCTGATCCCGATCAACCCGTTCCCCGTGCCCAGCCAGGAAACCGAGTACATGACCGGCAACCCGGGGATCCAGTGGGGCGACAGCTACTCGCAGACCTACAGCAACATCGCCGGCGGCCAGTCCGACGACTACCGCAGCTTCCACGCGGGCGAGCAGACGACGGAGAACTGGAACGCCTATCCGCTGCACGAGGGCTACAACGTCAACCTCGTCGGCCCGGCGAACCTGTCACCCACGCTGCCGTCGGCGTCCCGTACCGGCGACACGCTGACCCTGGACGTGACCCCGTTCAGCGACAGCACCCCCGGCCACGGCGGGAACGGCGGGTTCATCGGCGGCCAGTTCGGCCCGGTCGACCACATCACCGGCCACTACCTGATCGCCGAGAACGGCAAGACGATCGCGTCGGGGAACCCGTTGAAGAAGTTCGCCCAGATCGGCATCTCCGGCGAGTTCGACACGCACGTGACGCTGAGCCCGCACCCGGGGACCGTCCGGTTCGCCCTCGACTCGGGCGGCTCGGGCAAGATCTTCGCCCTGACCACATCGAGCCACACGGTGTGGACCTGGCGGTCGGCACACGAGGCGCGCGGCACGCTGCCGGCCGGGTGGACCTGCAAGGCCGGTTTCCAGGGGCTGATCCACCCTGCGCGCTCCTGTGCGGTGGAGCCGATGATGACGCTGGGGTATGCGGTGGCGGGGCTGTCGCTGTCCGGGTCGGCGCCGGCGGGTGCCCAGGTGGTGCACGTCACGGTGGGGCATTTGCAGTTGGCCAGGGCGGTGGCGGTGACGGGGGCGAAGGTGGCGGTGTCTTTCGATGGCGGGAAGAGCTGGCACCAGGCGGCGGTGACCGGTTCGGCCGGTAGTTACACGGCGTCGTTCACCGCTCCTGCGGGGGTCAAGGTGTCGCTGCGCACCAGCGCCGCCGACGCGGCCGGCGGGACTATCGCCGAGACCCTGATCAACGCCTACCAGGTCGGGTCATGACCAGCCAGGCAGCGGCCCGCGCCGGCTGGCGCGGCACGGCCTGCCATGGATCCGCCGACAGTTCGTCCCGATCAGCAGACCAGGGAGCAGCCAGATGAGGATCAGCAGGATTGCGATCGCGGCCGGTGCCACGCTGACGCTGGCCGGCACGCTCACCGCGACGGTCCCGGCCGCCGCGGCGCCGGCGCCGTCGATGCGCCGGGCATGCCCGGTCGCGCGCCCGAATACCCCGCGCTGCCTGACGCTGTACGCGCCGCAGACCGCGGTGAACCGGGCGCTCGCGGAGAGGGCGGCGGGCAACCGGGTCCCGGCCGCCCTGACCACCCCCCAAGGCGTCGGCGCGACCACCATCGAGTCGGCGTACAAGCTGCCGGTGACCAAGGGCGGCACGGGCCAGACGGTGGCGATCGTGGACGCCTTCAGCACCCCGCACCTGGCGTCCGACCTGGCGGTGTACCGCAAGCAGTACGGGCTGCCGCCGTGCACGACGGCAAGCGGCTGCCTGCGGATCGTCAACCAGCAGGGCAAGCCGTCGCCGTTGCCCAGGCCCGACCCGACCGGGTGGGGGGTCGAAGAGACCCTCGACGTGTCGATGGTCTCCGCGGCATGCCCGCTCTGCAGGATCATCGTCGTGGAGGGCACCCAGCCGACGTTCGCCGACCTCGCGGCGGGCGAGGACACCGCGATCAAGCTGGGCGCACAGGTCGTCTCCAACTCCTACGGCGCCAGGGAGGACGGGTTCACCCAGGGTGTGGCCAAGCACTACGTCCACCCGGGCCATGTGATCGTCGCCTCGTCGGGGGACTTCGGGTACACCGCGGCGCAGTTCCCGGCGAACCTGGCCAGCGTGACCGCGGCCGGCGGCACCAAGCTCGTCAAGTCCAAGAGCGCGCGGGGCTGGAAGGAAACGGTCTGGAACGACAACGTCGGCGCCTCGGGCAGCGGCTGCTCGGCCTATGTGGCCAAGCCGAGCTGGCAGCATGACCCGCACTGCCCCGGACGCACCTCGGCCGACGTGGCCGCGGTCGCCACGAACGTCGCCCTCTACGACACCTCGCTGCCCAAGGGGGTCGGCCCCTGGCTCACCGTCGAGGGGACCAGCGCCTCCTCCCCGCTGATCGCCGGGGTGTACGGCCTGGCCGGCAACGCGTCCACCGTCCAGCCGGGCTTCGAGTACTCCCATGCCAGCGAGCTGTTCGACGTCACGCAGGGGAACAACGACTGGTTCAACCGAGGCCATGGTGCCTCGTGCGGGTTCGACTACCTGTGCGTGGCGAAGCACGGCTACGACGCCCCGACCGGCCTGGGCAGCCCCGACGGGACCGGCGCCTTCTAGGCGCGCACCGGCCGCCCGGCGGGCAGGGCGCACCATCCTTCTCGCCGGGCGGCAGGCAGCCGCCCGGTCACCGGCCGCCCGGTCACCGGCACAAGCGATCCGTCAGGAGTCGCCGCCTGGGATCTTCGGGTTAGACCCCGCGAGGTAGGCCACCCGGCGGGCGATGTTGACCGCGTGGTCGCCAAGACGCTCGTACAGGCGCGCCACCAGCGTCATCTCCATCGTCACCGGCAGTGTCATCCGTCCTGAGGCAAGCTCGGCTATCAAGCTGGCGTGCAGGTCGTCCATCTCGTCGTCACGCTCGCTCAGCGCGAACGCGACGGAACGGTCCCGCTTGTACCAGGCGTCCGCCGCCTGGCGCCACATGGTGGCTGCGAGATCCCCCATTCGCTCGACGAGCCCCCGGCTGCGCGGCGAGAGGTCCTCGCTGAGCAGGTGGTCGGCCTTCCGGGCGATCTCCACCACAAGGTCGTGGGAGCGTTCGAGTTCGGGCACGATGCGCAGCACGGAGAGCAGGAAGCGCAGGTCTGACGCGACGGGTGCCTGCAGCAGGATCTCCCGGTTCACGAGTTCGTCGGTCTCGGTGTAAAGAGCGTCGATGACCTGGTCGCGTTCGGCCAGCACCTGTGCCGCCTCGTTGTTGCCGGTCAGGAGGGCCTGGGTCGCCGTGGGCAGATCCTCGGCGACCATGGCAAATAGTTCGATGACCTTGGCTTCGATGGCCTCCAGCTCGCGCTGAAATTCCTGCCGGTGTTCACCCATGGGATAAAGCCTAGTGGGGCCAAACCTGCGCGCCCAAGCACGCTGAGCACGCTGGCACAAGAGTGTGCCAAAATGGAACGCGTCGTTCAGCCTGGCGATTTTGATACCGGTCACGCCGCGAGGGAAAAGCCTAAGTGACGTAAAACCAAATTATAGATGACACGAAAGTGAACATTTATCAAAATACTCTTGGCCGGCACTGGGCTAGGCGCCCATAATTAACCGATTGTGAAAGATCACGGTCCGCGCTGGTAGTCCCCGGTAAGTACCCGACGAAGTTGCCGGTATGGGGGAGAAGCATGAGAGCAGTGGCTGCCCGCGGGCGGCAAGGGCCGCGGGCGCTGCACGACCGCGCCGTCGCGGTGACAATTCCCAGGTCAGCCGCATGCACCGTCGGTCCGCTGTTCCGTGATCCCAAGGCCGTGGCCGGCCGGGAAATGATGGAGCACACGGGCCCGACCTCCGGCCTCGGGGCGATCGGCGAGGCCCCGGGGCGGCCGATAGCATCGTCCTCGGCCAGGCCGCAACCGCCTTGTACGCCGTCAAAGGGCCATCCTGCTCGCAAAACTCGGCCGGTAGTTGAGAAGGGATATCAAACATGCAACGTGTGCGCACTCACAGCGCCGTGATGGCGGGGGCCGCCCTCACCGCAATGGCTTTGTCGCTTGCCGCCTGCAGTTCATCGAGCAGTTCGTCCGGCGGAGGCTCCTCGTCGAGCAGCCTCAGCGGCACGCTCAACGCGAGCGGGTCGACGCTGCAGCTTGTCTATCAGCAGGCGGCCATCCAGGCCTACAAGTCGGTCCAGCCCAGCATGACCGTCAACTACGGCGGTGGCGGCTCGGGCAAGGGCCGCACGGACCTGGCCTCGGGGGTCGTCCAGTTCGCGGGCTCGGACTCGCCGATCCCCTCCGACGAGGTGGCGAACTTCAAGGGCAAGACGGTGCTCTACTACCCCATTCTGATCAGTCCGATCACGGTCTCGTACAACCTGTCGGGCGTCACCGGCCTGAAGCTGACGGCACCCGTCATCGCGGACATCTTCCAGGCCAAGATCACGAAGTGGAACGACCCGGCGATCACGGCGCTCAACCCCGGCGTCAAGCTGCCCAGCACCGCGATTACCATTGCCCACCGCTCGGACTCCTCGGGCACCACCGCAGAACTTCTCCCAGTTCCTCGTGGAAGGCGCGCCGGGCGTCTGGAAGCTCGGCAGCAGCTCGACCATCTCCTGGCCCGCCACCAGCCGGGGCGGCAACGGCAACGGCGGGGTGGCGCAGATCGTCAAGACCACCCCCGGCGCCATCGGGTACGTGGACTACGCCGACGCCAAGGCCTCCGGGCTGACCTACGCCTCCATCAAGAACCAGGCCGGCGACTACGTCGCTCCGTCGGTCTCGGCGGCCACGGCCGCCGCCGACAACGCCACCGTCAAGCCCGACCTGACGTTCAGCGCGATCTGGGCGCCCGGCGCCACGTCCTACCCGATCACCTGCTCAGTCATGGGTGCTGGTCTACCAGAAGCAATCGAGCGCGAACACCACGAAGATGCTCAAGGCATACTTCGGCTACCTGGTCGGGGCCGGCCAGAACCTGCTCCCGAGCCTGGGCTACGCGCCGCTGCCTGCCAGCATCGACCAGAAGGCCAAGGCAGCGCTCAGCAAGATAGGTTCGTAACCGGGCGCGTCATGAGCACCGTGGCGCGCGTTGATCAGATCGGCTAGCTGTCGTGAGCACTGTGACGCAGCAGGCGGGTCCGGCCAGTCCGGCCGGGCCCGCCCGCCCCCTGTCCGAGCGGCGGCCACTCGGCGACCGCACCTTCCAGGTCATCACGCTGGCGGCTGGGCTGCTGGTGCTGGTGATCCTCGTCCTGATCGCGTTCACCACTACCCAGCAGGCCGCGCCGTGGTTCAAGGCCGAGGGGTGGGGGATCTTCGGTACCACCTGGAACCCCGCGACCAATCAGTTCGGCGCGCTTGCCTTCATCTACGGCACGGCCATCACCGCGGTGATCGCCCTCATCATGGCCGTCCCGGTCAGCGTGGCCATCGCCCTGCTGCTGACCGAGGTCGTGCCGTACCGGTGGGCGCGGCCGATCGTGTACGTGATCGACCTCCTCGCGGTGGTCCCATCGGTGGTCTGGGGCCTGTGGGGGATCCTGGTGTTCGCCCCCTGGATCGCCAAGATCTACGCCCACATCGGCTCGGCCGTCACCGGCATCCCGGTGCTCGACTCGCTGTTCGGGCCGCCCACCAGCGGGGCCTCGTTCTTCACCGCCGGCATCATCCTGGCCTTCATGATCACGCCGATCGTGACCTCGCTGTCGCGCGAGGTGATCGCGACGGTGCCGACGATCGACAAAGAGGGCGCGTACGCGCTCGGCGCCACCCGCCTGGAGATGATCCAGGGCGCCGTCTGGCCGCACAGCAAGGGCGGCATCGTCGGGGCGGTGCTGCTCGGCCTGGGCCGGGCGATGGGCGAGACGATCGCGGTGGCGCTGGTGATCGGCTCGTCCGCCACGATCACGTCGCACCTGTTCGCCCCCGGCGACTCCATGCCCGCGGTCATCGCGAACCAGTTCGGCGAGGCCTCCGGGGTGTTCCGCGCCGCGCTGATGGGGCTCGGCGTGCTCCTGTTCGCGTTTACTATCATTGTCAACGTCATTGCCCGGGCGATTGTGGGACGCTCCGCCGAGCAGGGGAGTGCCTGATGGCTGCCATCACCGGACAGCAGCCCGATCTCCACGAGGCGAAGGGCTGGCGGCGCACCAAGAGCCGCATCGCGACCGTGCTGATGGTGGTCGCGTTCGTGCTCGTCGTGATCCCGCTGGTGTTCGTCCTGATCACGGTCGTCGCCCGCGGTATCGGGATCATCAGCTGGCAATTCCTCACCGGCTCCATCCCCCCGCAGGTAGTGCCCGCGGGCATCGGCGGAATAGGGCCGGCGATAGTCGGCACGTTCGAGATCGTGGGGCTCGCCACGCTCATGGCCGTGCCGCTCGGCATACTGGGCGCGATCTACCTCAACGAGTACGGCGGCAAGGGCGTGCTGGGCAGGCTCATCGGGTTCATGGCCGACGTGATGACGGGCGTGCCGTCGATCGTCATGGGTCTCTTCGTCTTCTCGATCTGGGTGCTGCACTTCGGCTTCTCCGGCCTGGCCGGCGCTATCGCCCTGGCCTGCCTGATGCTGCCTGTCGTTATCCGCTCCACAGACGAGATGCTGAAGCTGGTGCCGAACCCGCTGCGCGAGGGAAGCTACGCGCTCGGCGCCACCAAGTCCCGCGTGACCATGACCGTGGTGCTGCCCGCGGCGGTCGGCGGGATCGTCAGCGGCGCGCTGCTCGCCGTCGCCCGGGCCGCCGGTGAGACGGCGCCGCTGCTGTTCACCATCCTGACCGTGACCACGGTGAACAGGAACGTGTTCAGCGGGCCCAACACCTCGATACCCTCGCAGATCTTCGCCAACGCGATCTCGCCGTACACCGGCGCGCAGGACCGCGCCTGGGGCGCGGCGCTCACCCTCATCGTGATCGCCTTCGTCCTTATGATCGCCTCTCGCATCATCACCGCACGGTTCACCAGGTACTCGCGCTAGGGAACATCATGGAACAGCCTGAGCAGGACATCGTCACCAGTCTTCAGCCGCCCGCGCCAGCGGCCGAGCCGCAGGCCCAGCCAGTGCCCCAGCCGCAGGCGTGGTCGGGGACGGGTAACACCGTCTTCGATGCCGAGAAGGTGTCGTGCTACTACGGCTCCTTCCGTGCCGTCACCGACGTCTCGCTGTCCATCTACGAGAACGAGATCACGGCGTTCATCGGCCCGTCCGGATGCGGCAAGACGACGGTGCTGCGGACGCTGAACCGGATGAACGACCTCGTGGCGAGTGCCCGCGTCGAGGGTGACGTGCGTTACCGCGGCGCCTCGCTGTACGGCAAGGATGTCTCCCCGATCGCCGTGCGCCGCCGCATCGGCATGGTCTTCCAGAAGCCGAACCCGTTCCCGAAGTCGATCTATGACAACGTCGCCTACGGGCCGCGGATCAACGGCGAGCACAACCGCGGCAGGCTGGACGAGATCGTCGAGCGCTCGCTGCGCCAGGCCGCGCTCTGGGACGAGGTGAAGAACCGGCTGAAGGCGTCTGGCCTGAGCTTGTCCGGCGGGCAGGCGCAGCGCCTCTGCATCGCCCGGACGCTCGCCGTCGAGCCGGACGTGATCCTCATGGACGAGCCGTGCTCGGCGCTCGACCCGATCGCGACGAGCGCCATCGAGGACCTGATGCGGGCGATCAAGCCGCAGTACACCATCGTCATCGTCACCCACAACATGCAGCAGGCCACCCGGGTCAGTGACCGCACCGCCTTCTTCTCCGTGCTCCGTAACGAGGAAAGCGACACCCGCACGGGCGTGCTCGTCGAGTACGGGCGAACCGAGCAGATCTTCCACGACCCGCGCGACAGCCGCACTGAGGCCTACGTCACCGGCCAGGTGGGCTGAGCCGGCCGGCCGCGGCAGGCTGGAGAGCCCGGCTGGCTCACCGGCACTGCGCTACCCGGCGGCTTCGCCGGCCGCGCTGGTGTCTGCCTTTGGCATGCGGAATCTCAGCCAGGAGAACAACAGCACCATCGGCACGACGAGGC
The DNA here is from genome assembly GCA_963762735.1 of uncultured Actinomycetes bacterium. Taxonomy (GTDB): domain Bacteria; phylum Actinomycetota; class Actinomycetes; order Streptosporangiales; family Streptosporangiaceae; genus DASXKD01. The sequence goes on along the minus strand of CAVXMG010000003.1, from coordinate 230,721 downwards.
CGCCGATGCCATAGAGGATGAACGCGGGCAAACCTTCGATGTGGCGGACCAGCCAGCCGAAGTTCTGGCCGAAGAAGCCGGTGATGAAGGTCAGCGGCAGGAAGACCGTCGCCAGGACCGTGAGCTGCTCGATGGTGGCGTTCTGCCGGACGCTGACCCTGGTCTGCTCGACGGAGAGCACCGCCATGTTGGCCTGCAGCACCGTGCCGAGCAGGTCGCGCTGCGTGGCCACCTCCTCCTCTATCTGGATCAGGTGGTCCTGGACGTCGCGCAGATAGGGCCGCAGCTCGCGGGCCAGGGTGGTGCGCTTGACCGTGGCGACCACGGCGAGCAGCGGATGGACCGCGCGGTAGAAGTTGGTCGCCTCGTGGCGCAGCGAGTAGATCCGCTCGGTGGGCGCGACGCTGCCGGAGAAGACGGTGGCCTCGACCTCATCGATGTCGCGCTCGAGCCCGGCAACGACGGGCGCGTAGTTGTCCACGACCTCGTCCAGGATCGCCCAGAGCGCGGATGAGCTGCCCGCGGCCAGCAACTCCGGCCGCTGCTCAAGCCGCTGCCTGGCGTCGCGCAGATCGCTCGCCACTCCCTGGCGCACGGTGATCACAAAGGTCGGCGCGAGCAGGACGGCGATGTTGCCGAACTCGACCTCTTCCGCCTCCTCGTCATAGCGCGCGGTGCGCAGGATGACCAGCCGCAGGTCCTTGTCGTGGATCTCGATCTTCGGCCGCTGGTGGGAGTTCAGCGCGTCCTCCACCGCCAGCTCATGCAGCCCGAACAGGAGGCGCACCTGATCCATTTCCGCTTCCGTGGGCTCGAACAGGCCCAGCCACACGAAGCCACCCTCGTCGCGCCGGGCCGCTGCTTCCTCAAGCGACACCGGGCCATCATCGCGCCGGTGGCCGTCCTTGTAGTGAGCACAGTCGACGATCATCTGGGCAACTCCTTGTCCAATTCGTCTCCGAACGCGACGAGTCGCAGGGCACCGCCCAGGTATCCGCCCGGTACGGCCCGGCTATGAAGCCTGGCCTTCCCCGCGGACGACCACGACGGGACAGGCTGCGTGGTGTGTGACCTTGCTGCTCACCGAGCCCATCAGGAGCGAGGCGAACCCGCCGCTGCCGCGCGACCCCACGACGACCAGGTCGGCGTCACGCGAGGCCTTGATGAGCTCTTCCGCCGGATCGCCCGTGACCACGCTCACGGTTACCTGAGGCGCCGTTTCGCCGATTTCGTTTCTCGCCTGTTCCACAATTTCCTCGATCGCCTTCCGTGCGACCTCGGGATTATGGCTGTCCTCTGGGTATGCGTGCGCTCCCCAGTAAATGTCGGTGACCGGGCGAACCGGGTCCGGCCGGACCGTCATGACCGTGAGCGGTACATGCTGCTGTGCGGCTTGCCGCATCGCCCAGATAAGAGCGCGGTGGGAATGGTCCGAGCCGTCTACGCCGACCACGATTCCAGGCATCTCTGCTCCTCAGATTCCCGATCCGTTCCAATCCTATACCGATTACAGTATCATTTGAAGCACAGGCGAATAGCGTGGAGGCTCCCGGCGGGACGACGGACGTGGCTGCGCGAACGGCCGAGCGCGCGGGCGTGCCCAGGCGGTGAAATCCCGATGAATCCTGCCGTGCGGGCTATGGTAGTGACGCAGCTGGCCTGCGGATACTCCTGGTGGGGGGCGTGGTCAGGAGCTGAGGATGGGGGCATATGGCTGAGGGCAGGCAAGCCGCGTGCGGGTTACTCGGGCGCGGACAAGGCGAGCGTGGTCCCGCCGGGCGTGTGGGTGGACGATTCCGACGAGGACGACCCGGTGCTCCGTAACGCTGACGGAAGCATGGTGGACACCTGGCGCGAAGATTATCCCTACGCCGAGCGGATGAGCTCGTGAAGAATACGATCACGCGAAGCGCGTCCTGCAGGTGGAACTGCTGAAGCTGCAATACTGGATCCAGGATTCCGGCCGTCGTATCGTGGTCATATTTGAGGGCCGTGACGCTGCGGGCAAGGGCAGTACCATTAAGCGTTTCATGGAACACCTGAATCCCCGCACCGCGCGAGTAGTCGCGCTTACCGTACCGACCGAGCGCGAGCGGTGGCAATGGTATTTCCAGCGTTACGTCGCGCATTTGCCGACAGCGGGGGAGATCGTCTTTTTCGACCGTTCTTGGTATAACCGTGCCGGGGTCGAAAAGGTCATGGGCTTCTGCACAGAAGAGGAGCATGAGGTCTTTCTCCAGCAGGCACCTCAGTTCGAGCGGCTGCTGACCGGCGATGGCATCGCACTGACGAAGTTCTGGTTCTCCGTGACCCCCGGCGAGCAGCACACCAGGTTCGCCATCCGGCAGATCGACCCGGTGCGCCAGTGGAAGCTCAGCCCCACGGACATAGCACTGCTTGACAAGTGGGATGAATACACCGCGGCCAAGGTCACGATGTTCCAGCACACGGACACGGCGGAAGCGCCCTGGACGGTGATCAAGAGCAACGACAAGAAACGTGCCCGGCTGGAGGCGATGCGCAGCCTGCTCGCGGGCATCGACTACGACCGCAAGGATCCCGGCGCCGTCGGGCAGCCAGACCCGCTGATCGTCGGTGCTCCCACGGACATGCGCGAATTGGAACCCGGTCAGCGGCTGTCCCCCACGCCGTTCAGGGCGCCAGGGCTCACCTAGCACGGCGGCCGTTCGCCGGGATTCCGGCCGAGCCGCAGGGCTGGGCTCCCGCACGGCAATAACCGGGCAGACTTCCTGTGTCGGTGGCGGCGGCCGTGCCTGGCTGATATGCACACGTTGTGGCGCCTGTCCCGGTCCTTGGTGAGGAGTTAGCCGGCCCCTGGTACCGCGTCCAGTCCATCGTGGCGCGGCGGGGCGCCCGCTCCGCCGAACACGACTTCCTCGACATCCTGCCCGCCGCGTCGGCCGCCGCCCGTGCCGGGCGGCCGTTCTTCGCCGGCTGGCTGTGCCGCGCGGGCGGAGCGCCGCTGGAGTTCATCACCAACGCGGCCCTGCCAGGACCGCAGGCGGGCAACGGCTGCGCCTTGCTCTTCCCGCCCGCCGCCCGGGGCGTGCCTGCCGCGGCCGACTGGCTCACCACGTGCGGGGCGCTGGTCTGGGCACTCTGCCCGGGGCGCCAGGCGCTGCCCCTGCTCGGCGAGCCCGCGCCAGCGGCCGGCCAGGAAACCGGGCAGCCGGGCCGGTTCGAGTCCGCGCTGGCCGCGGCACGGGGCACGCCCTTCGGCTGGCTCGTGGTGGCCGAGCCCACCGGGCTGCTCGACGCCGAGGAGGCCGGGCTGCGGGCCCAGGTGACGGTGTTGCGCCAGCATGACGAGGAACGGCTCCGGTCAGGTACCGACAAGGCAAAACGCAGGCTTGCGGAGCTGGACGCGTTCCGCGAGGCGGGCCTGTGGTCGGTGCGGGTGCTCGTCGGGGCGGCGACCCCCGGCGAGCTTGCCCGGCTGGCACCCGTGCTCGCCGGGTCGGCCGACCTGGGCCACCATCCCTACCGGCTCGGCTCGGGCCTGGAGGCGCGGTCGCTCGCCGCCGCCCTGACGGCGCGGGCCGCGGATCCGCAAGGCGATGCCGAGGCGCCGTTCCTGGCCACCGCGGGCGCGCTGGCTGCGCTCGCCGGGCTGCCCCAGCAGGAGGTACCTGGGCTGCGGGTACTCGGCGTCAGCCAGTTCGACGTGACCAGCGAGACCGGAACAGCGAGACCGCCGCGGCCGGGGCAGCCGCGACCTGGGCGGGCGAAGCAGGGACGGTCCCGGCGGGGGCCGCGGCCAGTACCGCGGCTGCTGCCCGCGCGCCGGTCAGTCTCGGCACGATCCTCGACGCGCAGGACCGTCCGGCCGGCGAGTTCCTGCTGCCGCTGCCGACCCTCAACAGGCACGCGCTGGTGACAGGGGCCACCGGCGCCGGAAAATCGCAGACGGTACGGCACCTGCTGACCGGGCTGACCAGGGCCGGCCTGCCCTGGCTGGTCATCGAGCCGGTCAAGGCCGAGTACCCGGGGATGGCGGGCCGGCTGGCCGGGCTCGGCCAGGCCGGTGCGGTCACCGTGGTGAACCCGGCGGACCCGGAGGCGATCCCGGTGTCGGTCAACCCGCTCGCGCCGGAACGGGGGTACCCGGTGCAGGCGCACATCGACATGGTGCGCGCGCTGTTCCTCGCCGCATTCGACGCCGACGAGCCATTCCCGCAGATCATCGCGCAGGCGTTACAGCGCGTCTATGAGGCGAACGGCTGGGACGTGGTGACCGGCGGCCCGCTGCCCGGCGCCGTGGCCGAGCCCGCCGTGCCCACGCTCGCGCAGCTCCAGCGGGCCGCCCTGGAGGTCATCGGGGAGGTCGGCTACGGCAGGGAACTGCAGGCCGACGTGCGCGGCTTCGTCGATGTGCGGCTGCGCTCGCTGCGGATCGGCTCGGCCGGGCGGTTCTTCGAGGGCGGCCACCCCGCCGACGTCGCCGGGCTGCTCCGCCGCAACGTGGTGCTCTGCCTCGAAGACGTCGCCAACGACGAGGACAAGGCCTTCCTGATGGGCACGCTGATCATCCGGGTGGTGGAGCATCTGCGGCTGGCGGCCCGGGCCGGGCAGCCGGCGGGGCTGCGGCATGTCATCGTCATCGAGGAGGCGCACCGGTTGCTGCGGGCCCGGCGCGAGGGCCGGGCCAGCGCCCACGCGGTCGAATTGTTCGCGGCGATGCTGGCCGAGATCCGCGCTTATGGGGAAGGGCTGGTGATCGCCGAGCAGATCCCCTCGAAGCTGGTCAGCGATGTGGTCAAGAACACCGCGCTGAAGGTGATGCACCGGCTCCCGGCCGCCGACGACCGGGACCTGGTCGGAGCCGCCATGAACCTCGACGACGGCCAGTCCCGCCAGGTGGTGTCGCTGGAGCCGGGGGTGGCGGCGGTGTTCGCCGACGGCATGGACCGGCCGATCAGGATCCGGGTGCCGTTCGGCGGCGCCGCCGAGTGCCCCCGGCCCGGCCCGGTGCCGCCCCTGCTGGCGCGCCGCAGCACCGCCTGCGGCCCGCGGTGCACCGGCGGGCGCGCATGCACCGCGGGCGAGATGCGCGCCGCCCAGGTACTCGCCGCCCACGGGTCACCGGCCGACGCGTGGCTGCGGGTGTGGGTGCAGGCCCTGGTACTGGCGTTCCTCACCAACCGGGACCTGCCCGCGGTGCCTGTCCCGCTGCGCGCCCGGTGGGAGGGGCTCGGCGGCCGCCTCCGCGAGTGCCTGCTGGCCACCGTGGTCGACCAGGCGGTGGCCGTGCGGGCGCGGGTCCTGCGGCCCAGCTACGATCCGGCGCACCTGGCGGCGAGCGCGGCCCGGATGGCTCTGCGGGTCCTCAGCGGGAGCAGCGGGCCCGCTGCCAGGGCCGGCCCCGGCTGGGTCATCCCCCAGGTGCGCTGGCTGCATGAGGCGGACCGCCTCTGCCCGCCCGGCGGGCCGCCCGGCCCTGACCGGTGCGCGCCGCCGCTCGATTTCGACCTGCCCGGCCTCGCGGACTGGCCGGGCGCGCGGGTGGGGCACCGGCTGCGGGCGCTGCGCCGCCATCCGCTGTCCATGGACCTGCCGGAAAACCGGCTGACCGCCTGGACCGCCCTGCTCGGCGAGGACGACCAGCGCGGCTTCGGCCACGACCTTGCCGCCCTCGGCGTCGGGCTGCCGCCCGCGTCCCAGCTCGGCCATGTCGCCGCGGCCATGGGCGTCACGCCCTGGCTGGCCGTGGTGCTGTCGTGGCCCGCCCGGCTCGTCGCGGCGCAGAACCACCCGGCGGCCTGGCTCGCGGGGGACGCGCGGGCCCGGAAGCCCGGATAGCATCATCGGCCATGGGCAAGCTTCCGATGCGCGCGCGCCTGGCCACCACCCTGGGCGGCGCCGCCGGGACCATGTCGCGGCTGGCCGGACGTGGCGACGGATCGGTGATCGGTGGCGTCATCGGGCTGCGCCTGGAGCCTGAGCTGCTTGCCCTGCTGTCCGTCGGCCGCCAGATAGTGCTGGTCACCGGGACGAACGGGAAGACAACCACGACCCGGCTGATCACCGCCGCGCTCGGCGCGCTCGGGCAGGACGTCGCCTCGAACGCGTTCGGCGCGAACATGGAGGCGGGGCTCGCCGCGGCGCTGGGCAAGGCACCCGACGCGCCGCTTGCCGTACTGGAAGTCGACGAGCGCTACCTGCCCGCGGTCATCAAGGCCACCAAGCCGCGCGTGGTCACGCTGCTGAACCTGAGCCGGGACCAGATGGACCGGGCGGCGGAGATCTGGCTCGTGGCGCGGCGGTGGCGCGAGGCGCTGGCGGCCGCGAAGGGCTGCTGGGTGGTCGCCAACGCCGACGACCCGCTGATCGCCTGGGCCGCCTCCGGCGCCGAGCACGTCATCTGGGTGGCGGCCGGCCAGCACTGGCACGAGGACTCCTGGTGCTGCGCGGAGTGCGGGTCGCACCTGCTGCGGGACGAACTCGGCTGGCGCTGTGGCGAATGCGCGTTCCGGCGGCCATCGACCCGGTGGGTGCTTGACGGCGACCGGGTCATCGACTCGGCGGGCCGGATCAGCGATCTGTCCCTGTCCCTGCCCGGCCGGGCCAACCGGTCCAACGCCGTGGTCGCGCTCGCGGTGGCCGAGGTGTTCGGCGTGGAGACCGCCCAGGCCCTGCCCCGGCTGCGCGATGTGGTCTCGGTGGCGGGCCGGTACACCCGGCTGGCTCGCCGTGGCCGCCAGGTCCGGCTGCTGCTCGCCAAGAACCCGGCCGGCTGGCTGGAGGCCTTCGACGTGCTTGACCCGCCGCCAGGCCCGGTGCTGCTCGCGGTCAATGCCCAGGTACCTGACGGCAAGGACACCTCCTGGCTGTGGGACGTCGACTACCGGGTGCTCCGCGGCCGGCCGGTGTTCGTCTCCGGCGAGCGCAGGCTCGACCTGGCGGTCCGGCTGGAAGCGGATCTGGTGCCCTTCGACCTGGTCGACGGGGTGGACGAGGCGGTGGACCAGGTCGAGGGGACCAGCCTGGACGTGATCGCCAACTACACGGCGTTCCAGCAGATCCGGGTCGCGCTCGGACGGGCGGAATAGGGCGGAGGGCATCGTGACGGCCGAGGTTCCGCGACGGCGCGGCGCGCACGAGCGCGGCGCGAGCACCCTGCGCCTGGTCTGGGTGTACCCGGACCTGCTCAGCACCTACGGGGACCGGGGCAATCTGCTGATCCTGCAGCGCCGCGCCCGGCTGCGCGGGATCGAGGCGGAGCAGGTCCTGGTCCATGCCGACCAGCCGGTGCCCCGGCAGGGCGACATTTACCTGCTGGGCGGCGGTGAGGACCTGCCGCAGATCCTGGCGGCCCGGCGGCTGCGCAGCGACGGCGGCCTGCGGGCGGCGGCCGAGCGGGGCGCGGTGATCTTCGCCGTCTGCGCGGGCTACCAGCTGATCGGCACCGAGTTCGGCGGCGAGGAAGGCCAGCCGGTCGCCGGCCTGGAGATCCTCGACATGCGCAGCGGCCGGGGGGAGCGCCGCGGCGTGGGGGAGATCCTGGCCGAGGTGAACCCGGCGCTCGGCCTGCCCCCGCTGACCGGGTTCGAGAACCATCAGGGCGTCACCCAGCGCGGGCCCGGCGTGGCGCCGCTGGCCAGGGTGCTGACCGGCGTGGGCAACGGCGACGGCACCGAAGGTGCCTGGGCGGGCCGGGTACTCGGCACCTACCTGCACGGCCCGGTGCTTGTGCGCAACCCGGGCCTGGCCGACCTGCTGCTGAGCTGGGTCGCCGGGCGGCTGCCCCCGCTCGCGGGCCGCGAGGAGCACTGGACCCAGTCGCTGCGCGACCAGCGGCTGGCGGCCGTCACCGCCGCGGCGCCCTGACCACCGCGGGTCAGTACACCAGCGCCTGGGTCTCGTCGGCGGTCACCTCGGCGACGAAAGTCACCGCCCCGGCGATCCGCACGCCGTCGATGAGGTCCGCCTCGGTGATGCCGCGCCGGGCGGCGCACTGCGTGCACAGGGTCACCTGGCCCCCGGCCAGGACGCTCGCCAGCAGATCCTCGAACGGGGGCGAGTGGTCGAGCACCACCTCGGCCGCGCGGCCTGGCAGTGCGAACCAGGCGGACTCACCGGTGAGCCACAGCGAGACGGCCACTCCGCTGGCGAGCGCTGCGGCGGCCACGTTCAGGGCCTGGCCGCTGCGTTCGGGCTCGTCCTTGCCTGCGGTGACCTTGATGACCAGAGTGCGTGCGGGCATGGCCGAACACTAACCGGTACCGGCCGGGTCCGGAAATGTGCCCGGCGCCGCGGACGCGCGTCCCGGCGGGCCCGCCGCCCGCTGCGTACACTGCGGTGCATGCAAGGGATGCTCAGCGGAGGGCTGCTGGTGGCGGTCTTCGCCGCGGTGGCCGGGGCCGCGCTCGTCGTGCTGCTGCGGCTGTTCCGGATCAGCAGGCCAGGCCGCGGCGAGGCGCGCACCAGTGACTGACACCGGGGGATACCTGCCCGAGCCCGGGGCGCCGCACCCGGACCTGGCGCCGATCGAGTTCCTGCTCGGCCGCTGGGAGGGCGCGGGCGTCGGCGGCTACCCCACGATCGAGAGCTTCCAGTTCGGCCAGGAGATCACCTTCGGCCACAATGGCAAGCCCTTCCTCAGCTACGTCAGCCGGACCTGGCTGCTCGACGCCGACGGGACGCCCGGGCGGCCGCTGGCGACGGAGACCGGGTTCTGGCGCCCGCAGGCCGGCGGCAGGCTCGAGGTCCTGCTCGCGCACCCCACCGGCATCGTGGAGATCTACCTGGGCGAAGTTACCGGTACCAAGATCGAGATGGCCACGGACCTGGTCGCCTCGACCGAGTCCGCCAAGGAGGTCCGCGCGGGCCGCCGGCTCTACGGCCTGGTGGGCGCGGACCTGGCCTACGCCTTCGACATGGCGGCGGTCGGCCAGCCGCTGCAGCCCCACATCTCGGCCCAGCTCAAGCGGGTCACCACGGGCTGACCGGCCTGTTTTCGATACGCCGGCCCCGGCCGGGGTTAGCCCGGCGGGCCAGGCTGACCCCGGGGAGCTCTCGTCAGCTCTGGGCCATCCAGTAGCAGTCGAACGCCTTGCCACGGAAGACCTGTGTGGGCTGGTCGAGCACAGCCCCGCTGTTGTTCTCCGTGGCCACGCCGAAGGTGTCCCACCAGGGAGCGCGGAGCCCGGCCCGCCGCCCATGGGAGTCGGTGACCACCACGTCGGTGAAGCTTTCCGCGCGGAAGTTGGTCAGCGGCAGGATGGAGGTTCCGCTGGACGGTGCCTCGCTGATCACCTCTGCGCTGCTGCGCGGGCACAGCGATGGGCACGCCAGGGTGTGGGTGAAGTGCTCGCCGTTGGTGGTGTTGGTCAGGCTGAGCGTGAACTTGCCGGTGCCGGAGTCGTAGAAGGCGCTGGCCACGATCGAGTTGCCCGGCCGCACGGTGATATTTGAATAGACCGGCGGAAGCGGAAACATTTCATACCACGCGGAATATACGGGCGTGGTCCCCTGGCAGGCGGCCAGAATCCCGTCCTGTTCCACGGTCCCGTTGCCCGCGCCATCCAGGCCGACCCAATGTCCGGAGAAGCTGGACGGCGTGCTGGCGCAGTCAACGTAAGGCACGAAAAAGGTGGCCCGGACATAGCGGAACTTGACCCCGTGCTGCTCTGCCACGTAACCGCCCCAGTTCTGGGACACCACATTTATCGTTTTTCCGGAGAAGGTCCGCAGCGCCGATGACTGGTTCCGTGGCAGCGCCATCGGGCCGCCCGGCTTGATGCGGGCCAGCGTGTCCACCCTGGTAGCGGCCGGTGCCGCCATCGCGGCCGAGCTGGTGGTGTACGCGCTGGCCAGGACGGTCATGGATAGGAGGCTTGCGGCACCGGCGGCGGTGGCGGCGGCTCTGCCGAACTTCCTCATGCTTGTATAGGTCCTTTCCCCGTGGTATCAGCACCGGCCGGGCGTACCGCCCAAATTCGCTGTGCTGACGAATTCCAATGCCCGGGGAGACATTACGCTGGACCTTGCCATGGGACCAGGAAATACGTGGGATTACCTTGCGCCCAACACAGCGTAATGAATGAATTCAGGTGATACCGCAATATTCCGGCGCCGGCTACCTGGGCAACAGGCGAGGGGAAAGGCCTGGCAGCGCAGGACGGCGCCTGATACCGGAAAAGGGTAAACCCCGGGCGGCTCCCGTGCTCGGCACTCGCATGCCCGCCCGCACCGCCAGGGCTTCAGGAGACGCCATGGCGGAACGTTCCGCGGGATGCGAGGCTGAGCCACGGGGACCGGCTGGACTAGGCCGGTCAGCCCGGGGGCCCGGTGTCTGCCGTGTATTCGCCGGCCGCCGCCATATGGCACGCGCACCAGCCATGTTGGCTGGCCCGCGACGGCCGAAGATCGTACTGAGCGCCGGTGCCATGGGGCACGCACCGCCAGCACGCCCGGCGGGACGGCGGCTAGCTGACAACCACCTCGCGAGTCCTACTGCTATGCATGCTGTTGGACCACCTCCTTTCCCGCGTAGACCGGAGATTACGTCAGCCTTGCCCGCGCGGGCAAGAGGGTTATCTCGCCGCGGCCGCCCGCGGTGGTCCCGCGGCGCCCGTGCGCGGGCTACTCTCGGGCCATGACGCAGGCGTGGGACAAGACTCTGCGGGCCCGTGGCTACCGCGTCACGCCACAGCGCCAGCTGGTCCTCGCGGCGGTCACCAAGCTGGAGCACGCCACGCCAGAGGAAATCTGGGCCGACGTGCAGCAGACCGCGAGCGGCGTGAACATTTCCACCATCTACCGCGCGCTTGAGCTGCTCGAACAGCTCGGCCTGGTGACCCACACCCACCTCGGGCACGGCGCGCCCCGGTACCACCTGGCCGCCGAGGCCGAGCACGTGCACCTGGTCTGCGCCGAGTGCGGGCGGATCACCGAGGTCCCCCCGGAAGCGGTCGATCCTCTGGTGTCCGCCCTGGAGCGCAACCACGGCTTCCAGACCGACGTCGGCCACCTGACCGTGTTCGGCCGGTGCGAGTCGTGCCGGGCAGGTGCGCCTGCCGCCGGGCCGGGGCCCACCGCATAGCCTGGGGGGATGGAGAGCCCGTTGCTCGCCCGGACCGGAGCGGTCCCGGCACAGGGAATCGACGCGGGGGTCGCCGCCCACTACGGGGACCCGTATGCGGAGCAGCGCGCGCTGGCCCGCGCGGCCGGCCTGGTGGACCGCTCCCAGCGCGAGATCGTGCGGATCGCCGGCGAGGACCGGCTGTCCTGGCTGCACAGCCTGACCACCCAGGACCTGCAGCACCTGGAGCCGGGCACCGTCGCGCAGGCGCTGGTGCTCAGCCCGCAGGGCCACATCGAGCACCACCTCACCCTGGCCGACGACGGGACCGCTATCTGGGCGCATGTCGAGCCGCATACCGCCGGGGCGCTGCTGGCCTTCCTCCAGTCAATGCGGTTCCTGCTCCGGGTGGACCTGGCCGACGTGACCAGCGATTTCGCCGTGCTCACGCTGATGGGGCCTGACCGGCCCGCCGCCGCGCCAGACGGGGCGGTGGCAGCGATGCCGGACGCGTTCGGCATGGACGTGGTCGTGCCCAGGGACCGGCTGGCGGAGATCGCGGCGGAGGTGGAAGGCGCGGGCGCCGCCGTGGCCGGCATGGCGGCCTACGAGGCGCTGCGGATCGCGGCGCACCGGCCGCGGTTCGGGCTGGACACCGACCACAAGACGCTGCCGCACGAGGTCGGCTGGATCGAAACCGCCGTCCACCTGAACAAGGGCTGCTACCGCGGCCAGGAGACCGTGGCCCGGGTGCACAACCTCGGCCATCCGCCGCGCCGGCTGGTCCTGCTCCACCTGGACGGCAGCGAGGACCGGCTGCCGGTGCACGGTGACCCGGTCACCCGCGACGACACGGTCGTGGGATTCGTCGGCTCCGCGGCGCGGCACTTCGAGCTGGGCCCGGTCGGGCTCGGCCTGATCAAGCGGATGGTACCGGTGGACGCGGCGCTGCGGGCCGGTGGCGTGCCCGCGGCCCAGGAGGTCGTGGTCCCGCCGGACGCGGGCGCGAACGTGAGCGTCACGCTCAAGCGGCGCAGCGCGCTCGCCCGTCCAGGTAGCTGACCCGCGCCGGCGCCCTGGCCGGGCCGGCGCTCGCGCTGACCCGGCGGCTGGCCGGCCCGTCGCGCAGGGGTAACGTAGGCCGGCAGCAGGCAGCGCCGCCGCCGGCGGCGGCCGTCCAGAGCCCAGGGGAGAGTGCCCGTGCTGCGCCGCATTCTGCTGGCCGCCTCCGACAGCGGCCGGGTGCGTCAGCTCGTCACATCGGCGCCCGTGGCCCGCGGCGTCGTGGCCCGCTACGTGGCCGGTGACGCGGCCGCCGACGCCGTCGCGGTGGCCGGGCAGTTGCGCGAGGCGGGGCTGCTCGTCACCCTGGACCACCTGGGCGAGGACACCCGGGACGCACGGCAGGCGGACGCGGCCACCGGCGAGTACACCGCCCTGCTGGCCAGCCTGGAGTCGGCCGGGCTCACCGCGGGCGCCGCCACGGAGGTGTCCGTCAAGCCGACCGCGGTCGGCCTGGGCCTGGCCGACCATGGCGAGAAGACGGCCACGGAGAACGTCTCCCGCATCTGCGCGGCGGCCCGCGCGGCGGGCACCACGGTCACCGTGGACATGGAGGACCACAGCCATGTGGACGCGACGTTGCGCATCGTGCGCGCGCTCCGCGCGGAATTCGCCGACCTGGGCTGCGTGATCCAGTCACAGTTGCGCCGCAGCGCCGCCGACTGCGCCGCGCTGGCCACGCCCGGTTCCCGGGTGCGGCTCTGCAAGGGCGCCTACAACGCGCCGCAGGACGTGGCGTTCACCAGCCGCCACGAGGTGGACCGCTCCTATGTGCGGTGCCTGCGCGCGCTGATGCAGGGCGACGGGTACCCGATGCTGGCCACCCATGACCCGCGCCTGATCGAGATCGCGGCGGCGCAGGCGCACCTGACCGGCCGCGGCCCGGGTGACTTCGAGTACCAGATGCTCTACGGCATCCGGCCCGCCGAGCAGCGGCGGCTCGCCGCCGGAGGCGCCAAGATGCGGGTGTACGTGCCGTACGGCAGCGACTGGTACAGCTACCTGGTCCGCCGGCTCGCCGAGCGCCCCGCCAACCTGGCCTTCTTCGCCAGGTCCCTGGCCACCCGCGGCTGACCTGCCCGTGGGCTGACCTGCCCGCGGGCTGACCTGCCCCGCGGCGGCACCTGGCCGGGGCCGGCGGGGACGGTAGGGTCGAAGCGTGATCGCGATTCTTGGTGCGGGCAAGATGGGCGAGGCACTCATCTCCGGCCTGCTGCGAGCCGGCCGCAATCCGTCCGACGTGGTCGTGGTGGTCCGCCGGACCGCCCGTGCGGACCAGTTGCGGGAAAGCTACGGTGTGGCGGCGCAGTCCGCCGCGGATGCCGTCAAAACCGCCGAGACGCTGGTCATCGCGGTCAAGCCGCAGGACATGAGCGTGCTGCTTGACGAGATCGCGCCGCACGTGCCCGCGGACCGGCTGATCATCTCGGTGGCCGCCGGCATCCCCACCGCCATGATCGAGCGCAGGCTGGGTGCCGAGATCCCGGTGGTCCGGGTCATGTCGAACACGCCGGTTCACGTCGATGAGGCGATGAGCGTCATCTCGGCCGGCCGCCACGCCGGGGAGGAGCATCTGTGCCGGGCCGAGGAACTCCTGCGGCCGGTCGGCAAGGTGCTCCGCATACCCGAGTCGCAGCAGGACGCGGCGACCGCCCTGTCCGGCAGTGGCCCCGCCTATGTCTATTTCCTCGTCGAAGCGATGGTCGATGCGGGCATTCTGCTCGGCATACCCCGGGCCACCGCGCTTGAGATGGTCAATCAGGCCGTCTATGGCGCCGCGCGCATGCTGCGGGACACCGGTGAGCACCCGGTGATCCTCCGCGAGGCGGTCACTTCGCCCGGTGGCACGACGATCTCCGCCATCAGGGAACTGGAGCGTCATGGCGTCCGGGCCGCTTTTCTCGCCGCGATCGAGTCCGCCAGGGACCGGGGCGCCGAGCTAGGCAGTGGCTGACCGTTACGCCTCCTCTGGGCGCTGTTCGGGTCCGCAGGTGTGAGTCCTGGGTGACGGTAGGGAGGCTGATTGGAGGGTTGCCCTTTTTCAGGCAGGACTTACGCTGGGGACGGAGGTGACTGATGCGCCGTTTACGGCCAGGCGTAGCCAGCACTGTGTGGAAGAGGGCCACCGATGTCTGCTAATGAGACTCCCCTGAGTGACGTGAGGTTCCTGACCGTGGCGGAAGTCGCCTCGATCATGCGCGTGTCCAAGATGACGGTTTACCGGCTGGTGCACTCCGGGGAACTGGAAGCGATACGGGTCGGGCGCTCTTTCCGCGTCCCCGAGCAAGCGGTCAATCAGTACCTCAGGGATTCGTTCGTCGCGGCGAGCTAGCCCGTGTGGTCGGTCGTGGCCGCGTCCCCGCGGCCGCTGCCTCTGGCTGAGGACCCCCTGCCGGGGCGGTAGCCTTGGCCGTTGGCGTGTAAAAACGTTGGCGTGTGCCCCTGCCGGCGGGTGTCGGGCGTGCGCAGGCATGCCTGCTGGTCCCAAAACGTCGAGCGAGGGTGGTGCTGTGGGTTCTGTCATCAAGAAGCGCCGTAAGAGAATGGCCAAGAAGAAGCACCGCAAGCTGCTGCGGAAGACACGCGTACAGCGGCGGAACAAGAAGTGACCCGCTCGGCGCCTTCTGATCGGCCGTCGGGCCGATCCTCTGCGGGCGCCGGGCCAGGTGCGGGCCAGTATCTGCGCGGAACGCGTGCGCGGCGGCCCAGTGGCACACCGGGGACGGGGGAGAACGGTGCGTCAGCTCACGGCTGTGGCCAGCGGCATTCTCCGGGATGCGGCCGCGGCGAGTGCGAGCCGGAGCACGCCCGCGCGGGGGCCCCGCTCGTGGCTGGTCACCGAGCCTGCCGTCGGCGGCGATCAGGCTGCCGTGCCCTGGAGCAGCCGGAACGCGCCCGGTGCCGTCGCGACAGCGCAGGGCCTGCGGCAGCTCGTCGGGAACGTGCTGCGCCTTGCTGAGGACCACCTTGGCGACGAGGGCCCGGTCGACGAGTTCGGTTTCGATCCGGAGTTCAGCTCGCGCTACCTGATGCCGGTCGCGCGGTTCTTCTACCAGCGGTGGTTCCGGGTGCAGCATCCGCGGCCTCGAGCATGTGCCTGCCGAGGGGCCCGCCCTGGTGGTCGCCAACCACTCGGGCACGCTGCCGATGGACGCGGTCATGCTCCAGGCGGGGCTGCACGACGAGCACCCGGCGCATCGTAACCTGCGGCTGCTGGGTGCGGACCTGGTGTATGAGGTGCCGCTGCTGTCCGCCCTGGCCCGCAAGAGCGGGCACATCCCGGCGGCGCCGGCGAACGCCGACGCGCTGCTGCGGGCCGGCGAACTGGTCGGCGTCTTCCCCGAGGGCTTCAAGGGCATCGGCAAGCCGTTCGCCGAGCGGTATCACTTGCAGCGGTTCGGCCGCGGCGGGTTCGCCGCCACTGCGATCCGGGACCGGGTGCCGCTCATCCCCTGCGCGATCATCGGGGCCGAGGAGATCTACCCGATGATCGGCAACGCCAAGCAGATCGCCGAGCTGCTGCGGCTGCCCTACTTCCCGATCACGCCGCTCTTCCCCTGGCTTGGCCCGGTCGGCATGGTGCCGCTGCCGTCCCGGTGGATCATCGAGTTCTGCCCGCCGGTGCCGACCAACGGCTACGAGCCGGGCGATGAGACCGACCCCGGGGCGGTCGCCGACCTGAGCGGCCGGATCCGCGGGACGATCCAGCGGAAGCTGGACGACGTCCTCGACGAGCGCGGCCCCGCCTTCGGCTGACTCGCTCTCCCGCGGTCCCGCCTCCCGCTCCACAGTCTCCCTCCCGCTCCTCCCCGCCCTCGCTGTCGTGATCATGACTTTGGTGTCCTGATAGCAGCGCCAAACTCATGATCACGAGCGCGGACCGCGCCAGGGCCCGGGGATGATCATGAGGTCAGGTGGGGTGTTCGCGTTCCACCGAGGCGGAAGCGCGGGTCGTGGCGGGTGTGTGCGTGGGTAGTCGCGGGTCAGCGGCGGGTGCGTGCGCGGGGTTAGCGAGGTGCGTGCGCGGGGTAGGGAGAGACGCGGTGTGTCAGCCGCGGGCTCGGCGGCGCAGCGCGATCCCGGCCGCGATCCCGCCGGCGATGGCGCCCGCCCCGGCGGCGGCCGGCAGCGCGATCAGCGTCACCCGGCGCCCGGACCGGAAGTCGTGGACCGGCCAGCCTCGCGCACGGGCCTGCGCGCGCAGGTCGGAATCGGGGTTGACGGCGGCCGGATGGCCGACCAGTTCCAGCATGGGGATGTCGTTGGCCGAGTCGCTGTAGGCGGCGCACCGCGACAGGTCCAGGCCTTCCCGCACCGCGAGCGCCCTGATCGCCGCCGCCTTCGCCGCGCCGTGCAGCAGCCCGCCGACCAGCCGCCCGGTGTACTCGCCGTCTACCGACTCCGCGACGGTGCCCAGTGCCCCGGTGAAGCCGAGCCGCCGCGCGATGATGCTGGCCAGCTCGACCGGGGTGGCGGTCACCAGCCAGACCCGCTGGCCCGCCTCCAGGTGACGCTGGGCCAGTTCGCGGGTGCCCTCCCAGATCCGGTTGGCCATGGCCTCGTCGTAGATCTCCTCGCAGAGCGCGACGATGTCGCTGACCTTGTGCCCGGCCACGAATGCGAGCGCGGCTTCCCTGGCAGCGTCGATGTGCTCGCTGTTCTCCGCGCCGCGGACCCGGAAGTAGACCTGTTTCCAGGCCATCTCCGCGAGATCCCGGGGGCCGAACATCTTGCGGGCGGCCAGCCCGCGCGCGAAGTAGTAGATCGACGCGCCCCGCATGAGGGTGTTGTCCACGTCGAAGAACGCACCGGCCGACGGGTCGGGAATCGGCGGCGGATGCTCCACCTGTGCGGCGGCGGCCGACGCCGCGCCTGCCACGGCATCGCCGCTGCGGCCCGGCCAGCGAGCCCCGGCCCAGAGCCTGCGGGCTCCCTGGCCGTCTTCTCGGATGCCAGCCATCAGCCGACCGGCGCGCGTCATCAACGCGGCCCCGCCCAGCACGACAGGCCGATCTCCCAGCACCCCCATACCGGCATCCATGCTACCCGTCTGACCTGGTGTCCCTGGTCAGGGAGAATGCACGGCATCGCTGGTCAGCCATCTGCGACCTAACCTTCCCGGACGTCGTACCATACGAAGAGATGTCTATCTCACTAGGGGCAGCAGCGGTCGGCGCGCTCGCCGCCCTGGTGTTTGCCGGGCTGCTGGCGCGCCGGTGTATTCGCGCACCCAGATTGGCCACCGTCGCACTGCTCTTGGCGGTGGCCGCGCTGACCATGGCGCTCGGCGCGCAGGCGGTCGGCTACTACCACGGATTCGGCGAATCTACCTTCCGTGCCGTTCAGATCGGCGCGCAACTGGTCGCGCCGCTCGCGTTGACCTGGGCGCTGGCCGAGCTGACCGGCAAGAGCATGGGCGCCCGGTTCGCGTCGCGGCTCGCGCTCGGCGCGGTGACCGTGGTCGGGGCGGTGGTGCTGGCCACCGACCCGCTGAGCAGCGCCGCCTTCAGCAAGACCTGGCCCCTCGCCTCGGTGCACTACCAGATCATCCCGAACGGGGTGCTGAAGTTCGTCGCCGTCGTGACCGCGCTCGCCGCCGTCGTCTCGCTGATCGTGACCGGTGTGCGGGCCCGGCAGAGCCCTGGGTGGCAGACCCTGTTCCTCGCGATAGCGGCCAGCACGGTCGCCATCGTGCTGCTCGACGTAATGCGAGTGAAGCTGCCTGCGAACTCCGCCTACGCGGGGATCTGCGTCGCCGCCGCGGCGCTCGCCTGGTTCGCGGCGGGGCGGGCCAGCGCGGTACGGCTGGAGTCGCTGCGCTCTGGCGGGTTCGCCTGGGATGAGGACACCGGCTCCTTCGTCAGGTACCGCGACGAGGACACCGGAGACTTCGGTTATGCCGACGACACGGGGGGCCTTCGGCGTTTCCACGGGGAGACCGACGGCCCGGGCTGGTACGCCGACGACACCGGCGGCTTCCGCCGGGACGTGACCGACACCGACCTGAGGGGATGGTTCCGGCCGGGCGGGGAAGACGGCAGCACCCGGCGCGATCCTGCCGAAAGGCGCGATGCCGCCGACAGCAGCCATGGCAGTTACGGGATCACCAATGTCGGCCCGGCGACCGGCGATGTCGCGCACGACATGCCGCCGGGCCAGGTTCCCTACGGCCAGGTTGGCCCCCCTTCCGCTCTCGGGCCGCACGGCCAGAACGGCGCGAGCAACGGCGGCGGGTTCGTGGAGACCGGCGACGTGCTGCCGGCGCTGGGGGAGTACCATCCGCTGCCGGAGTCGGCCTCCATGGAGGACATCTCACGGCTCTATGGGCAGATCGCCATCTACACCCTGCTCGACGAGACGGCCGAGGACTTCGAGCGGCTTGCGTCCGAGGTGGTGGAGCAGGTGAAGACCCGGGAGCCGGACACGCTGGTCTACGTCATGCACGGGGTTCCGGCGGCGCCGATGCAGCGCATCCTCTATGCGATCTACCGGGACGAGGCGGCCTTTGACCGGCACGAGCGCCAGCCTTACATCCGGCAGTTCGAAGAAGAGCGGGAGCCCTACGTCCTGGCGACCAACGTGATCGAACTGGGCGTACGGCACGCCAAGTTCACGCCGCTCGCCGCACCGCGCCAGCCGCGCGCGCGAAAGGTCAGGCCGCGCGGCAACAGTGCCCGGTGACCACGGCCGCACCGGACGTGGTCACACGCGCGCGGTCGCACCAGGCGTGGTCGCAGCGCGCGCCCCCGATGGTGGCCAGCGTGCCGCCTAGCCCCGTACCGGCCGTGATCACCCTGCTCGGCCGTCCCGGCTGCCATCTGTGCGACGACGCGCGCGAGGTCATCTCCAGGGTCGCCGCCGATCTCGGCGTGGCCTGGGAGGAACGCGACATCACCGCGTCAGAACGCGATCTGCGGGATTACTCGGACATGATCCCGGTGACGCTGATCAACGGCGTCCAGCACGACTTCTGGCACGTGAGCGAGCAGCGCCTGCGGGCGGCGCTGGCCGCAGCCGGCCCGGCGGGCCCGGCCTGAGCGCTGCTAGCCCGGGGGAGCGACCCCCCGGAACCCCCCGATGGCCTGCGGCCCCGTTCCTTCGTCACGGGGCCTTGGCCGCGCTAGCCCGGGGGAGCGACCCCCCGGAACCCCCCGATGGCCTGCGGCCCCGTTCCTTCGTCACGGGGCCTTGGCCGCGCTGGCCCGGGGGAGCGACCCCCCGGGGCGCCGATGGCGCCTGGCCGGCAAGCCGGCGGGCCCCATCGCGCGGCTTGCCGACTTTGTGCATGCGTTCACAAGGGCGTACCTTGAAATGAAACTGGTCCTGTGGCGGCTCAGGTTCGCCTACGGCCCCGACCCTCAGGAGCACCGGCGAATGTCGCGCCGCCCTAACGCAGCCCCTGGCAGCCAGGGCATTCCCGAGGCGACGATTGCGCGCCTGCCGGTGTACCTGCGGGTCCTGTACACCTGCGCCGAGCAGGGCATCGCGACCGTGTCGAGCGAGGAACTCGCGGCCGCGGCCGGCGTCAACTCGGCGAAACTCCGCAAAGACCTCTCCCACCTGGGTTCCTACGGCACCAGGGGAGTGGGCTATGACGTGGACTACCTCGTCTACCAGGTGTCCCGTGAGCTTGGCCTGACCCAGGACTGGCCGGTGGTCATCGTGGGCGCGGGCAACCTCGGCCAGGCACTGGCCAACTACGGCGGCTTCGCCTCCCGCGGCTTCCGGATCGCCGCGGTGCTTGACGCCGACCCGGCCGTCGTGGGCACCGAGATCGCCGCGGGCCAGGTGGTCGGCAGCAGCGATGCCATCGAGGAGGTGGTGGCGCAGCGCAGCGTCTCGATCGGGGTGATCGCTACGCCCGCGGCCGCCGCGCAGGGGGTATGTGACCGGCTGGTCGCCGCCGGCGTCACCAGCATCCTTAACTTCGCGCCCGTCGTGCTCAGCGTGCCGGTGGGCGTGGACGTGCGTAAAGTCGATCTGTCCATCGAGTTGCAGATCCTCGCCTTCCACGCGCAGCGGAGGTCGGACGTGCGCGTAGCCGCCGGTGGCAAGCGCCACTACCGTGCCGGGGTCGGGCTGGCCGCCCTGGCGGGCAGCCCTGGGGAATCGGTGACAGCGCCATGAGCGTCCTGGTGGTGGGGCTGAGCCATCGCAGTGCTCCCGTGGCCGTCCTGGAACGGGCCGCGGTGACTGGTGACGCGCTGGGCAAGTTGCTGCGCGACGTGTTCCACGCAGAGCACGTCGCGGGCACGTTCACCGTGTCCACCTGCAACCGGGTCGAGGTCTACGCCGAGGTGGACAAGTTCCACGCGGGCGTGTCGGTCATCTGCGAGATGCTCGCCAGGCACAGCGGCGTCGCGCTGCCCGAACTCACGCCGCACCTGTACGTGCACTACGAAGACCGGGCGGTGCAGCATCTGCTGTCGATGACCTGCGGCCTGGAATCCATGGTGGTCGGCGAAAGCCAGATCCTCGGCCAGGTGCGCCGGGCCCTGGCTCTGGCGCGCAAGCACCAGACGATCGGCCACACTCTCGACGACCTCGGCACGCTCGCCTTGCGCACGGCCAAGCGGGCGCACACGCAAACGGGCATCGACCGGGCCGGCGCGAACCTGGTGACGGTCGGGATCGGCCTGGCCGCCGCCAGGCTGGCCGCGCCGGTCACCCCCGGTGCTGCCACGCCGCTCGCCCCGGGTGCCGCCGAATCGCCCGACGCCGGCGCCGTGCCACTGCATGGGCGGACCGTGCTCGTGGTGGGCGCCGGCTCGATGAGTGCGCTCGCGGCCGCCACGGCCGCCCGGCTCGGCGCGGCCGGCGTCATCGTCGCGAACCGCACCAGGGAGCGGGCCGAGCGCCTGGCGGCCTCGGTCGGTGGCACCACGGCCGACCTGCACGACCTCGCCCCTGCCATGGCCGCGGCTGACCTGGTCATCTCATGTACCGGCGCGGCCGGGCTGGTGATCACGGCAGACCTGGTCACGGCTGCGCTCAGGGAACGGCAGCCCGCGCACGGCACCCGCCCGCTGGTCCTGCTCGATCTGGCGCTGCCGCGCGACGTGGACCCCAGGGCCGACCGCCTGCCGGGCGTCACCGTGATCGGCCTGGAGTCGCTGCAGGACGCCGGGGCCGCGCTGGCCGCCAGCCAGGCCGCCGACGTGGCCGCGGTGCGGGCCATCGTGGCCGATGAACTCGCCGCCCGGGCGTCCGCGCGGCATGCGGCCCGGGTGGCGCCCACCGTGGTCGCACTGCGAGCCAAGGCCGTGGAGGTGGTCGAGGCGGAACTGGCCCGGCTGGCCGGCAAACTCGGCGAGATCGATGACCGTACCCGCGCCGAGATCGCCCAGGCCATGCACCGGGTCATGGATAAGCTGCTACATGCGCCGACAGTGCGAGTCAAGGAGCTGGCCGGGTCTCCGGGTGGCGATTCCTATGAGGCAGCGCTGCGGGTGCTTTTTGATCTCGACCCCGAGGCGGTCGAGGCGGTGACCAGGGCCGATGCCGGGCTGGCGGCAGGCGGTCCGCCGCCTGCCGTGCCGCCCGAGCAGGAGGCCAGGTGAGCAGGTCGGTGCTGCGGCTGGGCACTCGCAAGAGCCCCATGGCGCTGACCCAGTCCGGTCGGGTGGCCAAGCTCATCACCGCGCGCACCGGCAGGCAGGTCGAACTCGTCGGGCTCACCTCTTTCGGCGATGTCACCCAGGTCCACCTGCCCGACATCGGCGGCACGGGGGTCTTCGTGAGCGCCCTGCGGGAAAGCCTCCTGCACGGCGACGTCGACCTGGCCGTGCACTCGCTCAAGGACCTGCCCACGGCGCCGCTGCCCGGCATCCTCCTCGCCGCCGTGCCCGCCAGGGAGGACCCCAGGGACGCACTGGTGGGCAGGGACGGCGCCAAGCTGGCCGACCTGCCCTCCGGCGCGATGATCGGCACCGGCTCGCCGCGGCGGGCCGCCCAGTTGCGGCTGATGCGCCCGGACATCCGCCCCGTGCCGGTACGCGGCAACGCAGGAACCCGGCTGGCAAAGGTGACCTCTGGGGAGCTGGACGCCGTGGTGCTCGCCTACGCCGGGCTGGCCCGGATCGGCGCGCTTGAGGAGGTCAGCGAGGTTTTCGAGCCGGACGCGATGATTCCCGCACCTGGACAGGGTGCTCTGGCGGTGGAATGCCTGGACGCCGCGGGCGACCTGGCCCGCCTGCTCGCCGAGGTGGACGACCCGGGCAGCCGCGCGGCCGTGACGGCGGAGCGCACCGTGCTTGCCGAGCTTGAGGCCGGCTGCAGCGCGCCGCTTGGCGCTTACGCCGCCGGGACCGACATACTGCAGCTCACGGCCGCCGTTATAGCGGAGGACGGAACGGCAGCCGTGCGTGCTTCTGTGAGCGGCCCGGCCGCGCAGGCGGGCGGGCTGGGCCGTGCGGTGGCCGGCGAACTGCTGCGGCAGGGGGCAGGAACGATCGTGGCGGGCCTGACCGCCATGGGAGCGCCCGGCAAGAGGGCGCCAGACCCGGCAATGCCGCCGGGTGCTCTAGGTAACGGGGACGATGCGCAGTGAACCTCACACCCGTGATGCAGAAGACCGAGGACCCGGCGGCGGGTGCGCTGCCGGTCGCCGGCCATGCGGCCGAGACGGCGGCGCCGTCCCGGCCGGGCCTGGTGGCCTTCACCGGAACCGGCCCCGGTGACACCGGCCTGCTGACCCTGCGGGCCGCCGAGTTGCTCGGCCAGGCCGACATGGTGGTCGGCAGCACGGAACTGATCCGCCGCGTGGCGCACCTGGTGCCCGTGGCGGCGGCCGTGATCGAGACGGGCCAGGACGGCGCCGACACTTCGGCGCTGATCAGTGCGGTCCAGGCGGGCCAGATCGTGGTCCGGCTGTGCCCGGGCGACCCGCTGCTGTTCGGCCAGGCCGCCGCCGAGGCGGACGCGTGCGCGCAGGCCGCGGTGCCACTCGAGGTCGTGCCTGGCATGCCCGCTGCTACGGCCGTACCCGCCTATGCCGGCGTGCCGCTGACCAGCGAAACCACCGCGGACCTGCGGGTCGTGCACGCATCGGAGCTGAGCCGCGCGTCGGCGGAGATCCAGGCGGCGGGCAGCCTGGTCATCCTGGGCGCGGAAACCGGCCCCGTCGATCTCGCGAAGATGCTGCTGGCGGCCGGCTGGACCGACGCCACTCCGATGGCCATCACCTGGAACGGGACCACCACCGATCAGCACACGGTGCTGACCAAGCTGTCGTCGGTGGCCGCGGACCTCAAGGCGGCCGGGGTGAGCGTGCTGACCGAGGACGGCCCGGCGATCGCTGTGGTCGGCGAGGCAGCCGGTCACCGGGGGCTTTCCTGGTTCGAGAACAAGCCGCTGTTCGGCTGGCGGGTGCTCGTACCGCGGACCAAGGAGCAGGCCGCGTCGGTGTCGGAGCGGCTGCGCTCGTACGGTGCGGTGCCACAGGTGGTTCCTACCATCGCGGTCGAGCCGCCGCGTGCTCCGCAGCAGATGGAGCGTGCCATCAAGGGCCTGGTCACCGGCCGGTACCAGTGGATCGCGTTCACCTCGGCGAACGCGGTGCGCGCGGTGCGCGAAAAGCTGGAGGATTACGGCCTGGACGCGCGGGCGTTCGCCGGGATCAAGGTGGCCGCGGTAGGGGAGCAAACGGCCGCGGCGCTCGGCGAGTTCGGCATCAAGCCCGACCTGGTCCCCGAGGCGGAGCAGTCGAGCGAGGGCCTGGCGGCCGCCTGGCCGCCCTACGACGACATGCTCGACCCGATCAACCGGGTGCTCCTGCCCAGGGCGGACATAGCCACGGAAACCCTGGTGGCGCGGCTGACCGACCTCGGCTGGGAAACCGAGGACGTGACCGCGTACCGCACGGTGCGCGCCGCGCCGCCACCTGCCCCGATCCGGGAGGCGATCAAGGGCGGTGGCTTCGACGCCGTGCTGTTCACCTCCTCCTCCACCGTGCGGAACCTCATCGGCATCGCTGGCAAGCCGCACGCGGTGACCGCGGTAGCGGTGATCGGCCCGCAGACCGCGCAAACCGCAGCCGAGTACGGGCTCCGCGTCGATGTCACGGCGTCCCGGCCGTCGGCCACGGCGCTGGTGGACGCGCTGGCCGAGCACGGTGCGCGGCTGCGGGACGCCGCCCTGGCTGCGGGTGAGCCGGTGCGCAGGCCCAGCGAGCGACGCCGCGGCGGCCGCCGCCGCCTACGGTAGTCCGGGAGCGCCCGAGTCCCGGCGCGCTTAAGGAGGTAGTCGTGACCGGCTTTCCTGCTGTCCGGCCCCGGCGGCTGCGCCGCACCCCGGCGCTGCGCCGCCTTGCCGCGCGCACCAGCGTCCGCGGTGCCGACCTGGTGCTCCCCATGTTCGTCAAGGAGGGGATCGCCGAGCCCGTGCCGGTGCCCTCCATGCCCGGCGTGGTCCAGCACACCAGGGACAGCCTGCGCAAGGCCGCGGCCGAGGCGGCCGAGGCCGGGGTGGGCGGCCTCATCCTGTTCGGCATCCCGGCCGTCAAGGACGCCCGCGGTTCCGCGGCCGACGACCCTGGCGGCATCATCCAGGTGGCCCTGCGCGACGTGGCCGCCGAGGTCGGCGACGATGTCGTGATCATGGCCGACCTGTGCCTGTGCGAGTACACCGACCACGGGCACTGCGGCGTGCTGACCGGCTCGGGTGCCGTGGACAACGACGCCACGCTGGAGCGGTACGCCGCGACCGCGGTGGCGCAGGCCCGCGCGGGGGCACACGTCGTCGCCCCGAGCGGGATGATGGACGGGCAGGTGGCCGCGATCAGGCGCGCTCTCGACCAGGCGGGCGAACCGGAGGTGGCGATCTGCGCCTACGCGGTCAAGTACGCCTCGTGCTTCTACGGCCCGTTCCGCGACGCCGCCGAGGGCGCGCCCCGGTTCGGCGACCGGGCGTCCTACCAGCAGGACCCGAGCGCCGGGGACGCGCTCCGCGAGGCCATGCTCGACGTGGACGAGGGCGCCGACATCGTCATCGTCAAGCCCGCGCTGCCCTACCTGGACATCGTCGCCCAGGTCGCGGCGGCCGTGCCGGTGCCGGTGGCGGCCTATCAGGTCAGCGGCGAGTACGCGATGACCGAGGCGGCCGCCGCGCGGGGCTGGCTCGACAGGGACCGGGCGATCATGGAGACGCTGACCGCGATCAAGCGGGCCGGCGCGGGCATCATCCTCACCTACTGGGCCGCCGAGGCAGCCCGCCGCCTCGGCTGACCTACCCCCCGATCGAATGTGGTGGTTGGCACTGCACCCACAAAAGAATGTGTCATGACAAATGCGACAATCCCGCGCCGTGTGACCAGGGCCGGCGCCTGATCATTGAGTGGACCGCCAGCCTGTGACGTGAGTCGGTGGGCACCGCGTTTGTCACCCTAGCCATCGCTTGGTC
The DNA here is from genome assembly GCA_963762735.1 of uncultured Actinomycetes bacterium. GTDB lineage: Bacteria > Actinomycetota > Actinomycetes > Streptosporangiales > Streptosporangiaceae > DASXKD01. Next base: position 205,217 of record CAVXMG010000003.1, on the reverse strand, counting down.
CGGTGCCGCCTGGCGCATCGGGCACCGTCGCCGGCACGCTAGGGTCGCAGGGCTGTTCCTGCCAGGCTGGCCGGACACGGATAGGCGCGCGCTGGCCCACCGGCCGTCCCCCGGCCACCCACCCCGGGACAAAGGACGGCCTACCGGCCGGCAGCCTTTCTGTCCGGCGTCATGAGCGCTAGCAAGGGTACGGACCGCAGGCTCGGCAAACGCGGCGCATCCGTTGGTCTGTGCAACCGTCCGCTACCAAGATCATGGGTGTCGCCACGCCCCAGGTTGTGATGCGTCCCGGTGTCCAGCCCGCCCCGGCCGGCCAGGCAAACGGGCGCGCTCGCTGTCATCTATGCACTCGCTTCAGGCGTCGTATTCATAGCCCAGCGCACCCCGGCGCAGGTGAACCCTTGCGCCTCGCGTGGCCGGTACCAGGCAATGAGACCCCAAGGGAAGGCGGCAGGAATGCGTCACCGCGTGCTTGTGAGTTCCGGGGCGGGCCGGGTGCCGTCGCCCGCCGGGCAGCGGCCGTTTGCGGCCGCCGCCGCGGTGCTGGCAGTGTTGTGGGTTCTGGGTCTTTATCCTGCTGCCGTCCAGGCGAGCACTGTTGCTTCGGTTCTGAATTGGACCCATCAGGCCCCGGCAGCCCATCCGCCTGGCATGGCTGGGGCGTCGATGGCCTACGACGCGGCCACCGGCACCGTCGTCCTATTCGCCGACGGTGGCGGCACCTGGACCTGGGACGGTACCACCTGGACCCATCAAGTCCCGGCGGCCAGCCCGCCCGCCCGAACCGACGCGTCGATGGCCTACGACGCGGCCACCAGCACCGCCGTGCTGTTCGGCGGCTACTCCAGCAGCCGCGGGCAGTCCCTCAGTGACACATGGGCCTGGAACGGCACCACCTGGGCCAAGCAATCCCCGGCGACGCATCCGGCTCGCATGGCCGGGGCGTCGATGGCCTACGACGCGGCCACCGGCAGCGTCGTGCTATTCGGCGGAGCGACGACCGCGGGGCGGGCCCTCAGTGACACATGGGCCTGGAACGGCACCACCTGGGCCAAGCAATCCCCGGCGACGCATCCGGCTCGCATGGCCGGGGCGTCGATGGCCTACGACGCGGCCACCGGCAGCGTCGTGCTATTCGGCGGAGCGACGACCGCGGGGCGGGCCCTCAGCGGCACATGGACCTGGGACGGTACCACCTGGACCCATCAGTCCCCGGCGGCCAGCCCGCCCGCCCGGTACGTGACGTCGATGGCCTACGACGCGGCCACCAGCAGCGACGTGCTGTTCGGCGGAACCACGACAGGAACCCCGCTTGGGGACACCTGGACCTGGAATGGCTCCACCTGGGCCAAGCAGTCCCCGGCGGCCAGCCCGCCCGCCCGGTTCGCGGCCTCGATGGCCTACGACGCGGCCACCAGCACCGTCGTGCTGTTCGGCGGCAGGGATATCAACGCAACCTACCGTGCTGACACCTGGACCTGGGGATGAACCACATCCGTATGGTGCAGACCGCAGCCCCCGGGGTTGAGGTGTTAGCTCATCTCGCTGACGACCAGGGCGTGTGCCGACGGGTGTCATGACGAAAAGTACAACCCCATCCCCTCTGACTGGGGACGGCGCCTGATCGTGTGGGCCGCAAACCTGTGATGTCGCGGCACGACGCCCTCCCTCGCGATCCGGACATGTGATATTCCCGAAGCTGTACCCGGCCGTCCGGGCCGGAATCGGCCAGACTGGTTCTGGGCCCCGCCGCCGATCCGCGAAAGGAGCGTGTCATGAGAGGCACCCTCAGGCTCGCCCGCCTCACCGGTGTCGCGATCGTGGCGCTCGCGGCCGCTGCCGCACCCCACGGCCCGGCCGCTGCCGCCCGCACGGCAGGTACCACCGCACACGCCGCGGCCACCACCGGCGGGACGCAGCTCTGGACGGCCACCGACCTGGGCCAGCAGAGCCAGGGCGCCGGGGGACTCGGGATCGCGGTGAGCCCGAACGGTTCCACCGTCTTCGCCGCCGGTTCTGAATCCCTGACCGGCCCCACACCCAGCGGCTTCGTTCTGGCCGGCCGGATCGTGGCCTACAACGCCACCACCGGGGCCCGGCTGTGGAGCGCCACCGACACCCGCGGGGGGGCAAGCGAGATCGTGTTCGACTCCGTCGCGGTGGGCGCGGGCGGGTCCACCGTGTTCGCCACCGGGTTCACCGAACCGGACCAGCAGGGCGCCTCGTCCTACATCACGGCAGCCTACAGCGCCGCCACCGGCGCACGGTTGTGGCAGGACATCGGGCCGGGCGGCGGCGCGAGCGCCCCCTCGGTGTCCCCGGACGGGTCCAAGGTCTTCGTGACCGGCGCGTCGGGCACGGTGGCCTACGCCGTCGCCACCGGGGCCGCCCTGTGGACCGCTTCGGGCAGTTTCAACTCCGTCGCCGTATCCCCCGACGGGGCGACGGTGTTCGCCACCGGCAAGCTGAACACGGCCGCGTACCGCGCCGCCACCGGCACCACGCGCTGGACCGCCAGCTTCGACTCCAAGCTGGTGCGCAGTTCCGGCGCGATCGGGATAACGCCGGACGGGTCTACGGTCTTCGTCTCCGGCTTGGCCTTCGACCAGTCCAAGAAGGTCACGAGGTATCCGCTGGTCGCCTACGCCGCCGGGACCGGGGCTGAACTGTGGGCGCGGACCCTGTCCGGGGCGACCGCCGTGGGTCTCTCCGAGAACGCCACGCTCGGCGTGAGCCCGGACGGCGCCGGGGTGTTCATCGCCGAGCCCCGCGCCAGCGTCGGCGGCCTGCCCTTTTTCACGACGGCCGCCTATAACGCCACGACCGGTGCCGCGCTGTGGGTGCGGAACTTCAAGAGCACAGCCGGCGAGGCCGACGCCTTCGCGCTCGCTGTGAGCGCGGACTCCGCCACGGTGTACGTCACCGGGGACGGCGCCTACACGACGGGACTCGACAGGTACAGCGACGTCACGGTGGCCTATGGCGCCACCACAGGGTCGACCCTGTGGGCAGCCCGGCATCGCGATCTCGGGGACAACCACGCGTACGCCGTCGCCGTCAGCCCCAACGGGTCGCGGGTCTTCGTCACCGGCCTAAGCGAGGTCCCGGCGAATAGCCCGGTATACCATCCGGGCCCCATGGACACGATCGCCTACCGCGCATGAGCTGTCCGGGGCTCAGTATTGCCTGGGTCATCCCTGCCGCCGGGCCCGATGCAGTTGGCTGCGGCATAGCCGCCAGCGGCGGAGGTTAGCCAATCCCATATGGTGATTGCCTCACCGAACTGCCCATTGGGCACCCCAGCCGCCCTCGCCGCCATCATCGCCACCAGCGAACCCCCCGCCACCGCCGACGGACTGGCCCTCTTGCCATAAGAGAATGTGGTCAGTGCGCCAACCACCGCAACAGGGAGCTCCACAGTGCCCAAGCGGCGCGGCAGTGGGTGCGCGGACGTCACCGTTAGGTATCTTCTGCGCCTTACTCAGCGAGGTCGCCTGCATGCCCGCCGCACACCCGGCATCATCGGGGGTAGCAATGGGCGGAAGGGGAGTGGGCCGCCAATGGTTGAGGTATTGCCGCGCCGCGGGCGCCGCGGGCGCCGCGCGCGCCGTCGCGCCGACGCGGGCGGACGGGCGGGCGCCGCGGCCGAGTTCGCGGAACTGGGCTGGCCGGTATGTCCTGGGGCCGTCGCGCGGCCCGCGGACTCCGCCCGTCACCGGGTGCCCGCGCTGGTTGCCAGGGGCCAGCCGCGCGGTAGTGGCCGCGCCTGCTCCTGTGACCGGATCGGCTGCCCAGCGCCCGGGGCCCATCCGGTTTCCGCCGCCTGGCAGATCGAGGCGTCCGGCGACCCGGCCGAGGTGAGCCGGTGGTGGCGGGACCGCCCGGAGGCGAGCATCATCCTGGTCACGGGGCGGGTGTTCGACGTACTCGACGTCCCGGGAAGGGTCGGCTTGCTGGCCCTGGAGCGGATTGACCGCTCCCCGGCGGTCATGGGCCCGGTCGCGCTGAGCGCGGACAACCGGGCCCTGTTTTTTGCCACCACCCGTGGCGCGCCCGCCGACGAGGACGAATGGTGGTCGTGTCACCTGGACTGTGAGCCCGACAGCTTCTCCCCGGTGGCCGGGCTGCGCTGGCATTGCCGGGACAGCTATGTGGTGGCCCCCGCCCGCACCGGCCGCGGGCCTGGCGCACACTGGATCCGGGACCCGCGGGAGCATGCCCTGCCGGACTGCCTGCGGCTGCTCGAATACCTTGCCGACGCCTGCGAGGAGGTGCTGAGCTGAGCCAGGCCGACAACCACCGGAGCCTGTACCGCCGGGCCTGTGAGGTCATCCCCGGCGGAGTGAACTCACCGGTCCGGGCGTTCGGCGCGGTAGGCGGCGACCCGGTGTTCATCGCCTCCGGCCAAGGCCCCTACCTGACCGACGTCGACGGCAACCGCTATGTGGACCTGGTCTGCTCGTGGGGCCCGATGATCCTCGGCCACGCCCACCCCGACGTGGTGGCCGCCGTCACCGCCGCCGCGGCCCGTGGCACCTCGTTCGGTGCCGCGACCCTGGCCGAGGTCGAGCTTGCCGAGCAGATCGCCGCGCGGGCCCCGGTGGACAAGATCCGGCTGGTCAACTCGGGCACCGAGGCGACAATGTCGGCGGTGCGGCTGGCCCGGGCGTTCACCGGCAAGCGGCTGGTGGTGAAGTTCGCCGGGTGCTACCACGGTCATGTGGACGCGCTGCTTGTCGCGGCGGGTTCCGGGGTGGCCACGTTCGGCCTGCCGGACTCGCCAGGGGTGACCGGCGCCGCGGCCAGCGACACCCTGGTGCTGCCCTACAACGACACCGCCGCGGTCGCGGAGGCGTTCGCCGCGCACGGGCCGCAGATCGCCTGCCTGATCACCGAGGCCTGCCCGGCCAACATGGGCGTTGTGCCGCCCGAGCCCGGCTTCAACGAACTCCTCAAGGGGATCTGTGCCGGTCACGGCGCGCTGCTGATCATGGACGAGGTGCTCACCGGGTTCCGGGTCACCAGGTCTGGCTGGTACGGCCGGGAGGGCGTGGCCGGGGACCTGATGACGTTCGGCAAGGTGATGGGCGGCGGCCTGCCCGCGGCGGCGTTCGGCGGGCGGGCCGAGATCATGGACCTGCTCGCCCCGCTCGGCCCGGTCTACCAGGCGGGCACCCTGTCGGGGAACCCGCTGGCCACCGCGGCGGGCCTGGCCACGCTGGGCGCCTGCACGCCGGAGGTGTACGCGCGGGTGGACGAGGCGGCCGCCGAGGTGGCCAAGCTGGCGGCCGAGGCGCTCGGCGCGGCGGGCGTGCCGTTCCGCCTTCAGGACGCCGGGAACCTGTTCTCGGTGTTCCTCGGCGGCACCGGGCAGGTAAGGGACTTCGACGGCGCCCGCCGCCAGTCCAGTGCCGCCTACGCGGCGTTCTTCCACGCGATGCTGGCCGGCGGGGTCTACCTGCCGCCCTCGCCGTACGAGGCGTGGTTCCTGTCCGCCGCGCACGACGACGAGGCGCTGGGCCGCATCGCCGCCGCGCTCCCCGCCGCCGCCCGGGCGGCGGCCGCTGCCCTGGACTGAGGGCATCCTGGCAAATACGGACAGTTATCGTACTGGGTGACCCGGAGCAGCCGCGCCGGCCCAGCACAACTCGGCCGGCTGAGCAGGCTCACCCCGGCACGGGCTGGCCAGGGCACAGGTAGGCTGAGCGCGCCATGCCCGACATGACGGTGATCCACCTGCTCCGCCACGGCGAGGTCAGCAACCCTCGCGGGGTCCTGTACGGTCGGCTGCCCGACTTCCACCTCTCCCCGGACGGGGAGCACATGGCCAAGGCCGCCGCCGCGTTCCTGGCCGGCCGCGACGTCACGCTGCTGCTTTCCTCGCCGCTGGAGCGGGCCCTGGAGACCGCCGCCCCGGTGGCCGCGCAGTTCGGCCTGCAGGTGCGGGTGGACGAGCGGCTGATCGAGCCGTGGAACCACTTCGAGGGGGAGCGTTTCGATATCGGGTTCCCCGCGCTACGCCGGCCGGGCAACTGGCCGCGCATGGCGAACCCGTTCCGGCCCTCGTGGGGCGAGCCGTACGCGAGCATCGCCGCCAGGATGCGCGCCGTCATGGCCGATGCGGCCGCAGCGGCCCGCGGGCACGAGGCGGTCCTGGTCAGCCACCAGCTGGCCATCTGGGTGGCGCGCCGGTCGGCAGAGGAGCGCAGGCTGTGGCACCATCCGGGCCGCCGCGAGTGCGCCCTGGGCAGCATCACCAGCTTCACCTATCGCGACGAGGTAATCGTCGACATCAGCTACGCTGAGCCGGCCGGCAGCGGGGACAGCGCCGCCCACGGGGCCTGAGCAGCACGGCGTTCAGGCAGCATTCAGGCCGTGCCAAGCCCCTGCCGGGAGCCGGCCCGCTGTCGCGGCGCGAAGCGGGGTCCGGCACAATAGGGCGCGGCACTACCGCCTGTAGGAGATCACTCTGTCCCGTTTGCCGCGATGCCCGCGCCACGGGGGCATCCTCTCCCAGCCCGTGCTGTGGCGCCCGCGCGCCCGGCGCGCGGCTCGCGTGGCTGCCCTCGCGCTGGCCGGCGCGCTGGCGCTCGGCGCGTGCGACAGCGGGGCGATCGGGAACAGCGGCCCGGGGAGCAACGGCCAGAGCTTCGTCTCCGGCAGTCCCGGAACCACGGTGTACGGCCGCAGCTCGGGCCCGGTTGCGCCGCGGGTCGCCGGGACCCTGCTGTCCGGCAGCAAGTTCACCCTGGCCCAGGACCACGGGCACGTCGTGGTGCTGAACTTCTGGGGATCCTGGTGCACGCCCTGCCGGGCCGAGGCGCCGTCCCTGTCCCGGCTGGCGGAGCACTTCACCCCCAGCGGCGTCCGGTTCCTCGGCGTCGACATCAGGGACAGCCCGGCGACCGCCGAGGCGTTCCAGCGCGACTTCCGCATCGGCTACCCCAGCCTCAACGATCCCGGCGACGAGATCGCGCTCGACTTCCGCGACACCGTCCCGCCCGCGGGCATCCCGACCACGCTGGTCATCGGCCGCGACGGCCGGATCGCCGCCAGGGTGATCGGCGAGGTGTCCTACCCGGGCCTGCGCGGGCTGATCAGCCAGGCGCTGGCGCAATCGGCATGACCAGGCCATCGTGCGATGCCCCGGTGACCGGGCCGCGGAGGGCGGACCGGTGACCGAGGTACGCGTCCCGGCGGTCACCGGGCTCCCCGACGACCCCGCGGCCGGCCGCGGCTCCCCGGCTCCCGTGCCGCGGCGGCGCGGGCCAGGCGGGCGTGGACCGTTCGGAACGCTGGACTGGGCCCGGTGGGGGTGGCGCCAGCTCACCTCGATGCGCACCGCGCTGATCCTGCTGTTCCTGCTGGCGCTCGGCAGCGTGCCCGGGTCCGTGCTGCCGCAGCAGGGCATCAACCCGCAGGCGGTGCAGCAGTACTACGCCGCGCACCCGGCGCTGGCCCCCTGGCTGGCCAGGTTCTCACTGTTCAACGTGTTCGCGGCGCCCTGGTTCGCGGCGATCTACCTGCTGCTGTTCCTGTCCCTCGCCGGATGCGTGGTACCGAGGACGTTCCGGCTGGCCGGCTCCGCGCGCCAGCAGCCGCCCCGGGCCCCGCGCAACCTGTCCCGGCTGCCGCTGGCGGTCACGATGACCTCCCCGCTCCCCCCGGACGCCGCGCTCGCCAAGGCGTCGGCGCTGCTGGCGGGCAAGCGGTTCCGGGTGCGCACCGGGGACGGCTGGATCTCGGCGGAAAAGGGCTACCTGCGCGAGGCCGGTAACCTGCTGTTCCATCTCGCGCTGCTGGCCCTGCTGGTCGCGGTCGGCCTGGGCGGTCTGCTCGGCTACAAGGCGGACCGGCTTCTGGTGGCCGGCCAGTCTTTTGGCAATACGGTGACCGCGCTCGATCAGTTCCGCCCGGGGCGGCTGGTCTCGGCGGCGGACTTGCAGCCGTTCAGCATCGCACTCAACTCCTTCGACGCGCGCTACGTGGCCTCGGGGCCGGACACCGGAGAGCCGGCCTCGTTCAACGCCTACCTCAGCTACCAGGCGCAGCCGGGTGCGCCGGCGCAGCACTACGACCTCCAGGTGAACCACCCGCTGAACGTGGACAACGTGAAGGTGTACCTGATCGGCCACGGGTACGCCCCGGTGTTCCGTATCGCCGACGGGACCGGTCACGTGGTATTCAACGGGCCGGTGCCGTTCATCCCTGTCTCGCTGAACGGCCTCACCTCCGAGGGCGTGGTCAAGGTCCCTGACGCCCGTCCCCAGCAGCTTGGCTTCGCCGGGGTGTTCCTGCCGACCACCGTGGACGTGGGCGGGAAGCTCGAGTCGGCCTTCCCCGCGCCGTACCGGCCAGCGGTGAGCCTGGTCTCCTACGCGGGCAACCTCGGCATGAACGGCGGCCCGTCGCAGTCGGTCTATCAACTGAACACCGGGGACATGCACCGGCTGGCGGTCGCCCCGAGGCCGCTGGCCCCCGGGCAGTCGCTAAAGCTGCCGAACGGGATGGGCACGCTCACCTTCACCGGCTACCGGCAGTGGATCAGCCTGGCCATCACCTATGACCCTGGGCAGCTTCCCGCGCTGTTCGCCGCCATCGCGGCGCTGGCCGGGTTGCTCGTGTCGTTCCTGGTCCGCCGCCGCCGCGTGTTCGTGCGCGCCGCTCCGGGGGCTGACGGCGGCGGTGCCATGGTCGAGTTCGGCGGCCTGGCACGTACCGAGTCGTCGGAGACCTTCGGCGCCGAGTTCACCGGGCTCTCGAAAGACCTGTCCGCCGCCCTGGCAGGCCTTCCCGCATCACCAGACTCTCCCGCATCATCAGACCCGCCCTCATCACCAAACGAGAGGGAGTGAGGCTCGTGCCTGTCAACGTCGGGCTGGCCCAGCTCAGCGACCATTTCCTGCTGGCCACGGTGTTCTTCTATGCCTTCGCCGTGCTGGCCTACGCCGGCGACTTCGCCTTCGGGCGGCGGGGCGCGGGGCGCACGGCCGGCCAGGCGCAGGCAGCGCCCGTTGCCGAGAAGGCCAAGGTCGCGGTGGGCGCCGGAATAGCCGCCCAGATCGCGGCCACCGCGCCGGAGATCGCGGCACCCGCGACGCTCACCGGCAGTGCCGGGGATGCGGCCGATGCCGTGGTGCAGGCGGCAGCCACCAGTGGCGCTGGGCCGGCGGTGGCCGCGCCGAGCCGCTGGCGCGCGGGCGGGCCGCCCGCCGGGCCGTGGATCCGGGCCGCGCTCGCCCTGACCGTGATCGGCCTCGCCACCCAGATTCTCGGCATCGTCACCCGCGGGATCGCCGAGCACCGGGTCCCGTGGGGCAACATGTACGAGTTCGTCATGGCGATCACCTGCGCGGCGGTGATCGCGTTCCTCGGCCTGTCGTTCCGGTTCCGCGTCTACGCGGTCGGGCTCTTCCTCATGGCGCCCATCGTGCTCGCGCTCGGGCTGTGCGCCACCGTCCTGTACACCGCGGCCGGGCCCCTGGTCCCCGCGCTGCACTCCTACTGGATCTGGATCCACGTCACCGCGATGACCGTGGCGATCGGCTCCTACATCGTGGCGGCGACCTTCACCGTCTTGTACCTGGTCGCGGACCGGCATGCCAGGAAGCAGGCGACCAGCCCGGACACCGGGTTCGGCGCGGTGCTCGACCGGCTTCCCAGCGCGGACGCGCTGGACCGGCTCTCCTACCGGACCGTGATCTTCGCGTTCCCGATCTGGACGTTCGCGGTCATCGCCGGGGCGATCTGGGCGGACCAGGCCTGGGGCCGGTACTGGGGCTGGGACCCGAAGGAGACCTGGGCGTTCATCACCTGGGTTGTGTACGCCGGTTACCTGCACGCCCGCGCCACCGGGGGATGGCGGGGCCGCAGGGCCGCCTACATCCAGTTGGTCGGGTTCGCCAGCCTGGTGTTCAACCTGGTCGGGGTCAACCTCTGGATCACCGGCCTGCACTCCTACGCCGGCATCAACTAACCCGGGGTCCCCCGCCTCGTCAGGGTTCCTCGTCGGGGTCGCCGCCGCGAACCAGCCACTCCAGCGCGTTGATGAACTCTGGATCGTCATCGGGGCCGATCACCGACGGTGGATACGCCGGCCCATCGGGACCTCCGTGCCTGGCCCGGCCCGCAGGGTGCCGTCGCAATGCGTCATCGGCCTCGGGACGCGGTGGCTGCGAGGGCGGCCGTGTCCGTCGCCACACCCGTCCCGTGAGTAGCAGCATGCCCAGGGTGGCGGCCATCAGCAAGGCGATGACCAGCGTAGACACCGCGCCCAGGAGCATCATGGCGGCAGCCTAGCCCGCAGCATCGCCACCTCGCGGGCAAATGTGCGCACTTGGTGCTTCTCACCCACCGGCCTGTAACTCATGACAGTCGGTAACGACAGGTGACGGTGACGGTAATTTCGGCGTAACCTGGCGGCTGCAACGCCGATCGCGGGGAGACCACTATGCGGCTGCGGCTCTTCGCCCGCCTGCGCTGGCTGTTGTGGCCAGGATCGGCTCGCTCCCGGACACAGTCAGCCACGCCGGCCGCGGTGACCGCGCAACCAGCGGCCGCCGGGGGACGGCATCGTCGCGCCGGCCCGGCCCAGCCGGCACCGGTGGCGGTGGAGACTGCCCCGGCGCAGCCGCCGGGGAGCGGGCCCTTCGCCTCGCCGGTGCAGGAGGCCCGCGTCCGCCCGGCCCGGTCGTCCAGGCCCGCCAAGCCTTCCCGCGGTGAGGCACCAGGGCGCGGCGGCGGCCGCCGGGTCGGAGCGGCCCGTGCGGCCGTCCGTGACGCGCCCCGTGCGGCCGCGGCGGCCCGCGCCGAACAGGCCAGGGCGGCGCAGGCGCGCCAGCGCGCGGCCGTGCAACTCAGCGATGCCAGGGCGTCGTGGCACCAGGCCGCGGACGCGCGCCGGGTGGCAGTGGGTTACCGGGACTGCGGTCCGCTTGAGAAGGTGCTCCACCGTGACTGGGTGGCAGCCGTCGTCCCGCCGCCGGAGGTGGTGCGGGCCATCGACCGGCTGGCCGAGTTGCCCCTCTCCGTCTCCGAGCGCCTCGCGGACGGCGTGGATGCCATCTACGTGGGCCCCGGCGGCGTGCCCGACCTGGACGACATGAGCCGCCTGCGCGGCGTTCCGCTGCCCTCAGGCCGGGCGACGTGGGACGCCTGCGCGGGTGCCTACGGCGAGCACAAGATCATCATTGGCACGCGGCCCTCCGCCACGCCGGATGTGGTGTGCCACGAGATCGGGCACGCACTCGATGACATTGACGGGTCGGGCACCATGTGGCAGTCGGACTCCGACGAGTTCCGTGCGCTCTACGGGCGTTGCCTGCCGCGCCTGGTGAGCGACTTCCATCGGCAGGACGGGTCGCTGGGCTGTCGTGAGTTCTTCGCGGATGCGTTCGCGGCCATCGCCTCCAGCCAGCGACCCGCGCTCGTCGACATGCTCGGTGGCGACACAAGGACCGCACTTGATGTCATGCTGTACTTCAATGTGCGCTACGGGATCTAAGTGATTCGCGATGTTTGTCATCAGGCTGCCCAACGGACATCTCCTCGCACCCGAGTCCGCCATGGACCACGAAGGCCGGGTGGTGGGTGACGCCTACGTCGAGGTCAGCCCGGCGGACCCCGAGTATGCGCGGCTCGCCAGCCAGGCGATCACGGAGGAAGACCTGGACCGGCGGCGGCGGCGCTGGCGTGAGGACGACGAGGCGCTACGACGTGAGTTCGAGGACTACCTGGCGAACGGGCGGCAGGACGCCAGGCCGCCAGGGGAGTCCCCCGGCGCCTGACGCCCGCCGCCCGTTTCCCGCGTCAGCGTGGCCCCATCCGTCGTCGCCCGCCCGTTCGTGGTTGCCCGCGGCCCGCGCGAAGCCATCTGCTGCCCGCGTGTGGCCGTCCCCGGCCGGTGTGCGCCGGAGAAAACTGGTGTGGCCGGAGGGGGTCGTCATCGCATCGGCTGCCAGCTAGGTGCTGGTCACGGCGCTGGCGCACCGCCTGTCGGTTGTGACTCTCCGCGGAGCAATGCGCGCACTTCCGATTCGCGGAACCTGCGGTGCCCCCCGGGAGTCCGGATGCTGCTGATGCGGCCAGAGGCCGCCCACCGAGTAACCGTCTTCGGGTCTACTCGGAAGAGCGCTGCCACCTCACCTGGCGTGAGAAGGCGCTCATTGTTGCCATCCACGGATCTCCCCTCCCATCTCCGTTTCGGAGCATGTCTTCAGTGTCGCGAAAACATCCGTTTACTTCCTTGTTTTGCCCAAAAATGAGCCGCTGGTGTTGCTTGTCAGCTTCGGGCTTGGCCGTCCGGGTGGATGCACGGCGCAGCAGGGCACGTTTCCGGCCGATCTCGCCGGCTGTGCACGGGATGTGGCGGGATGTGTCGGCCAGGTTCCGCCCATGTCGCGCGGTGTGCAGTGCGCGATTACAGAATGTGTAAGGCGCTATTAAGACCCCCGTGATTATCGGGAGTTCGGCCGATAGCGGAGCGTGTACCACTGATCTCGTTTCCGGCAATACCGGTAAGTGGAGTTGCGGATGATGCAGGGCGTTATGGAACGCGTGAATCGGTACCCGGGCGGCGGATAACCCGGTTAGTCAGCACCCCAGCCCCGCCACCGGTTGGAGGGGGCAGGAACGTCGCTGGCGCGGACCGGGCGAACCGGGGCCCCTCCGCTTCGATGCCCTAGGCTGGGCTTGATGTCAGATTCGCGCTGGCGACAGCGGTGCTCCTCCCGCGGCCCGTGCCGGGGTGACCGGTGAGCACGCTGGTCACGGTCGAGGAGATCAAGGCCGCGGCACGGCGCCTGGACGGGGTCATCGTCAGGACGCCGCTGGTGCCGTTCCCCGATACCGAGCCGCGCCTGCTCATCAAGCCCGAGTCCCTGCAGCCGACCGGGTCCTTCAAGCTGCGCGGCGCGTTCTCGGCGATCAGCGCGCTGTCCGCCGAGCAGCGCGCGCGGGGCGTGGTGGCGCACTCCAGCGGGAACCACGGCCTGGCCGTGGCGTACGCGGCGCAGGCACTGGGCGTCCGGGCGGTCGTGGTCGTGCCGCACAACGCGGCCGAGGTCAAGGTCGCCGCGGCGGCCAGGCACGGGGCGCGGATCGTGACGGTCGAGCCGACGCTCGCGGCACGGATCGCGGGCACGCAGGAACTGATCGACCGGCACGGGTACACGCTCATCCCGCCCTTCGATGACCGCGAGGTGATCGCGGGCCAGGGCACGATCGGCCTGGAGATCGCGGCCGACAGCCCGGACGCCGACCTGGTACTGGTCCCGGTCAGCGGCGGCGGCCTGATCTCGGGCATCGCCGCGGCCCTCTGCGCGGCACGCCCGGAGGCGAAGGTGATCGGGGTCGAGCCGGAACTCGCGGCTGACGCCAGGGACTCGTTCCGCCGCGGCGAACGGGTCGCGTGGCCGCCCAGTGCCACCGGGCGCACCATCGCGGACGCGCTGCGGGTGGAGCAGATCGGTGCCCTGCCCCTGCGGCACATACTCGGCTTGGTCTACGACATCGTCACCGTCACCGAGGACGAGATCCGCGAGGCGGTCCGGCTGACCGCGACCCGGGCCCGGCTGGTCGCGGAGCCAGGCGGCGTGGTTGCCGTGGCTGCCTGGCTGTTCCGCCAGGACCTGCCCGCCGCGCGGGCTCCCGTGGCGGTGCTGTCCGGCGGCAACATCGCCCCCGCCCTGCTTGCCGATATCCTCGCCGGCCCGCCCGGGCCCGTGCCCCGGCCAGGCACCGCGGTCCAGGACGCGCCGCGCCCGGTCCCGGCTGATCTGCCCGCTGCAGGCCCAGCCGGTGCTGGCGCCGCGCCCGGTCCCGGCTGATCTGCCCGCTGCCCGCCCCGGCTGATCTGCCCGCTGCCGGCCCCGGCCGGTGCTGCGGCGCACTTGCTCTAGGCTGGGCTCGTTATGCGTGCGACCTTCGCCTACACCACCGCACGAATCCTGCTGTTCGTCGCGGCTACCGGCCTGATCTACCTGGCTGGTGCACGTGGGCTGCTGCTGCTCGGGCTGGCCCTGCTGGTGAGCGGGGCCGCCAGCTACATTCTCCTGTCCAGGCAGCGTGATGCCATGGCAGGCGCGCTGACCAAGCGGCTGGGCTCGTTCCGGTCCAGGCTCGATGCGGGCTCCCGGGCGGAGGACAAGGACTAGAACCGCGTTACCCGCAGTCCCCGTCCCTCGTCAGGGCATGAACGTGACAACGAGGCCCCTCTAGGGGCGCCAAATTTACATTCACGGACCTTCAGCCTTCAGCCAGCCGCCGCTCGTGAGCAGCCCGAGCACCGCCTGCACCGCTTCTTGCCTGCTCATCACCGACGTGTCGATGGTCAGGTCGGCGTTCCTTGGCTCCTCGTACGGGTCGGAGATCCCGGTGAAGTGGTCGATGAGCCCGGCGCGGGCCTTGGCGTACAGGCCCTTGCGGTCCCGTGCCTCGCAGACGGCTACCGGCGTGGCGACGTGAATGAGCAGGAAGTCGCCCACCTCGCTGACCATCCTGCGCACCTGCGCGCGGGCCGCCTCGTAAGGGGCAATCGGAGCACAGATCGCGATGCCTCCGTGCCGTGCGACCTCGGTGGCCACATATCCAATCCGGGCGATGTTCAGATCGCGGTCGGCCCTGGAGAAGGTGAGCCCTGCCGACAGGAGTTGGCGGACCAGATCCCCGTCGAGCAGCGAAACCGTCCGGTCGCCGCGTTCGGCCAGGGCGTCGCGCAGCGCACGGGCGATCGTCGACTTACCGGAGCCGGACAGCCCGGTGAAGAACACCACCACGCCGCGCTCGCGCCGCGGTGGGCGGGCCCGGCGCAGTTCGGCGGTCACACCGGGCGGCGCGTACCAGGCGGGCACGTCCTCGCCGCGGTCGAGCAGATCCTCCAGTTCCCCCGCGGCCAGGTCGGACTGCTCGGTGCCCGGCTCGATGAGCGCCAGCGGGCGCCACACCTCGGCCGCCCGGTCATAGGCCCATTCACCACCGGGCATCACCGGAATCGGGGTCTGGATGTGGACATCGTCGTGCACTGGCCGACCGCCTCGGTCGGCGTCCCGTTCGTCCATGAGCAGGTGGGTGGCGCCGTAGGCCGCGGCGACCACGGCGCGGATCGCGGTCTCCCGCGCCACGGTGGTGTCCCTCGGCGCGAGCGGCACCGGCACCATCATGGTGCCCGGCGGCAGGTGCTTGGCCGCAGCGGTGACCGCCCGCACCAGCGCCTCCGGCCGCACCACCACCTCGGCCGGGCCGCTGATCAGCGGCAGGAGCAGCACCCTGGCCCTGAGCTGCCCGGCGAAATGCCGTAGCTGCCCGATCTGCCGCTCGCCGAGCGGGCGCCGGGTCGCGAATGCGAGTACCGGGCCCTCACCCAGTTCCGCCCGCACCTGCGCCGGGGTCTGCCGCAACTGCCTGAACGGGCCGTGCTCGGGCTCGCGGAACCCGGTCACCGGCCCGGCGAGCTGGGCCATGGCCGGGCCTGAGCCGTCGGGCCGCGCGTGCCGTCCGGTCTGCCCGGGCTGCCCGAGCGGTTGCGCCGCCGATCGCTCGACGATCTCCATGATCGCGAGCGGCGTGCCTTCCGGGTCGTTGAGCGTGAGCTTGCCCGCCGAGGCCGGGACGGCGTCCTCGGGGACATCGAGGACCACGGGAACCGGCCACGGCGTGCCGTCCTCGAGCGTGCCGCGCTCGGCCACCCACGCCACGTCGGCCGCGCTCAAGAATCCGGTCAGGGGCGCGAACGCGCCCATCAGCAGCAACTCCAGGTCGCCGAGCTGGCCTTCGTCGAGGGTCCAGGAGGGAAGGCCTGTGATGTCCAGGGCCGGGCCGGCCGCCGCCTCCGCGGTCACATCCACCTCCGTTGGGGGTCGGCCCACTGCACTGGGCCGCCGCTTGGGCTCCGGCTACCGCCAGGCAAACCCGAGGGTACACGGACAGTAACTACCGGGCTAGGCGGTTCCGCTGGCCTCGCCGACCGTCGCGACGAACGGTGCCAGCCGGTGCCGCGCCATCCTGTGCGCGCGCCGGAGAACCCGGCCGCGCGGTCCCGCCGCTGCCCTCGGGGCTCAGAGTATCCGGGCGAACCTGTCCTCCGGCTTGCGGATGACGTAGAGCAGGTCCTCGTGTGCCGATGTCAACCGCCCGCGGGAAAGCCGGGCCACCAGTTTCTGCGCGGTGAGGTATCCGTGCGGGCCCCGGCGCAGCCCGCCGGCCAGCCCGCCCAGTGCCCCGCGCTCCGCGATCACCAGGCCGTGCATCAGCACATAGGCCTGCACGCCCCGGCTCGAGGCGAGCCGCTCGTACACGGCGGTGTGCGGTCCGGGCTCGCCGGGCTTGCGCTTGCGCCAGATGGCTCGCCGGGCCAACCCGGGCAGCGCCCGGTCAAGGAAGCCTGCCGCGCTGTCCCGGTCCCTGATGCGCAGCAGTAGCAGGCCGCCGGGCTTGACGGCCGCGCTCAGCCGGTCCAGGACCAGTTCGGCATGCTCGATCCGGTCCAGCAGCGAGGAGCACTGAACGATGTCGTAGGCGCGGGGCGGCAGCGGCACGATGCGCAGATCGCCAAGTGTGGCCTCGCTCATGCTCTGATGGTGCGCCACGGCCGCGCGGGTAACCTCGCTGTCCTCATCGATCATGCTGACGCTCAGCCGGGCTCCGGCGGCGCGCAGCGGTTCGACGTCCAGGTCCTCGGCGGTGGTGCAACCGGCCTGCAGGATAGTGATCTGCTGCCCGGAGTTCTCCGCGGCGTAGGAGCGGGTGTGGCGGCCGAACAGGTCTCCCCGTGCCAGGCGAGGGACCACCGCCGCAGGTGCACCGGTCCGGTCGGCGGCGCTGGCCGCTGCGGTTCGTTCCGTGGTGGCGCGGCTCGTAGCGGCGGGGGACGAGGGGCCGGGGATGATGAGGGTACGGTCCGTGGTGGCGTGATCCGTGGCGACCGGATCCGTGGTGGCGCGGTCCTGGGCGACGGCGCGATCGGCACTGACGGGATCGGCACTGACGGGATCGGCACTGGCCGCGCGGTCAGGAACCACGCGCCGCGGAACGGCGCGTGCCGCTGCGGCGTCAGCCGGGGGAGTGGCGGTGGTCGCGGGCCCGGCCGGTCGCGGCGGCGCAGGTGAAACCGCGGCGCGGCCGGGTGCGGATGGCGCGGCCGAGGATGGCCGGGCCGTGGGCGGTGTGGCCCCGGGCGGTGTGGCCGCGGGCCGGACGCCGGAGCCACGCCCGGGAGGCGGGATGAGCCGTACGCTGCCCGTGCTGGGGAACTCGTACGGCATCGTGCTCGCCACCGGGGGCTGATACCAGTCCGTGGCCTCCGCCGCGTCCGCCGGTTCCTCGGCTGGTGCACTGGCGGGCGGTACGACCGGCCGGACGGCGGCAGGGCTTGCCTCTCGACGGCCGGCCGCGGGCGGGGCCAGCAGCCGGAAACCTTCGGCGTCGTCCGCATGTGCGTCGGGATCAGATGCGGCGGCCTCGTCTGACGGCGTGCCGGACCCAGGAGGAGCGGGCACCATCGGTGCGGCGTTCGAGGCGGCCGGTTCCGGCCGGGCGGTGGCGGTGCGCGCCTGCGGTGCGGCGGCGGTTGCCGCGGCGCTGGACTCAGGTGCGTGCGGCGCCGCATCCATCGCGGCGGTCAGGGGGGCCGGGCGAGCGGCGCAGGCGGCTTGGGCCGCACGCTCGCGGCCGGCGTCTCCCGCCTGCCATTCGCTGCGCGGGCATCTGGCGTGGGGGCAGCTGCGGCCGCGGGCCTGGCGTTCTCGGCCTCGGCGTCCGCCGTGGGGTCGGCGAGGGCTGTCTCCAGGTCCCCGCTTGCCCCGGTGTGGGCTGCGTCTGCCCCGGTGTGGGCTGCGTCTGCCCCGGTGTGGGCTGCGTTCGGTTCGGGTGCCGCGCTGGCCGCCGGCGTTTCTGGCGCCGTGCTGCCGGGCTTGTCCGGCGCCGCCGGGGCTACCGCGGTGCCCTCGTCGGCGCTCGGCGCTGTCTTCGCCCGGGCACGCGACGTCGCCGTTTTCGCCCGGGGGCTGGCCGCTGCGTTCCCTGGCCGGGCGGCCGTCGTGCTCCCCGATCGGGCGGGCGTTGTGCTCCCTGGCCGGGCGGGCGTCGTGCTCCCCGATCGGGCGGGGGTGCGTTGTCTTCGGCCGGGTGCTGGCCGTGTTCTTGGTCCGGGAGGACGCCGCCGTAGTCTCCGACCCGGAGGACGCCGCCGTGGTCTTCGCCCGGGAGCCGGGCCCGGATGCCGTGGACCGGGTGCTGGCCGCGGGCAAATCCGACGGAACCGGGCCGGTGCCGCCGACTGCCGGCGGCCGCGCCTCCGATCCGGTGGCGAGCGGGCTGGCCTGGTCATGGTCGGCCGAAGCCGCCTTGGCCGACCGTGGCCGGCTGGCCGCTCGCGGCTGGCTCAGTGTGCCGGCGGGCTGCCTTCTGGCGGCCCGCCTGGGGGCGGGACCGGTCCCCTGTCCCGTGGAACTCTCCCCGGGGATCCCGTTCTCCGAAGTCACGGCACCTTAGCGTAGCCTGAGGCTTTTGCGAACTTGAGGGAGAGCGGCACAGAAAGTTCCGCCGCCCGGAGCGGCAAAGGCTCACCGGGACCGGGACTGCCGCCCCTCGGAAGGCAATAAGGTGGAGGTATCCCGCATCCGCGTCATGCGCCCACTGACGTCAATGCGGGCCTTTCGTGCTGCCTACCCAGGGACATCATGAGCCTCGCCGGCCTCCTCAGTGTCATTACCGACGACCCCCAGTTCCGCCAGGTCGTAGCCCAGGCCGCGGCGGACTCCGACGGAGGTTACCCGGGCGGCGCCGTCGACGTGACCGCGCCGTCCGCGCTCCGTCCGCTGCTCGCCGCGGCCCTCACCGGCCTGCCCGGGACCGCCAGCCGGTTCCTGCTCGCGGTCACCGCGACCGCCAGGGAAGCCGAAGAACTAGCCGAGGCCCTCGGCTCGCTGCTGCCCGCCGACGGCGTGGCCTACTTCCCCGGCTGGGAGACGCTCCCGCACGAACGGCTCTCCCCCCGATCCGACACCTCCGGCCAGCGGCTGGCGGTGCTGCGCCGGCTTGCCCATCCCGATCCAGCCAGTTCCCATACTGCCGCGGTCACCGTCCTCGTCACTCCGGTGCGCGCCCTGCTCCAGCCGATCGTCGGCGGCCTGGCCGACGTGGAGCCGGTCTCGGCGGCCGAAGGCGACACCTGCGACCTGGACGAGATGCTGGCCAGGCTCATCGACATCGGCTACGTCCGGACCGATCTGGTGGAGCGGCGCGGTGAGGTAGCGGTCCGCGGTGGCATCATCGACGTCTTCCCGCCCTCGGAGGAGCACCCGGTGCGGGTCGAACTGTTCGGCGACACCGTCGAGGAGACCCGCTTCTTCCGGGTGGCCGACCAGCGCAGCCTGGGGCCGGCCCCAGGCCTGTGGGCGCCACCGTGCCGCGAACTCCTGTTGACGCCCGACGTCAGGGACCGGGCCAAGCACCTCGCCACCGATCACCCCGGTCTCGCCGACGTGCTCGGCAAGCTGGCTGACGGAATCTCGGTCGAGGGCATGGAGGCGCTCGCTCCCGTCCTCGCCCCCCGGATGGAACTGCTGCTCAACTACGTGCCCGCCGGCGGGCAGGTGCTCGCCTGCGACCCCGAGCGGATCCGCGCGCGGGCCGCCGATCTGGTCCGCACCAGCCAGGAGTTCCTCGAGGCGTCCTGGGTGAACGCGGCGGCGGGCGGCCAGGCGCCGATCGACCTCGGGGCGTCCGCGTTCCAGTCGATCACCCAGGTGCGCGCCGCCGCGGACAACCTTGGGCTGCCCTGGTGGACGATTGCGCCGTTCGACGCCGCCGGCCCGGACGCCATCGGCCCCGGCGCCGGTCCGGTCGCGGCCAGCCACGGGGCCAGCGATGGCGGAGCGGACGAGGCCGGCCACGGGGTTGCGTATGGCCAGAATCTGGACAGCGATCCGGGCAGTACCGATCGCCCGGCGGTGCGCCTCGGGGCGGCTCCGGCCCCTGCCTACCGCGGCGACACCAGCCGGGCACTGGCCGACGTCCGGGGCTGGCTGGGCGAGGGCTGGCGGGTGGTGCTGGTCACCGAGGGCCACGGCCCGGCGCAGCGCCTGGCCGAGATGCTCCGTGGTGAGGGCCTCGGCGCGCGGCTCGGTGACCTGACAGGACCGCCGGAGCCGGGCGTGCCGAGCGTCACGACGGCACTCATCCCGAACGGGTTCACCTGGGAGTCCGTGCGGCTGGCCGTGCTCACCGAGGCCGACCTGGTCGGCCAGCACACCGGGTCGCGGGAGGGCCGGCGGATGCCCAGCCGCCGGCGCGGCGGCATCGACCCGCTACAGCTCAGCCCCGGCGACTACGTGGTGCACGAGCAGCATGGCGTCGGCCGGTACCTGGAGATGACCAGCCGCAGCATCCAGGGCGCGGTCAGGGAATACCTGGTGATCGAGTACGCGC
Organism: uncultured Actinomycetes bacterium; assembly: GCA_963762735.1. Taxonomy (GTDB): domain Bacteria; phylum Actinomycetota; class Actinomycetes; order Streptosporangiales; family Streptosporangiaceae; genus DASXKD01. The sequence continues at coordinate 184,793 of CAVXMG010000003.1, read as the reverse complement.
CGGGCAAGCGGGGCCAGCCGCCCGACCGGCTGTACGTGCCGACCGACCAGCTCGACCAGGTCACCAAGTACGTCGGCGGCGAGATGCCCACCCTGCACCGGCTCGGCGGAGCCGACTGGGCCAAGACCAAGGGCCGCGCCCGCAAGGCGGTGCGGCAGATCGCCTCCGAACTGATCAGGCTCTACTCCGCGCGGATGGCCTCGCCAGGGCATGCGTTCGGCCCGGACAGCCCGTGGCAACGGGAACTGGAGGACGCGTTCCCCTACATCGAGACGGCCGACCAGCTTGTCGCGATCGACGAAGTGAAGCGGGACATGGAGCGGCCGGTGCCGATGGACCGGCTGATCTGCGGGGATGTCGGTTACGGCAAGACCGAGATCGCGGTCCGCGCGGCGTTCAAGGCGGTCCAGGACGGCAGCCAGGTGGCCGTCCTGGTGCCCACCACGCTGCTGGCCCAGCAGCATCAGGCCACGTTCGGCGAGCGGTACGCGCCGTTCCCTGTGGTGGTGCGCACGCTGAGCCGGTTCCAGAGCGACGCGGAGGTCGCCGAGACGCTGCGCGGGACTGGCCGACGGCACGGTGGACGTGGTGATCGGCACCCACCGGCTGCTGTCCCCGGACACCCGGTTCGCCCGCCTGGGGCTGGTCATCCTCGACGAGGAACAGCGGTTCGGGGTGGAGCACAAGGAGTACCTCAAGCGGCTGCGCACCGAGGTGGACGTGCTGTCCATGTCGGCCACCCCGATCCCGCGCACGCTGGAAATGGGCGTCGCAGGGATCCGGGAGATGTCCACGATCTTGACCCCGCCCGAGGAGCGGCACCCGGTGCTGACCATGGTCGGCCCGTACGACGAGAAGCAGATCGCCGCCGCCATCCGTCGCGAACTGCTCCGCGACGGCCAGGTGTTCTTCGTGCACAACCGCGTCTCCTCGATCAACAAGGTCGCCGCCAAGGTCGCGGAGATGGTGCCGGAGGCCCGGGTCGTGGTCGCGCACGGCCAGATGAACGAGCACATGCTCGAACGGATCATGCTGGAGTTCCTCGACCGCAAGACCGACGTGCTCGTGGCCACCACGATCGTCGAGTCCGGCCTGGACATCCCCAACGCCAACACGCTGATCGTGGACCGCGCCGACGTGTACGGGCTGTCCCAGTTGCACCAGTTGCGCGGCCGGGTCGGCCGCGCAAGCGAGCGGGCCTACGCCTACTTCCTCTTCCCGCCGGAAAAGCCGCTGACCGAGACGGCGCACGAACGGCTGGCCACGATCGCCCAGCACACCGAGATGGGCGCGGGCATGTACGTGGCACTGAAGGACCTGGAGATTCGCGGGGCAGGCAACCTGCTCGGCGGGGAGCAGTCCGGCCACATCGCCGGGGTGGGCTTCGACCTGTACGTGCGGATGATCGGCGAGGCAGTGGGCGAACTGCGCGACTCCGGGCCGGCCGAGCGGACCGAGGTCCGGGTGGAGTTGCCGGTCAACGCGCACATCCCGCACTCCTACGTGCCGGGGGAGCGGCTGCGGCTCGAGGCCTACACCCGCATCGCCGCCATCGACTCCGCCGCGGACATCACGGCCGTCACCGAGGAACTGACCGACCGCTACGGCCCGCTGCCCGACCCGGTGCTCGGCCTGCTCGCGGTGGCCCGCCTGCGCGCGCAGGCTCGCAAGGCCGGGCTGACCGACATCACCCAGCAAGGCACGCATATCCGGTTCTCGCCGGTGGATCTGCCGGAATCCCGGCAGGTTCGGGCCCAGCGTCTCTACCCGAAGACGGTGCTGAAGCCGGCAGTGCGTACGATGCTCGTACCGGCGCCCAGGGACGTGCCTGGCGCCCGCCCCGGAGCGCCCGTCCCGCCGGGCACTCCGCTCCTGCGCGACGGGGAGCTACTCGCCTGGTGCGGGCAGCTCATCGAGGCGGTGTTCGGCGAGAGCGGCCCGGTCGTGCCGAACGTCTCGCCCACATAGGAAGGGATGCAGTCGTGCCTCGCACCTCGATCTTCGTGCTCACCGCGGCGGCCGCCGCCGCCACGTGCGCCCTTTCCGCCTGCGGCCCGGTCCGGATGGGCGCGGCCGCGATCAGCGGCGGGGATCGGATCACGGTCACCACCCTGAGCGATCAGGTGAGCAACCTGGAGCGGGCCGTCCAGGCGGGCAAGGGCATCCAGCTCCAGTTCCCGCAGGCACAGGCGCCGCAGGAGGTGCTGAGCTGGCTGCTCCGGTTCCAGATCCGGGACGAGCTTGCCGCCCGTAACCACCTGGTGGTGACCACCGGGGAGAGCCAGCGGGCGCTCAGCATGCTCGCCCGCCAGACCGGGCGGAGCGGGCCCGCGTTCGTCCAGCTTGCCGTGGCCAACGGCCTGGCCCCGGACATGCTGCCGGATCTGGGCAGGTACGAGGCCATCCAGAACGAGGAGTTGACCAGGCTGAACGGCGGGACGCTGCCACGTACCCAGGCCCGGGTCCAGGCCCTCAGCCCGGAGTTCAGCCGCCGTGAGTGCGTGGCGGCGAAGAGCCTGAGCATCGAGGTCAACCCGCAGTTCGGCCAGCTCGACTACGGCACGTACTCGGTGATCCCGGCCAGCTCGCCGCTGTCGGCGCCGACCGCGCCCGCGCCTTCGCCGACGACCAAGCCGCAGCTCACGCCCACCTGCTGACGATTGGCGGGCGAAGGGGTGGCGGGGACGCACGGCGACCGGGTGACCGAGAGCCCGGTGCCGGAGGACGGGACACCGGGTGCTGCTCTGCTGCGCCTGGTGGAGGTGATGGACACCTTGCGGGTGTCCTGCCCGTGGGACGCCAAGCAGACGCATGAGACGCTCGCCCCGTATCTGATCGAGGAGTGCTACGAGGCGCTTGAGGCGCTTGAAGACGGCGATCCGGTGGCGCTGCGCGACGAACTCGGCGACGTCCTGCTGCAGGTCGTGTTTCATGCCCGGGTCGCGGCGGAGCGCACCGACGGCACCGGGTTCGACATCGACGACGTGGCCACCGGGATCGTCGAGAAGCTGATCCGCCGGCACCCGCACGTGTTCAGCGACGTGCAGGTGTCCGGTGCCGAAGACGTCAAGCGCAACTGGGATGCGATCAAGGCAGCGGAGCGGGGTGGCCGGGAGGGCGCGCTGCCCACGGCGCTGGGGTCTGTGCCGTTCGGGCAGCCAGCGCTGTCTCTCGCCGCCCAGTTGCAGCGCCGCGCGGAGCGGGCAGGTGTCCCGGCGGAGCTCGCCGACCTGTCCACCGGGGCCGCGGGCGGCCCGGCCGCCGACGGCCCCGCCAGTGACGGCCCCGCCAGTGACGGCCCCGCCAGTGACGGCCAGGGGCCGGACGGCGTGAGCGAGATCGGGGCGGCGCTGTTCTCCCTCGTGGCCCAGGCGCGCGCGGCCGGCGTCGACCCCGAACTGGAACTGCGCGCCGCCGCGCGGAGCTACCGCGAGCGGGTCAGGCGCTGGGCTGAGGACCAGAGCCGCGACGGCGCCTGACGGCTCACCGGCTGGGAGCCGCAACCGCGGCGGTGCCGGGCGGCGGGCGTGCCGGGGCGGTGCCGCGTATAGCGCGGCGGCGTGGCCGCTGCGAGCGACCGCGCCCGCTCGGCTAGGCTCCAATACCGGCACCACGCCAGGAACCCGCCGCGCCGAACATACCGGGAGATCCGCCTTGGCCACCATCGACGCCGTCCACGCCAGGCAGATCCTGGACTCTCGCGGCAACCCGACGGTCGAGGCCGAGGTGGCGCTCGACGACGGGACGCTGGCCCGCGCCGCTGCCCCCAGCGGTGCCTCCACGGGCGCGTTCGAGGCGGTGGAACTCAGGGACAACGGCGATGCCTACGGCGGCAAGGGCGTCACCAAGGCCATCCTGTCGGTGACCGAGGAGATCGAGCCGGACCTGCTCGGCTACGAAGCCGACGACCAGCGCCTCATCGACCAGGCGATGATCGACCTGGACGGCACGCCGGACAAGTCGCGGCTGGGCGCCAACGCGATCACGGCCGTCAGCATGGCCGTTGCCAAGGCCGCGGCCGAGTCCGCGGGGCTGTCGCTGTTCCGCTATCTCGGCGGGCCCAACGCGCACGTGCTGCCCGTCCCGTTCATGAACGTGCTGAACGGCGGCGCGCACGCGGACAACAGCGTGGACATCCAGGAGTTCATGATCGCGCCCGTCGGCGCGGCCACGTTCAGCGAGGCGCTCCGCTGGGGCGCCGAGACCTACCACGCCCTCAAGTCGGTGCTGAACCAGCACAAGCTGTCCACCGGGGTCGGCGACGAGGGCGGGTTCGCGCCCGATCTGGCGCACAACCGGGCCGCACTCGACCTTCTCGTCGAGGCCATCGGCAAGGCGGGGTTCGAGCCCGGCCGCGACGTCGCCCTCGCGGTCGACGCGGCCGCCACCGAGTTCTACCGCGACGGCGCCTACCGCTTCGAGGGCGGCGCGCGTTCGGCCGCGGAGATGCTGGAACTGTACGCGGAATGGCTCGATGCCTACCCGATCGTGTCGCTGGAGGATCCGCTCGCCGAGGATGACTGGACAGGCTGGCAGGCGCTCACCGCGGCGCTCGGCGACAAGGTGCAGATTGTCGGCGACGATCTGTTTGTTACCAATCCAGAACGGCTGCGCCGCGGGATCGCCGAGCGCAGTGCGAACGCCCTCCTGGTCAAGGTCAATCAGATCGGCACCATCACCGAGACCCTGGAGGCGGTGTCGCTCGCCCACCGCAGCGGTTTCGCCTGCATGATCAGTCACCGTTCCGGCGAGACCGAGGACACCACCATCGCCGACCTCGCGGTGGCCATCAACTGCGGGCAGATGAAGAGCGGTGCCCCGGCGCGCTCGGAACGCGTGGCCAAGTACAACCAGCTCCTGCGGATCGAAGAACTGCTCGACGACGCCGCCGCCTACGCCGGGCACGCGGCCTTCCCCAGGACGCCCGCAGGCCCGTGATCCCCACGCTGGGCCGCCCGCCGGGCGGGGACCGGGCCAGGCTCACCAGCCGGGCTGCGGTGCTCGCCGTGGTGATCTGTGCGATCGCGCTCAGCCTCGCCTATCCGGTGCGCGAGTACATCGCCCAGCGCCGGCAGATCGACCAGTTGCAGGCCGAACGGCAGATGCTCAACGGCCAGTTGCAGTCGCTACAGCACGAGCAGCAGCGGCTGGCCGACCCCGCTTACGTCGAACAGCTGGCCCGGAACAAGCTGCACATGTGCCTGAAGGGCGAGACCTGCTACGTCGTCATCGACGGTCACACGGCCCATCGCAGCGCGGCGTCCGCCGCGGCCAGTCTCACGCCCTGGTACGAGCGGATGTGGCAATCGGTGCAGCAGGCGAACCGGGGCGCCGTCCGGTGACCGCCGACGTAGAAGTGGTCGCGCTGCAGCTTGGCCGGCCACCGCGAGGACTGCGTCGCGTCGCGCACCGCTGCCCGTGCGGGCTGCCCGACGTGGTGGAGACCGCGCCGCGGCTGGCCGACGGCACGCCGTTTCCCACCCTCTACTACCTGACCTGCCCACGGGCGACCGCGGCGGTGGGCAGGCTCGAAGCCGCGGGCGTCATGCGGCAGATGCAGCAGCGGCTGGCCACCGACCCGGAACTGCGCGCGGCCTACCAGGCGGCCCACCGCGACTACCTGGCCCGCCGGGCGGAAGCGGCTCGCGCCGCGGGCGTGGAACCGCTGCCACCTGGCACGCAGAGCGCGGGCGGCATGCCCGCCCGGGTCAAGTGCCTGCACGCGCTCACCGCTCACGAGCTTGCCGTGCCCGGAGCCAACCCGCTGGGCCGGGAGGCCGCGGCACAGGCGGGGCCGTGGTGGGCAGGCAGGCCCGTGCGTCTGCGCCGAGGACGGCGGCCCCGCGTGAATGGCAGGGCCGTCGTCCGCGTTGCGGCGATCGACTGCGGCACGAACTCGGTGCGGCTGCTGGTGGCCGACGTGGACCCGGCCGCGGGCCGGCTGTCGGATGTGGACCGGCGGCTCGAGATCGTGCGGCTCGGCCAGGGTGTGGATGCCACCGGGCGGCTCGGCGCCGAGCCGCTGGCCCGGACCCTCCGGGTGCTGCGGTCCTACCGGCGGATCATCGCGGATGCGTCGGCGTCGGCCGTGCGCCTGGTAGCCACCAGTGCCACCAGGGACGCAGCCAACGCAGACGAGTTCGTCGCGGGGGTTCGTGACATCCTCGCGATCGAACCGGAAGTGCTCAGCGGCGAGGACGAGGCGCGCCTGTCGTTCACCGGGGCGACCGCCGAGCTGACCGGTGACGTGGCCGCCCCTTACCTGGTCACCGACATCGGCGGCGGCTCGACCGAGTTCGTGCTCGGCGAGCCAGGGGCGGTGACCGCCGCCGTGAGCGTGAACATCGGCTGCGTCCGGATGACCGAGCGGCACCTGCGCCACGATCCGCCCGGCGACGACGAGATCGCGGCGGCGCGCGCCGACATCGATGCCGCGCTCGACGTGGTGGTCGGCAAGATCCCGGTATCCGACGCGCGCACCCTGGTCGGCCTGGCCGGTTCTGTGACCACCGTGGCCGCCCTGGTGCTCGGGCTGGACAGCTACCAGCCCGAGCGGATCCATCACACCCGGGTCAGCGCGGCAGCGGTGCGGAAGGTGGCCGCGAGCCTGCTGGCGCAGACCCGGTCCGAGCGGGCACGGCTGGCCGTGATGCACCCGGGCCGGGTGGACGTGATCGGCGGCGGTGCCCTGGTGCTCACGCAGATCATGGAGCGGTTCGGCTTCGATGAGGTGCTGGTGAGCGAGCACGACATTCTCGACGGCCTGGCCTGGTCCCTGGCGACGGGCGCGGGCCGGTGATGCCGGAAGACCTGCCGGTGCCGCCGGGAAGCGGCTGGCCGGAGGACCCGGCCACCCCCGCTACCCCGGTCGCCGCCGACGCCGCACAGGTCCGCACGCTTGCCGCCGAGGCGGCGCGGGCCGGCGACCTGCACGAACTGACGGCGCGGCAGTCCGTCTGCCGCGCCTGCCCCCGGCTGGTCGAATGGCGCGAGCAGGTGGCGGCGGTCAGACGCGCGTCGTCGCGCACCCAGCAGTACTGGGGGCGGCCCGTGCCCGGCTGGGGAGACGACGACGCCCGCGTGCTGATCCTCGGTCTTGCCCCGGCGGCACACGGCGGCAACCGGACCGGGCGGATCTTCACCGGCGACCGCAGCGGCGACGTCCTGTTCGCCTCGCTGCACCGCTGCGGGCTGGCCGTGCTGCCAACTTCTACGGCGGCCGGTGACGGACAGCGCCTGATCGGGGCCAGGATGGTCGCGGCGGTCCGGTGTGCCCCGCCGGTCAACAAGCCCGCTGTGACCGAACGGGACACCTGTGCGCCCTGGCTGGCGGCGGAGTTCGCCCTGGTCGCGCATTCGGTCCGGGTCATCGTTTGCCTGGGCGGATTCGCGTGGCAGGCGGCATGGCCGATGCTGCGGTCCGCGGGCTTCGCGGCGCCCAGGCCGCGGCCGAAGTTCGGTCACGGCAGCGAGGTCGCGCTGGCCGCTCCGGCCGGGATGGGCAGCCAGGTCCTGCTGCTTGGCTGTTACCACCCGAGCCAGCAGAACACCTTCACCGGCCGGGTCACCCCGGCGATGCTCGACGATGTGTTCGCCCGCGCAAGCCGCGCGGCAGCCTAGTTACACCAAGCCCGGCTACGCTGTGTGTGCATTTCTTGCGAACCATGGCAAATTGGTAACGCTTCGCATGCGCGGATCGGTGCGTACGAATTGCATATGTGCACCCGGGTGGATTTTTCTCCCCCCATTCGCCTGGGCAAGAATGGTTCGGACCCACGGGGGTATCATGACCCAGCCCCCGTAGCCCAAGGGAAGAGGCCGGCCCCCTAAAAGGGTCCCCAGTGTCGGTTCGACTCCGACCGGGGGCACGCCCCTCGTACCTGCAACGACCCCCAAAGCCTCTGGCACCGCCGCATGGCTGGTGCGCAAGGCAACGCCGCTGGGGGGCCGTGCGGGCCGCCCGCCCGCGACCCCAGGCGGGCGCTCACTTCACCATTCCGGCCATCCGGAAGTTGATCACCTATTCCGAACAGGCGAGCGGATCATGATGGGCGAACAGGCGCATGGGATCTGTAGTAGAACGGGCCCGGATGTTCTTCTCGATCCGGCCAACGTGACGGCACTGCCTGGCTGACTGAACGGACAATAAGAGGCGTGCGATCTCGCGTTCCATGGGCCCGCGCTTCGGCGGGGACGAGCGCCTTGCGCGTGCATAAAAGGCGCGTGCTGCGGTGTGTCAGCCGCTCACGTCCGGGCCAGCGCGGGTGATGGTGATCCGCACGATGACCCGCCGATCGCGGATCATCGCGGCACGGTAGTCGTCCCAGTCCGAGTGTTCGCCCGACACGCGACGGTAATAGTCAACGAGCAGGTCCATGGCGTCGGGCAGGGAGATAAGTTCCGCGTCCCCCTCGACCTGGACCCACTCACCGAAGAACGTGTCGGTGAAAACGCACAGCGAAGCGCGCGGGCGATGCCGCAGGTTCTTCGTCTTGACCGCGGTCTCCCTGGTGCTGATCAGCACCCGGCCCTCGTCGTCCACCGTGCATGTCACCGGAGACAACTGCGGCATGCCGTCGGAACGCGAGGTGGCCAGCACTGCCCGGTGATGGGCGCGCAGGAAGTCGGCGGCCTGCCCGGTGTCCACGTCAGGCGCTGTTGAGCCGGATGCGCCTGCGGTACTCGTACTCGTGCACGATGGCGCTGGCGTAGCCGTGGGTGAGCCCATGCTCGTCGGCCAGCCAGTGCGCGCGCTCTTCGCAGCGCAGGAAGGCAGGACCGGATTCGAGGCTTGCGAACCACTCCGGGAGGTCGCGTCCGGTGACGGACGGGATGCGCGCGATCAGGTTCTTGTGCGTTTCCGGGGAGTGGTTCAGAGTCAACGGGCACCTCCACTGGGCGGACACCTGCTCTTGTCGAGAGTGCATCACCGTTGCGCTCCTGGCAACCCCCCAGAGCCGACTTCGAGTAAACGTGGAGGAACCTTACGGGATCCAGCCGCCCGCCTCGCGGTGACCTGCAGTGGTTACTAGAGGAACTCGCTGTTTACCCCACGGTGACCAGGGTGCCCGGCAACCGGGCTGAATGAGCACGGGCGGGCGAAGCTGCGGGCGGGCGGAGCCCGCCCGCCCTGCTCAAGATGGGCGGATTCGCCAGGTTCAGGACAGCCGCTCGACGATCATGGCCATGCCCTGGCCGCCGCCCACGCACATCGTCTCCAGGCCGAACGTCTTGTCGTGGAACTGCAGGCTGTTCAGCAGCGTGGAGGTGATCCGCGCCCCGGTCATGCCGAACGGATGCCCGACCGCGATCGCGCCGCCGTTGACGTTCAGCTTGTCGATGTCGATGCCCAGTTCCTGGTAGGACGGGATCACCTGGGCGGCGAACGCCTCGTTGATCTCGACCAGGTCGATGTCGTCGATGGTCATGCCCGCCCGGGCCAGCGCCTGCTTGGACGCCGCGACCGGGCCAAGCCCCATGATCTCCGGCGACAGCGCGGACACTCCCGTCGCCACGATCCGCGCCAGCGGTGCGATGCCGAGGTCGGCCGCCTTGCGGTCGCTCATCACCACGACCGCCGCGGCGCCGTCGTTCAGCGGGCAGCAGTTCCCCGCGGTGACCGTGCCGTCGGGACGGAATACCGGCTGCAGCGTCGCCACCTTCTCCAGCGTGGTGCCTGCCCGGGGGCCGTCATCGGCGGCGACCACGGTGCCGTCCGGCAGCGTGAGCGGCGTGATGTCGCGCTGCCAGAAGCCGTTGGCCAGCGCCTTTTCCGCCAGGTTCTGCGACCGGACGCCAAACTCGTCCTGGGCCTGCCGGGTGATGCCACGCAACTGGGCCACGTTCTCCGCGGTCTGCCCCATGGCGATGTACACGTCAGGTACCTCGCCGTCCTGACGCGGGTCGTGCCAGTCCGGCGCGCCCTCGCCGGACCGGCCCAGGGTCCGCTCCTCGGCCGTCGCGAACACCGGGTTCTTCGTGTCCGGCCAGCTGTCGCTGCTGCCCTTGGCGAACCTGCTCACGCACTCCACGCCCGCAGAGATGAACGCATCTCCCTCGCCCGCCTTGATCGCGTGGAACGCCATCCGGGTGGTCTGCAGTGAGGACGAGCAGTACCGGGTGATCGTGGCGCCTGGCAGGTGGTCGTAGCCCAGCATGATGGCCACCACCCGGGCCATGTTGAAACCCTGCTCGCCGCCGGGGAGCCCGCAGCCGAGCATGAGGTCGCCGATGTCGGCGGGGTCAAGCTGGGGGACCTTGGCCAGGGCCGCGACGACCATCTGGCGGACCGCGTCGTCCGGCCGGATGGTGGTGAGGGATCCCTTGAACGCCCTGCCGATCGGGGACCTGGCTGTTGCGACGATCACTGCCTCGGGCATGGCTGCTCCCTCGGTTCCACTCGGCTACTGGTCAGTAGCTTACGACAGCGTCCCGCCCTGGCAAATTGTTCCCTGCCCGCCTCATGATCACGACGACAGGGTGGGCCAGGAGCGGCGATGATCATGGGGATTCGTCCCCTGGGGCATCGCGTTCTAAATCCGAAACTCCGTCCCGGCCGACCGGGCCCACCGCGCTGGCGCGGGGATCACCCGGCGGGCGTCTTGGCCGGCGCTGGCCCCGGGGGGCCAGGTACAGGCGGGCCGATGTCGATGCGCCAGGAGCCTGCTGAGTCGGGATTGACAATCTCGATCGCGAAGTGGCACACGGCGCCGTCGGCGTAGTCGATGCGCACGGTGGCGATTCCCGTGTCAATGTCGTTCGGGGTGATCGTCGCGCTCGCCTGGCCGGCGCGTGCGTCGGCCGTCTGGGCGAGCTGCGCTTTCGTGGCCCGGTAGGTGGGATTAACGAGCCCTTGCAGGGCGGCGAGATCGTGCCCGGCGACGGCGCGCAGGTAACAGCGGATCAGCCCGGATTGGGCCGCGGTTGCGGGGCCGGCTACGCGCAGGGGCCACGAGCACGCTGGCGCGGCGCCGGGCAGGCCATTGCTGCCTACCAATGGCGCCAGCGCCGTGCAGCCAGCTATGACTGCGCCTGCCATGACGGTGGCTGTGGCTATGGGCAGCCGCACGGCCCGGCGCAACATGCTTCCCACTGCCGCTCCTTGACTAAGGCCCTGAGCCGGGCCGGGCCAGCGTATCCAAGGGCGTGCCCGGCCGTGCTGGTCGCAATGGGTTCCGTTGGCATGGACGGGTGCGGCGCGGACGCCTGGGCGGGCGGCGACACCCCTGGTGGCGTGCCGGGTGCCGCGGAGCACAGGAACAGGGCTAGGGCACCGCGCAGGTGGGATAGCGTCTGTGCAGCAGGACCGGCAGGGACAGTGCCGTCCCGGGACCGGCCCACACAGGGGAGGGTTGGTGATGCAGGTCCACGACTCGCTCATCGAGCTTGTCGGCAACACGCCGCTGGTCCGGCTGCGCCGGGTCACCCGGGAACTGGGCGCGGGCGCGCCGGCCGTGATCGCCAAGGTGGAGTACTTCAACCCAGGCGGCTCTGTGAAGGACCGGATCGCGCTGCGCATGGTGGCGGCGGCCGAGGCGTCCGGGGAACTCCGGCCCGGTGGCACGATCATCGAGCCGACCTCGGGGAACACCGGCGTGGGCCTGGCCATCGTGGCCGCCGAGAAGGGCTACCGCTGCTTGTTCGTGTGCCCGGACAAGGTCGGCCAGGACAAGATCAGCGTGCTCCGCGCCTACGGTGCCGAGGTCGTGGTGTGCCCGGGTGCGGTGCCGCCCGACCATCCGGACTCCTACTACTCGGTCTCCACCAGGCTCGCCCGCGAGACACCCGGCGGGTGGAAGCCGGACCAGTACGCCAACCCGAACAACCCCGACTCGCACTACCACTCGACCGGCCCGGAGATCTGGGCGCAGACCGAAGGGAAGGTCACCCACTTCGTGGCCGGGATCGGCACCGGCGGCACGATCAGCGGTGCCGGGCGGTACCTCAAGGAGGTCTCGGACGGCCGCGTCAAGGTGATCGGCGCCGACCCGGAGGGCTCGGTGTACTCGGGCGGGACCGGCCGCCCGTACCTGGTGGAGGGCGTTGGCGAGGACATCTGGCCACTGACCTTCGACCGGGACATCTGCGATCAGGTGATCGCGGTCAGCGACGCCGACTCGTTCCTGATGACGCGCAGGCTCGCCCGCGAGGAAGGGTTGCTCACCGGCGGTTCCTGTGGGCTGGCCGTGGTCGCCGCGCTCCGCGTTGCGGCCGGCGCCGGCCCCGGGGGCGTGATCGTGGTGCTGCTGCCCGACGGCGGCCGCGGCTACCTCTCCAAGATCTTCAGCGACGAGTGGATGGCGGACTACGGGTTCCTCACCGCGCAGACCGCCGAGCCCAAGATCGCCGATGTGCTTGCCCGCAAGCAGGAAGGGCTGCCGGTCTTCGTGCACGCCCACCCGGACGAGACGGTCGCCGCGGCGATCGCCATCCTCCGCGAGTACAACGTGTCCCAGCTTCCGGTGATGAAGGAGGAACCGCCGGTGATGGTGGCCGAGGTGATCGGCTCGGTAGTGGAACGAGATCTGCTCGACGCGCTGGTCTCCGGCCGGGCCCGGCCGGAGGACCCGGTCGGCGAGCACATGTCCGCGCCGCTGCCCATGGTGGGCTCGGGCGAGCAGGTCAGCAGCGCGGTAGAGGCGCTGGAAAAGGCCGGGGCGGCTGTGGTGCTGGTCGACGGGCGCCCGGCCGGCATGATCACCCCGCAGGATCTCCTCGCGTTCCTGGCCGGCGGCACCTCATGAGCGGGAACGGCGGCATGAGCGGGACCGGGCAGCCGCGGCCCGGCGGTTTCGAGACGCTGGCGATCCACGCCGGGCAGGAGCCGGACCCGGCGACCGGCGCCGTGGTCCCGCCGATCTATCAGGTCTCCACCTACGCCCAGGACGGCGTGGGGGGGCTGCGGGGCGGTTATGAGTACTCCCGGACCGCGAACCCGACCAGGGCCGCGCTTGAGGAGTGCCTCGCCGCGCTGGAGGGCGGTGCCAGGGCGCTGGCCTTCGCCTCGGGCATGGCGGCCGAGGACTGCCTGCTGCGCACCGTCTGCCGCCCAGGCGATCACGTCCTCATACCGCACGACGCCTACGGCGGGACCTACCGGTTGTTCGACAAGGTCCTGGCGCCCTGGCAGGTGAGTTACCAGCCAGTGCCGATGTCGGACACGCAGGCCGTCAAGCATGCGCTGGAGCAGTCGCCGGCACGTGTGGTCTGGGTGGAGACCCCCACCAACCCGTTGCTGTCCGTGGTGGACATCACCGCCTTGGCGGCGCTGTGCGCCGACGCGGGCGCGCTGCTTGTGGTGGACAACACCTTCGCCTCGCCGTACCTGCAGAACCCGCTGGCGCTCGGTGCCGGCGTGGTGGTCCACTCGACCACCAAATACCTCGGCGGCCATTCCGACGTGCTCGGCGGCGCGCTGGTGGTGGCAGATCCCGCGCTGGGCGAGCGACTGGCGTTTGCGCAGAACGCGACCGGTGCGGTGGCCGGGCCCTTTGACGCCTGGCTGACGCTGCGGGGCATCAAAACGCTCGCGGTGCGAATGGACAGGCACAGTCTGAACGCAGCGCGCGTGGCTGACATGCTCCTCGCGCATCCGGCGGTTTCCGGGGTGCTCTACCCAGGGCTCCCCGCCCACCCGGGCCACGAGATCGCGGCCAAGCAGATGCGCGGATTCGGCGGGATGGTGTCGTTCCGGGTGCGGGACGGCGAGGAAGCGGCGGTCGCGGTCTGCGGGCGGACCAGGCTGTTCATCCTCGGGGAGTCGCTGGGCGGTGTCGAGTCGCTGATCGAGCATCCGGGCCGGATGACGCACGCCTCCGCGGCTGGGTCCCCGCTGGAGGTGCCCGGAGACCTCGTCCGCCTGTCGGTCGGCATCGAGTCCGGCGACGACCTGCTGGAAGACCTGAGGGTGGCGCTGCGTTAGCCCGGGGGTCGCTCCCCCGGAACCCCCCGGTGGCCTCAAAGGCCCGTTCCTTCGTCACGGGCCTTTGGCCCTGCTAGCCCGGGGGAGCGACCCCCCGGAACCCCCCGCTGGCCTCAAAGGCCCGCTCCTTCGTCACGAGGCCTTTGGCCCTGCTAGCTTGGGTTGTAGCGCGGGCCTTTGGCCCTGCTGGCTTGGGTTAGAGCTTCCCTGGAGCCTCAGGTGGCTGGCTAGGAGTTCCAGACCATGAGGACCAGGATTACCAGCCATAGCAGGGTGACGATGCCGGCCAGGGAGGCGATGCGGCCGCGTTCCACCGATGCCGCCTGCGGCGCGCGGCCCGTCGGCGCGACCGGGAGGGCCTGAACGTCAGGCGCGTCTTCGTGGCCGTCCGGGACGTCCTGGACGTCCTGGACGTTCCGGACGCCGCCGGTGGGCGCGTTGTTCGCGGTGGCCAGCGCCTCGGTCTCGCTCGCCGTTTCCAGCGCGACCACGGCCCGCCGCTGATCGCGCATGATCAGCACGAGCAGGACCAGGGAGACCACGAACAGCGTCATCGCGGTGGTGATCCACGGCGCGTTGAGCTTGTGCAGCGCCTGCGCCGCGGCGATACCGAAGGCAAGCACGCCCAGCGACGCGATGCCGAAGATCCTGGTCGTGCGCAGCATGTAGCGGAGCACCGCGACGTTGCGCGTCCTGATGTAGCGGGGGCTGGACAGGATCGCGATCGTGACCGGCCCGATCGTGAAGATCACGAAGGCCACGTGCAACCAGATCATCAGCCGGTCGGGGAACGAGGTGCCGGCAGGCTGCAGGTTGACGCTTAGCCGGTCGGTGAGGGGCATGCACCGATCCTAGGGGTCCAGGGTGCGGACAGTCGTGATCCCCTGGCACACGGTGCCAGGGGATCATCGGTGCGCGGCAGGCCCGGCGGCCCTGGCGCGGTCAGCGGCTGGAGGCGTCCACGGGGTCCCGGCTGCCGTCTTCGGCGGGCTTGTTGCTGCGGTTGACGAAGAACGCGGCGACCAGGCAGATCACGCCGACCACCAGGGCGCCGGCACCGCGCAGAGAACGGCTCGCGTTGGCCCGGCCCAGCGAGGCCGGCGGGTGCGTGATTTTGCCCATGAAGCTGGGCAAGGAATGCGCTGGCTCGATGAAGTAGATGATCCCGGCAACGATCGCCAGAACGGCGATGATCACCAGCACGACGGTGATGATCGTCTTGCCGGACGACCGGCCAGACGCACTCGCAGAACTCACGTGTTCCTCCTTGACAGATGTGCGGGCCCGCTCCGCCTGCCGCTGCATAGGCCCGCTCATCAGTGGTGACTGCCGAACGCTACTACGAGAGGGGGGCGCTACGGTGCGAGGTGCTCAATGCTCCCGAGGTAAATCTAGCGCCTGCCCTTACGGCGAGTGCGAAGAAAGTCCCTTACGACGTACTCCCCGAGCCGGTCGGGCTGGGCGTGGAGGACCCGGCCGCCGTTCCGCCGCGCAACCTCCTCGACAAATGCGGTCAAGCGTTCGTCATCGACAAGCATAAAAATGTTAAGTGGTGCCCGTCGCCTGGTCATTTTGTCCACCTCGGCGAGGGTCAATTCCAGAGTTTCCGGCGCGGGCGGCCAGTCGAACCAGTACTGCCCGTCCCGGCGCAGGTGCGCGGTGGGCTCGCCGTCGGTGACGATGAGCACGACCGGGTCGTGCTCGGGACGCTGGTCCAGGAAGCGGCCGGCCAGCACGAGCGCGTGGTGCAGGTTGGTGCCCTGCACCATGTCCCAGCCGAGCCCGGCCAGGTCGGTCTCCCGGAGTTCCCTGGCGTAGTTGGAGAACCCGACCACCTGGATGCTGTCCTGCGGGTAACGGCTCCGGACGAGCGCGTGCAGCGCGAGCGCGGTCTGCTTGGCCACGCCCCAGGTGCCGCGCAGCGCCATCGAGTAGGACAGGTCCACCAGCAGGCACACGGCCGCCGCGCTGCGGCGCTCGGTCTCCCCGACCTCGAAGTCCTCTGGAGACAGCCGGACCAGGGGCAGGTCATTGTCCGTTCCGGCGCGGGCGGCGGCCCGGTCCTTGATCGCGGCGGCCTCGCGCAGCAGTGCGTTGCGCACCGTCGCGGGCGTGTCGATCGCCTGCTCGTCGCCGAACTGCCAGGGCCTGGTCGCCCCGGTGCGCTCGCCAGCCTGGCCCGCGTCGCGCTGGTCGTGGTCCCCGAGCCGTCCCTCGGGCAGGTCGGCGAAGATCTGGCGCAGCGCCGTCTCGCCGAGCCGGCGCACCGCCTTGGGGGTGAGCTCGAGCCTGCCCCCGGTCCGCTGCAGGTATCCCTGCCGCTCAAGTTCCCGCTCGATCTGGCGCAGCGCCTCCATGTCGTCCACCGCCTGGCGGCCCAGGGACCGGCGGATCGACTCCTCGTCGACGTCGTCGAGGCTGGCGCCCGGGTAGTCCTGGCCAAGCGCCGCCTCAAGGTCGGCCAGGTCGGCCAGGTCGGCGAGCGCCGAGGTGGCGTCGCCGAGACCGAGCGGGGCGTCACCGGTCATCGACTCCCGCTGCCATCCGGCCATGTCGATCTCCGGGCGGCGGGCCCGCAGCGAGTCGGCGAGGCGGCCCATCTCCGCGCCCAGTCCAGCGTCGGACAGCGCCTGGTCCATCAGGCCGGCCAGTTCGTCCCGCTGCTCTGCGGACAGCGACGACATCAGCCGCTGGGCCGCCATGGCCCGCCGGGCAAGCTGGTCGACCAGCTCCTCCAGGTTGGCCGGGCGGTCGGGGAACAGGTCCCCGTAGCGCTCCATGAAGGCGTCGAAGTCCTCCTGGGTGTGCTCGCCCCTGGCGTCGGCGTCCAGCATCGCGTTCAGCTCGGCCAGCATGTCCTTGACCCGCTGCAGCGCCTCCGGATCCGGGTTGGCGAGCGCCTCCTTCATGCCGCGGAACTGGCTGTCCAGCACCTCACGCCGCAGCAGCTCCTTGAGCTGCTCGAAGGTCTCCCGTGCGGCGTTCGAGCGCCACTGGTAGTCGGCCAGGCGGCTGATCGCCTGCGCGGTGTCGGCAGGCAGCGCGTCAAGCTCGTCCTCGCGCATTCTGGCGTCGTCGCTGGGGTCGGGGAACAGTTCCGCCCGCTCCTGCCCGACCGCGGTGTCAAGCAGGGCCCGTGCCTGCTCAAGGATGCCGTCAAGGCGCCCGCGGCGGCGGATCTCCTCGCGCTGCTCGCGCACCCGCCGCAGCATGTCGTCCAGGCCGCGATGGCCCTGCAGGCCCCGGCGGAGCAGGTCACGCAGGGCGGTGCTTGGATCGGAGCCGGCGAGTACCGAGTCGCCCATCTCGTCGAGCGCGCGCCGCGCATCGTAGGGAGACGCGAGCGGGTCGGGGCCGCCGGTGTACGGGCCGTACCGGTAACCAGTCACGTTGACCCTCCTTGGGCTGGCCGGGCCGCCATCAGGTCCGGTACACCGCCCCGCCGTCGACCTCGTCCTTGGACAGGCGGCGCATCAGGTAGAGCCCTTCAAGCGCGAACTCCACCGCCGCGGCTGCGTGGCCAAGCGATTCGCTGCCTTCCATGCCGAGCCGCTGCATGATCTTGGCCAGGCCGCTCACCTCACCCACCCGGGCCAGCAGGCCCGCGGCGGGCACCAGTTCGCCGGTCTCCACCGTGCTGCCGCCCTCGAACAGGGCGAGCAGGCCGGACAGGTCCGCATTGCCGAGCCGGGCACGGAAGGTGTCGGCGGTGGCCCGCCGGAGCATGTGCTCGAGCACCTCCTGCTCCCTGCCCTCCTCGCTGACCTCGAACTCGACCTTGCCGCGCAGGCTCGTGACCACCGGCGGCAGGTCACAGATCCGGACCACCGGCGTCGTCTCGCCGGTCAGCGCGGCCCGGCGCACCGCGGAGGCCGCGGCGGACTCCGCGGCGGCGATAGCGAACCGTGCCGACACGCCGGAACGGGCGTCCACCGCGGGCGACGCACGCACCAGCCGGGTGAACCGCGCGATGACCTCGACCAGGTGGCCGGGCAGTGCCGCGCCTGGATCGGAGCCGTCGGCGGAGATCTGCGCCTCCTGGCGGATCAGTGCCAGTTCGGCGGACAGGGACTGCGGGTAGTGGGTGCGGATCTCGGCGCCGAACCGGTCCTTCAGCGGCGTGATGATCCGGCCGCGGCTGGTGTAGTCCTCGGGGTTGGCGCTCGCCACCAGGATCAGGTCAAGCGGCAGCCGCAGCGCGTAGCCGCGCACGCCGATATCCCGCTCCTCCAGCACGTTCAGCAGCGATACCTGGATGCGCTCGGCCAGGTCGGGAAGCTCGTTCAGGCAGAAGATGCCGCGGTTGGTGCGGGGCACGAGCCCGAAGTGGATCGTCTCGGCGTCGCCCAGGGTGCGGCCCTCGGCTACCTTGACCGGGTCCACGTCGCCGATCAGGTCGCCCACGCTGGTGTCCGGGGTGGCCAGCTTCTCGCCGTAGCGCTCGCTGCGGTGCCGCCAGGTCACCGGCAGCGCGTCCCCCTGCTCCGCGGCGAGCCGGCGGCAGCGGGCGCACACCGGCTGGTAGGGATGGTCGTTGATCTCGCACCCGTCGACCGCGGGCGTCCACTCGTCAAGAAATTCGGGAAGGGTCCTGATCAGGCGTGTCTTACCCTGGCCGCGCTCACCGAGCAGCATCGTGTCGTGCCCGGCGAGCAGTGCCCGCTCCAGGTGCGGTAGCACCGTCTGGTCGAACCCGATGATCCCCGCGAACCGGTGCTCGCCCGCGCGCATCGCCGCCAGCAGGTTGCGGCGGATCTCCTCTTTGACGGTCTCGTAGGCGTGCCCGCTGGCCGCGCAGTTCGCCGACGGTCGCGATGCCGGGGCGGGGGGCTGCAGGAGCGGCGGCATGTGTCTGATTGTCTGAGTGCACCATTCGACATTATGTCCACATGGGCGGGGCTGGCACCGGCCCGGTCAGCCGGCGGCACGACAGCGCGGGAGAGGCGAGGGAGATGGGACCTGGGGATCCGGTGCTGGCCATCGACATCGGCGGCACCAAGATCGCCGCTGGTGTGGTCGAGCCGGGCGGGCGGCTGGCGTCCTGGGCGCAGGCGGAAACGCCCCGCGGGCTGGAGGCCGAACAACTGTGGCGGACGCTGGACGCGCTGTGCACGAACCTGCTCGCCGAGCAGCGGATAGACGCACGTGACGGCCTGGCCGGCGTGGGCTGCGGGTGCGGCGGCCCGCTGGACTGGCCAGCAGGCCGGGTCTCGCCGCTGAACATTCCCGCATGGCGCTCGTTCCCGCTGCGCGAGCGGCTCCAGGAGCGGTTCGCCGGGGTCACGGTGCGGCTGCACAACGACGCCATCTGCATGGCCGTGGGCGAGCACTGGCGGGGCGCGGGCCGCGGGCGGCGCAACATGCTCGGCATGGTGGTCTCCACCGGCGTGGGCGGCGGCCTGGTGATGGACGGACGGCTGATGAACGGCGCAACCGGCAACGCCGGGCACATCGGGCATGTGGTGGTCGATCCCAGCGGGCCGTTCTGCGTGTGCGGTGGGCGCGGCTGCCTGGAGGCCATCGCCCGGGGGCCTGCCCTGGCCGCCTGGGCGCAGGGTGAGGGCTGGCGTCCCGGCCAGGCGCTGGTGACTGCCAAGGATCTCGCCGACGATGCGGCGCAGGGGCACCCGGTCGGGGTCGCCGCCATGCGCCGGGCCGGCCGGGCGCTGGGCATCGCCATCGCCTCTGCCGTCCATCTGTGCGACGTGGAGGTAGTCTCGATCGGCGGCGGGCTGGCCCAGGCCGGGCCGCTGCTTTTCGATCCGCTGGAAGAGGCGCTGCGCACCCATGCCGGGCTTGGTTACGCCCGGGATGTCCCCGTGGTGGCCGCCACGCTGGGCCAGAGCGCGGGGCTGGTCGGGGCCGCGGCGCTGATCTTCGCGGCCGACCGGTACTGGGCCGGGGATTGACCCCCTGGCGCGTGTGATGAAGCCGCCCGGCCCGGATGCGACACTGCTCGCATGACGACCATCCCACAGATCCGCCCCGATGACGTGGCCGCGGCCCGGAAGTTGCTGCGCGGAATCGTCTCGCCCACCCCGGTGCTGCATTCCCGGGTGCTGTCCGACCGGCTGTCCGGCCCGGTGTTCCTGAAGTGCGAGAACCTGCAGCGGACCGGCTCGTTCAAAGCACGCGGCGCGTACGTGCGGATCAGCAGGCTGACCGAGGCCGAGCGGGGCCGCGGTGTGGTGGCCGCGAGCGCGGGCAACCACGCGCAGGGCGTCGCCTTCGCCGCCGCCGTGCTAGGGGCCCGGGCCACCGTGGTCATGCCAGAAGGTGCGCCGCTGCCCAAGGTCGAGGCCACCAAGGGTTACGGCGCCGAGGTCATCCTGCAGGGCGAGACCATCGACGACGCGCTCGGTGTGGCCCTGGCGTACGCGCAGGAGCGGGGCTCGGTGTTCATCCACCCGTTCGATCACCCCGATGTGGTGGCCGGCCAGGGGACCGTCGGCCTGGAGATCATGGAGCAGTGCCCGGAGGCGCGCACGATCGTGGTGCCGGTGGGCGGCGGAGGACTGGCGTCCGGAATCGCGGTGGCCACGAGCGATGCCAGCCCGCCGGTGCGGGTGGTCGGGGTGCAGGCGGAAGCGGTCGCCCCGCTGCCCGCCTCACTGGCGGCAGGGCACCCGGTGCGGATCGAGCCGGGAGCCACGATGGCGGACGGCATCGCGGTGGCCAAGCCCGGCGAGATCTGCTGTGACGTCTTCGGGAAACTGGGGGTCACCGTGGTGACCGTGACCGAGGAGACGCTGTCGCAGGGACTGTTGCTGTGCCTGGAGCGGGCCAAGCAACTCGTGGAGCCCGCCGGCGCCTCCGGGGTGGCCGCCATGCTGGCGCACCCGGAGGCGATCGAGACTCCGGCCGTCGCGGTGCTGTCCGGCGGCAACATCGATCCGCTGCTGCTGGCCAAGGTGCTGCGGCACGGACTGGCCGCGGCCGGGCGTTACCTGATCTTCCGCTGCCAGCTGCCCGACCGCCCCGGTGCGCTCGCCACGCTGCTCGGCGAGGTGGCCGCGCTCGGCGCGAACGTGCTCGACGTCTCGCATGAGCGGGTGGCGCCCCGGCTGCTGGTCGATGAGGCGGAGGTGCTGCTGCAGGTGGAGACGCGCGGCCCTAGCCACTGCGATGCGGTCATCACCGGTCTGCGCCGCGCCGGCTACACGCTCAAATTCATCTGAACGCTCCCCGCGGCCGGCCTGGTTCCAGCGGCCGGGCCAGCCATCGGGGGGTTCCCGGGGGGTCGCTCCTCCGGGCCAGCACGGCCAAGGCCCCGTGACGAAGGAACGGGGCCTTGAGCCATCGGGGGGTTCCAGGGGGGTCGCTCCCCCGGGCCAGCACCGTCAGAGGTTGCCGCGCCGGGCTTGTTCCCGCTCGATCGCCTCGAACAGGGCCTTGAAGTTGCCCTTGCCGAAGCCCTCGGAGCCGTGCCGCTCGATCAGCTCGAAGAACACGGTCGGCCGGTCCTGTACCGGCTTGGTGAACACCTGCAGCAGATAGCCGTCCTCGTCCCGGTCGGCGAGGATCTTCTCGGCGGCCAGTTCGGCGAGCGGCACCCGGGTCTCGCCCACCCAGCCGCCGAGTTGCTCGTAGTAGGTGTCCGGGGTGTCCAGGAACTCCACCCCCGCGGCCTTCATGGCACGCACCGTGGTCACGATGTCGTCGGTGGCCAGCGCGATGTGCTGCACCCCCGGGCCGCCGTAGAACTCCAGGTACTCGTCGATCTGGGACTTCTTCTTGCCCGGCGCGGGCTCGTTGATCGGGAACTTGACCTTCCGCGAGCCGTCCGCGACCACCTTGCTCATCAGCGCCGAGTACTCGGTGGCGATGTCGTCGCCGACGAACTCCTTCATGTTCGTGAAGCCCATGACGCGCTGGTAGTAGCCGACCCACTCGTCCATGTGGCCGAGTTCCACGTTGCCGACGCAGTGGTCGATCTCGGTGAAGAAGGGCTTGTCCGCGGGTGCCACCAGCGGGTCCGCTGGCACGTACCCGGGCAGGTACCGGCCCGAGTAGTTGGACCGCTCCACCAGCGTGTGGGTGGTGTCCCCGTAGGCGGCGATGGTGGCGAGCACCACCTTGCCGTGCTCGTCCTCGGCCGTGTGCGGGGCGGCGATGGGCCGGGCACCCCGGGCGACCGCGTAGCCGAAGGCCTCCTCCGCGGACAGGACGCCGATCGACAGGTCGGTCACGCCGTCGCCGTGCGCGGCCACGTGCGCGGCGAGCGCCGTGCCCGCCCGGACCGGGCCGCGCAGCACGAACCGCGCCTGCCCCGACGTCAGCACGTAGGCGGCCTCGTCCCGGCACCCGGTCTCCGGGCCGCGGTAGGCGATGCAGCGCATGCCGAAGGCGGTGGAGTAGTAGTGGGCGGCCTGGCGAGCGTTGCCCACTGCGAAGACGACGGCGTCCATGCCGGTGACGTGGAAGCCGTCCGCGGTGCCTGGATGATCGTGCCAGCCGTTGCTCGCCATAGTCGGTTCCCTTCGCAGCCGTCCGGTCACGCCCCTTTGCGCGCCCGTCCGTTAAGAGCAGCATGCGAAGGTTCGGTCATGATGCGCAAGAGTTCAGCGTAGAGCTGGTCGTTTTGTATATTCATGACAGGTACTTCTGCGATAACCTGCACAGCCTGCCTGCATTGAGGGGGCGTCGTGATCGACGAGCTTGATGCGCGCCTGATCGAGCTGCTCGCGGCGCAGCCGCGGGTCGGGGTGCTCGAGGCGTCCCGGCGGCTCGGCGTGGCCCGGGGCACCGTGCAGGCGCGGCTCGACCGGCTGCACGCCAGGGGCGTGGTGACCGGCTACGGGCCGGACATCGAACCGGCCGCGCTCGACCACGGGGTGACCGCGTTCGTGACGCTGGAGATCCGGCAGGCCGGCGGCCACGACCCGGTCGCGGAGCGGCTGGCGGCCATCCCCGAGGTACTCGAGGTGCACACGATCACCGGGTCCGGGGACATGTTGTGCCGGGTCGTCGCCCGCACCAACGCGGACCTGCAGCGGGTCATCGACGCCATCGTCAGCGCGGCCGGCGTGGTGCGGACCTCGACGGTGATCGCGCTCGCCACGCCCGTGCCCTACCGGGTGCTGCCCCTCGTGCGCACTGTCGCTCGCCCGGCGCCGCACGGTTAGGCGCCCTGGCAGCCCGGGATTGTCGTCGTTGTAACGGCGAGGCCCCTCTGGCGGCGCTATCAAGATGTG
This sequence comes from uncultured Actinomycetes bacterium, assembly GCA_963762735.1. GTDB lineage: Bacteria > Actinomycetota > Actinomycetes > Streptosporangiales > Streptosporangiaceae > DASXKD01. Next base: position 161,678 of record CAVXMG010000003.1, on the reverse strand, counting down.
CCACCAGTTCACGATCTTGATCGTTCGTGATCATGACTTACGGGGGCCTATAGCACCCCGTAAGTCATGATCACGAATACCGGAGCGGGAGTACCGGCCGGGTGATGCCTTAATTGTCCGGTTTGATGGGACAGCCACGCCAGGCTTTGGGCATGGTTGTCACAACGACGACAAACGAGATGGGGTGCGGGCCGGGCGGGCGCGGCTGGGCTAGCTGGCCGGGCCGGGGTCCGCGGCGTCGCTGAGGCCGCAGGCGATGTCGAGCACGATGGAGCGCAGTTCCTCCGGGTCGTCGGCGCGGTCGGCGTAGAACATGCAGCCGAAGCTCACGCTGGCCAGTGCCACCGCGGCACGGACCTGGCTCTCCAGCGGCGGGTTCTCCTCGGTGAGCACGCCGACCAGGGCATCCATCCGCTCGCGGAACAGTTCGCTGCGGTTCTTGGCGTGCGCCAGGCTGTTGACCGACGCCTGGTTGTGCTGCAGCATCCGGAAGACGCTGCTGCCCTCGGCCACGATGCGGTAGTAGCGGTTCAGCACCTGGGCGCGGGTTTCGGGCGTGCGGGGCTGCGTCCGCCCCCAGGCGATCAGATCGTCCATCTGGCCGAAGTAGTCCTGGACCAGGCTGGCCACGATGTCTTCCTTGGACTTGAAGTGGTAGTACAGCGCGGCCTTGGTGACGTCGAGCCGTTCGGCGATCTCCCGCAGCGAGGTCTTGTCGTAGCCTTGCTCGGCGAACAGTTCCAGGGCCACGGTCTGGATCCGCTGCCTGGTGTCAGGGCGGGCGTGCACCTGGCTGGTCTCGGTCACCGGTACCGCGCCTCCCGCCTTCCGTCCGGGGCCAGTTCTCTGAGCTGGCCTGGTTTCCGCCTTGAGCGGATCGAAACTTACTTGACGACCGGTTAGTTCACAATCTATGGTATGAGCTTACGGCCAAACTAACCGGTCGGCAAGTTAGTGGCGCGGAATCTGAGCGCGGCGGCCGGTGCGGCGGTCCACGGGGACCAGCGACGGGGCCGGAGAGGACAGGACGGGCCGGGAACGGCCAGAGGAGGGAGCGCGGGATGGCAGAGGCGAGGACCGCTGCAGCGCCTAACGGGGGAGCCGACAGTCCCGGTGTGCGGCGGGAGGTGCTCATCATCCTCCCCGGGCTGCTGCTCGCGATCATGCTGGCCATGCTGGACCAGCTCGTCGTCTCCACCGCGCTGCCCAGGATCGTCGGTGACCTCGGCGGAGTGACTCACCTGTCCTGGGTGGTGACCTCCTACGTGCTCGCCTCGACGGTGACCACGCCGCTGTACGGCAAGCTCGGCGACATGTACGGGCGCAAGCGCTGGCTCATGATCGCGATCGTCATTTTCCTGATCGGCTCGGCATTGTCCGGACTCGCGCACTCGATGGACCAGCTCATCGCGTTCCGCGCGCTGCAGGGCCTCGGCGCGGGCGGCCTGCTCACCGGCGCGATCGCGACCATCGGCGATCTGGTGTCGCCGCGCGAGCGCGGTCAGTACATGGGTTACATCATGGGCGTGATGACCCTGGCCATGATCGCTGGGCCGCTGGTCGGCGGCTACATCACCGACAACTTCAGCTGGCGGTGGATCTTCTACATCAACATGCCCATCGGTGGCGCCGCCCTGCTGTACCTGGCTGCGACCATGCACCTGCCCCGGCACCGTGCCGAGCACAAGATCGACTACGCCGGCGCGGTGACCCTCGCCATCGCCGCCACCTCGATCATCCTGATGACCACCTGGGGCGGCACCCAGTACGCCTGGGGTTCTGTGCAGGTCATCGGGCTCGCTGCTGCTCGCGATCGTCTCCACCGCGGCGTTCCTGGCCATCGAGGCACGCGCGCCGGAGCCGATCATGCCGCTGAACGTGTTCCGCAACCGCAACTTCTCCCTCGCCATCGCGATGAGCTTCCTGCTCGGCCTGGTGCTGTTCGGCGCGCTGACCTTCCTGCCGCTGTACCAGCAGACCGTGCAGCACCTGTCGGCCACGGAAAGCGGCCTCATGCTGATCCCGATGATGCTCGGCTCCACGGTGACGGCACTGATCTCGGGCCAGGTCACGACGAAGACAGGCCGGTACAAGGCGCTGCCGATCGTCGGCGCCGGGGTGATGACGGTCGGGCTGTACATGCTCACCGGGATCGGCCTGCACACCAGCCTGGTCACCATCGGGATCTACTTCGCCGTGATCGGGCTCGGCATGGGCTTCCTGATGCAGATCACCACGCTCGTGGCGCAGAACAGCGTGGCCCCGCAGCAGATGGGCGTGGCCAGCAGTTCCCGGACGTTCTTCCAGCAGATCGGCGGGTCGCTCGGGGTGGCGGCGTTCGGCGCGGTCTTCGCCCGGCGGCTGGTCGAATCGCTGACCGCGCACCTGCCCGGCGCGCACGTGAACGTGAAGGGTGCCCAGTTCGACCCGGCCACGGTGAACCACCTGCCTGCGCTGGTGCGCGCCGACTTCTTCGTGGCGATAACGCACGCGGTCACCGGGGTGTTCTGGCTGGTCGTGCCGGCGGCCGCGATCGTGTTCGTGCTCGCCTGGCTGATCAAGGAAGTCCCGCTGCGTGGCCGGGCGCCCGTGGCGGAGGAGCCCGTCACACCGGAACTGGTGAGCTGAGCCCACGGCATCCATTGCGCCGGCCCCTGCAACCTCTTGCAGGGGCCGGCGCATCTTTCTGGGCGTAGGCCATGCCGGCTGACAGGCTGGCCCAGGAAGGAGCGCCCAGGTGACTTCCGTGGAGCAGCAGTTCACCGAGTTCGCGACGCTTGCGGCGCCGCGGCTGCGGCGGACGGCGTTCCTGCTCTGCGGTGACTGGCACACCGCGGAGGACCTGGCGCAGACCGCGCTGGCCAAGGTCTTCGTGTCGTGGCGCCGGATCAGCCGGAAGGACGCGGCCCAGGCCTACGCCACCCGGACGCTGGTGAACAGCTACCTGGCCGACCGGCGCCGCAAGCGCGCCACCGAGGTGCTGCTGCACCGGCTGCCCGATCGGGCGGCACCGCCCCCGGCACCGGAACTTCGGCTCGTGGTGCTCGACGCCCTCGCCGCGCTGCCGCCCCGGTCCCGGGCCGTGGTGGTGCTGCGCTACTGGGAGGACCTGAGCGTCGAGCAGGTCGCCGACCTGCTCGGCTGCTCGTCCGGCAACGTGAAGAGCCAGAGCGCGCGTGGCCTGGACAAGCTGCGCGCCCTGCTGGACGACGTCGCGCCCACACCAGGACCGGCCGGACCGCAGGGGGCACGGCCGGCACCGCGGCGCCGCCCGGCGCAACCGCCATCGGCGCAGACACGAGGAGCCCCACATGGATGAGAGATCACTGCGCGGCCTGCTGAGCCAGGCTGTGAACGCCGAGCCGCCGCTCGGCCCGGTCGCCCGGAACGCGCTCCGGGCGGGCATCAGGCTCCGGCGGCGCCGCCGGGCCCAGGGCGCCACGGCGTGCGCGGCCGTCATCGCGGCGGCCGTGGTCGCGATCCCCACGCTCACCGGGGCGCCGCATGGCGGCCCCGCGCTAGGGGGCCACTCGGCCCCGCCGCCCCGGTTCGTTTACGTCGTGGACCAGAACCCGGGCAAGCCCGGTATGGTGACGCCGATCCGCCTCGCCACGAACAAGCCGGGACCGTCCATCCCGGTCGGCAAGAGCCCTCTGGACATCGCGGTCACCCCAGATGGAAAGACCGCCTACGTTTCCAACGACAGCTCTCCCGGGACGGTGACGCCGATCACCACGGCGACCGGCCAGGCGGGCGCGCCCATCAAGATCGGCCCCATCGCGGCGATGATGGCGATCACCCCGAACGGGAAGACCGGCTATGTGGTCACGGGCGGCGCGCAGAGCAAGCCCGGCGCCGTGCGGGTGGTCGACCTCGCCACGAACAAGCCCGGCAAGCTCATCAAGGCCAGCTACATCCCCGTGGCGGTGGCGGTCGCCCCGGACGGCAGGACCGCCTACGTGGCCAACTACGGCACCAGCCTGGTGACGCCGATCAACGTCGCGACGGGCACGCCGGGCCCCCCGATCAGGGTCGGCCGCGCGCCCTGCGCCTTCGCGTTCTCCAAGGACGGGAGGACCGCGTACGTGGTCAGCCAGATCGCCGGAACGGTCACCCCGGTAAACACCGCGACGAACCGGCCCGGCACGCCGATCAAGGTGGGCAAACTGCCGACGGTGATCGCGGTCACCCCCGACGGGAGTACCGCCTACGTGCTGAACGACGGCGGCAACACGGTGACGCCGATCAGCACCGCGACGAACCGGCCCGGCACGCCGATCAAGGTGGGCAACGGCCCGGTGTCCATCGCCTTCACCCCGGACGGCAGGACGGCCTACGTGGTCAACGCGATCGGGAACACGGTGACGCCGATCAGCACCGCGACGAAGCGGCCCGGCACTCCGATCAAGGTCGGCAACGACCCGCGGGCGATCGTGATCACCCCGGACGGGAAGACCGCGTACGTGGGCAACCAGAACTCCGGAACGGTCACACCCATAAACACCGCGACGAACCGGCCCGGCGAGCCGATACGCGTGGGCAATTTTCCCGAGGCGCTCGCGCTGGTGCCCTGAGCCGGGCGGCCCGGGTCCCCGGTGCCCGATGGCCGCGGCGCCCGCTCAACGCGGGGGCCACGGCCATCGGGAGGCTCTTAGCCGCGCCGCGAAGCGGCCCGGTCAGACCCCGGCGTAGGGGACCGCCTCGAGGATCTCGACCGTGGCGGCGCGGCCGTTCGGCAGATTGTAGGTCGCTGTCTCGCCGACCTTCTTGCCCGAGATCGCGCTGCCCAGCGGGGAGCGGGGGGAGTACACGTCGATGGGTGCGCCGCTTTCCTCGCGGGAGGCGAGCAGGAAGGTGACCTCGTCCTCGTCGCCTGCGAACCGGATGGTCACGGTCATGCCGGGGCCCACGACGCCCTCGGTCCGTGGCGGGTCGCCGACCCTGGCGTTCTCCAGGATGTGCTGGAGCTGGCGGATGCGGCCCTCAATCTGGCCCTGCTCGTCCTTGGCCGCGTGGTAGCCGCCGTTCTCCTTCAGGTCGCCCTCGTCCCTGGCGGCCTCGATCTTTTTCGCGATCTCTACACGCCCGGTGCCGGCCAGATAGTCCAGCTCCGCCTTCAGTCGGTCATGGGCTTCCTGGGTGAGCCAGGTGACGTCCTCGCGTGTCTCGGTCACGGGTACTCCTTGCCTGCACTGCGAACGGGTGAGGTCCGCCGGAGCCAACTCGGCCCCATGGGGGTATTGGGAGCCTATGCGGCCCTCGGGGTAACTCTCCGAGGTTACAAGGGTGCGGGGTATTACCGCGCCAGTCAATAACCTGCCGGGAGCGAGCACGGGAATAAGTTCGCCTATCCGGGGTGCTGTCGTGCAGGATAATGACCCAGCGCCGTGCCTGCTAGTGCCGCTGAGCCAGGCTAGCGGCGTCCCGACCGCGCCCGTTATTCCCAGCCACCGGGGGAATTTGCTGTGCCTGCTTCTCACACCGACGCCGTTGGCCGGGCGATGCCCGGCACGCCTGCTGCTACGTCCGGCTCGCCGGTGGGTGGCCCGCCGGGCGCGGGGCTGCGCCTGCTGGCGGTGCATGCGCATCCGGACGACGAGTCGAGCAAAGGCGCAGCAACAATGGTGCGTTACGCACGTTCCGGGGCGGATGTGATGGTCGCCACACTGACCGGGGGCGAGCGCGGTGACATCCTCAACAAGGCAATGGACCGGCCCGAGGTACGGGCCAACCTGTCCAAGATCCGGCGTGAGGAGATGGCACGGGCACGGGAAATCCTGGGAGTACGGCAAAAGTTCCTGGGATTCGTCGATTCCGGGTTGCCCGAGGGCGATCCGCTGCCCCCGCTGCCGGACGGATGCTTCGCGCTGCAGAAGCTGGAAGATGCCGCCGAGCCACTGGTCGCGCTGGTCCGGGAGTTCCGCCCGCACGTGATCCTGACCTACGACGAGAACGGCGGCTATCCGCACCCGGACCACGTGAAGACGCACGAGGTCACGGTCGAGGCGTTCGACGCGGCCGGCGACCCGGACCGTTACCCCGGCTCCGGTGCGCCCTGGCAGCCGCTCAAGCTCTACTACTTCGCCACGTTCCACAAGGCCAGGCTCATCGCGCTGCACGAGGAGATGGAGCGCCGCGGGCTGGAGTCGCCCTACGCCGAATGGCTCGCCGACTGGGAGGACCCGCCCAAGGGCCGGATCCCGCTGGAGATCACCACCAGGGTCCATTGCGCCGAGCATTTCGAGATCCGGGACCTGGCGCTGCTGGCCCACGCCACCCAGATCGACCCGGAGAGTTCCTGGTTCGCCGTGCCGCTGGACGTCGCGGCGGCCGCCTGGCCCACCGAGGACTATCACCGGGCCAGGTCGCTGGTGGATACTGAGCTTCCAGAAGATGACCTGTTCGCTGGCATCAGGGAGTTGGTGAGCCGGTGAGGATCCTGGCCTCCTCCGCGGCCAGCCAGGTGCTGCCCGGTGTGCTCGGGTTCCTCGTGGTGGCCGCGATGGGCCTGGCGCTGTTCTTCCTGCTGCGCTCGATGAACAAGCATCTCCGCAAGGTGGTGCGCGAGCCGCGCTGGCGCGAGGAAACGGGGGGCCAGGAGCCGGGGGACGGCGGGGACGGGCCGCAGGACCAGCCGGAGCCCGACTACAGCCGCAACGGCTCTGGCCAGGCCTGACCCGTTCGGGTCGGCCAGCTTGCCGCCGCGCCAGCCTTCGGTTACCGCGGCGCCTGCCTTCAGCGGCCCGGGTCAGCCCGCGGCCATGGGCAGGCCGAACGCCAGCAGGTGATGCCCGGGGGCGTATTCGTAATCGCGTTGCGGCAGGCGCTCGAATCCGGCCTCGGCGTACAGGTGCTGAGCCGCGCGCATGTCCGGCTGGGTGAGCAGCAGCAACTCCCGCACCTCGCGGGTGGCGGCGCGGCGCATCACCGCGGTGAGCAGGGCCCGCCCGATCCCGCGGCCCCGTGCCGCGGCGGCCACCGCCAGCGCCCGCACCTCGCCCTCGCCGGGATTGCGCAGCACCTCACCGCCGTGCGGCCAGGTCACCAGCGTCACCGTGCCGAGGATCCGCCCGTCGTCCACGGCGGCCAGGATCTCGCCGGTGCCGTCCATGCCCAGAACCCGCAGCGTGTTCGCGTAGCCGGACGCTGCGGACAGGAACCCGTCGGCCATGTAGGCGGCCACCCGTAGCTCCCCGATGGGGCCGAACTCCTCGGGCCGCGCGTCACGTACGTCCACGGTCGGCTGCAACGGGCGCGGCGGCTGCGGCATTCCGGGTCCGGTGCCCGCGCCCGGCCCTGGCTGCCCGGCCGCGTCGGCCCGCGCCGGCGTCAGGCCACGTAGGGCTGGCCGGATTCGGCGGTCATGGGCAGGCCTGCGGCCTGCCAGCCGACCATGCCGTCGGCCACGTTGCTCGCGTCCCAGCCCGCACCGGCCAGGGCCTGCGCGGCCTGCGCAGACCGGCAGCCTGACCGGCAGATGACATACAGCGGCCGGTCCTGATCGAGTTCGGTGTAGCGCGCGCCCAGTTCGCCGAGCGGGATGTGCACCGCTCCTGGCGCGTGACCGGCACCCCACTCCTCAGGCTCGCGCACGTCGAGCAGGTAAGCCTCAGCCGGCACCTCGGCCGCGGGAACCTGGGCCACCGGGCCACCTTGAGTCATCCCAAGCCACCTCCTTTGTTGCGGCGGGGCCGTATGTGGTCAGTTGTGCCAACGACCACATAAGAATGTGGTCGGTGTGGCAACCACCACAATCATGACCGTGATTCGTCCAGGCGGGCCAGTTCTTCCGGGGTGAGAGCCAGCCCGGGGGCCTGGGCCGAGTCGATGATGGACTGATCTGCGTGGTTCCTCGGCTGCGCGGTTCCGAAGACCGCAACACCGTGACCGGCCGGGGCATGCCCGGCGCTCCCGGGATGTTCTCCGGTGTGACGCTGCCCGCCGAGCGCCGTAGCATTCGCATGCGTGCACAGCATCTGACGTCGGATCTTTGCGAGGGGTGTTCATGGAGTACGTCAACCTGGGCTCGACCGGCCTGCGCGTGTCCCGTATCTGCCTCGGCATGATGAGCTTCGGCGACAAGGGCAGCAGGCAGTGGGTGCTGGAGGAGGACGCCGCGGAGCCGCTCGTCCGGGCCGCGGCTGACGGTGGCGTGATCTTCTACGACACCGCGGACATCTACGCCAACGGCGCGAGCGAGGTTGTCACCGGGCGGCTGCTCGGCAAGCTTTTCCGCCGCGAGGACGTGGTGGTCGCCACCAAGGTGTTCAGCCCGATGTCCGACGCCGAGAACGACCGCGGCCTGTCCCGCAAGCACATCCTGGCCGGGATCGACAGCTCGCTGCGCCGCCTGGGCATGGACTACGTGGACCTCTACCAGATACACCGGTTCGACCAGCGGACCCCGGTCGAGGAGACCATGGAGGCGCTGCACGACGTGGTCAAGGCGGGCAAGGCTCGCTACATCGGGGCGAGCAGCATGTACGCCTGGCAGTTCGCCAAGGCGCAGCACGCGGCGGAGCGGCACGGCTGGACCCGGTTCGTGTCCATGCAGAACCACTACAACCTGCTCTACCGCGAGGAAGAGCGGGAGATGATCCCGCAGTGCATCGACCAGGGCGTCGGTGTGATCCCGTGGAGCCCGCTGGCCCGCGGTGTGCTCACCGGCAACCGGACCAGGGACGGGCAGCGGCTCACCACCCGGGCCGGCTCCGACCCCTTCGGTGACAGCCTCTACAGCGAGGCCGACTTCGACGTGGTGGACGCGGTCGCCGAGGTGGCCGCCGGGCGCGGGGTGCAGCCCGCCCAGGTCGCGCTGGCCTGGCTGCTGCACCGGCCCGGGGTGACCGCCCCGATCGTCGGCACCACGAAGGCCAGCCACGTGGACGACGCGCTGGCAGCGGTGAAGCTGGAACTCACCGAGGAGGAGATCCGCCGGATGGAGGACCGCTACGTGCCCCATTCGGTCCTCGGCCACGGGTAGTGGGGTACTCCAGGCCGAGCAGGGCGGCGAGTTCGCCGAGGGTGTAGTCGAACATCGCGGCCGGGTCGTCCAGGGCGAAGTGCAGGTGGCCGAAGACCTCCAGGCTCACCGTGCCGTACAGGCGCACCCAGCAGCGCAGGAAGATGAGCACCGCCCCGGCGGGCAGGTCGGCGCCTAGCCCGTCGCGGTAGCGGATGAGCTGGGCCAGCAGGCCCGGGTCGATCTCGTCGTCGGCGGGCACAGGGCGCTCTGCTGGCCCTGACCCCACCACCCCACCCAAGGTGGCAGAGCCGGTGTAGGCGCACCGCGCAAGGTTCCCGGTGCCGGGCGGTCCGGTCCGCCGCCCGGCACCGGGAATTTGCGTTGCGGCGGGAACGTGCCAGGCGGACGATGTCCGGATGACATGGACCGCGCCTGAAGTGAACCGTGCCGAGCCGCCCCTGGTCGCGGGGGAACGGGAAACGCTGGATGCCTGGCTCGACTTCCACCGCGACACCCTGCTGGGCAAGTGCTCAGGGCTCACCGCCGGCCAGCTCAGGGAGCGGGCTGTGCCGCCCTCGGGCCTGACGCTGCTCGGCATCGTCCGGCACATGACCGACGTGGAGCGGTGGTGGTTCCGGGTGCACGGCACCAACCAGGACATGACGTTCCGCTACTTCAGCGAGGACAACCTGGACGGCGACTTCGAAGACCTTGATGAACCTGATGCCGCCACCGTCCTGGCCGCCTTCTGGGAGGAGGTCGGCCTGGTCCGGGCCGCAGTGCGCGACCTGGATCTGGACCACGTGGTACCCAGCCACGCCGACCACCCCGAGCGGGTACGCAACCTCCGCTGGATCTACGTGCACATGATCGAGGAGTACGCCCGGCACAACGGCCACGCCGACCTGCTCCGTGAGCGCATCGACGGCGTGACAGGCGACTAGCCGGGTAGGCGCGGCGGCCGGGCGCTGGGCCGCACCGCAGCGTGGGCACAGGCCGAACAGTTCCACGGTGTGATCCACCACCGTGAAGCCCGCCTCGGCCGCCACCTTCTCCGCCCACTGCTCGACCGCGCGCCCCTCCACCTCGACGCTGGTCCCGCAGATGCGGCAGATCAGGTGATGGTGGTGCACCGCGCTGCGGCACCGGCGATACAGGGTCTCTCCGCCCGCGTCCCTGATCGTGTCGAGTAGGCCGTCCTCGCTGAGCACCTGGAGGTGCCGGTAGACCGTGGTCAGCCCGATCCGCTCGCCGCGGCGCCGCAGTTCGGCGTGGATCTGCTGGGCGCTCCAGAACCCGGGCAGGCTGTCGAGCACGGACGCCAGCGCCTCGGCCTGCTTGGTGCCACGGACTCGCGTTCCGCCGAGAGGGCGCCTGGCCGGCACAGGCGTGGTCACACTCGCACACTAGCAGCCCGGCGGCTCTGTTCCGCGGGCTCGCCTGCCGCCGCCCACCGCCGGCTCCGGCGCCAGGCCACGGCGATCCGGCCTATCGCGTACCAGCCAGCGCTCAGCATCCCCACGAAGAAGCCCACCGGCCAGTTCGTCTGGTAGGAGGCGGCGATCGCGGCCCACACCGTGCCGAGCGCCATGAGCACCGACAGCCCGATGGCGATTGCGGGCCTGTCGGTAAACGACCTGGCCGCGGCGGGGGGACCGATCATCAGGCTGAAGATGAGCAGCGCCCCCACGACCGGCAGAGCCATGCTCGTGGCCAGGGCCAGCACCACCAGGAATAGCGTCTCCATCCGGGCCGCGCGCACCCCGCGTGCTTCGCCGAGTGCGGGCATGACCGAGGTGAGCAGCAGTGGGCGGTAGAGCACGATGAGCGCGGCCAAGGTGACGGCCCCCAGCGCGGCCACCGGAACTATCTCGTTGCTGCTGATGCCGAGTACCTCGCCGAACAGCAGCGAGTAGATCTCCGGTGCGTACTGGCTGCTGAAGCTGAGGAACAGCGCGCCGAGCCCCAGCATCATCACCAGCGTCAGCGCGGTGGCCACGTCATGTCGGCTGCGGCGGCCCAGCCAGCCGATGCCGAGCGCGCCGAGGACCGAGAACACGCCGAGGCCGGCCAGCGTGTTGACCCCGATCAGGCTCGCCCCCGCCGCTCCGGCGAAGGCGCCGGTCGGCAGTGCGTCCGCGGCGAACGCGCTGCCGCGCAGCACGACGAAGAAACCCACCGGCCCGGCCACGACCGCCACGATGCCGGAGACGATCCACGCGTTGACCATGAAACCGGACAGCATCGCTCAGCCACCTGCCCCGTCGTGCCTGGCGGCCAGCGACCGGGCCTTGCCCGGCCGGCTGCCAGCTGGGCGTGTGACAGCGAACTGGGCCAGCAGGTAGAAGACCAGGACCAGCGCCACCACGAAGAAGCTCACCGGCCAGCCCTGGTGCGCGGGCGGCCAGTAGTAGCTGTCGTAGGCGAGCAGGACACCCAGCCATGTGGCGGCGAGGCCGATCACCGCCGACCAGAGGACCGCCAGCCCGGGCCTGCTGGTCAGCCGCAGCGCCGCCGCGGCCGGCCCGACCAGCAGCGCGGTGCTCAGGATGGCCCCGATGGTCAGGGCGGACAGCGATACCGCAAGGGCGACTGCCACCAGGCACAGCGCCCCGGTGATGCGCACCGGTACGCCGCGGGCGAAGGCCAGCTCCGGGCTGGCCGAGCTGAGCAGGAGCGGACGGTAAAGCACCGCGACGATGGCCAGCGCGACCGCGCCGAGCAACGCTGCCGCCCCGGCCGTGGAGCCGCTGATGGTGAAGATGGAGCCGAACAGGATCGTGACCGTGGCTCCGGTGGTGCTCGTTGAGGTGGTTCCCCAGTACAGGAACAGTGCCGCCAGGCCCAGCCCCGCCCCCCGCACGATGCCGGTCGCGAGGTCCCGGCCACGGCGCCGCTGGACCCCGATGAGATCCATGGCGGCGGCCGCCGCGACGCCGACTGCGGCGAAGCCCCACAGCGGGGAGACCCCGGCGAGGTAGGAGGCGGAGCCACCGGTGACGCTGATGTCGGCGAGCGCGTGCCCGGCGTAGGACTGGCCGCGCACCACCGCGAACGTGCCGACGACCCCGGAGACCAGCGCGGCCATGCCGCCGATGAGCAAGGCCACCCGGACCGGGGTGCTGGTGAAGAAACCCGGCTCGAACACCGCCTGGAGCACAGCGCTCAACGCGGGTCCTCGGCGGCGTCCGGATCGGGCACGGCCTGGTCGGTGTGCAGGACGTGCGTGTCATCGCGGGGGCCAATGGCCGGCTCTTCGTCTCGCCCGGCCACCACCAGGACCCGGCCGTGCAGGTGAATGACGTCCACATGATGGCCGTAAAGCCTGGTCAGCACGTCAGGACGGACGACCTCGTCGGTTGTTCCGCTGGCTGCCCGGCCGACCGCCATGTAGACGACGCGGTCCATGATCGGCAGCAGCGGGTTGATCTCGTGTGCGGAGATCAGCACGGCGATTCCGCGCTCCTTCGAGATCCGCGCGAGCAGGCTCACTATCTCCTGTTCGCTGCGGATATCCAGGTTCGCCAGCGGCTCGTCCATGAGCAGTAGCCGGGGCTTGCTGATCAGGGCGTGCGCGATCATCACCCGCTGCTGCTCCCCCCCGGACAGGGTGCCGACCCTGGCGTCGGCGAAGTCCGCGGCGCCCACCGCGTGCAGCATCTCGTCGACCATCTCGCGCCGGGCGCGGGACGGCAGCGGGATGCCGAACCGATACCCGTCGAGCCCGAGGCCCACCAGGTCCCTGGCCCGCAGCGGCATGTCGGGGTCGAGTTCGATCTTCTGCGGGACGTATCCGACGGCTCGGTCCCGCCGGCCCCCGGCCGCGCCGCCGATGCGCACCTGGCCGGCGGCGGGCTTCTGGAGCCCCAGGATCACCCGCAGCAGGGTCGTCTTGCCGGCGCCGTTGGACCCAATGAGGCCCACGAACTCGCCGGCCCGGATGGAGAACCGCACGTCGTGCAGTACTTCACGGCCGCCGAGCCGGACACTGACACCCTCGACGGCGAGCGCCTGCTCGCGGTCGGTGGCCCGGCCCGGCTCCGCGGTGATCGCAGTGTTTCGGTCCACCATCACAGCCTTGATGTCGTGATCTTGTCCGCGACCGCCTTCTGCAGCGCCTGTACCTCGGCCAGCATCCACGACTGGTAGGTATACCCCGGGGTCGGCATGGTCTCGTACAGGCCGACCACGGGGATGCCGTACTTGCGGGCCAGGCCGAGGAACGACTGGGTGAGCGTGTCGGTCACCTGCTGGTTGTACAGGAACACCCGCACCTTGTGGCCGGAGAACAGGCCGTTCTGCAGGGACACGTCCTGGGGCGAGGGATCCACGCCGTTCATGATGTCCCGCTGGAACCCGAACGGGGTGAGGTTCCGCGCGCCGGCCGCCTGGAGCATGTAGTCGCCGACCGGCTCGGTGGTCGCCATCGGCGTGCCGGGGTAGGCGGCCTTGAAGTGCGCCAGCGCCTGGTACCAGGGCCGCAGCGAGGCGTCGAACCTGGCCAGGTTGGCCCTGAATACCGCGGCGTGCGCGGGCAGTACCGCTGCCAGGTCGGCGGCGATGGCCTTGGCAACCGCCGGCATCGTGGACGGTGCATACCACAGGTGCGGGTTCGGCGTGCTGTCCGGCAGGCGCAGCAGCGTCTGCACGTCGATGACCTTGCGCTTCTGGTTCGGCGAAGCGGCCTCGATCTTGTTCATCCACGAGTCGTAGCCGACCCCGTTCTGCACCACGAGCTGGGCGGCGCCCACGGTCTGGGAGACCGACGGGCTCGACTCGAAGGAGTGCGGGTCGGTGTTGGGGTTGGCCAGGATCGCGGTGACGTGCACGTACTTTCCACCGATCTGGCTAATGACGTTCGCGTATTCGTTCTCCGCGCCCACGGCGACGATGCCGCCGCCCGCCGAGGTGAGCGTCCCGGGAGCGGACGAGCATGCGGCAGCGAGCAAGGTCGCGCTCACGAGCGCGGCTGCTGCGGCCACGGTGCGAACAAGCATCGTCAGGGGTTCCGTCTCTGTGAGGAAGGGTTCGGCGACGCGCCACGCCGGCGTCTTGATGAAAATGATAACCATTATTGCTACGGTGCGTCAAGCTGCCAGGGGTCTCGCAGCCGCAAGAGCGGCACCTTTGATCCGGTCTGCCCCGGCAGCGCCGTAAGAAGCCCGCGGCGGCCGAGGTCGCCACCATCGGAGAGGAGAAAGCAGATGTCGCTCGACGTCTCGCCGGAATTGCTGGACCAGGCCAGGAGGGGCACGGTGGACGAAGCCGCGTTCGTCGCCACCGTGCGTGAGTCCCTGCCCTACGCCTACGACCTGATCGCGGGCCTGTGTGCGGAACTGGCCGCGGGGGGGACCGAGTTCTCCGACAACCAGGTGCCGCCGCCCACCGAGGCGGACCGGGGCCAGTTGCTGCGCGCGCTGGCCAGCGACTCGATCCGGGGCAGCCTGGAACGGCACTTTGGTGTCCGCCTGGCGTTCCAGAACTGCCACCGGGTCGCGGTGTTCCGGTCCGGCCAGCGCAGCGAGGTGTACCGGGACTTCGTCTCCCTGCGCGCTCAGCTCCTCAACCAGTCCCCGGCGCTGCGTAACTGTTGACGAGACCAGTCACGGGCACAGGGGCGGCCGGTCCTCGCCGGCCGCCCCTGGCCGTGCAGTCATCCGGGCCAACGGGCCGGGCCGGCATGGCCGGGCTGGCGGACGTGGCTGTGGAAGCGGTCGGCGGGCGGGCGAAGATGGGGGGTATGGCAGACCGGCTGAAGAACGCGACGAGCCCTTATCTACTGCAGCATGCGGACAACCCGGTCGACTGGTGGCAGTGGTCGCCTGAGGCGTTCGCGGCGGCCCGCGAGCGGGACGTGCCCGTGATGCTGTCGGTCGGCTACTCGGCCTGTCACTGGTGCCACGTGATGGCGCACGAGTCGTTCGAGGACCCGCAGACCGCGGCGCTGCTGAACGACAACCTCGTGCCGATCAAGGTGGACCGGGAGGAACGGCCCGACGTGGACGCGGTGTACATGACCGCGACCCAGGCCATGACCGGCCAGGGCGGCTGGCCGATGACCGTGTTCATGACCCCGGACGGTGCGCCGTTCTACTGCGGCACCTACTTCCCGCGCGCGCAGTTCCAGCACCTGGTGCTCGCCATCACCGAGGCCTGGCGCAAGGACCGGGCCGGGGTCGACGGCCAGGCCAGCCGGATCGCCGCCGCACTGGCGGAACAGGCCGGGCCGTGGCAGGCGGGCGCGGGCGAGGCGGCCGACCTGGCGGACATCAGCCGCGAGGCGGTGATTAACCTGGCGCGCAGCTATGACGCCCAGCGCGGCGGGTTCGGCGGGGCTCCCAAGTTCCCGCCGTCGATGGTGTGCGAGTTCCTGCTGCGGCAGTCCGAGCGGCCCGGCGCGCCCGGCGGCGAAAGGGCGCTGGAGATGGCCGCCGGCACCATGGTGGCGATGGCCAGGGGCGGCATGTACGACCAGCTCGGCGGCGGGTTCGCCCGCTACAGCGTGGACGCAAGCTGGGTGGTGCCGCACTTCGAGAAGATGCTCTACGACAACGCCCTGCTGGCGCGGGCGTACGCGCACTGGTGGCGGCGCACCGCCGACCCGCTGGCCGCGCGGGTGGCCAGGGAGACCTGTGCCTGGATGATCCGCGAACTGCGCACCAGCGAGGGCGGGCTGGCCTCCGCGCTGGACGCCGACAGCGACGGCGAGGAGGGGCTGTTCTACACCTGGACCCCGGACGAGTTGCGCGAGGTCCTCGGGCCGGATGACGCCGGTTACGCGGCGGAGGTTTTCGGCGTGACCCAGGACGGCACGTTCGAGCAAGGCCGCTCGGTGCTCCAGCGCCGTTCGGATCCCGCGGACGAGGAACGGCTCGGCCGGGTCAGCGCCGCATTGCTGGCCGCCAGGGACAAGCGGGTACGCCCGGGCAGGGACGACAAGGTGGTCACCGCCTGGAACGGGCTGGCCATCGCCGCGCTCGCCGAGTGCGGGCTGCTCCTGCGCGAGCCCGGGTTCGTGACCGCGGCGCTGGAGGCGGCGGACCTGCTCACCACGGTGCACCTGGCGGACGGCCGCCTCGCCAGGACCTCGCGCGCGGGCGAGGCGGGCCCGGGCGCCGGGGTGCTCGAGGACTACGCCTGCCTGGCCGACGGGCTGCTGGCCCTGTCCGGGGTGACCGGGCAGGGCCGCTGGCTGACGCTCGCCGGTGACCTCCTGGAGACGGCACTGACCAGGTTCGGCGACGGCAACGGCGGCTTCTACGACACCGCCGACGACGGCGAGCGGCTGCTGTACCGGCCCGCCGATCCCGCCGACGGGCCCAGCCCGTCGGGCACCTTCGCGGCAGCCGGGGCGCTGCTGAGCTATTCCGCGCTCACCGGCTCGTCCAGGCACCGGCAGGCGGCCGTGGCGGCGCTGGACGTGCTCGGGCCGATCGCGGCCCGGTTCCCTCGTGCCGCCGGGGCTGGCCTCGCGGTCGCCGAGGCGGTGTTCGCCGGGCCCGCCGAGATCGCGGTCGTCGGGGCGGCCACGGACCCGCGCACCGCGGCGCTGCACCGCGCCGCGATGCTCATGGCGCCGCCCGGAGCCGTGCTGGCGCTCGGTGCTGGCGGCGCTAGCACGGCCCCTGGCGGCGAGGCTGCCGCCGCGGTGCCGCTGCTCGAAGGGCGCCACCCGGTTGACGGCTCCCCGGCGGTCTACGTCTGCCGAAATTTCACCTGCCGTACCCCTCTCACTGATCCCATAGAACTACCGGATGCCCTGCGATACCCCGCCGTGACCTGGGCTGGAGAAGATTTTGGAACCTTCGGCCCTGGCGAGAACGTCTAACGCGATGGAATAGTAGGAAATCCTGAGTCGGTTGACTTGGGTATGCACGCCGAGCGGCGACAAGGATGGTGAAGCGCGTGGAACTGGGCAGGAGCCGCCCCTCCGGGGAGACACCGGCACAGCGGGACCCGCGCTCGAACCGCCGCGCGCGGCGGCTGTCAGCGCCGCGCTCGGGGCCGTCACCGCACTCATGATCGTCGCGGCCGGCTGGCCCGGCATCGCGTCCGCCAGCATCCACAGCACGGGTCCGGCCGGCCCGGGCCCGGCGCACACGGCGCAGCCCTGGCTGCTGAGCCGGACGGCGCCTGCGCTGCTGCCGGCGCCCGTCGCTGCCGCCACCCCGGCCGTGAGCACCGATGTCTACGTGGCCCCGCTGAAGCACGTGCTGCCGGTGGACGTGGTCGCGGTGTCGGACACCACGCTCCCTGCCGCGGCCGTGAACAAGGTCCGCCACCTGGCCGACGTGCGCGCGGTGCAGGCCGTGGACGCGGCCCGGGTCCGGGTGAACGGCAGGTTCGCCGCGATACTGGGCGTGAACCCGTCGGGCTTCCGCCGGTTCGCCGCCAAGCCGACCGCGAAGGACACCGCGTTCTGGCGCAGTGTCGAGGGCGGCGGCCTGGGCCTGTCCTACGAGATGGGCAAGCAGGACAAGCTGCCCACCGGGACGCCAGTCACGGTGGCCGGCCGCAGCGTGCAGACGATGCGCGTCGGCAAGTTCGGCACGGTGGGCATCGGCGGTGTCGACGCGGTGATCACCGACCGGGCTGCCCGCGCGCTCGGCTTCCCGGTGCGCAACGCGATCGTGATCAGTGCCCCCTCGGCCCACTTCACCAAGCTGACCCGCGAGATCAAGAAGGCCCTTCCGCACGGCACCCAGGTCGACCAGCTCGTCGTGCAGACCGGCGGGGGGACCTCGGCCTCGTCGGCGGCAGGCGCGGTGCAGCCGACCACCGGCGGCCTGGCCTCCGCGACCGTGATCCACGCCTTCCTGGAAGCGGCGGTGAGCCGGCTCGGCATGCCTTATGTGTGGGGCGCGGCCGGGCCCACGTCGTTCGACTGCTCCGGGCTCGTGCAGTGGTCGTTCGCCCAGGCTGGCGTGGTCATGCCGCGGGTGGCCGCGGACCAGGCCCGCACCGGCCCCTCGGTGCCTGTGAGCCAGCTCGCACCGGGTGACCTGCTCTTCTACCACACCGACCCGACCGCGCCCGGCTACATCTCGCACGTCGCGATCTACCTCGGCGACGGCAAGATGATCCAGGCCCCGGAGCCGGGCATGGACGTGGAGGTCGTGCCGGTGGACGTCGGCGCCGAGTTCGCCGGCGCCGTGGACGTGTCACCGGCGGTAGCCGCCCAGGTGGCTGCTACTTCGGTCTGACCCACTGGGTAAGGACGACATCAGGGATGCTCTGAACAGCGGAACAAAACGCTGTTCAGAGCATCCCCGACGCCGTGAGATGAGCGTTATCCGCAGGCACTACGCACACGACGGCTGCTCGCGTGGTCAGCTATGGGCGGACACGTCGCGAGGGGGAGTAGTTATTGAGGCGAAGCGTAGGGCGTGTAATTATAATTACATGAGTGCGGAGCAAGAGAATGTAGCGGCAGACGCGGCTGGGCAGATACGTGCGTGGTTCCTGGGGCGCCTTCCCGACGGGTGGTTCACCGGGGAGCCTGAGGTGATCGTGGACCGTGAGGAGATCACGGTCGTTGGTGAGCTTCCCGCGGTGAAGGCGGCCGCCGAGGAGGGTGCCGAGGCCGCCGGGCAGACCCAGGCGGAGGCGATGGCGGCGGGGCGTAGCCGGCGGTTCCGCGAGGAGACCCGCGACACCCGGATCGGGATCGCCCACGAGGCGGAGATGCGGTTCGACCGCAAGGTCTCCTGGGGCGTGGTGAGCGAGGGCAGGAAAGTGATGTTCACCACACTTTCGGTCCCGGTGATGACCCGGTTGCGCCAGGCCGAGCGCCGGGTGCTGGACACGCTCGTCGAGGCCGGCGTGGCCCGGAGTCGCAGCGACGCGCTCGCCTGGTGCGCGCGCCTGGTCGGCGAGCACGAGGACGCCTGGCTCAGTGCCCTGCGCGAGGCACTGCGCCACGTGGAACGGGTTCGCGCCGAGGGTCCCCGCTCGTGACCAGCGGTGAATTACCGCAAGCGGTTTAAACCATAGGTCTAAACCAAACGCCGCGGAATGCGCCTCCAGCGCACTCTCCCAAGGCCGTTTGCGCTCATTTCCGGATGTGCCTAGCTACGACTTTTCCGCACCTGGCCCGGCCGGTGTAAGCCGGGCACCGCGCGCATCGGTTCCGCTATCACGCCGGCCCGTAACGGCGGCCGCGCCGCCGTTACGGGTACCCGGCCTGCATTCGTTTGGGCTCTGCCGGGTACACTCCCCAGATCTCGCAGCGTAGGGCGCACGCGAGCGTGCCCGGCGACTGGCAGACCCCGGACCGGGCTCGGGTCGGCGCCCAGGAGGAGGAGCAACTGTGGGGCAGCAGGTGAACGCGGCAGCGGTGGAATGGAATCCCACTGAGGAACGGCTTCGTGAGCTAACGGAGAAAATGCCGAACGCTTCGGTCACGGAGTTTGGCAATGTGAACGTGCGGGCGCGCGTGGACTCGCGGAGTACCCGGTCGACGTTCATCGTCGAGGACTCGACCAATGCGACCAAGCAAACGATTACCCGGGCGGAATTCGGCCGGATCGCCGCGGAGCAGGATGCTTACATCGCCGGCACCCACATGGTCGTCGTGGACGGCTACATCGGGTCGGACCCACAGTTCCGCACGCGGGCCCGGCTGGTCATGGAGGCGGCAAACGCCAACGTGGCCGGCATGCAGAAGCAGCTCTACTACCCGGCGGGCGAGGACTACGATCCGCAGACCTGGGAACCGGACACCACGGTCATCTACACGCCGAACCTGCCCGCCCCGGGCTACCCGAACGACCGGGTCATCGCGGTGGACCTGAACAGCAACATCACCAGGGTGCTCAACTCCGACTACTTCGGTGAGTCGAAGAAGGGCGGCCTGCGGATGTGGAACAACATCGTCTACAACCGCGGCGGCCTGTCGCTGCACGCCGGCTGCAAGGTCATCCCGGTCGGCGGCCGCCCGCGGGGCGTGCTCATCGTGGGCCTGTCCGGCACCGGCAAGACGACCACGACGTTCACCACGCAGCTGGGCAGCAAGCCCGCCCAGGACGACTTCATCGCGCTCATGCCGGGCGGCAGGGTGTACACGACGGAGAACGGCTGCTTCGCCAAGACGTTCGGCCTGGATCCGCGGTTCGAGCCGGCCATCTACAACGCGACCACCAAGCCCGACGCCTACCTGGAGAACGTGTCGGTGGACGCGCTGGGGAAGGTCGACTTCTTCGACACCTCCTACACCAAGAATGGCCGCACGACCTGGCCGTTCTCGTATGTGGACCCGTGGCCGGCGAACGACATACCGCTCGCGGAGTTCCTGCTCATCCTGAACAGGAACGAGAACATCGTGCCCGGCGTGGCCCGGCTGGACCGGGCGCAGGCGGCGGCGTACTTCATGCTCGGCGAGACCACGGGCACGTCGGCGGGCGGCAAGGACGAGGAGGGCAAGTTCCTCCGGGTTCCCGGCACCAACCCGTTCTTCCCCCGCGCCATGGCCGACATGGGCAACCGGATGCTGGAACTGCTCGACAGCCATGAGCTGAAGGTGTTCGTGCTCAACACCGGG
The DNA here is from genome assembly GCA_963762735.1 of uncultured Actinomycetes bacterium. Classification (GTDB taxonomy): domain Bacteria; phylum Actinomycetota; class Actinomycetes; order Streptosporangiales; family Streptosporangiaceae; genus DASXKD01. The sequence continues at coordinate 141,174 of CAVXMG010000003.1, read as the reverse complement.
CGGGTAGGCGGCGGCGACGGCCACGAGGGGTCGAAGAAGGTCACGATCCCGATCTCGTCCGCGATCGTGCAGGCGATCGTGGAGGACACGATCGAGTGGGTCGCCGACCCCGACTTCGGCTACGAGATCGCGCAGGCGGTCCCCGGCGTCGACGACCCGGAGATCCTCCAGCCCCGGCGGCTGTATGCCGGGCAGGGCCGCGCCGACGAGTACGACGCCATGGTGGACCGGATGAAGCGGGAGCGCAGGGAGTACCTCGCCTCGTTCCCCGGCCTGGATGAGGCCATCGTCAAGTCCATCGGCTAAACCCTGGTTGAATGTTGACCCCGTCCCTGCGTCACGCGACGCCGGGACGGGGTTAACGTATGTTAGTAGCACTCTCACCAGCCTCACCATCATCTGGGATGGGCCGTCTGGCATGAGCGCAGAAGGGGTGCAGATGGGACTGCGCGAACTCGCCTACAAGCTCTACGAGCGCAGGCTGGAAGCGTCGCTGTCCACGCACTCGATCCCCCGGCACGTCGGGGTGATCCTCGACGGCAACCGGCGGTGGGCCCGCATGGCCGGCCTGTCCGACATCAGCCACGGACACCAGAAGGGCGCCGACCACATCTTCGAACTGATCGGCTGGTGCCGCCAGGCCGGGGTCGAGGTGGTCACCCTGTGGCTGCTGTCCACCGACAACCTGTCCCGGTCCGGCGACGAGGTGGAGGCGCTGCTCGGGATCATCGAAAGCACCGTGCGGGAACTGGTGGCGCAGGGCTGGCACGTCAAGCCGGTCGGCGCCCTCGACCTGCTCCCGGTGGACACGGCGCAGGTGCTCAAGGACGCGGCCGAGGCCACCGCGGGCAACCCCGGACTGCTGGTCAACGTGGCGGTCGGCTACGGCGGGCGGCGGGAGATCGCCGACGCGGTGCGGTCGCTGCTTTACGACCATGCCACCAAGGGAACCAGCATCGAGGAGCTCGCCGACCTTCTGGACGTGGAGCACATCGCCGACCACCTGTACACGGCCGGCCAGCCCGACCCCGACCTGGTGATCCGCACCTCGGGGGAGCAGCGGCTGGGCGGCTTCCTGCTATGGCAGAGCGTCCACTCGGAGTTCTACTTCTGCGACGCCTACTGGCCCGCCTTCCGCCGGGTGGACTTCCTCCGGGCACTGCGGGACTACGCCGCGCGGCACCGCAGGTTCGGCGCCTGAGGGACACCGGCGCCGGGAGGCCTGCCGCCCGGCCAGTACGGCCAAGGCCGCGTGACGAAGGAACGCGGCCTTGGGCCATCGGGGGGTTCCGGGGGGTCGCTCCCCCGGGCCAGCACTGTGGCAGATGGGTACTTCCGGGAATTGATCCAGGACTGTACCGTCGGAACTGGATGGGCGGTGCCTAGCCGCCCGCCGGGAAGGCCCTCGACATCCTCGAGCTTGTTGTCCTGGTACGCAGGCGAGACGAGCGAAGGGCCGGCGACCGGCCCTTCGCGGGTCGGCCCGGTCTTTCTCACCCGTCTGGAAGTCTGAGCGCGGCGCCATCATGGTGCCCAGGGGAGAACGAGTGGCCAGTTCTTCTGCCCGCCGCCCCGCGCGGCAAAGCACATCCGGCTCCGACACCGACCGCCCCAGCGCACCGAGCACGGAGCGGCGGACCTACGTCCTGGACACCAGCGTGCTGCTCGCTGACCCGGGCGCCATCGGCAGGTTCGCGGAGCACCGCGTGGTCCTGCCCATCGTGGTGATCACCGAACTGGAGGCCAAGCGTCATCATCCTGAACTGGGGTTCTTCGCTCGCCAGGCGCTTCGGCACCTGGACGACCTGCGAATCGCCTATGGCCGCCTCGATGATGACCTGCCCATCGGGGACAGCGACGGCACCGTCCGGGTCGAACTGAATCACAGCGACCCCCAGGTGCTCCCGCCGGGTTTCCGGCTCGGGGACAACGACACCCGGATCCTCTCCGTCGCCCGCAGCCTGGCCGCCGAGGGCGAGGATGTGGTGCTGGTCAGCAAGGACCTGCCGCTGCGGGTGAAGGCCGCCTCGCTCGGGCTGACCGCCGAGGAGTACCGCGCCGAGATCCCGGCCGACTCCGGGTGGACCGGCATGGCCGAGGTCGCCGTGACCACCGCCGACATCGAGCAGTTGTACGAGTCCGGCTCGCTCGACTGCACGGCGGCCCGGGACCTGCCGTGCCACACGGGGCTGGTGCTGACCGCCGGGGGAGTCGGCGGCGGCAGCGCGCTCGGCCGGATGCTGCCGGACAAGTCGGTGCGGCTGGTCCGCGGCGACGCACAGGCCTTCGGCCTGCGCGGCCGGAGCGCGGAGCAGCGGGTCGCGCTCGAACTGCTGCTTGACCCCGAGATCGGCATCGTGTCGCTGGGCGGCCGGGCCGGCACGGGCAAGTCGGCGCTGGCGCTGTGCGCGGGCCTGGAAGCGGTGATGGACCGTCGCCAGCACCGGAAGGTCGTGGTGTTCCGCCCGTTGTACGCGGTGGGCGGCCAGGAGCTTGGCTACCTGCCCGGGTCCGAGGCGGACAAGATGAACCCGTGGGCCCAGGCGGTGTACGACACCCTCTCCTCGGTGACCTCCCAGGACGTGATCGACGAGGTGCTGGGCCGGGACATGTTCGAGGTGCTGCCGCTGACCCACATCCGGGGCCGCTCGCTGCACGACTCGTTCGTGATCGTGGACGAGGCCCAGTCCCTGGAGCGCGGCGTGCTGCTCACGGTCTTGTCGCGGATCGGCACCGGGTCACGGGTGGTGCTCACCCACGACGTCGCGCAGCGCGACAACCTGCGGGTGGGTCGGCACGACGGGGTGGTCGCGGTGATCGAGAAGCTCAAGGGCCACCCGTTGTTCGCGCACGTCACGCTGGTGCGCTCGGAGCGCTCGCCGATCGCCGCGCTCGTCACGGAGATGCTGGAGGACGTAGGGCTGTAGAGGTCGCGGCGCGCCGCGACCCGCAGGTGGCTGACATGCCGGATGGCATGCCTGGATAATCGCATGGTTATTACCATGCGTATTCATGAAACAACTGACGGTGGCGGGGTACCGTACGTCAGTTATGAACAACGTGTCACTGACTAGTGACAATCTGTCACATACGGCACTTTCCACCAGCACTCCGGTCTCGGTGGTCATGCCGGTGCGCAACGAGGAACGACACCTGGCGGAAGCGGTCCGGCATGTGCTGGCCCAGGACTACCCGGCAGGCTTCGAAGTGGTGCTCGCGGTGGCCCCGTCCAGTGACGCGACCGCGCGGATCGCCCGCGAGCTGGCCGCGGCCGATCCCCGGGTCACCGTGGTGGACAACCCCAGCGGGCGGATTCCGGCGGGCAACAACGCGGCCATCAAGGCCTCCAGGTTCCCGATCGTGGCCCGCGTGGACGGGCACGCGCTCCTTCCGCCCGGGTACCTGAAGCTGGCCGTGCAGACCCTGGCGGAGACCGGGGCGGACGACGTCGGGGGCATCATGGCCGCCGAGGGCGTGACGCCGTTCGAGCGGGCCGTGGCCTGGGCCATGACCTCGGCGGCCGGGGTCGGCCGCGCCGCGTTCCACACCGGGGGGCAAACGGGGCCTGCGGACACGGTCTACCTCGGCGTGTTCCGGCGGGTGGCGCTTGAGCAGGTGGGCGGCTACGACGAGGCCTACCAGCGTGCCGAGGACTGGGAGATGAACCACCGGATCCGTCAGGCGGGCGGGCTGGTCTGGTTCGAGCCCCGGCTCCAGGTGACCTACCGGCCCCGTGGCTCGGTGCGCGCGCTGGCCGTCCAGTACTTCAACTACGGCCGCTGGCGCCGGGTGGTCAGCCGGGAGCATTCCGGCACGGTCAACCTGCGCTACCTGGCGCCACCCGCCGCGGTGCTGGCCATGGCGGGGGGCCTGGCGGCGGGTGCCGCCGGGCTCGCCGTGGCGCTCGCCGGGCCCGCCGGCGCCACTGGGACCGGCGAGCCGGGGCTGGCCTGGCTGATGATGGGGTTCGCGGTGCCGGCCGCCTACCTGGCCGGGATCCTGGGCGTGACCGGGGTGGCCGCGCGGAGGCTGCCCGGTCCGGTGCTCGCGCGGCTGCCCGCGGCCCTGGCCACCATGCACGTCTGCTGGGGGGCCGGCTTCCTGACCAGCCCGCGCCGCCTGCTGCCCGGCCGGGCCCGGTCCCGCCTGGCGTAACGGGGCCTGACGTGCGGAAGGGCCGGGGATCCCTGCGGGTCCCCGGCCCTTCCGTGTCGGGCCGGCTAGCCCATCGGGTCAGCCGGTCGTGTAGGTGTACGGGATCGCGCCCATTTCGTCGGCGCCCTGCTGGCCGTACGCCGGGACGTTGGTGAGGAAGTCATCGACGTACAGGGTGCCGCTGACCACCGAACCGGACGGGCCGGACGGGGTGATCGTGACGTTGACGGTCGCGGATTGGCCGGGGTTGATGACGATCGGCGAGAAGGTGGTCGCCGGGTTCAGCGCCGCCAGCTCGAGGTCGCCGGTGCTGGAGGTCATGGCGCTGTCGAACGTCTTGAAGGTGGCGCTCATCGCCATGCTCACCGTGCCCGCCGGTGCCCCGCTCGGGTAGGGCCCGATCTCGCTCGGGAAGGCCGCCCAGAAACCGTTCGTGAGGTTCCCGGCCGGCGGGGTGTAGGACCCGGCCGGGCTGGTGCCGATGGTGCTGACCAGGTCCGGGTCACCGGTGTTGGGCTCGTAGTCGAACTCGATCGGCAGTGAGGCGGTGGCCGTCACCGACACGGCCGACGCCTCCGTCGGCATGAACCACTGCGGCGGGCCCACCACCAGCGGCAGGCTGAGCCCGCTCGCCTGGGAGAACGGTGCCAGCGAGGCGGTCGTCGAGGAGGACAGTCTCGGGTCGACGAAGTAGTCCTCCGCCTGCTCGCCGTTGTTGGTGATGGTCACCGGGACCGTCACCGGCTGGCCCGCGGGCAGTGTGGTGCTCGCGCTGTCCGGCATCCCTGCGGCGCTGACGCTCACGGCATTGAACGCGACGCTGCCGGTGAACGGCTGGGACACCTCGTCCCCGGCGACCGGTTCGGCGAAGTCGACGATCAGCGTCCAGGTCCCCTGGATGGGGTTGACCGCCCACGCCGTCAGCGACGTCCCTTGGCTGCCGTTGATGGAGTTCTGGCCATAGCCGGCGACGTTGCCGTTCGGGTCGACGAGGTAGGCGCCTACCGGATCACCGGCGTCATTGGTGAGCGACACGTCGGTGGTGATGTTGTTCACGCCGGAGCCGACATTGAACTCGTAGTAGTCGACCTGGCCCTCGCCGTTGGGCCGCCCGTTGCCGCCGGTCAGCGTGCCGCTGAACGTGCCGCCGCCGGCCACGTCGACCTCGCTGCGCAGCGTCACCGGGATCGTGCTGGTGTTGGCGTCGAAGCCGGTGCTGAACACGATCGAGGCCGAGCTGTCACCGGGGGAGGCCGGCGTCCGCGCCGTCACCGTGACGGTCTTGCTCTGGCCGGCCTTCAGTGACACGAACCCTGTGCTGATCGTGCCGAACTGTTTGTACCGCTGCGTCGCGACCCGCCACGGGACCGTGCCGACGGTGCCGTTGGACGTGGACACGTCGCTGAAGATCACCCCGGTCCAGGTACCGCCGACCGGGTTGGTGACATCTACGTTGCCGAAGTTGCCCACGCCCTGTGGCAGCGAGTGCCCGGCGAACCGGCCGCCCGGGCTGATCAGGATCAGCCGGACCCGCTGGTTGTTCCCCTTGGCCGGGTTGCCCGGGTAGGCGATCGAGGCGTCCAGCCGGTTCTGGCCGTGCCCGACGTTGAAGGTGAAGGTCTGGTAGTTGTTCGTGATCCCCTGGTAGTTAGCGAACTGCGGGCTGCTGGAGTCGTTCAGCGTGACACTGCCGGTCTGCACGTTCCGGTCCGGCCCGATGGCGCGGCCGACGATGCTCACGTTCTCCCGGCCGGCGCCGGTGTTGGTGATGGTCACCGGCAAGTGCTCCTTGGTGCCGGGCAGAGCGACCGCGTTGAGCTGGCCGGTGGACTTGAGCAGGGTGTTCCCGGCCTGGGCCGGGGTGCCGTCGGCCGTCTGGATGGACTCGGCGAGCTGGACGGCCTTGTAGCTGTTCAGCAGGCCTGCGCCCTGCTCGTCCGCGGGGGCGCCGATGTCGGAGGCGGTGCTGACCAGGATCTGCTTGACCAGGGCCGGCGTCGGGGTGGCGCCGCCGTGGGCCTGCCGGTAGGCCTGGATGACCAGTGCTGCCGCCCCGGCCACGAACGGCGAGGATTCGCTGGTACCGCCGGACTCCTCGACTTGGGAGGACTGGCCCTTGAAGTTGACGCAACCGGCGAAGACCGGGCTCGCGTCACACGAGGCGAAGCTCAGGTCGCCGGGCGCCAGCAGGTCGATCGTGCGGCCGGTCTCGGTGAACCCGCTGGAGGACAGCGAGCTGATGTTGTTGCTCAGCCAGGGCTTGGTGGAGAAGTAGTCGGCCGCGGCGTAGTTGGTCTGCGCGTAGAACTGGAACTGGGTGGATGCGCCGACCGAGATGACGTTCGGGTCGCTGGCCGGTGAGCCGATCGTGTTGGTGGAGCCCGCGTCGCCGGACGAGGCCACTACCACCACGCCCGCGGCGACGGCCGCGTCGTCGAACTGGTCGATCGCGTGCAGCGAGGAAATGTCGGGGAACGCGTTGGAGCCGAAAGACTCGTTGATCACGTTGACGTGGTCGGTCTCCACCGCGTAGTTGATGGCCTGCAGGAAGTTGGACGTGGTGGTGTCCTCGAACGTGCCGAACACGTCCAGGCCCACCAGGCTCGCGCCCGGCGCCACGCCCTCGATGCGGATGTTGCACGCGGTCGGGTCGGGCTGGGCGCTGAAGCCGTTCACGTCGTAGGTGTGCAGGCCCTGGCCCGCGATCGTGTTCGCGTCAAGGAACGACTCGTCGCCGCTGGTGGGCTGGCCGGGGCCGTCACCGGTGAAGTCCTGGTAGTCGACGAACGCCGAGCTGTTGTTCGACCGGATGAAGTTGATGTTGTTGGGGTCGATCCCGTCGGCGACCCAGGCCACCTTCACGCCCGCGCCGGTGATGCCGAGCGACCGGGCGGTCTGCGCACCGGCGGTGTCGGAGTCGGTGTGGGTCAGTGCCAGGCCTTCGGGCGCAAGCTGGGGCGTTGTCGCGCTGCAGGCACCGGGGATCACGTTCGGGGTCAGCGAGTTGCTGACGGTCGACGCCCGCCGCTTGGCCTTCTTGCGGGCCGGCGCGGGCGGCGACATAGGCGCCGCGCCGTGGATGACCACGTCGGGGATGACCTCGGCCACCGACGGGTTGGCCTTCAGCCGGGCCACCTCGCCCGCAGAGACGGTCGCGGCAAGCGCGTTCACCAGGCGGTAGGTCTTCAGGTGCGTCGCATGCACCTGTCGCAGTTCGCTCACGACGGGCGCCTGGGCGCCGGCGACCGCGCCGGCCCGGGACACCGCGGCGTTGCTGCCCACGTGGGCGGCCGCGAACTGATGCTTCATGATCACTACGACGTGCTGGCTGACGTTCTTGGACAGCTGTGCGGCCAGCGCCGGGGTCAGTGGCTGCTGCGCCACGCTGACCGCCTGAGTGCTGGCGGCCGCCGGGCTTGCGGCGGCGGCCATGGCCTGCGATGCCACGAGGGCGGGCACGGACACGGCTACGAGAAGGGACAGGGCGCGGGCGTGCGCTGGCCGCGCCACCCTCGGCATGCGTCGTTGCATGGGCATCCTTAGAACAGGGCGGCGACCTGCGTCAGCCGCGCGCGACTACGCGGGGGGCCGAGGTGGACGCTAACATCAATAATTTTGCTTGGGAATTTCCAACAGAATAACGTTTCTATAACATCCGCAATCCAGGCGGCCATCGTTACTGATCGGCGACGATGTGCCACATAACAGTTACAAATACGAATTGGAAAGATAAACCAGACAACCAGTCACTTTGCCCCTGCAAAGTACCGAAATTGTCGCAGCCGCGCAGGTCCGGCGAAGCCCTCGCCACCAGGCAGCCGGGCAGCCGCCCAGGTCCGCGTGACAGGCTGTCCCGGCTGTGGTGCCGGCCCGGCCGTCCAGGCCGCGTGACAGGTTATCCCGGCTCTGGTGTCCGGCCCGGCCCGGCCGTCACGGGCGGAACGAGCCAGTGGGCGTGTCGCGGAGCAAGGCCTCGGCGACAGCAAGGTCCCGCGGGAATGTGATCTTCAGGTTCCGCTCGCTGCCCGGCACGACATGCACGCTGACATCGGGCAGGTAGCGCAGCACGATCCCGCAGTCGTCGGTCGCGGGCAGGTCGCCGAACCTGGGGTCGGCGGCCGCCAGTTCGTGCGCCCGCCGGATCACCGACAGCCGGAAGCCCTGCGGGGTCTGTACCCGGACCAGGCTGTCCCGCCGCGGCATGGCCGTCATGACCCCGTCGCTGGCCACGGCGATCGTGTCGGGAGAGGGCACCGCCACGCTGACCGCCTGGTGCACCGCGAGCGCGGCCACGCAGTCGGCGATGATCCGCTGGTCCACCAGAGGCCGGGCCGCATCGTGGAACAGCACGTCGCACTCCTCGCCGCCGAGTGCCTCGATGGCGCACCGGGTGGAGTCGACCCGGGACGGCCCGCCAGTGATGACCCCGGCCAGCTTGCGGTAGCCGCCGCCCGCGAGCACCTCGCGCACCCGGTCGGCGTGGCCGGCCGTCATCACCACCAGGACCGAGTCGACGGCGGGGGCCTCGTCGAACGCGGCTACCGAGTGCTCGACCAGTGGCCGCCCGGCGAACGGCAGCAACTGCTTGGGGACGCTGGTGCCGAAGCGTTCCCCGGTGCCACCCGCCAGCACCACGGCCACCGTTCGCATGAGCGGGACTCTACCTGCGCCGCCCCGGCCGGCCACTACGCTGGGCATCCAGCACTTTCTGTAAGGGGGAGGTCGCAACAAGTGATCGGAATGGTGCTGGCGGCCGGGGCCGGGCGGCGACTCAGGCCGGACACCGATGCGCTGCCCAAGGCCCTGCTCCCGGTGGCGGGCACGACCACCATCCTCGACATCGCGCTGCGCAACCTGGCCGCGGCGGGCCTGGACGAGGTCGTGATCGTGGTGGGGCATGCCAGGCAGGCCATCGCCGACCGGGCCGCCGCGCTGGAACGCGCCCACCAGGTGCGTATCACGCTCGTGCCCAACGACCGCGCCATGGACTGGAACAACGCCTACTCGCTGTGGCTGGCGCGCGAGCACTTCGCCAGGGGCGCGCTGCTGGTCAACGGCGACACGGTGCACCCTGCCAGCGTGGAGAAGACGCTGCTCGCCGCGCGCGGCGCGGCCGGGGTGATCCTCGCCCTGGACAACGTCAAGCTACTGGCCGACGAGGAGATGAAGGTCGTGCTCGACGAGCGCGGACTGCTGGCCAGGATCACCAAGCGGATGGACCCGGTGCTCGCCGACGGCGAGTACATCGGCGCCACGCTGATCGAAGCCGGCGCCGCGGTGGCGCTGGCCGATGCGCTGGAGGCCACCTGGCGGCGGGATCCCGGGCTGTACTACGAGGACGGTTACCAGGAACTGGCCGACCGCGGCGGCGAGGTCGCGGTCGCGCCGATCGGTGCCGTCGACTGGGTCGAGGTGGACAACCACGACGACCTGCGCCGCGCCCGGCAGATCGCCGGCGCGGTGTCTAGCCCGGGGGAGCGACCCCCCGGAACCCCCCGATGGCTCAAGGCCTCGTTCCTTCGTCACGAGGCCTTGGCCCCGTCGGTCCCGGGCTCGGTTCGATTGCGCTGAGTGTGCAAGCAGTTACTGCTAGTCTCCGGATATGCCATTGCTCGCCCGGCTGCTGCCAGCGCCGGTCGCCGTGGATGTGCGCCATGGCGCCATCGCCGGGCTCGGCGCGCTGCTGGCGGATCGCAGGATCGCGTCCCAGGGCCGGGTCGCCGTTGCGGTAGGGCCCGGCCAGCACGGCACCGGGATCGCTGCCCGGCTCCAGATTGCCGAGGCTGAGGTGTTCCGGGTCGAGTCGGCCACCGTGGACAGCGCCGTCCACCTGGGCAAGCGGCTGCGGGCCGGGTCGTACGAGGCGGTGGCGGGCATCGGCGGCGGCCGGACCATCGACGTGACCAAGTTCGCCGCGCTCATGGCCGGCATCCCCATGGTGTCGGTGGCCACGAACCTCGCTCATGACGGCATCGCATCCCCGGTCAGCTCGCTGGAGCACGAGTCGGGCAAGAGTTCCTACGGCGTGGCCCCGCCGGTCGGCGTGGTGATCGACCTCGACAGCGTCCGCACCGCACCGGCCCGGCTGGTCAGGGCCGGGATCGGGGACGCGGTCAGCAACCTCTCCGCGATCGCCGACTGGGAGCTTGCCGCGGCGCAGACCGGTGAGCCCATCGACGGGCTCGCGGTCACCCTGGCCCGCTCGGCCGCCCAGGCGGTGTTGCACCAGCCAGGCACTGCGGACAGCGACGAGTTCCGCACCGTGCTGGCCGAGGCGCTGATCCTGTCCGGGATGGCGATGACCGTGGCCGGGTCCAGCCGCCCCTGCAGCGGCGGCGACCACGAGATCCTGCACGCGATCGACCAGCTTTTCCCTGGTGCGGGTACTCACGGCGAACTGGCCGGGGCGGGTGCGCTGTTCTGCACCTGGCTGCGGGACGACGACTGCGCGGCGGCCCTGCTGTCGGACTGCCTGGCCCGCCACGGCCTCCCGCGCACGCCCGCGGACCTGGGACTGTCGACCGCGGACTTCACCAAGGCGGTGCTCTGCGCGCCGGACACCCGGCCCGGCCGGTACACGATCCTCGAGCGCCTCGGTCTCACCGAGGTACAGGTGGCCGCGCGAGTGGAGGCGTATGCCCAGTCCTTCGCTGGCTGAGGTCAGGGCGACCGGCCAGCCGCCGGAGATTTTTTCGCGGCTGAACGATGAGCACTGGGCTGGCCGGGCCTACATGCGGCGGGTGTCGCCCGGGGCAACCTGGATCTTCGCTCGCCTGGGCTGGCCGCCGAACGCCGTCACCGCGGGATTCATCGTCTGCGGCCTGACGGCGGGCGCCGTGCTCGCACTGGGCGGCCTGGCCAGCGCTATCGTCGCGGCCGTACTGGTACAGGCGTACCTGCTGCTTGACTGCGCCGACGGCGAACTGGCCCGGTGGAGCGGCCGGACCTCGTCCGCCGGGGTCTACCTGGACGGGATCGGCCACTATCTCGGCGAGACCGCGCTGCTGGCCGGGCTCGGCATCCGTGCCCAGGGCCACCTTGCCCTGGCTGGCGGGTACGTGACCGCCGGTCTTGTGGCGGCAGTGCTCGCGGCCCTGGTCAAGGCGGAGACCGACAACGTGATCGTGGCCCGGGCCAAGGCCGGCCTGCCGGTCGGATACGCCGACGCCGCGCTGGCGCCGCGCGCGACAGGGCTGGCCCGGGCCCGGCGGCTGGCCGCCGCCCTCAAGGTCCACCGCGCCATCCAGGCCGTGGAACTGTCCCTGCTGATCCTCGTGGCGGCCGTGATCGACGCCTTCCACGGCGGCCTGGCAGCCACTCGGGTCCTCACGGTCGCCTGCCTGGTCATCGCCGGAATCCTGGTCCCCGCGCACCTGGCCGCGATCGTGGCTTCCCGGCGGCTGAGGTGAAGCTTTCCTGCGTCATCTTGACGATGGGGGACCGGAGGGAGGAGCTGGAGCGGGCGATCGGGAGTGCGCTGGCGCAGCGGGACGCCGACGTTGAGGTGATCGTGGTGGGGAACGGGGCCGATGTGGTGGCGCCGGATGGGGTCACCGTGATCGGGCTGGCGGAGAACGTGGGGGTGGCGGCGGGGCGGAATGCCGGGGTGGCCGCTGCTTCCGGAGACGTGATCTTGTTCCTCGATGACGACGGGTGGTATTCGGGGCCGGGCGCCGGGCAGCACGTGGCCAGCCGGTTCGCCGCGGAACCTGAGCTCGCGGTGCTGTCGTTCCGGGTGGTGGATCCGGACACCGCGGCAGGGGCGCGCTGGCACGTGCCGCGGCTGCGGGCCGGGGATCCAGGGCGATCCTCGGTGGTGACCACGTTCGCGGGCGGGGTGTGCGCGGTGCGCCGGTCGGCGTTCGTGGCGGCGGGCGGACTGCCGGAGGCGTTCTTCTACGCGCACGAGGAGACCGACCTGGCGTGGCGGCTGCTTGGCCTCGGGTACCGGCTGGAGTACGACGCCGACGTGGTGGTGTGCCACCACGTGCTGCCGAACGCCCGGCATGCCGGCTTCTACCGGCTGGACGGGCGGAACCGGGTACTGCTCGCCCGGCGGAATCTGCCCTGGCCGCTGGCCTGGGCCTACCTGCTGGACTGGTTCGCGGTGACCGTGCTGCGCGAGCGGTCGGCGCAGGCCGTGCGCGCCTGGGCCCAGGGGTTCGCGGTGGGCTGGCGGATGGACCCGGGGGAGCGGCAGGCCCTGTCGCTGCGCACCGTGTGGCGGATGATCCGTGCGGGGCGTCCGCCGGTCATCTAGTGGGGCCGTTGGTTACCCTCCATACTGGCCCGGCCGCAGGAAGTGACCTGCGTGGCTAGACAAGCACCGGTACCCGGGTAGCGGCTAGGATGGCCCTCGCTGGAGGGTGCATGTCGATGCTGACGCTGAGGCAGGTACCGCTGAGGGGCCCTGCGCCGAGCCGGTTCGACTGGCCGTCGCCCACGATGGTTCCGCGGTCCTGGATGACCGCTCTATACGCCGCGTCCGCGGCGTATGCGGTGGTGATGGCCCTTGTGACCACCCATTCCCTGCACCGGACCTGGGGAATCTTCGCTGCCTGCGCCTACCTGGTCGCGGCCATGCTGGTGCTGGCGTGGCCGTCGCGCGGGGTGGACGCTGCGCTGCTGGTCAGCCTCGGCGGGGCGCTGGTCGTGCCGCTGGGCCTGATGGCCGCCGACCGGCTGCAGCAGCCCGAGGTGCGGGTGATCAACAAGTCGGCGTCGCTGCTGGTGCAGCACGGCACTCCCTATCTAGGACCGGCGGCACTGGCCTCCGCGCACAGCCCGAACATCTTCGACCCCTACCTGCCACTGATGACGCTGTTCGGCATGCCGCGGGCCCTGCTCGGCTTCTCGGTGCTGACCGACCCGCGGATCTGGTTCGGCGTTGGCTTCGTGATCGTGTTCGCCGCCGCGCTGGCCGTGGTCGGCGTAGGCGACGTGGTGCGCTGGACCGTGCTGTTGACGGCGTCGCCGGTGATCGCGTTCTCGCTGAGCGTGGGCGGCACCGACGTGCCGGTGCTGGCCTGCCTGTGCCTGGGCCTGGCGCTGCTGTGGCGCGAACCGCACCCGCTGCTGGCCGGCCTGGCGTTCGGCGTCGCCGCCGCGATGAAGGCGACGGCCTGGCCGGCATTGCTGATCGCGGTGGTGCTGGTCGTGCACCGGGACGGCAGGCGGGCCGCGGCGATCATGTCGGGCACCGCCCTGGCGGTGTTCGCCGCGATCGTCGGGCCGGTGGCCGTGCTTGGCCCGAACGCTCTGGTGCAGAACACGATCTCGTTCCCGCTCGGCCTGGCCAGCATCAAATCCGCGGCGGTCAGCCCGCTGCCTGGGCGGCTGCTGGTCGAGACCGGGCATACCGGTCACCTCATCGCGGTGGCCCTGCTCGCCCTGGCGTGCCTCGGCATCATCGTCTCGCTGGTTGTCCGGCCACCGCGCACGGTCCCGGCCGCCACCTGGCGCGTGATCATCGGGCTCAGCCTGATGTTCGTGCTGGCCCCCGCGACGAGGTTCGGCTACTTCCTCTACCCGGGAGGCCTGCTGGCCTGGCTGGCGATCTCCTGGCTCGGTTCCTCGGGCGCCGGCCCGCCGGGTTCCGGCGCCAGGTCGGCGAAGGCCTCCGCCCAGCCCGCATACCAGTCGGCGAACCACGGCTCATCGGCGGCGAGCGGGACGATGTACTCGACCGTCTGCGCGTAGTAGGCACGCCGCCGGGCCTCCGGCAGATTCCTCAGCGTCTGAGCGTTGCTCGCCCGGTCGGCCAGCTTGACCAGACGCGCGTCCCGCGGCGCGCGGGGCAGCCCGCGCAGGTACTCCTCCTTGACGCTGGCCCTGTCCTGACCCGGCCCGGGCTCGGGAATCGTCACCCAGCCAACCAGTTCGGCGACCCGGGGGCCGAAGTCCGCGCGGACATCGTCCACCGTGCGATCGGTGTCCTCCACCACGTCATGTAGCACGGCGGCGCAGAGTACCTCGGGGTCGGTCACGCCCGCGCCGCGGACGAGCACCTCCAGCGCCTCAAGCAGGTGCTCCCGGTACGGTGCCCCGGTCGGCCGCCGCTGGTCACCGTGGTGTGCGTCGGCGTAGGCGGCCGCCTGGTGCAGCCGCGCCACGGTGACCGACGGCAATGCCGCGCGCAGCCCGGGCTCGGCCTGCTGCCATGTATGCCAACTCGTGAAAAGCTGCACGCGATCAGTTGCCGAACATCGAGGGGCTGTCCGGCCCGGTGAAGGCCGCCGACTGCTTGCAGATGTCCGCGGCGCCGTTCATTCCGCCGTAGTTCTTGCTCAGCGCTGCCGCCGACACGCTCTTGGACTTCTTGTGCGACTTGTGGGCGACGCCCTTGAACCCGGAGCCGAGAACCAGGCTGAGCGTGCTGCCCTTGAGGCTGGCCACCTGCTTGGCCGTGGCGCCGGGGATTTCCTTCTCGAGCGTGTTCACCTGGGGCATCTGCGAAGCCGAGGCGTATTCGATAGTGGTGCTGCTGGCGACGGTCGCGTTGCCGGTGCCGGCCACCCTGAAGCCGCGGGCGGTGAGCTGACTGGCCGTGGTTGCGGCGAGCCCGGCGACGTTCGTCCCGTTGAGGACCTGGAGTTGCACCTTGCCCGGCTTCACCGTGGGCAGCGGCTGCGCCTTGGCGTGGGCGGCCCGCCGCGCGGTCTTGAGGATGTGGTTGTCCCTGGCGATCGCGCGGAACAAGGCGTCCGCAGACGGCTGGCTGAACTCCACCAGGTCGTTCGGGTTAGGCGGGTAAGGCACCACCGGCGCCATGATGAACTGCAGCGCGCTGGTGCTCAGGCCCTTGAGGCTGTTGGCGATCGCGTACATGTCGGTGAGCGTCAGCCCGGAGTCGGTGGTCAGCGAACTGGCGATGTCGTGGACGAGGCCGTACAGCTTGGTCGGGTTGGACAGCGAGCTTGACTGCTTGATCTTCTGCGCCAGCGACGCCAGGAAGACCTGCTGCCGGTTGATCCGCTGCAGGTCAGAACCATAGCCGATGTGCCGTTCCCGGACGAAGGCGAGGGCCTGGTCGCCGTGGACCATGCTCTTCCCGGCCGGCAGGTTCAGCTTCGAGGCGGGGTCCTTGATGGCGAACGGAAGGCACACCGGCACGCCGCCGACGTCGTTGACGATCGACTTGAACCCTTCGAAATCGACCTCG
Organism: uncultured Actinomycetes bacterium; assembly: GCA_963762735.1. Classification (GTDB taxonomy): domain Bacteria; phylum Actinomycetota; class Actinomycetes; order Streptosporangiales; family Streptosporangiaceae; genus DASXKD01. The sequence continues at coordinate 125,858 of CAVXMG010000003.1, read as the reverse complement.
ACGAAGTGGTCGATGTGAATGGAGGTGACCTGCTCCAAGGTCCGCCACAGACAAGCCGGGCCGCCGTAGGAGAAGGTCGAGTTGAGCTGCTCCAGCACGCCGGGCTGCGCCTGCTGGCCGGGGTGCCCGTTGTCGTCGCGGTCGCACGAGAAGATCGGCACCATCGTGTCGCGGGGGAAGCTGATCACGGTCGCGCCGGTATGCGTCGGCGAGATGTGCAGAATCATCGACGTGTCGGACCGGGATCCCTGGATGCCGCGGCCAAACCTGCCGTGCGTACCGTTGCGCGAGTCGGAGCCGATGATCAGGATGTTTTCCGAGCCATTCAGCTTCGGCGGGCGCTTGCCCAGTTCGCCGCTGGTGACGGTGACATGGTGGATGCTGTCGTAGACGCTGCGGTAGGCGGCGTAAGCGCTCAGCGAGACGAATGTGATCGTCAGCGTGGCGAGGATGGCCAGGATGCTGACCACGGGATGGCGGCCCAGGACGCGGCGGCTGCGCGTGGGTGGCTGGCTGGAACGGGCGGCGCGCTTGCCGGGCCGCCCGGAAGGCTCCCACGGATCGGAACGCCCGCGGCCACGACGAGAACGGCCGCTGGCGCCCCCGGCGGGGTTCTCGCCAGTGCCTTCAGGGTCCTCGTAGCGGCTCATTGCTGCTGCTCAGCGCTCCTCGGCATGAATCGTAGCTCACGCGGGGATCGGGTCCATTGTCTCCGGAGAGGCCTGGGCATGTGGTGATATTACGGTGATCTCGGTCAGCGCAGCCCCGCTGACGGCGGCCCGCCCCGTGTGTAGGCCGGAGCGGATTCGCTGGTTACCGGCCCGTTCTAGAGTAGGGCACGTGCGCCTGGGACTTCGCCTCACTCTCTGGCAGAACGGCAACAAGCGTGCCGGCAGCCAGACCGAGCACGAATCTGCCCTCGGCCAGGGCGAGGACCAGCCGGCCGCGAATCAGGTCGATGACCGGCGGGCCGGTACATCAGCGGGGGACCAGACCGAGAGCTTTGCCGCCGTCTCCCTGCCCGAGGACGTGCCCGCGCTTTCCCACGAGGAGTACCTGCCCAGCGCCACCTCCTATACCGCGGAGCAGTCCGCGGGCAGCGCGGCCGGGGGCGCCACGGAGGAGTGGCCCGCTGAGAGCGGCGCGGGGACGCCTCCGCTGGCGTCGAGGCGGAAACTTGGTCCGCTGGGAACGGAACCGCAGATGGCTCCGCCGCCGTCGAAGCTGACATGCGCTCTGCCGAGGATGAGGCCACGGGCCAGCATGCTGGAAACGGTGCCGGGGATGGCCCGCTGCCGTCGAAGCTGACGTGCGGTCTGCCGGGGATGAGGCCGCGGGCCAGCAAGCGGGAACGGGGCCGGGGACGGCTCCGCTGGCGCCGGGGCGGAACATGGTCCGCCGCCGGGAACGGGGCTGCGGACCAGACCGCCGTAGGCGAGGCCGGAGAGCCGTCTGCCGTGGGCGAGGCCGGGGATCAACCGGCCCGAAACGGGGCCGGCGGCGAGCCTGCGGCCGCCCGGACCGCGGTCCTCGGCAAGCCCGCCCGGCGCTGGGACCTGGGCCTGGCCGCGGCGGTGGCCGCCTGTGGCGGCGCACCGCGGGCCCGACCTGGCAGCGGAGGTGGGCCAGGCCTGGCAGCGCACCGCGGGACGGGCTTGGCAGCAGACCATCGGCCGGCTCGGGATCAGCCGCCTGTGGCAGCCCGGCCCGGGGGTGCGCGAGGCCGCCGACCCGGGCGCCCGGACGCTTGCCCTGGTCACTGCCATGCCGGTCATCCTCTTGGTGGCCTGGCTGGTTCCCGGCCTGGTGCTGCTGCTCGTGCACGCCTTCCTGCCCGCGCCCATGGTGCTGATCTCGGTGCCGCTGGCGGTCGCCCTGACCATCCTGGTGGCACGGGAACTGCCCGGCCGCTGGCCGGCCCCGGATGCCGCGGACACCACGGACACCGCGGATGCCGGCGCTCAGGGCGCCAGTGCGAAGAACCCGGGCAAGCCGTGGTCGGCCTGGTGGGGGCTCTTCGGGACCGTGGCGGTCGCGGCCGTGTTCGCCGTGTGGCAGCTGATGGAGAACTCGCCGCAGTTCATCGTGAGCCGCGACCCGGGCGCGTTCGCGCAGTTCGCCTACTGGATAGCCGACCACGGCTCGCTGCCCATCCCCACGTCCGCCGCGGCGTTCGGCGGCGCTCACCCCGGCCTGACCTTCGCCAGCTTCGGCTTCGCCACTCACGGCGGGGCGGTGGTTCCCGGTCTTGCACCCGGCCTGCCGATCGTCCTGGCAGCGGGGATGTGGGCGCACGGCGTATCCGGCGCCGTCGTGTTGAGCCCGCTGATCGGCGCGCTTGCGATACTCGCCGTAGGCGGGCTCACCGCTCGCCTGGCCGGGCCCCAGTGGGCTCCGGCCGGTGCGCTGCTGCTGGCAATCACCGTGCCGGAGATCTACACGAGCCGGTCCGCGTTCAGCGACACGCTGGCCCAGGCGCTGCTCTTCGGTGGCTTGTGCCTGGTGGTGGACTCGTTCTCCTCGCGGCGCCGGATCACGCTGGCCAGCCTCGGTGGGCTGGCACTCGGCCTCACGGTGCTGGCGGGCGCCAGTTTCCTGCTGTTGCTCCTGCCGATGATCGTCGTCGCCGGGGCCCTGCTGGCCGGCCGCAGGCCGCAGGCCATCCCCCTGGCCGCCGGCTGGCTGGCCGGGGTCGTCTGTGGCCTGGCCGCGGACGTCGGGCTGGACGCTCCGGCGCTGAGCACCACGACACCATCGTTCAGAACTATTGGCATCCTTGCCGGGGGACTCGCGGTAGTGACCGCAGCAGGCGTGACCATCGCATTGGTAGGCCCGGCGCGCCGGCGGGCGCGCAAGATGCTGGCCGCGTGGCCGCTGCGCTGGCTGCCCGAGGCCGGGGCGGTGCTGGTGGCCGTGGCCGGGATCGGGCTGGCGATCCGCCCCTACCTGCAGAAGGTTCACGGGCCCGCCAGCCCTTACGTCGCCGCGCTGCAGCGGCTGGAGGGGTTGCCCGTCGACGCTGTGCGGGTGTACTCCGAGAGCAGCCTGTACTGGGTGATCTGGTACCTGGGTCTCCCCGCGCTGCTGCTCGGGCTGATCGGCCTGGCCATGGTCACGCGCACGTGCCTGCGGGCACTGATCACCTGGCGGGATCCCACGGGCGTGGCCCGGTCCTGGGTCGTGCCGGCCTTGATCGTCGGGTGGGGCCTGTTTGCCGTGCTCTGGCAGCCGGGCACGGTGCCTGACCAGCCGTGGGCGAGCCGGCAACTGGTCCCGGTCGTGCTGCCCGGGCTGATCGTGCTTGCCGTGTGGGTGGCGGCCTGGCTGATCGGCCGGGCCCATGCCCGCGGGGCCGGCTGGGCGGCCGTCGCCCTGGCCACCGCGTGCTTCGTGGTCGCCATGGGCGTGCCGCCCGCCGCGATCACGTTCGGGATCGCACTGTCGCGGCCCGCGAACCCCGCGACCCGGCTGGCCCTGTCCGGGCTGGCGTTCCGCACCACCGGCGCGGGCGAGGTCGCCGCGGTCGAGCAATTGTGCGGGGCGATACCGCCGCACTCGTCGGTCGTGCTCCTTGACAAGGTCGCGGCCCGCGAGTTTGCCCAGGTCATCCGGGGCACGTGCGGCGTGCCCACGGGGATCGTCACGAGTACCGCCCCGGGGAACGTGGCCGCGGTCATCGGCGGGATCGTGCGAGCGGGCCGTCATCCGGCACTGCTCGCGACCAAGGCGGCGGAACTCACCCCGTACGGCGCGTCGCCCCGCGAGATCGTCAACCTGGCCACCCAGCAGGACGAGCACCTGCTCACCCGGCCGCCGACGTCGACATGGCCGGTGCGGTATTCCCTGTGGATGTCCCAGCCCGGTGGGACCGCGTTCGGGGCGTGATACTCGCGATCCCTCGTGGTCCCCGGGCATCCGGCCCGCGTTTTGCGTGCGGGACGAGCGACATGAGGGCCTGGCGGGCCGTGGCCAGCGTGATTTGCCTCGCGCCAGCCGAGCCCCTAAAGTGAAGGGACACCGACGCGGGGTGGAGCAGTTCGGTAGCTCGCTGGGCTCATAACCCAGAGGTCGCGGGTTCAAATCCCGCCCCCGCTACTAGGAAGTCCAGGTCAGAGGCCTGATCGCCAGAGGCGGTCAGGCCTTCTTGATCATTTGTCCGCGGTTCGTCCGCGGGATCGGGGTGCACTGCCTGGACGTCAGCGGACGAGACCGGCACCAAACAGCATCGCGGGCTGCTGCCACAGGCGGACCATCGGTGCGGCCTGTCCCGCGGGCCAGCGAACTGCCCACCCAGACGGGCACGCCCTTCGCATGGCGGGATGAACCTCCTCCGCTGAGGTGGCCTCGGTTCGGAAGCCAGTCAGCGGAATGCGCTCCGACGCTGAATGCCACATCATGATCGACATCTGGCGTCCAGCGGACCAACGGACGTGGCCGACTCGATAGCGACTGCCGATTTTTCCGTGACTGGAGGACCGCCCGCGTCCATCCAGAGCTTGTCCCGCGGCGAGCGCCTGGCTATGGCAGTCCGGCCGGATAGCCGCTACCGCTCATGCCGATGACAGCGTGTCGGTGTTATGTAGTGAACAATACAGGCGTGATCGCCAACGCCGAAGTGTAAGTCAACGTTTTTGTTTCCCGCGGCCTCTCAGACTGACCCTGTCCAAGCCCGAAAATTCTCCTAGCTCTTGGGCGCAGGGCCAGACTCATCAGCTTCTCTGATCAGCACGACTAGCCGAGGTGTTGCAGCGACTGCCTGAACACATACCGGTGAGCACGCTCTTCGATGTGCTGACCCGCTGTGTCCTTGGCGGGTCGTCGGTGGGCGACCTCGTGGCGGAAGGCCGCGCATGGGGGTGGCCCGAAGCGCGGATGCCTGGCAGGCTTGACACAAGTGGGTTCGCATGCTGATGCGGCGCTCGCTGCGTACTCTTGGAAGAGGGCGCCAATGCGTCGAGGCCTCATAGTCGGTGTAACGTCGTTCACCCCCGCCGAAGGCGACGGTGAGCCTGATCTTGATGGGTTGCCGGGGCTGCCTTTCGCGGAAGAACTCGCGGTTCAGGTTCGGGATGGATTGGGTGCCTTCGGCTACGAGTCAGATCTAGTCGTTGGGGGCGCCACGCTCACTGCGCAAGTGTTGGGTTCGACTGTTCGAGATTTTCTCCAGAGCGCTGGCCGAGACGACCTCGCCATAATTCACATCATCAGTCATGGTCAGATTGTGGGTCGCGGCGACCTGCATGCGATTGGCTCTGACGGTCTCTGGCACGAGACGACCGATGTCGAGCAGTGGCTGAAGAGTGTCGACAAAACGGATAAAGGGCCGATAGCTCTTTTCGTGCTCGACCTCTGCTACAGCGGTGTGGCCGCAAGACTGCCTTGGCAGTTGGAGGCTGCGGACGGCTCGGCTCGCAGTTGGGTTCTCGCTGCATCCGAGCGCGAAAGACAAGCATATGACGGGCAGTTCAGCCGCGCCTTTGCAAGGGTACTCACGGATTTGGCGGCAGGCAGACTTGAAATCGATGAGGCTGTCGAGTTTGTCCCGCTGCAAACGATCGGGCGTGCCGTGCGGCGCGAGGTTGCTCGGCTAGCATCCGGCGGTTATCGACAGAACGTCACGGCGAGTGTCCTCGACATGGCAGCTGACCCGGACCATCGGTTCTTCCCGAATAGGGCGTTCCGGCCGCGGGCCGGGATTCGGACCCCGCGTGCCTCGCTAGACGTCGCCCTAACCCCATTTGCTGACCAGCTCGATGAAGTGATAGATGCCTGGCACTTCGTCTCCCGAGCCGCTGGTTCCGGCCCGGTCCAGGAACAGCCCACGGTCGGATTCTTTCGTGGTCGGCGCAATGAGCTGGCGGTACTGTCACGTTGGATTGACGGGGAAGGTGAATCCGGCACCAGGCTGGTCACTGGAAGCCCAGGTGCCGGAAAGTCTGCCCTGTTGGGCGTCCTTGTGTGCGCAGCCCATCCACTTCTGCGGGATGCAACAGAGCACCTATGGCGCGGTCCGGACGAAAGCCCTGGCGCGAACGCGACCCTTGCCGCTGTCCATGCGCGCAACCGTCGGCTCGACGATGTCGTGGGATCGCTGAGACGGCAACTTCACCTACCGGCTGCGGTCAGCGAATCCGCCAGTGACCTTATCGATGGCATCAAGTCGCTTGCCGCACCACCGGTGGTCATCATCGATGCCCTGGATGAAGCGGATAATCCCAACGCGCTGCTCACGATTCTGCTGCTCCCCCTTATCCATTCACAGCGTGCCGATGGCTCGCCCATCTGCCGCCTCATCGTGGGATCTCGCACTGGAAGCGAATGGTCTCAGCTTGAGCCCCTCCGCCGCGCGCTTCCCGGCGATGGGGAGATCATTGACCTCGATGAAGTACCTGCCGAGCGACTTGAGACTGACCTTTGCCGTTACCTCGATGACCTGCTTCGAACACGCTCACCCTATAAGGACGCCAGCTTTGGCCCGGGTCGGCGGCGGATCGCTGCCGCTGCTGGAAGAGCCCTTGCCTATCAGGACAGAGCCGAGAAACGGTGGGGCGAGTTTCTGGTCGCCGGCCTCTTCGCACATCATATTTTGAGCCTCGACCCACCCGTCACATCCGAACAAGAGGTCGAGGCCCTAGTACAACACATCCCCCAGACATTGCCCGGGGTCTTGGAGATGGATCTCCGAGTTCGTCAGGTGGACAATCCCTGGGTACGACCGGTGCTCACCGCGCTCGCTCACGCCGCTGGAGATGGACTACCTGCCTCATTGGTCGCCGTAGTCGCAACTGCTTTGACCGTTCACGAGCCCGCGAGCCCGCCCACGCGGGACGAGGTCATGGACGCCCTCGCGTCAGCGCGCTTCTATGTGCGGAGATCGGTGGAGGTGGACGGCGAAACTCTGTACCGTCTGTTCCATCAAGGGCTTGCAGACCACCTCCGCGCTTCGGCGCCAGATGCAAATTTGGCCCCTCAGCGGATATTCAACCGACTGCTCGCTGACATCGGTACGGGTGTTGATCGAGACTGGCGCCTGGCTCATCCCTACCTGCTACGACACGCGCCGCAACACGCGGCCGAGGCTGGCCAAGTCGACGGCCTCCTCAGCGATCTAGACTTCCTAGTGCACGGCGATCCGGACGGAATCACGCCTCACCTTGACCACGTGCGCAGCGATTCCGCGCAACTCGCCGCCGCGGTGTACAGGGCCAGCTCACACCGGCATCGATTCGCGGCGCCTCGAGATCGACGGCAGATTCTCGCCATCGACGCAGCGCGCCTGGGAGCCGCCCCTATGGCGGCCAACCTCTGCGTCTCTTCAGATGGCCAGACATGGACTCCGCGCTGGGCAACAGGAAGTCATGTGACAGGCGCCCTCTTGAGAAGCGTGATGCAGCCAGGTGGAAGGTCTGGAGGCGCCATCGCATGCGCCGAGATCGATGGTCGCCCGGTCGCTGTGACCGGCGGCGCGGATGGGCTCGTGCGCATGTGGGACCTGGGCACTGGCCGCCCGGTCGGGGAGCCGCTGGGCGGGCACGAGGGCGCGGTGTTTGCGGTTGGCCTCACCGACATGCGCGGCAGCCCGGTCGCTGTGACCGGCGGCGCGGATGGGCTCGTGCGCATGTGGGACCTGGGCACTGGCCGCCCGGTCGGGGAGCCGCTGGGCGGGCACGAGGGCGCGGTGTTTGCGGTTGGCCTCACCGACATGCGCGGCAGCCCGGTCGCTGTGACCGGCGGCGCGGATGGGCTCGTGCGCATGTGGGACCTGGGCACTGGCCGCCCGGTCGGGGAGCCGCTGGGCGGGCACGAGGGCGCGGTGTTTGCGGTTGGCCTCACCGACATGCGCGGCAGCCCGGTCGCTGTGACCGGCGGCGCGGATGGGCTCGTGCGCATCTGGGACCTGGCCACCAAGCGACAGGTCGGCAATCCACTCACAGGGCACCGAGGCGTCGTAAGGGCGGTGGCCTGCACCAAGTACGGGCAGGGCCGATTCGCGGTAACCGGTGGCGCGGATGGGTCTGTACGGGTCTGGGACCTCGTGCACAGACGCATAGCTGAAACTCCATTCCACGGCCACCGGAGCGCCGTAACAACGGTGGTCTGCGCCGACCCTGAATGGGGCGGCGGCGGGTACCCCGAATGGGTTCGTGGAGAATTCCTATCGGGTCGCAGGGACTTCAAATGGGTTCACAGGGAACTCGCATCGGATCGCAAGGACCTAGAATTGGGTCACAGGTTGATAGAAACAGGCGGCGCTGTAGTAACGGGCGGTGCTGATGGCTCGGTCCGCGCATGGTATGACCATGGTTCGGCGGAGCCACTCCTGGGGCACGATGGTGCGGTTGCTGCCGTATGCTTGGCCACCCTCGATGGGCGGCCGGTTGCGGTGAGTTTGGGCGAAGAGGGGTCTGTGCGGGTCTGGAACCTGGGCAGCGGTCGCCGAATTGGGGAGCCACTCCGCGGCCATAGCGCTGCGGTAGTGGCCGTCGATCTAGACGAGATCGACGGCCATTCGGTGGCTGTAACCGGCGGCGCCGACGCCGCTGTGCGAGTCTGGAACCTGCGAGATGGTCGTCTTGTCACCGAGCCGCTTCAAGGCACAGCGGTCTCGGCGGTGGCGTGCACAGAGTTCGACAGGCAACAAGTCGTGGTAACTGGTGGAGAAGGGGGGATGCGAATTTGGAACCTGGGCAGCAAACGTCCGACCGGCAGGCGTCTTCGGGGGCGTGACGGTCCGGTTTGGGCACTGGATTGTGCCGAACTTAACGGAATCCCTGTAGCGGTGACTGGTGGCGACGGGTTCGTTCGGGTCTGGAATCTGCGCAGCGGGCGTGCCATCGGAAAACGAATGGAGGGGCACACCGGTGCCGTGACTGTGGTCACGTGCGCTCAACTCGACGGATTTCCCATTGCAGTGACAGGCAGCGCTGACGGCTCCGCACGAGTGTGGGACCTGCGCGACGGCTCCTCTATTGGAGACCCGCTTCGCGGCCACGAGGGCGCCGTATCTGCCCTTGGCTGCGCGGAACTTCATGGAATCCCCGTGGCATTGACTTGTGGTGCTGACGCGTATGTGCGGGTCTGGAACCTGCGTACGGGGTGCTCGATTGGGGACCGATTCCGCGGCCATGGCGCTGAAATATCCGCCATCCGTTGCCTCCAAATCAGTGGAAGCCCGGTGGCGGTAACCGGCGGAGTAGATGGGGTAGTGCGGATCTGGGATGTCATCTCAAGGCGAGTCTTGGCGTCTGTCGTTGTTCCGGGTCGAGTCGCCGCCATCGCCGCATCATCTCTACGTGAGCTCGTCGTCTGTGTTGGCTCCGATGTCGTGGTCCTGGAACCGGCATTGCAGCAGGACAAGCAGTGACTACCGTCCTGGGTGTACATGGCGTCGGCAACTATCGCCCGGGTGTGCCCGAGTCGGAGGCCGCGAGACTGCTAGCCGATACGTGGATGGCTGCGCTCCTCGGTGGCCTTGGACCCACCTCGATTTCGCTCGATGTGAAAGTCGCCTACTATTCCCCCCACTTGCGGGAAGGCCAGACCGCTCAAGGCCTCGATGACCACCCTGACCGTCTTGACCCCGTTATCCAGGACATGATCATGACCTGGATAAGACAGTACGACCCCCCGGCTCAAATAGCTATGGGCCACCTGACCCAGCCTCTCCGGGCGGCACTCGAATGGGTCGCCGATCGTCAAGGACTCGACCAGCGTCTTACCCGCCTCTTTATAATCCGCTTCTTCCGCGAGGTCTCCACCTACCTCACAGGCGATCCCCGCATCCGACGGCGTGTCCGGGATATCGTCACCGCAGCGATCGAAGTCTATCGACCCAGCGTGGTCATCGCACATTCGCTTGGCAGCGTCCTCACGTACGAAGCTCTGTGGGCGCGCCCCCTTCCAGTCGAACTCCTCTTGACAGTCGGATCACCCCTTGGCATGCCAGACATCGTCTTCTCCCGCCTTCAGCCGTCGCCCATCAACGGATGGGGGAAACGCCCACCTTGCGTAACCCGCTGGGTAAACCTCGCCGACTCTGGTGACCTCATCGCCATACCCAGGCACCTCTCCACTCGGTTCCATGGGATCGATACAGATCTCGAGCCGACAATTTCAGCGTGGGACTTCCACCGGGCAAGAAATTACCTCGCCAATCCAGCGACCGCCGCGACCCTATCTCCGTACCTGCGGCGCGCATAACAGGTCCTTGCATGCCTACTGAGGCGTGAGCCGCCGAATCAGCCGCACGGCGAGAGCCATCTTGTTATTCTCCTTATATGATCCTGACTCGGCTACGCACTTGACGCCGGTAAGGGTCGCACTCACATGCCGCGAGTCGCGCGGACGAGATCAGCACCAACGGGCCCGTCCGGCAGGGCGGGCAACCGTCGGATAAGGCTGCAAGTCGTGCATGCTGGGCACTGCGGCGCGCGCCGCGTGTCGTGTGGCAACTGGATGAGATGATCCAGCGGCAAACGGTAAGCGGGCCCATGAGGTCCAGGCGCGCCGGTAGGTGGCTCGACGGGCGAGGGGAGGGCGGCGATCCTTGATTTCATCTGGTTCCTTGGCCGCCGGTGGGCCGACACCTTCAGGATGGGACCGGCTCCCGGCGTATCAGCGCAAGAAGCTGGCCATATACGGCTGCCATGAGGCATAGGGCGTGGTGCTGCAACCTGCCCGTTAGACCCAGGAGTGACAATGGATGGACAAGTGACCGCAGCATTGGTTTCCGGTGGAGCAGCGCTGACCGTTGCTGTGTTAGGAATCGGCGGTGCGATCGCCGCGCAACTATTCACAACCCGCCATGCGTTTAAGAACTCGCTTGCGCTACAAGAGCAGCAGTACGCCAGGCAGGAGCGAGAACGGCAAGAGCAGTCCCGGCGAGAAGACGCCTATCGATTCGCCGAACAACGACGGAATACCTATGGCAGATTTGTGCGCCTGGCCAGAGAATTCCTGCACGCTGTGGATACGGAACGCGAAGTCGTGAAGAACCTTGAGCGTATCGATCCCCAGCGCGACCACGCTCCGCCCGGTTCACACGAGCTTCAGATATCCGTCGAGGCTGCAGAGCAACTGGTGGCGGATGCGCGGGAACGAGCACGGCGGCTTCATGGCGAGTTCGGTACAGCGTGCGAGGAGATTTATCTGCTTGGATCGCAGGAGGTCCGGCGAGCGGCTGACGAGCTATGGGATAAAGCGCACAAAGCGATGCGTTCCCAAGACAAAGATTACACCGCGGCGAGGGCAGCATTCCTGGAAGCAGCGCGTCAGGAACTCGGGATCATGGCGAATCAGCAGCGCCTAGTCCTCGTCGAAGAACCACCAGTCAACTTATAAAGGATTGAGACCAGAATCTGGCCGCCAAGCCAGAAACGCTGCAGAAGCGCTATAGGGTCTGGTTACGGTCGCATCTCTGGGTCAGTGGCCGGTCGGCTGCGTGCAGTGACGCAAGCGGCGAAGTCCGGTCCGTCATGCCGTAGAAGGGAAGAAGCCAGAACTGGCAGGCCACCTCAGCCTGAGGCAGCCGCGTAATCTCCTCCTCAATGGCCCGCAACCGTCGCCACCGAACGCACGGTTCTGTTTGATATGGAGGTGATCGTGAGGCGCCAGAACCAGGGAACACTGCGCCTCGATCACCTGCATGATCAGGCATTATGTGGCCCGGAGGGCGAAGGTGATCGAAGATCACCCACATAATGCCGCCGTCGGCGCGCCAGCCGACACGGGTGATCAGTGACCGGTCCGCCATGCCTGGACCGGTCCGTGCCGGCGCAGGTACCCCCCGTATCCGACCGTGGCGAGGAGCACGACGAACAACCCTAGTCCGATCTGGATTCCCCGGGTCAGGCCGGGCGGGTAGATCACCTGGACCAGGTAGTGGGAGATGAAGCCTCCGCGGTACCCGCTGTCCCCGGCGCGGCGCAGCAGGTAATTCTGCAGCGACGTTAGCGGGCAGGTGAAACCGACGAACTCGACCAGCGCGCCGTACACCATCGCCGGCAGCTGCACCCAGATGATCCGCCGCCACCGCCATGCCAGGAAAGCGCCGCTCACAACGAATCCGATGAACAGCAGATGGACCACGAGCACGAGGTCAGCGCCAATCCGGTCCCACATCTTGCTCACCGCCACATCAGCATGCCAGCCCCAGCATAGGCCCGGCTCCCACCACACCAGCCCGGCAATCTCGTTGCCGAAGTCATTCCAGGCCGCAGCCGGGCGCGCCCTCATAGCCGCGGGCACTATGTCACCGGACGAGTGCGTCCGGTGGTGGCGGGCAACTGGCGGTGTTGCGGTTACAGTGGCATGGCAGTTGATCTTGCACGGTGCAGGTAGCCGAGCGCAGTCAGGGAGGCCGGGATGGCGCAGAAGATAACCGTCGCGCTTGAAGACGATCTTGATGGCGGCCCGGCAGATGAGACGGTGCGGTTCGAGCTGGGCGGCGCCGAGTACGAGATCGATCTGAGCAAAAGAACGCCAGGGCGTTCGGTAAGCAGCTCGCGCCTTTCATCGAGCACGCCCGCAAGGCTGGCCGGGGACAGCGCCGCCGACCCGGGCGTACCGCAGCACGCCGGGAGCGCAGCGGCGATATCCGGGCGTGGGCGAAAGGCCAGGGCATCGGGGTCAGCGACCGCGGGCGCATCCCCGCCAGCGTCGTTGAGCAGTACGAAGCCGCCACCAAAGGCTCCTGACTCACGCTGCTACAGGGCCCGCCTAAACTGGCCCCCCCAGATGGTCTCTGGCCCCTGACCCCAGCAGCGGCATGTAGCACGTCTCGCCGCTGCCGCGGTAGACGAGAAGCCGTACGCGGATCTGCCGAAAGTAGTGCGTTGCGTACGTACATAAGAATGCCGGGTTGCGAATACGTATGCAGAATTTCATGATCGTGTGCTGATGTGGCACCGAGGCAGGGGACTCCGGCAGCCAAGCCTGGAAGATATTGGTACGGCCAGATCGCCGACTTTACGCGGATCGATGTGCGACTGGTTGCTCTTGGCTGACTGGCAAGGCGGTCGGCCTTTCAGGCCCGAGCGTGCCAGCTGATTTCGTGACGGACGGTAGCCGCGGTTCGGCAACTGGTTCCATGTGTTCCCGCGTGTACATCTGGTTGGCTGCGGCGAGGCGTTCGGCCAGCGAACGGCACCCGTGTGCTCACGCCGGGCTGGGCGGCTGTGGATCGGTCGTGGCTCCGGGTGCGCCGTTGGCTTGACTTGTCGCGCTGTTGGCCAGCCCATCCTGGTGGGGAGCCCAGATGCCCATCCAGATGATGGACCCGGCGACCAGAGCGGTGACGCCGATGCCGAAGATGATGTCGAGCCGGGTGAGCGCCGGCAGCGTCGTCGGCACCAGGACCATGCGCAGCGATAGGATGGCAAGCAGGGTCGCTGCGATGCCGAAAGCCACTTCGTAAGGCTTTGGTATGTCGCGCTTGGAGATCCATTGACGGGCCAGGATGGCCAGCAGAAGCAAGAACGGCAGCGCGGATATCCAGTAGGTGTAAAAGATCGTCCAGAACGGACGGTTCATGGTGAACATCAACTGATGCTGGAACGGCCAGTCCGGAAACTCTGTGTTGTCTCTGTGGACGGTTGTGGTGAAGTTTTCGTCGCGAGTCATCAGGAGCAGCGACGAGTGCATGGGCTTGCCGTCGATAGCCACGCCGGGCCGCACGGTAACCAGATCGTTGAGCTGATACCAGTCCTGTGGGAAGGCCCGTGCCTGGCCCAGGATGTAGTCGGTGGTCGTTTCCCCGAACGCCGCGTGCTGATCCAGTTCCGCCGGGCAGATGATTGTGGTACCTGTCGCTGAGCCGGGGCACTGCTGCCGGGTCAGGCCACTACCGCAAGTGGTCGTCTGCGCATGCACCAGCGTGGCGACGGGAACGATGAGATGGAAAGCGCTCAGCCCGCTATAGCTGGTAACCCAAACGGTGATGTTCTTATAGCGCTTGAGGCTGGTCGTCAAGGTTCCCCGGCCGTGATCTGTCACGCCAACCAGGATCCCGAGATTGACGAAGGATGAGGCCGGATTGATGCCAAGCAGCGTGACAGTGACGCAGATATCAGGATTCCCCTTATCGACGGGGGACACCTGTGTCGGTGCGCCGTAATACTCATCTACCGGCGCGGCGAGCGGCGTCGACCGCGGCGGCAGGTCCTTGGCTCCGCTCGCATCGACGAAGTTGCTGAACAACAGGTACGCCGGCACCGCAAGCAACCCTATGGTCAGCAGCGACAAGATGACCTTGGCGACGCATCGTGCGCTGCGTGACGTGAGCGCGGAAAGGAAGCGTTCCCCCGACATCCGACTCCCCCATCCCTTTTGCAGGGACCCACCGGATGGCAGCAGCGTACCAGCTGGGACGGTCCGGGAGTTCTCATCTCATCCTTGGGTGAGCCTGGAGCGTTGCGCAGAAGTGCCAGCTGGGGATGCGGTCAAGATAGCCGTGCGACGGAGGAATCGTCGACCATATCGACGGGGTATTCGCCCGGCGGGCAGACGGTCTTCGTCTTGTCGACGGTCCCGGATCCCAGCTTCGATCCGGCGATCGCGTCGGTTGTCTGCATAAAGATCCATCGCCCCGATGCGCCGACGCGTCCACTTCTGCCGCTCTCCGGGCGCTGGCTCGGCCGTCGCTGGTTAGCGGCCGGGCTGGGCGGTGGCGCGCAGGAGTGCGGAGAAACGGCGGCCGAACAGGTAGGCGTCGCCGGGCCAGCGCGCGGACAGGTAATTGCGGTCGGTGACGGTGAAGGCTGGCGTGTCGTCGGTAGCGGTGCCGCGCGCGGTGAGCACCAGTGGCCCGCGCTGGAACTGGCTGCCCGGGTCGTCCAGTGCCGCTTTGACTTCATCTTCGACGTAGGCGGGATAGGTCCGGTAGTAGCGGCCGAGCCGCCAGGCGGTGCTCCAGTAGGCCAGGCGTTCGGTGTATTTGGGCAGGCAGGTGGTCGCCCGGCCGGCCAGCACGCTGTGGCCGGTAGCCGGATCGCGCGCTCGCGCCAGCACCAGGACGCCGTGGCAGATCGCCCCGACGGGCCGGCCCAGCGCCCAGAACCGGGCCACCTGGTCCCGCAGCACCGCCGAGCCAAGGTACTGCCGCATCCCCGGCGCGTGCCCGCCCGGCAGCAGCAACCCATCGAAGGCGGCCGGATCTACCGCCCCCCACGCCACTGTGCTGGTGAACTCCGCCGCCGTGACGAGCTCGGCGTAGTAGCGCCTGGCCTCGGGCGCGGCACCCAGCTGCCCGAAGATCACCCCGGTCAGCAGCCGGGGATCCGCGGCCGGGACCGTGTCGGCCTGCTCGGTGGCGAAGACCACCTGATGCCCTGCATCACGCAGTACCCACCACGGCACCGCGACCTCCGTCACATCGAAATCCCGGTCGGGCAGCGGAATCAGCACACGCACCTGGCCATCATCGCGCACACCCCGCGGCCCCAGGCACACCCCACCGCCAAGGGCGGCGCGCAAGGCACACCCCCAGCGCCCCACCCCGGGCGAAGCCACACGCTGGCATGCCAGATAGCAGGCGCTGCGTGCGCGCATGCTGATGCGCTTATCGGCATGATCGCCCTAATCCACGGGATCCGGAGGAAACACTGGGTTTAGCGAACGAGCGCGCCGGCGTTCTGAAGCAGGCCTCCCTGCCGAATATTTGCGGCTGGCTGCGATCCGGGACTGGCGTCGCGTCGAGCGCAGATCTGCCAGTTCTGGTTCGGGGGGACCGTCTGGACTGTCCAGGCAAATGCCGGGGGGATGTTCCAGCTGTGCGGGCAGGCCGGGCCGGTTTTCATGACCCGCCCTCACCGTGCCCGGTGCCGGCGGTGCCCCCGGCGGCGGCGAGCCGGGCGGGGTCGAGATCGGCGGTGAACACCTTCTGCAGCATGTGCCAGTCCTGCGGATGAGCCCTGATGCCCGCCTCGAACAGGCGTGCGACCTGCTGGGTCATCGCCGCTGCCTTCTGCCTGGTGTCTCCTTCGGCGGGCACGCGGATCTCCTCATGAACGTGCACGCCCCAGCCATCGCCCTCGAACCACAAGATCGCGGGCATCAGCGCCGCGCCGGTCTGCACGGCCAGCGCGGCCGGGCCGCCCATCATCCGGGCCTTCTCGCCGAAGAACTCCACCTCGATGCCGCCGCCGGTGACATCGCGGTCACAGATCAGGCCGACAACCTTGCCGGCCCGCAGCCGCTGGGCCAGGATGGGAAACCGTTGCGTCCCGCCGCTGGCAGGCAGCACCTCCATGCCGAACCCCTCGCGGAACGCGACGAACCTGTCATAGACCGACTCCGGCTTCACCCGCTCGATCACGGCGGTAACCGAGCCCGCCCCCCTGGCGACAATCCATGCGCAAGCCAGGTCGTAGTTACCCATGTGCGGCAGCGCGAAAACTACCCCGCGCCCGGCCGCCAAGTACCCGAACGCGGTCTCGATGTGCCCGGTGGCGCGCATCCCCGCGGCCAGCCGGCCCGGCCGGCATCACCGGCAGCCGGAAAGCCTCAAGCCAGTACCGCGCGTACGAGCGCATCGCCTGCCTGGACAGCGCGCGCAGCTCACCGCCTGACGCCTGGGCGCCGATCACCCGGCGCAGGTTGCCCTCAAGTACCCGGACCCCCGCGCCCCGGCGGCGCCAGGCACGGTCGGCGGCACACCGGAAACCCCACCGGGCCCAGGACTCGGGCAGCCGGCACACCACCGACCAGCCCAGGCCATACCCGGCATCGGTCAGCCTGTCCCTCACCGCGGGCACCCCTCACCCCCTAATGGGAACTAGCAGGTCACCTGTGCCAGGTGGGATTCCTGGTGCGGGAGACTTGCTGCCGGTAGCAGCCGGCAGGTGAGCACTCCTTTGCCCCCCGGACACGAAGTCCTATGGTCAGACCGTGCCCCTGCCGGCTCGCCGGGGAGGATGGACTGCTGATGGGGTGGCGTGCCCGGCACTGGCCGTGAGCACTGATCCATTAGGGCGCTGGCGGTTCTCCCCGATGCTGCCGCACGTGACGCAGAGTACGGGAAAGGACGAGGGTTGCTATTCATCGGCGATGACTGGGCCGAGGGCCACCATGATGTGGTCGTGCAGGACGATGCCGGGAAGACGCTGGCCCGGCGGCGGCTGCCGGAGGGCGTGGACGGGATCGCCCGGTTCCACGAGCTGGTCGCGGTCGGCTGCGGGGAGGACGCCGAGCCGGACCCGGCGCAGGTCGTGGTGGTGATCGAGACCGGCCGCGGGCCGTGGGTGAAGGCGCTGGCAGCGGCCGGCTACCGGGTCTACGGGGTCAACCCCAAGCAGGCCGCCCGGCACAAGGAGACGATCGCGGTATCGGGGAAGAAGGACGACTTCTTCGACGCGGGCGCCCTGGCGGACATGGGCCGGACCCGGCGGCACCAGATCCGCGAGGTCGCGGCTGACAGCGACATTGCCGAGGCTGTCAGGATCGCGGCCCGCGCTCACCAGAAGCTCGTGTGGGAGCGCACCCGGCACCTGCTCCGGATGCGGTCCGCGTTGCGGGAGTACTTCCCCGCCGCCCTGGAGGCCTATGCCGGCCTGACCCTGGCGGGCCCGGACGCCCTGGAGCTGCTGGCAAAGGCCCCGGACCCGGCGTCGGCGGCCAGGCTGACCGTCGCCCAGGTCACCGCGGCGCTCAGGCGGGCCGGGCGGCGCGGCGACCTGGCGCAGCGGGCACGGGACATCCAGGCCGCGCTGCGCACCGCGCACCTGGCCCAGCCCGCCGCCATCACCGAGGCCTACGCCGCGTCGGTGCGGGCGCAGGCCGCCGTGATCACGGCGCTGAACGAGCAGGCCAGGATCATGGAAGCCAAGGTGAGCGAGCTTTTTCGCCGTCACCCTGATGCCGGGACCTACCTGTCCCAGCCCGGCATCGGGGACATCACCGGAGCGAGGATCCTCGGCGAGTTCGGCGACGCCCCCGGCCGCTACGCCACCGCCAAGGCCCGCAAGAACTACGCCGGCACCTCCCCGCTGACGATCCAGTCCGGCAAGAAGAAAACCGTGCACGCCCGCTACATCCGCAACAGGCACCTCATCGACGCCCTGCACGCCCAGGCGCTGTCCTCGCTCACCGCATCCCCGGGAGCACGCGCCTTCTACGACGAACTCCGGTCACGCGACGTCGGCCACGACGACGCGATGCGCCGCGTCGCCGGCCGCCTCACCGGCATCCTCCACGGATGCGTGAAAACCGGCAGCGAGTACGACGAGGCCACCGCCTGGTCCCACCGCCACGATCCCCCGCAAGCCGCCTGAACCGCTAACCGCACACCCCCGCCAAGCCTTCGGAACGGCAAAGACCCGGCGCCAGACGGGCAACATCAGCATGCCCTCAAACGACCCGCCACCAGGCCACCCAGAATCGCCCGATTTGACACTTTAAGCCCTGGGGTGTCTGACCCGGGGCAGGCCGCCGCGCCTGGCCGCCTGGCGTCCTTCCCCGACGACCCGCCGGGCACCCCGGCGACCGGGAAGCGGCGCATCCACCTGCCCACCGCACCGACCGCCTTCCTGGCCGTGGCCGCCGCGACTGCGCGCGGGCCCGCAGCGGCCTGCTGTGGCCAGGCTCGCCCGCACCGCTCACCGCGATCCCCGGCACTGGCCATTCCCGGTCTTGCGCTGCCCGGCCGCCACGGGTCCGGCGCCCGCTCCGGCAGCGCGTGACCGGAGGCTGGATGACGGTCACAGGGAAGCGCCAGAAACGTGAATTGCTCCTCACCTCTGATGATGCCAGCCCCGCCCGCAGGGACCGTGCCCCGTGCCGCACGCACGCCACACGGCATCCATCAAGGGCCCCTGGCCTGCCGTGCGGGTGAACAGTGTGTGAACCGGGCAAGGCGAGCGCATGATGTGCCTAGCAGGCCCAGCGCGGGGCTGTGCCGGAGGTGACCGTGGGCGGGCATTTCGAACGGGTAGCCGTCGTCTACGAATCACTGCGCACCACCGACGAGGCGCCGGTGCGCACGATCTGCCAGCTCCTGCCCGGCCGCCCCGTCACCGGCCTAGATACCGGCTGCGGGACCGGACGGTACACACGGCTGCTGCGCGCCCTGCTGCCCGACGGCTCACTGCTGGCCGCCAGCGACGTCTCCGCGGCCATGCTGGCACAGCTCAACGCCGCCGGCCGCGGCCACGCCCGCGGGGTGGTCCCGCTGCTGGCCGCCGCCGAACAGCTGCCGTTGCGGGCCGCCAGCCTCGATGTGGTCACCGCGTTCAACTGCGTGCACCACTTCGACCTCGGCCGCTTCCTGACCGCCGCCGCCCGGGTGCTGAAGCCCGGCGGCCAGCTGTTCATCTACACCCGCACCCCGCAGCAGAACGCGCGAACGATCTGGGGCCAATACTTCCCGGGCTTCACCGAGCACGAGCAGCGCCTGCACACCCAGCCCGCGATCCGGGACGCCGTCAGCCGAACCGGCGGGCTCACCATGATCACGGCCCAGACCTTCGGCCATCCGCGCACCAGCACCGCCAGGCGGCTCCAGGCCCAGGCCGAAGGACGCCACTACTCCACCTTCTCCCTCTACACCCCCGAAGAGCTGCGCACCTCCATCGCCACCTTCCTGGCCCGCCTGCCCAGCCCCGAGGTCTGCTGGGTTGACGAGCACCTCCTGATCGTCGCCGGCGCAAGCCACAGCAACCAGGCCGAGCCAGACGGCCCGGGCAGCGGGCCGAGCCAGCCGATCTAGGGCCAGGCCCCCAGACCAGCGCCGGGCGCGCCGGCCAGGCTCCCACAACACGTCCCGGCGGCCGCGCGCAGATCACCCCGCTACGTGCCCAGTCCATTGCTGGCGACCACCTCCGGCAGAGCGCCCAGATCGGCTAATACACGGGTGATATCTGACGCACCTGGGCGGATTCGTCCCGGGGGTGGGAGGTTGCTCCGATGAGCAGCTTTCCTTGTGTTGTCCGCACTGCGACCCGGGGCGGCGCGGGCCGGTGTACTGGCCCGCAACCGGGGCTGCGCGGCATCGGGGAGGGCGCTGGCTGCCGATGTGTCAGGTGATGACCCTGACGTTTTCCGCCTGGGGTCCCTTCTGGCCTTGGGTGATGTCGAACTCGACCTTCTGCCCTTCCTCCAGGGTGGGGGCGCCGCCGCCAGTGATCGCGCTGGCGTGCACGAACACGTCCGGGCCTCCCTCTA
The DNA here is from genome assembly GCA_963762735.1 of uncultured Actinomycetes bacterium. Taxonomy (GTDB): domain Bacteria; phylum Actinomycetota; class Actinomycetes; order Streptosporangiales; family Streptosporangiaceae; genus DASXKD01. The sequence continues at coordinate 105,704 of CAVXMG010000003.1, read as the reverse complement.
CCGCGATGAAGCCGTAGCCTCTGCCGCCGTTGAACCACTTCACCGTGCCGTGTGGCATCGTGACCTTCTCCGCTGCGGGGGCGCTCCCGCCATGGCGGCGGGGGTCCGCGCTGATTCCTGCGATTGTTCTGGCCAGCCTGTCACGTCAGGCGCGGGGGGGTAAGCCGTGCGGCCGGCCACGGGTGCGGGGCGGCGAGAACACTCCGCGCGGCCAGGAAGCGAAAGCGGGGAAATGAACGCCTGGGCCGGGTGCACCAGAGCCCTCCGCTGCCGAAGTGGTCTTGGCTATCCCCGGCCGCGGCAAGTTCTGGGCCGCCTGGCACGGGGCGCACCGCGGCTTGGGATGCCCGGCAGAATGGTCGCCGTGACCGGTCAGTCCCCGTCGCCTGTTGCGCCGCAGAGCCTGTCGGTGCTGGAGGCGGTCCTGGAACGGATCACGTATGCCAACGAGGACACCGGCTACACCATTGCCCGGGTGGCCACCGACCGGACCGGACCGGATCTGCTGACGGTGGTGGGGCCGCTGCTGGGCGCCCAGATCGGGGAAAGCCTGCGGCTGACCGGGCACTGGAGTTCCCACCCCAGGTACGGCAGGCAGTTCGAGGTGCACTCCTACACCACGGTGCTGCCCGCCACCGTGCAGGGCATCCGCCGCTACCTGGGTTCAGGGCTGATCAAGGGGATCGGCCCGGTGATGGCCGAACGGATGGTGGCACATTTCGGTGTCGGCATCCTGGCCGTCATCGAGACCGAGCCCGGCCGGCTGGTCGAGGTGCACGGCCTGGGACCGAAACGGACCAAGAAGATCGCTGAGGCGTGGGAGGAGCAGAAGGCGATCAAGGAAGTGATGGTGTTCCTGTCCGGCGTCGGGGTGTCCACCTCCCTGGCAGTGCGGATCTACAAGAAGTACGCCGGCGCCTCCATCACGATCGTGAAGAACGAGCCGTACCGGCTGGCCTCGGAGGTGTGGGGGATCGGGTTCAAGACCGCCGACACCATCGCCCGGGCCGTCGGGATCCCGCACGACAGCCCGGAACGGATCAGGGCGGGGCTGCAGTACACCCTGTCGCAGGCCGCCGACAACGGGCACTGCTACCTCCCGCAACCCAACCTGATCACCGATGCCGCCAAGATTCTCGAGGTGGACCGGGAACTGATCGGCCCGTGCCTGGACGAGCTTGTCGCCGCGGAGGGTGTGGTCCGCGAACTGGTACCCGGTGAGGGTGGCGATCTGCTCCCGGCGGTCTACCTGGTGGCCTTTCACCGGGCCGAGCAGTCCCTGGCGACCGGGCTGCTGGCCCTGCTGAACTCCCGGCAGGAGCGGCTGCCAGCATTCGCGGCCGTGGAGTGGGGCAAGGCGCTGCGCTGGCTGCACGCCCGGACCGGGCAGGACCTGGCCCCCGGGCAGCAAGAGGCGGCCCAGCTCGCCCTCACGCAGAAGGTGGCCGTGCTGACCGGCGGCCCCGGCTGCGGGAAGAGCTTCACCGTCCGTTCCATCGTCGAGCTCGCCACGGCCAAGAACGCCACCGTGGTGCTGGTCGCGCCCACCGGCCGGGCCGCCAAACGGCTGGCGGAGCTGACCGGCCACGAGGCCTCCACCGTGCACCGGCTGCTGCAACTGCAGCCCGGCGGCGACCCCAAATACGACCGCGACAACCCCCTGGACGCCGACCTGGTCGTGGTGGATGAGTCCTCGATGATCGATGTGATCCTGGCCAACAAGCTGGTCAAAGCGATCCCGGCCGGAGCGCATCTGCTGCTGGTCGGCGACGTCGACCAGCTCCCCTCGGTCGGCGCCGGCGAAGTACTGCGCGACCTGCTCGCCGCCGGCACCATCCCGCGGGTGCGCCTCACCCAGATCTTCCGCCAAGCCCGCCAGTCCGGCATCGTGGTCAACGCCCACCGCATCAACAACGGCCAGCCCCCGCAGCTCACCGGCTTCGGCGACTTCTACTGGTTCACCTGCGAGCCGCCCGAGGACTCCGGCCTGCACCCGGCGGAACAGACCGCCAAACTCGTCGTCGACATCGTCGCCCGCCGCATCCCCGCCAAATTCGGGCTGCACCCGGTCCGCGACGTCCAAGTGCTGACCCCGATGCACCGCGGCCCCGCCGGAGCGGGCAACCTCAACACCCTGCTGCAGGAGGCCCTCACCCCCTCCCGGGACGGGGCACCGGAACGCCGCTACGGCGGGCGGGTGTTCCGGATCGGCGACAAGGTCACCCAGCTACGCAACAACTACGACAAAGGCAAGGCGGGGATCTTCAACGGCACCGTCGGGGCCGTCACCAGCATGTCCCTGCAAGAGCAGACCCTCACCGTGCTCACCGACGAAGACGAGCCGGTGGACTACGACTTCGCCGAACTCGACGAGCTCGCCCACGCCTACGCCGTCACCATCCACCGCTCCCAAGGCAGCGAATACCCCGCCGTGGTCATCCCGCTCACCACCTCGTCCTGGATGATGCTGCAGCGCAACCTGCTCTACACCGGCGTCACCCGCGCCAGGAAACTAATCATCCTGGCCGGATCCCGCCGCGCCCTGGCCCAAGCCGTCCGCACCCCCGGAGCAGGCCGCCGCCACACCGCCCTCACCCACCGGCTCCACCCGTCCGGGTAGGCCAGCAGACCCCGGCGCCGTCATGATCAACCCCGCCTACGAGCTACCCGAGTGATTCGCCCCGCGCGGGGCCTGATTTACCCAGGAGATTCGGACCGTTGTTCGCGCGTGTCACCTCGGTGGTGACGGGGCTGGCGGCTTGTCTGGCCAGCCGGCGGGTGGGTGTGACGCGGGCCGGTGCTTGCCTGCTACTTGGCGCACCGCCTCCGCCTCGGCGTGCGTAAGGGCGAGGTCGATGGGCTGGGCGACCTCTCGTTCGGCGTCGGCGATGATGATGCGTGCCTGTTCCTCGATCGCCGCGGATTGCTCGCGATCGCCGCCGGCCACGGCGGCGCAGTTGCCCAGCAGCCGCAGCAGCGCATGGGCGATGGTTGGCTCGCGGGAGCCGTAACGGCGGATGAGCCCGCACATCACGGCGAGGTAGTCCGGGAACCGCCGCCCCGGGACGATTACCACCGCCCCGTTGCCGTCGCGGGCGACGTGGTTTCCCAGCGGCCGCTGGGCGAGCGCGCAAAAGATCACCGACAGATGATCGATGGCCTGCACCGCGGTGTAGGGATCGTTGACCGCCGGAGACAGCGCCTTGCACGCGACGTCGACCAGTTGCCGGATCCCGAACGCGGCATCTTGCTCCAGCGTGCGCTCGAACCCGATCCGGACCCCGGCGCCCAGGACTCGCGCGAAGGCCTGGGGATCTGGGGCAGGATCGCGCGGGGAGGCGCGCCAGATCCATACCAGCGTCGTCCCAGCGACCACGTGTTCGCCGACCCGGGGCCGCAGCCGCAGGCAGGCCCCGTACCGGGCGGCGTGCGACAGCAGCATGCCGGGGCGTACCGCCTGTACGTACCCGGAGTGCTGGGACGCGACCGGCACCGCCCATTCGGGGACTTCAGGTGCATCCTGGCCGCCGGCGAGCAGCCCGTCCCGGATCACCGCGATGGTGTTGCGCTGCACCACGTGCATGATCGCGTCGACCTGGATGGAGCGCACGAGGTGGTCGGCAAAGAACACCAGCAGGCCGAGGCTGACAAACAGCAGGACGAGCGCGCCGCTGACCGCGAGCCGGGGAAAGGTGGCGGTGCGGTTGCCGCCCGAGACGCCGACCGTGTACAGACCGGCCGCGCTGTAGGCGAACGTCGCGACGAACGCGCTGAGCACGATCTGATTCGGCCGGTCTCGCAGGAAATTGCGCAGCAGCCGGGGCGAGAACTGGGTCGAGGACAGCTGCAGCGCCACCACCGTCAGGCCCAGCAGCAGCGCGATGACCGTCACCATCGTCCCGGCAATCCCGATCAGCAAGGTCCGGGCGTCGTCAGCGGTCCCCTGGAACGCCAGCGGCGAGCGCGGGCCGATGCTGACCAGGGACAGCAGCGACCCGGCGGCCAGCGCGGCCAGCGCGGCCAGCACCGACAGCGTGGGCAGCACCCACAGCGACCCGCGAACATACTCTGACAGCTCATCACGACGAAGCATGTCCAGCCTCCCGCACGTCAATGCTTCCCGCACGCCGGCCCAGCCGGGGACCAGTCTCGACAAAGGCACCAAGCCAACGCTAACCACAGGCTGGCACGCGCCCGGGTTTCCGCTGATTCAAGCAGCCGGGATGGAGTGACCGTGAGGAATGGGCAGCCCGCGCCGGGTGATCACCGGAAGGGAACACCTGACGACGATCCTCATGGCGGCTACTTGCCGGCGATCGAAAGACCACCGCCCCTCCGGGGACTCAGATTGTCTGATATGCGCTTCACCGCTGCCGCGGGCGTGGCGTCAGCTTCCGCGCATATCGGCGGTTATCTCTAGCCCCCCCAGGACGCCCCGCCTGACCAGGACGTCTGCGTCGTTGACATGTAGCTGAAGAACGTTAAGGCAGAAGACATAAAATCGAAAAACGGCAACGACAAGAAGGTTCGTCGTGGGCCTGCGTCGGCGACATGCTACAGATAACGTGTCCACGACGCAGCAAAAAAGCCTCGTAAGCTACATCGTTGACGCCCCAAAAGGGGCTGGAGATAACGAAGCCTCTTTGTGTCAAGTGGCCTTGCGAGATTCCGCGTCATCGGCGTTGCCTTGCCTGTCCGGTGCCGAATCGTAAGCATTCACGTCCCTGCGCTGGTTTGGTGGCGGCTCGGTGTGGTGGCTGTCGGCGATCTTTCCCAGTGCCGGTCCAGCGTGTCAGCTTGATTACGGGGGGACGGCGATGATGATGGCCGGTTGTGGCCGTTCTGCCGCCTTCTGTGCCGGGTTGCGCGTCGTGTGCCGCCCGGGACGCGGTGATCGCGGCGCAGGCGATGGCGATCGAGGAGCTTCGGGCTGACGTGGTGGCGCTGGCGGCGGAGGTCCGGGACCTGCGGCGGCGTCTGGACCGTAACAGCGGCAACTCCTCGATGGCTCCCTCGGCCGATGACCTGCCCGGCCGGACGCCGCCGCCGGTGAAGCCGAGGCGGGGCAAGGGCGGGCGCAAGCCGGGCAAGCAGCCTGGCGCTCCGGGAGCGCATCTGGCCTGGTCGGCCAGCCCGGACGGCACGGTGGCGCACTTCCCGGAGGGAATCTGCACGTGCGGGGCGGACCTGGCCGCCGCCACTGACCTGGGCGTAGCCGCGGCACACCAGATCGTGGACGTCCCGCTGGAAACCGCGGCGGTGACCCAGCATGACCTGCATGAAGTGGCCTGCGGGTGCGGGCGGGTGCATCGTGCCCTGCCCCCCGCGGGGGCCGGGGCGGCGGGCACGGTCACCTATGGCCTTGCCTTGCAGGCGTGGTGTGTGTACCTGATCGCGGCGCACGCGATCCCGGTGCACCGTTGCGCCGAGTTGGTCGGGGCGCTGACTGGCGCGGAGCCCTCGCCCGGTTTCGTGCACTCCATGATTGCCCGGGCCGCCGCAGCGGTGGCGGAGGCGAACAAGGCGATCCGGTGCCTGATCATCTTGGCGCACGTGGTGTCTGCGGACGAGACCCCGATCAGGGTCGGGCCGGGCCCGAAAACCCGTAAGAAGTACCTGCTGACCGCGTGCACCAGCGTGCTGACCTATTACTTCCTGGGCGACCGGAGCTTGAAGACCTTCGAGGCGTTCGTCTTTCCCGACCTTTCCGGGACCGTGGTGGTGCACGACCGGTACCAGAACTACGACGCCTTTCCCGGCCTGCTCCACCAGTTGTGCTGTGCGCACATCCAGCGCGACCTGGCTGACGCCGCCCAGGAATACCCCGGTGCGCACTGGCCCATCCAGATCACCCAGGCTCTCCAGGGCCTGATCCACGCCGCCAACATCGCCCGCGCTCAGGGCCTGCCCGCGGTCCCCGAACACATCGCCGCGCCACTGATCCACGCGTTCAAACACGGGGTCCTGCTTGGCCTGTCCCAGGTGCCCAGGCAACCCGGCCGCAAGCAGCGGCCCGGCCGCGACCTGCTGGAATGCCTGCGCGGCCGCGCAGGCCGACGTGCTGCGGTTCACTACCGACCTGCGGATACCGCCGACCTCCAACCAGGCCGAACGCGACCTGCGGCCCGCAAAGACCCAGCAGAAGATCTCCGGCCGGCTCCGCTCCGAGCAGGTCACCCGCGACCGGTACGCCATCCGCGGCTACCTCTCCACTGCCGCCAAGCATGGCGTCCACGTCCTCACCGCCATCCACGGCGCCCTCGCCGGGAATCCCTGGATGCCACCCGTCCCAGCCCCGGCCTGAACCTGCCCACAGGCCGTTACCCAGCGCAAGCAGATATCACGCATCGGCACGCCGGGCGTGAGGCACTTCCTTGTTCGCTACGCACGGCGCAGCCGCACCACCAGCGCTTGCATCGTGCGAGTGTCACTTCGCACACCGTCGTGCGCCAGCCGGTCAACCACCCAGCCCGCGAACGCCCCGGCGACCCCGGCTCCGGTGACTTCGTTCCGCACCCCCTGGCTCGTCAGGCAAGCCCGCAGCAACAGCCGCCCGCCCGGCCTCAGCACCCGCCGCGCCTCGGACGCGTAGTCCGGCCGCCGCGCCGGGCTCGATTTTATCGCCGCTCGGTGCGCAGATACGGTCGATTCCAATGCCGCAGGTGCCCTGCGTCTACCAGAGTCACAACGCTTGAGCGCCTATCCTGGCTCGGCGCGACCATTCGCTCACCCACGCCATTGGGCGGCGTTTGTCTACCATGGTGCTTAAGCGTTCTCTCCTATCCTTCGCAGACAATGAATGCGAAGGTCCGGGGCTTCGCCAGCCCCCGGGTCGGTGCCCTATTGTAAGCGCTGCAAGGATTATCAAGTTGATGGCCGACAGGCCAGTAATCCCGTAATGGAGTGTTGATGGAAATCTCGCTGGAAGTACAGACCAATGACGCTTCCAGGCTTCTAATCGCCATGGCGGGAGGAATCCCTGCGCGCAACGAAGAAATAGCTGTCACTGATGAGGTGAGCTTGCACTACCTGCGCACGGAGACCTATAGAGGCGTCGACTTGGGGATCATCTTCTTCGCCCTTAGCTTTCCGGTCGGCATAGCGACGAATGTGATCTCAGGAATTGTCAGTGATTACCTGCATCGGAAGTCTGGGGATTCAGCGTCAGTCGAGCAGGCAAGACTGGTTATCACGTACGAGATCGAGCAAATTGGGGAGGATGGCCGTAAAACGGTGACCAAGCGAGTGGTAGAGAAGACGATTGTTGCTGACGATGCGCAACGATGACACCGGAGATCACAACACCTGCCCCCCGGGGGCGGAGCAGTCGCTGCGCCGGCTCGCCGTGCATGCCGTCCACGACGTACCCCACTACCTGCACGGCGTGCACCACCAGCTGCCTGCCAGACAATCCCGCACGCCAGCGGACCGGGAAGCGCGCTGGCAGCTGTCGGTGTTCGGCACTGACGCGGACGGCGAGGCCGGAGCCCGCGTCGTGCTCGGCTAGGCTCTGGCCGCCTTGGACGCGACGATACCCGCGCGCGGCCGGTCCCGTTATCCGCCCCGTCAACGGGCGTACCGGCCGCATCTGGGTCGCCACACTTGCGGCGTGGGCTGACTTAGCTGCATGATATCGGCCCGACGACGCGGCGGCGCGCTGCAAGTTCGTGACCCGAGTTGTTTCGCGGCGACGTGACCTGGAAACGTGCCAAGGGCGACCAGGCGGAGGCCCGCTTCGAATGGCCGCCAGGCATCTGGGACGAGCAGTCCGACCACAATGACATGCTGCTGCCTGCGGTACGGGACGTGCCGGTCTGCTGCACCGCTGCCAACTTCCAACTGCACGCCTGAACCATCAAGGTGGCACGCCGCTGCCTGGCGCGACTCTTGGCGAACTGGACACTTCCGGCAACATCACACCCATCGTCGTCAAGGCCAGGCGCACTATCCCGGCACACCCAGAGAGCAGGTTGACGGCCCGCGCAGATCACCTCACCTGCATGCTTATCCATAGCTCTCCAGCGGAGATAATATGCGCATCTGCCGCCGACCGGGCGATGATTTGCGTCACGCGCAATGTGCCTGGGCCGCACGCATGATGCTGGAGTGCTCTCGGTGCAGTAAGGGCTGGTACCGCCGCGGCCCGGGATCGGATTCTGCCATGGCGGAAGAGTCCTGACCGACAGGGAGCAGCTCGTCCTGGCCGCCAGGTGGGCGAACGGTGGCCGGGCGGTGCGCCCTGGCGCCGCACAGCGGTGGTGTCTTGGTTCAGCGCCCGTGGCCCGCGACTTGATACTGCTCCACCACGCTGGCCGGGATACGGCCGCGCTCACTAACCGCCAGGCCATGCTCTTTCGCCCACGCCCGGATATCACCCGAGCGGGTGATCGACTCCGAGTTCGAGGACGGCCACCGTTACTACACCAAGGAGGCGCGCGTCGCGGACCTCGCCGACGAGGCGATCGACACGCTGGTGGACTTCTGGAAGGACATGCCGATGGAGGGCGAGGTCGAGATCATCGGCCTGGGCGGGGCCATCGGTGACGTTCCCGAAGACGCGACAGCCTTCTCCAACCGCGGCTACCTGCTGTGGCTGAACTTCGCCATGAGGTGGGACGACCCGGCCAGCGACGCCGGCTACATCGACCGGACAAGGAAGATCGTCACCGCCCTCAAACCCTGGACCGGGCAGGGCATCTATGTCAACATGCTCAACTTCGACGAGATGGACCGGGTTGTCGAGGCTTTCGGCGGCCCGGATAAGTACGCGCGGCTGGGCCGGGTCAAGGCGCAGTACGACCCGGAGAACCTGTTCCGGATGAACTACAACGTCACTCCGGCTCCTGCTGGGATCGCCGCTCCGTGATCGTGACGCCGCCCGTGGCCCAGTGCGCGGGCGGCAGCTCGCGGACGATGACGCGGACGGTGTCCGGCGGCGTGTCCAGTGCGCGCACAACGGCCTGGTGAAGCTCGCTGATCAGCGGGCGGATCCGGGCCGGCGTGCGGCCCTCGACCAGCGTTATCTCGACCAGTGGCATATCAGCTGCTGCCAAGCTGGGTCCGCGTGGCCTGCCCCGCGGACCGGATGGCGTCCAGCACGAGGAACTCGTTGACTGCGGTGATCGAGGAGCGTTCCATTTATTTCTTTCAGAATGACCCGGCCCGCGGGGCCTATGCGGGCCTCGGGGCCACGCAGGGCGGGGCAGCGTCCTGCATGATCTCGCTCAGCCGGCCTGCCACGGCCGCGCGGCGAGGATGGCCAGGTGGAGAGCGACGAGCGCGTCCTCGAGGTGCCCGGCTGCAAGACCTTCTCGTTATCGGCGTGTTTTCACTCTGCCGAAGTCATGCAGAACGTGTCATCCTTGCCGTTATATGGTCACGCTACCACCGCAACCCAGCCCGGCGGACGCCGCTGCCGAGTGGGAGAAGCGTGCCGCGGATTGGGCCGACCGCGCCGCCGGGAAGCCCGAGAAAAAAAATTGGTTTGCTCTTATTACGGTGCTGGTGGCCGTGCTGCCTGGCCTCGCAGCCGTCTTTACTCTCTACTTCAACCACCAGCAAATACAGGCGGCAAACAAACAGCTGTCGATTGACGAAGGCGGCCAGATCACCGACCGTTACACCGCGGCCATCACCAACCTGGGCTCCAGCTCGATGGAGATCCGGCTCGGTGGGATCTACGCCCTCCAGCGCATCATGCGCGACTCCCGGCCCGACCAGCCGACCGTCGTCGCGGTCCTGTGCGCCTTCGTCCGCGACCAAACACCGTCCGCGGCGAAGCTGCCCACCGATGTCCAGGCCGCGCTGACCGTGGTCGGAAGCCGTACGGTGGCACACGACGGCCGTACCACCGTCATTGACCTCCATCACGCCTTGCTCCGCCGTGCGCAACTGCAATACCTGAACCTCGCGCTCGGAAATCTCTCCGGCACCGAGCTCACCGGCGCGAACCTCGACTTCGCTCAATTCGACGGTGCAAGCCTTTCCGGTGCGACCCTTGCCCGGGCAAACCTGGTCTATACCCGTCTGCCCGGCGCGGATCTCATCGGCGCGAACCTCACCGGGGCGCATCTCACCAACACCGAACTGACCAGCGCGGACCTCAGTCATGCGAACCTTTCCGGTGCGGTCTTTGCCGGTGCGACCCTCACCAACGCGTCCTTTTTCGGCGCGAATCTCTCCGGCTCGGTGCTGGCAGGCGAGACCATGACCGGCCTGTCGTTCGCCGCCGCGACCCTGACCGGCGCGGACTTCTCCGGCACGACGCTCACCCATGGGTACCTCATTGCCGCGGAGCTCGCCGGGGCGAAGTTCATTGACGCGAACCTCAACGGCGCGGATTTCACCGGCGCGGATCTGCGTCGTGTCGACGCCCGCCAGGCAATCTTCACCAATGCGAGCCTTGGCGGCGTGGACCTCTCCCACGCGGAGCTCTACGGCGCGAATTTCATCGGCGCGAACCTGGCTGGCGCAGACCTCCATCACGCGGACCTCTACGCCGCGAAACTCGGCCGGGCGAACCTTGCTGGCGCCAACCTCACAGGTGCCACGTGGCCTCCGCATGGGCGGCCAATCCCCGCGGGCTGGACCCGGAACCACAAAACACACCGCTTGGAGCGGGCCAAGAAGTAACCGGCGATGACGCGCATGTCTTTGGGGGAGGTGGCCAGTGAGTTCACTCGGTAAAAGGGCCGTGCGAACGGCGTGCGCTGGCGGCGCGGCCCTAGTCCTCGCCGCCTGCAGCGCCACCAGCAGCAGCACGCACGCCTTCGTCCTCCCCGAGCGCAGCAGCCCGCCCGGGCTTCACTTCTTGCTCAGCAAGATCCGAAGCAGAAATTTCTCTGCGATGTCCACCCTGAAGCCGCTCGCAGCCATGGGCAAGGGGAGCATCGCGGTGATCCTGCCGGCCGACGCATCGGCCGGGCATTTCAAACAGTTCGACCAGTGGTACTTCAGGGATTCGTTCCAGCAGGCCGGGCTCGCGCACGGTCAGTACACCGTGCAAGTGTCGCAGGGAAGCCAGCAGTTCTCCGCCGCGCAACAGGCCATCAAGAACGGCGCGACGGTGCTGGTCCTGGACGCGCGTTACTCCGGAGCCGGCGGCCAGATCGAGTCATACGCCGAGTCCCGCCACGTCCCGGTCATCGACTACGACTGGCTCACCCTCGGCGGCACCCGTCAGTACTACGTCGGCTTCGACAGCCTGAAGATCGGCGTGCTGCTCGGCCAGGGCCTGGTCAGCTGCGTGTCCGCCTGGAAGGTCAAGCATCCGCGGGTCATCGTGATGAAGGGCGCGTCGGATGACTACAACTCAGCGCTGTACGCAGAGGGCTACGACGCGGTACTGGCCAGGTACTTCTCCGCGGGCTGGAAGGATGTCAGCAACCCGCCAGGCACCTGGGATCCGCTTGTCGCGCGGAGTGAGTTCAAACAGGAATACGCCGTACACAAGAAGATCAACTCCGCGCTGATTCCCAACGACGAGAACGCCAGGCCCATCGTCACCTACCTGAAGCACCTGGACGTCAAGGCGCGGGCGTTCCCGATCACCGGGCTTGATGCCACGCTGGGCGGCCTGCAGCGCATTCTCGCCCGCTACCAGTGCGGCACCGTGTACAAGCCGATCCGTCTGGAGGCCCAGGCCGCCGCGGCGCTGGCCATGTATGTCTGGGCCGGGGTCAAACGGCCGGCCAGCCTGGTCAACTGGAGCGTGACAGACCCGCAGACCAACATATCCGTGCCATCCGTGCTGCTCACACCGGAATGGGTGACAAGGCAGAACATGGAGTTCACGGTCGTCAAGGACGGGTTCGTGAAGAAATCGGCGCTGTGCAAGGACCACGCCTCGGCCTGCTCCGCCGTGGGGATCGGATCCGCCGCCGGCTGAGCCGCCGGCCGGGGGGCCAGGGGCACCAGCCTTTTTGCAGGTTCGCCGCAGGCGGCAGGAACGGAGGGCCAGTGACTGAGGTGCCTCACAGCCGAACGCGAGCAAATTGCCGCCTATGCCGGGCTGGCCCCCAAGCCCTGATGGCTGCAATTGCTGGCATTGGTGCCGGCTGCGAGGCAGCGCGGCAGGGCCGCTCGGCTGATCCCAGCCCGGGTGCGGAAGAACACACCGTTGATCACCATGCGGTGATCCCGCCACCGCCCGCCCTGCCGCAGATGCTCAGGCAGCAGCGGCGCCAGACGCTGCCATTCCCCATCCGTCAGATCGTGTCGCTTCAGACGCTCCTCATCCACGCTGGAGTTCTACTGGAACGCCAGATCAAGATCCACGGGACACGCCCTAGGTAGCTGGTGTTAATCGACCGTCTTTGCCCTGCCCTCGTGTGCTGCGCAGCGGGTATCTCACCAGAGCCGCTGCGGATCGCTGCCGATGGCAGTCTGCCCGGGAGCCGCCGCAGGCCAGTCGGCCGCTGGGGGCTGTGATCCAGGCTGGCGAGGCCTGGCTGGGCCGGCCGTTCCGGTCATCAGCCACCGGCGGCTGCCCAGGTGCCGTTCGGGCAGGCAATCCCGAGCACGGCGAGGCGGGCCAGGTTGACTGCGGCGGCGAGCAGGGCAAAGTCGGCAGCGACTTTGCGCAGCCCGCGGACGCGGGCGCGGCGGCCGCCGTGGCGGCGGCGCATCAGGTGGGCGATCTTGCGCTCGACTTTGGGGCGGGTGGCCCGGTAGTCAGCCTTCCAGGCCGGGTCTTGCTGGCGGGTGCGGGCGGCGGCCAGCCGGGCCTCGTGCGGGCCGATGGTGATCGTGCGGCCTTCTTTGGCGGTGGTGCACTGGGCGGCCAGCGGGCAGGTGCGGCAGGCCGCGGCGAACCGGGCGGTCCCGGCATGGCGCCCGGTGGCGGGCCGGATGGGCACGGTGACGCCGGCCGGGCAGGTGACCGTCTTGCCGTCCAGGTCGATGGTGAAGCGGTTCTTGGGGAAGCAGCCTTTGACCGCGGCCGGCGGCTGGCATTTGATGCCGTTATAGACACCCGCGCCGTCCAGCCGTTCGATGAGCTCGCCGGAGCCGTAGGCGGCATCGCCGTAGACAGCCAGGCCTTCGCCCGCCGCAGCAGCCACGACCCGGCCGCCGTCCTGGCCGGCGGCGCTGTCCTGATCACCGGGAAGCAGGTCAGCGAGCAGGCTCTCCGCGACCTCGGCGTCTCCGCTGTTTCCCGGCGTGGCCGCAACGGCGGTGATGACCTCCGAGTCAGGGTCGGCCGCAATGTGGCCCTTATAGCCGTCGAACCCGCGGGCGGAGGTCTTATGCCCGTGCCGGGCCTGCGGGTCCACGGTCGAGAGAACCCGGTCCGCGGCGACTCGCCGGGCGATCCGGAATACCCCGGCCGGGTCCTGCTCCAGGTCCTGGCCGGTCACGCTGGCCAGCAGCTCCGCGGCCTGCGCCAGCACCGGATCCGGCTGCTGCCCCTCCAGCGCCGCCAGCAGCGCGCGGGCATCTTTGGCCAGCGCGCCGACCAGCTCCTCCCGGGCGGCCGGGTCGTCGTAGTCACAGGCCGGCTTGCCGGCGGCCGCGTAATCATCATCGCGGCGCAGCACCGCGCGCAGCTCGCCGGCCAGGTCACTGCCAGCGGCCTTCAGCACCCCGCGGATCGCCGAGCGGACCAGCGTGACCGTGTCCATCGTGGCAACCGCGTCATACAACGGCGTGGAATCCAGCACCCGCCGCCGCCCCACCAGCCCGGCCGACCGGGCCACCTCCACGGTCACCTCGAAGATCCGGTCCGGCCGCGCCGACCCGGCCAGCCGGGCCCGCATGTCCACCAGCACCGTGTGCACAAACCCCGGGTAATCGAAATCCAGCCCCCCGGCCGCGTACTTCCACCGGGCATCGAACGCGAACCGGTCCACCGCCTCCCGGTCACTGCAGCCCTCGGCCCGTTGCAGCACCATCACCACCGCCACGATCATCGGCGGCACCGACCGGCGGCCCACATCATCAAACAGGTCAGCGAACATCTCATCCGGGAACAAGGTGTAACACTCCCGGTGCAAGATCCCGTAGATCGAGTCCGGCGCCACCCGCCCATCACAGAACGCCGCCGTGCTACGGAACAGATCAGCCTGCCTCGGTGCCAGGCCCAGCGTCATCAGCCACTCCGGGAGAGAAACCTGCAGTTACAGCAATTCTCCCGGAATGATCAACGAACCTGGCGGACCGCCACACGCGAAAAACACCAGCTACCTAGGGCACTTCCCATAGGTGTCCGGGGTTGTCCGACTATTTCTGGACCTTGTGCCAGGGCTGCGCGGGGTGAGAGGCTGTCGGCCGCATCGGTCGTTTGGGGTGGGGAGAGCCGGTTATGCGGCGCTTGGCGGCTGTGGGAATGATCGTGGTTGCGGTCGGAGTTGTCGGTGCCGGGACCGCCGGGGCAGCGGAGGCGAGCGCCGGCAGGGGGACGGCGGGTGCGAATTCCCCAGGGCTCGCGCGCACGTCCGCCGCGCACACGGGAACTGCTGTAAGTGCGGGGACCGCTTCGGCGGGCAGGCATTCGGCAGTGCCGGGCACCGACGGAACAGTGCGCCAGGCGGCGACAGTTCCCCCGGCGCCGTTCATGGAGGCGGTGTCGCCACAGGGTTTGGGTGTGCTTGTGACTTGGGCGCCGGATCCGGCGTCGGCTTCGGTGACCCAGTACTCGGCTGAGGCGATTCCGGCGCCGGGCACAACGCCGCCACCGGGATGCACTAACCCGGTGGTCGTTTCGGTCCCGAGTTCCAACACTGCGGCCGTCGTGGAGGGGCTGTGCAGCGGCGTCGCGTACGTCGCGCGGGTGCAGGCGGCCAACTCCGTCGGCACGGGGGCGTTGAGCGCCAAGTCCAACCCATTCGCCCCGCTGCCGCCCCAAGCGCCGGGGGCGCCGTTGCTCACTGCCGTGTTTGGGCGTTCGCAGTCGCTCGTGGTGTCCTGGTCCGCGCCGTTGTCGGACGGCGGCCAGGCCCTGACCGGCTACTCAGTGACGGCGACGGCCGGCGCGTCGACGGTCACGGTCAACGCCGGGGCGTCGGCGACATCGGCCACGGTGACCGGGCTCACCGACGGGACGACCTACCAGGTGTCAGTGTCGGCGCAGAACTCTCTAGGCTCCTCGACCGCGGCGACATCCACCGGTGTGCCAAAGGAGGCCTACCCGCCGGCCGCGCCAGGACAGTTCACCGCCGCGCCGTCAGGCACGGGGGACGTGGACCTGTCCTGGCAGCCGCCGGTCGATGACGGTGGTGCGGCGATTACTTCGTACCAGGTGACCTACGAGCAGATGGTGCAGAATTCGCAGGGGCAATGGGTGCCGGCCCAGGGCGCACAGCCGGTGACGGTGACCGCGTCCGGGAGCGCGACGAGCCTGACGGTGACCGGGCTCTCCCCGGCGGACGCGTTCTGGTCGTTCTCGATCGCCGCGGTCAACTCGGCCGGAACTGGCGCCTCGGCCTCTGCTGGCCAGCCGGTGGCTCCGCAGACAGCGACAACGTCGAATACGGTGGTGCTGTCCGCCTCGACGATGTCGTCGCTCGCTTCCGACACAGGCGGGCAGCTCACCTGGCCGGCTCCGGTCCCGGCGCAGGTCACGGGCCTGTCGGTGGGCCAGGTGATTGTGGCCGCACCCTCGGCAGCCGCGCCTCAGGGACTGCTTGACACCGTGCAGAGCGTGACGCCCCAAGCTTCCGGCGCTTACGTGGTGGGCATCGCGCAGGCGCCGCTGTCGGGGGCCTTTTCTGCGCTCTCGGTAGCCAGCTCGGTGAATCCGCTGGCAACATCGGCCAGCGGCGCACACGCGGTGTTCCGCCCGTCGGTTCCTGGGGTGCGGGTGCTGCCGCGACGGCAGACGGGGATCACATTCAGCCAAGACCTCACTGTGGGGATCGACATCGGCGCGGGGCCGGCGTCGCTCAGCGGCGAGATCGACTTCACGCCAACTGTCGCGATCAACATAGCCCTAACGCACGGGTTCCTTGGCGTGCCCGATGGAGCGCAGATCTCCGCTTCCGCGGAGCTGGGCGTCAAGGCCTCGCTGGCGGCGACCCTGCAAGGCTCACTGCAGCACAAGATCGGGGAGCTGGATGGGCCGCCCGAGGACTATCAGGTCGGGCCGGTGCCGGTGATCGTGGTGCCGAAGATTCCCATCTTCGTGACCGTATCCGGGCAGATCCGCACGGAGGTCAACGCGTCGATCACGATCGGCGCCCAGGCGTCGTGGAACTCGCACAACCCAGGGACCCTCTCGGTTCAGAACCTCTCCACCCCGCTCACGGTGCGCGGCAACCCGTTGCTGAACGCCAGCGCGTCTGCGAGCGTCGGCTTCTCCGAGCAGCCGCAGGAGGATCTCTACGATGCGAGCGGTCCGGACTTCGAGGCGGACGAGGACGTGCAGGCCACGGTCCAGCCCACCCCCGGGCCGGGTGAAGACTTCTTCACGCTCGCGCCATCGTTGAGCTTGAAGGCGGGATGGGCAATTGATTTGTTGTCATTCCACGCCACGCTCGACGCGACGATCGCGGACCAGCCGTTCCCGGCCTTCGTGATCCAGAATCCGCCGGGCGCCGAACTGAGTGTCGCCCCGGCCAATCCCTCCGTCGCGGTGGGTGGCAGTAAGCAGTTCACTGCGACCCGAAGCGACGGCCAGTCCTTCCCGGTGACATGGAGCGTGCTCGGCGGCGCCGGGGACACGATCTCGGGATCTGGGCTGCTGCACACCGTCGCCCCGGGCGGCCGCACGCTGATCGTGGTGGCGACCGACAGCACCGGGGCATCGGGCGAGGCCACGGTCACCGTGGGCACCGCATTCGACCCACCGCAGAACGTGCAGGCCACCAGCGCTCTAGACGGCCGGTCCGCCACGGTGACCTGGCAGCCACCAGCGCATACAGGTGGGGGCAGCATCAACGGCTACCAACTCGTCACGGACCCGCCCACCAAGACGGTGTCCGTCTCCGGGGGCACGACCAGCGCCACCCTTACCAAGCTCGTCCCGGGAGTCACCTACCTCGTCTCGGTCTTCGCCAGCAACAGCAGCGGGCTGCGCTCCAGCCCGGCCGCGATCTCCTTCACGCCGACCGTGACCTGCTCGATCACATGGACCGGTACCAGCAACACAGCATGGTCGACTCCGGCCAACTGGGACCAGAACCGGGTCCCCAACCAGAACGACCTCGTGTGCATCAACAACGGCGGCACCGTCAGCCTGACCACCGCAACCACGGTATACGGGCTCACCATCCAGGGCTCGACCCTGAGCACCACCGCCTCGCTGACCGCGACGGACCTGCTTTCGCTGCAGGGCGGCCTGCTCAAGGGCAAGGGCACGGTCACCGTCTCGCCTGGCGCCACCCTGTCGTTCGACCAGGACGCTGCCCTGTCAGGCGCGCACCTGGTGAATCAGGGGCAGGCGACCGTCGCAGCCGGTACCGCCGTGGAGATCGAGGGCGCCACCACGCTGGAGAACGCCGGGACGCTGAGCCTCGCCGACGGCGCCGACGTGAGCTGGGACGGAACCAGCAGCGGGCGCCTGCTCAACGACGCGGGAGCGACGATCAGCTACGCTGGCGGTCCGCAGGGGGCGGAGATCGACCCGCCACTGCGCAACAACGGCACGATGTCCGCGTCCGCGGGGACGTTGACGGTGACCGGCGCGGTGACACTGACGGCAACCGGCTCGTTTGCCGGGACCGGCACCATCATGCTGGACGCCAAGGTCAGCCCGTCCGGCTCGGGGGTAAACCTGGCGGACGTGACGGTGGCCGGCAACCTGGCCGGTCCAGGAACGCTGACCATCCCCGCGGGCGGGTCCGTGCAGATGAGCGCCGGGTCGGCCATCTCGGCCGCCCTCGACCTGGTGAACAAGGGCCAGCTTGGCATCGGCGGCAACTTCGTGGAGGTCGAGGGCGCTACCACGGTCGAGAACAGCGGCACGCTGACCCTCGCCGACGACGCCGACCTGGGCTGGGACGGGACCAGCGGCGGCCACTTGGTCAACGATGCCGGAGCGATCATCACCTACGCGGGCGGTTCACAGGGCGCGGAGATCGACCCGCCGGTGCGCAACAACGGGACCGTGTCGGCGTCAGCAGGGACGCTGACGCTGACCGCCGCGGTGACGGTCACCGCTACCGGGTCTTTCATCGGCGCGGGCACCATCACGCTTGACTCCACGGTCAGCCCATCGGGGACCGGAGCGAATCTGACGGACGTGACCGTAGCAGGCACCCTGGTCGGCCCCGGGGTGCTGACGGTCCCTGCGGGCGGGTCGGTGCAGTTGAACGCGGGATCCCGGCTGCTGAGCATCCACCTGGTGAACAAGGGCCAGCTTGGCATCGGCGGCAACTCGGTCAGCATTGAAGGCGCAACCACGCTGGAGAACGCCGGCACGCTGACCCTGGCCGACAATGCCGACCTAAGCTGGGACGGCACCAGCGGCGATCAGCTCGTCAACGACGCTGGCGGCACCATTAGCTACTCCGGCGGGCCTGACGGTGCCTACATTGAGCCGCCGTTCGACGACTACGGAACGCTCTCCGTGAGCGGCGGGACGCTGTCCATTTATGCGGGCGATACGACGAATGCGTCAGACACCGGCACCTACAGCGCTGGAAGCGGCGCAGTGATCCAGTTCGCCGGTGGCACCCGGGTCCTGGGCATCGGCGTCACGGTCAACGGCCCCGGCCAGTTCGACGTGGCGGGTGGACAGGTGAGCGTCCCGGGGACGGTGAGCATACCCAACCTGGCCGTGGCGGGCGGCGGGCGGCTCCGCGGGCATGGCACGGTGACGGTCCCGGCCGGGGGCGTGCTGACCCTTGGCTCGGGCGGCAGCCTGCTCGGTGGGGTTACGCTGATCAACCACGGGAGCGCGACCGTTCAGACCGGTACATACGCTTCTATCGGCGGCGGGTCCGTGCTGCAGAACGCCGGCACGCTGGCGCTCGCCGACGGCGCTGACATCGAATTCCCCAGTGATACGGGCCAGCTTGTCAACGAAGCGGGAGCCACGATCAGTTACGCCGGCGGGACGAACGGAGCTTTCATCGACGTGCCATTCGACAACTACGGCACGGTCAGCGCCAGCGTCGGTGCACGAGGCGGGACACTATACATCGATGCGGGAAATTCGACGAACGCATCGGACACCGGAACCTACAGCGCCAGTGCCAAAGGCATCATCACCATCGAAGGGGGCACCCGGGTGGTGGGCAGCGGGTTTACGTTCACTGGCCCGGGCCAGTTCGACGTGGACGGCGGGGTGGTGAGCGTCCCGGGGTCGGTCAGCGTGTCCAACCTCGCGGTAGAGGGCGCCGGCCAGCTTCGCGGGCCGGGGACGGTGACGGTCCCGGCCGGGGGCGTGCTGATCCTGGGCTCGGGCGGCGGCCTGGCTGGTGGCCTGACACTGATCAACCAGGGGACCGGCCAGGTGCAGGCCGGATCCTCCGTCTCGCTGGACGGCGGGTCCATGCTGCAGAACGCGGGCGCCCTGAGCCTCGCTGACGGTTCTAACATCTCCTTCCCCAGCGACCCGGGCCAACTGGTCAATGAGTCTGGGGCCACGATCAACTACCCCGGCGGGAACCAGGACGCGTTCATCGACGTGCCATTCGACAACTACGGCACGGTCAGCGCGAACGTTGGCACCCGCGGCGGGACGCTGTTCATCGATACGGACAACACGACCAACGCATCGGATACCGGCACCTATAGCGCCAGCAGCAGCGGCACGATCAGCTTCGCTGGTGGTAACCGGGTGCTGAGCACGACCGCGCAGCTCACCGGTCCGGGCGCGATGCAGGTCGATGGCGCGTACGTCCTCGACTCGGCCGTCGCGAACGGTGCCAGCCTTCAGCTTGAGAGTGGCACCTTTGAGGTCACGCCGCAGGCGACCGGGAGCCTGG
This sequence comes from uncultured Actinomycetes bacterium, assembly GCA_963762735.1. Taxonomy (GTDB): domain Bacteria; phylum Actinomycetota; class Actinomycetes; order Streptosporangiales; family Streptosporangiaceae; genus DASXKD01. Next base: position 85,836 of record CAVXMG010000003.1, on the reverse strand, counting down.
CATCCCTGGTGGAGAACTCGCCCGCAACGCTGCAATACGACGTCACGTCGACCACACCCGAGGCCGAGCCCGCGCAGCTAGTGATCAACGGCGAGGCCGCGCTCGGCGGGACGTTCGTACTGCAGTCCTCGCCGGACTTCGTCCCGGCCACGGGCACCGTCCTGCATCTGCTCGACTACGCTTCGAAGTCCGGCAGCTTCTCGTCCATCGTCATCCCCGCCGGAAACCTCCAGTACACGGTCAAAGCCGGAGCCACATCGCTGACAGCAACGGCCGCCATAACAACCAACCGTCCGTTCGGGGGCCCTCGGGCGCTCGACGGCCTCGGGTAGGCATCGCCGAGGCCAGCCGCGCAGGCTGCTGGCACCTGGGCTCGCTCAGTGTCGCGCGGGACCAGACTGGGTTGAACGGTAACGTCTCGCCCCCGCTACCAGTAAGTCCAGGTCAGAGGCCTGATCGCCAGAAGGCGATCAGGCCTTCTTGATCGTTTGTCCGTGGTTCGTCTGTGAGACAGGGCCGCACAGGCCGCTGGTGGCTGTCACGAACCGGACCTCATCGACACTCCGGAACCGGCGACCCGGGCCAACGACGGGCTGGATTGCCTGCAGGCGGCGTTGCGCCACCGTGAAGTGGCCTAGCTCGAAGGCGGCTACCCCGCACCGTCAGTCAGTGTGCCGCCGCGCGGCCTGGTGGCGGGAAGCCCAGCCAGTTCGCCACCCTCACAGCACGGGACGATGAAGTGGCACCGGGGGCAAGCCCACTTCGAGCCATTGCCATACGGCCGCAGGTCGCACTCCCCGCAAGCCGGGCATTGGTCGCCTCCGCCAGTCTGACCGGTGCGCACCTGGCTAACCGTAGCCTGGCAGCCAGTCGCCCCGGCGATGACACGCAGGCGGTAGGAAGTGCCGGCTATCAGCTTGCTCAATGCGGTGAGATCAGCAGTATTACTGGCCGGGTGGTTGTTCCTGAGGCGTTCGTGGCGGTGATGGTGATCCGGTAGCGGCCGCTGCTGCCGTTGGCTGGGGTTCCGGTGATGGCCGCGGTGCCGTTGCCTTTGTCGGTGAAGGACAGCCCGGCGGGCAGCGGCCCAGATTCGGTCAACGCCGGAGCGGGGTATCCGATAGCCCGGACGATCCGGTTGAGCGGCATCCCCTCCCGGGCTCTGACGGTGTGGACCTTTTTCATGTAGGGGGCCCTGGTCACGGTCAGCGTGAATGCCTGCGCAGCGGTCCCGGCTTCGTTCTTGGCGGTGAAGGTGAGCGGGTAGGTGCCAGCGGCGCCGCTGGCGGGGGTTCCGGAGATGGTGGCGGTGCGGTTGCGGTTGTCGGTGAACCGCATACCCGAAGGCAACCGGCCAGTCCTGCTGATGCCAGGTGCGGGGATGCCCGTGGTGGTCACGGTGAAGGTGGACGGGCTTCCGAATGCTGCCGTGTCGGCGGTGCCGCTGGTAAAGGCGGGTGATTCAGGGACGATGGGAGGCGTGATCGCGATGACGTGCGGATAGCCGCCGACCGGGATGGCAGGTCCGGCGGTGTTGGTGCGAGTCCTGATCGGAGTGACCGTTGCCGAGAGGTAGTTGAGAACGTAGGCGGTCTTGCTATCCGGGGTGATCGCGATCGTATCGGGATCGCTGCCGACCGTGATCGGCTGCCCAGCGGTGCTGGTGGCGAGGTTGACCGGGGTGACCGAGTCGGCGTAGGAACTGACGACATAGGCGGTCTTGCCGTTGGGAGTGATCGCGATGCTGGACGGGACAGCGGGGACCGGGATCGGCGTGCCGGTGATGTTGGTAGCCGTGTCGATCGGGACTACGTCACCGGTGCCGTCAATGTGGCCGACGGCGACGTAGGCGGTTTTGCCGTCCGGGGCCATCACGATCGCCGCGGGCCCGCCGCCGACCGAGATGGAGGGATCTGCGGTGTTGGTGGCCGTGTCGATCGGGGTGACTCCAAAGTTGCCGCCATCGGTGACGTAGGCGGTTTTGCCGTCCGGGGTGATCGCGATGGTTGCGGGCCCGCCGCCTGCGGGCCCGGTGCCGATCGGGATGGGGGTACCTGCGGTGTTGGTGGCCGTGTTGATCGGAGTCACAGTGGCCAGGGCCTGCCCATAAGCGATGTTGAAGGTGAGCACGTAGGCCGTCTTGCCGTCTGGGATGATCGCGATCGCCCGCGGGACGCTGCCCACGGTGATGGGCGCGCCTGCGGTGTTGGTGGCCGTGTCGATCGGGATCACGGTCGTCGAATCGGAGGGCTGGGACCTCATGCCGTCCACGACGTAGGCGGTCTGGCCGTTGGGCGTGATCGCGATATACGCGGGATAAGACCCCGCCGGGATCGTCGGCCCGGCGGTGTTGGTGGCCGTGTTGACCGGAGTTACCCCATAGGGGCCGTCGTGCGCGACATAAGCCGTGTGGCCATCAGGGGTGATCGCAATGGCTGTGATTTCGCCGTCGATGTTGATGGGTGGGCCAGCGGCATTCGTCGCCGTGTCGATCGGTATCAGGCCGCCAAAGATGCCCGATACATAGGCAGTACCAGGAATCTTCAGGTGCGCGGACGAGACGGTGCCCCTGGCCGCGACGGCCACCGCCGCTGCGGGTACCGGCCCTAGGCCAGCCACGAGCCAGATCAGCGCCACGGGCAAGACTCGCCAGCGCAGCGCCATGCGCAGGGCCGGATTCGTCCCACCGAACATCGCCCACCGTCCTCGTCGCGCTTACTGACCCGCACGACGGTACTACATTCAGTAGTGACTCGTTACGGATTGTGAGGGCGGAGCTGTGCCCTACGGGGCCATGCGCTAGGGAGATATGCCACGGCCATGCGCGTCGGCGCCACGCCGGCCCGAGGGGTCGGCGGCTGGGTCCCGTCGCTGCTGCGACGCGGCGATCGGGGTGTCAGCGGCGGAGTAGGTTCCGCGTGTGCCGCGAGATCGGGATGAAACGGGCTATCGCGCGCAACCGCCGTTTTGATATGCCATTAGGAGCAATCAGAGCGCGAGGCATTCTCCGATGTGGCGGCTGGCAGGCGGGATATCGGTTGTCGATCTTCGATGAGACCGGTGGGGGACTGGCGGCGGTCGCGCATGACCGGTCGCTGGAGCTGTTCTTCGATCGGTATGAGGTCATCGCCCGGTTCGTGGCGCTGATCAACGAAGATCCGGCGCCGCGGCGACTGCTGTACTTGCATGGGCTGGGGGGTAACGGCAAGTCGCTGTTACTGCGGTACCTGGCGGCCCGGTGTTGCGTGCGGCTGCCGCCGGGTGACTGGGAGCGGGTGCGGCGGCTGCCTGATGTGGAACTGCTGGCAGCGCTGGCGGGGGTGGCAAAGGCGGCGCGGGTGCCGGTGGCGCGGATTGATTTTGGGGCCCGGCCGGTGGGGGAGAACCGGCCGCAGGAGTGTTTCTCGGCGTTGTTCATGCTCAAGCAGCAGTTGGCTCAGTACCGGATCGGCACGCCGCAGGTTTGACTTCGCGGCGGTGACCTACCTGCACAAGCTGGGGTTTGACCTGGACCGGCGGTTGCCGGAGTTGTTCCCGCGCGGGGAGCTGGCGGTCGCGCTGGATCTGGCGGATGCGCTGTTGCCGGTGCAGGTGATGCAGGTGGGCCAGAGCTTGTTCGGGGCGGTGGACCGGCGGCTGGATGACGTGTTTACCCGCCGCCGGGTGCAGCGTCGGCTGCCGAAGGCTGATGCTGAGGAGATCTTGTCGCTGGCCCCGGAGCCGGACTTGATTGAGCAGATGCCCCGGCTGTTCGCGGCGGACCTGCGCGGGGCGCTGGGAGAAAAAGGCAAGCACCCGCGGGTGGTGTTGCTGTTCGACACCCACGAGGCCTTCTTCGGGGAGGCAATCGCCGACCCGGAGGCCCTACTGCACGCCGACTTGCTGATGCGGGATGAGTGGCTGCGGCGCCTGCTGGGGCATCTGCCGCTGGAGGCGGGGGTGGTGGCCGTGGTGGCCGGCCGGACCCGCCCACCGTGGGCCAGCGCCACCGTGGCGGCGATCCCGGATGCCTTCGTGGACGCCTGGTCGGTCGGCTTCCTGGCCACAGCAGACGCGCTGGCCTACCTGGAGAAAGGCCGGGGTCGAGGGCGAGCAGCTCCGCGAGGCGCTGACGGGCTATGCGGCCGTGGGTGAAGCCGAAGTACACCCGTATTTCCTGGGGCTGTGCGCTGATGTGGCGCTGGCGGCTCAGCGCCGCGGTGACCGGCTGGACCCAGCGTCGTTTGGCCAGTCGGGTGAGCTGGCGGGCAAGCAGCTGGATCTGGCGCGGCGGCTGCTGGCGTGGGTGCCGGCTGAGGTGGAGTACGGGATCTTGGCGCTCAGCGCTTGCCGGTCTTTCACCTACCGCACCTTCGGCTACCTCGGCGACCGGCTGGAGTTCGGCCACCAGCGTAGTGACTTCGACCGGCTGACCGCGTTCTCCTTCATCTCACCTGCCACCAGCGGCTCAGACGATCGTGAAGGGGCTGCGCAGACGTACTCGATGCACCAGTTGCTGCGCCGGGCCCTGGGCAGCGCGCGGCCCGACAGCGTTCATCGTGCTCACCAGGTGCTGGAGGAGCGCTACCGCGAGCTGGCCGCGGACGGTGACTTCACCGCGCAACTGGAGCAGATCTACCACGCCGGGCAACTCGATCCGGCGAAGGGAGCCGCCGGGTGGGTGGCGGTGATGGATCGGTGCCTGAACGCCGGGCGCTACGACCGGTGCCGGGCACTGATCACATTGCTGGCCAACCTGCCTGCCGGGGAGGCGGAACGGAGCCGGTTCACCTACCGGGTGGCACGCGCCGACATCGGGCTCGGCCGATGGGCCGAGGCGGAATCCCTGCTGGACTCGCTGCCCGGCGGGTCAGCCCACGGCACGCTGCTGCGGGCCGAACTGGCGTTTTGCCAAGGCGACTTCGCCCAGGCGGAAGAACTGGCCGAAACCGCGCTGGGCCAGGCCACCGGGACGCTGCGGGCAGGGTTTCTGTACCGGCTGGCGGAGATCGAGCTGTACAGGGGGCGGTTCGATGACGCTCGCGAGCATTCCCACAGTGGGCTAGAGCTGGCACGCGCCGCCGGAGACCAGGTCCGTGCGTGCCGGTGGACCAACCTGCTAGGCGAGATCGAGTACTTCTCCGGCAACGTCGACACCGCCGCCGCCTTGGTACGCCAGGCGCTCGCCGACGCGCAACGCCTCCCTCCTCCTGACCAAGATCAGACGTTGCTCGCGGGCCTGCTGCAAAACGATGCCCTGGTCAGCGAGGCCACAGGTGACTGGCCGACAGCTTTGCTCCGGCAGCAGCAGGCGCTGGAAATCCGCCGTGAGACTGAAGACGCACGGGGCGCGGCGCAGTCGTGGCACGGGATCGGCAAGGCCTACACCGGGCTCGGTCGGCCTGGCGACGCCGAACAGGCCCTGGACGAAGCGGCGCAGGCGGCTGACATCCTCGGTGACCATCTGCTGCGCGCGAAGATCACCCACGCGCTGGCCGACACCAGGATCGCCGAGCGGAGGCTGGGCGAGGCGGCCCAGCTCACCGCGCGGGCGATCGCCGGGTTCGAACGCCACGGCACCCCCTACGACGTGGCCGCCGCGCAGCTGACTCTCGCCCGCCTCGCCGACCAGGAAGGCCAGCGCGCCGAGGCGGTGACCCACGCCGACCGGGCGCGTTCAGCGATCGAGTCTGGCGGGTATCGCGTGCTTTACCGGCTGTTCCCCGACCAGGCCGTGCCGTCCGCCGCGCGGATCCGGTCTGGGCTGCTGACGTTCGCGGCCGGGGATGCGCTTGGGCTGCCGTGGGAGGGCCGCCCTCCGGCCGAGATCGATCCCGGGCAGATAACAGTCCTTCCTGCCCGTGACGGCTGGCCGCGCGGTACGACCTCCGACGACACTGCACAGCTGCTTTTGGTCGCCGAGCATCTGATCACCAACGGCGGCCAGGTCAGCGAACAAGGATTCCTCGCCGAACTGGCCCGGGATCTGCCTGCCATGCGCGGCATCGGGCCTACCACCCGCGCCGCTGTCGCCCGGTACCACCGCACGGGAGAGATCCACGCCACCAGCGGGGACACCAACGGAGCACTCATGCGGATCCTGCCCGCTGGGTGGGCGACCCCCGCCGCCCACGCTGACCGCCGCCGGGAGGTGGTCACCCGGCTGACCCGGGTCACCCACGGCACACCCGTTGCGGCCGCGGCCGCGTGCGCCGTTGCGGCGATGGGCCTTCCGGCATAGCTGGCCTGGAATCCATCTGCGGAGATGGCTCGCCGCAGAAGCCGGTTTAGCGCAGAGGTCCGGCGCCGAGTGCCAGCCCACGACCGAGGCTTGGCGCCGAGCAGGTGAGCTGAGGCCCCGGCGGACTGATGGCGACCGGCCGGGCCGGTGCCTCCCTGACGCCAGCGCACCGCACGGCTGCCCTGGCGCCCAGCCACGCACCTCCCGGCCACGAGCGCCTGGCCACGGCGGCACCCCCAATTACCGCTCATGGCTCCCTTCTATGACGGGTGGTTGTCAAGAGGGCGGCCCAGGCGATTTCGAGTGTGCGCCGACGCTGGTCGGTGTCAACGTCGTTCGTCCAGCGGGGCGCTCCACGTTGACACCTCTGGCGCGCCGGCGGGGTGTGGCGCCTGCCGGGGCAGCAGGGGTTGGCTGGGTTACCGGTGGCGGGGGTAGCGTTTTGGGTGCGGGTCCGGGAAGTGGCTGGTCCGAAGTGCCGGTGTCCGGGGGCAGGCCGGCCGCGCTGGACAATAGAGTCGCCCCGGAGTGCCCTCCCGGGCCCGCTTGCTCCTGGGCGTCGGCGGCCAGTTGCCGGTAGACGACGTCGGAGAGGCGCCGGCGCAGGCAGCGCATCGCTTCCATCGGGGTCTTCCCTTCAGCGACGCGGCGGCGGTAGTAGGCGCGGCCGGGGGTGTCGTTGCGGAGCTGGACGATCCCGGCCATGTAGAGCACGTGGTTGATCCGGCGGTTCCCCGCCCGCGACAGCCGGTGGTGGGTGTGCTGGCCAGAGGAGGCATCGATGGGCGCGGTGCCGGTCCAGGAGGCGAAGTGGGCCCGGTTGGGGAACCGGGCCACGTCGCCGACGTCGGCGAGGATCCGCGCCGCCCCGGCCGGGCCGATGCCGTGGATGTCCATCAGGTGTGACCCGCTGGCCAGCACGGCGGCCTTCAGCTCGGCTTTCATCGTCTTGAGCTTGGCGTCCAGGCGCTCGATGTCGTCCAGTTCTTCGGCGGCCATCCGGCGTCGGGTCTTGCCCGTCAGCTCCCGCGGCCGCACCATGGCCAGCAGTGCCCGGTACTGGGAAGCGGACTTCTTCACCGGCGCTCCGCCAGGGATCAGTTCCAGGAACAGCCGGTGCAGCCGGTTGAGCGCCTGTGCCCGGGCGGCGGACAACTCGTCGCGGCGGTCACACAACAGCCGCAGCACCGTCAGCCCGGGATCGGCGGCCAGCATCCGCAGTCTCTTGTCCCGCAGCGCGACCATGACGATCGCGTGCGCGTCGGCGGGGTCGGTCTTGCGGCCCTGCCCGGTGTCAAAGACCCGGGCCCGGGCGGCCAGCTTGGCTGGGACATCCAGTACCCGCTCGCCGCTGGCCAAAAGCCGCTGCGCGAGCGGGCGCCCGATCCCGTTGGCGCCTTCCACCGCCCAGACCCGCTCCGGCCACTGCCGGGCATAGGCCAGCAGTTCCCGGTAGCTGCGCGCGTCCGTGCCGAACCGGCCCTTGGCCCGCAAGATCTCGCGGGTGTCCCTGGCCTCGATCGTTACTGACAGCTTGTGCGGGTCGACCCCGATAGTCACCTTGTCCACCCGGCCACCTCCTCGCTCGACATGGCTGTTCAGCGAGGACGGGCAACGCTACTTCGAGCTGAGCAGACCCTTCTTGAGCCACGCCTCGCCACGGCACCTGGCCAGGACGCATGCCATGAAAGAGCCACGCCCGGGCAACCAGGCGGGCAGCCGCAAAGAGAGCGCCCAGCCAGGCACCTCACCCGAGCCTGCGCCGGCCCAGGCGGTCTGAAAAGACATAAGTAGCCGAATTGAGGACGTTACGCTGGTGCATGTGAATGCACAAGTCAGCATGCCTATTCGCTGTTGCCAGTCCCACCAGAGAAGCCGGCCAAGCGCATGACCGAATACAGAGGATGCCTCTGCTATCTACCCCGTTTCCACATCTGACCTCAAAACAACGAACACGGGGTCACCGCGCACCAGGATGCGGCACGAGCTTCCTGGAGGCCAGTGACCATAGCGTTGAGAGACATCGGCATCGACCTAGCAGCGCAGGGACAGACGAATAACGCTGAGCTGCACTTCTAAGGTTACGCAGTGTTACAACCTTTGCGCCTGTTCGTTGCCCAGTCAAGGGACAACTTGACCGAGTCTTGACAGTACCCGCTAGCTCTTGCGACACTAGCGCCCTGGATCTGTGGACCTCTTCTGTCAGCGCCACCATTGCTTGATCGATTTCGCGAGATCGGAACATCTCATGCCGAGAACAGTTCGATGACAAACCCACCCCCACCACCTGACTCGAATCTCTCCGGCCTGTACAGCCTCGTAACACAAAAAACAAGCGGCGTTGTTACAGCTATTGGAAGCCTAGCCGGAGCCCTGGCCGACGTTGGTGGCGTTATCGGCATCGTGGATTTGGTTCTGAATCTAATAAATCCGCCTCCTGACATCGCACAGCTCCTGGACAACGGATTCGCCTCAATGTCCCAGCAATTGAGTCAAATCGCGCAGCAAATCGGTGAACTAGAACTCGAGACTAAGTGGACCGCCACTGATCAGGTTATGGCTGGCGCTCTCGGAGTTCAAGAATCCTTGCCAGATATTGTCGCGGCGAATGACCCTGCTCAGTGGGCGAACGCTATTAGCCTGTGCACGACGGCAGTAGCATATTTTACGCAGCCTGACGTTTGGCGTGTTCCCTCAGGTGCGCTTATACCGTACTATGATCACTGGTCAGGAGAAATTCAGCAGACACCCGACTCTAATGGTTTTATCCTTAGCACGCTCTATATCTTGCCACAATACTTAAGGGCTCTGACTATTCTAATCGGAGTGGTGACTGTAGCGCCAGGCGGAGCGCTTGCACATCAGGCACTTCTTCGCTCACAACTGGAGTGGCTCACCTCGATCTACGACCAAATAACTGCGCAACTTGGAACCGTTAGACTTCCGAGCAAGAGCTCCGACTATTCAACAGGAAGCGACCCGAGATGGCGCCCTCCCTGGAAGACGGCGGTCCCGTCTGCGCCATTCGGCGCGTTTGATCTCTCGAGTACGGCGAATAATGTTATTGGATATACCCTTCCGCCGGCGACCGGGTTCGTGCCTCCCTTGCCCCCATACATGGACGACTACTTCAAGGTTCTTTCGCTGCGGGCACTCGCCCGGTACCGGGCGCTCTCCGTGGAGATAGGCCTGCCGACAGTCCGTCTTGTACTGAATATCCTTGCGGCCTTGACGTCAACCTCGACGCCTGTAAGACCTGTCTTGGAAGAGTGGACGGCCGCAGAGGTCTTCGGCAAGTTCGGTATTCCCATTTCAGAGGCGCAGCGCTATCAATATCTGTTCCACATCATGGACTACCAGCCACCATTTAACCGCGCGCAGCCAGGTAGTTTTCCACTCGTGCAGAACGATCTCCTCGGGGAAATTATTACGGACATTGACCAGCTCCATATCGTGGCTCAGGCTGGTGGATTGTCATATCACACTGTGTTGACGTCTAAAGCTGTGCCTCAACCTCAAGGAGTGTCGCAGATCACTTCGCTTGGTTCAACCGGCGGCGAGTTTATTGCTGCTACTGTCGCTGACGGTGCGCTGCACGTATTCCAACAAGTGCCGGGAATGGTTCATACGGTTCGATATCCGGACGGATCATGGCAAAGCACGCCGCTCGACATCAATCGAACCCATGAACCTGGATCGAACCCGCTTCCTTATACAAGGGTGGCCGCTGCAGGACATTCGGGAAGCACTTCGATAGAACTGGCGGGTGCGCGTGGCGTCGTTCTGATTACCAGCCGACCCGTTTATGCGCCCGGCGACCTGGCATACAGTGTCCTATCTTCTGAATGGCAATCAACTGGAGCACCAGTCGGCATCGATGTAGCCGCAGCTGAGGATGGCATCACGACACATTACGTAGCCGTGGATGCTGGTGGCCTCGTGTGGCACACAACCGCAGTCTCAGGGCAGGCAGTTCAGGGCTCCTGGGAATCCGTAAGCGGGGTGTCCGCACCACCTGGGCCATTCACAATGGTCCGATGCGCGACGGTAAGTACGACGCTTCATTTGGTGGGCGTCCATGCTGGCCAGCTTTGGCATACCCTCCGGAATTCTAATGGTTCGTGGCAGGCTGCTTGGGGTCAAATACTCCCAGCGGGCAGTCCTGCCGAGGCGGGGGAGTTTTCTTCGGCAGCATGTGGCGGTGACAGCGCGATTTTGTGGGTCGTGGGCGCAGCATCCGATGGACTGTGGTTGAGCCGTCGTTTTATTGACACATCTTGGGGAAGCTTTATTGAAGTGGGATCGACGCCAACGCAAATTACGGATGTCGATTGCGCAATCATACATCGCGCATTCTAGATACCGCGCCATGTGCCGGGTTTCTGGCCTGGACCCTTCTCCAGCACCGGCTAAGGCTTGCCACTTCTGGGTGCCGTCAGGCGAAAGAAGCCATTTCTTCGGCGTGCGATTACCTAGCGGGCTTGCCGTCGCTGACGGCCCGGCATAGCCCACGCAGGATCGGCTGACTGCAAATCCATGCAGTGCCGCTGCTCGGGATGAACGCCCGGTCATGCCGCATTCGGCGCGTGCCGGTCGGCAAGATCTGGCCTTCTGTGGCTTGGAGCCCCTCTCCGATCATCGGCCGCACGCCGGCCGGTGGCGGCCAGTGGGCCAGTCACCGGGCAACGAGACGGCGGCCGGTGTCGCGTCACATCGATGGACGGTGTGTTACCCGTGGGTGGGCGGAATAGGTCGCAGGGAGTTCGCGCGTGGCCGCCGTGATGGCGTGCTGGCAAGCGGCACCGCGCGCCGGCGTGCGATCCGGCCGTCTGAGTTTCAGCCTGGGTGCGCGGCTGGCTGCTGTCGGGTTGCCGGCGGTGCGCCTGGCCGCTCCGGCGGCGGGGATACTGTCGTCATGAGCCGCCCGCATTACTCCGAGTCGATCGTCGTCGCCCGCTCACCGGAAGCCCTCTACGACATGGTCTCGGACGTGACCCGCATGGGCGAGTTCAGTCCGGTGTGCACGGCCTGCTGGTGGGACGACGGCGATGGCCCCCGGGCAGGCGCGTGGTTCACCGGGCGCAACCAGGTGCCCGGCCGGACGTGGGAGACCCGCTCGCAGGTCATCGTGGCCGACCGCGGCCGGGAGTTTACCTGGGTGGTGGGCCAGTCCTGGGTGCGCTGGAGCTACACCTTCACCCCGGCTGACGGCGGGACGCAGGTTACCGAGTCGTGGGAGTTCCTGCCGGCCGGCATCGCCAGATTCCACGACAGGTACGGCGACGGCGCCCCCGCCCAGATTGCCAACCGGACCGAGGCTGCGCACAGCGGGATACCGGCCACTCTTGCCGCTCTGAAGAAGACCGCGGAATCGGACTGAACTCGTACGGCTGCCAGGTGTGCCGACGTTCGGCGAGGCCTCATGCCCGAGCGCGGGGCTCCGATGACGGCGGGGGGATCCGCTGATCGATACCGGGATGCCGAGGTAGTTGCGGGGGCGCCGTTAGGGGCGGTCACTTCCGCTGGTGCGGCCAGGACATGCCGGTGTGTGTGAAGAGCCAGGTCAGCCTCGAACGTCACGGTGGACGCGCCCCCGCCGGGCTGCGGACCCGCATCATCTAGCGCCGGGCCTGACGACGGGTCTCACCTGCGCCGGGCTGCGGCTGGGGCGGCTCGCACTCGCGTGATGTTCGTCGCGGATGCTCGGGCTGTGGGCGTGGCGGTCCATTCTGAGCTGGGGTTGGGCTCGATGCTGTAGGTGGTGGCCGCGGTGGCGGTGCAGTTGAAGGCGTTGATCTCGATGTAGTACAGGCCCGCCGCGGTGACCGTGAAGGTGACCGCCGAGTTATCGCCCTGGACGGGGTTGGCGATAACGCCTCCGGAACTGTTCTCCAAGGTGACTTGAATGGTGGCGCAAGCCGAGCCGGCGACGGTGGTGTTTTCCACGCGGATGGTTGCGGTGTTGGCGTCGGCGGCCTTGTCGAGCTGGTACCAGGCTTGGCCGGTGCTGGTGGCTGCCGTGCCTTTGTACAGGGTGTCGCCTTGCAGGGGTGGCCCTACCGTGCCGATCGAGGTGCCCGCGCTGATCGTCCCGGTTGTGGGCGGGGTGGGGACGGCCCATCCCGTGCCCGGCTCGGGTTCGACGCTGTAGGTGGTGGCCGCGGTGGCGGTGCAGTTGAAAGAGTCGATCTCGATGAAGTACAGGCCCGCCGCGGTGGCCGTGAAGGTGACCGCGGAGTTGTCGCCCTGGACGGGGTTGGCGATAACGCCCCCGGATCCATTGGCGTTGTCGTAGCTGGCCCGGATCGTGGCGCACGGTGAGCCGGCGACGGTGGTGTTCTCCACCCGGATCGTCGCGCCGCTGGCCTTGGCGTCCAGCTGGTACCACGCATCGGGAACCGGGCCCAGCGAACCCCGGTAAACCATGTGGCCCCGCAACGGCGAGCCCACCGCACCGATCGACTTACCCGCCTTGATCGTCCCGGTGGTGGGCGGGGCGGGCGTGGCCCATTTTGTGCTGGGGCTGGGTTCGACGCTGTAGGTGGTGGCCGCGGTGGCGGTGCAGTTGAAGGCGGTGATCTCGATGTAGTACAGGCCCGCCGCGGTGGCCGTGAAGGTGACCGCGGAGTTGTCGCCCTGGACGGGGTTGGCGATAACGCCCCCGGATCCATTGGCGTTGTCGTAGCTGGCCCGGATCGTGGCGCACGGTCGAGCCGGCGACGGTGGTGTTCTCCACCCGGATTGTCGCGCCGCTGGCCTTGGCGTCCAGCTGGTACCACGCATCGGGAACCGGGCCCAGCGAGCCCCGGTAGAGGGTGTCGCCTTGCAGGGGTGGCCCGACTGTGCCGATCGAGGTGCCCGCGCTGATCGTCCCGGTTGTGGGCGGGGTGGGGACGGCCCATCCCGTGCCCGGCTCGGGTTCGACGCTGTAGGTGGTGGCCGCGGTGGCGGTGCAGTTGAAAGAGTCGATCTCGATGAAGTACAAGCCTTTCGCGGTGGCCGTGAAGGTGACCGCGGAGTTGTCGCCCTGGACGGGGTTGGCGATGACACCGCCGGATCCATTGGCGTTGTCGTAGCTCGCCCGGATCGTGGCGCACGGTGAGCCGGCGACGGTGGTGTTCTCCACCCGGATTGTCGCGCCGCTGGCCTTGGCATCGAGCTGGTACCACGCATCGGGAACCGGGCCCAGCGAACCCCGGTACAGCATGTGACCCCGCAACGGCGAGCCCACCGCACCGATCGACTTACCCGCCTTGATCGTCCCGGTGGCGGGGTTCGGGGCAGTGCCGCCGCCACCCGACACCACCGCCACCGAATACGTGGCAGGCTGGCTGCCCGTCGGGCTGCAGTTGAACGGGCTGACCTCGACGTAGTAACGATCCGATCCCGGTGCCGACTGTGGGTGTTCGTATGAACCACCCGCACCGAGTGTGCCGTTGGCGATAACGCCGCCGGACCCATTGGTGTTGTCGATCGAGAATCCGATACTCGAGCAGGGCGAACTAGAAGAAGTGGTGTCGGTGACCTTGAAATCGACGGTCCCGCCGGCTTGCGCCGGATAAACGACAAACCAGCCCTCCGCCAGACCACTCGGCAGCGTACCGGACACCGTACCGGTCAGGACCGCGGCATTTCCGATGTTGGTTCCTGGGCCGCTCCCCGACAGGGCCGCCGCGTCCGCCGCGACCGCGGAACCACCTAGACCGGTCACCGCAGCGGTCACAGCTGCAGTGACCACAGCAGCTGGCGCCAGGCGCCTGAAAATATCCATCACTACGAGATCCCGCTCCCCATCGATAGCCCGGCTCTCATTCTGAGCCGGCTGAGGCCAACCAGACAAGGACGAGCGGGTGTCCGCCAGATTTACTTTCGGGCAGACGCGGCTCTGGCCCAGTGGTGCCGATCACACAGATCTGTGGACGGTGCCGGGTATACCATTACGCTCTAAGCGGCGTGCCGAACGAAGCGGCGGCTATTCGCGCGCCGCGAAATGGGTCCCGCCTATCGGCGGTCCCAGCTCCGATCCAAACGATCGGCCGACCGGCTTGCATAAACATCCATCCCCACGGTGTGCGAACAAGCCCGCTCACGCCGCCGACAGTTCGGTATCTGGTACCGAGGGTCATAGTTCTTGGCGGGCCTGGTCGGCCCATCGCAGGATTCTCTGGGCGCCTGCTTCAGCCGCGATGGCTGTCGCCTCGTCCAGCAGCGCCAGTGCCCGGTCACGGTCACCGGCCCGGGCGGCCAGTTCAGCCAGCGCGAGCACCCCCGCGGCGACGCCAGCGGCAAACCCAATCTCCCGGCGGAGCCGGACCGACTCCTCCAGCAGTTCGCGGGCGCCGTCCAGGCGCCCAGCGGCCATCTCGGCAAACCCCAGGTGGCGGACCACATAGGACAAGGTCAGCTTGTCACCGGCCGACTGCGCAAGAGACCAGGCCTGTGCTAGCAGCGGGCCAGCGGCATCATCGTCGCCGCGCACCACCTGATGGAAGGCGCCGACCCAAAACAGCGACTCGCCCTCCCCACGGATATCGCCAAGCTGGTGATACAGCGCCGCCGCCCGGTCAAACAGCGCAAGCTCCTGGGGGTCTTCCTGCTGGTCCGCCAGGAATCGTGCGTGCATGATCCGGCCGCGGGATAGCGCCAAGCCAGCCTCCGCAGCATCCAAAATCAGGTCCGCAGCAGGCAATGCACCGTCATCGCCATCGAAAACAGCCTGCTCGTAGAGCCGTCGCGCCTGTTCGAATGGCTCTGCCTGGTCAGCCACCGTGGGGAACACCGCCTTCCAGCCGGCTAGCAGCCAATAATCCCAGATCCAGCCGCGACGGGCCTTGCTGCCAGATCCGGGACCCCGGAAAGCGAGTGATGACCGCAACCGCCGCGCACTTACATGCCGCCGACCGGACGATGTCTTGCATCCAGAGCGGTGCGCTAGTGCAGGGGTGATGGACTACTCGGGATGCAGACTCATGGTCGGCAGCGGACAGCTCCGCATTCCCGTCAGGCAAGAACGGCCGCGGTGGCGGAACCTGGGTGCGTAGTGCGGTTTTGGTACCACGTGGGCTGGTGGCTTGCTAGCGCCCGCCGGCCGCATTGTACTGGTCCACCACGTTGGCGGGGATGCGCCCGCGCTCGCTTACCGCCAGGCCGTGCTCTTTCGCCCAGGCCCGGATGTCACCCGAGCGGTGGCGGCCGGCCGCGGTCCGTCCGGAACGGCGCGGCTGCGCCCGCCCGGCCCGGCGAGCATGCTCAACATAGGGCGCGAGCTGCTTGTTGAACGCGGCGGCGTTCTTGGCATTCAGGTCAATCTCATAGTCGGTGCCCTCAAGAGCGAACCGGATAGTTTGCTCGGCCGGACCACCAGTCAGGTCGTCCTCCAGGACGACGGTTACTTTCTGGGCCACGTCTTCACCTTTCCCGCCGTCAATAGTGGCTGCACCGCACCGTGGCGGTCACCCGCAACCGCGGCCACGCCACGGATCAGGCGCCTGCGAAGCTCCGCACCCGGTCAGACAAGTATTCCCGACCGCCAGCCCTGCCAGTGCAGCTACGCTCCGTTACTGGTGCTGATGGACGCCGCGCGCATGGAACCGCCGTTCGGTACGCCAGTCCTGGCCGACCGGGTGGGCCGGTGACGCGAACAGAACATGGCGATAGGCGCTGGCGCCGTTCATGAAGGTGAGCGGCGGGGTGATTGGCCGTCTTGCCATGTGGCTTCGACGGCTTATGGTGTCTCAGGGACGGCAGAGGCAGAACGCATTGCCTTCAGGATCCGCCGGCACATACCAGTTCCGGTCGCCTGCCCGACGTCGGCCTGCCTGCTCCCAGGCTGAGCAGCCGGCTCAGTCTCACTGCCCAGAACCGGGCCATCCGCGGCCGCCGCATGCTCGGTATCGTTATGGGAGCTGATCGAAGATCGTATGCCTTTCAGGCTATTACGGGGTGAAGCCCTGGCACGCGGTGCCGGGATCGGATCACTTTCCGTGACGGGTTCGGTGTCGTAGCGGCGACTGCCTCCGATCGCTGCACTTTCCGGTGACCCGTTGGCCTTGACATGCTGGGGGTGCTGGGGGACAGGCTCTATCGGGCCGGGCAGGCGTAGCAGGGGATACAGGTGGGTGGTATGTCGCAGCATCCGGTGGTGCACGTTCGGGACGGAGCCGTGCGCGGCAGGGCCGAATCGGGGGCGTGGGCGTTTCTGGGCATTCCCTACGCGGCGTCCCCGTTCGGCGCGAACCGGATGCGACCGCCTCAGCCTGTCCAGCCATGGCACGGCGAACGTGACGCGACCGCGTATGGGCCGACAGCCCCCAAAGGCGACTACCCGCCGCAGTACGCGCGGCTATTCCCAGAGGTGGTGATCCCTGGTGAGGAGTGCCTGAACCTCAACGTGTGGACGCCTGATACCAATGCCTCACTTCCGGTGCTGGTGTGGATTCACGGCGGCTCGTTCATGAACGGGTCGGGCTCGGTGGGCGCGTACAACGGAGCGGCGTTCGCCCGCGACGGCGTGGTGTGCGTGACGATCAACTACCGGCTGGCCGCCGAGGGGTTCCTGTTCCTGGATGACGGGATCGCCAACCTCGGGCTGCTCGATCAGCTGGCGGCCTTGCGGTGGGTGCAGGCCAACGTTGCCGCGTTCGGCGGCGATCCGGCGCGCGTCACCGTGGCGGGTGAGTCGGCTGGGGCCATGAGCGTAGTAACGCTGTTGTCGATGCCCCAGGTGGAGGGCTTGTTTACCCAGGCGATCGCCCAAAGCGGTGCGGCAGCCCACACGCTCACCCAGGACCAGGCCCACATGGTAAGCGGCTACCTCGCGAGCACGCTCGGGGTACCTGCCAACCGGGAGGCGATCAGGGCGGTCCCCCTCGAAAAGCTCGTGCGGGCTGCATCGGACCTCGTGGTGGAGGTGCAGACCGCCCCCGACCCAGCCAAGTGGGGCCCGCTAGCGCTGAGCCTGCTGCCGTTCGCACCAGCCGTCGATGGCGAGGCCGTGCCGCAGGCACCGCTGGCGGCGATCGCCGCAGGGCAGGGCAAGGACGTGCGCTTGCTGATCGGCTCCAACCGCGACGAGGCGCGGCTGTTCTTTGTCGCGCCCGCCAGCATCGACCTGATCAACGACGCCGTGCTTGAGGCGGCCGCCAGCGCATATGGGTTGTCAGCGGACTCTCTGGCCGTCTACCGGGCCAGCCGGCCCGGCGCCAGCGCAGGCGATATCCTCGCGGCTGTCATCACCGACTGGTTCTTCGCCGTCCCGGCCATCCGGGTCGCCGAAGCCCGCACCAGCGCAGCGAGCGCCCCCACCTGGATGTACCGGTTCGACCACCCCGCCCCGCAGGACAACCACCGCTTCGGTGCCAGCCATGGAGCCGAGGTCCCGTTCGTGTTCAACACCATCAGCCAGCAAGACCTCCATCCCCTCATCGGCGACAATCCCTCGCAGGCCGTCGCTGACCAAACCCACAAGGCATGGGTGGACTTCATCACCCACGGCGACCCAGGCTGGCCCGCCTACAACACCGCCAGCCGCACCACTGGCCTGCTCTCAGACCGCATCTCCGCCACCGCCGACCCAGCCGCCAGCGAACGCGCCTGCTGGGACCGGATCCGGTAAACGCAAAGGGGTCGGCGCCGGCGCGCAAGTAGCCGCCGTTAGGAACGCATCAGCGGCCGTACAGCATGATCGCGATGCCTACGCAGAACAGATCGTTCTGCCCTGACGTGATCATCTCTTCTGCCCTGACGTGATCATCGATCGCGTGGTCGCCTGCCGCACGTCAACCGGCTCGGCTAGATCGCCTCCGGCCAGCCGGTAGACACTGCTCGTCCCGATCACCTCACCGGTCAGGCGCATCGGCAGCGACCACAGGACGCCCCTGTAGCGTGCCTTGCCACCGACCGAAGCCAGTTCACAGGGACAGCCGAATCGGCGTTTGCCACACGCTGAGGCAGCCCTGCCCAGGGAGATCCGCCTAGCCTTGTTTCGCGCCAGGGCTGCGGGGGTAGGCGCATCCGGCAGTGTCAGGAGCGCGCAGCGGGGACGGCATGTGGCTGCTGTCGGGATAGCGGCCTACGGCGGAGGCTGTGGCTGCTGTGCAGGGACCGGGAGCAGAGGATGAGGGCACCCCCGCCGCCGCGTGTAGAGCGGCCGGTGATGTATCACCAGTGGAACTGGATCACCTTCCTTCACTGGCGTTACCCGCCTGCGGTGGTGCAGGACCTGCTGCCGTCCCGTTTGACCGCCGAGACCTTCGGCGGGTCAGCCTGGGTCGGGCTGACCCCGTTCGTGATGGAGGGGGTCCGTGGGCCAGGGCTGCCTGCCGTGCCGTGGCTGTCGAGATTCGGCGAGATCAACGTCCGCACCTACGTGCGCGATGATCAGGGCCGCAGCGGGATCTGGTTCCTGTCGCTGGACGCGACGTTGCTGCCGGCGGTACTTGCCGCACGAGCGGGGTACTGGCTGCCTTACTTTTGGTCTGATATCAGCGTGCGGGCGCCTGGTGAGCGAATCAGCTACCGGTGCCGCCGCCGCTGGCCGGCGGGTGGTGCCCGGTGCGGCGCCCAGGTGCAGATGGGACCGCCGCTTGCTGAAGCCGAACGCGACGAGCTTGCCCATTTCCTCACTGCTCGTTACCGGCTGTTCACGGTAATCGCCGGCAAGCTCGCGGCCGCTGAAGTGGAACACCATGACTGGCCGCTGCATCGCGCTACCGTGCTTCACCTCGACCAGAACCTGCTGCAGCGGGCGGGATTGCCGGCGCCGGCCGGTGACCCGCTGGCCCACTCCTCACCAGGGGTCGCGGTGCGGATAGGACTGTGGCATTGGTGAGCCCCGGCGGCGCCGACGACAGGCGGGCTGGCCGCCGCCCGGCCACACAACCGGCCACCGTTGGCGCAGGTGGGCCGTCCGTGGGCGCGGGTAGCGGCAACCCCCGCTGGTGGGAAGGCGCCACCTTGTATCAGGTGCGCCAGCTCGCATAACCGCTGTGATTCTGGCTAGCTGAGGACTGACCGGCACATAGAAGGGACAGACCAGGAGATGGCTGCTGGGACACCGGCCGAAGCCGGGGAATCCGCAGGCCGCACCCTGGTCTACCTGGCCCGGCACGGCCAGACTCCACTCAACGAATCCGATGTCCTGCGAGGCCTGGCCGACCCACCACTGGATGAGGCCGGGCACGATCAAGCCCGGCGGCTCGGGAGTGTGCTGGGTCCCCGGGGACTGCGCGCCGTCATCGCCAGCCCGCTGCTGCGGGCACGGCAGACCGCACAACCAGTCGCCGACCGTGCCGGTCTTGAAGTGGAAACCGACCAGTGTCTGGTAGACCGGGATTACGGGCAGTGGACAGGCGTCAGCCGCGAGGAGGTCGCTGCACAATGGGGCTCGGTCGATCAGGCACCTGGAGTCGAGCCACGATCGGCCGTGCGGGATCGGGCGGTGCAAGGGCTGACAGACATCGCCCAGCAGAGCATCGGCCACACCGTGGTGGTGGTCAGCCACGACGCCGTCAACCGCCAGGTGCTGGTGGCACTCGACCCCGGGCTGGGTGAGCCGGACGCGCTTCCGCAGGATAACGGGTGCTTCAACACGCTGGAGTGGCGAAGCGGCAGATGGGCCGTTCTCAGCGTCAACGAACTTTCCGTTTGAGCCATCCCGGCCGCCGTCCTGGCGCAGCGGTTGTGCGCGGACGTTCAGGGTGATGATGGCGCCGTCGGTGGCGGTGAGGATGCGGGTGTTGGGAAAGGCCCCGCCGGATGTATTCCGGCAGGGCCTTGGTGTGCGGGCTGGCGGGGTGGTGGTCAGTCTGCGGTGACTTCGGCGGCGATGCGGGCGGCGGATTCGTCGACGATGGCTTTGCGGCTGGCGTAGGGAGCGATGAGGGCCTGGATGGCGAGGTTGTTGACGGCGCGGGGCAGGCCGCGGCTGGTGGCGTGGATGAGGGTGATCGCGTCGTCGCTGAACAGCGGGGCACCTCACTCGTCGGGACCTGCGGGTCGGCTGCGGGTGGTCGGCCCTGTCAACGAGCCCAGGGTAAAGCGCACGCGACCGGTGAGCTGCGATCACAGGTGTGGCACCAGGCGCTGGCCAACGGGACCCTGCCTGGCGGTGAGGCGAATCGCCCATGCACACGGCCCCGGGGAGCGGTAGGGCCGACTCGTCAAGAACGTCGGCCGGGCGGGTGCCTTCGGCAGCGAAGACGGACAAGCGCCGCGCTCTGTCATCTGCCTCCACAATGGCCCGCGCAAAGATCCGCCGTAGTAATAGGACGACGCGCTAGGGGCGGTTGTCCTGCGGAGATGTCGGTGTTACAGGAACGTCCTCCTGGTGCGATAGTTCGGGCTTGGTGTCCCAATCGCAGCAAGGAGGACGTTCTGTGGCCAAGGGTAGCGGCACGACACGGGGAGACCGGCGGCGGAATGCGCGGCGGGAGCGGCTGCGGGGGCTGCTGCCGCGTGATGGCGTGGTGGTCGGGATCGACTTGGCCGAGGATAAGCAGGCGCTCGCGGTGGTTGATCATGATGTGCGGGTGCTGGCGCGTAAGACGGTGCGGGTGAAGGCGTTCCGGCTGGGTGAGGCGCTGGACTGGGCGGTGGCGCAGGCGCGGGCGAAGGGGTTCACGGCGGCGGCGGTGGCGTGCGAGCCGACCGGGCCGCGGTGGCTGCAGGTGCAGCGGCTGTGCGCGGAGCGGGAGCTGCCGCTGGTGTGCATCCAGCCGCTGGTCTCTCATCTCGCCCGCCAGCAGCAGGATTACACGACGCATAAGAGTGATGAGTCTGACTGCGTGATGATCGCGCGGCTGGCTATCGAGTTGCACTGCTATTTCCCGGAGGAGCTGGATGAGGCGTGGGCGCAGCTGCGGCACCTGGGGCGGCGGCGCGCCCAGCTGATCACGTCGGCGACCGCGTCGGTGCAGCGGGTCCGGGATTTCTTGTCGGTGGCCTGGCCGGTGGCGCCGGAGGCGTGCGCGCACCCGTTTGAGTCGGTGACCTGGCTGGCGGCGATGCAGGCAGTGACGTCGCGGTGCGGCGGGCAGCCGGGAAAGCTGGCCGCCATCGGGCTGGCGGAATTCACCGCCCTGGTCCGCCAGGCCGTGGCCGGGTGGGGCGGGCAGCGGCCCGCCGGGCCGGTATGCCGGGCCGTGTTCGCCGCGCTGGCCAGCACCGAGGGGGTGGTGGTATCCCACCGGCGGGCGCTGCTGCGGCGGTGCGCCGATGAGCTGGGTGACCTGCAGCGCACCCGCGCCCAGCTGCGGGCCGTGGAGGCCGACATGGCCGCCGTGCTGGGCGAGCTCGGCCTGTCCCGGCTGGCGGACATCCCCGGGCTGACCGCTGTCGGCGCGGCGGCGATCTTGGCCGAGACCGGTGATCCCCGCCGGTATGACAGCTCATCATCGCTGGTCAAGCATGCCGGGCTGTCCCCGTCCGGTAACGCCTCAGGCGCTTTTGAGGGCCAGGCGCACATCTCCCGCCGCGGCCGGCCCGGCCTGCGGCTGACCGTGTGGCGCGCGATCTGGCCGCTGCTCATCCACAACTCCGTGATGGCCGCGAAATACGCGGCGATGATCGCGGCCGCCGACGCCGCCGCGGCGCAGGCCGCGCAAGCGCAGTCCGGGACGGGTTCACGGCAGGCCAGCGCGGCGGCCGCGGCCCAGGCGCGGCGCGCGAAGGCCCGGGTCGCGTGCGCCGCCTCGCTGCTGCGCTGGATCTACTCCATAGTCGTCCACGGCACCGGCTGGGATCCCGGCGTCGCCTCTGGCGCCACCAGCTGCCAGCACGCCCCCCGCAGCCAGGCGGAGGCCGCCTGAGCAGCGCTTCGCGGCAGGCACCCCGCACCGGTGCCCTAGACCTTCTCCCCGATGAGGGGAGAGCGAGCCCGCATCCGCCCCGAGGACCACCTCGCAGATAACCCTGGGCAGCTCTCCCCTGGTCGCCCGGACCTTCTCACCAGCCCGGTTGAACGCTGTAGGAGCAGGCCCGCCCGCACCCGCGGGCGGGCCCAGCCCGCTTGCACTACGTAGGGCGAGAAGACCCGGGTGACGGGCACCGCAACCGCGCCGCAGAACAGCCACCGGCCCGGCGCGGAATTCCCCATGCCCGCATCCGGCGAACGCCCGCCCCAGCAGGGGCCAGCGCAGTAAAACCCCAGATCAGAACCCATTCACCAAGACCCCCAGAAACGCTCCGGAACCGCTTGACATACCGCTTCTTACGCTGGTTATCTCAAGTCAGTTTCGGGTGTACATGATGTAGCTGGACGGGCCTTCAGCTGCGTCGTGGACACGTTTATCTTAAGTGGTGTATACGACGCAGCGGAAGCGGTGGCACCCGCGTGACCTGCATTTATCCCCTTGTTGCCGCCGCTTTTGAGGTTTGAGCCTCCCCGGGAACCTCTCATCAGCGACATGTATACGACGCAAAACCCCCGTTCCACCTGGGCTTTTCAAAAATGGACTTAAGATAACCGCCGTTCGGCGCGCGCTGACCGGTGCCTGACAGCGCGCCCATTACGACGACAGAACAGGTTGATCGGCTCGCAGCGTCGGGTAAATAAGCCTCCCCATGTTCTTTCCTGTGGCCCGGTGCTATCCAGTTCGGGGGGCCTTGTGGTGACAGGTGCGCTGCGGGTTAAACAGGGTCACGCCGACCCGGGTGATAAGGGTTAACTCCAGAACCGGGCAGCTAAGCAGACACCACTGGTCACAGGCTGGCCCATTCTTGTGGCGTTTGTTCCTGCCGGTCCGGCCAGCGTGCTTGACAGGCGGTCCCCGGCGGTGCGCATAGTGGGCGGCACCGGGGTCCATGATGGGGGCCCGTCGGGCAGGTGGAACTGAAGCCGGCTCAGGCAGGCCCTGGGGATGGGATCAGCCCGGTCCGTGGCACGAGGGGTGATTACCGGGCCACGGGGGTGGGGAATTGGGGGGATCTTCGGATGCACAGGTATATCGCAGGTTCGGTCAGGCTTCTCGCCGTGCCGCTACTGCTGGCGGGCGTGGCCGCCGGAATCGCACCCGCGGCGCCCGCTGTGGCTGCCCCGGCCCGGGCCATTGGCACGCCGACTTTTGTCCACAACCAGCTCAACGGCGTGGCCGCCACCTCCGCAAGTAATGCCTGGGCGGTCGGCTGCACCCACTGCTTCACCAGTAAAGGAATGGCCCTGATCGAGCACTGGAACGGCACCGGGTGGCAGCAGGTGCCCAGCCCAGCCCCCGCAGGCAGTGTCCTTTCCGGCGTGGCCGCCACCTCCGCTAGCAACGCCTGGGCCGTCGGTGAGATCTACTCCGGCACCAGCACCAGGACACTGATCCTGCACTGGAACGGCACCGCCTGGAAGCAAGTGCCCAGCCCAGCACCCGCTGGCAGTCTGTCCGCCGTGGCCGCCAGCTCCGCTGGCAGCGCCTGGGCGGTCGGCTCCAGCAGCAAGTCTCTGGTCCTGCGGTGGAACGGCACCGCGTGGAAGCAGGTACCCAGCCCGAGCCCTGGGACCAGCGCCGGGCTTTCCGGTGTGGCCGCGACCTCCGCCAGCAGCGCCTGGGCGGTCGGCTCCTATACGGCCGGCACCAGCAGCAAGTCTCTGGTCCTGGGGTGGAACGGCACCGCGTGGAAGCAGGTGCCCAGCTCGAGCGGCGTTCTCTCCGGTGTGGCCGCGACATCCGCTGCTAGCGCCTGGGCGGTCGGCTATATCGGCGGGGCCAGGACACTGGTCGTGCGGTGGAACGGCACCGCCTGGAAGCAGGTGCCCAGCCCCAGCCTCGGAGCGCACTTCATCCCCTTCCTGGATGCCGTGGCCGCCACGTCCGCCCGCAACGCCTGGGCGGTCGGCGACAGCACCAATTGCGGGTGCGGCCCCGGCATCAGCCTGATCCTGCACTGGAACGGCACCGCGTGGACGCGGGTGCCCAGTCCCACTCCGGGAGGTGGCACTGTCCTTCGCGGCGTGGCCGCCACCTCGGCCACCAACGCCTGGGCGGTCGGCTACAGCGGCAGCGGCATCGGCCCCACGAACACCCTGATCCTCCGGTGGAACGGCAAGACCTGGAATTGAGCTGACCGGCAGCCGAATGGCTGGCGGTTGGCCTGTTGCTTGCGGGCCGCCTGTCCCGGTTACCGGACCGGCGGAGCCCGCGGGCCGGTCAAGGGGGGAGGTGGCAGCCGGTGCGCACACCCCAGCTCGCCACACGTTCAGTCAGAATTCTCGCCGTGCCGCTGCTTGTGGTAGGGGTGGTGGCCGGGGCCGCGCCCGTGATGGCTGGCGCCCGGCCACGGCCGGTGGGACCGGCGGCATCGTTCACCGTCAGCGGCTCCCTCGGTGGCGTGGCCGCGACCTCCGCCAGTAACGTCTGGGCGGCCGGCTCCACCGGCAGCAACTCCGCCGCGAAGAGCATGATCGTGCGGTGGAACGGCACCGCGTGGACCCGGGTGCCCACCCCCACCCCCGCCGGCGGCGCATGGCTCAGCGGCGTGACCGCTACCTCCGCCACCAGCGCCTGGGCGGTCGGCGGCACCTACACCACCGCCCAGACCCTGACCCTGCGCTGGAACGGCAGCACGTGGACGCGGGTACCCAGCCCGAGCCCACCGGGCCACCCTCAGCTCGTAGGAGTGGCCGCGACCTCCGCCAGCAACGCCTGGGCCGTCGGCGGCACCATCGCCCTCAAAACCCTCACCGAGCGCTGGAACGGCAGCACGTGGACGCGGGCACCCAGCCCGAGCGCGGGCGGCGCCGAACTGGCCAGCGTGACCGCAACCTCCGCCAGCGACGCCTGGGCGGTCGGCGGAACGGGTCAAGGCAACTTCGGCAAGACCCTGATCCTGCACTGGAACGGCACCGCGTGGACCCGCGTGCCGAGCCCGAGCCCCCAGGACGACAGCTATCTCCGCGGCGTAGCCGCTATCACCCCCAGCAGCGCCTGGGCGGTCGGCTACGCCGCCACCGGCACCAGCTTCCAGGCCCTGATCGTGCGCTGGAACGGCTCACGCTGGACGCGGGTGCCAAGCCCGAGCCCTGCCGGCAGCGTCCTCTGACGCCGTGACCGCCCTATCTGCCCAGAACGCCTGGGCGGTCGGCTCCACCGGAACCGGCAAGACCGTGATCCTGCACTGGAACGGCACCGCGTGGACGCAGGTGCCAAGCCCGAGCCCCGCGCCCAGCCCCGAACTCCGCGGCGTGACCGCCACCTCCGCAAACAATGCCTGGGCGGTCGGGCAGACCGGCACAGCCGGCCGCATCAAGACCCTGATCCTGCACTGGAACGGCACCACCTGGAAATGACCGGCCCGGCGCTCAACGCCGGCCAGATTAGCGGGCGCTGGGAAACTGCAAACTGACTAGCGCTAATTGCCCGCTCCGCCACGCCTCGCGACCGGCCACTGACCTCGTACGCGAAACCGGATGGTGCGCCGACCTGGGCGATGGCTTATTCATGTTCTTCGATCGTCGCCGGGCGCCAGCGCTCCACTTGACGTAAGGCCGCACGCTCACCGCAGCGATTCAGACCTCGGCCAAGCGCGCCGAGTCGGCGATCCGCGAAGCCGGGCCAAGAGCCGGGATGACACTCGGTAACTTGTGCAGACCGGAGCCAGCGCGTGTAACCGCCGCTCTGCGCGGTCGCGATGTCTCGGGTGCTCTTCAGCCGAGCGATCCATATCGGGCTGATATGCGCGGTGATCCTCGATGGACGGAGAGCCAGGTCCGGGGAACCATCAGTTTCTGGATCTGACGCGTGACCCGGGCAAGAAGGGCTGGAGTGACCGGGAAGACCCACGTCAGTCCAGCGGCTGCCTCGCGATGGCCTTGGGCTCGTGGCCGGCGAGCAGCCAGCCGGCGGCGGCGGCGATCAGCGGCAGCCCGGGCAGCAGGATCAGCAGGTCAGTCAGTGGCACGTCACCGAACATGATGGACAGGCTGCTGCGGGCCCAGGCCAGCCCGGCGATCACCGCGCCGGCCATGCCGAGGATGGCGCCGAGCAGGCCGAGCGCCGCGGCGGTCGCGGCGGTGATCGTCCGCCGGGTCGTGCCGCTGGCGCCGGTCGCGGTGAGCGTGCGCAGGTCCTGCGCGGTCTCGCTGCGGATCAGGCCGACCGACATGGCCAGCACGCCGAGCGCGATCACGATGCCGAGCGCGGTGGCGCCGTCGGCGATCTCGCCGGGGCCGAGCGAGCCCGACTCGGTTTCGACCGTCGCCCCATGGGTGAGAGCGAATTGCCGCGCGGCGTGGATCTGCGCGGCGGTGAGCGGGGTGGGTGCCTGGATCAGCCACCCGGCCAGGTGAGTCTGCAGCCGGTATTTGCTTACCGCGTACTGGGTGATCACCGTGTTCGGCGCGGAGGTGCCGCTGGGCAGGCTGCTGACCGTCTGCATCGCGGGGCTGGCGAGGCAGCCGTCGCTCAGCGCGCAGTTCGGCAGTACGCGGTCTTTGTGCATCAGGCCGCCGGGACCTTGCTGGACGCCGTAGCTTCCCCAGGTCAGCTCCATGTGCGGCAGGCTGGCCATTCCTGGCCGCATGGTGAGGATGTCGGCGCCGGGAGCGATCTGGCGGCCGGTGATCCGGTACGTGGCGAGTAGCTGGGGGGTCGCCACGTACACGGTGCCGGTGAAGTCCTTATGGGCCTGCGCGCCCGCCTGGTGCAGCGTGGCGGCCGCGGATTCCAGTGGTACCGCCGATGGCGCATGCAGGGTAGCGGCGAGACTGCTGAGGTGCCTGCTCACCTCGGCGAGCTGGGTGCTGGTGAGCGGCGCCGCGTTGGGGCCGCCCTGCGGGGGCTGCGCGTAGACGATCGCCTGGCTGCTGGACAGGTTGGGGCCGGTCCAGGCGAGGACGTTCTCGAACTGGACGCTGGTGACGATGCAGATCCCCGTGGCCAGGAACACGGCGAATGTGACCGCCGCCAGCGCGGCACCGGACCGGGCCCGGTAGCGGACCAGGTCGCGCAGCGCGATCCGGATCGCCACGGGCAGCCGGGAGCTGGCCCTCAGCATGCTGAGGGCCAGCGGGGCGAGCAGGACGATGCCGATGACCACGGCGACCAGGCCGGCCACCAGGTGCAGCGCGGGGCTGCCCCCGTTGCCGCCTGCCCCGGCCAGCCCGCCGGCGGTCGCCAGGCACACGACGCCGACCACGAACACGATGACGCCGGGCAGGACGGTGCGGTGCACCGGCTTCGGCGGCGCGGGGCGGCCGGACAGCGCGGCCACCACCGGCACCGCGGCCATCGTCTTGGCCGGGCGCCGGGACGCCAGCACCGACGTCGCGACCGCGAGCACGGCCCCGAGCCCGAACGCCCACCACGGCAGGTTCGCCGCGTCGACCACGTGGCCGGTAGCCTGCTGCAGCACCGGCACGTAGGCGAACCAGGCGGCGAAGCCGAGCACCGCCCCGGCCAGCGCTCCGGTCACGCCGACGGCCAGCCCACTGGTGATCATGACCAGGCGGAGGTTGCGTTCGGTCGCGCCGATCGCGCTCAGCATGCCCAGGGCACGGAGCCTGCGCTGGGCCATCACCGAGAAACCGGCCACCGACACCAGGCCGATGAACACCAGGCCGAGTACCTCCACCAGCAAGACGACCGTCGCCGGCGAGAACTTGCCCGAGCTGCCAGTGGGGAAGGACACAGTCGCCGCCGGGACACCGGGCAGCGTCCCGTTGCCGCCGCTGATCGCCTGCCGCGCCGCGGCCGGGCCGAGCAGCATGACCACCTGGCTGGGGTGCGTGACCTGGCCCGGGGCGACCAGCGCGAACTCGTCCGCCAGGTCGCTCGGGTTCTGCACTATGCCGGTCACCCGCCAGGTCGTCCCGGTGGCCGGCCAGGTGCCGCCCAGGCGCGTGTCGTACAGGGCCGCGACCTGGCTGGTCAGCGCGACCTGGCCGGGGCCGGCCGGGTAGCCGCCGCTGACCAGGCCGAGCAGCGGAGCGTTGAAGTGCCCGTGCGGGCTCTCGGCGCGCAGCTGCACCGGCTGGGTGGTGCCCGTCGCGATGTCCTGAGTCTCGACGAGGTCGGCAGGGCCCCAGTGGTCCCGGATGGTGGCGATGTCGGCGGCCAGGTGAGGGTCGGTGCCGGGCAGCGTGACCGACGCGGCAGCGGTGCCGAGCGTCGCGTAGTTCGGGTTCGGGAGCTGCGCGTTCGTGACGACACTGGCGCCCCAGATCGTCGCCGAGACCGCCACGGTGAGCAGGCCCAGCACGAGCAACTGCTGGCGCCATTCGCGGCGGAACAGCCGCCAGCCCCATCGCATCACCGCCCGCCTGGCGGGGACGCCTCCGGCGCGCGGGCGCGTGCCGGGCAGTGTGGCGCTCACCGGTCCCGCCCCAGGAGCGACTCCGGGCCCGAGGCGGGCACCGTCTGGCCGGTGATGCGGCCGTCCCTGACGGACACGACGCGGTCCGCCCACGAGGCGAGCTGCGGGTCGTGCGTGACGACCACGGCGGCGACGCCTTGCTGGCACGCGGTGTGGATCATGCGCATCACCGCCTCGGCGTTAGCCGAGTCCAGCGCGCCGGACGGCTCGTCGGCGAGCAGCAGGTGCCGGTCGCCGACCACCGCGCGGGCGATCGCGACCCGCTGCCGTTCCCCGCCGGACAGCTGGTCCGGGTAGCTCGACGCGCGGTCCGCCAGGCCCAGGCCATCCAGCACGCGCAGCCCGGCTTCCCGGGCCTTCCGCGCCCCGACGCCGTCCAGTTCCAGCGGCAACGCGACGTTCTCCGCGGCGGTCAGCCCTGAGAGCAGGTTGAAGTCCTGGAACACGTACCCGATCGACCGGCGGCGCAGCCGCGCCTTGTCGTTGCGCGACATCGCGGCCAGGTCCTGCCCGGCGACAAGTACCTGCCCGCTGGTCGGTTCCTCCAGGCTGCCGGCGATGGTCAGCAGCGTCGACTTGCCCGACCCGCTCGGCCCCATCACCGCCACCATCGTCCCCGGGCCGACGTCCAGGCTGACCTCCCGCAGGGCGTGCACCTCGGCGGCGCCCTGGCCGTACGCCTTGGACACCAGGCGCAGTTCCAGCATGCTCATCGCGTCACCCCTGCCTTCCTCCTCAGCCTGGGCAGGTCATCCCGTGCCGCGACCGGCGTTGCGCGTGCAGCACGGTCGATCCGGTCTCCCCCCGGGCGACCCTGAGGCTGACGCGGTCGAGGGCGGGGGGCACCGCTGTCATAGCGTTTCGTGACCTCGCTGAGCTGTATGACGACATCCATGCGGGAACCGTAGGCGAGGTGCCGCGGCGCTGGCGTCGGCCTCGCTGGGTAATCTTCGCGGGCTGCTTCCGGCTGCCGTTCATCCGTGCGGGGTAATCAGTTAGCCCGCACGGGCGATGGCACGGACGGTTCACTGCGCGACAATGGGCTGGTGAACGGGCACAACGCCGAGCCGGCACCTGGACCGCTGCGGAAGCGCGGCTGGCGGCCGAGATTGTCCGCGTCCGCGCGATCCGCGGACCCGCCGAGCGCGCATCAGATCGCGGCGGATATCGCGCTGCCCATAGCAGCTGCGGTTGCCTCACTGGCCGTGGCTGGCCTCGCGGCCAGGAACATGGCAGGTCCGGTGTCGCCCGGTTCCCTTCGTGGGCAGGCCCGGATGGCAGGCCATCATTCCCGCGGTGGCGGCCAGGACAGCACCGCTGGCAATCCGCCGGTTCCGCCCGCTCACCGCGTTCTGGCTGTGCCTGGCGGCGTGCCTGGTGATCGCGCTCCCAGGGCCGCTGCGCGGGTCCACCGCAACCATCGCGATCGACCTGATCGCGCTGGTACCCGCCGCCTACTCCGCGGTAGTGCACAGCAAGCACCGCGTCGCGGCACTGCTCAGTACGCCAGCGGTAGCCGTCGTCCTGGTCTTCCGCGGCCTGTGGCCGGCACCGATCGGTAACTACACGATGCTCGCAACGCTGCTGGTTTTCATCATGGTTGTCCTTGTCGTCGGCAACGCAGCGCGCCTGAGCCAGCGCCGCGTGAGCGAATCACAGGCACGGCTGCTCCGGCTCAAGGAAGAGCAGGAGGGCGCTACCCGCCAGGCCGTCGGGCACGAGCGGGCGCGCATCGCCCGCGAGCTGCACGATGTGGTGACGCACAACGTCAGCATGATGGTGGTGCAGGCCGGCGCAGCCCGGCGGGTGCTGGGCGCCTCGCCGGAGGAGGCCAGGTCGGCACTGCTGGCCATCGAGGAAAGCGGCCGGGAGGCCATCACCGAGCTTCAGCACATGCTCGGCCTGCTCGCGCAGCCTGGCGAGCCAGAACAGGCCGATCCGGCCGTTGCCCAGGACACCGCACCGCTCCGGCCCCAGCCCGGCCTGGACCATGTCCGCCCGCTCATCGACCGGGTGGCCGCCGCCGGGCTGTCCGCCGAGCTCCGTGTCCACGGCACCGCGCGGGCATTGCCGCCGGGCATGGACCTGGCCGCCTACCGTGTCATCCAGGAAGCGCTCACCAACGTGATCAAACATGCCGAGCCATCGTCCGCGACCGTCACACTCGACTACCGGCACGATGCTCTAGTGGTCGAGGTCGCCGACAGCGGCGCACCAGACAAAGTGACCCCACGTCCCCGCGGTGCACCTGGCGCGCTGGGGCAAATGCCCGGCAGCGGCCGTGGCCTGCTCGGCCTGCGGGAGCGCGTCTTGCTATACGGCGGCGAGCTGGACGCGGGGAGCCAGCCCGGTGGCGGGTGGCGGGTCCGCGCCCGGTTCCCCGAGCAGCCATCTATGGCGGCGCTCCCGGTGCCGTCGTGAGCGACGCTGACAGCACACCCGGTGAGCCCGCCCCCCGCGTTCTCATCGCCGACGACCAGACCCTGGTGCGCACCGGATTCCGCATGATCCTCCGCGATGCCGGGATCCCCGTCATCGCGGAAGCCGCCGACGGTGCGCAGGCCGTCGCCGCGGCACTCGAACACCACCCGGACGTGGTGCTGATGGACATCAGGATGCCGGAGATGGACGGCCTGGAGGCCACCAGGCGCATCCTGGCCAATGAGCCCGGCACCGACTGCCGGATCATCATGCTGACCACGTTCGACCTCGACCAGTACGTCTACGGCGCGCTGGCCGCCGGGGCCAGCGGCTTCCTGCTCAAGCACGTATCACCCGAGTACCTCATCGCCGCCATCCGCATGGTCCGCTCCGGCGACGCCCTGCTCGCCCCGTCCATCACGCGCAGACTCGTCGAACGATTCGCCTTCCAGACCTCGGCCCCCGCGCTGATGCGCCGTGAACTGTCCCACCTCACCCCCCGCGAACTCGACGTACTGCGGCTGCTGGCCCGCGGCCCGAGCAACGCCGAGATCGCCGCCCAGCTCACCCTCAGCGAGGCGACCGTCAAGACCCACGTCGCCCGGCTCCTCGCCAAACTCCAGCTGCGCGACCGGGTCCAGGCCGTCATCCTGGCCTACGAGACCGGCCTGGTGAGCCCGGAGCAGTCCACGCCAGCCGTGCCGACCAACCGCGCGTGTCGCGGAGAATAGCCGGAGAAGCCCTGGAGCCGGCAGGCATAGCTGCAGTTTAGGGCCCGCTTCGGAGATAACGGGAAAACCACTCTCCCCGACGTACTCAGGAGAACGCAGCCAGCGCCCAATAACGAATAATCTGAGCACGCCCTGCAATCCGGGCTGCGCTCCTGTCCGCAGGACCTATTCGGCGTGCCTGCGAGCACTCTGGGACCACAACTGCGCTCACATTTAGTAGCAGGGGCACCTACCCGTGACTGGTCACGGTCAGAGGACATCACGAACCGATCCCTGACGGAAACTCGGGGTTCGGTAGCAGCGGATCTTGAGGCACGCCGCGATGACGGGCTCTATGCACTGGCCCTCGCACCTGCTCCCGCTGGAGGTGCCTGTCGGCACCATGCAGACCTCGCTTGTGATCTCTACGGCGTGCCCAAAGCGTCAGCTGCAACGAGACGATCCACGATGGCGACCTGGTCGGCCCTGACCTCACGGCACACGCGTACTGCCTGCCAAGCCCTCCGTTCAGCGCTATGTGGGCGGCTGCGCTGGATGTTTCCTTTGGGTTCGGGGCCACCATCGCCAAGGGCTGATCGCCGTGTGGGGACTGCCCCGGCGAATGGGCTGCGCGCCCAGCCGATCGCCGCCTGCACCAGCCGCCGGGCCGACCCCGCGCCAGCCGCGGTCGAGTCGGCGAGCATTCCCATCTCGCCGAAGCCGTGGCGGCTGACCTGGGTTCGTCCTGGCGGGCGGCAGAGGTAATGGGGCAGGGCCGCGGGCCCGCTGGTGCTTGGTCAGGTGCCGGGGAAGTAGTCGTTGATGTACTTCTCTCCCTCGTCGCAAAAGAATGTGACGACGTGCCGCAGGCCCGGATACCGTGCTCGCAGCTCGCGGGCGGCGACCAGGTGCGCGCCGGAACTGGGGCCCACGAACATCCCGAACTCGCGGGCCAGGCGGCGCATCTCGGCGATCGCCGCGTCGCTGTCCACCGGGACTATCTCGTCGATGATGTGCCGGTGCCTGGCGAAGATGCCGGGGACGAAGCCGTCGGCGATGCCCTCGATGAGGTGCCGGCCCACCTCGCCGCACATCAGGGTGCACGACTCATTGGGCTCGACGGCAACGATCCGGCAGGATGGGTTGCGCTCGCGGAAGCACTGGCCCACGCCGACGATGGTGCCGCCGGTGCCGACCCCGCCGACCACGGCGTCGGGGACCACGCCATCGGGCAGCTGGGCTAGCGTCTCGGGGCCGAGCCAGGTGCGGTTCTCCTCAACGTTCCACTCCGAATCGAATTGCTGCGGCGCGAAGTGGCCGGGCTTGCGGCCGAGTTCGGCGACCTTGGCCAGCGCGTCATTGACATGGAAGTCGCCGAGGGTCATCACCTGCGCGCCGAAGGCCCGCGAGATCGCCAGCCGTTCGCCGCTCATCCCATCCGGCATGACCACGAGCATCCGGTAGCCCTTGACGGCAGCGACCATGCTCATCGCGTTCCCGGTATTGCCGCTGCTTGCCTCCACGATGGTGTCACCCGGAGCCAGCAGCCCTTCCCGCTCCGCCCGCTCGATCATGTACTTGGCGATCCGCGCCTTGATTGACCCGGAAGGGTTGAGGTACTCGAGCTTGGCCCATATCCCGTCCACCACGACCAGGGGCGTGTTGCCAATCGCATCCAGGATCGTGCCGCCGCCTGGACGGCGCAAGCCAACGGCAGGCTCCCAGGCTGCACCCGCCGTGGAGCCCACGACAGGTTCCCGCGCCTCATCCGCTGCAGACGTGGCATTCATGCCTGCACCCTACGTGTGCCGCTGGCCCTGCCTTACTCGCAAGTTAACGATCAAGAAACATGAGGTACAAGTATCCCGCCGAGCCAGCCACTGCTGACAAGCGGAGTTCACCAACTCCCAGGCACCTACCCCGTGGCAGCAGTGCCACGAGGAAGTCGCCAACCCCCCAGCCGGGACGGGAAAGCTCAGGGTATCTCACGCTGTGTGAGCAGCACCGCCGTGACCTACAATCCGTATCCGCCTAATTGAGATCGAGGCGGATGTTGCGGGTTTGCCGTAGCGTCCGAGAGGCCCAGCGGGCTGGCTCCCTAACCGCCTGCCGGCCGCATCCGCAGTCGCGGTCTGGCTTAATAACGAGGTGCCAGCCTGCCGGGTTTCGCCGTGGCGTGGCTCGAAAGAGGAACGAGCGCAAGCACCGTAATTAGGCATGCCCGCCGCGGTCCTGCATCCCTGGATCGAGGACTGGAGCGTGCTGATGACGGCAGTGATGATCGGGGTGGATCCGCACAAGGGGTCACACACCGCGGTGGCTATCGGTGCGGCGGAGGAGCCGCTGGGCGATCTGCGGGTCGGTGCTTCGGCCGGCCAGGCGCAGCGGCTGGTGACCTGGGCGGCGAAGTGGCCGGAGCGGACCTGGGCGGTCGAGGGCGCCGGCGGCCTGGGCCACCTGCTGGCCCAGCAGCTCGTCGCGGCTGGCGAGCTGGTGCTGGACGTGCAGCCGAAGCTGGGCGCCCGGGTGCGGCTGCTGGCCACCGGCGCCAGCAACAAGAACGACCCGAACGATGCCTACTCGGTGGCGGTCGCGGCGCTGCGCTCCAGGACCCGGCGGCAGGTGAGGGCTGAGGATCACGAAGCGGTGCTGCGGGTGTGGTCCCGGCGGCACCGGGACCTGGGCCGGGCCAAGAACCAGGCCGCGTGCCGCCTGCACGCCGTGCTCTGCGAACTGGTGCCCGGCGGCGTGCCCGACGAGATCACCGCAGCTCAGGCCACCCGCATCCTAGAGCACGTCACGCCTTCGGGCGTCGCCGGGCAGGCCCGCACCGGCCTTGCCGCCGACCTCCTGGCGGACATGCGGCGGCTGGATGAGCAGATGCGCGAGTCGAAGAAGAAGCTCGCGGCCGCGGTGCGTGCGTCGGGCACCAGCCTGACCGATCTGTTCGGCGTCGGCCCGTTCGTCGCCGCCACTGTGATCGGCGACGTCGCTGACGTGTCCCGGTTCGCCACCAGGGACCGCTTCGCCGCCTACAACGGCACCGCCCCGGTCGAAGTGTCCTCCGGGAACCGCAAAATCTACCGCCTGTCACTGCGCGGGAACCGGCGCGTCAACCACGCCATCCACATGACCGCGATCACCCAGATCCGCCACGCCCACAGCGACGGCCGCGCCTACTACGACAAGAAAATCGCCGAGGGCAAGACCCACAAAGAGGCGCTCCGGTCCCTCAAGCGCCGGATCAGCGACGCCATCTACGCCCGGCTCCGCGCCGATGCCCGCCACGCCGCCACCAGCGCCAACGAGGGCCCGGGAGGGCAACCGGGGAACGACTCTGACTCCAGCGCGGCCGGCTCACACCCCGAACGCCAGCTCTTCGGACCAGCCACTCCCGGGCCCAGCTCCAGCCTACGGCCCGCCACCCCAGCCAGCCGAACCACGCCGCCGGAACCCGGATCGAAGAAAATCCGCCGCAGACCTTGACAGCGCTCTCAAAGAGGTCTTGCTATGCGCGGCCAGCACCGCGCGATGCTCATCAGTTGAGGCGTGCAGAACGGTCATTCTGTGTCATGACGGCTGGATATCTTCTGGGGATTGGTCCGGCTTGGAACTCCGGCAGAGACAGCCGGATCGAGACTGGAGTTCGCAGGCTGCCGCCGAGGGATGTCGTCTTCGGGCAACGCCTGGTAGCGGTAGTCCTTGCGAGGGGCTTGCTAGCGGCAGATGCGGGATCGCTAGGAGTGCGGGAGGATTCGGGGCATGGTGGGGGATCAGGATCCTGGTTACCTGGTGGGGCTGCCCGCGGATCAGCAGGCGGCCCTGGGGCGGGTGAACGGCCCGGGGTTAGCGGCGCTGCGCGGTTACCTGGCCTCCGGAGAGGCGGTGGCGTTCCTGGGCGCGGGCGCTTCCGTGCCGCTGTATCCGCTGTGGGCGGGGCTGATCGGTGAGCTGGTGGACGCGGCCGCCGGGCGGCTGAGCGAGACGGAGGCGGCGACGTGCCGGGCGCTGGCGGGCAACGCGCCGGAGGAGGTCGTTGAGATCGTCCGGCGGTCCCTGGGCGGGCCGTCCTATCACGCAGTGCTGCGTGAGGTGCTGCGGGTGCGCACCGACCCGGTGTCCGGGCGGTCGTGGACGGTGGTGCAGGAACGGGTGTGCCGGTGCGCGTTCCGCGGCGTAGTGACCACGAACTATGACCCCGGCATCGTGGACGCGCGGATGCGGGTGCGGCCGAGAGCGTCGGCGACGGGGTTCATAACCTGGCAGGACGAACTGGGCCTGGATGAATGGCGCACCAGGCGAGTGTTCACCGGCCAAGAGCTGCCGGTGTTGTATGCGCATGGGGTGCACAGCCAGCCCGATTCGGTGGTGCTGGCCGCCAGCGACTACCGGCGAGCGTATGCGGGGAAGCTGGCCCGGGTGCTGGAGCGGCTGGCCGATGGTGGGCATTTGTGCTGGATCGGGTTCAGCTTCGCCGACCAGCGGCTCGCCGCCATCCTGCGGGAAGTGCCGCTGCTCTCGGGCACCCAGCACGACCCGGGGGCCGCGCCCGAGCATGTGGCGGTCATGGCCTGGGACCCCGCGGCCGAGGCGAATGACCTGGGGGTTTTGGCGCGGCGGGCGGAGATCCAATACGGCGCGCAGCTTGTCCTTTATCCCGCGCCGGGCGGGGATCATTCCGCGCTGGCAGCGCTGCTGGCGGGGCTCGCCGATGCCCGGTTCCCGCCAGCGGTCGAGGTGCCCGCCCGGCCCGCTGTCGCGGCAGCCAGGCCGGGGCCCGGAGCTGATGCGGCCGTTGGCGGGGCTGGTGTGCCTGTGCGGTGGGTGCCGCCGCCGGAGCCGGTGGCGCATTTCACCGGCCGGGCCGAAGAGCTAGCCCGGCTGGACCGGTGGGCCAGCGACTCGCAGGTGCGCCTGGCCGGGGTGAGCGCGTGGGGCGGGGCGGGCAAGACTGCCCTGGTCACCCACTGGGTCCAGGGGGCGGGCGGACTTGCCCGGCGGCCGGGGCTGCAGGGGGTGTTCGGGTGGAGCTTCTACGCCGACCCGTCTGCAGAGCGCTGGGCCGAGGGGCTTCTGGAATGGGCACAGCAGGACCTCGGCGTCCTGGTCCCAGCGACAGGGCGGGTGGCGGGCCGGGTGCTGGAGGTGCTGGCGGCGGCGCCGGTACTGCTGGTCCTCGATGGCCTGGAGGTAGTGCAGGAAGGTCCGGCGGCTGAGGGGTTCGGGCGGCTGCTGGACGGGCTGCTACGCGAGATACTGACCGGCGCCTGCCAAATGGACCACGGCGGGCTGGTAGTGCTGACCAGCCGGTTCCCGTTCGCCGACCTGGAAGCTTTCGACGGCGGCAGCGCCCGGATGCTGGAGTTGCCCGCGTTCACCCCCGCCGAGGGTGCGGCGCTGCTGGCCGCTGCGGGCGGCGGTTGGCTGCCGGAGGCCGGGCGGCGCGATCTGGTGGCGGCGGTCGATGGGCACGCCCTGGCCGTCACCGTGCTGGCCGCCCTGCTCGCCGCCCACCTGCCCGCCGCCGACCTGACCGCGCTGCGCGGCGAACTGGCCACCGCTGCCCGCACGGATGCCCGGGTCGGTAAGGTGCTGGGGTTTTATGCTGGACGGCTGGGCGAGGCGGGCCGATACCTGCTCGCGGCGGTGTCGTTGTTTACCCGCCCGGTTACCGCCGACGCGGTGCTGGCGGTGGCCCACCATGAGGCGTTCGGAGGCTGGCTGGCCGAGTGGACGGAGGAGATGGTGCAGGCGGCGGTGCGGGACAGGCTGGCCGGGCTGGCTACCTGGCACCCTGACGGCACCATCTCCGCCCACCCTCTGGTGCGCGATACCTTCCGCCCCCTCGCCCTCGCAGCCGCCAGCACCGCCGCCACTACCAGCCTGACAGGGCTGCCCCAGGGAACAGCGACATCCCGGGAGCAGGCGCTGCAGGTGGTCGAGGCCATCGAACTGCTCATCGACGCCGAGCAGTGGAAACCCGCCGACGACCTGTACCAGGCCCGCTGCGGCAACGGCCGGGTGTGGAAGCACCTGCCCGCAGCGCGGCTGGGGCAGCGTACGGCCACCGCGTTCGTGGCCACCCCCGCCCGCCGCGACGCCTGTGCCACCCACCTCGCCCCCAACGGCCTCACCTGGTACCTGAACGAGACTGGCCTACACGCGAAGAACGCGGGGGATCCGGCCACCGCTCGCGATTACCTGACCCTGGCCGCCCGCTACGGGCGTGACACCGGGGACATGCGCAACCTGGCGATCAGTTTGCTGAACCTGGCCGGGTGCCTGGGCCGTCTCGGGCTGGGCGATCAGGCCCGGCAGGCTGCTGAAGAAGCTCTCACCATCGCCGAGGAGGCCCGTGACCGGGACAAGGCCTGGCGCTCACGCGCGTGTCTGGGGTGGCTGGCTGGCCTGGCCGGGGATGCCGCCGCCGCCGAGGACCACTTCACCAGCGCCGACCAGATCTTCCTCACCGAAAGTGGACAGCACCTGTACTCCTTTGAAGGGGCGCTGTGGGCGCAGTGGCTGGCCCGGACCGGGCGGGACGGACCGGCCCAGGATCTGACCAGCCGCAACGTCAGCATCTGCCGCAGGAATGGCTGGAACGAAGATCTGGCCCGGTGTTATCAGATACTGGGGGGCCGGGCTCTAGCCGCCGGGAACACCGGCACCGCCGGAACGCACCTGGCCGCCGCCGTCGCGGGCTTCCGCAACGGGGACTACCTCACCGAACTCGCCGAGGCCCTCCCCGGCTTGGCCGCCTGCGCCCAGGCGACCGGCGACCTGGACACCGCGCAACGCTACCTGGCCGAAGCGATCACCATCGCCGCACCCCGCGACCTCATCCCCGCCCACGCCACAGCACTAGCAGGCCGGGCCCGGTTGCGCGCCGCTCAGGCCACCACTATTGGCAACGAAGATGCGCTGGCACAAGGCCGCGATGACGCTGATGCCGCGCGGCGGAAAGCGTTCAACCACCACCTGCCCTGGCACGAACTCGATGCCCTGACCGCCCACGCCACCCTCGACCAAGTCGAAGGCACCAGCCACGGCTGGGCCAGCCGAGCACGGCAATTGCAGGCCCAGTTGGACTCATCCGGCCTCGACCCCAACCCTCTGGCCACCGCCGAACGGCTTGTCAAAGTCCAGAAGCGTGAGAGAAAACGGCGCAGATAGTAACGATGCTCGGAATCCCTTCCGCAAAATCGATAGCAGGCAGCGACACTGCTGCGACCGCGTATTGGAGAACATAAGTGGCTCATCTGCGCCGTGTAAACTCAGAAAGCTGCTTAACCCGCGGACGCAAATATTCGGCGTTCGGCGTGGCCGGCGATGATTGCTGTCTGAGGCTCGTTCACTTTCCGTGACGAGATTCCGTTGCGTCGATCGCGCCACCCTGGCAGAAATCAGTCAGGCGCGTCTCGCCAGCTTCCACGCCTGGGACGGTCGGCATGTTCAAAGGCCAGCCCGCAGGCTGCCGATGCCGAGGCTCGTTTAGTGCCGCACGGAACCGGATTGGGTTGAACCGTGCCGTTCTGTGCTCATAACCCAGAGGTCGCGGGTTCAAATCCCGCCCCCGCTACCAGGAAGTCCAGGTCAGAGGCCTGATTGCCAGTGGCGGTCAGGCCTTCTTGATCTTCAAGGCAGCGTGGTGGCAGCAGGATCGGGCCGCACTGGCCGGTGATGAGCGTCCCGGATCGGACCTGACAGGCATTCCCAGGTGGCGTGTCGCGGCGGTTGAGGCTGACCAGATGGGCGGGACCAACTCGCAGCCGTTGGCCCTGGAGGCCGAGACGGCTCGCCGCCGTGCACGACGCCCAACGCCGCCAGCCACGCGACGGCATGGCGGTCCGGTCAGCCCGCCGGGCTGGTCATTCCGCTGAGCCGCGCACCGCCGCGAGCAGCCCGGCGAAGTCCTCGCCGCACGGTCCGCACGCGCGCAGGTGAGCTGCGATGCCCGGGTAGCGTTCCGCCGCCGAGGCGTCCGCGGCCACCAGGTCGACGTACACGTGCAGCAGGTCCATCGCCTCGGCACAGCCCACATCGCGCGGGTCGGTCCGCAGGAAGTCGTCGAGCGCTGGCCAGCCGTTCATGAGTGCCTCGAAGTTTCATCGTCCAGGTATCCGTTGGCGGCAAGAGCGGCCCGCAACTTACGTCTGGCGTCGAACATGGTCTTGTAGATCGCGTTCCGGGTGGAGCCGAGCTCAATGGCCAGTGCGTCTAGCGGGACGCCGTTGAGCACGATCGCCACGAACACCTTGCGCTGCCGCTCGGTGAGATGCTCATCCACAGCCCGGCGCACAGCGCCGGCCAGTTCCCGTCGCTCTGCTTCCCGATCCGGTTCGAGCCCGAACCGGTCGGCCAGCCGGTCCCAGTCCTCGGTGTCCATCGGCACTGCCGGGTTGCGCCAGAAGTGCCGCCCGATCTTGGCCGATACCTCGAACATGACGAACTTGTAGGCCCAGGTCGTGAACCGGCTCTCCCCCCGGAACTGGCCAAGCTTGCGGAGAATGGCCAGGAGGGCATCGGCCGCCGCCTGATACGCGAGATCGTCGAGTTCGGGGCCGCTGATCCGGAGTTGCCCGCTGCGCCGGCGCGTCTCGCCTTTCGCGATCTTCAGCAGCAGCTCGTGCAGGCGCGCCAGCGCCTCCTCCCGCTCTGTACCGGTGCCGCTGAGCGTCCGGACCCACTGGTCGGAGCCGGGGTCGAGCCAGGGTGGGGGGAAGATCGCCTCGACGGCGGGATCGGCTGGCGTCATGCTGACAACCCTACGAAACCGTCGGCCGTGCGCGGCAACGGCGCATAAGCAGCAAGCCGTAGGTAAGACCAGCGCGCCGGGCGGCTGCTAACCACGCATGAGCACTTCACTGGACGGCAAGACAGCACTGGTGACCGGGGCCGGCCGCGGCATCGGCCGGGCTGTCGCGATCGGCCTGGCCAGCACCGGGAGCACGGTTGGCCTGGTGGCACGGTCTCATGACGAGCTCGCCGAGACGGCGCGGCACGTACGTGAGTGCGGCGGGAAGCCCGTGGTGATCCCGGGTGACCTCGGGGACCGGGACCAGCGGGACCAAGTTGCCAAGCGCGCACGCGACGAGCTCGGGACCGTGAGCATCCTGGTCAACAACGCAGGCGTGGTATGGCCGCTGGGTCCCAGCGTGAACGCCCACCCGGACGAGTGGGCAGCCGCGATCGCCGTCAATCGTCGTCGCGGTCGCCGGCCTGACCTTCGCGCTGCTGCCCGGGATGCTCGGCCAGGAGTGGGGGCGCGTCGTCAACGTCTCCAGCGGCATCGCCGCCCACCCGGAGTCGATGATCGGCGCCAATGCCTACGCCGCTAGCAAGGCAGCGCTCGAGGCGCACTCCGTCAACCTCGCCGCGGAACTGGCGGGCACCGGCGTCACCGTCAACGCGTTCCGGCCCGGGCCGGTCGACACCGCGATGCAGGCGTGGATCCGCAGCCAGGATCCGGCCCGGATCGGCGCGGCGCTGCACGACCGGTTCACCCGGTCCTACGAATCCGGCGCACTGATCACCCCAGAACACTCCGCGCGCTCGCTGCTTGCTCACCTGAACAGCGATGCCACCGGGCAGATCTGGGACGTATCCGACCCCCTCTGACCCCGCTCCGGTCGGGAGCTACCCGGCAGGCTGGCCAGATCGGCGATCGGAACGACACAGCGAAAGGAACCCCTCCATCATGACTGCAGACCTGACCGGATCGATAGCCCTGGTCACCGGCGGCAACAGCGGCATCGGCCGCGCCACCGCCGCCCGCCTGGCCGCGAACGGCGCCCACGCCATCGTGACCGGGCGAGACACCACCCGCGGCGACCAGTCCGTCGAGCGCATCCGCTCCGCCGGCGGCAAGGCCGACTTCGTCGCCGCCTCCTTGTCCGGCGAGGCCAGCGCGCGCGAGCTGGCTCGCAAGGCCGTCGAGCTCGGCGGCGGCCACATCGACATCCTGGTCAACAACGCCGGCATCTTCCCGTTCGGTCCCACCGCCTCTCACACCGAGGCCGACTTCGACGGCGTGTACGACGTGAACGTGAAGGTGCCGTTCTTCCTGGTCGCCGAGCTCGCCCCGGCGATGGCTGCCCGCGGCAAGGGCTCGATCATCAATGTCACCACGATGGTTGCCCACTTCGGCCAGCCGGGCATGGCCCTGTACGGTTCCAGCAAGGCTGCTCTCGTCTTGCTGACCAAGGCGTGGGCAGCCGAGTACGGGCCCTCCGGCGTGCGGGTCAACGCCGTCAGCCCCGGCCCGACCCGCACTGAGGGCACAGCCCCGATGGGCGAGGCCCTCGACCAGCTCGCCGCCACCACCCCGCACGGCAAGCCCGGCCTGCCCGACGACATCGCCGCCGCGATCACCTACCTCGCGACTGACGATGCCGCCTACGTCCACGGCGCGATCCTGCCGGTCGACGGCGGCCGCACCGCCGTCTGAGCAGCACCATCGCGTCGGACGCGGCCCGCATCGGGCTGGCGCCAGCGTACGAGCCGAAACTTGCCGCCACGGTGACGGCGGTCAACGAGCAGCGGCCGCGATCACAGCGGAGATGATCCGGGTGCTGCGCGAGGGGATCCGGGTGCCACGCACCCCGCCGAGGCGATCCGCCGCGATACGCCATGAGCTGTGATCCTAGATCGTGCCCGACGCCGGCAGCCCGATGTACCTCGCGCGTACCTCCGGCGGACCTTTCGTGGCCCTGGGAACGCCATCCTGGCGTGACGCTACCGCGAGCAGAGGCTCTGACCCGCTGCTCAGCCACGCCGACACGGGACTGAGCCATGCTGCCTGCCAGCCCTGCCGCCGGAGACATAGCCGGACTACCAGGCCTGGCGAGAGCGGACAAGGAGATGCCTGCCGCTGGCCCGCCTACGCGGCGACGCGCTAGCTGGCCCGCCGGCGGCAAGAGGAATGGCCCGAACCCGAGCTGTGAAGCCGGGAGCAGCCTTGTGCTCACCGGAGATCCCGATGAGGCCTGCTGCTGGAGGCGCGGCGTCGCTTGTGGCCTGTCCCCTCTTCGCGTGCTGTTCATCTCCGCCCATTTTCCCGCTCTACGGAGGCCCTGTTGCGCGTCGCTGAGGAGACCGGCCGCTTCCCCTGATCGGCTGTCGGCGCAGCTGTGGTGCGCGGGCGCGCGAGATCGTCCGGCCCGCCGTTCCGCTCTGCTCGCTGCTGGCTAGCCGAGCTAGCCCGGCGAGACGTTCGCCATGGAGTTCGTCCGCGCCCAGCAGGCGCCTATGCGCTGCCGTTCGAGCCGGTCGGCGGCGTTCACCTGATGATCTGCGATCCGCTCACTTTCCCGCCCCGCGCCGCGCTCACCTGAACGAGCACGTCCCTGAACAGTGTCATGCGGATGCGAGCGTGCAGGAGCTCGTCACCGCACGATGCGTCAGCGAGTTCGCGGACCGCCGTCGCGCATCTGAAGGTCGGCGGCGAGCCGCCGCGCAGGCGGGCGTTGGCGGCCAGCGCTGCGGCGCGGCCGCCGCCGAGCGCCCGCCTGCGCATCAGCTCGCGCGTCGGCTGCTCGGTAAGGGGGTCGTTCGCGGCGAGCCGCCGCGTCCGCTGCCAGCGCCGTAGACGATTCCCCCGTCTCGCTCTGTTGGCTCGCGAGCCCCTCGAGGCGCCGGAGTTCGTCGCGGAGGGCGTCGCGCTCCTGATGAGTTCGTCGTCGAAGTCGGCCAGCAGCTCACCGCGCCGCCGCCTCCACTGCCGCTTCCAGCTCCCCCGGAGCAGGCGCTGGCGGTAGGCGCTCACGTCGGTGTGAACGCTGTCGGCTTCGAGGCCGGCCGCCCGGCGCTGGCCCCGACGTGCGGATCAGCTCCGAGCGCACGCCCGCAGCAGCAGCCCGCCTGTCCGAGTGCGTCCGGGCCTACGGTTCCTTGGTCTGCGGTCAGCCAGCGGCGCGGCTAACTTGACGGCCAGGACGTCGATTAGCCTGATCTCGGCTCGGGGCGAGCAGGTCGCCGGCGACCTGCCCGAGGCAGCCGGGATCTGGCCGCCGAGATGGGCGGCACGAGCGTCCTCGGTCTCGAAGTATCGAGGATGCCGTAGCTGGTGTCACTGATCTTGAATGCATACCAGGTGACGGTGCCCTGCTCAGCGACCGCGATCTCGCGGCCCGCCTCCAGGAAGGCCGAGAGCTGGTCGCCCTGCCCGT
This sequence comes from uncultured Actinomycetes bacterium, assembly GCA_963762735.1. Lineage (GTDB taxonomy): Bacteria > Actinomycetota > Actinomycetes > Streptosporangiales > Streptosporangiaceae > DASXKD01. The sequence continues at coordinate 42,025 of CAVXMG010000003.1, read as the reverse complement.
CCCTGGCTTCGAGCAGGGCGAGAATTCCGAGCTTGATGGTCATGGTGCGTGGCCTTTCGATGATCAGGCCGAGGCGGCGGCGGCATGCTCGCGCAGGTAGCGCACCAGGCCGATGACGTCCTCGGGCACGAGCCGGCCGATGGCGCCGCTGGCGTACACGCTGACGACGACGCGGCCGGCGGGGTCGAGGACGAACCCGGTGGACTGCAGGTAGCGCGGGTCCGGGTTGACGAAGGCGCCCGTCAGTCCGGCCACCGCGGCGGCGTCGGCGCTGTGGCCGACCGGAAAGGTGAGGCCGTGCTTGCTGATCAGTTCGGCGGTGGTGGCCTCGTCGTCGACCGAGAGCGCGATCATGCGGATGCCGGCCTCGGCGAGAGCGCCGCTGGAGCGCTGGAAGGCCCGCAGCTGCGCGTTGCAGTACGGGCACCATGACCCGCGGTAGAACAGCACCACGCCGAAGTCACCAGCCAGGGCATCCGGCAGCGTGAGGGTCTGCCCGCCGGGCACTGTTACGGTCAGCTTCGGGAAGGTGTCTCCTGGGCTCAGCAGGGCCATGTCTCAGTCTCCTTGTCTGTCCGGTGCAGGTGTGCCTGGAACCGCACCCCGTGTGTTTAGCGGCCCATCGCGGCCCGGTCTTACGTGTGTGCGCAGACGCCGGGCACGATTGCCGTGGCCGCTTCGGCTCTGACCCTCTGGTGATGCGGCCAGTGCGGAAGCTGGCGACAAGCCTGACGACTAGGCCGGCCGGCTGGCGCCAGGTCCTGAACGTGCTGCTTGTGTTCCTTCCGCCGTGGAATACGCGATGTCGGCGACGTCCCGGATGGCTCGGGTCTGGTCTCCGGACAGCCGGGAGATCAGGACCAGCGGATACGCGGCCGCCGGTGGCGCCGACCGGTGTGCTGCCCAGCAGCGTCAGGGCGCCGCCAGGGGCGATCACGCAGCGGGAGATGGTGCCTGATCCGGTGCTCACGGTGAACAGGAACCGGCCGTGCTGGGTGATCTCCACCCAGCACGGGGCGGTCTGCCGGCGGCGAACCGGGAGATCCCCGGCGACAATATGCCGGCGGCCGAGTCCTGGGACGCCGAGACCGTGCCGGTGCCGGCGTTGTGCGCGTTGGACACAAGCAGCTGATCCGGGTTCGTGGGGCGGAACTCGCTGCCGAACGGGCCCAGGCTCTGGGCGGCGGCCTGGGCGCCCAGCGCTGTCGTCTGTGCATGCTCGAACGAGAGGAGCTATCGGGTCGAGCGTCGCTAGCGGCTCGTCGAGCACCAGTTGCCGGCAGGGGCAGCCTGGTCGCCGAAGCCGTCGCGGCGGACCTGTCTTAGCCGGTCTTGTGAGCGGTGTGTGTCTGACCGTCCTCGGCGAGCGAGGGCTCGGCGTCTCGGACAGCGCGGCGCAAAAGGTTACGCAAGGTCTCGCGTTCTTCGATAGTCAAGGTACGCAGGACCTCGTCTTCGATAGCACGTTCCGCGTGTTCGGCGTGCAGGAGCGCGCGCCGGCCGGCGTCGGTGAGCTCGACGAGATGGCGGCGGCGGTCGGCGGGGTCGCGGCGCCGGGTGATGTGACCAGCGCTTTCAAGTTCGTTGAGCAGCAGGACGACGTTGTTGGCGTCCATGGCCAGCACGTCGGCGAGGTGTTGCTGAGGGGCTCCGTCGTGGTCGCGCAGGTAGCTCAGGGCGATGATCAGCCGGAGGTGCATGCCGATCTGGTCGGGGCTGCTGCGTCGCAGGACCTGTTTGGCCAAGCGGGGCAGGAGAATCATGAGGCCGGCCGGCGGAGGGTTGCTGCGGAAGGTCATCGAGAAAGTCGCTCCTTCGATGCAGCGGCGTTGCGATGGCCGGTTGTACGCGCTGACATTCGGGGCCTGCCGCCTCCGTTGTGTGTGTCATCAGCTTCAGTATGCCCGGACTGGCATTCCGCGGTCGGCAGGCGCGGGACGATTCGTATTAAGGAGCGACGTCCACGCCGTCAGGGGCGGCAGATGGGGCGCTCGCGGCGGCGGCCCGGGCTTGGAGGGTGCGCCGGGACGGCAGCAGGATCAGGGCGAGCACGAGGCCGACAGCAAAGATCACGCCTCCGGCGGTGAAGCCGGCGGTGTAGCCGTGGACAGCTGCGCTGCTGGGCAGGCTGGGCGTGCGCACGTGGGTAGCGAGGTAGCCGGAAACGGCGCCGGCGAAGATGGTGCTGAGCAGGGTGGTGCCGACGGAGCCGCCGACCTGCTGGGCCGTGTTGACCATGGCCGAGGCGATGCCGGCGTCGGTGCGCTTGACGCCGAGGGTGGCGGTGGCGAACGAAGCGGAGAAGATGCAGGCCGCCCCGGCCCCGGCGGGAATCAGCCCCGGCAGCACCTGGCTGGCGTAGCTCCCGCCGGGAGTCAGCCGGGTGAAAATGATCATGGCGATGAGGCCCAGGATCATGCCGGTCACTATTACCGCCCGGGGACCGAGACGAGGCAGGATCTTGGTCTGGACCAGGGGCGCGGTGACGATGACGGCGCCGGTCAGCGGCAGGAACCCGAGGCCGGTTTTCAGGGCGAGAATCCCAGAATCTGCTGCATGTAGAACGTCATGAACAGGAACACCGAGAACAGCGCGGCGCCGACGACGGCCATTGACGCGTAGGCGCCGCCGCGGGAGCGGTCGGCCACTACGTGCAGCGGAAGCAGCGGATGCTCGACGCGGTGCTCGACGGCCACGAAACAAGCCAGCAGCACGGCGCTCGCCGTGAGGGCGGCGATGGTCAGCCCGGCCGACCAGGCGTGGGTCTCGGCGTTGGAGAAACCGTAGACCAGGCAGAAGAGCCCAGCGGAGGCCAGGCCGACCCCGGCGAAGTCGATACGCGGGTGCGGACGCGGGGCACCGCCTCCGTCCAGCAGGCGCAGCGCCGCGATGGCCGCGGGGACGGCGAACAGCAGGTTGACGTACAGGGACCAGCGCCACGACAGGCTGCCGGTCAGCAGGCCGCCGAGCAGCAGCCCGATCGAGGTTCCGCTGGCAGCGATCGCGCTGAAGATGCCGAAGGCCTTCGGCCGGTCAGGTGAATCCCGGAAGGTGATGGTCAGCAGTGACAGCGCTGACGGGGCCAGGAGCGCCCCGAACGATCCCTGCAGTGCCCGGGCTGCGACCAGCACGCCAAATGACGGGGCCAGCCCGCCGAGAGCCGACGCGCCCGCGAACCCGAGTAGTCCGGCGACCAACGTCCACTTGCGGCCGAACAGGTCGCCTAGTTTGCCGCCGAGCAGGAGCAGGCTGCCGAAGGTCAGCGCGTAGGCCGTGATGATCCACTGCCGGTCGCCGGTGGAGAACTGCAGGGCCCTCTGCGCCGACGGCAGCGCGATGTTGACGATCGTCACGTCGAGCACGACCATCAGCTGCGCCACACCCAGCAGCGCCAGGACCGCCCACCGGTTGGCAGGAGCATGGCTGGCGGTCGGCGAGGCGGCCGGCTGAGTTCGGGAACTGTTCATCCCATCACCACAACGTATTCCATCACTGAGACAGTGATTATCGATCAGACGTTGACTTAGTTACCAATCCGATGAGCGTCGCCGACTGCCGCACTCTTACCTCATGGCCGGTAACCCACTGGTCAGGCTCAGCCCGGCCGGAAGCCTGCCCGGAACGCCGGCGCTTACAGTCCGCCGGATCTGCGGATCCTGATCCGCAAAAGCCAGCGAGCCAGAGGTAAGTTCCGGGCTGCGCTCGTCGCTAAGAGCTTGCCGGCATGAATGCAGCTGTCGCCGGCGTGGCAGTACCGATGGACCAGCTCAGCCGGACTTACCGAGTTACGGAGTGAGACACGATGGCCGTAGCACTTGTCGCAGCCGATCGCGACTACCCGCAGATGATCGCGGAGACCGATCACGTCGAACCCGCGCCACGGCGAGTGCGGGCGACGTTCGGCGGCGAGCAGATCTTCGACACCACCCGGGCGCGGTATGTCTGGGAATGGCCGTTCTACCCGCAGTACTACATCCCGGCCGATGACATCGACATGCGGTTCCTCGTGGACGAACACCACGACCAGCGCTTGCGCCAGGGCACGGCACGCCGCCATGGCCTGCGTGCAGGCGGCCTGGAGCGGCCGGGCACCGTGCGAGTGTTCGGCGGCGACGCGATCGACGGGGTGGCCGGCGCAGCCCGCTTCGACTGGGACGCGCTCGATGCCTGGTACGAGGAGGACGAGCAGGTCTTCGTGCATCCCCGCAACCCTTACGTCCGCGTCGACGCACTTCGATCGCATCGCCACGTGCGGGCCTCACTCGAGGGGATCACGCTGGCCGAGACCACCACGCCGGTGCTGGTGTTCGAGACCGGCCTGCCGACCCGCTATTACTTCGATCGCACCGATGTCGCCTTCGAGCATCTCGTGCCCACTGGGACCCAGACGGCGTGCCCGTACAAGGGCGTCACCAGCGGCTACTGGTCGGTGCGCACCGGTGACACGGTGCGCGATGGCCACCAGGATCTCGCGTGGGCCTACAACTTCCCGACCCGCCAGCTGCTGCCCATCGTCGGCCTGGTCGCCTTCTACAACGAAAAGCTCGACATCGACGTCGACGGTCTCCGGCTGCCGCAGGCCCGGACCCACTTCTTCAGGTAACGCTCTGGCCTGCGCGCGCCGCAAGCCACCGGCGAGCCGCGACGGAGCCGTCCGGGCAGGTAAGACCAGTCCGCGATCAGGCACTAAGCACGTGTGCCGAACGTCCCCCATTCACGCCCCGCCACCAGCTGCCCGGCCCGATGCTGAGTCGGCCGAGTGGCTGCGGGGGCTGGACGGCAGGGGCCCGCAGCGGGAGGCAGCGCTGGCGCGGCTGCACGGGCTGCTGGTCCGGATCGCGCGGGGCGAGGTCGCCCGGCGCGGGCCGCGGCTGGCCATCTCCGGCCCCGAACTGGACGACCTGGCCTACCAGGCCGCTGCGGACGCGCTGCTGGCCATCACCAGCAAGCTCGACCAGTTTCGTGGCGAGAGTCGGTTCACCACCTGGGCGTGCAAATTCGTCATCCTCGAGGTATCGGCCAAGCTCGGGCGGCACTTCTGGCGCCACCCGGCGGTGCCGCTGGACGCCGAGGACTGGGACCGGCTGCCCGGCCGGTTCGGCTTCGACTCCGCTCAGGAGGCCGAGTGGCGGGATCTGCTCGCCGCGGTGCGCCGGGCGGTGGATGACGAGCTCACCCCGCGGCAGCGGCAGGTTTTCGTCGCGATCGTGCTCAACAATGTTCCGCTGGACGCCCTGGCCCTTGAGCTGGCCTCCAACCGCAACGCGATCTACAAAATGTTGTTCGATGCCCGGCGTAAGCTGCGGGCCGCTCTTGCCGCTAATGGCTATCTGAGCCACGACATTACGGGGCACTCATGAACGGCTGGCCGGAACTGGACCGGTTCTTGGGGACTGATCCGCGTGACGTGGGATGCGCCCAGGCGATGGATATGCTGCACGTCTACGTCGACCTGGTGGTAGCGGGCGCCCCAGTGGAGGAGCGGTATCCGGGTATCGCTGCGCACCTGCACACCTGCGCGCCTGCGGTCCATGCGGCGAGGACTTCGAGGGGCTGCTGGCTGTAGTCCGCGGCGAGGCCCACTGACCGGCCTGCGTTCTCGCCGCCGACGGCGCCGGACCTGGTCAGTCCTTTCCCGATCATCGCAGGCCGATGGCCATGCCTGCGCTCGTGGACCGTCCGGCGAATCCTGACCAGGCCGCGCCCGATCCCTGGCTCCCTGCTGTCGTGCTAACCGCCGCCCCCGATGTCGGCCGTGGACCGGGCCCGCGGGCGACATCCCGCCCGAGGACCACCACATCCGCTGCGGCGCCGACATGACACCCCCCCCGCTTGCGGCAGGATCCCGGCGCCGTCTGCGCCGCTCTGGCCACGTTCGGGACGTGTTCGCCTGGGGTGGGCGAGCCCATCGCGTTCTCACCGGTGCGCCGGCGAGGACGTAAGACACCTGCCGCCGCGGACGCCAACAAAGAAGTGAACCGCACAGCGGGGCGACCGTTGGCCGCCGGCCAGGTTGTGGTCCCGCCGGAGGAAAGGACAGCACATGAAGATCTTGACACGGCGATGGTGGCTGGCAGGGGCCGCTGCCGTGGCGGTCGCAGCCTCTGCGGTGGGCGCCACGGTGGCGTCGGCCGGGGCGGGCGCCTCCACGGCCAAACCCGGCGGCCTGGGGCAGCTATCAGGCCTGCTGCCCCGGACCCACCTGACCGAGGAAAGCGCGATTAACGTCAACCTCAGCAAGGAGACGGTACGGCTGCCGCTGTACCCGGGGACGGCGTACGCGGGCACGCCGCACGCCGAGAAGGTCTGGTACGTGCTGCTAGACGCCTCCGACGCCGGGCTGGCGCACGACTTGGGCGTGAACTACGCACCCAAGCTCGCCAACATCGCGATTGGCGACCCGGCCGCGGTGCAGACGGTGACGCTGACCAACCCGTCACCCCTGCAGAACCCGTTCGGGCCCGGGGTGGTGAACTTCGCCGGCGCGCCGAACTTCAGCCCGACCCGGATCGCGGTCCCCGGGCCGACCGGGTTCCCGCTGAAGAAGTTTCAGCCCGGCGCCGTCGCGGGCCCCGGGTACAGCCCGTTCATCAAGTTCGCCGGCTCCGACGTCATCTACAACGCGCCGATCGTGGCCGCCGGCAACGGCCCCTTCGACGTGACCCACCACACCAACACCGGCGATCGCGTGCTGGGCATCCACATCGCCGGCAAGTCCAAGCCCGGCCAGTTCGCAGAGTCGTGGGTGGACATGCTGTTCGTCAAGGGCTTCGACGCCGGCCAGCCGATCGTCTACCTATCCACCGACGCCGGCCAGCCGCTGACCGCGGTGCTGGAACGCTCCACCTACGTGCCCGCGCTGAACAACGCCTCCTTCAACGGCGGCGACGACTTCCTCGGCTCCGCCCGCGAGCGGCTGTTCGGCTTCATCAACGGCCAGACCGGCGCCCACAACCCGCAAGCCCAGGGCTTCCAGCACCTGGTCCTGGACGGCCACGCCTCCCAGGACGCCTCCGCCGGCAACACCGCGATGATCAACGCCCTGCGGCACGGCGGCGACCTGCTGAACGTGTTCGGCGACTTCCCCACCCTGCTCGACCCCCGGCACGCCGACGCTTACAGCCCACTATGGGACGCCCAGCTCGGCCTGTGGACGCCCAAGGCGGTCAAGGAAGGACTCAACACCCGCCAGATCGACGAGGTCCAGGTGTTCAACCTGGCCGCCACCCGCCCCGACCTGCTCACCGGGGTCAACCCCGCCACCGGCCAGCCCGAACCCTACGGCTCAGTCGGCGTCGACATCAACTGCGCGGTGATCGGCTTCACCGCCAAGGCCCCCACCGTCAACCTCGCCACCCCCGCCCCGCACTCACAGTTCCCCCCGCGGTAGGCCAAAGCTGGCCGGAGTGGGCGGGCCCCGCTAGGGTCCGCCCACTCCTTCCCGCTGCAGCAGGCGCGGGTGGCACGTCCTGGGCCTGCCTGCTGCGGTCCGCGGCGGCTCGCAGCCGAGAGCCTCGGACCGCATCCGATGAAAGGCCCGGCAGACATCTGTCTGGGCCCGGGACAGCCGGGCGAAGATATAGCGAGGACCCGCCAAATAGCAAGGAGACAGCACATGGTCACTGTGGGACTGCTGGTTACGCTGCAGGCCAGGCCGGGAAAGGAAGATGAGCTCGCCGCATTTCTCGCCAGCGCCCTACCGCTGGCCCAGGCTGAGCCCGAGACGACCGCCTGGTTCGCGATCAAGATCGATGACTCGACATTCGGCATTGCCGACTTCTTCCCAGCCGCGGCGGGCCGCCAGGCTCATCTTGACGGGCCGATCGCCGCGGCGCTGCTGCAGCGCGCCGAGGAGCTGCTCGCCGCGCCCCCTGACATCAAACCGGTCGACGTCCTGGCGGCCAAACTGCCGACCTGAGCTGGCGCCTCGCCGGGAAACCAGCAGCATGCACCCAGCACCGACGCCAATCAGGGGCGCGGCCAGGACAGACCCTAGCAGCCGAGGCGTGACAGGGAACGACCCAATCTGCGCGGCACCGCTGGCCCATCCTCGAGATGGCGCTGCCGTACAGAACGGATAGCACAGGACAAGTCGCGGGCCGCATAAACCACAGTCCGTGACGGGCTGGCGCTTCGCGCCTCCCTGCCGAATACGCGTGGCTCTCGCCAGGTTGCAGACCCGGGGCTCGCACCGGTTGTTCCAAGGAACAGCTGACGTGACCCGGGCCGAGGAGTTCGAGGAGCTACGGCCGCTGCTGTTCTCGATCGCCTACCGGATCCTCGGCAGCCTGCGCGAGGCCGAAGACCCGGTCCAGGAAACCTGGCTCCGCACGAGTCCTCCCCGGTACAACCGCCTCGGCAAAGGCCTTCCTCTCGGCCGCGATCACCCGGATCTCGATCGACGTGCTGCGCTCTGCCCGCGCCCGTCGGGAGGAATACGCCGGGCCAGAGCCGCTGGGTGAGCTGCGGGTGCGCGCGTCCGCGGCCCAGGCGGACAAGCTGGTGGCGTGGGCAACGGCGTGGCCGGAGCGGACCTGGGCGGTGGAGGGCGCCGGCGGGCTGGGGCACCTGCTGGCCCAGCAACTGGTCATGGCCGGGGAGCGGGTGCTGGACGTGCAGCCCAAGCTGGCCGCCCGGGTGCGGCTGCTACAGGCCGGCGACACCAACAAGAACGACCCCAACGACGCCCTCGCCGGGACGATCCCCGTGGTGATAGCCACCAACTCCGACCCCGGGAAACCCCTCTTTGCCATCGTGCAAACCGCCCTCTCCGCCGCCACCAGCCACCGGTAACCGGCACGCTGGCGATCCTGCGGGACAGATGAAGACCTAAGGCAAGCTGACGCCCCGGCCTGCGCCACCCGGCGAGCCGAGCCCAGCCAGAACGCGCTGTTCTGTGCACTCAGGCCTGTCGAGCATGCCACCAACCACCCGCGCGTAATCGGCGTTATACGGGTGATCGAAGATCACCCAAGCCCTTCGGGCGTATAACGCAAGATACACGGGTGATCCTCGCTAGATTTTTCGATCCGATATGCGGGGATGATCACCCGTGTATCAGTCGTTCGGTGCGGTCGCGGCGGTGGTTGCTGCCTGGAACTCATTCACTTTCTGTGACATAGGTTCTGTTGCGTCACGGGGCAGCGATCGGTCGGCAGGGGTGGCCGCCGTTGCCCTCGCCCAGGGCCACATGAGCGGGCCTTCATGAATCTGGGCCTGGCTCGGGTGCTTTCATCGACGGCGGTAAGTGCCTGCCTTGTTGATCATCGGGTGGCGGTTCGTTGGCGGACAATGCCTGCGCGATCCGGGCAGAGGCCGCTGGCGGCCGTCACAACGGGCCCTCACCGGCACTCCACGATCAGCGTTCGGCGGTTTCAGCCTCGGGCTGGCTCGGCGGCGGCGGTGTGCTTGCGGCCTGCTCGAAGACGCTGCCCCGTGACGCCGCTCGGTGGACTGTTACCGCGGAGAGCCGTCGAACGCCTGCTCGATCACCCGTGGGCCCTTGTCCGGCGTGAGGCGCAGAAGGCGCTGGTGTGCTGCCTGCGCGGCGGCCCGGGTGTTACTGGCGGGGGAGGAAGATCACCTGGCCTGGTTGCAGGCCGGGATCCTGGCCGGGGAATGCGGACAGGGCGCCGGTGATGGCGGCGGTGCAGGCGCGGTCTTGGCGGAAGGTCTTGGCGGAGATGAAGATCAGCCCGGCGTGGGCCTGGCCGGCGGCCCGGTACTGGGCATCGAGGGGGATGAAGTCCTTGATGTTGGCGGTGACCAGGGCGCGGCCTGTGGCGGTGGCGTGCGCCAGTATCTGGTCATCGGGCAGGGCGAGCAGCGCGGGTCCGGCGACGACGGCGAGCACATCGTGCCCCTTGGACCGGAGTTCACCGGCGATGTTGCCGGACAACATCTCATCCAGCAGCAGTGGAAAGCTCACCTTTGTTATCCGGCGAGCAGCCGCTGCTCACGCTGCCAGGCTTGTTCGGCGAGTTCCTCGGCTCGGTCAGCGGCGGCGATCTCGGCATCGATTTCAGCGGGGTAGGAGGCCCAGTACCGGATGGCGGTGCGCAGGAGCCGCACCGGCACGCCGGTGTTGCCGGCCACCATGGCGAGCAGGTCATCCTCGGCCAGCCCAGGTTCTGCCGCCCGGGCGGACTTGATCGCACGGACGGCTTCCCAGACATCGGGCCCGCCAGCCAGGCTGGCGCGCCGCCCGGTGGGACCGGGCCGGAACACAATGCCGGGATGCTCACTGACCCGCAGAGCCTCGTCGACGAGCCTGTTCGCCGCCGACGACAAGGACATGCCCGGATTGGCGGCGACGAAGGAGGACAGCCGCTCCGCCACTGCGGCGTCGAACCGGACTGGTGTCGCGGCACGTTTGCTCATGACTACATGGTAGTCGCTTTGTGCCGCCTCGGCGATTAGTGCCGGCGAGGGCCGGGCTGGGTTGAACCGTGCCGCGCTGTGCTCATAACCCAGAGGTCGCGGGTTCAAATCCCGCCCCCGCTACCAGACCAGGAAGTCCAGGTCAGAGGCCTGATCGCCAGAAGGCGGTCAGGCCTTCTTGATCATCCGTTGGCAGTTCGTTGGCGGGATCTGCCCGCACAGGCGGGTGGTGGCTGTCACGAACCGGAACTCATCGGCACTCCGGGGACGGGCGATTCGGGCCAACGAGGGGCTGGATCGCCAGCGGGCACTGTTGAGCTACCGTGCGGTGGCCTAACCGCGCGGCCGGCCCGCCGCGCAGGAGATCGTGATCGAGAAACCGCAGTACGGCCTGGCCTGGTTCCGGATCCGCTTCACCCTGGCCCTGGTAGTTGCGCTGCCTCTCGCAGCGGGCTCGGCGGTGCGCACCATCGATCCTTTCAGCGGACGCGAGCAACCGCTGGTAAGAGTCCTTGGAACCGTGAGCCTCCTCGCACTGCTCTGGGAGGTTGCGAGCGAACTCCAGGTGCAGGGCTGACGCCCGCGTCGTCATCGCCCTCCTGCTGTACTTGGCTGCCGGGACCGGGCTCGGCTGGCTGCTCGCAATCGGCGTGCCGTCCAAACGGCGTATCGCGATCGTGCTGCCGACCGCCATGCGGGACTTCGCCGTGGCAGCAGGCATCGCCGCCACAGCGTTCGGGCCCGCGGCGGCCGTACCACTTGGCATTTACGGCATTCTGGTCTTCGGCACCGCCGCTGACTATGCGGTACGACGACGCTGAGCAAGGCACTGCCGGTGCCCGCCCTCCTGGCTAACTCCTGGTCTGCCCATCGTCCTTATGGCCGCCAAATTCGAGAGAGTGGGTGCCGGGCAATGCTCGGCGAAGCCGATCGCACTAACGCGCCGAAGGCGGGATTGAGGTTGTGACCACGAGCCTGGCGGCCGGGCTCGCGGCAGGCGGCAGGCGGGCAATCGGACGCTCCTATGTTTGTCAATCGGCCTGAGCGCACAGGTTTGGCTGGCTGGTGAGGGCGCTCAGACAGGCCGACTGGCCAGCCGGCATTCCTGGCTTCGGTACGCTGAACCCACGGCGGAGGGGCTCGCCGGTAATCGCGGCGCAGCCGCCAATGGTCCCTACCTGGTGAGGTAGGAGGCCGCATGCACGTACCGGGTGAACCACCTCTGTTGCTGGCGGCGCTGACCGAACTGGCTGCCCTCGGCGGTGACTACGACCGCGCGGCAGTGGATATCCTGCGCGGTCGGCTGGCGGAGCGGCGGTTGCGGGTGCTGGTCGTCGGGGAAGCCAAGCGCGGCAAGAGCACCCTGGTCAACGCGCTGCTTGGCAGGCCGGTGCTCCCGATGGGCGTGACGCCACTGACCGCGCTGGCAACAACGGTCCGCTACGGAACAGATGAGGGCGCCGCCGCGGCCTTCCACGACGGCCGGACGGAGAGCTTCCCGCTGTCGGCGCTTGATGATCTTGTGACAGAACGCGGAAACCCCGGCAATCGCCGCGCCCTGGCGTCGGTCACAGTCGTGGTAGATGCGCCGGTGCTGGCGCACGGCGCGGAACTGGTGGATACCCCAGGGACCGGATCGGTGTATTCGCACAACAGCGTGGCGGCGGAAGCCGCGCTCGAGACGATGGACGCGGCGGTGTTCGTGCTCACCGTCGACCCGCCGGTGTCAGCCAGTGAACGGGAGCTGATGTCAAAGGTGGCTGGGCTGTCGGTCACCATGTTCGTGGCCTTGAACAAGGCCGACTATCTGGCCGGCTACACCACGCACCCGGACAGCCTGACGGTTCCCGGGGCTGGCATCAGCGGCGGGACTGGCGCCGCTGATGCCGCCCGGGCCAGCCTCAGCGCCGACGGCGGCAGTGAGTTCGCCGAGGCCCGGCAGTTCACAGTCCGGGTCGCCGAACAAGCAGCGGGGCGGCCGGTCCCGGTGTATCCGCTCTCGGCCCGCGCGGCCCTGTCCGGCGGCGGAGATCCGGGCTTCGCCGTGTTCGCCGCCGACTTCACCCGCTACCTGGACCAGGGCCGGGAGATGGATCTGCGACTGTCGGTGGCGACACATGCCACCCGGATGGCGCAATCAATGCGGGACGAAACGGTGCTAGCCCGCCACGCCGCCCAGGCGCGGATCGGCTCCGCCGCCGACCGCGTGCAAGCATTCGCTGACCGCCTGGCCGCGGTCGGGACGCGACACCAGGGCGCGGTCGACCTCGCGCAGGCTGAGTCGGCCCGGCTGCTCGCGGATCTGAACACGTCGGCCGAACGGGCGATCCGGGACAGCGCCGACAGCGTCAGACGGCAGATGGAGGCTCTGCTGATGGGCGAGCTGGCGTCAGCGCCGGCTGCCGACATCCAGCGCACCGGCCGGGAGTGGCTCGGCGAACTTGCCGTTGAGGCTGCCGAACAATGGCGCCAGCAGCAGGCAGAGCAGATCGAGCAGGCTCTGGCCCGGCTGGACGAGCGGCTCACCGGGGATTTGCAGGCCGAACTGGACGCTGTCCGGCATGCGGCGGCCGAACTGCTGGGACTGGTATTGAGCGTGCCCGGTCCCGGGGGACGGCTGACACCTGACCTGCGGTTTTTCTACCCGGCGAGCGGGCAGCCTGGTCAAACCGAGCTGCTGGCCGGGGCGATCCGCACCCGGCTTCCCGGCGAGGCCGGGCGCCGCCGGGCGCGCGCCTACCTGCACCGTGAGGCCGCAACTCTCATACCCCAGCAGATCGGCCGGGCCCGCGCAGACCTGCAGTACCGGCTGTCTGAGGCCAGCCGTAAGCTCGTGCGCGCGATCGGGGCACGTTATGCCGAGAGCACCTTCCGGTTGGAAAGCGCACTGCATACTGCGGCCACGGCAAGGGAATCGACGACCGAGGACGCTGGGCGCCTGGACCACGAACTCGCCGCACGCCAACTGGCCCTGAGCCATGTGCTCGCCCTGCTGAACGAAGCCACCACTACCTGGGAAGGCGAACAGAAGCCCGCGACCTGAACGCCCGCGCCGAGGGCTGATCACCGGTGACTGACAGTGACGCCATGAGGCCGGTGGTCCCCGGCTGGGTGACCGAGGAACCTGGGGGGTGACCGCAAGCATCCAGCCGGGACGCGAGCAGCGCTACCCATCACACGGCGAGTCCCGCCACGCCCCAGCAGGACCGTAGAATCAGGATTACGGCGATGGAGCTCGCCGGAGACGCCTCGAATGGCTGATGGCTCCTACTGACCGCCTAGCGGCCGGATACAGGAGGTATCCCATGGCGCGGCGAGCATCCAGGAGCCTGAGCCCGGGCAGCAGCAATGACCTCGGGTGCCACACGACGATTTACGCCTTCCGCTGGGAGGGCCGCGCGATCGCCTCGGCGGATTTGCTGGCATCCCGAGAGCGCCTCAAGGTGGGCGCTAAGTGGCCGGCCGCCGCTAGGGTCCGGACGTGACCATGCCAGAAGGCTGGGGTCACGTCCCCTGCTTGCTGGCCGACGAGGCGGCGGGCCGGGATGCCGGGGAGCAGGACGAGGATCGCTCGTTCGCGGGAGATCTGAACCTGGATCAGATCGTGGCGGCGGTCGCGGGTGACCGCGAGGAGCGCGACCTGATTACGAGGGTCCTCTATAGCCGCCTGCGTGACGTCGGCGCGGTGCGCTATCGGCAAGGGGTTTTCCGGGATCTGGAAGACCCTGCCCTGTTGGATCAGGTGCAGCATTTCGCCGGCCGCATGGGCGAGGTACGCGCGCACCTGCGTCAGCTGGGTGAGATGCGCTACCGCTACCAGCGGGAGGGCTGGCTGCTGGACGCGGCGGCCATCTATTGCGACGCCGTGGCCTCCCTGGCCGGCCACCTCGCCTCGGCACCGGTCAGCTCCCGTGCCCTGCTCGCGTTCCGGGAGTACCTGGCGTCCTATGTGGCCTCGGCCGAGTTCACTGCCCTGGCCAGCGATACACGGGACCGTAAGGAAGCCCTCGGACAGATCCGCTACTGCACCCGGATCCGGGGCGACCGGGTCGAGGTGAGCCGTTGCCAGGATGAGGCCGACTACAGCGCTGCGGTGCTGAAGACCTTCGAGCGGTTCAAGCAGGGAGCGGCCAAGGACTACCAGATCCGGTACCGGGCGTGGCCGGGGATGAATCACATCGCCGCGCAGATCCTCGAGCTGGTGGCCCGGCTGTTTCCAGAGGAGTTCACCGCCCTGCAGGAGTACTGCGACCGGCACGCCGGGTTCCTCGACGAGGGAATCCGGCGCGCCAACACCGAACTCCAGTTCTACCTCGCTTACCTGGACTACATCAGGCCGCTCCGGGCCGCCGGGCTGGAGTTCTGCTATCCAGAGGTGTCCGCCGCATCCAAAGAGGTCTCCGCCACCGCTACCTTCGACTTGGCCTTGGCGCACAAGCTGGTCGCGGCGCGCACGCTGGTGATCACGAACGACTTCCAGCTGCAGGGCCGCGAGCGGATCTTCGTCGTGACCGGCCCCAACCAGGGCGGTAAGACGACCTTCGCCCGGACCTTCGGCCAGATCCACCACTTGGCCGCCGCAGGCTGCCCGGTCCCGGGCAGCGCCGCCCGCCTGTTTCTTCCTGACCGCCTGTTCACTCACTTCGAACGGGAGGACGACCTGGCCGAGATGAGCGGGAAACTGGAGGACGACCTGATCAGGATTGGGGAGATCCTGCAGGCGGCCACCGGCGACAGCGTCGTGCTCTTGAACGAGATCTTCACCTCCACCACCTTGTACGATGCCCGCTTTCTGGGAACCAGGCTGCTGACCAAGGTCATGCGGCTGGACGCATTGTGCGTCTACGTGACCTTTGTCGACGAGCTTGCTTCGCTGGGGGAGCAGGTGGTCAGCGTGATGAGCACGATCGTCCCGGACAACCCGGCCGAGCGCACCTACAAGGTGGTCCGCAAGCCCGCCGACGGCCTGGCCTACGCGCTGGCCATCGCCGAGAAATACGACCTCACCTATCAGCGGCTCCGCGGCAGGCTCACGCCGTGAAGGCCTATCTCCTCTCCCCGGACGGGGACTTCGACTTCGAGGCTGGCCTGTCGGCCGGCTATGAGGACCTGATCCAGGACCTGGAGCTGGCCACCCTGCTGGACGCGATGGCCGCCGGCGACAAGTTCCTCGCCGGGGTGGCCACGAAGGTCCTGCTCACCTGCTTGCACGACCCCGAAGCCATCCGCTACCGGCAGCGGGTCCTGGCCGACTGCCTCGCCCACTCCGCCGTCATCCGGGACATGTATACGGTCGCGACCGGCGCCCTGGAGGATAGGAGGCACCTGTGGTGGGGCGGCTACGGGGGCACCTACCAGAACGCGACGTCCAACCTGTCTGGTGCGGTCAGCCATCTGGAAGGCTACGTAACCCGCCTGCGGCAGTTGCGACGGATCGCCGACGACCACGGGGACGAATTCCGCTCCGACGGGATGCGTACGCTGTTCGCTACACTGCACCGCGAGCTGGACGACGAGTACTTCGAGGAGATCAGCAACCACCTCAAGCAGCTGCGTTTCCGCGCCGGGGTGCTGATCAGCGCCGCACTTGACCGGGACAACAGCGGGATCGGCTTCGTGCTCCGCGACCCCGGCCTGGCCCGGCGACGGTGGACCGAACGGCTGGGCATCGGGCCGCGCATGGCCTACTCGTTCACAATCTCGCCCCGCGACGAGGCCGGCGGCCAGATCCTGGCCGACCTCACTAGCCGGGGCATCAACCTGGTCGCCAACGCGGCCGCCCAGTCCGCGGACCACATCGGCAGCTACTTCACCATGCTGCGAGCCGAACTCGGCTTCTACGTCAGTTGCCTCAACCTCGCCGACCGGCTGGAAGCCAAAGGGGCCGCGGTCACGTTTCCCGACCCCGCGCAGGCGTCACCGCCCGTCTTCTCGTGTACCGACCTGCGCGACGCCTGCCTGGAACTGCAGTCCCGGGCCCCGGTCACCGGCAACTGCGTGCAAGCCGACGGGAAACCGCTGATCATCATCACCGGTGCCAACTCCGGAGGGAAATCGACCTTCCTGCGTAGCGTCGGCGTGGCCCAGCTCATGATGCAATGCGGCCTGTTTGTCACTGCGCAGTCCTACCAGGCGAACGTGACCCGCGGGATCTTCACCCACTTCATCCGGGGAGAGGATGCCAGTATGACCAGCGGGCGGCTGGATGACGAGCTCAAGCGGATGAGTGGCATCGCCGCCCGGATCTGGCCGCACAGCCTGATGCTGTTCAACGAGTCCTTCGCCGGCACCAACGAGCGTGAAGGATCCGAGATCGGCTACCAGATCGTCGGCGCCCTGCTCGATGCGGGCATCAAGGTGTTCTTCGTCACCCACCGGTTCGGCCTCGCCGACCGCTTCCACCAACAGCACGCAGCCGCCACCCTGTTCCTCAGGGCCGAGCGCTTGGCCGACGGGCGCCGCAACTACAAGCTCGCGGCGAAAGATCCCCTCCCGACCAGTTACGGGGAAGACCTCTACTACCGGCTCGGCGGCTGGCTGGAGGAAGACAGGGCCGCCGGCCCGGCGACCTGAGCACCGTCAAAATCACCACCCGCCGACCTGGTTGGCTGTGGTCTCTTGTCATCCACGCGGGCGTACATGAGAATGCTCTCCGGTCAGGGTGCTCACTGAAGGAGGCGCCCGTGCTTCCAGCTTCGGACAATGGCCACGATCAGCAGCACGGCAATTTCTGTCCGTTCCGCCGGGTGCTGGTGGCCTGGGATGGATCCCCGGACTCGGTCACGGCGCTGCGCACGGCGGCCGCGATCGTCGCAGGCGCTCCGGGGCATGTCGTAGCGTTCGCCGTCCTCCCGCCTTCACCACCGCGGGAAACGGGAGACGACGGGCCCGGCACATCCGCGGCGCAGCACGCCCGCGACGCATTCGAACTCGCGCGGCACTCTCTCGGGACCAGGTCTGTTCCAGTAACCCTGGAGACGACCGAAGGCCGCCAGGTGCCGAAGTCCATCTGTGAGTTCGCGTCAGAGCACGCTTTCGACCTGCTGGTCTTGGGCCGCCACGGACAAGGGGGCATCTTGCATCCAAAGCTCGGCCACATCGCGCAGGAAACGGCGCGCATCGCCAGGGTCCCGGTCCTCCTGGTTAGCGCAGCCTAGCGGCTGCCGTTATGCCTTCCTGCAGTCTCCGGGCTAGTGCCGCGTGGCGGTGATGCTATGAGGACCGAGCAACGGGCGTAGCGGCTGACCCGGCCGGCCGTCGTGCCGGTAAGGCGGTGCCATACACCCCGGCTCGCATGCCCGACCACTACCAGGTCTGCGCGGTAGGCGTTTGCAGCGCTGGCCAGTTGCCAGGTCAGTTTGCCCGTGAGTATCTCGGTCCGGACCCGGACGCCGTTGTCGTCGGCGTAGGCCTCGGCGGTACGCAGCCACCTGCGGCAATCCCGCTGCCTGCGCTCGTGCTCGTTGCGGATTTCACCGACGGTGTTGCCGTCGAACTGGGCCAGGGGACCTTCGACCGCGACCACCACGAGCGCGGCGCCCTCCTGCCGGGCGAGATGAACCGCCTCGGCGAGTGCCTGCCGTGCGCCGGGCGTGTCGTTGTAGCCGATCAGGATCCGCTGGAACACGACTTCAGTGTCCACGCACCGCCTTTGCTTCGCCAGGGCCGGGCCGCCTGGCCCCGATTTGCTTGAACCGGTGTGTCCTGGGCACACTGTGATCTCGGCGATGAGGCTCGCCGTTGACCGTGGGAAGATCATCCCGCTGATGGCCTCTACCACCTGACCGACCGACTTCTGTCGTCAGCTGGCATGAGGAGGCCATCGTCGTGAGCCGCGCCCAGGAGTGCTCCGGGTGATCTTTCCCATTCCCGTCATTCAAGCGCTTCAAGTGCTGACCATTGCCGTGGCTGCGCCCGGCGTGTCCGGTGTGATCGCACGGGTGGAGGCGCGGTTGCAGGGCCGGCGCGGGCCCCGGGTCGTGCAGCCCTACTTCGACCTAGCGAAGCTGTGCCGCAAGGAGGCGCTGGCCCCGGAGGGGGCGAGCTGGTTCTTCCTCGCGGCGCCGCTGGTCGCGGTCACCTGCTACCTCACGGTGCCGCTGCTCATCCCGGTGCTGACCAGTTACCCGCTGCCGCTGGGGTACATGGGCGACATCCTCGGCGGTGGCTTCATCCTGGCGCTGGCCAGCTTCGTGGTCGCGGTGGCCGCGCTGGAAACCGGCAGCCCCTACGCGCAGCTCGGGTCGAGCCGCGCGAAGACGTTCGCGGCCATCACCGAGCCGGTGGTGCTGTTCGTGGTGTTCACCGTGGCGCTGATCACCGGCACCGACCTGCCGTATGCGCTGGCCGCGACCGTCCGCTCTTCGGCCGGGCAGATCGTGCGCCCCGCTCACCTGCTGGCCACTGCCGCGCTGTTCATGGTGATCCTGTACGAGACCGGCCGGATCCCGGTGGAGACCCACACCGGCACGAACGAGTTCGGCATGATCGAGGAGGCCAGGCCGTTCGAGCACTCCGGCCCCTATTTCGCGCTGCTGAAGTGGGGCTCGGCGATGAAGCAGCTCATCCTGTTCACGATCTTGCTCAACGTGTTCCTAGTGCCATGGGGGCTGGCCGCCACCGCGCGGCCCGGCGACGTGGGCCTGGCGATCGTCGCGCTGCTGGGCAAGGCGCTCGGCGTCGGCGTGGTGATCGCGGTCATTGACAACTCGTTCGCCAAGCTCCGGCTGTTCAAGATCACCGAGTTCGTGGCCGCGGCGTTTCTGCTCTCCGTGCTGGGTGTCTTCACGCTCTATCTGGGAGGTGGCTGATGGCCCGTGCCTGGCTGGCCGTGCGGCACGGCCCTGCGGCGCTGGCCGCCGCCCAGGGCGTACCCAGCGTGTTCGGCGGCAGCGCCAACGCCGTGGCCGTCGTGGTGCTGCTGCTGGAGTTCGGCATGTTCCGGCAGGCGCTGCTCCGTGACCAGATCCGTCTCTACGCGGCGCAGTCGGCGGCGGTGTCGGTGCTGGCGGTGATCGTCGCGGCGGCGCGGCACGTGCCGGAGTTGTACGTCTTGGCGGCGCTGTCGGTGGCGCTAAAGGTGGTCATCGTGCCGGTGGTGATGCGCAGGCAGCTGCGCGGCGCCGGGGAGGAGATCGCCGGGAGTGGCACGCTGGGCCTGGCCAGCACCGTGTTGCTGGCCATCGCGGTGGGAGCGTTCGGGTTCTTCGCCGTGGGCACGCTCGGGATCGTCGGGGTGACGCTGCCGCAGGAGGCGCTGGGCCTGGCCATGGCGGTGGTCCTGGTGGCGTTCGTGCTGATGATCGTGCGCCGGGACGTGGTGTCGCAGGCGATCGGGTTCTTCTCGCTGGAGAACGGCGTCTCGCTCGCGGCGCTGGTGATCGCGGCGCGCATGCCGCTGATCCTGGAGGTCGCGTTTCTGTTCGACCTGCTGGTCGCGGTGGTCGTGTTCGGGGTGCTGATCCGGGTGCATCACGGCCGGTCGGAGTCGCTGTCCACCGCCGAGCTGACCAGGCTGCGGGGGTGAGCTGGTGACCGCGACGTTCATCATCCTGCTGGCCGTCCCGCTGCTGGCCGCGCTCGCCTGCCTGAGGTCGCCAGTCCGGGTGTGCCAGGCGGTCACGATCACCGCCGGGGTGGTGAGCTTCGCCACCGTGCTGGTCCTCGTGCCGACGGCGGCGCACCAGGACCTGACGCTTGGCCGGTACCTGCGGGCCGATGCGATCTCGGTGGTCTTCCTGCTGGCGACCAGCTTCCTGTACGCGGCGGTGTCCGCCTACTCGGTCGGCTACTTCGCCGGTGAGGAGTCCTCGGCCGACTTCAGCCGCTACGCCCACCGGTTCTACGCCGGCCTGAACTTGTTCGCCTGGTCGATGCTTGCCGCGCCGCTGATGAGCAGCCTGGCCCTGCTGTGGATCGCAGTCGAGGTGACCACGGTGATCTCGGCGCTGCTGGTGGCGATCGAAGACACCGACCGGGCACTGGAGGCGGCGTGGAAATACGTCCTGATCGCCTCGGCCGGCCTCGGCCTGGCACTGCTGGCGACCATCTTCATGTACGCGGCGGGCGCGCACGTCCTCGGCCAGTCCTACGACCTCACCTTCGCCGAGGTGCTGCGTGCCGGGCCGCGGCTGCCGCACACCGCGGTCCGGCTCGCCTACGGCCTGGCCGTGCTGGGCTTCGGCACCAAGGTGGGCCTGTTCCCGGTGCACACCTGGCTGCCGGACGCCCACGCGGAAGCGCCGACGCCGGTGTCGGCGCTGTTGTCCGGGTCGCTGCTCGCGGTCAGCTTCTACGCGATCCTGCGTTACTACCAGGTGAGCGTGGCCGCGCTCGGCCCGTCCTTCCCGCAGGGCGTCTTGCTCGCGTTCGGCATCGCGTCGCTGCTGCTGGCGGCGCTGTACCTGTTCAATCAGGGCGACGTCAAGCGGCTGCTGGCCTACTCCAGCATGGAGCACATGGGGATCCTGGCGATCGGGGTGAGCTTTGGTGCGCCGATCGCGCTGGCCGGCGTGCTGCTGCATGTGCTGGCGCACGCCGCCGCGAAGGGCAACGCCTTCATGGGCGCGGGCGTGCTGGTCCGCAAATACCAGACCAAGAACGTCGTGGCGATCAACGGCGGCCTTGACCTGCTGCCATGGAGCGGGCCGCTGCTGCTGGCAGCCGTGCTGGCGCTGGCGGCCATGCCCCCGTTCGGGATCTTCCGCAGTGAGTTCCAGATCGTGGCGGGCGGGTTCGCCGCATCCAAGAACGTCGCGGCAGCGGTGCTGATCGTGGCGGTCACGCTGGCCTTCCTCGGCTTGTCGCTGTCGGCCAACCGGATGCTTGTCAGTCCCGCGGCCAAACGGCTACCACGTGGTGAGCCGAGTGCCTGGATGGTGGTCCCGGTCGTGGCCGGTGTCGCTGCGCTGGTCATGCTGGGCGTGCATCCCCCCGCTCACCTCACCGAGTTGCTGGCCCGGGGCGCCGCAGAACTGCGGGGGCTGCGATGACGGCGGTGTCCGCCGGGAACGGCCAGGCGCCCGCGCCGACGCTGGCCGACGCCGTCGCGGCCAGGGTGGCCGCAGGTGCGAGGTTCGCCGGGTTGTTCGGCACCGCACTGTCGGCCAGCCCCGCGCTCACCGACATCACCGGGCGCCCGGCCAGCCACGGGCCGTCGTATGGCAGCCAAAAAGGCCAGGAGAGAACTGGCGCCCTGCTTCTTTCCGCCTACCTGGCCACCGACGGTGACCTGGAGACGGTGGAAGCTGTCGTCCCCGGGGGCGCGGCCGGGTACCCGGCGGTGACCCTGCGGGTGGGCGCCGCGTTCTGGTACGAGCGCCAGATCCATGACCTGTTCGGCGTGGTCCCGGAGGGCCACCCGCGGCTGGAGCCGCTCACCCTGCCGCTTGGGCCGGGCGCGCAGCACCGGCCCAGGCCGGGCGATGGCAGCTCACCCAGCCGGCTGGAACCGGACGAGCAGGTGCTGGCCCGGCATGTCGCCGGGAAGGGCATGTTCACGATCCCGCACGGCCCGGTCCGCTCGGGCGTGCTCGAGTCGATCGAGTACCTGGTGGAGACACCCGGTGAAGATATCCCGCACTTGAATATGCGGTTGTTTTACAAGCACCGCGGGATCGAGAAACGGTTCGAGGGGCTTCCCGCGGCCGACGGTGTCCTGCTGGCCGAACGAGTCGAGGGCATCTGCTCGGTGGCGCACGCGCTGGCTTACTGCCATGCGGTCGAGTGGATCGCCGGGTGCGAGCCGCCATGGCCGGCCCGGCTGGTCCGGGTCCTCTACGCGGAACTTGAGCGGGTGGCCAATCACCTGGACACAGCGACGCGGCTGGCCGACGCCGCCGGGCTCGCCGTCGCCACCGCCCGGTTCGGCTGGCACAAAGAACACGTGCTGCGGCTGGTAGGCCGTCTCTGCGGCAGCCGCTACGGCCGCGGCGTGGTGATCCCCGGCGGGGTCACCGCGCCCCCCGCGCTGGGCCCGGCCGACATTTTCGCCGAGGTCGGCGGGCTGGAACGGGACATCACCGCCGATTCGCGGCTGCTGATGGGCACCGCGTCGTTCCTGGACCGGCTGCGCCGAACCGGGCCGCTGCGCCCCGAACGGGCCCGCGAGCACGGGGCGCTCGGGCCGGTAGGCCGGGCGTCCGGCGCCGGTGAGGACGTGCGGCGCACCCGGCCCTACGACGCCTACACGGGACTGGGCCTGCTGCCCGGTGAGCCGCACACGGCGGGCGACGCGCTGGCGCGGCTGCGGGTCCGCTGGCAGGAAGTGGCCGAGTCCTTCCACCGGATCAGGCAGGCGGCCGACGAACTGTCCGGTGCCGCGGAGGGCGTCCTTGCCGTGCCGTGCGCGGCCGTGGATGGCAGGGCGGCAGGCTGGGCGGAAGCCCCTCAGGGGGAGGTGCTCTACGACGTCCGCGCCGAGGGCGGGCGGATCGTGCGGTGCTGGCCCCGCTCCGCCTCGTTTCACAACCTGGTGCTGTTCCACGAGGTCTTCGCCGGTGACATCCTGACGGACTTCCCGTTCATCGAAGCAAGCTTCGGGCTGTGTGTGGCAGGGGTGGCGCTGTAGATGTGGGTGCTGCGGGGACTTCGCAACGGCGTGGTGACCACCCGATGGCCGCGCCGCGGTGACCGCTATGCCGACGGGTTGCGCGGCCCGGCGCGGGTGCTGGAGTCCGTCCCGGACGGTCCGGCCGGCCTGCCGGAGCTGTGCCCGACCGGCGCGATCAGTTATTCGCCTGGTGAGGGAATCGGGCTGGACCAGGGCCGGTGCATTCTGTGCGGCCGGTGCGTGGCCGTCCGCCCGGACGCGTTTGCCTGGTCGCAGGGGCCCGCCGTGGCCTCGCTGGCCCGCGCTGCGCTGGTCACCCCCCAGGTGGCCGAGAGCGAGGAGGAACTGGCACGGGTCCGTGCGGACCTGCACCGGCGGACCCGCGCGCTGGGCCGCTCGGTGCACATCCGGCACGTGGACGCGGGCTCGGACGGCAGCGAGGAGTGGGAAATCCTCGCCTTGCTCAACCCGGTGTACGACGTGCACCGGCTCGGCGTCTTCTTCACCGCCAGCCCCCGGCACGCCGACGTGCTGCTGGTGACCGGGGCGGGAGCGCACGGGATGACCGCGCCGCTGCGCCGGACCTACGACGCGATGCCGGATCCGAAGGTGGTGATCGCGGCCGGGACCGACGCGGTGAGCGGCGGACTGGTCAGCCCGTCGTACGCGACGCTCGGCGGCGTCGGCGAGGTGGTGCCGGTGGACGTGTGGGTGCCGGGCTCCCCGCCCAGCCCGTTCCAGTTGCTCCACGCACTGCTGCTCGGGCTCGGGCGGCTGCGCGGCGACACCACGGGGGTAACGGGGGTGACACCGTGACGGCTGCCTTGGCCACCGGGCTGGCGTTGCTCCTGACCGCCGTGGTCGTGGGCTTCGCGTACCCGCAAGGGCCCGCCGCGGAGCCTGACGCACCGGCGTCCCGCTGGCGAGCGCCGGGGTGGCTGGGTTTCGTACCGTACCTGGTGGCGGCCGCCGGGTCGGCGTGCCTGCTTGCCGCGGGGGCCGGGGCCCTGGCCGGACAGCGCGTGGTGCTCGGGCTCGGCAGCCTGCTCGGTTTCGGCCACCTTAGGTGGGGCGGTGGGGCCGGAGCCAGCAGCGTGCTGGCCGTGGACCGGCTGTCCGGGCTGTTCCTCGTGATCGTCTTCGGTGCCGCGGTGCCGGTGACACTGCTGGCAGGCAGCCGGCTCCCCGGCCCGCACGGCCGCCGCCGGGGACGGCTCGGCGCAGGCTGCGCCCTGACGCTGGCCGCACTGGGCGTGATCATCACCGCCCGCGACGCGTTCACGCTGCTGTTCGCCTGGGAGACGCTCACCGTGGCGTTCTACCTACTGGCCGGGTTCGACCGGGCCAGCCCAGGGCGCCCGGCCGGGGCCGTCATCACCTTCATCTTCGGCCAGGTCAGCGGTGCCTCGTTGCTGGCCGGCCTGCTGCTGCTCGCGGCACGGTCCCACTCGCTCGTGCTCACGAGCTTCGCCGGCGTCGCCGGAGGAGCGGCGCGCACCACCGCTTATGTGCTGCTGGTCTTCGGGTTCGCGGTCAAGGCCGGCCTCGTGCCGGTGCAGGTGTGGCTGCCCCGCGGTTACGCCGCCGCGCCCGGCCCCGCCCGCGCGGTGATGGCCGGCGTGGCGGTCAATGCGGGCTTCTACGGCCTGTGGCGCACGTTCGCGCTGCTGGGCAGCCCGCCCGGCTGGCTGACCGGAATCCTCCTCATCCTCGCCGCGCTGACGGCGGTGATCGGCATCGCGCACGCCGCCGTGCAGACCAGCCTGCCCCGCGTCATCGCCTACTCCAGCGTGGAGAACACCGGGCTCATCGTCACCGGGTTCGGTGTGGCGCTGACCGGAGCGGCGACGGGCGACCAGCGCCTGGTCGCGGCCGGACTGCTCGCGGCGACCTTGCAGGTGATCGCACACACCCTCGCGAAGTCGCTGCTGTTCAGTTGCGGGGCCACGGTCGAGGCGGCGGCTGGTACCGACGAGCTGGACGGCCTGCGGGGCGCGGCCCGGCGCACCCCGTGGAGCGGCACTGGGTTCGCCATCGGAGCGCTGACTCTGGCCGGTCTCCCGCTGACCGCTGGCTTCGTGTCGGAGTGGTTCCTGCTGGAATCCCTGATGCAGCAGTTCCGGGTCCCCGGGCTTGGCTACCGGCTGGTGCTCGCGGTCGCCGGCGCCGCGGTCGCACTCACCGTCGGCTTCGCCGGGGTGACGTTCGTGCGGCTGACCGGGCTGGTCGTCCTCGGCCCCGCCCCGGAACCGGCGCAGGGGCCCGGCGTCAGCCGCGAGTACGGCTGGCTCGGCCGCGCCGGGGTCACCGCCCTGGCGGTCACCTGCCTCGGGGCGGCGGCGCTGACTCCGCTGGAGATCCGCCTCATCGGCTCGGGGCTGTCCCCGCTGGTCCCCGCACACGTGACCGACGGGGCGATCGCCTCCCCGTGGGTGCTGGGACCGGTGTTCCCCGGCTTTTCTGTGCTCTCTCCGTCGTGGCTGTGGATCGTCATGCCCGCGCTGCTCGCCGGGGTCTTCCTGCTGAGCTGGCTGGCCACCGGGGGCCGGATGTTCCGCGTGCGGCGCGTGCCGCCCTGGCGGTCCGCGACCGCGGGCGCCGCCACGGACCAGTACACCGCGTTCGGCTACGCCAACCCCACCCGCCGCGTACTGGCCGGTGTCCTGCTGACCCGCTCTGAACTGCACCGGATCGAGGAACCCGCCGATACCGGTGGCGAGCCCGGGGCGCCCCGGGTGCCGCACCTCGGCTACACCTCGGACGTGGTGGAACTCGTCGAGGAGTACCTCTACCGGCCCCTCGGCCGCCCTCTGATGGCCGTGGTCCGCGCCGTCAAACGGCTCCAGTCGGGCAGGCTCGACGCCTACCTGGCCTACATGCTCATCGCGCTGATCGCCATTCTGGCCGTCGTCACCGCGCTCGGCTGAGCCGCGTCATTGTGGCTACTGGTGGCCGCGCGGCGTGTCCGTGAGCGACTGTGATTCACCGCGGGTCGCAAGCCGGTTTACCGGAGCGGGAGCAAACGCCACCACCGCCGCCACTGGCGCGGGCGCGATGGCCAGCAGCAGCGACGCCCACGTCACCGGTGGCGGATCAACGCCCACCAGCGCCGAGATGGTGATCAACTGGGCCGCACCCGCAAGAAAGAGCGCGGCCCGCCGCCACGGCCAGCTCGGCGGAGCCGGAACCGGCAGCACAGCCGGGGGCATCGTCTCAGTGCTTGGAATTAGCGCGGAGTCAGTGGACGGGCCGGTCATCGCGAAACTCCTAACGGATGGGCTTGTTATGGACTTCGCGCCGACCAGACTTCCCGGCTCACCTGACTCTGACCATAACCTCAGAAACGCGAGCGACAACAGCGCAGCTCAGCCTGTGCCGGGAACGGTTCACCCACGACCTTCCAGGCGTGCTGCTCACCTGCCACCGTCAAGGATCTGATCGACGGTCAGCACCCGCAGGCACCCGGCTGACCACGCATCCGGCGCGGTTCGGCCGCTGGTGACGAAGCTGCGCTGGCCGAGGAGGCTCTGCGGATCCTGTGCCAGCGCAAGGCCTTCCGCGAGGGAACAGGCATGGACGAGGAACACTACCCGCGGGCACCACCACCACGGCCGCCGCACCACGGCCCCCCGCAGCACCCCAAAGGCCCCGGCCGGCCCAGAGGCTAGCCACACAGACCTTAAGGGATGATCCTGCGCCAGCGCAGGATCCGGGGCAGGTGATCGGTGGAACGGCCGGCGGGCGGTGCCGGGAACCGGCGAACGCCTTGCCGAAGGTGCCGCCAGCCGGCCGAGGAGGCGGAAGATCACCGTCTTCGGTGGTGTCGGTCAGTGGCCGGTGAAGATCTGGCGTACCTCTCGGACGGCGTAGTAGACGAGCACATACCCGGCCGCGGGGTCGGCCCACCACCAGCCGAGGGCGGCGTTCAGCGCCAGGCCGGTCAGGACCGCGGTGGCCAAGATGGCATCGATCAGGGTGACCCGGCCTTCGGTCTGGAGGACGGGATTGCCGAGGGCGGCGCCGGTGCGGGCCTTGCCGAAAGCGAGCGCGAACATCAGGGCCGCGGTGGCGGTGGTCCATCCGATGCCCACGGCGGAGTGGCGCGGGTGATAGCCGGCGGCCAGCACCACGGTCGACTGGATCAGCAGGTAGACCGCCAGTGCGGCGAAGGCGCAGCCGATCAGGCGAAGCGCCCGGCGCTGCCGGGCCGGCCCGGCGCCGGTCAGCTCCCAGATCACCACCGTGGAGGCGCCGATCTCGATGAGTGAGTCCAGCCCGAACCCGGCCAGCGCCACCGACCGGGCCGCGGCGGCGGCGATCGCCAAGACGACCACGCCGATCACGTTCCAGCCCAGCGTCACGAACTCCAGGGCGAATCCCCGCCGGAGCAAAGCCGTGCGCGCTGCGTCATCCACGGAGACCACCATCTGAGTCTGCCGGATCGCGCCCGGGCGACCGGGACCGCATCAGCTGCCTGAATGTGACCCGCTCATGACACTGCAGCGGCCGGGCCTGCAGCGGCTCGGTGCCCGGCCGCCGCCGGGCGTTGCCGACGCTGATCTTTCTGTGATAGAACAATAAATAGTTCTTTTACAGAAGTAAAGGGCGAGCGTTGGGCAGTTCTGGCTTGGCACCCGGCGACAGGCCGGCGGTGATGCTGCTGCGCGAGCCGGCCCGGCCGGCGGTGGTCCGCGAGCACCGGCTGGCGCCGTGGCTGGCGGTGGCCACGGTGTGCTTCGGGGCGTTCATGGGCCAGCTGGATGCCAGCATCGTGACTTTGGCGTTCCCGGCGCTGCAGCGCCAGTTCGGGGTGGGCCTGGCCGGGGTGCAGTGGGTGTCGCTGGCGTATTTGCTGGCGCTGGTGGCGCTGCTGGTGCCGGTGGGCCGCTGGTCGGACCGGTTCGGCCGCAAGCTGGTGTACCTGTACGGGTTCGTGGTGTTCGCTGGCGCGTCGGCGGCGTGTGGGCTGGCGCCGTCGCTGCCTGTGCTGATTGGGCTGCGGGTGGTGCAGGCGGCGGGGGCGGCGATGCTGCAGGCTAACAGCGTGGCGCTGGTCGCCACCAGCGCGCCCGGCGGGCGGCGTCGGGCGGCGCTGGGGATCCAGGCCGCGGCGCAGGCGCTGGGCCTGGCGCTGGGCCCGGTGGTGGGCGGGCTGCTGGTCGCGTCGGTGGGCTGGCGGTGGATCTTCCTGGTCAACGTGCCGGTGGGGGTGATCGCGGTGGCGGCCGGGTGGTTCCTGCTTCCGCGTACCCGCCAGCTCGCCCACGGCCGGGGCAGCGACCCGGCCGGGGTGATGCTGCTGGCCCTGGCTGCGGTGGGCACGCTGATCGCTGTCTCCTCGCTGTCCGGCCTGGGCCTGCCGCCCCGGGCGCTCGCCGGGTCAGCAGCGGCCGCGCTAGTGGCCGGGGCGGGCCTGATCTGGTGGGAGCGGCGTTCGCCGGCGCCGCTGATTGACCGGCCGCTGCTGACGGCGTCCGGGATCGCGCCCGCGCTCGGCGGCGCCTTGTGTGTCTATATGGTCTTGTTCGGCCCGCTGGTGCTGCTGCCGCAGACCCTGGCCGCCCACGGCGGTAGTGCACTGCAGGCGGGGCTGCTGCTGACCGCGCTGCCGGCCGGGTTCGGGCTGGCCGCGGTGACAGCCGAACGCGTGCTGCCCGCACGCTGGCCGAACCAGCGGCGCTGCGCTGCCGGGGGCCTGCTCGCCACCTGCTCGGTGGCAGCGCTGGCGATCCCAGGTCCCACCGCCCTCGCGGTGATCTCGCTGGCGCTGCTGGGCGCGGGCCTGGGCGCCTACATCCCGGCGAACAACACCCAGATCATGGCAGCCGTCCCCGCCCGCGACGCAGCCGCCGCGGGCGGGATGGTGAACATGACCCGCGGGCTGGGCACCGCCCTCGGCGTCGCGGTAGTGACCCTGGGGCTGCACACCGGGGCACGCCTCGGCGAAGCTGATGCAGGCAGGTTGGCCATCGCCGCCCTGACCGCAGCCGCGCTGGCCGCGACGTGGGCCGGCACCCGCCCCGCCACCGCCGACCGCGGCGGCACCTGGCCGGGAGGTCACCGGTGAACCAGATGACCGCGGGTAACAGCGTCAGTGCCCGCGGCGGTACCGCCCGGCCCGACGGGCTGGCCGAGGTCATCGCCCGGCTGCGCCGCGCGCTGCGCCGCGGCGCCCGTGTCGCCGACCCAGCCAACCCGCTCGCGGTAGCCCAGCTGGAACTGCTGTCCGCGCTGACCGAGCACCCCGGCGCCCGGCCCGGCCAGCTGGCCCGGCTGCTGCATATGCGGCCCAACACCGTCACCACCATCGTCAACACCCTCACCGCCCAGGGCATGGTCAGCCGCGCCACCGCCGACGGCGACCGGCGCGCCGTCGAGCTGACCGCGACCGACGCCGGGCAGCAGGCCGTGCACGCCTGGCAGGCCACCAACGCCGCCGTGCTGCACCTGGCCCTGTCCACCCTGCCCCCGCCCCAGCGGCGGGCGCTGGCCACCGCGGTACCCGCCCTCGCAGCCCTCGCCAGCGCGGTCGACCGGCTCGCCGACAGCCCCCCCGAACCACCACCCGGGCCAGGCACACGATGACCCACAACCCAGCCCGCGTTCCTCCCCCGTCCGGCCCGGCCCCACCCACCCAGTCCTGGCATGCGACCGCAGGCGCCGCGGCGCTCGCGGCACTCATGCTGCTGGCATGGCATGCCAACTCCCTGATTATCGTCGCGGGGCTGTTCGCCGCCGGGGCAGCGGCGACCGCGCTGGCGGAGGCACGCCTGCGCTCACGCCCAGGCAGGTCAACCGGCATCGCTCCCACATCGCGGCGATATTGATCCTCGCCACGTTCTTGCTAATCCTGCTCGGCATCATCAGTTACGTAACACGGTGAGGTGAGCACCAAGATGGACCCGGGCCGTATCGGCAGCAGCGCAGCTTGGTGGCGGGCGTCAGTCACCACGCCTCCTGCCTGGCCGGCTTGGCGCTAGCCTGCTGGCATGACGCTGCACATCCCCAGCCCGCCGGCCAATGGCATTCATATCGGGCCGGCCTACATCCACCTCTACGGGCTGATGTATGTGGTGGGCATCACGCTGGCGATCTGGATTACCCGCCGGCGGTGGCGGGCCGCGGGCGGTGATCCTGCCCTGGTCGGCGACGTGGCAGTGTGGGCGGTGCCGGCCGGGATCATCGGCGGGCGGATCTATTTCGACCTCACCACCCCGGCCGACATCCCGCACGTCTGGTACGGGGTGTTCGCGGTGTGGTCCGGCGGGCTGGGCATCTGGGGCGGGGTCGCGGCCGGGGCGGCGGCAGGGATCTGGCGGGTGCGCCGGGCGCACGCCGACGCCGCCCGGTTCGCCGACGCGGTGGCACCGGCGCTGCTGATGGCCCAGGCGATCGGGCGGATCGGCAACTACTTCAACCAAGAGCTGTTCGGCCGCCCCACTTCGCTGCCGTGGGCGCTGGCCATCTCACCCTCGCACCGCCCGGCCGGATACGGCCAGTACGCGACATTCCAGCCGACGTTCCTTTATGAGGTGATCTTCGACCTGGCGCTGGCCGCCGCGCTGGTGTGGCTGGGCCATCACCGCTCGATCCGCCCACCCGGGCTGTTCGCGCTCTACGTGACCGGCTACTCGGCGTTCCGGATCTTCGAGGAAACGCTGCGGATCGACTCCTCCGAGCACTTCCTCGGCTTGCGGCTGAACTTTTACGTCGCAGGGACGCTCACCCTGGCCGGGGTCGCCTGGTTCGTGCGCAGCCAACGCAAGGGGAAGACAGCGGCGCAGGGCGCCGCGCTGCTCGCCGTCGGCGCCATCTTGGCCGCAGCCGCCACAGGCTGCGGCCAGGCCGCCCATCAGGCCCAGGCCGCCCCGGCCCAACACCCCCCGGCCATCACCACCCACCGCACGCCAGCACACACCGCTGACAGACCCGGCCAGACCAGCACTACGTGAACCTAGGGAAGGCGCCGGAATGGTTGATCTGAGCGCAGCCAGGGAACCAGCACCTCGCCGATTGACCAGCGCGTATTCGGCGTGGTCAGGCGGTGGTTGCTGCCTGGAACTCGTTCACTTTCTGTGACCCAGATTCCGCTGCGTGATCGGCAGCGATCGGCTCCGAGAGAGGATTGCCCGTCTGTGCGCTTGGGTCGGGCCACGGGGCCGAGCACTCATCAGTTGTCCGATTCAGATGCCTCATCAAGGGCGCTGCGTAGTCGGCGCAGCGGATGCTGATATCACTATCCGGTGCTGTCTCGCCGCGAGCGCGGAAGCCGGACATCTTGCGTTCGGCGATCTCGGACCGTTCGCGGGCGTCAGGCAGGCACGTTGCGTCGGCCCCGGTGCCCGGGACGAACGGCAGCCGCCGCCAAGTTAAGCGTGCGGGCTGCCTGACGCCGGGGCTCTCTCGGTGCCGCGCTGGGCCGGATCGGGTTGAACGGTGACGTCTGTGCTCATAACCGAGAGGTCGCGGGTTCAAATCCCGCCCCCGCTACTAGGAAGTCCAGGTCAGAGGCCTGATCGCCAGAGGCGATCAGGCCTTCTTGATCTTTTGTCCGCGGTTCGTCCGCGAGACTGGCCGCACAGGCCGCTGGTGGCCGTCACGAATCGGACCACATCGGCACTGCGGAAGGCCGATTCGGGCCAACGACAGACGAGATCGCCTAAGAGGAGTGCTGCGCCACGCCTGTGGCGATGGCCTAGCTCGAAGGCGGTTGCCCGGAGCCGTCAGTCAGTGCACCGCTGCGCCGGCTGGCTGGCCGCGGGGAGCCAGCCAGTTCGCCGCTGACGCCACTACTGGACTAGTCCGTCCAGAAGATGTTAGCGTCTGATTGTACTGTTCAGTCCAGAAAGTCGGTCAAGTCCGCCTAGTCCGGGCGGTGGAAGTCATTGTTAGGAGATCGAGTGAAGTACATGCTCCAGGTGCGGTTCAACGGCGCTGATGAGGTGATCCACAAGCTCCCCGCCGATGAGCAAGAGAAGGTAACCGCCGAATTCATCGCGATCCGCGAGTCTTCAGGCGTCCTGGATGGCAACCAGCTCCAGGCCGCGAACGCGGCGGCGACCGTCCGCGTGAACGGCGGGCAGACCCAGGTCACCGAGGGTCCCCCCGTCGAGGCTGGGGCCGAGGTCAACGGCTACTACATCTACGACGCGCCAGACCTCGACGCGGCGGTCGTGTTCGCGGCGCGGATCCCCGTCGCCCGGATGGGCGGGACCGTCGAAGTCCGCGCGCTGATGGAGCGCTAGCGATGGCCGAATTCCCGAGGCCCACCGAAGGCATCGCCGTCACGCACTTCATCGTCACCTCCGATGTGGGCCGGTCGCGGCGCTTCTACACCGATGTGCTGGGCGGCGAGGTGCTGCTCGCCGGGGAGCCGACGATCGTCGCGCTCGCCAACAGCTGGATCGTCATCAACGTCGGCGGGCCGCCCACCGATGACAAGCCGACGGTGACACTTGAGCCGCCGCACGACCCAGATCACGTCAGCAGCTTCCTCAACATCCGCGTCGCTGACATCAACGCGGTCTATGAGCAGTGGCGCGCACGAGGAGCCGAGTTCCTGACCGCGCCGACAGACCGGGGCGTTGAGCTCCGCTGCTACATGCGCGACCCCGACGGTCACCTCATCGAAGTTGGCCAGACAACGATGATCCCCGCGCAGGGACCGCCCGGCTGAAGCCCGCTCGCGCCAGTGCGGATAGCAGCCCAGTTCCGCGCGCGATGCCGGCAGATCCACCACCTGTGGAAGGCGAACGGCCAGGCCTGCCAGCAATTCTGCACGCGCCATGAACTCGCCCGCATCCGCGGAGGCAGACCGTCCGGGAGCCTGGCCAGGTCAGCATGCACCCGGCCACGGCGGCTGCCCGCTGTGATGCCACTGGCGTCTTCGGGAGAGCGGCGTGGCTGGCTTGGGCGGCAGCCTGCGGGCGTACTGGACTGCCTGGTACATTCCGCGGTTATCATGGGCGCATGCTGGGTGAACCGAAAACCGAGCGGGGACGCGCCAGCCGGGCAGCGGATCGTAGAGCGGGCAGCGGAGCTGTTCGCCGAGCGCGGGATCGCGGCCACCAGCGTCGATGAGGTGCTGGCCGCCGCGGGGGCGGGCAAGGGCCAGTTCTACCACTATTTCCGCGGCCGGGACGAGCTGGCGGCCGCAGCGGTCGGGTACCGCTGCGCGCAGGTGGTGGCCGGGCTGACCGAGGCCCTCGGTAGCGTGTCGTCGCTGACCGCGCTGGAGCAGGCGCTGGCAGCGTTTATTGCCGGGTTCGAGCAGATGGGCCTGCCGGGGTGCCCGATCGGGACGCTGGCGGCCGAGGTCGCCGGCCGCATTGAGGACGCGCGGCTGCAGGCCGCCGCCGGGTTCGATGCCTGGGAGCGGCTGCTGGCGGACGCGCTGGAGCGGATGCGCCAGCGCGGGGAACTGCGTGCGGGCACCGAGCCCGCCGCGCTGGCGACGGGGCTGCTGGCCAGCATCGAGGGCGGGATGGTGCTCAGCCAGGCCCGCAAGGACATCGCGTCGCTGCGCATCGCGGTGGACGCCGGGCTCGGGCAGGTGCGGGCGCACCTAAGCTAACTCTGTACTAAACGGTCCACTTACTGTTAGCCTCAAGACTGTACTAACCCGTCCAGTCTGGAGGCTGACGTCGTGCCCGCCCAATCCGGTTCGCTGCTGGCCGCCCGCCGCGGCAAGCTGCTGCTGCTACTGCTCTGCGCGGTGCAGTTCCTCGACGTCGCCGACTCCTCGATCATGAACGTCGCCCTGCCGTCGATCCGCCGCGACCTGGGCTTCTCGGTGCAGGGCTTGCAATGGGTGCTGTCGGGCTATTTGGTCACCTACGGA
This sequence comes from uncultured Actinomycetes bacterium, assembly GCA_963762735.1. Lineage (GTDB taxonomy): Bacteria > Actinomycetota > Actinomycetes > Streptosporangiales > Streptosporangiaceae > DASXKD01. Next base: position 8,255 of record CAVXMG010000003.1, on the reverse strand, counting down.
GGGCTGCTGCTGCTCGGCGGCCGCGCCGGGGACCTGCTCGGGCGGCGGCCGCTGCTCGTGGCGGGCACCGCGCTATTCGCAGCCTGCTCGCTGGCCGGCGGCCTGGCCGTGAACGCCGGCATGCTGGTCGGTGCCCGGCTCGGGCAGGGCGCCGGCGCGGCCATGATGGCCCCGGCCGGGCTGTCGATCCTGACCACTAGCTTCAACTCCGGCGACGACCGCAACCGGGCGCTGGGAGTCTGGGGCGCGATCTCCGGCCTGGCCGCGGCGGCCGGGGTGTTCCTCGGCGGCGTGCTGTCCCAGGGACCGGGATGGCGGTGGGTGCTGTTCGTCAACCTGCCGGTCTGCGTGCTGATCCTCTACGGCGCTTACCGGCTGGTGCCCGGCGGGCGGCCCGCCGCCCGGGCCGCGGGGTTCGACGTCCCCGGCGCGGTCCTGGCCACCGGTGGCATGCTGCTTCTGGTCTACGCCCTGGTCCGGGCCCCCGACCAGGGCTGGGGCAGTGCCCGCACGGTCGGGGAACTCGCCACCGCGGCCATCCTGCTCGCCGCCTTCACCGTCACCGAGCTGCGCCGCCGCGGCCCGCTGTTCCCGTTCTCCATCTTCCGCATCCGAGGGCTGGCAGCCGCGGACGCCACCCAGATGATCGCGTTCGCCGCTTTCGTGTCGGTGTTTTACTTCCTCACCCTCTACATGCAGAACGTCGTGGGTTTCAGCCCGATCCGGAGCGGCGCAGCCTACCTGCCGGTCACCGCCGGGATCGTGGCCGCCGCCGGCATCTCCTCCCGGCTGTTCGCCCGCATCGGCACCCGCCCGGTAATCGTCGCCGGCGCGCTGATCGCCGCCGCCGGCGTCTGGTACCTGTCCCGTATCCCGGTCCACGGCACCTACCCCCAGAACCTGCTCCCCGGGCTGGTGATCATGGCGGTTGGGATCGGTGCCGTCCTGGTCTCCGTCACCACCGCCGCCAACGCCGGCGTCCCCGAGGACAAAGCCGGGCTCGCCGCCGGCCTGCTGAACGCCTCCCAGCAACTGGGTACCGCCCTCGGGCTGGCGATCTTCTCCGCCATCGCCACCGCGCGCACCAGCACGTTGCTCGCCGCGCACGCCCCGCCAGACGCCGCGCTTACCGCAGGCTTCCACCGCGCCCTGCTGACCTGCGCGTTCTTCCTGCTCGCCGCCGCCGTCATCGCGCTGCGCGCCACCAACACCCGCGGTGAGCCCGTTGCGCAGCCCAGTGGCACCCCCGCCGCCCGCGACCAGGAGCCCGCGGCGGAACGGCCCGCTGACCCTCGCCCGCGCGACCGGCAAGCAGAACCACAGCCATGACCCGCACCGTCTCCGGGGCCTCCAGCAGCATCGGCGGCCACACCACCGCCCTCCCGCCCGGCGGAGACTGGAAACCGCCACGGCGCGAAAAAAGCCAAACAGCAGCCACGACCAAGGAGGATGAACTCGCCGCCAGCCGGCCCAACCGGCACGCGCCGCGCCCCGCCAAGCTCACCCACGCTGAAAGGATCCTTGTTCAGGACTCACAGAACGTGGCAATCTGCGCGTTAGCTGCTCACGTAGCCATGTCCAGTTGACAGACGCGTATTCGGCGATCCGTATCGCATCACTGAACCGCGTTCGGTCACGGATGTGATCAGTCCTGCACTTGGGCTGAGCGCGCAGTCCCGCCGATACACGGGTGATCATCTCCGCATATCAATCCGGAAACCAGCGAGGATCACCCATGTCTGTGCGTTTATTGGTGCCCGTCGGTGAGCCGGGCGGTTTCCAGGTCCAGGTTCCGTTGCAGGCGCAGGCGGGTGGCGGCGCTGATTGTGCCGGCTTGGTAGAGCCGGGACAGCTCGGCGCTTTCGGCGGTGATGAGATCACCGCGCAGTTCCCGCTCGGTCAGGGCCGGTCCCGCGGCGCCGGGACTGTGGTCCATGCGCCCACGGGTGGTCCCGATGCGGGCCTGCAGGCTGGCGCGGAGCCGGTCGATCATCTCGTCGGGGGCGGCGCCGTCCTCAGCCAGCTCCTCCAGGCGGGCCAGGCCCGCCTCGGCCATGCGCAGCCGGGCGACGGTCTCTTCGTGGCCTGGCCCGGCCACCGCGGGGCCGAACCCGGCAAGCCGGGCCAGCGGCTCCAGGGTGAAGCCCTGCACGATCAGCGAGATCACGATCGTGGCGGCGGCCAGCACCAGCACCAGATCCCGCTGCGGCAGCGTACTCCCGGCTGCGGTGGTGAGGGGGATGGACAGTGCGGCGGCCAGCGGCACCACCCCGCGGGTACCTGCCCACGACACCATGGCGGGCACCGGCCAGGACGGGCGGCGCTTGCCGCGGCGCCAGCCGGAGATGGCGAAGACCGGAAAGACCCACGCCACGCGGGTGGCCATCAGGGTGCCGGTCACCGCCAGCGCGGCCAGCGGCCATCGCCCGCTGGGGCCCAGCTCGCGGACCAGTGTGGGCAGCTCCAGCCCGATGAGGGCGAAGACGACGCTTTCCAGCACGAAGATGACGGTCTGATACACCGAATGCAGCTGCAGCCGGGTCTGCGCGGTGGTGATCTTCGCACGCTGCGCGCCGATCGCCAGCCCGGCCACGATCACCGCGGTCACCCCCGACACACGCAGCGTCTCGCCGAGCAGGTACGCCACATACGGGGTGAGCAGCGCCGCCACCGTCTCCAGCACCGGGTCGGTGATCCGCCGCCGCACCACGATCACCCCGGCCGCCACCACCACGCCGGCCGCCGCGCCGCCGCCGGCCAGGACGGCGAACTGTCCCGCCCCATGCAGCAGCGCCCCGGTCGCGGCCATTGCCATGCCGCTCACCGCCAGGGAGACCGCGATCTGGAACAGCACCAGGCTGGTGCCGTCATTGAACAGGCTCTCCGCCTGGACCAGCGCCTGCACCCGGGGCGGCAGGGAAAGCCGCCGCCCCAGCGCGCTGACCGCCACCGGGTCCGTGCTGGCCAGCACCGCGCCCAGCACGAACGCCATGCTCGCCGACAGCGATGCCACCTCCCCGGCCACCGCCGCGACCGCGGCCGCGGAGGCCAGCACCAGGCCCACGGCCAGCACTGCCACCGGGCGCCACACCGCCCGCAGGTCACGCCAGGCCAGTTCCTCGCTGGCCGCATACAACAGCGGCGGCAGCACCACCAGGCTGACCACCGCGGGCGGCACATGGACCATCGGCGCGCCCGGCAGCAGGCCCACCCCTAGGCCGACGGCTACCAGCAGGGAAGGAGCGGGAACCCGCAGCCGCTTGGCGAACGCTGCCACCACGGTCGCCAGCGCGACCAGCAGAACCACGATCTCAACAGTGTGCACGCCGCCGGCACCGCCTCTCCGCCACGGATGAGCCGTTGCCGACCAGACTTCCCGGCGCGCCGCGCACCAATTTACCGGAGCCCGGCAGGTGGGCTTCCTGGTGCCGCGGCAGTCACCGTGCCGTGCTGCGGCGTGCGGTGGCCGGTGGGCTGCTCAGGTGGTCGGTTTGGGCTGGTCGCGGAGGATCTGATCGGGGGTCAGGGGCCGGTGCCAGAACAGCCACGCCAGGCGGCTGTTGCGGAGTTCGCCGGCGAGGGCGGGTGGCGGGATGGCCAGGATGGGGCACTGGGCGTGGGCCAGGCAGTAGCGGCTCACCCTGGAAAAGGCCACTCGGGCCAGTGTGCCGCGGCGGCCGGCGCCTACGATCAGCACATCGCCGGGGTGGCAGGCAAGGTCCACCAGGACCCGGCCTGCCGGGCCGCGTGCTATGAGCGGCTGCACCAGCTGGCTGGGGGGGATTTCGCCCCACACCGCGATGAGCGCGTCGCGGAGCCGTCGGCAGGCGAGGTCCTGGCAGGCCTGGCGCAGATACCCTGAATTCTGGAAGCGCTCGTCGCGGTCGCCGCCTGGCGGTTCCCAGGCGATGACCGGTATCAAGACCGCGCCTTGGGCGCGGGCCAGGCCGTCGCCGTAGCGCAGTGCCTGCAGGCTGCCCGGTGAGCCGCTCGTTCCGACGATCAGCCGGTCAGCGCGAAACACCGTGTGCCCAATGCTTTGTTCTACCGGCCGCTGGCCGTCGGCACCCTGGCTGCCAGCGAGCGTCCTACCTGATCGGCCAGGGTGACCGCCACCAGGCGTGCCTGCAGGGACGGCCGCGAGCCTGGCTTGGGCCTCATCATGAACCGCCCGTAGTACTGGCCGCCGCCGAACACGCGCAGCTCTATCTCCTCGCCGGGCAGGCCCACCTGCTCCACGTCCCAGCGACCGGGGCCAGCCAGCACTGTGCCGTCTGGCTCCAGCCGCGGCGGGTGACCGAGCAGGCTCCCGTGCTCAAACCGGCATTCCTGCAGATCCAGCAGGCCGGTCAGCTGCTCGCGGACGTGATCGATGACGTCCTCGGCGGACGTCGCTGTCTGTGTGAGGGCGGCGGTCTGGTGGATCTGCGCCAGGTACCCGGCGTCGGTGATCGCGACCACCTTCAGGCGGCGGGCGTAGGCAGCCAGCTGCGACACCGCTATCCCAACCACCAGCAGCAGCACAAAGGTGGTGATATCGGCTGAGCTGCGGATGGTGAACCGCTCGTAGGGCAGGGTGAAGAAGAAGTCGAACCAGACCGCCGCCCCGATCGCAGCGATCGCACCCGCGACCCGGTTCCCGATCGCTGCCACCGCGACGACCACCACCACCAGCAGCAGCGCCACGTTCGTGTTCGGCCAGCTGGAGCGGAATGGCAGCAAGATCGCGGCCGCGGCGAGCGGGGCGATCAAAGCCGCGGCGATTGCCGCCCGGCCCCTGGTCAGGTAACGGGTCATCGGCTCACACCTTCCCCCTGCGCTTGAGACTGTTCATGCCAGAGCTTGACAGCGGCGATGGCCAGCACCACCAGCGCCGGGACGAAGAACAGCCCGGTGTGGGTGACCTGCGCGACGATTCCGGCGGCCAGGACCGCGATCCCGGCCGCCGCCGCCAGTAGGTTCACCGGGGCCGGGGCGAAGGCCGCCGCGGCAGCCACCGGCGCGGGCGCAACCGCCAGCAGCAGCGACGACCAGGTCGCGGGGATGGGATCGGCACCCACCAGCGCCGAGATCGTAATCAGCTGGGCAGCACCAGCAAGAAACAGCGCCGCCCGCCGCCACGGCCAGCTCGGCGGAGCAGGAGTAACGACCGTGGCTGAGCCTGAGCCCGCCTCAGCTGAACCGTCTGGCGCTGCGCTGTGAATAGTCATCGGGAGCCCCTGTCCACGAGTCCGAAGATCACGACCATCGCCGACCAGGCTTCCCGGCACACCTGACATGAGCGTAGACCGCTCCGGAAGAACTGTCCAAGGATGACCCGCAACACAGCTAGCCCGCGCCCGATACCTCCGATGGGGCCTGCCAGCGGCCAGCGGCAGCGATCGGGCACAGGTCGCAAGGAACCATTCGTGCAGGTCAGGGGACCACGCAACGCGCTGTGATAGTTCCGCCATCAGCGCAGCGGATAGAGCGCCTGTGCCGTTCCGGGGACGGCGAAGCTGACTGCCGGCCGAAGCAGGAATTAACGATCTTGATGAAACCCTAACGGCCGCCGCGTCATTCCTAACACTGCCCATGCAGCCGGGCTAAGCGGGGATGCCTAACGTCGAAGGTGATCAATCCGCTGCTCATCGGCGGGGCGTCGTCCGGGCCAAGTGCCGAGGCCTGGTTTGGCGGCTGGGGTCGGAGGTGGCGCGCCGTGGCCCTGCGCAAGCCAGCCAGCTTGCCCGGCATCGACGGGGTCTCCGGCCTGCCGGAGAGTTCCTGGTATTCGGTCAAGCGGCGCCTGCTTGGGCCGCCGCTGGCCAGCGAGCAACTGCAGGTGGAGCGGCTGTCCAAACCGCTGGGCCTGGGCGTGCTGTCGTGTGATGGGATCTCGTCGGCGAACTACGGCTCCGAGCTGATCCTCCACGAGCTGCTGCCGTTTTTCGGCCTGGCGGCCTTTTCGCTGCTGCTGCCGATGACCGGGGTGATCCTGCTCGGCATCGGCCTGGTCGTGCTGTCCTACCGCGAGGTGGTGACGGTCTACACCCGGGCGGGGGGCTCGTATGTGGTCGCCCGGGAGAACTTCGGCCCGCGCGTCGCCCAGGTGGCGGCGGTGGCGCTCATGGTGGACTACGTGGTCACCGTCGCGGTGCAGACCGCCGCCGGCAGCGCCGCGATCCTGTCCACGTTCCCGGCACTGGCCAGGCCCCTGGGTGACACGACGACGCTGCTGCTCATCGCGGTCACCGCGACCCTCGTGATGTGTTACGTGAACCTGCTGGGGGTCAGGGAGAACGGCAAGACTTTCGCGGTCCCGACCTACCTGTTCTCCGCCTCGGTGGGCCTGATGATCATCGCCGGCCTGTACCGTGAGGCGTTCGGCGGCGGGCTGCCGCACGTGCCCTGGCAGACCGGGACAGTGCCGGTCGGGCACCACCCCAGCGGCCTGCTCACCTTCGCTGCCATCTACATCCTGGGGCGGGCGTTCGCCAACGGCGGCTCGTCGCTGACCGGGATCGAGGCCGTCTCCAACGCGGTCAGCGCGCTGCGCCCTCCCGAGGGCCGCAACGCCCGCCAGCTGCTGGTGACCCAGGGCGCCATCGTCGCCTTCTTGATCGCCGGGATCTCCTGGCTGGCGCACATCACCCACGCGGTCCCCTACGTGAACGGCTTCCCGACCGTGCTCTCCCAGGAGGCCAAGCTCATTTTCGGGCCCTCCGCCGCAGGCCAGGTTCTGTACTTCCTGGTCCAGGCCGGGGCCATCTCGATCCTGTTCACCGGCGGCAACACCAGCTTCAGCGGCTTCCCTTTCCTGACCAGCTTCGTCGCCGAGGACTCGTTCCTGCCCCGCTGGCTGTCCAAGCGCGGCCACCGGCTGGTCTTCTCCAACGGGATCATCGTGCTGACCGTGCTCGCGCTCGCGTTGCTGCTGGCGGTCGGCGCCAACACCAACAACCTTGTCCCGTTCTACGCGATCGGCGTGTTCACAGGGTTCTCGATGGCCGGGTTCGGCATGGCCAGGTACCACCGCAGGACGAAGGAGCCCGCATGGCGCCGCCGGCGGGTCATCAACTTCACCGCCGGGGTATACACCGCACTGGTGGTGGTGATCTTCGCGGTCGTGAAGTTCACCGAGGGAGCCTGGCTGGTCGTGGCGGTGTTCCCGGTCATGGTGTTCCTGCTCATCCGGCTCAACCGGCAGTACCGGAGGGAAGCGGGCGTTGTCGAGACCATCAGCGCCGGCAAGCCACCCGATCCGCCGAACTTCGCGCGCCGGACCGTGCTCGTCTTGGTGGACGATTTCGACCTGGCGGCGATCGCCGCGCTGCGTTATGCGCGCAGCCTGCACCCCACCACACTGCGGGCGGTGCACTTCGTCATCGACCAGCCACGAGCCGACCACCTGCTACAGCAATGGCAGCGCACCAACCGGGGCATTCCCCTCGACCTCGTGGACTGCCCACACCGGCGGATCGAACAGGCAGCCGGCGAACTCGCCGCCAAAGAAGCGTGCCAGCCCGGCACCCACGTCACTGTGCTGCTGCCACGGCGCAGCACCCGGCCGCTGCTCGGCCGACTCCTGCACGACCGGACCGCCGACAAGATCGCCGGGGTAGTGAGCCGGATCCCGCGCTCGGCAGCCATGATCATCCCCTTCGACGTCACCGCCCGGGTCGAGGTACTACACGAATGTCAGGCCAGCCCAAACGGGAAAGCGAAGCCCGCCCAGGCTGGATCGGCCAACAGCGGCCATCACCGGGCCGCCGGACCGCCAGGGGTCATCCCGATCTCCGCACTGGCCAGCTACCGCCGGGCCACCGTGGCCGGCCGGGTACACACCGTCGAATTCCGGCCAGTGGAAGGCAGCTCCGTCCTGGCCTGCGTGGTCACCGACACCAGCGGCGAACTCACCGCCCTGTTCTACGGGCGCACCCACATCACGGGCCTCCGGCCCGGCAGCAACATCCGGCTCCGCGGCACCGTCGGCATCACCAGCACCGGCACCGTCATGATCAACCCAGCCTACGAACTACTCGACTGAGCTCATCATCGAAGCGCTCCGGCCAGGTGCAGCCGAGGGCGGCGGCGGGCGGGCTGCACGGCACGCAGAACAATGGAGTGCTACCTGTGCAGTTAGGGCTGGGCCCAACAACTCCGGACTCATGCGATTGAGTTCGTTATCCGTTGACAGGGAAATGTCATCAAGTATTACTGATTCCTGCGGCTGCTTCCATGGCGCCGGACGATCACGGACAGCGGTAGCTAAGTTA
>CAVXMG010000002.1:0-169138 GCA_963762735.1 uncultured Actinomycetes bacterium | reverse complement strand
GCCGGGCACGGCTGGTGGGCATGCGCGCCGCGACGAGGGTCATCCGGCCCGCCTGCTTGAGCGCCGGGTTGAGCGACTTAGGGTCGCGCATGTAGCCAGCCAGGCTGCGATCCGGCCGCAGGACAGGCGCCGACCGCCGGTCCGCGGCACGCTTGGCCGCGTCGGGCCTGGCGGGAGCCGCGGTCTTGTCGGCCGCGCTCATGGCGCCACCGGTCCTTGCACGCTGCCTGGACCGACCCTCTCCATTGGCGATCTCCCTTCACGGCTGTCCTGTCGGGCCGGAACCTGCCGTACGGCAATCAGCATGGCAGACTTAGGCACTCCCCTGCAGGAAGTGTCGATTGTCCGGGATCGGCTGTGCATGATAGCGCTCACCGGACCCAGCCCGGCTGGCGCCCAAGTAGCTTCGCCAACCGTTCGTCGTGGGGCTGATAGTGCTCCGCTAGCTTACGCCGGCACCCGGCATCCATCGGCGGCCCGGGCCGGGAGTTGGCGGCGGCGAACGCCGGTTCGAAGGACCGCAGGCCAAGGAACGACAGGAGCCGCCGGTACTCCTGTGCTGGCTGGCTGAAGTAGGCAGCACTGTCGATCACGTGCACCTGGGTACGCGGGAAGAACTCGTAAACGCGTTCGAGCTGTTCGGCGTACTGGCCGCGGTGCCGGTAGGAGTGGTGCCGGTGGGCGAAGCTCTCATAGGCCGGATCGGCCCGGATCCGCTCGATCTCACCGGCCAGCCTGCCGTCTTCCAGCTCCAGGGCCCGCGGAAAATCCTCTTGCTCGTAACCCCGGGCGAACTCGTGCTTGTGGGCGGAGAAGGCCCGCTCGACGGGATCGCGGAGCATGACGACCAGCTTGACGGTGGGCATGTCGTGCCCGAGCCGTTCGGCCGCCTGAGGATGGTACAGGTAGTAACCACTGGCCTCGAAGGCGACCGGCGGCCCGTGGCGCCCGGTCCGAAGCCGCGCGATCTCGGTCACCGGGAAATGGCCCCGGTACCACTGGGCTCCCCGGTGGTAGTTCAAGTCGAAGTAGTTGACACCCTTGCGGAACGTCGGCGGCATCACCTGCGGATGGGCCGTCAGCGCACGGAACAGGGAGGTGGTGCCGCAGCGCTGCCCGCCCATCAGGATGAACGCAGGCTCCATCCGCAAGCCAGCGGTCGCCTCGCTCATCCGGGCGTAGGTGCGCCGCCCGAACTGTGTGAATGGCTCCGGGCCGGTGGCCCGGACCCGGGTGGCAGCTTCGCGTGCCCGTTGGCTCAATGCCAGCCCCACCGCCGTCGCAGGCCCAGACCGAATTCGCTGTCCAGTGCCGCGATCTCCTGGTCGAGTTGCTCGTGCATGAACGCGACGTCCTCGGGCGACATCTCAGGCTTGTCGGCACCTAGCGGCCGGTACAGCGTCCGCTGCACCAGCGCGGAGCGCTTCAGGCTGCCCACCACGTCCGCGCCGTCATGGCGGCGTACCCAGTTGGCGCCGTACTTGGCGGCCATCGCGAGCGGCAGCCAGCGCGCCTTGCTGGCAGGCAGCTGGGCCTCCAACTGCTCGGGGCTCAGCGGCAGCCGGGCGACGCCGAGCCAGTCGGTGACGCCGTCGAGGAACGCCTGCGGATCGGCTTGCAGATCGTCGAAGAGCCCGATGTACAGCGCCTGGCGGCCGTAGTAGCGCAGGTAACTATGCAGGTGGGTGGCGTAGCGGCCTTCTTCGAGCAACTCCGGTGAGGTCTTGGTGGTGTCCCGGAAGGTGGCCGCGGCCTCGCCGTGCTTGGCCAGGTACAGGTAGGACGAGAACGCCCGCGATATCGGTTCCCGCAGCGTGACCATCAGCCGGACGTCCGAGCCGAGGCAGGCGTGGATCCGCTCGGGCGCCTCGGCGCAGGACAGGTAGTCGGGGCAGACCTCACCGATGATCTTGTGTTCCCGCTGCGCGCTGCGGAACTGCGTCCGGTACCACCCGGGACCGCGGTCGTAGTAACGGTTGAAAAAGTAAAGATCCTTCGCCTGGCTGAGGTAGACCTCGGGATGGCCGATGAGAACCTCATGCAGCCAAGTGGAGCCCGATTTACTCGGTCCTACGTGAAGGAAGTTTGGCAGCAAGTCAGACATAACACCCTTTCACGCCATGCCGCGCCGGAACAGCCGGGCCGCACGCAGCAGATGCCGCGGATGAATGCGCGTGGTGGCATGCACAAAAGCGATATAGGGATAGGGCGATAGGGGCCATCGCAGGGCCGCCTTGGTGGCATAGCGGATGGCCGGCCCGCGCTCGCCGAGGGAGGACCGCGCGAAGGCGATCTGGCCGAGCATGCGCGCGTGCCCGCGGGGCGAGGCGCTTATGTCCGGGTGCTTGGCGAGCATGTACTCCAGCGCCAGGGCCGCGTTCTCGGCACCGCCCGCATACCAGGACCTGCCGTCCTTGCGGATGTCGGCCAGCGGACGGGTGACGATGCCGACCTGGCCAGCCCGGGCCGCCCGGAGCACCCAGTCGTAGTCCTCGGCGTAGCCGCGCGGCAGCTTCTCGTCGTAGGGGCCCACCTTGGCGAACGCCTCGCGGCGCATCACCAGGGTGGAGGAGTGCAGCTCCTTGACCCGGTTGCGCAGCAGCAACTGGTAGCTGACGTGCTCAGCCCGCCCCGGCCACTCGACCACCTTGCCGGGCAGCCGCAGCCTGATGCCCGAGCCCACCACCAGCAGCCCCGGCTCGTGCTGCAGCCGCTCGACCTGGCTGGTCAGCTTGTCCGGGTGCCAGACATCGTCGTCGTCGCAGGTCGCGACGATGGAGCCGCCTGTGGCATCGAGGCCGGTGTTCCGGGCGCCCGCCAGGCCGGGTGAGTGGGTGTTCGCAGCCACCTTCACCTGGCGCTGCGGCGTGCCCAGGCGGGTGAGCCCGGTGTCCGGTGACTCCTGGTCGTGCACCACCAGGCACTCGATCTGCCCGGGATAGTTCTGGGCAACGACCGCGGCGATGGATTCGCGGACGAGCTCAGGCCGGCCACGCGTCGGCATGATCACCGACACCAGTGGCCACTCCTCGGGCGCCCGGGCCGGCGCATCAGTCATGGGCGTCTTGTTTCTCCGCAGGGCTGCCCGCGGCCGTTTTGATGCCGTAGCGCAGCATGAGGGGCAGGCCGATCGCCGTGACAATGAGGCGGTCGCGCCGGGACATGCTGGCGCGCCAGGTCTCGTCGGCGCGCAGCGTTATTTCTCCGTCGCGGAACCGCGACGGGTTTCCGGAAAGGCCGTGGCTGGTGCCCAGCAGGACCCGCCCGTCGCCGAGGTGCGCCAGGTGCGCCGCCGGGACCGGGAGGCCGATCCCGGCGAGTGCCGTCTCCACGGCCCGCCGCGGGTGCCGGACGAACTCCTCGTAGCGCATGCGCGTGACCGGGAGCCCGCACCAGCGCAGCATTCCGGCCTGGCTCTGCACCGCCACCCACCGGGCGGCCGCCTCTGCGGGCGACAGGCGCGTCATGACGTCGGCCCCGGCGACCGCATGAGGGCGGGACACATCACGCTTGCCCAATGAGTAGGCAACCCCACGCACGTCCCTGACCAGGTGGATCACCCGTACGTCCAGCCCGGCCCTGGCGAGCGCCAGCGCCTGGACGGGCCACTTGCTTGCGTCCACGACACAGGCCGCGCCAGCCTCCGCGGCGATGGCCCCGTAGAGGCCGGTGTAGCTCGCACCGTAGGCGGCGACCTCCGCACGGAACCGGGCGCCAGCTAGCCGCATGGCCAGCAGCCGCGGCATGCGGCGCTGCCGTGCCACCTTGCCCTGCAGTTGGCTGGTCGCGGCGAGCTTCTGCTCCTGCCAGCCGTCGAAGGCGCGGTCGCCGACCCGAGACCAGAACGGGCACTGCGCGAACGGCTCGCCGCAGCCGCAGCGCTCCCCCTGGGCCGCCACCTGCCGGTACAGGTCGATGAGCTCACCGACGTTGACGAAACCTGGGATCTCACCGAGGGCGCGTTCCAGCAAGGTGCTTCCAGAGCGACCGGATCCGGCGATGTAGACCACAATGGGCCCCTGCCCGGGCTTCCCGGTAATGCCGACGGCGGCGGCGCTGGCATCCGTTGCGGCAGCCATAGACTTGGCCAGCGCGGTCACAGACACCCCCATGTCGGTTATTTCAGCACTCGTTCTCCCGCGTGAAGAACTTTACTGTGCTTCTCGCCCGATGTGGTGGGAATCCGGGTAAATCGTTTTGCAACGGAATAATTGGTTCTTGTTGAACAGCCGGTGAATCCCGCTGGTCATGGCCCGCAGCCGCCCCTGCTGGCGCGCCATCGGGGTCCCTGAGGGTCGCTTCCCCCGGACTAACGCCGCGCGATTGTTGCCAGGGCGTAGGGCCCTACCCGCAGCCGCGCGGTGCCCGATGTGGTCGTCGTGGATACCGACGAGGGGCCGGCGATCAGCGTCGTGACCGCCGGCGCGGCCAGCTCGGTCGCGGTGAACCCGCCGGGAAAGACCAAGGACAGGTTCAGGGTGACCGGTCGCGACGAGGCGTTCACCAGGACGAGCCGCCGACCGGCCGGCGTCGTGACCGCCTCCCCGGTCAGTGCGGGGGCGCCGGTGCTGCCCAGCGCCGGGCCCCCGGTGAACGCGAGGGCCTGGGACTTCGATGCACCGTGGAAGGCGCTCTGGATGGCGGAGAGCGTCGTCCCTGCCGCGGTCAGCGCCAGCGGGACGGTGCGCGGCTTACCTGCCCCGAGGCCGCTCCGCCCGTCGAAGATGGCGCCGCCGTGGGCGGTGCCGATGGACCCGCTCAGCCCGATGTACGCGAAGACGGGATTGGCCAGGTACAGCAGCGTCTGCTCGGCCACGTACAGCCCGTGCAGCCAGGTGCCCTGAAGCACGTGGCCCGTGGTCTGGTCCTCCATGTTGTAGGCGGTGAGCCAGACCGGGAGCTTGTCCGCGACGATCAGCTTGAGCTGCTTGGACTTGAACGTCTGGTACCGGATGTATGGCTGTGCCAGCACGGTCGCGGGCGGGCCCGGCTGGTAGACCCGCTGGATCTCGTGCACCGAGACCACGTCCTCCCCGTGCAGGGCAGGCAGCACATCGGTGTCCCAGGTCGCGCGGCGTTTCGACACTCCGGGGATGAAGTTGGGGTCCGCGGCCACGGCCGCGACCTGCACGCCGGGAAAGTCCTTGTGAAGGGCGGCGATCCAGGTGTTCATCTGGCTGGCGTAGTCGGCGGCCGTGGGGAACCTGTTGGCATAGTCCCGGCCGTGCGGGCCGTGGTTAACCGCCCCGTTGAGGTACAACTCGTTGCCGAGTTCCACCTTGGTCACCGGCATCCCGGCCGCCGCGGCGGCGCGCAGGAAAGCGGCCTGCCCGCGCAACATGGCGCCGTTGAGCGCGGCCGAGCCGACGGCCCCCTGGTAGGTCAGCACGTTCAGCACGAACAGCGGGGCCGATCCCGCCGCGGTGAGCCCGGTCTTGAAGACGCCGATCTTGTCGTCCACGAGCTTCGGCTTCTCGGCGGGCCAGCGGCCGGGCTGGAACCAGCCCTTCCGCCAGTCCCAGTAGTTGGCGTTCGTGCCGCCCGGGTAGCGCAGCATCCCCGGGCCGAACTTGCTCAGCACAGCGTCGAGCCCGCCGTCGTCCCAGCGCGGCCCGGTGGTGTTGACCGCGTTCAGGCCAAGCAGATCCGGCGTCACGGTGCGGACAGGCCCGGTCAGCGATACGGGGATGGCCGGTACCCCTGACGGTGCGGTCGCCGGGCCCGCGAGGCCCGCCGCGCTGACGCAGACCGCGGCCGCTGCGGCCAGCCCCGCGGCGAGCGCCCGGCGGGCCGGCCTGAACGAGAGCCTGGCCGGGGCGGGGTCAGGAGTAGCCGAGCCGGGCGAGCAACGGCCCGATCTCCTGCTCGACGTCGCTGATCTGCCCCTGGTCAAGGGTCTTGCGCCACCTTCCCACAGAGTCGGGCTTGGCTCGCGACAATCCGGACCGCAGCGCGTCGAGCCCGGCGGGCGTGGTTTCCAGGAACCCCGCAAGCACATCCGCCGCGTGCATCGGGTCAGACACGACGGATTCGTATCGCACTTCAATCGACCGGCCGGCCGGGAGAGTGGCCAGCCCGGCGAGCGCGGCCTCGGTGAACCGGCGCCAGCACCATGCCGATCGCACGATGTCGGAGACCGCGGCGAACTCGTCGCGGCGGTCAGGTTCCACCCACCAGCGCGCCGCGTTCCCCCACAGCTGGCCGCCCCGGCCGTGCTTGCCCGAGCCCGCCGACGCGGCGTTGAGCCAGGGCTGCTCCGAATGCGAGACCGCGGCGTCGCGGCCGTCCCTGATGATGTGCACGAACTGTGCGTCCGGCATGGCCTCGGCCAGGAACGGCACGACGAAGCTGTTCTCCGGGTTCTTCTCCGCGAACCGCCGGCCGCCGTGCAGCCCGGCGAGCAGCATTGCCGAGTAGAAGCCACGGAACACCGCGGCACAGCGGCGCTCGGTCCAGGAGCCGTCGTACACGCAGCGGGCCGCGGCCTTGGTCAGCCGGGGCTCGAAGTGGTAGGAGACCTCTGGCATCCGGCCCAGGCAGCTGCCCAGGAACGTGGTGCCGGATCTGGGTGCCCCGATGATGAAGATCGGCCGGTGCAGCCGCGGGTCGAGGGCCTGCGCCGACGGGCGCTTGCGCAGCGCGGGGTCCCTGCTGCGGTCGCGGATGTCCGAGGCAAGGCCGAGCACGCCGAGCTGGACCACCTGACCGAAACCAAGGCCAGACGGCGGCGGTGGCGGCTGGCTCCTGCTGCCGTGGCGTGGGGTAACTGCCATAGTGTGCGACCTCGTCTGCATCCTGACCGGGCAAGCTGACCGGGCAATGAGCCCGATGCTACCGGCGCCCGGTGGCTCAGTGGTTGCCGTTCTGCTGGGCCCGGAACTGGGCCACCTCTCCCACCAGCGCGGGGATCAGCCACGTGCCCGGCGCGCCGAGCGGCGCACCTGCCGCAGCCTGCCGGTCCACGAGGTACCTGGTGGCCACGTCGGCCAGGTAGAGGGCCGCGGTGAGGCGGGCCCGCGCAGGGTCGATGCGCAGCGGGGCGAGCAGCTCGGCCGCGTGCTCGAGGCAGTCGGTGGCGGCGGCCAGGGGGTCCCGGCGCTGCGGCCCCACCTCGCTCTGCAGCCAGTAATGCAGGGCGTCGAAGCCCCGCGGCACGCCGATCGCGAACCGCTCCCAGTCCCAGACCAGAAGCCCGCCAGTGGTGCTCGCCATGTTCCAGGGAGACCAGTCGCCGTGCCATGACCCGAAGGTCAGGCCCGCGCACAGGCCCGTCGCGGCGATCGTGTCCAGAGCCTGGAGCAGCGCCGAGCGCTCCGGCCCCGGGTCGGCGCCTTCCAGGCGCTCCTGTAGCTGCCGCAGGTAAGCGTCGCTGGCCAGCGCCCCCTCCTGGAGCCCGCCGACCCTGGCGACGGTGTCCATGGCCGCGGAGAGCTGGGCAGCGGAAAGCGTGCGGTGGCGCTGCCAGACCGGAAGGCCGCTCAGCACGAGCACGTCCATGCCGTGCCACTGGTCGTGGTGGAGTACCCGGGGCACCGAGATCCCGGCCAGCCCGGTGCGCTCCAGCCAGGCGAGCGACGCGGCTTCGGCCCGCACCAGGTCACGGGTGAGGGCATTGAACCCGATCTTGACAAAACCGGCCGCCGTGCCGCTCGTCGTGTGCAGTTGAAGCACCGGCTTGCGGTTGGCGCGGGCCGGCCCGAGGCGGATGCTCACCCTGATGTCAGGAGAGATGACGGACTTCAGGTAGGACTCGATGCTCTCGGCCTCGGGCGGGGCCGTCACCTTGACCCGGACCCCGAGCAGCGTCCCGCCCAGCCCGCTGGCCAGCCCGAGTGCGAACGCCGCGACACCGATGCGGGCCGGCCATGATCTTGGCTGGCCGTACTGGCGCAGCGCCGCCGCGGCGACACGTGGCGACGCGGGCACCAGCAGCCGGGGATGCCGAACCCCGGGAATCAGCACGAAGTCGCGTCCCTCGGCCCGTGCGGTGCGCCCCAGAGCCCGGGGCCGCACCGCCCCGGAGATCTGCGGCCAGGCATGCGCGCCGCCGTAGAGCGTCATCTCAGCGGTCGGCGGCCACAGGAGTTCACAGACCTCGCGCAGGTACGCAAGCCGCTCCCAGTCGTCGGCCAGACGCAGGGGCGCCGCCCCCGCCCCAGTGGCCGCGACGGGTCTCGCGTCCCTGACGCCGTCCATGATCCCCATAGATCACATCCCCTAAAGGACAGGTATACCCCGACCTTAATAGGCCCGTAAACTCCGGCTCAGGCCCTGCACGACTAAAGCCTTGCAGGTGGCGGGCCCCCCGCTTGCCGCCGATGGCCGCAGAACAGGTTGCTAATGATATCGGAACACGAGGTCACGACGGAGTAACCTCCTGATGACCGATCGTAGCGCGGACGACGGCGCCGCAGGCTATTCCGGCCAACGCGGATGTCCCTGTCAGCCAGCCCCACCGGCACCGCCAGTCTCGTAGTCACCTGATGCCTGCCTCATTAACATGCGGGGCCGTGTTTCACCCGAGGATGGTCGCCGTCCCCCCTTAACGGACGCCCGAGGAGGGGGTAATGGTTCACTTCGCAGCGGCATGGATTTTGATTTTCCGATGCTAACTTACTGTCATCGACGAATTGCGCGATGTAGCCGTCTCTGAATGGACGAGATACCAGGCATGGCCGACAGCTGCAGGACGTCGCTGAGCCGCCAGAGCCCGATCGCCTGCACCAGGCTTCCGGCGGCCACGCCCGCGGCCAGCCCGATCAGGCCGTCGCCGAGGACGGACCGTAGCGCGAGCGGGATGGCGCCGAAGCTCACCACCGACAGCCCGGCGGCCAGGATCGTCCCGCGCCCGAAGGGCTGCAGATGGATGGACGAGGCCAGCTGGGCCATCGGCATCAGGTTGGTGACGATGATGGCGACGGCCCAGCCGATCGCGGCACCGGTGATGCCGTACCGGGGGATGAGCACCAGGTCCAGGCCCACGTTCACGCCCACGGCCAGCAGGCCGTTGATCAGGCTCCAGCTACTGCGCCCCGTGGTGATCAGCACCATGTCGACCTGGCCGCAGGCGGTGGCCAGCAGCATGGTCAGGCCGAGGATGAGCATCACGTCGGCCCCGGCCTTGTAGGAGTGGCCGAACACACTGAGCACTACCGGCCCGTAGACGATGGCCAGCAGGTACAGCGGCCAGGTGAGCAGCACCAGCCAGGCGGTGGTCACCTGGTAGATGACGCTGGCGCTGCGCCGGTCGCCGAGAGCGAAAAGCTCGGTGAACCGCGGCTGCGCCGCCATGCTGATTGCCATGTTGCCAAGCTGGCCGGCCACGAGGAACCGGGTCGCGGCCGTGTACACGGCCGCCCAGCCCGGTCCCATCAAGATCGCGACGAGCACGATGTCGATCCGCTGCAGCGTGATGGATGCCAGGCTGGCGATGCCGCGCGGCGTGGTGAACTGCCAGAATCCGCGCGGGTTGGCGTTTGCCAGCCGGCGCGCCGCCGTCCGGCTTCCGCGCTGGAGGGCGCCCTTGATTTTCGGCACCGGGGTGGAAATGGCCAGCAGCGCGGCGAGTTCCGGTGGGACGTCCGGCATCCCCCGCGGGCCCTTGGAGGGCCGCCGCCTGATCCGGCGTACCCAGAGCCAGGCGATGGCCGCGGCGGGCACGTAGGGCAGCGCCCACAGCGGCGCGAGGAGCGCGGCGCTGCCGGCGGCCACGGCGATGAGGACGCCGAAAAGCTGGACAGCAGAGCGGCCGATCTTGTCGATCACGACCGTGGGACGCATGTCCCGGTAGCCACGGCCCACGCCCAGGTAGGTGTCCAGCAGCGCGGCGAACGGCAGGGTGAGGGCCAGCGCGCGCAGCGCCTGCGCCACCGCGGCCGGGCCCACCGCCCCTCCCTTGGCGAGGCCCCCGCTGAGCAGCACCTTCGCCAGTGGCTCCGCGACGCCGATCATGATCGCCGTGAGCAGGAGCGAGGCCACGATCACCGGGATGACGGCCGCGCGGATGATGGTCGGGATCCGCTTCTCCTCACCGAGCGAGCGGAGCCTGGCGATGAAGTAGACGAGGCCGACGTTGGCACCGAGGCTCGCCACCGCCTCGACGATCAGGAACGCGGAGGTGGCGGTGAAGAAGGCACCGGCTACCGGCAGGCTGAACCTCCGGGTCACCAAGACCGTGACGCCCACCGTGGTAGCCGCGGAAACGCCCGCGCCGATCAGGTTGAGGGTGCCACCGCGGGCGACCTCGGCCAGTTGCGGCTGCCCGCCGCCCTTGCCCGCCGGGCGCCCCGCAGGCCGTGGCCCGGCCGGTGCGGGCCTGCCATTCGGCGCCCGGACCGGGGCATTGGCTGGCCCGCCGCGCCGCGCGGAGGTACGCGGAGCGCTGGCATAGGCCCCCGGTTCCGGCCATGCCTCGCCAGGGCTACGCCTCATCCGCGCCAGCGTGCCACCCCCGGTGACCCGATCATGCCTGCGCCCCTGCGGCCACGGCCCGTGCACCTATCTGAGCACGAAGCTCGGCCGCGGACTCGGCGGCTGCCTCCTCGGCTTCCTTCTGCCGTACCCGGTCATTCTTCCAGAGGAGGGCATAAGCGAGCATGGTGAAGGCAAGGGGCGGCCCCACCGCAATATAGACGAGCATGAACGGGAAGCCCAGTATCAGGACCAGCACGCCCACCAGCCCGTAGGGCGTCGGATCCCGCCAGTACCGCCAGATCCCGTAGAGGAAGAAGCTGCAGTACAGCGCCGCACCCAGGAAGCCGCTGGTGATGAGCAGCATCCAGAGCTGGCCGTTGCCGCCGATGTCGCGAGAGCCGCAACTGTGGCACTTGGCCGTCTTGCCGACCGCGATCGAGTTGGTGCTGCCCAGCTCGTGCCTGGTGTCCCCGTAACCGATGACCGGGGAGGACGCCGCGACGTCCATGGCGATCCCGGACAGCGACGAGCGGACGGCGTTGCTCTTGCCGTGCGACAGCCGCTGGCTGATGAGGCTTTGCAGCGGGGAGGCGACCACCACGATCGCCACCAGCGCGAGTACACCGAACAGGCCGGCCAGCAGCGCCAGCTTGCCCCGCAGGGCGAACCGGACGGCCACGTACAGAATGGAGATCCCAAGGCCGACCCACAGCCCGCGGTCCAGCGAGTAGACGACCGGCACCAGCGCGACCACCATGACGATCAGCAGGTTCCGGCGCTCCTTGCGGTTGCCATAGGACCACCAGGCCACGATCAGCCAGGGCAGCGTGATGGCCAGGACGTTGCCCCACATGTTGGTGTAGTCGAACGGCGCCCTCGGCCGGCCCACCGCGTAGCCGAGGATGTTCTGCACCTGGGAGAACCCAGGGTGCAGCATCATCGCGAGCAGCCCGTTGTTGTTCTGCAGGCTGTTCGGGAGCACGTAGGCCGTCGGCGAGGTGAACTGGAAGTGCGGGTCGAGCACGCCGAGCACCCCGCCGATCACGGTGTAGATCCCGACCAGGCCGAGCAGCCAGGCCAGGCGCCGCCGCGGCAGTTCCTCCTCGGTCAGGTTGCCCGCGTACACGAGCAGCACGGCCACCGAGAGGTAGACGCCGGTGCGCAACGCCCAGGAGATGAGGCGGCTGCCGGTGGGGCTGGCCACGGAGTCGGGCGACGTCAGCGAGATCGTGGCCACGGAGAAGACGGTCACGACGAGGAACAGCGACCAGATCTTGAACCCGGGCGGGAGCCTGATGGTCCGCTCCCTGTTCACCCGCCAGTAGTACATCCGGCGGATCATGGGGAAGGCGAGGATGATCGGGAAGTAGTCCCCGACACCCAGGCACCACCACAGCGGCCAGCCGACCAGCAGGACCACGATGGGCCAGGCAGGATCGCGCGCGAACCAGCTGAGCCGCTTGGCCCGGGGGGCGCGGCCGGGGACCTGCGGCTCTGCCGCAGGCGCGCCTATGGAGTCGCTCAGGCCGTTCTGGCGGGCTCGCTCAGGGGCGGTCGTCACGATCGGCTCCTCGTCACCTCTGCGGGGCAACTGGGCGCTGTTGCGCACGCTCCAGCCTGCCTCATCACTGTCCCCCCGATGTGCTGACCTTGGTGCCCTTTGGCGCGAAGATGACCCAGGTTGGGCCGGGCTGGAACGCCATCGGGTACCCGTTACCGTCGATGTAGTTGGTGAGCTGCTTCAGGTGCGGCTTGGACCAGGTGCCGGGCGCGGCCGTGCCGCTGCCGCCTGCACCCCCGGAGAGCACCTCTACGGTGCCCTTGCCGAACAAACGCGCGCTTGGCACCGTGGTCCCGGCGCGATGGCTCACCACCGCCTGCTTGTACGGGACCATCTGCACGACCACGTTGGCGACCTGGACCTTTGGCCCGCCCGCGGTCAGCGCCCACAGGCCGGTCTTGGAGTCATAGGCCCACGCCTGGCTGCCGTAGCCGGGAATGGTCACCTTCGCGGCGGCGGGCCGGGACAGGTGCGCGGTGGCCAGCACGCTGCTCTGCGGGCCCTCGCCCCGGAAGTAGAAGATCTGCGGCGGTGCCCCGTCACCGCGGACCGCCTGCTGGACGGTCTTGGTGGACGTGGACACTCCCGGCCCCGCGGTCGCATACAGCGACCGGTGTTTCGTCATGCCGAGGTCGGTGACCTGGGTGTGGTCCAGTTCCTTGGTGAAGACGGGGGTGCCGCCGTCGTAGGCGAACAGCGGGCGCAGCACCGACAACGCCTGGCCGTCGGTCGGCTGCGTGCTGGTCAGCGGGCCCACCCCTGTTGCCTCCTTCGACTGAAATACCGCGATGTACCGCACCGGCGCCGCGAACTCCTGGTAGACGACATCGGCCGAGGTGAGCCCGCGCGGGTCCGACCCGGACAGGACGACCGCCACCGCCCGCCGCTGCGCATCCGCGGCACTGGCGGTGGCCAGGTCCGTCAGCGGCGCCTCGGGCCCCGCCGCCTTCGTGGTGTGGGCCCCAGCGCTCGCTGCCGGGCTGGCCGTCGGCGCCGAGCCGCCACCGGACGGGCCGCCGACGTTGGGCGCACCCGCGGCGCAGGCCGCCACGGCCAGCCCTGCCGCGACCGCGAGCCCGCCTGCGGCCCAGCGCGACGGCCGCGCTGGCTGCCCGCCTGCCATGGGTCAGGTTCCTGGAAGGCTGTCTGCCCGGCCGCCGTGCCCGTCCCGGGTGCGCGCCGCGCGGTCCCTCTTGTCCGACATGTTCGCTGAGATGCCAGAAATGGGGGTGAACTCGCTCGTGCCCCCCGCGCCCGGGCGGCGTGCTGTCCGGACGCACGTCCGGGCCCGAGCCGGGCCGCGGCTGCCCCTGACGCGGCGGCCGGACGGTGATGCGCCTGCCAAGTGCGGGCAGCACCGCGGCGCCGAGCACCGGCGTCCTGAGCTGGCGGAGCCGGCGGACGCACTCCAAGGCATCGGACTTGGTGCTGCGGCCTACCTCGATCGTCACCAGCGCGGCATCGGCGAACTCGCCCAGGGCGAACGTGTCCGCCCCGTCGTCGGCGGCCTGCGCCTCGATGATGACGTACCGCGCGTCCCGGCGCAGCTGGCTGGTGAGCGCCCGGGCGGTGTCGTGCTGCAGGTGATAGAACGCCAGCGACGGGTCAGCTCCGGGGGTGATCACCCACAGCCCCGGCATGCCGGCCGGGCCCTGCACCACGTCCCGCACCGTGGCGTTGCCCGCGATCAGCTCGGCGAGCCCTTCGCCCTCGCCAAGTCCGAGCAGCTTCGGCGCGACCGTGCTGTTCATGTTGGCGCAGACGAGCACCACCTCGGAGTGGGTCCGGGCGAGCGTGACGGCCAGGTTGGCGGCGACCACGCTGCCGGCCGGGCCAGGCGTCGCGCCGGCCACGAACACGACGTGGTTTCCCTCACCGAGCGCCGCTGCCACGCCATGGGCCAGGTCGGTGAACGCCTGCCCGGTCTTCGACCGCGGGGAGGCGATGGAGACCTCCCTGCCGAACGACCCGGTCGGCAGGTTCAGCAGGACCGGCAGGTCAAGCACGCGCTCCGCGTGCACGGCGTTGTGGATCCGCTTGTCGCGCCGGTCCACGAGGAACGCCACGATCAGGCCGATGATCAACCCGAGCACCAGACCGCTGGGGATGATCAGCAGCTTCTTGGGGCTGCTCGGCTTGCCCGGCGGGGTGGCGACGTTGTTGATGGTCCCGCCGTTGGTGTTCGCGAGCTCGCCGTTGGTCGTCGCGTATTCCTGGGTGAGCTTGCTCAGCTTGCTCTTGTCCGAGTCAAGCTGCGCGGTGTCGGCGGCCCGCTGCGGCGAGTTCGACGGCAGGCTGCTGATCTTGGTGCTCTCCGCGCCGATGGACGCGTTGAGCGCAGTCACCTGCGTCTGCAGCGTCTTGAGCTGCGCGTTGACGTAGTTGACCGCGCTCGGCGTGCCGGTTCTGCAGGTAGGCATTGGCGAAGTCGTTCGCGCAGTCGGCCGCGCCGGCGGGAGTGGACGCCTTGCAGGCGATGTCCAGGATGGAGGAGTTCGGCGGGACCGTGACGTTGATCTGCGCGGCCAGCTTGTAGGGGGTCAGCGTGCTGTGCAGCGTCTTGCCGGCCAGCGTGGCGACCGCGGTCGACGTGACGACCTGGGCTTCTGTGTCGAGGTTGACCGTGGCGCCGCTGGTGCGGCTGCCCGCCACCGCGTTGGACTGGTCGGCGGCCGTGGGGTTGACGTTCACCGATGCCGTGGCGATGTACGACTTCGGGGCGACTGTGACGTAGCCGAATGCACCGACAATTCCGACGCATGTCAGGGCTAGCACGATCCACCACCGGCGGCGTAGCACGCCGACATAGTCAGCCGCCTCGAAGGAGTCCGGCCGTTGGACGGGATTCATGCTGCGGTGCTCCTCACTGTCAAACTCCTCGCTTGCCTCCGGCGCCGGGCGCCGAGCCAGCGGGTAGCCGCCACGCCCCGCTGTTCACTGTCCAAGCCACCGGATCTCCGCGGCAGGCCCGTCCCTGAACCCTGCCGGTGCGGCCCGTGCGGCGGCCGGCGGCCGTCGCATCAGCCCGTACTGGCGTGTTGTCCTCCTGCACGCACTGTGTATGACGCTATACACGTCTTGGACGCTTTACACGCCTTGTTGGATGACATCTGGCCCCCTGCCGGACGTCGCCGGCCGTGGCGCGGGTGAACATCCTTGATGTCGCGATCGTGCTGCAAGCTTACCGTATGTGATGAGCACGTAAGGGGTCGGATGATTCGGTCGCCCGTGCCCGCTAGCTGGCGTTTCCCCGCAGGTCCGGGAGTGTTTTTTTTGCGTAAAGACCGCGTATAGCCCGCCTTGCGAACGTGGCTGTTGCCCGGTGGCGGCGGGGCGCACGCGGCATCACCGTGTACAGCCCGTGCCCAACCGTGACACACAGGTTGTACCTAGCGGATTCTGGTCCGTTTCCCAGGCGGAACCCAGCGTGCCGACCAGGCAACGGTCCTACTGTTAGACGTCATGAAGTACGCCGACTTAGACGTCTTGAAGTACGTCATTCACGATAAGGAGCACCACGTGCACGAGGAGCGCAGGGGTGGCGCTTCTTCCGCGCGCCGCATCAGGGAGCGCCGCTGGCGGGCATCTTCGGCCGTGGTGGCCGGCGTGCTTCTGCTGGCCGTGGGGAGCAGTGGCTGCGCCACGGTGCTGGCGCAGCGCACGATCGCGACACATGGCTCGACGTTGCAGGGCAGCGGGAATTCAGAAGGCGGCACAGGGAGCCTGGGCAAGCTCGGCTCCGCATTGAGCGGGAAGGGCAGCAAGGCGAACGCGGCGGGCACTCTGGCCGGCGTCAACGGCGTCATGTTCGGCGGCGATGTGCCGCTGGCCGTGGAGCAGGGGGCACTCGGCCGCAAGCTGGCGATCGTCCGCGTCTACGACCGGCTGGGCCAGTCGTTCCAGAGCCGGCTGGTGGACAACTTCATGGCGCAGGGCAGCACGATCCTGATGAGCCTGGACACCTTCCCCGGCGGGACTCCCTATTCGGCCATCGCGGCCGGCCAGCAGGATGCGACGATCACGGCGTTCCTGGAGTCCATGAACTCCTCGGCGAGCCACTACGGGCTCCCGGCCATCTACTTCACCTTCGAGCATGAGGCGAACGTCCCCGGGACCCACCAGGGGCTGGGCACTTCGGCCCAGTTCATCCAGGCCTGGGATCACATCCACCAGATCGCGGTCAACCACCACCTGCTCTGGAACCAGGGCGGCCGAATCCACTTTGTGCTGATCCTGACCCACTTCTTCTACAACAACGGCAAAGCCATCCAGTGGTGGCCGGGCGCGAACGAGGTCGACGTCGTCTCCGCCGACGGCTACAACACCGGTGGCTGCCGCACCGCCAGGAAGAACCACCAAGGTTT
This sequence comes from uncultured Actinomycetes bacterium, assembly GCA_963762735.1. Taxonomy (GTDB): domain Bacteria; phylum Actinomycetota; class Actinomycetes; order Streptosporangiales; family Streptosporangiaceae; genus DASXKD01. The sequence continues at coordinate 152,800 of CAVXMG010000002.1, read as the reverse complement.
CAGCAACGGCGTGACACCGCCGGAAAGCCCGACCTCGCTGTTCACCGGGGTGGTTCAATTTGCCGCCGCGCACGGCGGGCTGCCGGTGTTCATCGCCGAGTGGGGCAGCGTCGCGTATTCCAACGCCAGCGTGCGGGTCCAGTGGATCCAGCAGATGCAGTCCTTCGTCGCGGCGAATCCGGCAATCCACGCCGCGCTGTACTGGGACAGCCAGGTACCGCCGTGCAACTACATCATCAACAACTCGCCGAGTTCACTGTCGGCACTGACCACGCTGGCCCAGTCGCCGCTCATGCAGGGCAGGCCGGCCTGATCCACGCCCCCGCGAGGCGCCCGCCGGGCCCGGCCGAGACTTCTCCGCCGGGCCCGGTCCGGCTTCCAGGTAGAGTTTTCGCCGGAGCAATCCCGGGTCGTCTAGCCAGGCAGGACAAGCGGTTTTGGTCCGCTCAACCGAGGTTCGAATCCTCGCCCGGGAGCCAGTCGCCGCCTTGACGGCCTACGCACCACGGTCGCCAAGGCACGTTGCGCTGCCGATCTCACGATGTGAGACAACACGGCACACCGCAGGTGTTATTTACACCACTTCTTGGTGAAATCTCAGTCTGCCCATTGCGTAACCTACGTATACGTAGGTTACGGTGACGTAAGCGTAGTCACCCCGCCCTGAGCGTTCCCCCGCCCGTGGCGCCCCGAGCAGAGCGAGGAATCACATGACGGCACCCCCCGATGCGCTCCTGACCGATCCGCGCGGCACGCGTGCCGCGCCCGGCACGCCCGCCAGCGTCCCGCAGTCACCGCTCCAGGAGATGGAGCCCGAGCCCAGTTCCTTCCGCGACCGCTTCCTGGTCGGGCTGTTCGTCGTGGTGCCACTGCTCGCCGTGGCCGCCGCCGTCCCGCTGGTCTGGGGCTGGGGGCTGGGCTGGCACGACGTGGTGATCGCGGCCGTCTTCTACGTGATCTCCGGCTTGGGGATCAGCATGGGCTTCCACCGCCACTTCACGCACAACTCGTTCAAGGCGAACAAGCCGCTGCGCGTCGCGATGGCCGTCGCGGGGAGCCTGGCCATCGAGGGCCCGCTGCTGGTCTGGGTGGCCGACCACCGGCGCCACCACAAGTACAGCGACCGCGAGGGCGACCCGCACTCGCCATGGCGGTTCGGCACCGACTGGCAGGCCCTCACCAAGGGGTTCCTGTACGCGCACATGGGCTGGATGTTCAACCCCAACCGGACCTCACAGCAGAAGTTCTGTCCCGACCTGCTGGCCGACCGGCCCATCCGCCGGGTGTCCAACGCGTTCCCGCTGTGGGTGCTGATCTCCCTGCTCGCGCCCGCGCTGATCGGCGGCCTGTGGTCTATGTCCCTGGCCGGCGCGCTCACCGCGTTCTTCTGGGCCAGCCTCGTCCGCATCTGCCTGCTGCACCATGTCACCTGGTCCATCAACTCGGTCTGCCACACGTTCGGCAACGAGGACTTCGAGGTCAGGGACAAGTCAAGGAACGTCGCCTGGCTGGCCATCCTTTCCTTCGGCGAGTCCTGGCACAACCTGCACCACTGCGACCCGACCTGCGCCCGGCACGGAGCGCTCAAGGGCCAGATCGACATCAGCGCACGGGTCATCAGGTGGGCCGAACTGCTCGGCTGGGCCTGGGACGTCCGGTGGCCGGACGAGCGGCGGCTCGGCACCAAACTCACCGGCCTGCGCGAGGTCTCACTGGGCTCGATGACCCGGGGCGTCGTGACGAAGCCAGGTGACCGGACCGCGGCATGACCGCGATGATGGGCAGGTGAGCAATTCGAGCGCCGGCAATAACCACCGCAAGCGAATGACCGGCAAGGAGCGCCGAGAGCAGTTGCTCGACATCGGCCGCAGGCTCTTCGCGGAGCGGGGTTTCGAAGGCACGTCCATCGAGGAGATCGCCGCCCAGGCCGGTGTCTCCAAGCCCGTGGTCTACGAGCACTTCGGCGGGAAGGAAGGCCTGTACGCGGTCGTGGTGGATCGCGAGGTAGAACGGCTGCTCGCGATGGCGACGGCTATTCTCAGCGGCGCCAACACAAGGGAGAAGTTCGAGGCGGCGGCGGTGGCCCTGCTCCGGTACATCGAGGACAACTCCGACGGCTTCCGTATTCTGGTCCGCGACTCTCCCTCCCACGGGTCCGGCACGTTCGGCAGCCTGATCAGCGATATCGCCCGTCAGGTCGAGTACATACTCGGCGACTTCTTCCGCGACCGCGGCTACGACCAGAAACTGGCCCCGATGTACGCCCAGATGCTGGTGGGCATGGTGGCCGTGACCGGGCAGTGGTGGCTGGACGCCCGCAAGCCGAAGGTGGAGGTCGTCGCGGCCCACCTGATCAACCTGGCCTGGAACGGGCTGTCCCAGCTGGACCGTTCGCCGAGCATCTCGGCGAAGGCGGCGCTGGGGGCGTCCGCACCGCGCGACTAGTGCCCGGCGGGTCTCACCGGACCTGCGCGACCACGAAAACCCTGCGGAACGGCAGCACGGTCCCATAGGGCGCCGCCGGGTAGGCCTGCGTCACCTGTTCGGAGTAGTCGGCCAGGAACCGCTCGGCCTGACCGGCGTCCAGGGCCGCCAGGACCGGGCGCAGCCCGGTGCCCCGGTACCACTCCACCACCGGATCCGGGCCATGCAGCACGTGCTGGTAGGTGGTCTCCCATGCGTCCACCGAGCAGCCTTCCCTGGCCAGCAGGTCCAGGTAGTCCGCGGGGCTGCCGGCCTGGCGGTTGAGCGCCACGCCGCGCAGCAGCGGTGCCCAGCGGTCCGACCTGACCAGGTCGAGCAGGATGGCGTGCGTCGGCTGGTCGAAGTTGCCTGGAAGCTGGAAGGCCAGCCACCCGCCCGGGGCGAGCAGGCCCGGCCAGCGCCGGACCACGTCCAGATGGCCGGGCACCCATTGCAGCACGGCGTTGGACACGAGCACATCGACCTTGCGGCCGGGCCGCCAGTCCCTGATATCGCCGAGCGCGAAGCTGAGCCGGTCGCGCTTGGCGGCCTCCTGCTGGGCCGCGGCGATCATCTCCGGCGAGTTGTCCACGCCCACGATCTCGGCCGCGGGCCACCGGCGGGCCAGGGCGGCGGTCAGGTTCCCCGGCCCGCAGCCCAGGTCCGCCACGAAACCCGGCTCCTCCGCCCCCACCCGTGCGAGCAGGTCGAAGAAGGGGCGGGCCCGTTCGCCGGCGTAGCGCAGGTACTGGCCCGGATCCCACATGACGCCCCTCCAAGTATCTTGACATCAAGCTACTTACACACTGACCTCGATAATTCTTGATGTCAAGAGATATCCTTGGCCGATGGAGCATTCGGCGGACAGCGGGGGGACGGGCCGCGCGGGCCGGCGCCCGGTGGACGAGGTCGACGACCTGGTGGCTGCCTGGCAGGCCGAGCGCCCCGACCTGGACGTACGGCCGATGCAGGTGCTGAGCCGGATCTCCCGGCTGGCCCGCCACCTGGACCGGGAGCGCCGCAACGCCTTTACCGCGCACGACCTGGAGTCCTGGGAGTTCGACGTGCTGGCCGCGCTGCGACGGCAGGGCCCGCCCTACGAGCTGAGCCCGGGCGCGCTGCTGCGGGCCACGCTGGTCACCTCGGGCACGATGACCAACCGGATCGACCGCCTGGAAGATAAGGGCCTGGTCCGCAGGCGGCGCGACCCGCAGGACAAGCGGGGCGTGCTGGTCACGCTCACCGCAGCGGGCCAGTCCCGGGTGGATGCCGCACTCGCCGACCTGCTGGAAGCCGAGCACGCGCTGCTCGCCGGCCTCCCCGAGACCAGCCGTCACACGCTGGCCGGCCTGCTGCGGGTCCTGCTCGCCCCGCTCGACGCCGGCTGACCGGCCCCGGGACTACTCCGCCTGCTCGGCGACGGCCAGCCACTCCTCCTCCAGCCGCCCCTTCTCCGCCTGGACCTCGCGCAGTTGCGCGCCCAGCTCGATCAGCGCCTCGTAATCGCTGGCCCGGGCCGCCAGCTCCTCGGTCAGCTCTTTCTCCCGCACCCCGAGGCGGTCGATCTGCCGCTCCAGCCGCTGCAACTCCTTCTTTGCGCTACGACGGTCCCGCGCCGCCCCGCGCCCCGGCCCGTGCCCCCGGTTCCGGGGCAAACACCGCCACGTTTCCCGTCCGCACCCCGGCCCCGCGCCGCTCCAGGTACTCCTCGATCCCGCCCGCCAGAAACGACAGCTTCCCGTCCCCCATCAACGCCAGCACATGATCGGTCACCCGTTCCAGGAAATACCGGTCATGACTCACCACCACCAGCGACCCAGCCCACCCGTCCAGCAGGTCCTCCAGCTCCGTCAACGTGTCCACATCAAGATCGTTGGTCGGCTCATCAAGCAACAAGACATTAGGTTCCCCGACCAGAATCCGAAGCAACTGAACCCTTCGCCGCTCCCCGCCAGAGAGTTCCCCGGCAGGCGTGAACTGCCGGTCCCCCCGCAATCCCAGGCTGTCCAGCAGGGTCCCCGCCGACCCCGCACCCTCCCACGCCTCCAGATTCCCCCGGACGGACGCCACCACCTCGCGCGCCGACAGCCCCGGATCGAGCCCCTCGCCCCCCTGCCCCAGGTACCCAAGCCGCACCGTCTTCCCCCGCACCACGCGCCCCGAGACTGCCAGCGGACCTTCCACCTCAACCGCCGCCCCCGGATCCCGCACGTCAACCCCGCCCAAATCCCCAGCCAGCACCCGCAGGAACGTAGTCTTCCCGCTCCCGTTAGGCCCGAGGATCCCGATCCGGTCCCCCGGCCCAAGCTGCCACGTCACGTCGTCCAGCAGCACCCGGTCCCCGGCACGCGCCGACACGTCGAACGCGTCGATCACCGTCTTCCCGAGCCGTGCCGCAGCGAGCCGGACCAATTCGACCCCGTCCCGGGCCGGCGGCTCATCGGCGATCAGCGCGTTCGCGGCGTCGATGCGGAACTGGGGCTTGCTGGTCCGGGCCGGCGGCCCGCGCCGCAGCCACGCCAGTTCCTTGCGCAGCAGGTTGCGGCGCCGCCGCTCGGTGGCATCGGCGATCCGGGCCCGTTCGGCGCGGGCGAGCACGTAGGCGGCGTAGCCCCCCTCGTAGGCGTGCAGCCGGCCGTCGGCCAGTTCCCAGGTTGCCGCGGTGGCGGCGTCCAGGAACCAGCGGTCGTGGGTCACTACTACCATCGCCGTGCCCTGCTCGCGGAGGAACCCGGCCAGCCAGGCAACGGCTTCCACGTCCAGGTGGTTCGTCGGCTCGTCGAGCAGCAGCAGATCGTGCTGGCCAGCGAGGAGCGACGCCAGCGCCACCCGGCGCGCCTCACCCCCGGACAATCGTTCGGCAGCTGATTTGAAGTCAATGTCGGGAAGCAGCGCGCCGATCACCGACCTGATGCGCGCATCGCCGGCCCATTCGTGCTCCGGCCGGCCGCCGGTGACCAGGTCCGCCACGGTCCCGGTCAGCCGGTCGGCCTGGGGGAGGTGGCCGACGCGCAGGTCCCTGGCCCGGGTGACCCGGCCGGTGTCGGGGCGCTCGGCGCCGGCGAGCAGCCCGAGCAGCGTGCTCTTGCCCGCGCCGTTGCGCCCGACGAGGCCGATCGACTCGCCCGCCGCCACCCCGGCGGACACGCCGTCGAGCAGCACCCGCTGCCCGTAGCCCTTGACGACGTTCTCCAGGTTGACCAGGTTCACCGAGCCTCCGTGCTCACGCGGGCGGGCTCACTTCGGCTCTGGCGCGATGCCGGTCACGCTGGCCCCAGGCACCGGGCCTGCCACGTGGGCCACCGTGCGGCACACCCCGGCCCCGGCGAGCGCGACGGCCAGGGCCGCGGCGTGCCGTGCGTCCTTGGCCAGGTAGGCGCAGGTCGGGCCGGAACCGGAGACGATCGCGGCCAGTGCGCCGTGCTCCATGCCCGCGGCGAGGGTGCGGCGCAGGTCGGGGCGCAGCGAGATCGCGGCCTGCTGCAGGTCGTTGGCCAGCAGCGGGCCGACCTCGGCGGGGTTACCCGACCGCAGCGCGGCCATCAGCCGCTTGTCCAGGCCGGGCGGGCCTGGCGGCGCCACGGTGCCGGTCCGCCCGGACCGGGGCCGGCGGCCGGTTTCGCCGCGGCCGCGCCGGAGCCGTCCGGCCCGCTGCGGGCGGCCCGAATCCGGTCGCAGGCGGCGTAGACCTGGGCGGTGGACAGCCCGCCCGTGGCAAAGGCGAGCACCCAGTGGTAGGTACCCGCGGCCAGGGCGGGGGTGACCCGTTCTCCCCGCCCGACTCCGATCGCGGTGCCACCCACCAGCCCGAACGCGACGTCGCTGCCGATGTTTGCGGCCAGCTCGCACAGCTCGGCCTGGCTCAGGCCGGTCCGCCACAGCTCGTTGCAGGCGACCAGCGCGGCGGCGGCGTCGGCGCTGCCCCCGGCCAGCCCGGCCGCGACCGGGATCCGCTTGTTGATGCGGATCGCCAGGCCCGGGGAGTCCTTGGCGCCGGGACCCACGGCCTGGAGCAGCTCGGCGGCGGCACGCGCGGCAAGGTTGCTGTCGTCGGCGGGGACGCTGTCGGCCCCCTCGCCGCTGACCGAGACGCTGTCATGTCCCGCGGGGGCCACGGTCACCTCGTCGAAGAGCGACACAGCGTGATACACCGTGACCACATCGTGGTAACCGTGGGCCCGGGCCGGGCCAACGGCGAGCTGCAGGTTCACCTTCGCCGGCGCTCTGGCGGTGACGGCGGTCACAGGGGTAACGATGCCCTTGATCCTAACGGCAGCCTCGCTCACCTCAGCCGGGCCCGTGCGGGGGTCGCCCCCCGGGCCTGCACGGCCCAAGGCGACGTGACGAAGTCACGGGGCCTTGCGGCCATCGGGGGTTCCGGGGGTCGCCCCCCCGGGCCTGCACCGCAATGCGGGCGAAGTCGGCCACGGTCAGCGACTCCCCGCGGGCACCGGGGTCCACCCCGGCCGCGCGCAGGATCCGCTCGGCCCCGGCGGGCGTGCCCGCCCAGCGCGCCAGCGCCGCCCGCAGCGTCTTGCGGCGCTGGGAAAAGGCGGCATCGATCGCGGCGAAGGTCTCCTCGCGGCTCGCGCCCGCGTCCGGCGGCGGCTGCCGGGTGAACGCCACAAGCCCCGAGTCGACGTTCGGCACCGGCCAGAACACCGCCCGTGGCACCGGCCCGGCCCGGCGCGCGGACGCGAACCAGGCGAGCTTGACCGAGGGCACGCCGTAGACCCGGCTCCCCGGCGGCGCGGTCATCCGGTCGGCGACCTCGGCCTGCACCATGACCAGGCCGCGGGCGATCGAAGGGAAGGTGGCGAGCAGGTGCAGCACCACGGGCACCGCGACGTTGTAGGGCAGGTTCGCCACCAGCGCGGCGGGCGGTTCGCCGGGCAGGCTGGTCACCCGGGCGGCGTCGGCGGTGACCACCTCCAGCCGCGGCGCGAGCCCCGGCGCCACGGCGGCCACGGTGCGCGGCAGTTCCGCCGCCAGTGCGGGGTCCACCTCGACCGCGATCACCCGGTGCGCGGCGGCCAGCAGGCCGAGGGTCAGCGAGCCGAACCCCGGGCCCACCTCCAGCACGTCATCCTCCGCGGACAAGCCGGCCAGGGCCACGATGCGCCGGACGGTGCCCTGGTCGATGACGAAGTTCTGGCCGAGCCGTTTCGCCGGCCGCACGCCCAGCCGGCCCGCGATCTCGCGGACCGCCGCGGGCCCGAGCAGGTCGCCATCGGCCACGGCAGGGCGTTACCAGGGACCGAACATGCGCTCACCGGTTGCGGTGACCAGTTCGCACATGTCCGCGACGCCGACCTGCCTGACGCCGGCCAGGCACCGGACCGTGTGCGCCACCATCGCGGGGGTGTTGGGCTTGCCCCGGTGCGGCATCGGCGTGAGGAACGGGGCGTCGGTCTCGACCAGGAGCAGGTCCGGTGGCGCTACCGCGGCGGCCTCCCGCAGCGCGGGAGCGTTGGTGAACGTGAGGGTGCCGGCGAAGCTCATCACGTACCCGGCGGCCGCGCACCGCTTGGCCATCGCGGCATCCCCGGAGAAGCAGTGGAACACCACCCGCTCCGGCGCGCCGTCGGCCGCCAGGATCGCGAGCACGTCCTCGTGCGCATCCCGGTCGTGGATCATCAGCGCCTTGCCTGCCTGCTTGGCGATCTCGATGTGCGCGCGGAACCAGTCCCGCTGAACCTCAGGGGCGGCGTGGTCCCTGTAGTAGTCGAGCCCGGTCTCGCCGACCGCGCGGACCTGCGGCAGGGCCGCCAGCTTCGCGATCTCGGCCAGCACCTCGTCCCGCTGCGCGGCCGAGGCGGCCGCGGCGGCGGTCTCGTTGGGGTGGATCGCCACCGCCGCGTAGACGCCCTCCGCGGTATCGGCATACTCGGCGGACCAGTGCGACGAGGGCAGGTCCACGCCCACCGTGACCACCCGGGCGATGCCCGCGGCCCGCGCGGCGGCGAGCACCTCCCCGGCGGGCTGCTCGATCAGGTCCAGATGGCAATGCGCATCCAGCGCGGGGGCCGGCAGCGGCTCGGGCGCCGGGACCTGTCCGGGGCCGGGGACGCCGTCCCTGGCCGCCCGGGCAGCGGTCACGAGTCCTCCAGCCGCTTCAGTTCCTCGTCCACCACGGACCTGTCGAGCTTGGCGAACAGCGGCTGCGGGACGGCGAGCGGGGTCCCTGGCCGGACCGGGACCGGCTCCCAGCGGGCTTCGCTGGCGTAGTCGCCGGTGATCACCGGGTAGGACGGCCCGCCGTCCTCGTCCACCTTCTCCAGATGCGGCAGGCCGGCCCAGGTGCCCTCGCCGCCCAGCATCGCGTGCACCTTCCCCGACGAGCGGGGCAGGAACGGGGTGAGCAGCGTCTTGGCGTCGTCGACGAGCTGCAGCACCACGTGCAGGATCGTCCGCATCCGGTCCGGGTCGGACTCGCGCAGCTTCCACGGCGCCTGGTCGGACATGTACTTGTTCGCCTCGGCGACGGTCCGCATGGCCTCGGTGGCCGCGTTCTTGAAGCGGGACCTGGCGAGTTCCCCGCCGACGGCGCCGAACGCCTGGCGGGACCGGTTCAAGTGCCGTCGTGGTCGGTGTCGGTGAGCGTCCCTGGCCCGGGGACCTCGCCGATGTTGCGGGCCGCGAACGAGACCGCACGGTTGACCAGGTTCCCCCAGGTGGCGACGAGTTCGTCGTTGTTGCGGCGGACGAACTCGCTCCAGGTGAAGTCGGTGTCCTGGTTCTCAGGCCCGGCGACCGCGACGTAGTAGCGCAGCGCGTCCACGTCGTAGCGGTCCAGGAAGTCACGGACGTAGATGACCACCGAGCGGGACGAGGAGAACTTGCGGCCCTCCATGGTCAGGAACTCGCTGGCGACCACGTCGGTGGGCAGGTTCAGCGCGCCGAGCGACCCCGGGGTGCCGCCCTTCGCGCCGATCCCGCTGTAGCCGAGCAGCATCGCGGGCCAGATCTCGGTGTGGAAGACGATGTTGTCCTTGCCCTGGAAGTAGTAGGACTCGGCGTCGTCCGACTGCCACCAGGCCCGCCAGGCGTCCGGGTCGCCGGACCGGCGCGCCCACTCGACCGACGCCGACAGGTAGCCGATGACCGCGTCGAACCAGACGTAGATGCGCTTGTCCGGGCGGTCCCGCCAGCCGTCGAGCGGCACCGGCACGCCCCAGTCCAGGTCCCGGGTGATCGCCCGGGGCTGCAGGTCGTCCAGCAGGTTGAGGGAGAACCGCAGCACGTTGGGCCGCCACTGGCCCTTCTTGCTCTGCAGCCAGGTGCCGAGCACCTCGGTGAACGCGGGCAGGTCGAGGAAGAACTGCTCGCTGTCCACGAACGCGGGCGTCTCCCCGTTGATCTTCGACCGGGGGTTGATCAGGTCGACCGGGTCAAGCTGGTTGCCGCAGTTGTCGCACTGGTCGCCGCGCGCGCTCTCGTACCCGCAGATCGGGCAGGTGCCCTCGATGTACCGGTCGGGCAGGGTCCGGCCGGTGGACGGCGAGACCGCGCTCAGCGAGGTGCGGGAGAAGATGTAGCCGTTCTGGTACAGGCCGGTGAAGATCTCCTGGGTGACGGCGTAGTGGTTCGCCGTGGTGGTCCTGGTGAACAGGTCATAGGACATGTCCAGGCCGGTCAGGTCCTCGGCGATCACCTGGTTGTACCGGTCGGCGAGCTCACGGGGCGTGGTGCCCTCCTTGTCCGCCTGGACCTGGATCGGCGTGCCGTGCTCGTCGGTTCCGCTGACCATGAGCACCCGGTTTCCCGCCATCCGCTGGTACCGGCTGAACATGTCGCAGGGCAGCGCGAAGCCGGAGACATGGCCGATGTGGCGCGGGCCGTTGGCGTAGGGCCAGGCCGGCGCGGCGAGGATGTGACGAGCGGTCGCGGACATGCGACCAGCGTAGCGGTGTGCGCGGGCCGTTCCCGCATGGTTATCGGGGCCGGCCGCCCGCCACCACGGCGTTGTAAACCTCGCGTCTGGGCAGGCCGGTTTCGGCGGCCACGGCGACGATCGCCTCCTTGCGCGGCATCCCCGCGGCCTGCCGGGCGGCCACCTCCGCCACCGCCGCCGCCACGCTGTCCGCCCAGCCCGGATCGTCGGGACTTCGGCGGCTCCGGGCCGGGGCGCCCGCCACCACGAGAGTGATCTCCCCGAGGACGCCCCGCTTCGCCCAGGCGGCCAGCTCGGTGAGCGTGCCTCGGGCGATTTCCTCGTGGGTCTTGGTCAGCTCCCGGCACGCGACGGCCTGCCGGCCCGGCCCGAACGCGGCGGCCAGCTCGGCCAGAGTTTCCGCGACCCGGCGGCGTGACTCGAAGAAGACCATGGTCCGCGGTTCGGCGGCCAGTTCCGCGAACCGGCGCTCCCTGGCGCCGTCGCTGCGCGGCGGGAAGCCCTCGAAGCAGAACCGGTCGGTGGGCAGCCCGCAGACCGCGAGCGCCGCGGTCACGGCGGAGGGCCCGGGCAGCACGGTCACCGTGATGCCTGCTTCGGCGGCGGCGCCCACCAGCCGGTAGCCGGGGTCGCTCACCCCCGGCATCCCCGCGTCCGCGATGAGCAGCACGTCGGTCCCGGCTTCCATCGCGGAAAGCAGCTCGGCCACCCTGTCGCGGTCCACGGCGTTGTAGTAAGAAACTAGGCGGCCGGTAATTTTCACGCCGAGTTCCCTGGCGAGCCGGAGCACCCTGCGGGTGTCCTCCGCCGCGATGATCTCCGCCGACGCCAGGGCGGCCGCCAGCCTGGGCGAAGCGTCCGCCGGCTGGCCGAGCGGGGCAGCCGCCACGATGAGCGTGCCGGGGTCGCTGTCTTTCATTCCGCGACCACGGTAGGCCATCTCACCGTGCCCGCGCCCGGCGCAGCCCATACCATGTGCCTCGATGATGGAAACTCAGGTCGAGCCCGCGTCACGGGAGACCTCCACCCGGCTGGACGCCCTGCGCGCCCGGCTGGTCCCGCCCATGCCGATCAGCACGTTCTGGGGCTGGGCCGGGCCGCTGCTGGTCACCGCGTTCGGCACCTACCTGCGGTTCATCGGGCTCGGCAACCCGCACGCCGTCATCTTCGACGAGACCTACTACGTGCCGGACGCGCTGGGGATTCTCCGGTTCGGCGTGGAGCACAACTACACCAGCAACCGCAACGGCCTGCTGCTGCGCGGCGATCCGCACGTGTTCACCAACGGCGGCGAGTTCGTGGTGCACCCACCGTTCGGGAAGGTGCTCATCGCCGCGGGGGAGTGGCTCTTCGGCCTGTCCCCGTTCGGCTGGCGGTTCGCCGCGGCCGTGGTCGGCTCGCTGTCGATCCTGCTGCTCGCCCGGATCGCCCGGCGGATGACCAGGTCCACCCTGCTCGGCTGCTTCGCCGGGCTGCTGCTGGCAGCGGACGGCCTGGAGTTCGTCATGAGCCGGACCGCGCTGCTGGACATCTTCGTGATGTTCTGGGTGCTCGCCGCGTTCGGCTGCCTGGTGGTCGACCGCGACCTCTACCGCGCCAGGCTGGCCGATGCTGCGGCCGACTCCGCGGCAGCCGGCTCCGCGGCGGCCCGCTCTGCGGCGGCCGGCTCTGCGGCGGGCGGGGAATCGGCCGCCGCTGGCGCACCGCGGACGCCGATCCGCTGGTGGCGGATTGGCGCCGGAGTCTGCCTCGGCCTGGCCTGCGGATCCAAGTGGAACGGCCTATGGTTCGTGCCGGCGTTCGCCGCGCTGTCCTTTGCCTGGGACGTCGGGGCGCGCCGTACCGCTGGGCTCGGCAAGGTCACCGGCCCGGGCCTGCTCCGGTACCTGGGCGGCCTGGCCGGCTCGTTCGTAGCGCTGCCGCTGGTGGCCTACCTGGCCACCTGGACCGGCTGGTTCGCGACGAGCAGCGGCTACGACCGGAACTGGGCGCAGTTGCACGGGGTCAACATCCCGGTGATCTCGCCGCTGATCTCGCTGTTCCAGTACAACAAGGCGATGCTGGCCTTCAACACCGGCCTGCAGAAACATCACCCGTACCAGTCGCAGCCATGGACCTGGCTGACGATCAGCCGCCCGGTGTCCTACTACTGGAGCTGCCCCACGTCGGGGCATGGCGTGTGCGCCAAGGGAGATGCCGCCGAGGTGCTCGCCATCGGCACCCCGGTGCTCTGGTGGGGTGCCATCGTGGCCCTGCTGGTGTGCCTCGGCTGGTGGCTGACCCGCCGTGACTGGCGGGCTGGCGCCGTGCTTGTGGGCGTGGCCGCGGGCTGGCTGCCCTGGTTCGCCTACGCCAAGCGGACCCAGTTCTACTTCTACTCGGTCGCCTTCGTGCCGTTCCTAGTGCTCGCCGTGGTGCTGTGCCTTGGCCTGGTCATGGGTTCCGCCACGGCGGGCGGCGCCCGGCGCGCGGTGGGCGCATCGCTGGCCGGCGCCTTCGTGCTCGCGGTACTGCTCAACTTCGCCTACCTGTACCCGCTGCTGACCGCCCAGGCCATCCCCTATCCCTCCTGGCTGGCCCACATGTGGTACCACGGCTGGATCTAGCCCCGCCCTCGCCCCGCGCTAAGCCCGCCACCGCCCCGGTAAGCCCGCCACCGCCCCGGCCCTGAACCCGCTCATCCCGCGAAGTCTTCCCCCTCCCCGGAGCGTTTGTGGTGGTTGGCACTCCACCCACAAAAGAATGTGCGTGGAGTGCCAACCACCACAATCACGGGCGGCGCCCAGCGGCCAGGACGTCGCTCTGGCTGGCGGATATTGTCCTGATTTGCGGCAATCGGCGGCCAACCGTCAAGGCCCGGCGGATCTCGTCGGCCACCTCGCGGCGCCTAGAGCGGATCCGCTGAGGGGTCAGGTGGAGCACGATGATGCCGTGTGCGCTCATCCGCGCGTGCCGGGCGAGCGTCTGCTCCCAGTCATCCGGGGAAAAGTGCCAGGCGCGCGAGTCGGCTTCCCCGGCCACCCCGGATTCCGGCCACCAGCAGTCCGGCATCGCCAGGAACTTCCCGTCCACGAGCAGGCGCGGGTTGTAGAGCGGCGTCGGCAGGCGAGCCCACCGGATCAGGTCACGAAGGTCGCCTTCGATCGCGGACCGAATCCCCTCCGCGACCTCGGCCAGAGCCCGGCGGAACATGCCAGAGCCCGGTACCGGACCAGCGTCCAACTCCCCGGCCAGGTGCTGGATCGAGCACCTGCCACGTTGCACAGCCTCGGCGACCACCGCGCGCACGTCGGCCAAGTCGGTCATAGGCCGTACTGCGTCGGCTACCGCACGGGGTGGAAGGGCGAATCGGATCTCACCTGCGACGCAAAACGGGGCAGGTAACCGGGAAGTGCGGTGCAGTCGGACGAAGGCAGCATCGGCCCGGCGACTGCCGTCGGGCACCAGGATGTCCACCGGGCCGTGCTGGTTCCGCGCATCCGCGCTAGGCCGGGCCGCCGACAGGCCATGCCGACGCAGCGCCGCCGCACCCGTGAGCACGCTGCGGGGCCCGGCATACAGCAGTGCCGCCATCTCTCGCTGCTCGTCGGCTGGCCGGCCGGCATGAGTCAGATAGACGCCGGGGAGCAGCGTCTGCCACGGCCCGCCGCCGCGGATGCGGTAATCCACAACCCGTGCGGTCATCCCGCATTCGACAGCCTGGGAACGAGCAACTACGCCATGCTGCTTGGCCGCTAACCCGGCGAGGGCTCGCCGGTCGAACTGTGCGGTTCTGGGCATGGGAGCAGGGTCACATGGGGGGCTGACACTCGAGCAGGCCAGGGCGGGGGCGCCTCTTCCACGGCTCGGAACAAATCTTCAGGAAACATTCAGCATCGTGGCGTACAACAGGGTTACTCATCCTGGACAAGGAAAGTTGCCGGAAGTCCGAGCCACTTTGGGGTTAGCAGACGTCTATATGGGTGAGAGACGATACGAAGCGGAGTGACCATGGCGAAGACCGAAGAGTCGCCGGACCGCGACGAGCGGTTCGAGCGCGATGTCGTGCCCGTCCTCGGACAGCTGTACATGGCCGCGCTTCGGATGACCCGCAACCCCACCGACGCCGAAGACCTGGTCCAGGAGACCTCTGTCAAAGCCTACGCGGCTTTCCACCAGTTCCGGCCGGGCACGAACCTCAAGGCGTGGCTGCACCGCATCCTGGCCAACACCTTCATCAACGGCTACCGCAAGCGGCGCAGGGAGCCCCGGCAGGCGACGGCCAGCGACTATGCCGACTGGCACGCCCAGGGGGACCCGCTGACTTCCGTGGCCCGCTCGGCGGAGGCCGAGGCGCTGGACCGGCTCGCCGATTCTGAGATCCTGCGCGCGCTGCGTGACCTGCCGGAGGAGTTCCGGATGGCGGTCTATCTCGCCGACATCGAGGGGTACGCCTACAAGGAGATCGCCGAGATCATGGGCACCCCGATCGGGACGGTCATGTCCCGGCTGCACCGCGGCCGGGGCCGGCTCCGCGACAAGCTCGCCGCCTACGCCCCCGGAACGACCTTGCCCGGCTTCACCGGGTGACTCCGGGCCCGTCACGCCAGCCCCGGGCGCGGCCACATCCCGCGCCGCGCTAGTCCTGGAACAACCTGTCACACACGCGCGCCCCTGCCTTGCCGTCGTCCAGGGGGCAGTACTTCGCCGCGAACGCCTGGTAGGAGTCCCGGTAACCGGCCGCGACATCGTCGGCACCGGCCACGGCCGCCAGCACCTCATCTGAGGTGGCCAGCAGCGGCCCGGGGGCTTCCGCCTCGAAGTCGAAGTAGAACCCGCGCAGCTTGTCCCGGTAGCTGGCCAGGTCGTAGGTGAAGAACAGCATCGGGCGACCGGTCACCGCGAAGTCGAACATCACCGACGAGTAGTCCGTGATCAGTACGTCGGCGATCGTGAACAGGTCGGTGATGTCGGGGTAGGCGGTCACGTTCCTGGCGAAGTCCGGCCGGGACCCGGCGCGCACGTCGTTGGCCAGATGATGGTGCCCGCGGATCAGCAGCACATGGTCCCTGCTCAGCGCCTGGGCGGCCCGCTCCACGTCCAGCCGCAGGTCGAAACGGTACCGCCCGGAGGCGTAGTACTGGTTGTCGCGCCACGTCGGGGCGTAGAGCACCACGCGCTTCCCCGCTGGGATGCAAAGACGCTCGCGGAGCTGAGCCGCGCCCTCGCGGCCGCGGGACAGCGCGTCGTTGCGCGGGTAGCCGTACTCACAGATCTCGCCGCCGAACCGGAACGCCCGCCGCAGGATCGGGGTGCTGAACGGGTTCTGCGACAGCAGCAGGTCCCACTTGGCAACGTCGGCGGCCAGGTGGTCGAAGTATGCGGTGCCGCTGGCGAACTGCGGTTTGCCGATGTCGAGCCCGATCTTCTTCAGCGGTGTCCCGTGCCAGGTCTGCAGGTAGACCTGGCCGTCCCGCTTGCGGAACTCGGGCTGCATGTCGTCGTTGGAGACGATGTAGCGGCACCGGGCGAGTGCCTCGAAGTACTCCTCCGTGCCGGACAGGACCACGCGGCTGCCCGGCGGGACGTCCGCCGCGTAGTCGGTCACCACCCAGATGTGCTCGCGGTCGTCGCCGCGGCGGCGGAGTTCCCCGGCGATGCCGCGCGGGTTGTCGGCGCACTGCTTGCCCTTCCAGCTCACGAACAGCACCGCGTCGCGCAGCGGGCGGCGCGCCTGGATCGGGTAGAACGCCCGGCGCAGCACCCGCCGGTTGAAGTTGCCCTGCTCGGACAGGCGCAGCTGGGGCTCGGCGGTGATCACTGGCGCGTCGTAGCCGGCCGTGGTGAAGGCGTAGAGCTTGGCACCGGCCGCGACCTTCCGGTGCGAGATCCCGGCCAGCCGCGCATGGTCGTAGGCCATCCGGACGAGCGGCCCGCCCGCGCCGCGCGCGAACAGGTCCCAGGGCCCGTCGGCAAGCGGCAGCGGCCGGCCGAACGTGGGCATTGCCGCGGGATAGAAGCGCACGCTGAACCGCCCGTTCGTGACGTCGCAGGCCAGCACGTGCTCCATGCTCGCGTCGGGGCAGCGCAGCACCGCCGCCAGCCCGGCCCCGGGGTCTCCGAGGTAACTGCCCCGCAGCTCCAGGCTGCCGTCGCCGGCCCAGGCGGAGGAGTCGATCACCGGCCGCGGCGCGCGTTCGGCCAGGACGACGGTGCCGTACCTGGCCCGCTCCACCGCGATCTCCCGCCCGTCCCTGCGGTGCCTGGCCTCGGCCACCCCCTCGGGGAACGTGACCGGAATCCGCCCTTGCCCGGCCGGCTTGACATACAGGTCCCAGGCCGCGGCGTCGTCGCGAGATCCCGGCCCGGTAACGCCTTCCGGCATGGCGGCCAGTGCCTCAAGCGGTACTTCGCCGCGCACCTCCGCCCGGCCCGCGCCGTCGCGGGTCACCGTCGCAGGGAACGACCGCGCCGCCCTGCCGCCGTGGCTGGCGAGCACAAGCTCGGCGCCCGCAGGGACCGGAGCCTCCCGGCGAGGCCCCTGCTCCCGGTCCGCACGCAGCGGCCGGTCACCACGCCCGGCTCCCGCCGGGTCCAGGCCGATCCGCAGGCAGACCGCGCGGTCGCCGCAGTAGAACGCGGCCAGCCTGGCGGGCGTGCGCAGCACGCCAACGTGCAGGTGGCGGCCGACCCATTTGGGGCGGACCTGCACGCCCGGGCGTGGTTCGAGGAACCCAGGCCGGCCCGCGTCGCCCAGGGCCGGGCTGTGCAGCCGCGCGAGCCGCCACACGCCGTGCCCGCGGACCAGGATGAAGCAGTCCCAGTCGCCGGTCAGCCAGCGGCCCGCGACCCGGAACCAGCGGGAGCTGATCTCGCACCGGAACCCGGCCCAGGTGTAGTCGTAGGATTCCTGGCCGGAAAGGACGGTGGCCCGGGGATGCCGGGACGAGGTGGCCAGCGACACGATCGGTGGGCGCAGACGAGCCCGCGGCCGCAGTATGACGATCTTGTTGGTGTACCGCCGCTTACCGATGTCGATGGACGGGACGTAGGCCAGCCCGGCGATGACCAGATTGCCGCGCTGCCAGCCCACGCTCTCCACCTGCACGAAGGGGTCGAGGTCGCGCCAGTGTGGCCGGTAGACCGCCGACGGGATGCGCAGCGCGGGGTCGCCGCGGAACGGCAGGTCGGCGCGCAGCCTGCCGAACCGCCGCACCACGCCGATCGTGGTCACCGGCTGGTCGAGCAGCCAGCCGAGGTAGCTGAGCAGTTGCCGGTCCAGCCGCCGGCGGGTCAGGTAGTAGGCCAGCTTGTGGGTGGCGGGCAGGCCGCGGAAGACCCGGCGGGGGACCGTGGCCAGGTAGTGGCCAGCCAGGTCGAAGTACTCGGCGAGGTAGTCGTCGCTCACCCGGCCGAGGTCCCGCACGTACAGCCACAGGTCGTTGACCAGGGCCTTACGCTGGTGGGCCCGGGCCGTACGGGCCGGGGCATGCCCGCGCAGGAAGGCGTCGATCGCCAGCAGCGCGGTGACCCGGTCCCGCAGGTTCTGGATGTCGGCGCGGTTCTGCGTGATGGAGAACTCACCGGCCGCCCGCTCGCGCCAGTAGTAGACGTGGTCGCCGATCACGTCCACCGCCCTGGCCAGGACGTGCGCCCTGGTCATGAGCTGCAGGTCCTCCCAGACCATCCCCTCCGGGTAGTGCAGCGCGCGGGCGTCCCAGAACGACCTGCGGAACAGCTTGTTCCACACCGAGATGTCGTAGAGCAGTTCCGGGGACCTGGTCACGTGCGTGCCGATCTTCCTGCCCTTGATCGCCCGCTCATGCAGCGCGGAGGAGTGCATGCCGCCGGTGCCGATCCGCTGCACCGCGCCGGAGACGAAGTCGGACCCCGAGCTTTCCAGCGTGTGCAGCAGCGTCTCGTAGGCGTGCGGCGGCAGCATGTCGTCGCCGTCCACGAAGGCGAGGAACTCGCCGGTGGCGCGCTCGACGCCGAGGTTGCGCGCCTTGCCGGGGCCGCCGTTGGGGACCTGGACCAGGGTGAACCTGGGGTCGGCGGCGGCGCGGGCGCGGGCGACCTGCGCGCCGCCATCGGTGGAGCCGTCGTCCACCATGATCACTTCCAGGTCGCGGAACGTCTGGGCCGCGATGGATGCCAGGCAGTCGCCGAGCACATCAGCGTTGTTGTAAAACGGCACCACGACGCTGATACGGGGAGTGTTCACCCGGCTACGATACGCGCAAACGCGCGGGTGGCGGCGCGCCCCGCGTTATCGCGGTGCCAGTGCTAGCGCGGCACCCTCGCGGCGCGCTCCCAGCCCAGCGCGACCGGGTCGTAGGCGCGCTCGACGAAGATCTGGTGCCACAGCGAGAACACGATCAGCACCCACAGGTGCCGCCACTCCACCCCGGGCTCGCCCGCGCGCAGCCCGTCGAGCAGGCGCAGCGCCTCGTCGCGGTTGATCCATTCGTCGGTCTGCGCATCCCGGAGCAACTGCTCGGCGAAGCCGTAGGAGTCACCGGTGAGCCAGTGCCCGATCGGGACGGGGAAGCCGAGCTTCGCCCGCTCCGCGGCGGCTTTGGGCAGCACCTCGCTCATCGCCGACCGCAGCGCCACCTTGGTGGTTCCGGCGCCGATCTTCTCGGTGCGGGACAGCCGCGACGCCACCTTCAGCACCTCGGCGTCCAGGAACGGGACGCGCAGTTCCAGGCTGTGCGCCATCGTCATCCGGTCCGCCTTGACCAGGATGTCGCCGGCCAGCCAGGTGTTGATGTCCACCAGTTGCATGGTCGACACGTCGTCGAGGTCCGCGTGCTCCGCCTGGTCGTAGACCGGGCCCGTGACTTCCCACGGGCTCGCGTCGCCGGGCCGGACCGCGATCCGCGCCACCTCGGTTTCGCTGAACACGCGGGCGTTGCCGATGTAGCGGTCCCGCAGCGGGGTCGACGTGCGTTCAAGGAAGCCCCTGCCCTTGACCCCGGACGGGATCATCGCCGCCGCCTTCTTGATCGGGGCCCGGCCCCAGCCCGGCAGTCGCTCGCCGGCCCGGACCACGCCGGGCTGGTGGTAGATCGCATACCCGCCGAACAACTCGTCGGAGCCCTCACCGGACAGCACGACCTTGACGTGCTTGCTCGCCTCGCGGGCCACGAACCACAGCGGGACCGCGGCGGCGTCGGCCATCGGGTCGTCAAGGTGCCAGATGACCTGCGGGAGGTGCTGGAAGAACTCCTCCCGGGTGATCACGTAGGGGATCGACCGCACGCCGATGGCGGCCGCCGTCTCCTGCGCCCGGTCGATCTCGCTGTACCCCTCGCGCTCGAACCCCACGGTAAACGTGAGCAGGTCCGGCCGGTGCTCGGCGGCCAGTGCGCAGATCGCCGCCGAGTCGATGCCGCCGGACAGGAACGCCCCGAGCGGGGCGTGGCTGCGCAGGTGAACGGCGATCGAGTCGCGCATCGCGGCGAGGATCGCCCGCGGGGTCGACTCGCTGGGCTGGCGGGCTGGCCGCAGGTCGGCCCGCCAGAAGCGGTAGACGTCCACCGGCCGGCCCGGCCGGGCGATCATGGCGTGGCCGGGCGGCAGCACCTGGATCGGCGGCGTGATGGTGTCCGGCGCGGGCACGTACTGGAAGGCCAGGTACCTGCGCAGCGCGGCGGCGTCCAGGTCCCGCAGTCCCCCTGGTTCGGCGAGCGCCTTGCGCTCGGAGGCGAAGCGCAGCCTCAGGTCGACCGTGCCTGGCACGCCGGCCATGGCCGGGCGGGCGGCGGTGGCCCGGGCGGGCGCGGGCGCCGCGGAATGAGCCGCCAGCGCACCTTCTTCATGCGCTACGCCAGGCCCGTCAGGCCCTCCGGCCGCATGCCGGCCTGGCCGCCTGGCCGACCGCATGGCAGGGCTGAACCAGTCATCGGGGGCTGCTGGAGGGTCAGCCTGCTCCGGCGCGGCCGGCTCGCTGGCTGCCGCCGGCGCCGCATGCCGCCGCCGCGCAGGCGGGGCGCGAGGCCAGGGGCGGGCGCACCGCCGGCAGCGCCGTTGGAATCGGCGCCGGAGACCATGCCGGGCCCGCGGTCGATGCAGTAGTAGAAGGGCTTGATGCCGAACGGGTCCCTGGCGCAGAAGAGTTCGCGGGTCCAGGTGTCCCAGATGGCGAGCGCGTACATGCCGCGGAGCCGGTGCACCACGTCCTTGCCCACCCGGGCATAGGTCTCGAGCAGCACCTCGGCGTCGCCGTTGGATCGCAGGGTGACTCCCTGCTCCCGCAGTTCGGCGGCCATCTCGACGTAGTTGTAGATCTCCCCGTTGAAAAGCATCCAGAAGCGGCCGTCGGCCGAGCGCATCGGCTGGTGCCCGGCCAGCGACAGGTCCAGGATCGACAGCCGGCGGAAGCCGAGCGCGACATCCGCGTCGGTGTACACGCCATCGTCGTCTGGCCCGCGGTGGCTGATCCGGTCCAGGGCGCGAGTGAGCCAGGCCTGATCCGGGTCCGCCTCAAGGGCCAGTGCCAGGCAGCCGGCGATTCCGCACATCGACGTCCCCAACGGTGTCCGCGAGTGGTCTGGTCATCGATCCTACGGTGGGCTCGGCGGCCATGTGCCCCAGCTTCGCGGACCCGGCATACCGGCCACCCCTGCGGCGGCGCTGCTGATCATGGCCTTGGCGGCGCGGTAACCACCCAAATCTCATGATCGTCAGCGGCGATTATTCGCCCCGCCACACCGGCGGTCGCTTCTCCGCGAACGCCACTGCGCCCTCCATGGCATCGGCGGAGAAGAACACGGGACCGGCAATCCCTGACTGCCGGTCGAACGCCTCGGCCAGCGGCCAGTCCGCGGACTCGGCGACGATCCGCTTGGTCGCGGCCAGCGACAGCGGCGCGTTCCGCCCGATCTCGGCGGCCAGCGTGCGGGCCTGCGCGAGTGCCTCACCCGCGGGCACCAGGCGGTTGATCAGCCCGGCCGCGTGCAGGCGAGCCGCGGGAACCCGGGCACCGGTGAGCGCGATCTCCATGGCCAGGTGGTAGGGAATCCGCCGGGGCAGGCGGAACAGCCCGCCGGCGCCTGCGACCAGCCCCCGGCTCACCTCGGGCAGGCCGAAAACGGCCTCCTCGCTGGCCACGATGAGGTCACAGGACAGGACGATCTCGAACCCGCCGGCCAGGGCGTACCCCTCCACCGCGGCGATGATCGTCTTGGCCGGGGGGCGCTGCGCAATGCCGCCGAAGCCGCGGCCGCCGGCCGTCGAGTCCTCCCCGGCCGCGAAACCCTTGAGATCCATCCCGGCGCAGAAGGTGCCGCCCGCGCCGGTGATGATCAGTGAGGTGATGTCGCTGCGGGAGTCGAAGTCGTCGAGGATCGCCGCGATGCTGCGGGCCACCGCCTCGTTGACCGCGTTGCGCGCCTCGGGACGGTTGATCGTGATGATGCCAATGCCGTCGGCCACCTCGACGGTTACCGCGTCGGCCATTGCGTGCCTCCCCATCGTTCGTGGGAACGATTGGCCGCCCGCCAGATGGCGGCGCCTTGAGTTCGTGCCTACTTGGGCTGGAACCTGATCCCGCCGTCGAAGCGGACGACCTCGGCGTTCATGTAGTCGTTCTCGATGAGCGACCGGGCCAGCCGGGCGAACTCAGCGGCGGTGCCCATCCGCTTGGGGAACACGATCGGGGCGGCGAGCCTGGCCTTGAAGTCCTCGCTGGCCGGCCCGGTGCCGTAGATGGGGGTGTCGATGATGCCCGGGCAGATCGTGTTCACCCGCATCCCGATGGCCGCGAGGTCACGTGCGGCCGGCACGGTCATCCCGATGATCCCGCCCTTGGATGCGGAGTAGGCGAGCTGGCCGGTCTGCCCTTCGATGCCGGCCACCGACGCGGTGTTGATGACCACACCGCGCTGGCCGTCGGCATCGACCGGTTCGGTACGGGCGACCGCGGCCGCACCGATGCGCATCAGGTTGAAGGTGCCGATCAGGTTGATGTCGATCACCTTGCGGAAGGTGGCAAAGGAGTGCGGTGACCCGTCCCTGTTCACGGTGCGCTCGGCCCACCCGATGCCCGCGCAGCTGACCACCACGCGCAGCGGTGCTCCCTGCCCGGCGGCCACCTCCACGGCCGCGGTGACCGACGCCTCGTCGGCGACGTCGGTCTGCACGAACTTTCCGCCGACCTCGGCGGCGACTGCCTCGCCGCGGTCGGCGTTCAGGTCGGCGACGACCACGGTGCTGCCTGCGGCGGCGAGCGCGCGCGCGGTGGCCTCGCCCAGGCCGCTTGCCCCGCCGGAGATGATTGCTGCGGTTCCTGTCAGGTCCATGGCGGGAGCATACTTGCTTGCTACTCGTCGGTAGCAAGCCGCCCCGGGGAATGTCGGCACCTGCCTCTATCTTGGGTCTATGTAGACACGGGGCACGCCGCTGGCCGGGATGGCCTGGATAGAGGGTAGCGCCGGTCCGTGCTCAAGATATATCTTGAATATTGGTTAGCCAGCCGAGGGAAATAGGCCCGCCACTGCGAGCGGGCATCCCTGCGTGCCAGCACTTCACGTGGCTGCGGCACGGTGCGATGAAGGCAAGGAGAAGTCGTGCGGAAGTTCCACGGGAACCCCTGGGCAGTGTTGCTCGTCGTCTCGCTCGGGTTCTTCATGACCCTGCTCGACCTGACGATCGTCAACATCGCGATCCCCAACCTGATCACCAACTTGCATGCCTCACTCGACGACGTGCTGTGGGTGATCAACGCATACGCCCTGGTGCTCGCGGTCCTGGTCATCACGGCAGGCAGGCTGGGTGACCTGGTCGGGCCGCGGGTCATGTTCACCAGCGGCATCGCGGTGTTCACGGCCGCCTCGGCCGCCTGCGGCCTGGCCCCGAGCCCGGGATGGCTGATCGCGTTCCGCGCGGTCCAGGGGCTGGGCGCGGCCATGCTCATGCCGCAGACCCTGACGATCATCACGAACACGTTCCCGGCGGAACGGCGCGGTGCCGCGTTCGGCGTCTGGGGCGCGGTGGCCGGGGTGGCCACGATCGCCGGGCCGACCCTGGGCGGCCTGCTTGTCACCGTGTTCGACTGGCGGTGGATCTTCTACGTGAACCTGCCGATCGGCGTGATCGTGCTGCTGATCACCCCGATGATCATCCCCGACCTGCGCCTGGGCCGCCGGCACCGGATCGACATCCCCGGCGTGCTGCTGGCCAGCGCCGGGCTGCTGGCGATCTGCTACGGCCTGGTCGAGGGGCAGAAGTACAACTGGGGCACGATCACCGGTTTCATCAGCATCCCGCTGATCCTCGGCCTGGGCGTGGCGCTGCTGCTCGCCTTCCTGCTGGTCCAGAAGCTCACCCAGGACAAGGAGCCACTGGTCCCGTTCGCCCTGTTCCGCGACCGGAACTACTCCGTGGTGAACTGGGTGTCCTGCGTGCTGGCCATCGGCATGATGGGCATCTTCCTGCCGCTGACCATCTACTTCCAGTCGGTGCTCGGCTTCACGGCGCTGAAGGCCGGGCTCACCATGGCGCCCGCCTCGCTGATGTCCATATTCGTCGCCCCTGTGGCCGGCCGGATGGTCGACAAAATCGGTGGCAAGTACATCCTGATGACCGGCCTGACCCTGTTCGGTGCCGGCATGGGCTGGCTGGCCCTGATCGCGCACCCGGACGTCAACCTGGCCCACGTTCCTGGCGCCCCTGACGGTGGCCGGGTTCGGATTGGGCTGCATCTTCGCGCCGATGACCACGGTGGCCATGCGCAACGTCGACCCGCGCATGGCGGGCGCCGCCTCCGGTGTGCTCAACACCGTCCGGCAGGTCGGCCAGGTGATCGGCGTGGCGGCCGTGGGCGCCCTGCTGCAGAACCGGCTTGTCTCCTCGATCGCGGACCAGGCGGCCACCCGGTCGGCCGCGCTGCCGCCCGCGGTACGCGGCCGGTTCGTGAGCGAGATCAACAGCTCCGCGCAGAACGGCATCCAGGTGGGCGCCGGCCAGAGCGGCGGTAGTACGCACCTGGCCCACGGCCTGCCCACGCAGGTCGTGGCCGAGATCGCCCGGATCGCGCACGACGTCTTCACGTTCGCCTTCGTCACGGCCATGCGCCAGACATTGCTCATGCCGATCATCCTGCTGGCCATCGGCGCCCTGAGCTGCCTGGCCATCAAGGAACCCAAGCACACCGCCACGGCACCTGCCATGGAGGCAGTCGTAACCGAACCCGCCCACCCCGCCGCCTAAGGCGACCGGGGAACTGGCCGGCGCGGTCGGGAACTGGCCGACGCTGCTCGGCGGCCTGTGGCCGCCTTCGCCGCCAGCCCCGACCGCGTGTTAGCCCGCACGCGGCGCGCAGCCCGGGCCCGGAGCCGCCGACGGCGGTGGTGCGGGGGCTCCGGCCGGGCCCTCAGTCCGCGCGATGTCCGCACCAACGATCACGCGGGCTCGAACATCTCCCCGGCCCACAGATCCGGAATCCGCTCCGGCTCCGGATCCCACGGCCATCCATCCGCGAATGCTGGTTCCAGATCTGAGATCCAGGTCGCCGATGGATCGAACTTGGCGAAGAACGGCTTGCCGACCAGGCTGGGATCCCGGGCCTGGATCATGTGCAGGACGAAGACTCGTTGCCCGGCCAGCTCGGTGATGCCGTCTACGCAGACCTTGCCAGGGGTCGCGGACATGGACGGGCCGCGGACAGTCCGGGCGAGCCCGGAGACGCTCCGGTAGGCGTCACGGAAGACCTGATACGCACGCGCGAGCGGCACCGCGAAGAAGTCCTGCGGTCCGGTGTCCCGCTCCACGAACATGTAGTAGGGGATCATGCCCATCCGCACCTGGGCGCGCCACATGCCGGTCCAGATGTGCGGCTCGTCGTTGATGGACCTGATCAACGGTGCCTGCGTGCGGATCAGGGCACCGGTGCCGCGGATCCGGCGGACCGCCTCCGCCACGACTGGCGGCTCCAGCTCACGCGGGTGGGAGAAGTGCGCCATGAAGGCGAGCGTCCGGCCGGTGGCCACGACCTGCTCGAACAGCCGGAGGGTGTCGTCGGCGTCGGGATCGGTGACGAACCGCTGCGGCCAGTAGGCGAGCGACTTGCTGCCGATCCTGATCGACTCCACGTGCTCCATGCCCGGGCCGAGCAGCGGCTCGATGTAGCGGCGCAGCACCCCGGCACCCATGATCATCGGATCCCCGCCGGTGATCAGCACCGACGTCACCTCTCGTTGCCCTCGGAGGTAGCCGGTGATCCGGTCGATGTCCGAGGTGGCCATCTTCAGGTCGGGCTCATCCACGAACTGCGCCCAGCGGAAGCAGTACGTGCAGTACGAATGGCACGTCTGGCCCTGCTTGGGAAACACCAGCACGGTCTCGTGGTACTTGTGCTGCACGCCAGGCAGCGGTTCCTCGCCGAGATCCGGCACGTTCAGGGCGAGCTGCCCGGCCGGATGCGGGTTCAGCCGCATCCGGATCTCGTGGACGGCCCCTCGCAGCTCTGCCTCGGGCGCCCCGTTGGTGAGCAGGCAGGCGATGCGGTTCACGTCCGCCGCGGGCAGCATGGCTGCCTGCGGGAAGACCAAGCGGAATATCGGGTCGTCGGGCGCCGCGTCCCAGTCGATGAGGCTGTCCACCACGTAGGAGTTGGTACGGAACGGGAGCACCATCCCGACGGCCTTGATGGCCATCCGCTCGGTAGCGCTGAGCCCGGCACGCTGCACCAGGGCATCGAGGTGCTTCGCGGTGAAGGCGCGAAACCGGCGGCCCGCCGGCTCGATCTGGGGTTGAGTCACACGTCTCCCTCGGGGTCGGGTACGGCCCTGGCAGCTGCCAGGGCCGTAAATGCCATCAGCCTGTGACCGGAAGGCGTTGTCCGCCGCGTGTACCCTCTATGACGCTCGCGGCGGCGCGAAGAGTCATAGCCGAGGGATTACAAGATCGTCACGCCAGCAACGCTGAGGTCACGGTCTCGTCATCCGCACCTATCCCTCAACCTCCGCCTGCCCGGGGCCCGCCCGGGAGTCTCCCGGCCTCACCTTGTCGGAGCCGGCCTACGTGCAAGCGACCGGCCTGTGCTGATCCCCGCGCCCCTGGTGAGATCGTTACCCCGCGTTTGCGTAATGAATCATGAAGACCGGGCAGCGGCGGACGGCGCCCAGGTAGCCGCTGGAACTTCGCACTACACGAGGGGTGCCAGCGGGCCCGGGCAGGCGGCACAGGTGAGAAGCTTGACGGCATGCGGCACATTACGGCCCTGCCGGCAGCATCCTGACGCGGCCGCACGGATCACGCCGTGTCAGGAGAATCCACGCCGGGCACCCGGGCCCGGCCCACCACGATCGCGGTGGACGCCATGGGCGGCGACCATGCCCCGGCCGCGATCGTCGAGGGCGCGGTGGCCGCGGCGGCTGCCTTCGGCATCGACGTCATCCTCACCGGCCGCTACGCACAGCTCAAGCCGTTGCTCGCCGCGCTGGCCCCGGCGAGCGCGCGGAACGGGGCGGAACGCCCGGCACCCCGGGGCCAGGTCAAGATACTGGCCGCGGAAGACTCCCTCGCCATGGACGAGGGCGCCCTGGCCAGCCTGCGGCGGCCGCGGTCGAGCGCGGCCATCGCGTGCCAGCTGGTCCGGCGGGGCCAAGCGGAGGCGGTGGTGTCGGCCGGGTCCACCGGAGGCATCGTCGCGACCGCCCGGCTGCGGCTGCGGTCGCTGCCGGGGGTCATGCGGCCCGGCCTCGCGGTGGTGCTGCCGACCAGGCCCGCGCCCACGCTGCTGGTGGACGCGGGGGCCATCGCGGATCCGAAGCCGGAGATGCTGGTGGCGTTCGCCCAGCTCGGAGTCGCCTACGCACAGGTGGCGTACGGCATCGCCGAGCCCAGGGTGGGCCTGCTCACCATCGGCGCCGAGCCGGGAAAGGGCAACCGGCTGGCCCGCCGCGCCCACGAACTGCTGGCCAGCACATCCCCGCACGTGGGCCAGCCGCTGCGTTTCGTGGGCAACGTGGAGGGCGGCGACCTGCTGTCGGCCAAGGCGGACGTCATCGTGACCGACGGTTTCACCGGCAACGTCGCGCTGAAGACCCTGGAGGGGGCGGCCGCCTTCGTGACCGAGCAGATGCGGGCCGCGCTGACCGGCTCGGCGGCCGCCCGGTTCGGCGCGCTGTTCCAGCGGCGGGGGCTGCGGGACCTGGCGGGACGCATGGATGCGGAGACCTACGGCGGCGCCGCCCTGCTCGGGCTGGAGGGCACGGTGGTGATCGCGCACGGCGCGTCCACGGCCAAGGGCATCACGTCGGCCTGCCAGCTGGCAGCGGACCTGGCCAACGGCCAGATCACCGAGAAGATCAAGGAACGGTTCGGCTCCGGCCGGGACCGCCACTTCCTGCGGCGCTCGTGAGGGTGCAGGCGGCGGCCGCGAGAGACGACGACGAGGCTCCGGCCGCCGATAGGCTTGTTGCCATGGCCGATCCTCAGGAGGTCCTCGCGCAACGGGTGAGCGCGGCGGTCACCGCTGCCTTCGGCGCCGGGCAGGCGGGCGCCGACCCGCTCATCCGCCCCTCACACTTCGCGGACTTCCAGGCGAACGTGGCACTTCCGCTCGCCAAGAGCCTCGGCATGCCGCCGCGCCAGGTGGCCGAGCAGATCGTGGCGCAGCTGGACGTGGCCGGGATATGCGACCACGTCGAGATCAGCGGGCCCGGTTTCATCAACCTCACGCTGGCCAGCGACTGGATCGCCGGCCAGGCATCGGGCCAGCTGCGAGACGGGCGCCTCGGTGTGCCGGTAGCCGTCCCGGCCGAAACGGTGGTGGTGGACTACTCCTCGCCCAACGTGGTGAAGGAAATGCACGTCGGCCATCTGCGCACGACCGTCGTCGGGGATGCGATCGTGCGGATCCTGGAACACCTCGGGCACACGGTGGTGCGGGCCAACCATGTGGGGGACTGGGGCACCCAGTTCGGCTTGCTCATCGAGCACCTGCTGGACGTCGGCGAAGAGGCTGCCCGCGCTGCGCTGTCCGCCGGTGAGATCAACGCTTTCTACCAGGCCGCCCGGGCCAAGTTCGACGCCGACCCAGCCTTCGCCGAACGGTCCAGGCACCGGGTGGTAGCGCTGCAAGCGGGCGACCCGGACACGCTACGCCTGTGGCAGCTCATGGTGACCGATTCCAGGCAGTACTACAACGCGATCTACCAGCGGCTGAGTGTCACCCTGACGGATGCGGACCTGGCGCCGGAGAGCTTCTACAACCCCTTGCTGGCCGACGTCTGCGCGGAACTGGAGGCAGCCGGGATCGCGGTGATCAGCGACGGCGCGCTCGTTGCCTTTCCGCCCGGCTTCACCGGCCGGGACGGGGCGCCGCAGCCAATGATTCTGCGCAAGAGCGACGGCGGATACGGCTACGACACCACCGACCTGGCCGCGATCAGGTACCGCATCAAAGACCTGAAAGCCACCAGGCTCATCTACGTGGTCGGCGCCGAGCAGTCGCTTCACTTCAGGATGCTGTTCGCGGTCGCCCGCCAGGCCGGGTGGCTGACGGACGAGGTCAGGGCGGAGCACGCGGTGATCGGCCTGGTCACCGGGTCAGATGGCGGGCGGATTCGTACCCGCACCGGCGAATCGGTCAAGTTGATCACTCTCATCGATGAGGCGGTCGAGCGGGCCGAAGAGGTGATCGCTGACCGGTACGACGATCCTGACCTGCGTCACCAGATCGCGGATGCGGTCGGCATCGGCGCGCTCAAGTACGCGGACCTCTCGGTTGCCCGCGACTCCGGGTACACCTTCGATTTCGACCGGATGCTCGCGCTGACCGGCAACACCGGTCCCTACCTGCAGTACGCCACCGCACGGATCAGGTCGATCTTCCGCCGGGCGGGACGTGACCCCGGGCAAGCGGCCGGACCGATCACCGTGACCGAGGACGCCGAGCGGGCCCTGGCACTGACCCTGCTCGGGTTCGGCCCGGCGGTCCGGCTGTCCGCGGACACCGCCGAACCGCACCACCTGGCCGGTTTCATGTTCGACGTGGCGAGCGCCTTCACCACGTTCTACGAAGAGTGCCCGGTGCTGAAGGCGCCAGCCGACCAGGTGCGCGAAAGCAGGCTCGCACTGTGCGCGCTGGCCCTGCGGGTGCTGACGAGGGGGCTTGACCTGCTCGGCGTCCCGGTGCCAGACCGGATGTAGCCGGAGCCATCCGGGCGGCATTAGCAAGTCCGGGTGCATCTCTCATAGAAATCCCAGGTTCGGCGCCCCGATGTCCCAGGCCCGGCGGCCATGATCGCAACATGAGCAACGAGCACGGGCCGCCGGACGCCGACCCGGCAGGCAATCAGCCCACGCAGCAGTTCTGGGCAGGCCCTGACGCGGCCACCTCAATGCCGGCCTGGGGAAGCCAGCCCGGTGTGGCCGGGCCGCCCGGCCCCGGCCACACCGGGCACCCGGTGCCGAGCCCGGCCGAGCACCCGCGGAAGGGCCACCGCACGGCGCTCCGCTGGACGGCCGGCCTGCTGGCCGCCGCCCTGCTGGCCGGCGGCGGCACGATCGCCGGGATGCGGCTGGCCGCTCATTCGTCGCCAGGCACCTCGTCCGGGGCGACCGCGAGCCAGCCAGGCGCGGCCGGCACCGCGCAGCAGGGCGCGCTGCTCGACGAGACGCTCAGCGACGCCTCGTCGCCGGGCTCGCTCACCACGAGTGCCGCCCTTGCCGGAGGCACCGGGGCCTCCGCAGGCGGCGCAGCGGCCGGCGCCGCCGCGAAGGCCCCGGCCTGCGCCCGGGCCCGCCACGTTTCCCGGGTGGCGCGGCGGGCCGGGCTGCCCAGGCTGTCCCGGCGGATCGGCAACGGCGCGGCTCATTGCCGGCTGGTCCGCCGCCGGGTCTTCGCCTTCTTCCTGCTGCGCGGGGTGGATGGCCAGTTCACCATTCAGACCAGAAAGGGCACCAAGACGCTCGCCTACGAGCGGGGCGTGATCGGCTCGGTCATCGCAGGAAAGTCCATCACGGTGAAGGCCAGCGACGGGACCACCTGGACCTGGGACCTGGTCAGCACGACGGTCGTCCGCGACCGTCAGGGAAAGATCGGTCAGAGCGCCCTGACCTCGGGAACGCCCGTCTGGGTGGGCGGCCCGGTGGTCCAGGGCACGAAGGACGCAAGGCTCATAGTTGTCCGGCCGCCGCAGCCAGCCTCGGTGCACCCATCCTCCACATCGGGTAACTGACTGCAGGCCGGTACCCCCTTGGTCCCCGCGGGATGGGCCCCGCGGGGGGTAGGGCGGATCCCGCAGATCCTGCCGTTTCACCAGGCCAGGGATCTGCCGGACTCGCCCTCGGGGGGGCCAGCACCGCCTCCCGCGGGATGGGCCCCGCGGGAGGCGGTGGCATGCGTGGGCCCGGGCAGGCAGGGGAACCAGCAGAATGATGCGGTCAGCAACCGGCAGAATGGTCCTGGAGAAGATGACAGCAAGCGACCGGATTCCGCAGGTGCTCGTCGTGGACGACGAGCCGAACATCCGTGAGCTTGTGCAGGTCGCGCTGAAGTTCCACGGCTGCGCGGTGAGCACGGCCGGCACCGGGGCCGATGCGCTGCGGCTGGCGGAGTCATACCGGCCGGACCTGATCGTCCTGGACGTGGTCCTGCCGGACCTCGACGGCTTCGAGGTGTGCCGGCGGCTGCGGGCCCGCGGCAACGAGGTGCCGGTTATCTTCCTGACCGCCCGGGACACCTCGTCCGACACCGTGACCGGGCTGGCACTCGGCGGGGACGACTACGTCACCAAGCCGTTCTCGGTGGAGGCGCTGGTCGCCAGGGTTCGTGCCGTGCTGCGCCGGGCCTCTCGGTCCAGCCCGCTGGAGAGCATGGAAAGCAGCCCGGTGCTGCGCATCGGCGACCTCGAACTCGACGAGTCACGGTGGAGCGTGCACCGGGCCGGCGTGCCCGTGGACCTGTCGCCCACCGAGTTCCGGCTGCTCGCCTACTTGATGCGCCACCAGGGCCGGGTGCTCACCCGGGCCCAGCTCCTGGAGAACGTCTGGGGCTGGGACTACGCGGGGCAGTCCCAGATCGTCGAAACATACGTCAGCTACCTGCGCCACAAGCTGGACCCGCTGGGCCCGCCGCTCATCCATACCCAGCGGGGGGTGGGTTACAGCCTGCGGGCCTCTGGCGGTGCCGCTCCTGCGGCTGGGGAAGCCGCAGCCGGGCGCGCCGCCGGGGCCCGGACAGCCGGGATGAACGGCCCCGGGCGCCTGTCCCTGCGCGCCCGACTCCTCGTCGTGCTGATCGCCGTCACCGCGGCGTTCCTGCTCATCATGGGCGGGGTGACCGCGCTCGTGCTGAGCAAGCGGCTCGGCGCACAGTTCGACGACTCGCTGATATCGGCCGCGGCACGCACGCCGGATCAGATCCAGGCCAACCCCGGCGACGACGTAGCCGTGGAGGTCACCCATCTCCCGGTGAAAGTCCTGCCGCTGACCGGGAGCAACGCGGCAACCGAAGCGCTGGCGGATTCCGTCGGGCAATTGATCGCCGCCGGCACCCTGGCCAGGTACATAGACGACACGCCGTTCGCCGTGCCAGGGACCTCGCCACGGCTGCGAGCTGTGGGCCGCTTCGTGCGACTTGGCCACTCCGGTGTGGCGCCGGCCCAGTCCGGGCAGGCGGGCATAGGCCATCGGTTCGGCGTGCTCGTCGTCGCCCGCCCGGTAGACGTGGTCGCCGGCCAGGTGAGCGGCATCGTGGTGGCCGAGCTGATCACCGGCGGGGCGCTGATCCTGCTGCTGGCCCTGGGCGGGCGCTGGCTCATCGGCCGCGGACTGGCGCCGCTGAGCGAGATGGCGGGCACCGCGCAGCGGATCACCACCCAGGGCGACCTGACCGCGCGGATGCCGGATGCCGGACGGGAGCACCGAGGTCGGCAGGCTCGGCGCCGCCATCAACACCATGCTCGACCGGATACAGCAGGCGTTCGGGGCCCGGCTCCGCTCCGAGGCCAAGGTGCGTCAGTTCGCCGCGGACGCCTCACACGAGCTGCGCACGCCGTTGACGACCATCCGCGGCTACGCGGAGCTGTACCGCCAGGGGGCACTCGACGACGGCCAGCTCCCCGACGCCATGCGGCGCATCGAGCAGGAGGCCTTGCGGATGGGCACGCTCGTCGCGGAACTGCTCGAACTTGCCCGGCTGGACCGCACCACTTCGCTCGACATCACCGAGACGGACCTGGCGTTGCTGGTGCGGGACGCGGCCGCGGATGCCAGGGCGGTGGAACCGGCCAGGCCGGTGCGGGCGGAGGCCCCGGAGTCGCTCGTCGCCGCCGTGGACGAGGCCCGCATCCGGCAAGTGCTGGCCAACCTGCTCGGCAACGTCCGCGAGCACACCCCGGTGACCACGCCCACGGCGGTGCGGCTCGCCCAGGTCCGCGGCGGTGTGGTGCTTGAGGTCGCGGACAGCGGCCCGGGCATGGCCGCCGACGACGCCGCCCGGGCGTTCGACCGCTTCCACCGGGGCACCGAGCGGCACAATGGCGGGCCGGCCGCCGGTCCCGCGGTCGGCTACGGCACGGATCATGGCGCCGGCAGCGCGAGCGCGGCCAGCGCCCACTCGGCGAACGGGAACCGGCCTGCCGGCGAGAGCGGGGGCAGCGGGCTCGGCCTTGCCATCGTCGCGGCCATCGCCCAGGCGCATGGCGGCCAGGCCACCCTGGAATCCGCTCCCGGCCACGGCACCAGGGTCCGCGTCTGGCTCCCGGCAACCGCGCCCGCCGCACCCGCCACGCCGCGCGCGGCCGCCATACCCCAGTTATCCCGCGACAGGCACGATCCCGTCCCTCCGGCACCGGCCGCCCCGCAGCCCAGCCACCCGCCCTCTCATCGGGCGGGACCGCCGCCCCGGCAGCCGTTACCCGCTCCCATCGGCCACCCGCCGCCCCGGCAGCCGTTACCCGCTCCCATTAGCTACCCGGCGCGGCGGCAGCCGTTACCTGGTCCCGCCGATTACCCGGCCCGGCCTGCCCAGCAGTCGTTACCCGGTCCTGCCCGCTATCCACCGCCGATGTACGCTCCCCCGCCGGGGCCGTCTGCACCGCCACCGCCCGCTCCACAACCCAGTGACAGCCACCCGGGGCCCGCAGAGTTGCATCACGACTGGGGGGACCCGCCGCAGCCAGTTCCGCCGCCGGGCCCGCCGGACCGTGATGCCGTCCGCGACGGCGACGGTGATACCGCGCGGCCGGCCGTCGCACCCTGGCGGCAGTTACCCGCGCCGGGCCGCCACGGCCGCGTCAGCGGAGGCCCGCAACCAGGTGATGACGCCAGCTGAGTCTGCCGGCGGACCGTTAGCGCCGCGCTCGCGGGGCAGCCTGCGAAGGGCCCTGCTGGCATGGGGCGACCCCCGTGGAACCCCCCCGCCGTGGTCCGTGATTATCCGCCAGCCGGGGGCGCTGTATCCGGCGGCGGGGCTGACTGGACCGAACGGGCGAGCAACTGGGCCACGTCCACGATCTCGAGCGATTCGGGGGCTTCGCCGGAGGCCTTCTTCGCGGCAATCGCGTCACCGAGCATGACCAGGCAGTACGGGCACGCGGTCGACACCGTGTCCGGGCCGGTGGCCAGCGCCTCGTCGATGCGCTCGGTGTTGATCCGCTTGCCGATCCGCTCCTCCATCCACATCCGGGCCCCGCCCGCGCCGCAGCAGAACCCGCGCTCCTTGCACCGGTGCATCTCCTGTGGCTGGACCCCGGGCACCTGCTCCATGATCTCCCGGGGCGGGCTGAACACCTTGTTGTGACGGCCGAGGAAGCACGGGTCGTGGTAGGTGATCTTCTCGGCCACCGGGGTGACCGGGGTCAGCTTGCCCTCGGCGACCAGCCGGGCCAGCAACTGGGTGTGATGTATCACCTCGTAGTTGCCGCCGAACTGCGGGTATTCGTTGGCCAGGGCGTTGAAGCAGTGCGGGCACGACGCCACGATCGTGCGCGGCTTCGCCTCGTTGAGCGTCTCGATGTTCTGCTGGGCCAGCATGGAGAACACGAACTCGTTGCCCATCCGCCTGGCCGGGTCCCCGGTGCATGTCTCGGCAGGACCGAGCACCGCGAACTTCACCCCGGCGGTGTGCAGCAGGGTCGCGATGGCCCTGGTGGTCTTGCGGGCCCGGTCTTCCAGCGACCCGGCGCAGCCGACCCAGAACAGGTACTCCACGTCGTCCCCGAGCGGCCCGTCGGCGACGGGCACCTCGAAGTCGAGGCCCTCCATCCACTCGGTACGACGGGCATCGCCCATGCCCCACGGGTCGCCCTTGTTCTCCAGGTTCTTCAGCATCCCGGCGGCCTCCACAGGGAAGCTGGACTCGATAAGCACCTGGTAACGGCGCATGTCGGAAATATGGTCGATGTGCTCGATATCCACCGGGCATTCCTGCACACAAGCCCCGCAGTTGGTGCATGACCACAGCACGTCGGGGTCGATCACGCCGCGGGAATCCGCGTCGCCCACGAGGGGCCGTAGCGCCTCCTGCTTGATGCGCTCCGGGAGCTTCTCCCTTTCCTCGTCGCTGGCCGCGAGCAGGTACGGGCCCTTGGCCAGCGCGTGGTCGCGCAGGTCCATGATCAGCTTCTTGGGGGACAGCGGCTTGTCTGTCGCCCACGCCGGGCACTGCGACTGGCACCGCCCGCACTCGGTGCAGGTCGCCATGTCCAGCATGCCCTTCCAGGTGAAGTCCTCGATCTTGCCGCGGCCGAAGATGTCGGTGTCCGGGTCGGCCTCCTCGAAGTCGAGCACCTTGCCGCCCGAGCGCATCGGCTGGAGCGCGCCCAGCCCGTTCGGGCGGCGCGAGAACAGCACGTTGACCGGGGCCAGGAAGATGTGCAGGTGCTTGGAGTAGGTGATGAACACCACGAACCCGAGGACGACCGCGAGCTGGGCCAGGATGAACGTCGTCTCGAGCACGCTGTTCACGCCGGTGCCAAGCGGGGCGAGCCAGTTCGCGACGAGCTGGGACGCGAACGCGCCGTGCGGGTAGGGGAAGTAGCCGGTGTTGATCTGCGCGCCCCGGTACAGCAGCAGGGTCGCGATCACGAGGAATATCACGGCCAGGACGAGCCACGCGGCGCCGGTGTGCGACCCGGAGAACCGGGAGTCGCGGCCGGTCCGCTTCGGGTCGGTGCGCAGCCGGATGATCGCGAAGGTGATGATGCCGGCCAGCACGCCCACGGCGAACAGGTCCTCGATGAACCCGATGAACGCCCAGTGGCCGATGACCGGGATCGCGAAGCTGCGGCTGAACAAGGTCGCCGTACGCCTCGATGATGGTCAGCAGCAGGACGATGAAGCCCCAGAACGTCAGCGCGTGCGCCACTCCCGGCACCGACCACTGGAGCAGCTTGCGCTGCCCGATGACCTCGGTGGCCTGGATCTCCACGTCCCGGCCGGGGTGCTCTCGCACCGCCGCGATCCGCTCCGGCGCGGGCTGGCCTGCCCGGGCCACCCGGTACAGCCACCACAGCCGCCGCCCGGCGAGCGCGACGGCGGCCGCGGTCAGCACAAGCCCGATGACGATACGCAGGACCACGCGGACCTCCTCATGCGGCGCCTGCCCGCGCCGCGGCGCGTCAGGCATTGCCGGGCCGGCACCAGCGGTAGTTGCGCGGCCCCACTGCCGGTCCAGGGTACGCCGCGCACCGCGCCCGCAGAGATCATCCGGGGTGCCGGCACGCGGCGCGCCCCGGCGATTTCCCGCATCCTACCGGTTGGTAACTTAGCCGGGCTCTGCTCACCCGGGGGAGCGACCCCCCGATGGCTCGAAGATCCCGCGACTCGGTCGCGGGATCTTCGGCCCTGGTGGCGTACGCCGGTTTCCCGGGAATAGCCGCGAGCTGCGAAAAGTTGAGCCGATTAGACTCAAGTGTTTGCCAGGCACTGAACCGCATGGCAAGCTTGCGTCGACCAGACTCAACTTCACTACTACCAAGGACTACTCATGGCACGTGCGGTAGGGATCGACCTCGGGACTACCAACTCCGTTGTCGCCGTCCTCGAAGGCGGGGAGCCCACAGTAATCGCCAACGCGGAGGGCTCGCGGACCACTCCGTCGGTGGTCGCTTTCGCCAAGAACGGCGAGGTGCTCGTCGGCGAGGTCGCCAAGCGGCAGGCGGTGACGAACGTCGACCGGACCATCCGCTCGGTCAAGCGGCAGATGGGCACCAACTGGACCGTCAAGATCGACGACAAGAAGTTCACCGCGCAGCAGATCAGCGCGTTCATCCTGCAGAAGCTGAAGAGGGACGCCGAGTCCTACCTGGGCGAGACCATCACCGACGCGGTCATCACCGTGCCCGCCTACTTCAGCGACGCGCAGCGCCAGGCCACCAAGGAAGCCGGGACCATCGCCGGGCTGAACGTTCTTCGCATCATCAACGAGCCCACCTCCGCGGCGCTCGCCTACCACCTGGAGAAGGAGGGCGAGGCCACCATTCTGGTGTTCGACCTCGGCGGCGGCACGTTCGACGTGTCTCTCCTGGAGGTCGGCGAGGGTGTGGTCGAGGTCAAGGCGACCAGCGGTGACAACCACCTCGGCGGCGACGACTGGGACCAGCGGATCGTGGACTGGCTGGTGCAGGACTTCAAGAACGGTTACGGCGTCGACCTGTCCAAGGACAAGATGGCGCTGCAGCGGCTGCGGGAATCCGCGGAGAAGGCCAAGATCGAGCTGTCCGGTTCCGCCGAGACGCAGATCAACCTGCCCTACATCACCCACTCCGAGCAGGGCCCGCTGCACCTGGACGCCAAGCTCACCCGGGCGGAGTTCCAGAAGATGACCTCCGACCTGCTGGACCGCTGCAAGGCGCCGTTCAAGCAGGTGATCGCGGACGCCGGGGTCAAGCTCACCGACATCCACCACGTGGTGCTCGTCGGCGGCTCGACCCGGATGCCCGCCGTGGTGGACCTGGTCAAGGAACTGACCGGCGGCAAGGAGCCGAACAAGGGCGTGAACCCCGACGAGGTCGTCGCGGTCGGCGCCGCGCTCCAGGCCGGCGTGCTCAAGGGCGAGGTCAAGGACGTCCTGCTGCTGGACGTGACCCCGCTGTCGCTGGGCATCGAGACCAAGGGCGGCATCTTCACCAAGCTCATCGAGCGGAACACCACCATCCCGACCAAGCGCTCGGAGATCTTCACGACCGCGGATGACAACCAGCCGTCGGTGCAGATCCAGGTCTTCCAGGGCGAGCGCGAGATCGCCGCGTACAACAAGAAGCTCGGCATGTTCGAGCTGGCCGGGATCGCTCCCTCGCCGCGCGGCATCCCGCAGATCGAGGTGGCCTTCGACATCGACGCCAACGGCATCGTGAACGTCTCGGCCAAGGACCTCGGCACCGGCAAGGAGCAGCGGGTCACCATCAGCGGCGGCTCGGCCCTTGGCAAGGACGAGATCAACCGGATGATGGCCGAGGCGGAGAAGTTCGCCGAGGAGGACGCGCGGCGCCGCGACGAGGCGGAGACCCGCAACCGCGCCGACACGCTGGCCTACCAGACCGAGAAGTTCCTCGCCGAGAACTCCGACAAGGTTCCCGAGGACATCAAGGCGGAGGTCGAGTCGGCGGTCGCGGACCTGAAGAAGGCGCTCGAAGGTACCGACATCGACGCCATCAAGGAGGCCACCGAGAAGGCGGCCCAGGTCAGCCAGAAGATGGGCACCGCCATCTACGCCCAGTCCCAGGCGGCCAGCGCCGCTGCGGGCGAGCAGGCGGCCGGCGAGGCCACCGCGGAGCAGGACAACGACGAGGTCGTCGAGGCTGAGATTGTCGATGAGGACAGGCCCGGCGAAGAAGGTGGCGCCGCCTGATGAGCTCACCTGAGGAGACCAACGCAGGACCGGTTATCCGCGACCTCAGGCGCATCGACCCACGCACGGGGCAGGTCAGAAACCCCGGCACGGACGCGCCGGGTACCGCGGCTCGCGGTTCCGGCAAGCCCGCCAGGCCGGGCAGGCACTCGGTGTCCAAGCCGGGGGGCGCCCCTGGCACCGGCTCCGAGGCCGCGGCAGAACCGGCGCCGGAGGGCGCACCGGCGGCAGCCGCCGCCGGTGACCGCCCCGCCGGCGGCGGGGCACCGGGGCCGGCCACGGCCGAGCCCGGCGGCGTGCCGGAGAGCGAGCGAGAGCTTGCCGCCCGGCTCGCCGAGCGGACCGCTGACCTGCAGCGCGTGAGCGCGGAGTACGCCAACTACCGCAAGCGGGTGGACCGCGACCGCCTGGTGGTAAGGGAGCAGGCACTGGCCAACGTGCTGGTCGCGCTGCTGCCGGTGCTCGACGACATCGGCCGGGCACGGGAGCACGGCGAACTGTCCGGCGGCTTCAAGTCTGTGGCGGAGTCGCTGGAGTCGACCGTGACCAAGCTCGGCCTGGTCACCTTCGGCACCGAGGGTGAGCCGTTCGACCCGAACGTGCACGAGGCCCTGACGCACTCCTACTCCACCGCGGTGACCGAGCCGACTTGCGTCCAGATCCTGCAGCCCGGCTACAAGGTCGGCGAGCGGATCGTCCGGCCTGCCCGGGTGGCCGTGGCCGAGCCCGAGGAGGGCGCGGCCACGCCGGACGAGGCCGGCCTGCATGGCGGCCCGGACGGGGCAGGATCGCAGGAGAACCGTGAGGACGAAGACTGACGCCTGGAGATACCAGTGAGCACGAGGGACTTCCTCGAGAAGGACTACTACAAGGCTCTTGACGTCTCCAAGACCGCAACCGCGGACGAGATCAAGAAGTCGTACCGGAAGCTCGCCCGCAAGTACCACCCCGACGCCAACAAGGGTGACCCCAAGGCCGAGGAGCGGTTCAAGGAGATCTCCGAGGCGTACAACACGTTGTCGGACCCCAAGCGGCGCAAGGAGTACGACGACGCGCGTTCCCTGTTCGGCAGCGGCGGCTTCCGGCCGCCGGGGCAGGGCGGCGCCGGCGGGTTCCCGTTCGACCTGGGCGACCTGTTCGGCGGCGGCACGGACACGGGCACGGGCACGGCCGGCGGCTCCGGCGGCCGGCTCGGCGACCTGCTCGGCGGGATGTTCGGCGGCGGCAGCGGCGGCCGGGCCGGCACTCAGACCCGGCCGCGCCGCGGCGCGGATGTGGAGACCGAGGCCACCCTGTCGTTCTACGACGCCATCGAGGGCACCACGGTGTCGTTGCGGCTGACCGGCGAGGGAGCCTGCCCGACCTGCCACGGCACCGGGGCGAAGTCGGGAACGGTGCCCAGGGTCTGCCCGAACTGCCAGGGCACCGGCCAGACCAGCCGGAACCTGGGGAGCTACGCGCTGTCCGAGCCGTGCACCGAGTGCCGCGGCCGCGGCCTGGTGGTCGACGACCCCTGCCCGACGTGTTCGGGCAGCGGGCGCGCGATGAGCAGCCGCACGATCCAGGCCCGCATCCCCGCGGGCGTCTCCGACGGGCAGCGGATCCGGCTCCGGGGCAAGGGTGCCCCGGGTGAGCGGGGCGGCCCAGCGGGCGACCTGTATGTGCGGGTGCACGTCACGCCGCACCCGATCTTCGGGCGCAGTGGCGACAACCTGACGGTGAGCGTGCCGATCACCTTCACCGAGGCGTCGCTGGGCGCCGAGGTCAAGGTTCCGTCGCTGCGCGGGGTGCCGGTCAGCGTCCGGATCCCCGCGGGGACGCCGAGCGGCCGCACCTTCCGGGCGCGCGGCAAGGGGGCCAGGCGCAAGGACGGGACGAACGGGGACCTGCTGGTCACCGTGAACGTCCAGGTGCCGCAGAACCTGAACGGCGCCGCCCGGCAGGCACTGGAGTCCTTCCGTGACGCGACCGCTGGCGAGGACCCGCGCGAGGAGCTGCTGCGACGGGCACGGCAGACATGACACACGGCACCTACGGCGGCCCGGCCGCCGGGACTGGAAGGCGGCGCCCGCAACGTTGCGGGCGCGCGCCCTTCCGAGCACGACCGCCCGCAAGGGAGGCAATGAAATGA
Source organism: uncultured Actinomycetes bacterium (assembly GCA_963762735.1). Classification (GTDB taxonomy): domain Bacteria; phylum Actinomycetota; class Actinomycetes; order Streptosporangiales; family Streptosporangiaceae; genus DASXKD01. The sequence goes on along the minus strand of CAVXMG010000002.1, from coordinate 112,525 downwards.
ACGGGAACCCGTTCGAGGTGGCGGACGACAGTCCGGTGTATGTGATCTCGGTGGCGGCCGAGTTGTCCGGGCTGCACCCGCAGACGCTGCGCGCCTATGACCGGCTCGGGCTGGTGTCTCCCGGCCGGTCGTCCGGGCGCGGCCGCCGCTACTCGCTGCGCGACGTCCTGTTGCTGCGCGAGGTACAGCGGCTGTCCCAGGAGGACGGCGTCAACCTGTCGGGCATCAAGCAGATCCTCGAACTCGGCGCCGAACTGGACCGGGCCCGCCGCATGCTCGCCGAGATGACCGCGGAGATCGCCCAGCTCCGGGCGGAGCTTGAGTCGACCCGCGCGGTAGCCGCGCGGCTGGCCGGGCTGGTGCGCAACCGCGCCGCGGGAGCCCAGCTGGTCCCGGTGCGGAATCTGGGCAGCAGCAGGGCGCCCGTCGACCCGGCGGCGCAGCACGTCCCGCCCGTCACGAGCAGTCCGCCAGCAAGCAGTGCAACAACAAACAGCAGTGCAGCCAACAGCGGCGCATCAACCGAGGAAACAATTAAATGATTGACAAGCTCACCCGTCGCAGCAGCGAGGCGTTCGGCGCGGCACGGCAGCAGGCCACGGCCGATGGAAACCCGCACGTTGACGCCCTGCACCTGCTCGCGGCCCTGGTCGAGCAGGACGGCGGCACGGCAGCCCCGCTGCTGCGCGCGGTCGGCGCCGACCCCAGCGCGGTGCTTGCCGACACCAGGACGCAGCTGGCCCAGCTGCCCAAGATCGCCGGGACGACCGTCAGTGCCCCGGAGAACTCGCGGGCCCTGCTGAAGGTACTGACCACGGCCGGGGAGCGGGCCGAGAAGCTGAACGACGAGTACATCTCCACCGAGCACCTGCTCGTCGGGCTCGCCACCGACGGCGGCCAGGCAGCGACGCTGCTCCGCAAGCACGGGGCCACGCCCGACGCGCTGCTCGAGGCGTTCGAGAAGGTACGCGGGAGCGCCCGCGTCACCTCCGAGGACCCGGAAGGGACCTACCAGGCCCTGGAGAAGTACGGGGTCGACCTCACCCAGCGGGCCCGTGACGGCCAGCTGGACCCGGTGATCGGCCGGGACGCGGAGATCCGGCGGGTGATCCAGGTGCTGGCCCGCCGCACCAAGAACAACCCGGTCCTGATCGGCGAGCCCGGGGTCGGCAAGACCGCCGTGGTCGAGGGCCTGGCGCAGCGGATCGTGGCCGGCGACGTGCCCGAGTCGCTGCGCGGCAAGCGCCTGGTCGCACTGGACCTGGCCGCGATGGTCGCGGGCGCGAAATACCGCGGTGAGTTCGAGGAGCGGCTCAAGGCGGTGCTGAACGAGATCAAGACCAGCGAGGGCCAGGTGATCACGTTCATCGACGAACTGCACACCGTCGTGGGCGCGGGCGCGGCCGAGGGCGCGATGGACGCGGGCAACATGCTCAAGCCGATGCTGGCCCGCGGCGAACTGCGGATGGTGGGCGCGACCACCCTGGACGAGTACCGGGAGCGGATCGAGAAGGACCCGGCCCTGGAGCGCCGGTTCCAGCAGGTGTTCGTGGGCGAGCCGTCGGTCGAGGACACGATCGCGATCCTGCGCGGGCTCAAGGGCCGCTACGAGGCCCATCACCAGGTGCAGATCTCCGATGCCTCGCTGGTCGCCGCGGCGGCCCTGTCCGACCGCTACATCACCGGGCGCTTCCTGCCGGACAAGGCCATCGACCTGGTCGACGAGGCCGCCTCGCGGCTGCGCATGGAGATCGACTCCCGGCCGGTGGAGATCGACGAACTGCAGCGCGCCGTGGACCGGATGAAGATGCAGGAGATGGCGCTGGAGCGGGAGGCCGATCCGGCCAGCAAGGAGCGGCTGGAGCGGCTGCGCGCCGACCTCGCCGACCGGCAGGAGCAGCTCACCGGGCTGCTGGCTCGCTGGGAGCGGGAGAAGGCGGGCCTCAACCGGGTCGGTGAGCTGAAGAAGCGGCTCGATGACCTGCGCGTCCAGGCCGAGCGCGCCCAGCGGGACGCCGACTTCACCACCGCCTCACGGCTGATGTACGGGGAGATCCCCACGCTGGAGCGTGAGGTGGCCGAGGCCGCTGCGGCCGGCGCCGAGCCCGATCCGGGGGCCGCGGCCGCCGATGGCATCGCCAGGTCTGCGGCTCCCATGGTCAAAGAGGAGGTCGGGCCGGACGACGTCGCTGATGTGGTGTCGTCGTGGACCGGCATCCCGGCAGGCCGCCTGCTCGAAGGGGAGACCGGCAAGCTGCTGCGGATGGAAGCCGAACTGGGCAAGCGCCTGGTGGGCCAGGCCAGGGCGGTTCAGGCCGTGTCCGACGCGGTGCGCAGGTCCCGCGCGGGCATTTCCGACCCGGACCGGCCGACCGGTTCGTTCCTGTTCCTCGGCCCCACCGGGGTCGGCAAGACCGAACTGGCCAAGGCCCTCGCCGAGTTCCTGTTCGACAACGAGCGGGCCGTGGTCCGCATCGACATGAGCGAGTACAGCGAGAAGCACTCGGTGGCCCGGCTCGTCGGCGCCCCGCCCGGCTACGTCGGTTACGAGGCCGGCGGCCAGCTCACCGAGGCCGTCCGGCGCCGTCCCTACTGCGTGATCTTGCTGGACGAGGTGGAGAAGGCGCACCAGGAGGTGTTCGACATCCTCCTCCAGGTCCTCGACGACGGCAGGCTCACCGACGGGCAGGGCCGGACCGTGGACTTCAGGAACACGATCCTGATCCTCACCTCGAACCTCGGATCGGCAGAGATCGCGAACCAGTCCCTGGACGAGGACGCGAAGCGGGAAACCGTGATGGCCGTGGTCCGGGCGACCTTCAAGCCGGAGTTCCTGAACCGTCTTGACGACATCATCCTGTTCGACCCGCTGACCACCGAGGAACTCGCGGAGATCGTGGACCTGCAGGTGGCCGCGCTGGCCCGGCGGCTTGCCGAGCGGCGGCTCGCGCTGCACGTCACCCCGGCGGCGCGGGAGTGGCTGGCGCTGACCGGGTTCGACCCCGTCTACGGCGCACGGCCGCTGCGCAGGCTGGTGCAGTCCGCCATCGGCGATCAGCTTGCCAGGGCGCTGCTCGCGGGCGACATCATGGACGGCGACACGGTCCGGGTGGACAGGGACCCGGCCGCCGACGCGCTCGCGGTCACGGCCGAGCGCCTGCCCGCGGCATCGGCTACCGCCTGACCTGCGCCAGCGCCGGGGACTGAGCCAGCGGCCGGTCCCCGGCGGGCCGGGGCGCCAGCTGAGCTGCAAGCCGGTTCCGGCCGGCCGGGCGCCAGCGGAATGGCGGCGCGGCTATGCGCCGGAGTGGGTGTCCAGCATCCGGTCGTAGTCGTCCTCGGGCAGGCCGAGGTCGTTGCGGATCCGGAACCGCAGGCTCAATAGCAGGCGGAATTCGTTCACGTCGCCGGACACCTGCGTGATGGGGCCAGCCGGGGGCACCTCGTTGCCCTGGCCGACCGGGCCCGGCGTCCGGCCGAGGCACAGCTCGACGCCGGCGTTGGCCCAGCCGAGCGCACCTACCAGGTCAGATTGCTCGACCAGCAATTCCGCCAGCAGGTCGCACATCCGCGCGTCACGCGGCGCCTCGGCAGCGAGCGCGTCGACGTAGGCATCCGCCTCCGCGCCGCGGCCCAACTGGAACAGGGCGCGGGCCAGCGGAATCCGCGGATCCACCGAGGCGGGGCCGCCGTCGGCCATCGCACGCATGAAACCGTTCACCGCCGCGGCTGGGTCATCGGCGAGCAGCCACTGCTCGCCGGCCCGGATGTAGGCCTCGGACCTGGGCATCGCCTCGGTCTGCGTGCCGCTGTCGGCAAGCCTGGTCATCTCCTGCGCCGCAGCGCGGTGCTCACCGCTGCAGGCCGCGTCGAACTCGATCGCGTCGAACGTCTCTTGAGTCAGGGCAACCACGGTAGGGACGTACCCATCTGCAGACCCCAGCAACGCGCTGGGCCAGCCCATTGGCGGCAATTTACGGGCATCTGCCCTCCTGCCCGGAGATATCGCATCATGCCGTCCCTAATCAGGCTCGGACGAACGTCGTTGCTTATCGCCGACGCCGACAGCGAACCGGATCAATGACGGACCCTTTCCAGCGCGTCCCAGAAACCGCGCCGCAATGCGTGCCGCACCTCGTCGTGCAGCAGCGAATCAATGGGCAGCGAGGAATCCTGCAACAGCCTGGCTTCGAGGTCGGAAGGCATCCGCGGCTTGCGGGCGAGCACGGCCTCCAGCCAGAGCGCAGGCGCGTCCCTGGCGACGGCCTGGCCGAAGTTGAAGCCCTCTGCGTGCGCTGCCTGGACCGCGTCGGCCAGGGACACCGCCACCGGCTGCGGCACCAGGGCGTGCTGCGCGGCAGGCTGCGGGCCACTGTGCGGCCCCTGCGGCGGAACGTAGGGCCCGGGCTGGCCCGGCGGCGCCACCGGGAACTGCCTCGCCCGCTGATCGCCCGCCGCGCCGGGCGGGCGGCCGGGCAGTGCCGGCGGGTATCCGCCAGGCGCACCGCGAAGCTGCTGGCCGGGGTGGACCACCGGGCCGGCCGGAGCCGCGCCGGGCGGCGGGGCCAGAGCCGGGCCCGGCGGGGCACCGGATGTCGGTGGCCTCGGTACGGCCGGAGCCTGCCCGGGCGCCGCGTCCGCGGCCTGGCCGGGAAACCCGGGCGGGGCGGCCGACGGGGCCAGCGCCGCCGGGTGAACGGGGGCCGGCGCGGGTGGCGGAGGCGGAGGGGCTGCCTGGTAGGCGGGCATGCCTTGGCGCGCCTGTGGGGCCGGGGAGCCCGGCAGACCGGCGGGGGCCGGGGAGCCCGGCAGGCCGGCGGGCGCCTGGAACCCTGGCGCTGCCGCCTGGGCACCGGGCTGCCCGGGCACAGGCTGTCCTGGCAGGACCGGTCCGGCCATCGGCTGCCCGGTCGTGAACTGCTGAGGCGGCAGGGCGTGCTGGCCGGGCGCGGGCCCGGACTCTGGATGCGCCGACGGCAGGCCCGCGTGCTGCCCGCCGCCACGCGGCAGCAGCTGCGCGTGCTGCGGCGGTGCGGCCGGGGGCGGGGCGGCGGGCGACCCGGAGACGTGTGCGTGGCCTGGCGCTGGCTGGCCCGGCGGCATCATCGTCGGCTGGCCCGGCGGCATCATCGGCTGGCCCGGCGCCGCGTGCTGCGGCTGCCCGGCGACATGGTGGCCAGGCGCCGCATGGTGCCCTGGCGGGGCGGCGTGGTAGCCCGGCGGAGCGTCCTGGCTGGGCAGCGCCGGAGCGCCAGCCAGTGCGGACGGCGCGGCTGGCACTGCCGGGGCGGGCGGCTGGGCCGCTGGCCCCGGGCCCGCCTGGGCCGGCTGCGCTGGCGGCAGGCCCGGCTGGACGGAGATGTCGCGCGGGCCTGGCGTACCGCCCTGTCCCGTGCCGGGCTGGCCCGCCGCACCCGGCGGCGCCATCCCCGGCTGCGGCGCCAGGCTGTGGTTTCCTGCCACTGCCGGGCCCGGGGCGTCGGCCAGCGGCGGCCGGTGGCTGTTCGCGGGCTGCGCGGCCCGCTGGTACTGGGCGATCACAGACCCGGTGTAGAGCGCAGGCGGAGCGGCGTGCGAGCCCACGGGCAGCGCTGGCTGCCCCATCACCCCTGGGGTGCCGTGGCCGTTGGCGGGCGCGCGGCTCGCGTAGGCGGGGACCGCCTGGCGCTCGTCGTCGCTGACCGGCTCTGCCCCGACGACAAGCTCCACCGAAGGCCGCAGATGCGCCTCGCTGATCTCGACGATTTCGTCGCACTCCTGGCGGAGCGCGGTGGCGGCCGTCCAGCCGGGCGCGGCGATGTGCACCAGGATCACGCGCAGGCCGAGGTCCTGCACGTCGGCGATCGCCTGCGCGAGGTCTTCCTCCGCGCTGACCACCAGCGCATCGCTGATCGCCCGGTTCCTGGCGAGCGTGGTCAGGTCACGGTGGATCTCGCCCTCGACGCCCTCGCGGCGGCCGGGCTTCATCTTGCCGAGCCGCAGCTTCACGCCGGGCAGGCCCGCGAGGATCTCGTGCTCGGAACTGCGGCGGCCCTCGACCGTGGCCTCGTACCAGTAGCAGCGCAGCAGCGGCAGGCCGGTGTGATCGCGCGCCACGTTCCCGAGAACTTGGAGTACCCCGGCATAGTCCCAGGAAACGGACTCCCGGTTGCGGGTGCCGTGAACGGCCATCGCGCCATCTCCTAGCACGTAGCCCGCGTCCACGAACAACGCGCAGCGATCCACGCGACACCGCCCTTCCATCCAGGCGAGACGTTACCAGCGGACAGCTGGCTCCGTGATGGATCGCGCACAGATCGCAGACATGCCAGGCACAGGCCAGGCCAGGTCCGCTGTGGGGAACGGCATCGGGGCTACGGCCTTGTGCTGGCGAAGGCGTCGCGGCCGGGACCGGCCAACGGGCAGGATTGGTGATTATGCGACTGCTTGTGCTCGGCGGATCACACTTCCTCGGCCGCGCGATCGTAGACGAGGCGTGCAGCCGGGGCTACGACGTGACGACCTTCTCCCGTGGGCTGTCGGGCCATCGCCGGCCGGGCGTCGAGGCACTGACCGGAGACCGGACCAATCCCGACGACCTGCGGCAGCTCACGCGGGGTGAATGGGACGCGGCGATCGACACGTCTGTGCTCGCGCCCGCGCACGTGACCGCGTCGGCCCAGCTCCTGGCCGACCGCACCAGGCACTACACCTACATCTCCACCGTGTCGGTGTACGCCGGCTACCCGCGCGAGCCTGCCACCGAGGACTCGCCCGTCCTCGACTGCCCGGCCGATGCCACAGGCACCCTCGACAGCCTCGGATACGGCCAGCTCAAGGCCGGTTCCGAGCGCGCGGTCCGCGCCGCCTTCGCGGGCAGGTGCCTCATCGTCCGGCCCGGACTGATCGTCGGGCCGCACGAGAACGTCCGGTGGAGCTCGTGGTGGCTGGCACGCCTGGCCCGAGGCGGGACGGTCCTCGCGCCGGACGGCCCTGGCAAGCCGGTCCGGATGACCGACGTCCGCGACCTGGCGGCCTGGGTGGTCGACAACACCCGCCGCGGCCTGCCCGCGACCGTCAACGTGCCCGGGCCGCAGGGCACCACGTTCGGCGCGCTGCTGGCCGACTGCGCGCGGCTGGCCAGCGCCGACGGTCGCCCGCACGCCGAACTCCGCTGGGTGAGCGACCACGACCTGCTTGAGGCCGGAGTCAGCCCGTGGACCGAGTTGCCGATGTGGGCCCCGGACATCCCCGAGCTTGCGCACATCTGGGAGATCCCCGGTGACCGGGCACTGCGCACCGGCATGCGGTACCGGCCGCTCAGCGACACCATGCACGACACCTGGCTCTGGCTGAAGCATGCGGCCGCCGCCGGACAGGAAGCGACCGCGGGCGCCGGGCTTCTGGACCTGGGCCTGGACCCGGAAAAGGAACGCGCGGTCTTGGCAGCGGTCGGCTAAGCCCGGCGGTGCTGGCCCGGGGGAGCGACTCCCGCCTCCCGGGGGCAAGGCCCCCGGAGCCCCAGCGGCCCGGAACCCCCCGGGGCGCCGATGGCGCCTGGCCGGCAAGCCGGCAGGCCCCATCGCGCGTGCTGGCCCGGGGGAGCGACCCCCCGGAACCCCCCGGGGATACGCTGCCAATCGTGAGCGAGCGTGACGACCTCCTGCAGGTGATCAACGACAAGGCCGTGGTCCGCGGGGACTTCGTGCTGTCCTCGGGGCAGCACGCGGACTGGTACATCGACCTGCGGCGGGTGCTGCTCAGCGGCGCCAGCGCCGCCCTGGCCGGCCGGGTGATGCTCGCCGCAACGGCTGGCCTCGACTACGAGGCCGTCGGTGGGCTCACCCTGGGCGCAGACCCGCTGGCGACGGCGATGATGCACGCCGCTTGCGTAACGGGGCGAAATCTGGATGCGTTCGTGGTGCGGAAATCAGAAAAGGCCCACGGGCTGCAACGGCGGATCGAGGGCCCCGACGTTGCCGGGCGCCGGGTGCTCGCGGTCGAGGACACCTCGACCACCGGCGCCTCGGTGCTGACCGCGGTGGACGCCCTGCGGGACGCGGGCGCCGTAGTAGCGGGCGTGGCGGTGCTCGTGGACCGCGGCGCGCGCGCCGCGGTGACCGGGCGCGGGCTGGCGTACCGCGCCGCCTATGACGTCGGCGACCTGTGCTTGGGCTGATGGGCGCCGCCCTGATCGCCCGCTCCGGCGGCCTGCTCCCGGCGAACCTCACGTAGCCGGTGCCAGACAAAGGCGGCGATGCCGATCACGGCGATCACGACGATCACGTACCCGGCCAGTGCGAATCCGTGCGCCACCTTCTGCCACTGGGTGCCGACCGCGTAGCCGATCAGGGTGATCGCGCTGACCCAGATGGCCGTGCCGAGCAGGCTCAGCAGGGCGAACATCAAAAGCGGTACCTCGCAGAAGCCCGCCACTATGGAAATGAACGTGCGCACCACCGGCAGCGCACGGCCCACCGGGATCGCCCACGCCCCGCGGCCGGCCAGGAACCGTTCCGCGCGGTCGATGTCCGCCTGCGTGATCAGCAGGTAGCGGCCGAACCTGGCTACCAGGGGGCGTTCACCCACCCGGCCGATACCGTAGGAGACCAGCGAGCCTGCCAGTTCCGCGATCGTCCCGATGATGATGATCGCGACGACGTTCAGCCGGCCCTCGCCGGCCAGCACGCCCGCGTACCCGAAGGTGATCTCCGACGGGATCGGCACGCAGCAGGCCTCAAGGAACCCGAAGAGGAACACCGCCGCGTAACCAGCGTGGATGATAAAGCTCTCCATGGGCAAAGTTGTACCAGGTACCGGGCCGTGGTATGGCCACCATTGCCGTCCGGTGCCGTCTTCGTGGGATAAACGCTAGTTCTCCGAACCGGCACCTGGCCTGCCGCCCCGCTCAGGAGATACTGGACTCTGATCACCAGACGGGAGCTGAACGTCATGCCTATCGCGACGCCGCAGATCTATGCCCAGATGCTCGACCGGGCCAAGGAGCACGGCTTCGCCTACCCGGCGATCAACGTGACATCCAGCCAGACGCTCAACGCCGCGCTGCGCGGCTTCGCCGACGCGGAAAGCGACGGGATCATCCAGGTATCCACCGGCGGCGCCGAGTACCTGTCCGGTGCGGTCAAGGACATGGTCACCGGCTCCGTCGCGCTGGCGCACTTCGCCCGGTCGGTGGCGGACAAGTACCCGATGCACGTGGCGCTGCACACCGACCACTGCCCCGCCGGCAAGCTCGACGGCTTCATGCGCCCGCTGGTGAAGCTGTCCCAGCAGCGGGTGGCGCGGGGCGAGGACCCGCTGTTCGGCTCGCACATGTGGGACGGCTCGGCGGTGCCGCTGGCCGAGAACCTGGCCATCGCGTCGGAACTGCTCGACGAGTGCGCCAAGGCCCACATCATCATGGAAATGGAGATCGGCGTGGTCGGCGGCGAGGAGGACGGCGTCGTCGGGGAGATCAACGAGAAGCTGTACAGCACCACGGAAGACGCCCTGGCCACGGCGGAGGCGCTCGGCCTCGGCGAGCGGGGCAGGTACATCCTGGCCGCCACGTTCGGCAACGTCCACGGGGTCTACAAGCCCGGTCACGTGACGCTGCGGCCCACCGTGCTGAAGGAGATCCAGGACGCGGTCGGCGCGAAGTACGGCAAGGACAAGCCGTTCGACCTGGTGTTCCACGGCGGGTCCGGGTCGGCGCTGGAGGAGATCCGCGAGGCGATCGGCTACGGCGTGGTGAAGATGAACGTGGACACCGACACCCAGTACGCGTTCACCCGGCCGGTCGCGGCGCACATGTTCACCAACTACGACGGCGTGCTCAAGGTGGACGGCGAGGTGGGCGACAAGAAGGCCTACGACCCGCGCTCCTGGGGCAAGGCCGGCGAGGCGAACATGGCGGCCCGGGTCCAGCACGCCTGCGAGGACCTCATGTCCGCGGGCAAGCGCCTGACCTGACATCCGCGCGGCGGCCGGCCGGGCACCACGGCGGCGGGCAGGATGGGTGCCATGGAACATCAGAACCTGTTCGCCGGGCCGCCAGCCACCTACCTGCCCGAGGATCCGGCGGCCGCCGAACTGGAGTCGGGCGCCGACCCCACCGCCGTGGCCGCCGCGCATCCCGCCTGCCTGGCGGCCTGGGCAGCACTCGCCGACCAGGCGATGGAGCGCGGCGAGCCCGTGGCGTCCTACGCGTTCGCCAGGACCGGCTACCACCGCGGCCTGGACCAGTTGCGCCGGGCCGGCTGGCATGGTCACGGGCCCATCCCCTGGGAGCACGAGCCGAACCGGGGCTTCCTGCGGTCCCTGCATGCGCTGGGCCGGGCCGCCGCCGCCCTCGGCGAGCAGGACGAGGCCGAGCGCTGCCGTACCTTCCTAGAGGACTCCAGCCCCGAGGCGGCCGCGGAACTGAACGGCGCCTGACCACGCGCGCAGGCTGCTGAGGTACCCTCAAGGCCCCGCGGGCAGTGTTGGCCCGGGGAGCGACCCCCCGGGGGCGCCGATGGCGCGCCTGGCCGGCAAGCCGGGCAGGCCCCATCGCTGAAGCCGCAGGCTCAACGCCGGGAAGGGGCTGGTCACATGCCGGCCATCGTGCTGGTAGGCGCCCAGTGGGGTGACGAGGGCAAGGGCAAGGCGACCGATCTGCTCGGCGACCGCGTGGATTTCGTGGTCAGGTACCAGGGCGGCAACAACGCCGGGCACACGGTGGTCATCGGCGAGGAGAGCTACGCGCTGCACCTGCTGCCCTCGGGGGTGCTGTCGCCCAGCGTGACGCCGGTGATCGGCAACGGCGTGGTGATCGATCCCGAGGTGCTGCTCGGCGAGATCGACGGCCTGGCGGCCCGCGGCGTCTCCTGCGACCGCCTGCTGATCTCGGCCAGCGCGCACCTGATCATGCCGCACCACCGGGCGCTGGACCGGGTGACCGAGCGCTATCTCGGTAACGCGCGGATCGGCACCACCGGGCGGGGCATCGGGCCGGCCTACGCCGACAAGGTGGCCAGGACCGGCATCCGCGTCCAGGACCTGCTCGACCCCGGCATCCTGCGGCAGAAGCTGGACCTGGTGCTCGTGGAGAAGAACCAGGTACTCGCCAAGGTCTACAACCGCAGGGGCATCGACGCGGCCGCGGTCGCGGCGGAGTACGTGGAGTACGGGGAGAAGCTGCGCCGCTACGTGGCGGACACGGTGCTCGTGCTCAACCGCGCGCTGGACGAGGGCATGTCCGTGCTGCTTGAGGGTGCCCAGGCGACCCTGCTCGACGTGGACCACGGCACCTACCCGTTCGTGACCTCCTCGTCCCCGGCCGCGGGCGGTGCCTGCGCGGGATCGGGGATCGGGCCGACCCGGATCACCACGGTCATCGGCATCGTGAAGGCGTACACGACCCGGGTGGGCGCCGGGCCTTTCCCCACCGAACTGGACGGCGACCAGGGCGAGTGGCTGCGCAAGGCCGGCGGTGAGTACGGGGTGACCACCGGCCGGGCGCGCCGCTGCGGCTGGTTCGACGCGGTGATCGCCCGGTACGCCGCGCGGGTCAACGGGATCACCGACTTCTTCATCACCAAGCTGGACGTGCTGTCCGGGCTGGACAAGGTGCCGGTGTGCGTCGCCTACGACGTGGACGGCACCAGGCACACCGAGATGCCGATGACGCAGACCGAGTTCCACCACGCGGTGCCGGTGTATGAGTACTTCGACGGCTGGTGGGAGGACCTGTCGGAGGCCAAGGAGTTCGCCGGCCTGCCCCGCAACGCCCAGCAGTACGTGCGGGCGGTTGAGGAGATGATCGGCGCCCCGGTGGCCGCGGTCGGGACCGGCCCGCGCCGCGACCAAACGTTGCAGCTTAGGCCGCTGCTGGGCAGGTAGGCTCGCCGCGTGCGAGTCCTCCTCCTCGGCTCCGGGGGCCGTGAGCACGCCCTGGCGCGGGCCCTCGCCGCCGACCCCGACGTGACCGGCCTGCATGCGGCGCCGGGCAACCCGGGCATCGCCGCTCTCGCCGAACTCCACCCTGCCGATCTCGCCGACGTCGGCGCGGTGACGTACCTGGCCCGGACGCTGGCTCCGCAGCTTGTCGTCGTCGGCCCGGAGGCACCGCTGGTCGCCGGGCTCGCCGACGCGCTGCGCGGAGCCGGCCTGAGCTGCTTCGGGCCCGGACGCCGTGCCGCCATGATCGAGGGCTCGAAGTCGTTCGCCAAGGAGATCATGACCGCGGCGGGCATCCCGACGGCCGCGGCGCGGACCTGCGACACCGAGGCGGAGGTGACGCAGGCGCTGGAGCAGTTCGGCCCGCCCTACGTGGTGAAGGCGGACGGGCTCGCGGGCGGCAAGGGCGTCGTGGTGACCGGCGACCGGGCCACCGCGCTCGCCCATGCGCGGGCCGCGGGCAAGGTCGTGGTCGAGGAGTTCCTCGACGGGCCTGAGGTGTCGCTGTTCGCGCTCGCCGACGGCGCCAGCGCGGTGCCGCTGCTGCCCGCGCAGGACTTCAAGCGGGCGCACGACGGCGACCAGGGGCCGAACACCGGCGGCATGGGCGCCTACGCCCCGCTGCCCTGGGCGCCGGCCGGGCTGACCGCGGAGCTGATGGCCACGGTCGTCGGCCCGGCGATCGGCGAGCTGCGCCGCCGCGGCACCCCCTACCGTGGCCTGCTGTACGCCGGCCTCGCGCTGACCAGCCGCGGGCCGCGGGTGGTGGAGTTCAACGCCAGGTTCGGCGACCCGGAGACCCAGGTGGTGCTCGACCGGCTCGCGAGCCCGCTGGCCGGGCCGCTGGCCGCGGCCGCCTCCGGCTCGCTGTCCGGCGCCGGACCGCTGGAATGGGCGCCAGGCGCCGCGGTCACGGTGGTCATGGCGGCGGAGGGCTACCCGGTCTCGCCGCTGACCGCCGACGTCATTGAAGGTATCGATGATGCCGAACGATTGCCCGGGGCCTACGTGCTGCACGCGGGCACGGGCACCGACCGGGGCGGGCGGCTGGTAAGCACCGGGGGCAGGGTGCTCAACATCGTCGGAACGGGCCAGGACCTGCAGGCCGCGCGCACCGTGGCGTACCAGGCCGCGGACCGGATCCGGATGCGGGGCGGCTGGTTCCGCCGCGACATCGCCGCCGAGGCCGCCCGGACCGCGCCAGCCCAGGCATGACCGGCCCGGAACCCGGTACGGCCAGCCCGGGTCCGGACCGTGCACCCGGCCCTTCAAGCCCAGACTCCAGCCCGCCCGGCCCGGCAGAACCCGTTGAGCCCAGCGGCACGGACCCCGATGCGCCGCTGCGGGTGAGCACGCTGGAGCTGTTCTTCGACCTGGTCTTCGCGTTCACCCTCACCCAGCTCACCTCGCTGCTTGTGCACAACTTCTCCCCCGGCGGCGCCCTGGAGGTGCTGCTGGTGTTCGGCGTGCTGTGGTGGATGTACGGGGGGTACGCCTGGCTGACCAACACCCGCGCGCCGAACCGCACCCCCGAACGCCTGCTGCTTCTCGTCGGCATGGCCGGCTTCCTGGTCTGCGGCCTGGCGATCCCGCACGGATTCGGTGCCGGGGCCACCGGGGACCGGCTCGCCCTCGGCCTCGGCTACCTGCTCGTGGTAGGAGTCCACTCGGCGCTGTTCTACCGGGTCAACCGGAACATCATCCGGGTCACGCCGTTCAACGTCAGCTCGGCGCTGCTGGTGATCGGCGCCGCGTTCACCCCCGTACTGGCCAGCTACCTGCTGTGGACGGCCGCGGTGGCCATCCAGTGGCTCTCCCCGCTGATAATCCACCCCGGTGGCCGGTTCAACATCCAGCCCGCGCACTTCGCCGAACGCCACGGGGCCCTGGTCATCGTGGCGCTCGGCGAGTCGGTCGCGGCCATCGGCATCGCGGCCGCCCCGAAGGGCGTGACCCTCGCGGTCGCCCTGGCCGCCGTACTTGGCCTGGCGCTGTCCGCCGCGCTGTGGTGGGCCTACTTCGGCGACGGCGACGACGAGCGGGCCGAGCAGGCCATGGCGGCCACGGACCGGTCACGGCGGGCCGGCCTGGCGCTGGCTACCTACTATGCCCACATCCCGATCCTGCTCGGAGTGGTGACGCTGGCTGCCGGGGCCTACCTGACGATCGGCAACCCGGCCCGGCCGCACCAGGTCGGCCAAGCGGCCGCCGTGGCCGGCGGTGCCGCCCTGTTCCTGGCCGGCAGCGCCTGGTTCCGCCGGGCGCTGCGGATCGGGCCCGTCGCGCTGCGGCTGGCCGCTGCCGGGTTCGCCCTGGCCACGGCGGCCCTGGGGACAGCGGTCTCGGTCGAGGCCCAGTTCGCGGTGCTGCTCGCCGGGATCGTGGCGATGCTGGGCGCGGAGCACGCGCGAGCACGCGGGCCCGGGCGGCGACCGCCGGGTAAGCGGGCCGCGAGCCGCCGGGTAAGGGAGAATGGGCGTGTGATCGAGCGTTACACGCTGCCCGAGATGGGGCGGATCTGGAGCCAGGAGCACAAGTACGAGCTGTGGTGCCAGGTGGAGACCCTGGTACTCGAAGCGCACGCGAGCGCCGGCACGGTGCCCGCGGACGCGGTCGGCCCGGTGCGCGCCGCACCGCCCCCCTCACCGGAGGCGGTGGCCGCCGCGGAGGCGGTCACCGACCACGATGTGATCGCGTTTCTCACCGCCTGGGCGGACAATACGGTGCCCCGGTCGGCGGCCGCGTTCGTGCACTACGGCCTGACATCCTCGGATCTGCTGGACACCGCGCTGGCCATGACCCTCACCGAGGCCTCCGACCTGCTGATCGCCCGCGCCACGGCCCTCGTCGCCGCGCTGCGCGATCACGGGCTGGCGCACAGGGACACGATCCGGGCCGGGCGGACGCACGGGATCCACGCCGAACCTGACGTCTGGGGGCACCGGGTCGCGGACTTCGCGTTCGCCATGGCGCGCTGCCGGGACCGGCTGCGGCACGCCAGGGAGGCGGTCGCGGTGGGCAAGTTGTCCGGGCCGGTCGGCACCTACTCCAACATCGACCCGGCGATCGAGGCCAGGGTGCTGCCCGAACTCGGCCTGCGGCCTGCCGAGGTGGCCACCCAGGTGGTGTTCCGCGACGGCATCGCCGAGTGGGTGAGCGTGCTGGCCATGCTGGCCACCGCCTGCGAGGCGATTGCCCTGGAGGTGCGGCACGGGCAGCGGACCGAGGTCCGCGAGCTGGCGGAGGCGTTCTCGGCGGGCCAGAAGGGCTCCTCGTCCATGCCGCACAAGCGGAACCCGATCCGCTCGGAGCGGATCTGCGGGCTGGCCCGCCTGGTGCGCGGGTACGTGACCCCGGTCATGGAGGGCATGGCGCTCTGGCACGAACGTGACATTTCTCATTCCAGCGTGGAGCGGGTGGCGCTGCCCGACGCGGCAATCGCGACCGACTACCTGCTGCACCAGACCACCGGACTGATCGCCGGCCTGCGGGTGGACGCGGCCAGGATGCGGGCGAACCTGGAGTCCACCGGCGGCCTGATCTACACCTCCAGCGTCCTGCTTGACCTGGTTGCGGCCGGGATGTCCAGGGAGGATGCGTACGCGCTTGTGCAGGCGGCCGCCGCGGCGAGCTGGGACACCGGCACCGGTTTCCGTGAGGCGCTGCGCAAGGAAGCCAGCGTGGCCGGGCAGGCGCTCGACGAGGCCCGCCTGGACGAGGTTTTCCGCCCGGAACACTATGTGGCGCGCCTCGGCCCCGTTTTCGCCCGCCTGGCCGACCTCACCTGACCGCCTGGACGATTCCGGGCACACCCGTCTCACCTGCAACGATAGTGGCAGGCGAAGGGAGCGGGCGAGCCGCGCGGAAGCCCGGCCCGGCGGGCACTTTCCGGCCAATCACGCCGAGCCCGGGATGCCCGCAATGACCCGCAGACCCCGAAGCCGGTGGGATACTGGACACCGCGCACAGCAGTCTGCCGCACGTCCAGGCAGCTAGCGGACGGCCCGCGCGGGGCTGTCCGGTCACGTCACCCGGCCGCCTGTCGGCCCGATATTGCAGCCAAGGAGCAGCGTGTCCATGACCATTGGACCCGAGACGTGCTATCGCGTACGAGGCGGGATACCGCTAAGCGGAACCGTGTTCGTGCAGGGCGCCAAGAACGCCGCGCTCAAGATGATCGCCGCCTCGCTGCTCGCATCCGAGGGCCGCACGGTACTGCGGAACGTGCCGCCGATCGAGGACGTGCGCCGTGCGATTGAACTCGCCCAGGCCGTCGGGGCCACGGTCAAGTTCCACGAGGCGGAGCGCACCCTCGTTGTGGACGCGACTAACCTGACCAGCCCGGTCCTGCCCGCGGACATCGCCAGGCGGTTCCGCGGTTCTGTGCTGTTCGTGCCCGCGCTGCTGCACCGGCTCGGGGAAGCCGTCATCGAGGGCATCGGCGGATGCAATCTCGGCAGCCGCAGCCTCGACTTCCATTACCGCGGCTTCGCCCGGCTGGGCGCCACCGTGGACGGCGCCGACGACAAGATCTACATCAAGGCCGGCCGGATGAAGGGCGCGCACCTTTACCTGGATACGCCGTCGCACACCGGGACCGAGAACCTGATCATGGCTGCCTCGCTGTCCCCGGGCAAGACGGTCATCGACAACACCGCCCTCGAGCCCGAGGTGCTCGATGTCATCGCGTTCCTGACGAAGATGGGCGCGCAGATCAGCGGCGGCGGCACCGGGTTCATCAAGGTCCGCGGGGTCAGCGAACTGAGCGCGACCGAGCACACCGTGATGGCCGACCGGATCGACGCCGGGGTGTTCGCGATGGCGGCGGCCATCACCGGCGGTGAGATCAGCCTGGTCGGGGCCAACCTGGAACATTTCGGGGTGGTCCGGTGGAAGCTGGAGCAGATGGGCGTGGAGTTCGCCGCCAGCGGCGCGGTGATCCAGGTGCGCCGCGAGCGCGCACTGCGGCCGATCAACGTGATCACCAGCCCCTACCCGGGCTTCGCGACCGACCTGCAGTCGCCCATCATGGCGCTGAGCTGCCTGGCCGAGGGCCCGAGCTACATCAGGGAAACCATCTACGACGGCCGCTACACGCTCGTCGGCGAACTCGCCAAGATGGGCGCGAACATCGAGGTGGACGGGGACAAGGTGGTCGTGCACGGCCCGTGCTCGCTGAAGGGCACCAAGGTCGAGGCGCATGACCTGCGCACCGGCGTCGCGCTGATCCTCGCCGGGCTCGGCGCGGAAGGGGAGACGGTCGTCGCCCCCGGCTACCTGATCGACCGCGGGCACAGCGACGTCGCCGGGCGGCTGTCCGCCCTGGGGGCCGATCTGAACGTGGAAGAGAGCGCCTGACCAGGCAGTTCCCGGCCGCCACCGGCCGCGCACGACCAGGCGATCCTTCCGTCGGCCTTCTGCACTTCACGCATAATTAGCGCAATCCCCTTTTCAGCGTGGCCCGGTTGAGTTACGACTGGCGCATGGCCAACGGGCAGCACCCCCCGCTGGAACTCACGATCGGCGTCGTCGGCTCCCATGATCTGGTCGAGCAGATCATGCTGTCCGGCACGGCCGTGCCCGCGCCGGCCACCGGCCCGGCCGGGGCAGCGTCCGGCCCGGGCGGCAACGGCCAGGCCGCGGGCGGGTACTCCACCGCGCCCGCCGTGGCCCGGCGGCTCGTGGCCGTTGCCTACCGCACCGAGCAGGAGGCCGGCGACAAGGTGCTGCGGCTCGGCCCCGGCATCGACGTATGGCTGTTCGCCAGCCGGATCCCTTACCTCTACGCCCGGCAGGCGGGCGTGCTGCGCAAGCCCGCCACGTACGTGCCGCTGGCCGGCAGTGCCCTCTACGCCGCCCTGCTGCGGGCGGCCAGGAAGGGGGACCATGACCTGTCCCGGCTCAGCGTGGACGTGCTGAGCCAGGCGGAGGTCGAGGACGCGTTCGCCGACATGGGCCTGGCCGTCAGCAACGTGCACGTGCGCGAGGAACCGGGAGGCGCCGCGGCGCTCGCCGCGTTCCACGAGCGCCTCTGGCGGCGCCACCAGACCGCGGCAGCGGTCACCTGCCTGGAGTCGGTGGCACAGCGGCTGACCGCCCTGGACATCCCGGTCCTCGTCGTGCGGCCGACCCGCAGCGCCATCGCCTCGGCCCTGCGGACCGCCACCTTGCTTGGCACCCAGCGCCGGCTGGAGGACGCGCAACTGGCCGTCGCGGTCGTCGAGGTGCCCACGCTCAGGGAGACGTCCCGGCGCTCCTCCCCCCGGCAGCCCCGCGAGGAGCTGCGGCTCATCGTGCACCGCCTGCTGCTGCAGGAGGCGCAGCGGATCAAGGCCACGCTCAGCCCGGCAGGCGAGGACTGCTTCCTGGTCACCGCGACCCGCGGCTCGCTCGCTGGCGCCACCGACGGCTTCCGTGTCCCGCCGTTCGCCGAGCGGGCGCGCACCGAACTCGGCATCGCGCTTGAGGTGGGCGTGGGCCTCGGCCTGACCGCACAGGACGCGGAGGCACACGCCCGCGCCGCGCTGGCCCGTGCCCACGCCGACCCGGGCGCCCGTGGCTTCGCCCTGGACCGGGAGGGCCATGCGCTGGTGCCCGGGCCCAGCGAGCCCGTGGTCGTCCGGGCGGCCAACCCCCGGGGCATGGCGACGCTGTCGCGGCTCACCGACCAGCTCCCGGAGGATGCCGGACCGCACGTGGTCGATGCCGAGACCGCGGGCCGCCTGCTCGGCGTGACCTCGCGCACGGCGCGCAGGCTGCTGCGCACGCTCGCGGAGGAGGGCCTGGCCTGGCCGCTGCCGCCGAACCGGATTCCGCAGCCAGGCCGGCCGCGCCAGCTCTACCGGCTGGTGACCGAGAAGCTGGGCACCGCCGGCACCGGCACCGGCCTGAGCGCCCGCTACCGTCTCCCGGCCCAGGGCCGCGGTGACCGAGGTCAGTGCCGCCGGGGGTAGCCTCTGGCGACGGCGAGGAACGCGTCGTCGGCTTCTGGCGTCCCCATCGAGATGCGCGCGCCCTCGTCCCCGAACGGCCGGATGCTGATCCCGGCGTCCGCACACACGGCCGCGAAGTCCTGGGTGTCGGCATCCAGCCGGAGCCAGACGAAGTTGGCCTCGGTCGGCGGGACCGTCCAGCCCTGGGCCAGCAGCTCGTCGCGGACCCGGGCCCGCTCCTTCACCGCGAGGTCGACCCGCTCGTGCAGTTCGGCCTCGGCCGCCAGCGAGGCAATCGCAGCGGTCTGGGCGAGCGAGTTGACGGTGAAGGGCAGCATGGTCGTACGCACCGCGCTGGCGATCCGCTCCTGCCCGATCAGGAAGCCGACCCGCAGCCCGGCCAGCCCGTGGGCCTTGGAGAACGTGCGCAGCACCGCGAGGTTCGGGTGGTCGCGGTACAGGTCGATGCCATTGGGCACGCCGGGGTCCCTGACGTAGTCCGCGTATGCCTCGTCAAGCACCACCAGGCAGTCCGGCGGCACCTGGCCGAGGAACTCGGCAAGCTCACCGGAGCGGACGACCGTGCCGGTCGGGTTGTTCGGGTTGCACACGAAGATCACCCGGGTCCGGGGCGTGATCGCATCCGCCATCGCGGCCAGGTCGTGCGTCTCGTCCTTCAGCGGCACCCGCACGTCGGTGGCCCCGGTGAGCGGGACCAGGATCGGGTAGGCCTCGAACGACCGCCACGCGTAGAGCACCTCGGTGCCCGGCTCGGCGGCCGCCGCGAGAAGCTGCTGGGCCACGCCGACCGAGCCGCAGCCAAGCGCGATGTGCGCGGGCGGCACGTCGTACCGGCGGGCGATCGCCTCGGTCAGTGCCTCGGCGGTGTTGTCCGGGTACCAGTTGATCTCGGCGGCCGCCGCGGCGATGGCCTTGGCCACCGAGGGCAGCGGCCCGAACGGGCACTCGTTCGAGGCGAGCTTGAACGACTGGCCCGCGGCGTTAGCCACCCGGCGGCCGGGCTTGTACGGGGCGAACTGGTCCAGTACGGAACGGAATCGGGGCGATCGGTCGGACACCGTTGTCCTCCGGCTGGGCGGTCGGGCGCGTCACTAGCAGTCTGCCACCATCCGTCCGTGCCCCAGCCACCCGCGCGGAGCACCTGCCACCCAACCCGGGACTTACGGCCCTCTACCAGTCTTGAGTCAAGCGCGAATCGCTTATCGCGGCGCCCAGTTCGGGGTCCGGCCGCGGCAATGATGTCCGAGAGGACCAGCCGGGGCTATGGTGTGAAAGAGATGATGACCCATGAATACCGGGCTAGGGCGTATGATCGCGGTCGCTGGCGCGGTCGCGGCGATAGGTGTCGCCGGCCCTGCGGTGGCCCAGCAGCGGACGGCGGCACCGGCATGCGGGCGGCAGTTCCAGGGCAACGCGCTCACACGGGCTTCGAGCCCGGCGAGAAGGCAGTGACCTGACAGAACTCCGGAACCTAGTGTCGCGTGGACGGCTACTCTGACCGTCCCGTCCAATTCCGAAGTTGTCGTGACCGGCGGGGTTGCTTACGCCCCGGCAGGCGACACGGTAACGGCATTTGACGCCGCGGACGGGACGCAGCTATGGCAGTGTCGCTGCCCGGGAACGTGCTCGGCACTCCACGGTGCAAAGCGGCCGGGTCCTGGTGGCCATCACTGTCGGTAGCGGGCTCTATCCCAAGGGATTCGTCCTGGCGCTCGATAGCGCCACTGGGGCGACCGTGTGGAGCAGGCAGGTGGGCACCTTGGCCTCGTCGGTCACTGCCACTCCGGACCGCGTTTACGTCTCCGACGCAGATGGCCAAGTCGTTGCCCTTGGTATCGGTGACGGCTACCGGATCTGGAAGTCGGTTGCCCTTCCCAGGTGCACGTTCTCCGTCCGTCCATCGCCAACGGTCTTGTCGTGGTTGGCGGCGGCGGCGAGTACGTGTCGGCGCTGCACGCCTCTGAGGGACGGTGGCATGGCAGGACACATTCCGCGCCGGGTACGCAGTCGCCCCGGACAACTGGGTGCCCGCGATCAGCCAGGGTACGGTCTATGCCGGGTTGCTTGATGGTGTGGCGGCGCTCACGCTGACCTCCGGCGCCGTGGTGTGGCAAGACCGCACCATCCAGGACGTGGCCTCCCCGCTGTCCGTAACCAGCAGCCAGGTGTTCGCCAGTCCGGACAGCGTTTGGAGCTTGCCGGGCTGAACCGATCCGACGGCTCCCAGGCGTGGCAGGCAAGCTTCTCCAGGGAGGTAGGCGAGATAGGCGGGACAGCCACTTTCGGTAGCCTGGCCTGGGCGCTCGTCCGGCCGGGAGAAAACTCGGTCAAGGCCATCGCCATCGGCCCACGCGCCGGGAACCGGGCATATACGTCGCCTGTGTCATACGGCTTTGCCCACCCGCTCTTGCCGCCAGTAGTCGACGCGGGCCACGTATACGTGATCATGAACAAGAAGCTGCTGTGTCTAGCTCTTCCGATCGCTGGCTGAGAACCTCACTGGCCGGCGTCCCCTCGCTGCCATCGTCATCGCGGCGGGCACGGAGGACTGGCCGAGATGCGGGGGTTCATTCGTTTCTGGCGACTTCGGGGCCGGTGATGCGTGCCAGCAGCGGGAAGGTGGCCGCGATGATGCCGAGCGACACGATGATCCCGCCCGCGGTGAGGAGGTAGTACGCGGCGCCGGGCGCCACCATCGGGTGCTGCTGTGCCTCGGAGGCGAACATGGCGGCGCCGGCGAACCCGGCGCCGATCGCGACGGCGGCGACGGCGAGCAGCGGGACGGCGCCTTCCAGCGCGACGACGCGGCGCAGCGTGGCGAGCCGGGCACCGGTGAGGCGCAGCAGGCTGAACGGCCGCTTGCGGTCGGCGAGCCCGCCCGCGATGCCCGCGGCGAGCGTGCAGCCGGCGATCGGCAGGCTGACCAGGATCACGACGTTCGCGAGTTGCTGGTAGTCGCTGTTCTTGGAATTGTCCTGCGCGACGAGATCGCCGATGGTGGACGGCGCGTTGACGGCGGTGGGGTAGGCGCGTGCGTTCTCGAGCACCGTCCTGGCCTGCTCGACCGCCGCACCGCCGTCCGTTCCCACGTCGATGGCATCCACGCCCAGGGCGTCCAGCCGCGTGGCCGGGACGTTCGCGGCCGGCCAGGTGATCGCGGTGGCGTCCGCGCCGAATAGGGGGCCGTTGAACCCGTCTGAAGGGAACGCCGCCGTCGCCGCGCCCGCCGGGCAGCGGCCAAGGGCGGGAACGGTCGCGAGCTGCGCGCACGAGACCACGCCGGCCGGAACCGGGCCGGCGCCGAAGAGGTTGAAGCCGTGCTCGTGAAATGTCCCCGGGATGGTCAGCCGCGGATCCACGCGGACCACGAGCACCCCCTGTACGCCGTGTATTCCGTTCAGCCGTGCCGTCAGCGGCGCGATCGGTGCGGCCGGCCCCGGGCCCGCGCGCCTTCCCAGCGCACCCGGGCCGACACCGGGTCCCTGGCCCGATGCCGACAGCTGGTCGGTCAGCACGTTCGCCTCGGCGGCGCTGGCGAACCGGGTGAGGTTCTTGGCGTCCTGCGTGGTGATGGCCACCACGGCCACGGTTGTGATGAACAGGGCGAGCACCAGGCCGCTGACGGCGCGGAAGGCGGCCCTCGGGTCGTCGGCGAGGCGGCGGGCAGCGAGCAGCGTGCCGGGGCGGCTGGTCCACCGGGCCATAGCCCGCGCCGCGGCCATGGTGAGCCACGGGCCCGCGATGAACAGGCCGACGATGATGAGCAAGAAGCTGGACGCGCACGCCTGGATCTGCCCGGAGATGGAGGCCGGGTGGCCGTGGACGGTCCAGAAGCCGAGCTCGGCCAGGCCGGCCAGCAGCGGCACCACCCGCCAGGCGCGCGGCGGCTATCGGCGTCGCCCGGCGGGCGACGCCGAGCGGGGAGATGTGCACCTGGCGCAGCGCCAGCCGGGCCGCGACGGCGGCGGACACCGGCACGCCGATCGCGACCACGAGGATGTCCGGCAGGCTGAGCGTCAGCTCGGCGGGGAAGAACGGCTGGCCGATGAACGGGATGCCCGCGACCGGGATGCGCAGCAGGAAGAAGATCCCGAAGCCGACGGCCACCCCGAGGATCCGCGGCCACGGTCGATTCGGTCGCGGCGAGCAGGGAGACCTGCCTGCGGGTCGCGCCGACCAGGCGCATCGCCGCGAACCGTTCCTCGCGGCGGGCGGCCGACAGCCGGGTCGCGGTGCCGATGAAGATCAGTACCGGGGCCAGGATGGCCAGCGCCACGACGGTCAGGATGAGGTCGATGGAGCTCTTCGCGCCGCCAGAGTCGGCCGGAATGTAGGTCAGGCCCTTGGGGTTGGCCTCCGTCGGGGGGACGGGCAAGCCCACCACCGTCGGGGAGATGGCCGTCACCTGCACGCTGTCCGGGGTGTGTGCCAGCTGCGCCGGGGTGCGCCCCATGATGATGACCAGCGAGTCCGGCGATGGCAGTGCGGCGTCGCCGATCGTGCCGGCGAGGCGGCCGGGGTAACGGTCGGCGAGCTGGTTTGCCGGGGTGCTGCGCAGCAGCGCGGCGAGCGCGGGGGAGGCGTAGTACTGGCCAGGTGCGGGGTCATGGGTGATGCCCGGCGGCACCGGGGACGAGGCGCCGGTGGCGGCCACGTCGAAGCGGCTGATCTTCTTGCCGCCGAAGATGTCGTTGCCGGGGTGCCACCACAGCGGCGCGACGCCCGTGGCCGGTCCCGGGGGCACCCACGCGGTGCCGGTCCAGTACCAGGCGTGGCGGTTGTTCCAGGTGGTGACCGCGTTGGTCGCGGCTACGGCGGTCAGCAGCAGCCCGACCCCGAGGCCGACCGCGACGGCCAGGACGACCAGCCGGGTGATCGCCTCGCGGCCGCCGCTGACCACCAGCCGCAGTCCCAGCGCGATCACGGCCGGGTCCCGGTGAGCGTGCCGACCCTGCCGTCGCGGACGACGACCTCGCGGTCGGCGTAGGCGGCGACCCGGGCGTCGTGGGTGACCAGGACGACCGTGGTGCCGTGCTCGCGGGCCGCGGCGGTGAGCAGGTCCATCACCAGCTCCCCCGACACCGAGTCCAGCGACCCGGTCGGCTCGTCGGCGAACAGCACCTCCGGCCCGGCGACCAGGCCGCGGGCCAGCGCGACGCGCTGTGCCTGCCCGCCGGACAGCTCCCCGGACCTGCGGCGCTCAAGCCCGTCCAGGCCGAGCGCGGGAAACCACTTCCTGGCCGCCGTCATCGCCGGGCCGCGGCGGGTGCCGGACAGCAGCAGCGGCAGGGCCACGTTCTCTTCCGCGGTCAGCTCGGGGACCAGCTGCCCGGACTGGAACACGAACCCGAACCGGTCCCGGCGCAGCGCGCTGCGCCGGGAGTCGCTGAGGGTGTCCAGCCGCTGCCCGCCGAACCAGACCTCGCCTTCTTCGGGGACCAGGATGCCCGCCAGGCAGTGCAGCAAGGTGGACTTGCCAGAGCCGCTCGGCCCCATGACCGCGACGATCTCGCCCTGCCGGACGCCCAGCGAGGCGCCGCGCAGCGCAGGCGTTTCGCCGAACGACTTCACCAGGTTCCGCGCCTCGACGATGTTTCCGGTCCTGGGTTCCGCAGCGGCGGCGAGGTTCGCGGTCACCGGCGCACCGCCCGTTGGAGCAGGTCCAGCCGGGCCGCGGTGTGGTCGATCCATCGCAGGTCAGCCTCCAGCCGGTAAAGCGCGTGGTCGGCGAGCAGCACGTCGAGCGGCTCCTCGTCCCGTTTGAGCGCGGTGAGCTCGCGCATCCGCTGCAGGTGCGCCGCCCGCTGCTTGTCCAGGTAGCCGTCGGCCGGGCGGCCGAGCATCAAGGCGAGCACCACCTTGGCGAACAGCTCGCTGGTCAGGTCCGGCTCCGGCGGGACCGGCTCGGCCAGCCACCGCTCCACGTCGGCGACGCCCTCCTCGGTGATGAGGTACCGCCGCCGTTCGGGCCCGGCCCCCTGCTCGACCGGCCCGGGGACCGCCTTCCCGTCCCTGGCCAGCCGGGACAGGGTCGCGTACACCTGGCTGTAGCGCAGCGGCCTGCCCCGGCCGAAGTACGCGTCGTAGTCCCGTTTCAGGTCATACCCGTGGCTCGGCCCCCGCTCAAGCAGGCCAAGCAGCGTCAGTGGAACACTCATAACCGAGAGAATACCCCAAGAGTATTCTCTCGGACAATAGTTCCCCGCTGGACCCGCGCGGGGCCATGCGGAACCGGCTTCATCAAGGCACTGCCGGTGCAACTCCGCGGATGCTGCGCGAAGGCCGCCTGGCGGCGGAACTGTCGGCCGAAGGGCCGGGGCGGGGCAGGAGCCGCCGGTCAGCTGGATCCCAGCGAGTCGAGGACGGCGCGGAAGCTGGCCAGCATGTCCTCGGTGAACAGGACAAAACGGGCCTCTTCCAGCTGGCTCGGCGTCCGGCTCACCGTGGTAATCGCGATCCGCGCGGCGCTTTCCGCGGGCCATCCGTAGACCCCCGCGGACACGGCGGGAAACGCGACCGTCCGGGCGCCCAGTTCATCGGCGACCCGCAGCGACTGCTCGTAGCAGGACACCAGCACCGCGGACCGGTCCTCGCGCGAGGAGTACACCGGGCCCACGGTGTGGATCACCCAGCGCACGTCGAGGTCACCGGCGGTGGTGGCGACCGCCTGTCCGGCGGGCAGGCCGTCGGTATAGCGGGTTTTCCGCAGCTCAAGGCATTCGGTGAGGATCGCAGGGCCACCGCGCCGGTGTATCGCCCCGTCCACGCCGCCGCCACCGAGCAGGGACGAGTTCGCGGCGTTGACGATGGCGTCGGCTCGCTCGCCGCTGATGTCGCCCAGCTTCAGCGTGACCCTCATGACGTTGTGACTTTCACGATAGTTGGCCCCTTTTCAGCGAGCATGGCCCCTTGCCCGCGCCGTGGCCAGTCCACTGGTGAGAGTAGCCAGAACTGACCCGCCGGGCCCCTTGCTCGCCAGACCGGGCGCCAGCGCTTTTGCTACTGATCGTGACAGACCGGGCGAGCCGGTGACCGGGTTACATGGTCCACAGGGCCTGGGTGGGTGACATGCGCGCGGCGCGCAGGGCTGGCCACAGTCCGGCCAGTGCGCCGATGAGCACCGCCGCGCCCAGGCCTCCAGCCCATGCCTCGGCAGGGATGACCACCATCCAGCCCTTGGCATGCGCGTAGATGGCGGTAGCCAGGGCACCGATGGCGACCCCGGACGCGCCGCCGGCCAGGGCCAGCAAGATGGCCTCGGACAGGAACTGGATGCGGATGTGGCCGCGGGTGGCGCCGAGCGCCCGGCGCAGCCCGATCTCGGAACGGCGTTCCAGGACGGATATCACCATGATGTTGGCGACCCCGACCGCGCCGACCAGCAGTGCGACCGCGCCCAAGCCCAGGAACAGGGTGTTGAAGACGCCTTTGGCGGCGGCTTGGGCGGTGAGCGCGGCTGAGGGCTGGGAGACGCCGGCGTAGCTGGGGTACTGCGGGTCGGCCTGGTCGGCCAGCAGCCCGTCCACCTGCTGTACCCGGCTGGTCTGTGCCCGCAGGTAGATCATCGTGGGGTGGCCGCCGAAGTGCAGGTAGTGCTCGGCGGCGCGGAACCCGATCAGCACCGAGGAGTCGATCTCGGGGGCCAGCACCGCCGGCTTGAGGATGCCGACGACGTAGAACCACATGCCGCCGGCCCAGATCCGCTCTCCTGGCCAGACCCGGTCGATGCCCAGTCGATCGGCCGCCGCCGCGCCCAGCACCGCGACCGGTTGCTGCGCGGTGGCCGTGTTGAGGAACTCGCCCTGGGCGATGCCGGTGCCTACTATCGCGGGCAAGTGCAGGCTGGCCGCCTGGACGGACAGGGCGTTGGTGTTGACCGCGGGGACGTGCGGGCTGCGATAGGCGGCGACGTTGTTGAGCGCGCCGGTGTCTTGAACGCCGGTGACGCCGGGCAGCCGGGCGATCATTCCCGGCGCTGCCTTCGGCAGCTCGGCGGTGCCGCCGGTAAAGGTCTGCCCGTTGCTGACGGTGAGCAGGTTGGTGCCCAGCCGGGCGATCTCGGCCAGCAGCCCGGCCGACGACGAGGAGGACAGGCCGAGCACGGCCACGATCGCGGCGACCCCGATCGCAATGCCCACCGCGGACAGGGCGGCCCGGAGGGCGCGGGTGCGCAGGCCGATGGCAGCCAGCCGGGCCAGATCCGGGACCCGCACCCGGGCCGCGGCCCGGGTGCGGGTTGCGCGCCCGGTCATGACGGTGCCCCGGTATCTGAGAGGATCCGCCCGTCCAGCACCTGGACCTGGCGGCGCATCCGGGCGGCGACAGCCTGGTCGTGGGTGACCACCACGATCGTGGTCCCGGCCTGGTTCAGCTCGCCCAGCAAGCCCAGGATCGCCGTGCCGGTGGCCTGGTCGAGGTTGCCGGTCGGCTCGTCGGCCAGCACGATCGACGGGGCACCCACGATCGCGCGGGCGATCGCGACCCGCTGCCGTTCCCCGCCCGACAACTGGGTGGGCCGGGCGCCGAGCTTGTGAGCGAGCCCCACCTGGGCCAGGGCCAGCGCGCCGGCCTTGCGTCGGTCGGCGAGGCCCACCCCCGCATACAGCAGCGCGTCGGCCACGTTGTCCAGAACCCTCTGGTGCTCGGCCAGGAAGAACTGCTGGAACACGAACCCGATCCGTGAGGCCCGCAGCCCGGCCAGTTCCCGGTCGCTCAGCCCGGCCACGTCCAGCCCGGCCACCCGCACCGTCCCGCTGGTCGGCTTGTCCAGGGTGCCCGCCAGGTGCAGCAGCGTGGTCTTCCCCGACCCCGACGGGCCGAGCACGCCGACCAGCTCACCCGCGTTCACCGCCAGGTTCACACCGCGCAGCGCGACCACCGGCGGTATGCCCGGGTAGGTCTTCGATGCCCCGGCCAGCTCCAGCACCGGGCCGCCGGCCGGCCGGGGGCCCGCCCAGGCCGGCGCGGCGGCCTCCGCGTGGGCGCTCATATCCCCGGCACCACAACGTGCTGCCCGGCCGCCAGGCCGGCCCCGGACACCTGGACCAGCCCGGCCGCGTCGTCGAACAGGCCGATGGTCACCTTCACCAGCTCATGGTGGCCACCGGCGCCCACCACCTCCACCGCGTACTCGCCGCCGGACTGGGCAAGCAGCGCAGCCACCGGCACCACCAGCACATTGGGCACGTTGGCGGTGGTAATCGTCACCGTCACAGGTGCCTTGTCGAGGTTCCCGGCCGCCTTCGGGTGCCTGAACGCGACCTCGACGGCGACCGTGTTCCCGCTGGAGTTGGTAGTAGCGACCTTGCCCACCGACGAGACCACCCCTGGGGTGGTAGTCCCGTCCGGCAGCGTGACGGTCACCTTGTCGCCGGCTTTGACCGCACCCTGCTCGGAGGCGTCCAGGTTGATCGTGACCGCCCGCGTCGCCGAGGTGGCCGTGAAGATTGTCCCGCTCGCCGGGGAGCCCAGGCCAGCCGAGACCGTGGCCACCCGGATCGCCGACGGCTCGAACACCACGCTGCCCAGCGGCAGGCTCCCAGTGGCAGTCCCCGACGATGTGGTCATCCCCACCGCGACCTGCAACAGTTCGAGCGCGTACTGGGTGTCCCAGCCGAAGTAATCCCAGCCCAGCGCCGCGATGTCGGCGCTGTTGGCGTAGCCGAGCGCGACCAGGCCGTGGTTGAGCTGCGATACGTCCTGGCCGGTGTCCCCCTCGGCAAGCGCCCGCCAGGCGGGGACCTTCCCGTACAGGAAGACCACCGGGACCCGGTTGTCAGTCCGGTACAGCACCCCGCCCTCGCGGATCACCCGGCCCTGCGCGGGCAGCCAGGTGACCGTGCCCAGGGCCCGGCCGGTCACCGTGTACGACCCCGCATACCCCAAGGTCGCGTTCACGACGGTCTGCGAGGTCAGCGTCTGCCGCGACACCACCCCCGTCGCCGTGCCCCGCGTGCCGCCGCTGCCCGGATGACCCGGCCGGGAGAACACCCCGGCCGCCGCCAGCGCTGCCCCGCTCCCGGCAGCCACCACCACGACCCCGGCAACCACGGCCGCCGCCCTCCGGCGCCGGCCACCCCGGTGCCCGCCCCCAACGCCGCCGGATGGCACCAGACCGGCCCGCCCGCCTACTGGCTGCGACGGCACCACCGGCCCCGCCGCCCGCTCGCGAGCCTCAGTGCCGCTCACGAACCGCCGCCGGATGCGTTCTGGCTCATGTTCAAGCTGTGTATGTTCGTCTGCTTCTGGCAGGCGTTGGTGGCGGACCCGAACTGTGCCGAGTTCGGGTTGATCGTGGGGGGGAGGTTGAAGACGCCGCGGGCGTCTGGGTCGGGGAAGCTGGGGTAGCCGTGTGAGCGCATGCAGCCGGCGAACTTTACGTCGGTCGCTAGTTCCTGCGCCGACTGCGCCGGGGGATTCGCCCCGGCCGGCGACAGCGACCTGCAGGCCCGGCTGGCGGCCTTGAACGCAGGGTTGCCGGGATTGAGATCGCCGCGTGTGCCCACCCCCATGCTGACGCTGTTGCCGTTGACTTTGGGGTCGGGGAAGTCCGGGATGCCATGGCTGCGCATGCATTTCGAGTACGCCAGGGCCTGGGCCCCGGGACTCCGCGATGGGTTGGCCGCCGGGTTTTGCGGGTTCGAGCAGGCTGCGGCCAGGCACGCAACCCCGGCCAGCGCGGCGATGATCGCCGCGGCCCGCCGGGCCGGGAGCGGCCGCCGCCGGCCGGGCCGTGCAGCGCCCCCGGCGCCGCCGCCCGGGCCGGGGACGTGGCTGACGCCTGCCTCCGTGCCGCTTTTGGGTTGCACGTCGTCTGCCATGGTGCTGTCCCTCTCTCGGCTGGACTGTTCTGTGAGCCGTTGTACGCCGAGGGCGCTAACAGCGGCCCAACAGCGGCTGTTGGACCGCTGTTAGGCGGGAAGGAGCATCCTTGAACCGTCATCGTCACCGCACGGTTCGTCCGGTGGCCTGGCGGAGGAGATGCTCGTGCGGCTTGGTCCAGCACTCACCGGTCACGGCCTTGGCTGGCACCTGCCGCGGCGCAGCCTGCGGGTGCGTCTGGCCCTTGCCTGCTGGGGGGTGTTCGTCGTGTCCGGCGTTCCCCTGCTGGCCGTCACGGTCGCGCTGTGGCAGGGAACGACCAGCAGCTCGGAAGGTGCGTCCGGCTCGCATGCTGCGCCCGGCCAGGGCTTGCCGACCAATCCTGCTGGCCAGCACCACTCGGAATCGCTATCGACGGTGCAGCACAGCTTTGACCTGCATCAGCTCCTCATCGTGTCCGGGATCGCCCTGGTGATCATGGCGGTGCCGGCCATCGTCACCGGCTGGCTGGTGGCGGGTCGCCTGCTGCGGCCGCTGCGCGCCATGACCACGGCCGCCAGGAACATCTCAGCCACCAACCTGCACGAACGGCTCAACCTCAGCGGCCCCGACGACGAGCTCAAGCAGCTGGCCGACACCTTCGACGACCTGCTCGGCCGCCTGGACCAGTCCTTCCAGTCCCAGCGCCAGTTCGTCGCCAACGCCTCGCACGAGCTGCGCACCCCGCACGCCACCATGCGAGTCTGGCTCGATGTCGCGCTGGCCAAACCCGGGCCCGTCCCGCCGCACATGGTGGACCTCGGCGACCGGCTGCGCCACGAACTCGATCACGTCGACCGGCTGCTCGCTGGCCTCCTTGTCCTCGCCCGCGCTCAGCAGCGCTCGGCCACCGACGAGTCGACGCTCCCGCTCGACACCGTTGTCTCCGCCGCCACCGCGCAGCGCGCCACGCTCATCTCCGGCAAGGGCCTTGACGTCCGCCATCAGCAGTGCCCCGAGGCGCGGGTCACCGGCAGCGAGACGTTGCTCGCCCGCATGGTGGGCAACGTGGTCGACAACGCCATCACCCACAACGCGCCGGGCGGCTGGGTCCGCATCAGGACCGGCGTCGCGGGCGCGGCCGCCCGCCTGGTGGTGGAGAACGGCGGCCCGGTGCTGGACGAACGTGACGTCCAGGCGCTGACCCAGCCGTTCCGGCGGCTCGGCACCGAACGGACCGGCTCGGACCGGGGCAGCGGCCTGGGGCTGTCAATCGTGGCCGCCATCGCCGAAATGCACGGCGGCGGGCTGCAACTGCATGCCCTCACCGGAGGCGGCTTCGGAGTGGTCATCGAGCTTCCCGTGGCGCTGCGAGCCGACGCGGGAGCCCCGGCATGAGAGTGCTGGTCGTAGAAGACACCCGGAGCCTGGCCGACGGCATCGCCGAGGGCCTGCGGGATCACGGCATGGCCGTCGACGTGGCCTACGAGGGCCAGGACGCGGCGGCCAAGCTCGACGTCAACGCTTACGACGTCGTCATCCTCGACCGTGACCTGCCCGGGGTGCACGGTGACACGATCTGCCGGATGATCGCCACAAGCGGCAAGCCCGTCATGGTGCTCATGCTGACCGCGTCCGGTTCCCCCGACGACCGCGTCAACGGCCTCAGCCTCGGCGCGGACGACTACCTCGCCAAGCCCTTCCACTTCCCCGAACTGGTGCTCAGGATCCGCGCTCTGGCCCGCCGCCAGCCCGCGGCCAGGTCCCGCGTCTTCCGCGCGGCCGGCGTCGAACTCGATCCCCTGCGCCATACCGCCCACCGTGACGGGCGGCAACTTGACCTCTCCGGCAAGGAGTTCGCGGTGCTCGAAGCGCTCATGCGAGCTGATCACGCCGTCCTCAGCGCCGAAGACCTCCTGGAACAGGCCTGGGACGAGCACGCCGACCCGTTCACGGCCACGGTCTCGGTCACCATCAGCCGGCTTCGCCGCAAGCTGGGAGAGCCACCAGTTATCGAGACCATAACGGGCGCCGGATACCGGATCGTCGGCTCTTCCGGCTACCGAAAGCGCCCGGCCCGGTGAACCCGTGCGGTCGGCCGGCGATCCCGGCCCTGGCCCGCACGGTTGGGATGGTGCGGCGGTTCTCCCAGCCTTGCCGCCGCGCCTCGCGGTACAGCGGTACATGCGAACCACCTGGATGACCAGGTCTTCGTTCCAGCCGGTATAACCCTTGGCCAGCTCGTGATTCCACGTCCGCGGGCGGCGCCGCGGCCGCTTTCTGGTCAGGTGGATACCACGGAACTCCGCGCCGGCCCGCTGGGTAGCTGCCCGGTCTCGGCATCGGGCTGCCCGTTTGCCCCGGACCGGCCCGGTCTTCTCCTGTTTCTTAACAGAGGTTAGAGTGACTTGCGTGAACAGGCTGGGCGAGCTTGAGCGTGCCATCATGGACGTGCTCTGGGACAGCACAGAGCCGCTGACCGTCCGCCAGGTCGGTCTGCGCCTGATCAACCGTGACTTGGCACACACGACGGTGATGACGGTTCTCGACCGGCTCGCGAAGAAGGGCTTCGCCCGCCGCCAGCGTGACGGGCGGGCGTGGCGGTACCAGGCCGCTGCGAACCGGGAAGCCTACGTCACCGAGCTGATGCTGCACGCCCTGGACCAGACCGGCGACAGGTCCGCCGCACTCGCGAGCTTCGCCCGCCGGGTTTCTGATTCGGAAGCGGAAGTGCTGCGCCGGGCACTCGAGTCGCTTGGAGAGCTCCCCCGGGACTGACCCCACGTGTTTCCCCCCGTTCTTGTACTCGCCGCCGTCGCCGGGGGCACGGCCCTGGGCGCGGCTGCTCTGGCGTCCGCGCGCTGGCCGTACCGCTCGCCCGGCGCGGCCATCCTGCTCTGGCAGGCACTCGGCCTGAGCTGGGGCCTGGCCGCAGTCGGGGCACTGGCCGCGCTCGGTGCGGTACCCGGCCAGTACGGGGTGGCGGGCGGGGCGCTGTCCGGTGCCGTGCGTGCGCTGCGTTCCGCGGCGCTGAGTTTCGGTACCCCGGCGCTGATCGCCTTGGCCCGGCTGGCCGTCCTGGCCGCCAGCGCCGCGCTGTTCGCGCTGCTGTGCTGGGTGCTGGTCGCCGCGTCTGCGGCGGTGCTCGTGGCCAGGCGCCGGCACCGGGTCCTGCTCAGCCTGCTCGCCCACGGCGATCCCAAGGTACCCGGGGCCCTGGTGGTGGACCACCCGGCGGCGGCTGCCTACTGCGTCCCCGGGCTGCGCTCGGCGATCGTGATCAGCGCGGGCACCCTTGACCTGCTGGACGCGGCCGAACTTGCCGCGGTCCTCGCGCATGAGCGGGCGCACCTGCGCGCCCGGCATGACCTGGTGCTGCTGCCGTTCAGCGCGCTTGGCCGCGCCTTCCCCCGGTCCAGGCTGGTATGCCAGGCGTACGCCACCGTCGCGCTGCTGGTCGAGATGCTCGCCGACGACCGGGCGCTGCGGCAGCGGCCGGCCAGGGAACTCGCCACGGCGCTGCTGCGGGTCAGCGTGTCGGGTGCCGGCCTCGCGCCCTCAGGTGCGCTGGCCGCTGCCGGCACCGCGGACGCCGAGATGGCCGCGCGGGTCACCCGCCTGCTCACCCCGCAGGCGCGGCTGCCGCTGCACGTCCAGGCGCTGGTCTGCTGCACCGCGGCGCTGATCGTAGCGCTGCCCGTGACGCTGCTGCTGCATTCCTTCTGACCGACGCCCGTGGTGCTCGGGCCACCGCACACCACTGAATGTGGTGGTTGGCACTCCACCCACAAAAGAATGTGGGTGGAGTGCCAACCACCACAAACGCCGCCGGAAGCCCATCGTCCCCGCAGTCACGGCCGCATCAGCAAGCACAGCTGCCCCGGGCGTAGCTTGCCAGCGCCGAGATCATGGAACAACTGGACCTGGACGGGCTGTATCCCCATGACCACGAAGACGAGGACGGGGCGGCGAAGCGAGGAGCGAGCTAATAGCTGGAGGCGGCGGGAGGCACGGGTCAGTCCGAGACGCGGATGCGGAGGCGGCGGAAGCCCTTGCCCTTGTTCTCGATCTTGACGACCTCGATCCGGCCGATCTGGCTGGTCGTCGCGACGTGCGTGCCCCCGTCTGCCTGCTGGTCCAGGCCCACGATGTCGATGATCCGTACCTCCTTGACCTCGGGCGGAACGAGGTTGGTGGCGGTGCGGATGATGTCGGGGATGGCGAACGCCTCGTCCCTGGGCAGGACCCGGGCGTCGATGCGCCGTCCGGCCGCCACCTCGGTGTTGCAGGCGGCCTCGACGGCCTCGCGGAAGCCGGGCGGTACCTCGGGCAGGTTGAAGTCCATGCGCGCCGACAGCGGCTCCATGTTCCCGCCGGTGACCAGGGCACCGTAGTCGCGGAACACCACGCCGCAGAGCACGTGCAGGCCGGAGTGGGTGCGCATCAGGGCGGTGCGCCTGGCGTCATCGAGCGCGCCGCGCACCGCGGTGCCGACGGGCGGCAGTGGGTCACCCTCGGCCGGGATCAGGTAGAGGTCGTCGCCCTTCCGGGCGCCGGCGATCCGGGTCTGCACCCCGCCCCAGAGCAGGACTCCCTCGTCGGGAGGCTGTCCCCCGCCGCCGGGGTAGAAAGCCGAGGTGTCAAGGACGATGCCCTCGGGATCGCTGGCCAGAACCACCGCGTCCCATTCGCGCAGGGTCTGGTCGTCGAGTTCCAGCCGGTGCGTGCGCCACTGAGTCTCACTCACCCAGGCAGCCTACTGCCGGCGCGCACGTGACGCCAGGCCGGGCCCCGAGCGGCGACGTTACCAGGGGCCGTACGGGCCGGAGGAACTACTGCTCCCGCCGCGGAACTCCCTGACCTTCGGCCGGACGTCGGTGAGGTAGATCGCCGCGGCAACGAAGGCGACGATCGGGAAGAGGCTGACCAGGTTCGGCCCGCCCAGCGTGCTTGACCACAGGCCGATCACCGTGGCCACGCCGAGGATCACCAGCCAGATCGGCTTGGTCTGCTTGCTCGCGGCTACGAAAGCCGGGGCCGGGCGGCGCAGTGCGTCCACGAAGGCCCACACCTCGACGCAGAGCGCCGCGACGGAAAGGACCTCGAAAAACCAGTAGAGCGGGGTGAGTGCTCCCGCAGTCATGAACACGGTTCCAGATTATCCTTCTCCGGCCGGTGGCCGGGCCCGAGCGGGACATTCGGGCCAGCGGCGGGCCGGCGGGCCTTGAGCGCCAGGGCCAGGGCCCGGGGCGACATCGGGCCGGAGGCGGCGCGAGCGGGGACGGGCGGACGGGGCCTTGAAAGCGCCGGGGCCAGGGCCAGCGCGACATTCGGGCCGGAGACGGCCCGGCCGGGGCGGACCCGGGCGGGCCTTTCTGGCCTGCCCGGGTCCGCCCGGTCAGCGGGACCCGCGTCAGCGGCCGGTGGTGGTGGAACGGGTCGGCGCCTTGGCCTTGGCCTTGCCGTTCAGCTCAGGCTTGCTCTGCTCGCCAGCGGTGCTCTTGCCCTCGCCGGCGTTCGACTGCCCGTCCAGGGCCTTCTTGCCGTGAGCGGCCAGCGTGTCGTAGCCGCCGGAGGCCTTGGTTCGTGCCGTCTGCACGGCCCCGGTCGCGCGGGACTGTGCCGTCTGGACCGCCCCGGTCGCGCGGGACTGCGCCGTCTGGACCGCCCCGGTCGCGCGGGACTGTGCCGTCTGGACCGCCCCGGTCGCGCGGGACTGCGCCGTCTGCACGGCCCCGGTCGCGCGCCCCGGCAGCGAGTTCGGCGGGTTGCTCCTGGTCCACTGGATCAGCCGCCAGGGCAGTTCCTTGAGCGTCCGCGACGCGAGCACGCCGGCGCTGGCCACCGCATGTACAGGCTTGCGATCGGCGAACTTGCGCATCTCGGCCATGACCTCGTCGATGTTGCGTGGCATTTCTTTCCTTTCCCGGCCGCCTTGCGGCGGCCTTCTTTCATGTGCCGGCGAACAAGCGCCGGACGTCCTTATCGGTATCCCGATGTGCTTCCGGCCCCAGCGCCGGATCGGGCCGCAACCGTCCTCGGGCCGCGGCGCCGGCCCAGCGGCGCTAGCCCCGGGGCCCGGTCTGCAGCGGATCGGTCTGCGTGGGACCGGCCTGCCCGGCTCCGGCCGTGTCCGCGGCCGTCGCGGTGGCATCCTGGCCGGCCGCGGTGGCGGCCTCAGGCCCGGTGAACTCGCCGTCCTGACTGGTGGGCTGGTCCAGGCCAGGGCGGACGGGCTCCGTGCCATTGGGCGCCGGGATCTCAGGGCCGGTGCTGACGGACAGACCCGGTGCCAGTTCCCGGCGGAATGACTCGTAGATCTCCAGCAGGACCTGCTTCTGGCGCTCGGTGAGTTCCGGGTCGGCGAGCACCGCTTCCCGCACGCCCGAGTCAGGGCGCCGGTCCTCCAGGATCCCCGCCTGCACGTACAGCGCCTCGGCGGAGATCCGCAGCCCCTTGGCTATCTGCTGCAAGATCTCCGCGCTGGGCCTGCGCAGCCCGCGCTCAATCTGGCTGAGATAAGGGTTGGAAACCCCCGCCGCCGAGGCAAGCTGGCGCATCGAGATCTTGGCCTGCTCGCGCTGCTGGCGGATGTACTCGCCGATGGGGCCTACTTTTACGGGACTCACAGTCACAGTGAACCACATTGTGCTTGCAATTGCAAGCGGCCTGCTAGCACCCCTGGACGGCTGTCACGCCCGTTATGCGGGCAAGCGTGACGGATCAGTCCGGCCAGGGCCCGGGTCAGGGGAGGGTTGCCCTGATCTCGCCGACCGGCTGGCCGCCACCGAGCACGGGAAGGTCGGCGATCTGGTCCAGGGCATCGCGGTCCACGCCTTCGCTCTGATCCACGCCGAGGATGCGCAGCAGCGCCACCGTGATGGCCGGGATGGCCCTGGGTGAGCCGTCTTCGATCTTCACCGCACCGGCACGGCCGTCGGCCATGGCGAACGCCTGCACGCCTTCGGCCCCGGACTTGAGCAGCAGCCCGGGAACCGCCTGGTGGAGCGCGCGTTCCGAGCGGTTCGTCCCCGAAGTCCATGCGGGATTGGTACGGACGGCATCGGCGACCGATCGTTCGGCCGAATCGGGGGCAGCAAGCACGAGCGCGCGGAAAGCCCGCGCCAGGCCGGTCAGGGACAGGGCGAATAGTGGCGCGCCGCAGCCGTCGACCCCGGTCGCGGCGACCGCCTCCCCGGCCAGGCGGCCAAGCGCCGCCTTGATCTCGCGCTGGAGCGGGTGGTCAGGGTCGCGGTAGGTCTGTGTCGGCCAGCCTGCCGTCACGCAGGTGGCGAGCATGGCCGCGTGCTTGCCGGAGCAGTTCATGTGCACCCGGTCCGGCTTGCCGCCCTCGCCGAGGAACCGCCACAGGGCCGCCTCGTCCAGCGGCAGCGAGGGCGGGCACTGCAGCGCGTCCTCGGTAAGCCCGGCGCTGGCGAGGATCTTCCTGACCCCGGTGACGTGGAAGTCCTCACCGGAGTGGCTCGCGCTCGCCAGGGCCAGCAGTTCGCCGTCCAGAGCCAGCCCGCAGGCCCGCATCGCGGCGGCCTGCATCGGCTTGTTGGAGGACCGGGGAAACATCGGCGCGGCGACCTCGCCTGCGCTGTAGAGCACCTCGCGCCCGTCGGCACCGAGCAGCACGGCCGAGCCACGGTGCCGGGACTCTTCGAATCCAGAGCGGATGACCTCGGCGATCACCGGGATGTCAGCTACGGCCGCTCACCCCAAGCATGGCGCGGGCCTGCTCGGGCCCCATCGGGGGACGCTGGGCCAGGCCTGCCAGCGTGGCCGCGCGCTCGACCAGTTCGGCGTTCCCGGTCACCGGGCGGCCCTTCGCGAACGACACGGTGTCCTCCATGCCGACCCGCAGGTGGCCGCCTGCCGCGAGCGCGGCGAACATGACCGGCAGCGTGGTCCGGCCGATCCCGGTCGCGGACCAGGTTGCCCCCTCGGGCAGCGCGGAGACCGCCTGGGTCAGCGTGGCCGCGTCCCCCGGCATCCCGCCGGGCACGCCCATGACCAGGTCGCAGTGGACGTGGCCGCCGTGCGGGGCACCGTGGCCGGCCAGCAGCCGGTGCAGCGTGGCGATGTGGCCGAAGTCGAAAAGCTCGAATTCAGGTACCACGCCCAGTTCCTGGGTCCGGGCGTACAGGTCGCGGATGAACGGGTAGGGGTTGTGGAACACGTCTTCGCCGAAGTTGACCGTGCCGCAGGTGAGCGAGCACGCGTCCGGGGCGGCGTCGAGGACGGCCAGGCGGTTGCCGAAGCTGTCGGTGACCGCGCCGCCGGTAGAGAGCTGGACGATGAGGTCGGTGCCTTCGCGCAGCGCGGCCACGGTGTCTTTGAGCCGGGACGGGTCCAGGGTGGGCCGCGCCTGGTCGTCCCTGATGTGCACGTGGACGACGGCGGCCCCGGCGGCCTGGCATTCCTTAGCGGTGGTCACCAGTTCGTCCAGGGTGACCGGGAGCGCGGGGACGGCTGACTTCTCTGACTCCGCGCCGGTGGGCGCGACCGTGATCAGGGTTGCCGCGGCGGGCGAGTTGCTGCTCATGATCAGAGCATGCCTACTTTGCCCGGCCCGCGTCCATCCGGGGTGCTGTCCGGCGGGATTCGCTGCTTGCGCCGGGTGCGGCGGACCTCATGCCGTGGGCCCGGACGGGGCGTTCTTGGCGGTCCCTGCCGGGGCGGCGGCCAGGTGGCGCCTGGTGAAATCGAGCGCCTCGGACAGGTCGGCGAGCCTGGCCTCGCGGGTGGTGGCCCGGCGGGTGTTGACCTCGAGCACGACCGTGCCGGAGTAGCCGTCCGCGCTGAGCTTCTCCAGCACCGGCCCGCACGGCTGGGTGCCGCGGCCGGGCACCAGGTGCTCGTCCCTGTTCGGCACCCCGGTCCCGTCGGCCATGTGCACGTGGGCCAGCCGGTCGCCCAGCTCCTCGGCCATGGCGTACGCGTCAGAACCCGACGCGGACGTGTGCGACAGGTCAAGCGTCACGTGCGGGCTGTCCATGAGCAGCGGGTTCCAGTGCGGCGCGTAGGCGGCCAGTTCCGCGCCTCCGGCGCGCAGCGGGTACATGTTCTCCACCGTGAAGACGATGTCGGACTCCTCGGCCATCCGCGCCAGCCCCTGGCCGAAGTCCCTGGCGTATTCCCGCTGCCAGCGGAACGGCGGGTGCACCACGACGACCTTGGCGCCCAGTTCCTGCGCCGCTTCCTTGGACTTGACCAGCTTCCCCCAGGGCTCATAGCCCCACACCCGCTGGGTGATCAGCAGGCAGGGCGCGTGGAGGGCCAGCACGGGCACGCCGTGATAGTCGGCCAGCCGCCGCAGGGCTTCGATGTCCTGGCTCACGGCGTCGGCCGACACCAGGACTTCGACACCGTCATAGCCGAGGCGGGCCGCGATCTCGAACGCGTCGGCCACCCGGTCGGGGAAGACCGAGGCGGTGGACAGCGCGATAAGCGGCACACCGGGACTGGTGCGCAGGCTCAACATTGCTCCTTCCCCCCAGTGGCCTGCCTGGGGCAACTCGCGTGGCCAGCTTATGCTCCCGGCCGGCCCCGGGCGTTCAATCTGGCCCGGCACGGGGCACCGGTGTCCGACCCTTCCACTACCGTGCGGGCCATGGGTAATTCCTCCGCCGCGTCGCTGTATCAGTGCGCGGACTGCGGATGGCGGGCCACCAAATGGTCCGGGCGCTGCGGCGGCTGTCAGGCCTGGGGAACCGTGGAGCAGGCGGCGGTTCCCGCCGTCGCGCGTACCCGCCTGTCCGGACGTGCCACGGACCGGCTCGCCCCGGCCCGCGCGGTGCCGATCACCAAGGTGGATGCCCGCGCCGCGAGCGCCCGGCCCACCGGACTCGACGAACTCGACCGGGTGCTGGGCGGCGGCCTGGTCCCCGGTGCCGTGGTGCTGCTTGCCGGAGAGCCCGGCGTGGGCAAGTCCACACTGCTGCTGGAGGCGGGCGCGCTGGTGTCGCAGGCCGGCCCGGTGCTCTACGTCACCGGTGAGGAGTCGGCGGCCCAGGTACGGCTGCGTGCGGACCGGATCGGTGCCGTGGGGGACAACCTCTACATCGCCGCCGAGACAGAGCTGTCCGCCGTGCTGGCCCAGGTGGAAGCGGTGCAGCCGGTACTGCTGATCGTCGACTCGGTGCAGACGATCGTCGCGCCGGGCATCGAGGGCACCCCCGGCGGGGTGACCCAGATCCGCGAGGTCACCGCCGCCCTCATGGCCGTGACCAAGCAGCGGTCGATGAGCACGGTGCTGGTGGGGCATGTCACGAAGGAGGGTGCCATCGCCGGGCCGCGCGCCCTGGAGCACCTGGTCGACGTGGTGCTGCACTTCGAGGGCGACCGGCACGCCCAGTTGCGGATGGTCCGGGCCCTGAAGAACCGGTTCGGTCCCACCGACGAGGTTGGCTGTTTTGAGCTCGGCGAGACCGGGCTGGCCGGGCTCGCCGACCCGAGCGGCCTGTTCATCTCCCAGCACGCCGGCAATGTGCCCGGTACCTGCCTGACGGTCACGCTGGAGGGCCGCAGGCCGCTCATCGCCGAGGTACAGACGCTGGTGGCGCCGTCCGCCACGGCGGACATCCCCCCGCGCCGGGTCACCGCGGGCCTGGACTCGGCCAGGGTGGCGATGGTGATAGCCGTGGTGCAGCGCCGCGCGGACGTGAAACTGGGCCGGCAGGACGTCTTCGCGGCAACGATAGGCGGGGTCCGGCTGACGGAGCCCGCCGTGGACCTGGCCATCGCCTTGGCGCTGGCCAGCGCTGCCGCGGACCTGAGCGTGGCCGGCCCGGTGGTCGCGGTCGGCGAGGTGGGCCTGGCGGGTGAGGTGCGCCGCGTCCCGGGGGTTGCCCGGCGGATCGCCGAGGCGCAGCGGCTGGGTTTCCGGCGCGCCATCGTTCCGGCCGGATGGGCGTCGGAGCGCGGCGGGGCGGACTCCGAAGGACGCGGACTGCCCGCCAGGACGCTGACCGACGTGCGGGAGGTCACCTCCGTCAAGGAGGCGATTGCCGCTGCGCTTGGCGGATGACCGTAAGGCCGGCGGGGCCGGGCCAGGGTGGGCGCGGTTGGGGCCGGGGCGGGCGGCGTTGGGGCCGGGGCGGGCGCGGTGCGGCC
Organism: uncultured Actinomycetes bacterium; assembly: GCA_963762735.1. GTDB lineage: Bacteria > Actinomycetota > Actinomycetes > Streptosporangiales > Streptosporangiaceae > DASXKD01. The sequence goes on along the minus strand of CAVXMG010000002.1, from coordinate 71,732 downwards.
GGGCCGGGGGCCGGTCAGGGCAGGCTGGTACCCGGGCGGCCGAGGATGAAGACCATCACCTGGCTGCTGAGCTGGCCATCGAAGGCGACAGCGGCGTAGGCGCCCTGGCGCACGGGCAGGTGCGGCGATCGGCAACCGGGCGATGAGGTGGCCCGGCCCCAATAGATCCAGCGGACGGCGGGCACACCGCGGCTCAGCACGACCGACTGCGCGCCGGTGCCGTGCGCGCAGTCCGCTGATCCCCAGATCCGGGTACGGCCGGAGGACACCACCACCGTGGCGAACCTGCTCCCCATGTTGAAGCGGCACGGCCTGCTCGCGGTCGAGACGGCGTCCACGCCGAACAGGGGCCACCTCCCGGCCTGGTACCAGTACCGGGGCGAAACCAGCGAGAGCACCACATCGCCGCGGCCGCAGGCCGGGACGCGCGGGTCCGTGGCGCGCGCCACGGTGCGGCGATCCGGCGCGCGGGCCCCTCGCCGGTGCGGCGGCGTCCTGGATACCGCAGAGCCTTTCTGCTGCGGGGCTCCGGCCATGGTCAGCACATCGGAGACGCCGGACAGCGCGCCAGAGGTGGGGTGCCCGGCCGTGGCACTGATCGTCCTGGGCCGGCCGGTCGCGGACACCGGCAGCGACTGCGGGGCGTTCCCCTGAGCCGCCTGGCCACTCCGGCCGCTGTGGCCCACGGCGTGCCGCCCGGACCGGTTGCCGCCCTTGTGCCCGTGGGAAGCACCCTGCCGCCCGTGGGCAGCGCCTGGCCCGGCGGACGGCTTGACGCTGTGACCTGTGGCCTGGCCCGTGCCGTACAGCACCCCGCTGACCGCCCAGACCAGGATCGTCAGCACGGCGATGCCGACGGCCAGGGCAACCAGCCGGCGCCGCCAGTAAGTGGCAGGCGAGACCGGGGCCGCAGCCAGGTCGAGCGCCCAGAGATCCTCGGCAGGCGGGGCGTGAGCCGCAGCCAGGCTGGGAGGCGCGGCGGCCGGGACGTGATCCGCGGCCATGCCGGAGGCCGGGGCGGCCGGAACGTGAGCCGTAGCCGGGCTCGGGGGCGCGGCGGGCGGGACGTCGGCCGCGGCCATGCCGGGGGCGGAGGCGGGCGGCCCGGGATCCAGGGCAGGATCGGGGGCGGCAGCCGAGCCCGGAGCAGGAACCGGGTCCACGGCTTGAGCCGGGTGCGGTGCTGGAGCCGGGTGCGCGACGACAGCCGGGCGCGGACCGGGTGCCAGGTGCAGCACGGGACTCGGCCCCCGTGCGGGGCCGGCACTGACAGCAGGAGCGGGGACCTGAGCAGGGGCGGAGGCTGAGGCGGCCTCGGGCGCGGAAATCAGCCCGGACGGGGCGTCGTAGCCGAGGGCCTTGCCGTAGTCCCGGGCTGCCTCGTTGTCCGGGACCGGGCCATAGTCCAGGGCCAGGCCATCGTCCAGAGCCGGGACGTAGTCCGACACCGCGTCGAGATCAAGCGCCGGGGCCGGGCCGGGAACGGCCGGGCTCACGCTCGTCCCCAGGCTCCCTGCGAGCGGCAGAACCGCCTCGGGGGCAAACAGAGCTTCCTGGTCAGGCCGTTGATCAGGGCTGGCCGCCCCGGGCCGCCGCCCGGACCTCCCGGCCCCCCCGGACGGGTTGTGGTCCATACGGTGAGTATGCAAGGTCGTTACCAAACGTAATCGAAGACTCGCCGGCAGCGCACTCAGCGTTATTACGCCCGGCTCACCGATGCAGGCCGTGCGACAATCGGCGTGTCATGGTGGACGGGCGGGCTGCAGCAATCCTGCACTGGTATGCGTCCCATGCGCGTGACCTGCCCTGGCGGCGGCCGGACGCTGGCCCGTGGGCCGTGCTGGTCAGCGAGATCATGCTGCAGCAGACACCGGTATCCCGGGTCCTTCCCGCCTATGCGGCATGGCTGAAGCGCTGGCCGGAGCCCGCGGCACTCGCGGCGGCCTCCCCCGCGGACGCGGTGCGGCAATGGGGCAGGCTGGGCTACCCGCGGCGCGCGTTGCGGCTGCACGCCTCGGCCCGGGCGATCACCGAGCGGCACCGCGGCGTGGTTCCTGACACGCTGGACGAGTTGCTGGCCCTACCCGGCGTGGGCACCTATACCGCGGCAGCGGTCGCGAGTTTCGCCTTCGGGCAGCGCCACGCGGTCCTCGACACCAACGTCCGCCGGGTGCTGGCCCGCCTCGTGCGCGGCGATCTGCGGCCGCCGCCGAGCCCGACCGCGATGGAGGTCAGGCTGGCCGAGTCGCTGCTCCCCGTGGAGCCAGGCATGGCGCCGCGCTGGTCGGTGGCGGTCATGGAACTCGGCGCGCTGATCTGCACCGCGGACCGCCCGCAGTGCCCGGATTGCCCGGTTGTCAGCGACTGCGCCTGGCATCAGGCGGGACGGCCCACGGACGACCCGCACCAGGTCCGGCGGCGCAGCCAGGGCTATGAGGGCACGGACCGGCAGTGCCGGGGCCGCCTGCTGGCGGTGCTACGTGAAGCCGACGGGCCGGTACCGGCCGCCCTGCTGGACGCGGCCTGGGCCGATGAGAACCAGCGTGCCCGCTCGCTGGCCAGCCTGGTCGCGGACGGCCTTGCCGAGCCGCTTCCCGGCGGCAGCTATGTCCTGCCTCGCTGACCTGCCTCGCGGTTAGCCAGGTGGTGACGGCCTGGACAGCCACTGGCCCGGGCCGGTTTCCCGGGCCCGGGCCAGTGGCAACTTATGCGCGGACTGTTTAGCCGAGGCAGATCCGCTCGCCTGCTGCTGCTTGGCAGGCGCTGCTCTCCACCTCGGCCAGGGGGGCGTCCGGCACCGAATCCGGCTTCGGCACCCCCTTGAACGAGAACTGCGCCTCCTCGCCCTCGCCTTCGACGTCGACGATGACGATCTGGCCGGCCCTCAGCTCGCCGAACAGGATCTTCTCGGACAGCATGTCCTCGATCGACCGCTGGATGGTACGGCGCAGCGGCCTGGCCCCGAGGACCGGGTCGTAGCCGCGCACGGCGAGCAGGGCCTTGGCGGCCGGCCGCAGTTCCAGGCCCATGTCCCGGTCCTTGAGCCGCTCGTCCACCTTGGCGATCATCAGGTCCACGATCTCGACGATCTCGTCCTCGGTGAGCTGGTGGAAGACGACCACATCGTCCACCCGGTTGAGGAACTCGGGACGGAAGTGGTGCTTGAGTTCCTCCGAGACCTTGGCCTTCATCCGGTCGTAGGTGCCGCTACCGTCACCCTCCCGGGTGAAGCCCATCCGGAGGCCCTTCGAGATGTCCCTGGTGCCCAGGTTTGTCGTCATGATGATCACGGTGTTCTTGAAGTCCACCGTCCGGCCCTGGGCGTCGGTCAGCCGCCCGTCCTCCAGGATCTGGAGCAGGGAGTTGAAGATGTCCGGGTGCGCCTTCTCGATCTCGTCGAACAGGACGACGGAGAACGGCTTCCGGCGCACCTTCTCGGTGAGCTGGCCGCCTTCCTCGTACCCGACATAGCCGGGCGGGGAGCCGAACAGCCGGGACACCGTGTGCTTCTCCATGTACTCGCTCATGTCGAGCTGGATCAGCGAATCCTCGTCGCCGAACAGGAATTCCGCGAGGGTCTTGGACAGCTCGGTCTTGCCGACGCCGGACGGCCCGGCGAAGATGAACGACCCGCCCGGGCGCTTGGGATCCTTCAGGCCGGCCCGGGTCCGCCGGATGGCCTGAGAGAGCGCCTTGATCGCGTCGTTCTGCCCGATGACCCGCCGGTGCAGCTCGTCTTCCATCCGCAGAAGCCGCTGCGACTCCTCCTCGGTGAGCTTGAACACGGGGATCCCGGTGGCGGTGGCGAGAACCTCGGCGATGAGATCCTCGTTCACCTCGGCGACGACGTCCATGTCGCCGTCCTTCCACTCCTTCTCCCGCGCGTCCTTGGCGGTGATGAGCTGCTTTTCCTTGTCCCGCAGGGCCGCGGCCTTCTCAAAGTCCTGGGAGTCTATGGCCGATTCTTTGTCCCGCCGGACCTGGGCGATCTTCTCGTCGTACTCACGCAGGTCCGGGGGCGCGGTCATGCGTCGGATCCGCATACGGGAGCCGGCCTCGTCGATCAGGTCGATGGCCTTGTCCGGCAGGAACCTGTCGCTGATGTAGCGGTCGGCGAGCTGGGCGGCGGCGACCAGGGCACCGTCGGTGATGGACACCCGGTGGTGGGCCTCGTAGCGGTCCCGCAGGCCCTTCAGGATCTCGATCGTGTGCGAGATCGTGGGCTCGGCAACCTGGATGGGCTGGAATCTGCGCTCCAGCGCAGCGTCCTTTTCCAGGTGCTTGCGGTATTCGTCCAGCGTGGTGGCGCCGATCGTCTGCAGCTCGCCCCTGGCCAGCATCGGCTTCAGTATCGAGGCCGCGTCGATCGCGCCCTCCGCGGCACCGGCACCGACCAGCGTGTGCAGCTCATCGATGAACAGGATGATGTCGCCGCGGGTCCTGATCTCCTTGAGGACCTTCTTCAGCCGCTCCTCGAAGTCACCGCGGTAGCGGGACCCGGCGACCAGCGCGCCGAGGTCGAGGGTGTAGAGCTGCTTGTCCTTGAGGGTCTCAGGGACCTCGCCCTTGACGATCTTCTGGGCCAGGCCCTCCACCACGGCGGTCTTGCCCACGCCGGGCTCCCCGACCAGCACCGGGTTGTTCTTGGTGCGCCGGGAGAGTACCTGCATGACCCGCTCGATTTCCTTCTCCCGGCCGATCACCGGATCGAGCTTGCTTTCGCGTGCCGCCTGCGTCAGGTTGCGCCCGAACTGGTCAAGCACCAGGGAGGTGGACGGAGCAGACTCAGAGGGGGCGCCCGAGGCGGCCGGCTCTTTCCCCTGATAGCCGTGCAGCAGCTGGATCACCTGCTGGCGCACCCGGTTCAGGTCCGCGCCCAGCTTCACCAGCACCTGGGCGGCCACGCCCTCGCCCTCACGGATGAGGCCGAGCAGGATGTGCTCGGTGCCGATGTAATTGTGACCGAGTTGCAACGCTTCGCGCAGGGAAAGCTCAAGCACCTTCTTGGCGCGCGGAGTGAACGGGATGTGCCCGGACGGCGCCTGCTGGCCCTGGCCGATGATCTCCTCGACCTGCTGCCGCACCGCTTCCAGGCTGATCCCCAGCGACTCCAGGGCTTTCGCCGCGACGCCCTCACCCTCGTGGATCAGGCCCAGCAGGATGTGCTCAGTGCCGATGTAGTTGTGATTGAGCATCCTGGCTTCTTCTTGCGCCAGGACGACAACCCTCCGCGCCCGGTCGGTAAACCTCTCGAACATCTTCGTTGCTCCCTCACACAAGCGGCCGGGGGGAGGCCCGATGTCCGGCCCCTGTCCTTCCGCATGGTAGCCCGCGTACCTGGAAGTCGGCTGCGCACGATTTGTCGTGCACGAAACGTTCCCAGGCAGGAAGGCGTTCATCCCATCCAACCCGGTCAAGAGGGAGACTGTTCCCTGCTACGCCGCAAGCGAACGCCAGGCAGAGATGAGTTTGACACCAAGCTCTGACGGGCAACGGGCCGGTTTCCGGCTGGCCGGTTCGCGTGATGTCAACGACAGGAGAGGCGGGGCAACGACAACGGGGCTATGGCCCGCATGCGGTACTGGCGGCGGGGTAGCAGTTTGGGCACCCGCCCGCAGATCACCTGCGGGCCGCCCCGAAGAACAAACTAGTGCGAGGACTCGTACTCAGCGATGATCGCGGCCGGAATACGGCCACGCTCACTGACCTTGTGACCACGCTGCTTTGCCCATGCCCTAATTTCCGAACTACGCTCGCGGCCTGGCCCACTGCGCGAACGGCGACGACGACCACCGCCGCCACTGCCTGCCACACGGCGGGAGTGCTCAACGTACTTACCGAACTTCTCGCGCAGATCCTTGGCATGCGTAGAGCACACATCGATCTCATAGGCGGTGCCGTCAAAGGCGAACGAAACCGTCTCGGTTCCCTCGATCTCACCGTCGTGGGGAAGGTCGCACACGACCGTCACGACCGTCTTCTGTGCCATGAGGCCAGCCCTTCTGCTGGGGACGTTTAATAGGCTGAGGAACAATATACCAAGACTGTTGCGTTTAGCAATTCAGGCTGCGAACATTCGGCCAGTGCAGTTCCTCAAGCCGCGAGCCACGTGAAGCAGCGCGCTCGATTTATGTAACTCTCTGTAATCAGAGGCCGAAGGGTCATCAAACGGACAGAACCCTCTGTCGCGCTGCGATGCAATCGATCTTCGGGTTGATGTGGGCCCTATACCTTATGCTGGTCCGTGGATGGGCCATGTGCGGCATCGCCAGGATCGTCATTCGAAGGGCCGCCGGTATTGCCGGCCTCATCATCGTCATCCTCAGGCTGGTCGCGAGGGCTCATCTGACGGCGCAGGAACAACGTAAGCCCGATCAGGAACGCGGCGGCCATGATCAGCGGCGGTGTCAGCGCCTCTAGATCGGCAAGCATCCCAGCGCCTCCTCTTTCGTTCGTCCGCGGGACTACTTGGCATTGTTACTCATGCCGGGCAGTTCAACGGACACCGATACTCAGCCCGTGCGGAGCCGGACGCTGAGAGTAGGCGGTCCGGTGACGCCGACGGTGCGCATGCGAATAGCTGCCCCGCCACACCAGGACGGCTGCGCCTTGTCGGCACCGCGTGGCAGGATCAGGCGGCGTGTTCCACGCGGACCTGCACGTTCACTCGCGGTTCTCCCGCGCCTGCAGCAAAGACGCCGAGATCGGAAATCTTGCCTGGTGGGCGGCCCGAAAGGGGCTGTCAGTCATCGGCACAGGCGATTTCACCCATCCCGCCTGGGCGGCGGAGCTCGCCGAGTTGCTGGTGCCCGCGGAGCCGGGACTGCTGGCGCTCAAGCCCGAACTGTCGGCCAGGCTCCGGCGCACCCTGCCGCCGAGCTGCCAGGCGGAAATCCGATTCCTGCTGTCGACGGAGATCTCCACCATTTACAAGCGGGACGGCGCAACCAGGAAGGTGCATCATCTTCTCTACGCCCCCACGTTCGAGGCGGCGAGCGCCATCACCACGGCGCTGGCCAAGGTGGGCAACCTGGCTTCAGATGGCCGGCCAATCCTCGGCCTGGACTCCCGGCACCTCTTGGAAATTACGCTGAACGCCGGGCCGGGGTGCTTCCTCATTCCTGCCCACATCTGGACGCCGTGGTTCGCCGTTCTTGGGTCGAAGTCCGGGTTCGACGCCGTACCCGACTGTTACCTCGACCTAGCCGAACATGTCTTCGCCGTGGAGACGGGACTCTCCTCGGACCCGCCGATGAACTGGATTTGCTCCGGACTTGACCACTACCGGCTTGTGAGCAACTCCGATGCGCATTCGCCGCCGATGCTCGGCCGGGAGGCAACTACGTTCAGCACGGCAGTGGACTACTTTGCGATGTTGCGTGCGTTGCGTACAGGCCAGGGGCTTGCCGGAACGCTGAACTTCTTTCCCGAAGGCGGCCGTTACCACGCCGATGGGCATCGCAAGTGCGGAGTCCGGCTGTTGCCCGCGGAGAGTGTGCGCCATGCGAGTATCTGTCCGAAATGTGAGAAACCGCTGACTATTGGCGTGATGAGCCGGGTAGCGGAACTCGCGGACCGCCCGGAAGGATACCGGCCACCGGGAGCGGCTGCCTCGGCCAACCTGGTTTCCCTGCCCGAGATCATCGGTGAGATCCGCGGCACAGGACGGCAGAGCAAGAAGGTCACCATGGAGGTGGACCGGCTTGTCGCCACGCTCGGACCTGAGTTGCACATTCTCCGCGAGGCCGACACCGCCGATATCGGCCGCACCGCGGGCAGCCTGGTAGCCGAAGCCATCGCCCGGCTCCGCAGGGGCGAGGTGATCAAGGAAGCGGGTTACGACGGGGAGTACGGGGTGATCCGGCTGTTCCGGCCGGAGGAACTGGCCGGCACGGAGACCCTGTTCGACATCCCGGCGACCGGCGCCGCTGGCCTGTCCGACGTCTCCAGACCGGCAGCCGAACCAGTCGGAAGGACAGCGCCGCAGGCGGGCACTGCCGAGCCGGATGGCGGCCAGCGAGCCGGTCAAGGGCCTGGAGGGCCGGTCGTATGGCATGAAAATGGGCAGGGGTACGGGTCGATGCTCGCGGGCCTGGACCCCAGTCAGCGAGAGGCTGCACAGGCCCCAGGGCCGCTGCTGATCCTTGCCGGGCCCGGGACCGGCAAGACGCGCACGCTCACCCGGCGGATCGCCGTCCTGGTCGCGGAGCGCGGTGCGCCGCCCGAGGCGTGCCTGGCGCTTACCTTTACCCGCCGGGCGGCCGTGGAGATGCGCGAGCGGCTTACTGTGCTGCTGCCCGCCCAGGCCTGCCGACTGATGATCACCACGTTTCACGGGCTGGGCCTGACGATCCTGCGCGAGCACGCCGGGCGGGCCGGGCTTGACCCTGGGTTCACGGTGGCCGACGAGAAGACCAGGCTCGGGGTGGCGACGGAGGAAGCCGGGTCCATGGCGGCGGGGCGGCGCCTGCTCAGCGAGGTAGCGCGGGATCCCGGCGCAGCGGGCGAGTTCGCCAGGCTGCTCGCCTCGCGCGGCCTGGTGGATTTCGACGGCCTGATCGCCCTCCCGCTGGCGATGCTTCGCCAGGACCCCGCCCTCGCGGCGACGCTGGCAGCGCGCTGGCGGTCCATCAGCGTGGATGAGTACCAAGATACCGACGCCGCGCAATATGCCCTGCTGCGCCTGCTGGCCGGCGACGGCAGCGGCCTGGCCGTGATCGGCGACCCGGATCAGGCGATCTACGGGTTCCGCGGCGCCGATGTGGGCTTCTTCCTCAGGTTCGGGCGCGACTACCCCGGCGCCAGGACCGTGACGCTGACCCGCAACTACCGTTCTTCGCCGGTGATCGTCTCGGGCGCGATGCAGGCCGTGGCGCCCGCCACGCTGGTCCCGGGCAGGCGGATGAGCGCCGTGGCCGGTCCGGCCGCAGGCGCCGCCGAGCGGATCACCGTGCACGAGGCGGCCTCCGACCGGGGCGAAGGCGCGTGGATCGCCCAGGCCATCGACAAGCTGCTTGGCGGCGCCTCGTTCCATTCGCTGGACACCGGCCGCGCGGACGGGCATGCGGGCGGCAAGCTCGCACTCGCCGACATGGCCGTGCTGTACCGCACCGATGCTCAGGCCGTGGCGCTCGGCCAGGCCCTGACCCGGGCCGGGCTGCCGTTCCAGAAGCGCTCACATGACCTGCTGGGGCGCCGGGCGGCCGTTCCGGAGATCCTGCGGGAGATGACCGGCGCGGCCGGGCTGAGCGCGGCGGGGCTGAGCGCGGCCGGGCCGGGCGGTGCCGGGCAGGGCGCAGGCGGCCTGGGCGGCCCCGGCGAGGCTGGCCTGAGCGCGGGCGGCACGGGTGTGGCTGAGCGGTTGCGTGCCGCGGTGCACGGGCTCGCGTCGCGATTGCCGGATGCGCGGTCCTCCGGTCGGCGTACCTCCGGCGGGGGGCTGCGGCCGGTGGACGTGCTGGCTGCCGGGGAGGTGCTCGCTCCGCTCGCGCGGCGGTGCGGTGACGACTTCGAGCGGTTCATGACCGAGATCGCGCTTGGCGCCGAGGCCGACGCGCTGGATCCCCGGGCGGACGCGGTCACGCTGCTGACGATCCACGCCGCCAAGGGGCTGGAGTTCGGCGTCGTCTTCGTGGCCGGGTGCGAGCGGGACCTGCTGCCGCTCTGGCTCCCCGGGAGGCGGTCAGCCCGTGGAAATCGGCCAGCAGGAGAGGGCGAGAGCTCCGGAGACGAGGGCACGGCTCCAAGCGCGGCCGGCATGGCTCCGGAGGTGGCCGAGGCTGCCCTGGAGCCGGGTGGCGCGGCCCGAGCGGGCGCGGCCCGAGCGATTGGCGGTACCGACCTTGCGGAGGAGCGGCGCCTGCTGTTTGTCGCGATGACCCGCGCCCGGACGCACCTGTTCCTCACCTGTGCCGCGCGGCGGCGGCGGCACTCGACGGTGACGGAGACCGGCCCGTCACCGTTCCTCGCCTCGATCGACCCCCGGCTGCTCGACCGGCCCGCGGTGCCGCGCCCGCGCCGCCCTGAGGTAAGCCAGCCGCGCCTGCTCTGAGCCCGGCTGGCACCACGCTAGCGGCCGAGGACCACGCCGCCGTTCGGGGAAAGCACCTGGCCGGTGACCCAGCCACCGTCCGGCCCGAGCAGCCAGGAGATCAGCGAGGCCACCTCCTCCGGCGTCCCTTCCCGGCCGACCAGCGTCTGCGCCGCGCGCTCGCGCCGGGATTCCCCGGTGAGCCGGCCCGCCCAGAACTCAGTGTCGGGCACGAACCCGGGCGCGACCACGTTGGCGGTACCGCCGTACCCGCTTAGTTCGCTGGCGAGGTCGTAGACGTAGCCGTGCAGCGCGGCCTTGGCCGCCCCGTAGCCGCCGCCGCCGCTGCCGCGCAGCGCCGCCACCGAAGAGAGGCGGCGCCACCGGCCAGCCAGCCGGCCGCGAGGGAGGCAATGTCACAGGTGCAGCAGCATGCGGTGGTTGCCCAGGGTGTTCGGCTTGACCCGGTCGAGGTCAAGGAACTCGGCAACGCCCTCGTCATAGGAGCGCAGCAGTTCGTCGTACACCTCAGGCGAGACGGGCGCCCCGTCGATCTCCACGAAACCGTGCCGCGCGAAGAACCCGGTCGCGAAGGTCAGCACGAACACCCGGCGCACGCCCACCTCCCTGGCGCTGCCGAGCAGGGCGGCCACCAGCCGGTGACCGATCCCGTGCCCCTGCAACCCCGGGCGCACCGCCACCGTCCGGATCTCGGCCAGGTCCTCCCACATCACGTGCAGGGCCCCGCAGCCCACGACGGCACCGTCGACGGCACGTTCGGCAACCCAGAACTCCTGCACGTCCTCATACAGCGTGACGGCCGCCTTGCCGAGCAGGCGCCGGGACCCGACATTGATGTCCACCAGGTCGGCGATCGCTCGCACGTCAGGGGTCCGGGCGCGCCTGATCATGTAGTCCATCGCGCGCAAACCCTAGCCGGACCCGGACGGCACCGCAGCCGGCGCGACGTCCGCGCAGGTCAGGCGGCCAAGGTGCGCCTTTGCCAATGCTTGAACGTAGCGCCTCAGGCACGCCGATCTCAATACGGCATATCACGGGCAGATCACACCCGCTCTCAGGCCCATCACAAGCTCGTGAACTGCGGGAATACCGCTCACTAATTCGCACCCGACTTGCAGGGATCCCCTAAGGGGGGCCCGCTTATCGCGAGCTGGCCTCTCACACGCCTGGCGCTATGCAAAGATTCACTCGTTCCGGTTGGTGGCCGCCCGCAGGCCCCATCACCTTGCGGCGCCGCAACCACGCCGATCGCGCCTCCGGCAGCACGGCCAGAGCAGTATGGCCAGGCGAACCGGCGCGAGCGGCAGTTCGCCGATGAGAGGAGACCGGGTGGAGCACTTGCGTCCCCGCAAGTACATGCCAAGTGGTCCACGAAATGCTCACCGCAGGCCCGGCCGGGCCTGGGGACGGGTGGCTACCGTGATCGGCGCGACCGCGCTGTTCAGCCTCGTCCTGCCGTTCGGCATCGGGGGTGCCGCGCCCAGCCAGCCCATGCCCAGCCTGAAGGATCTGGTGGCCCAGGCCAGGGCGCTCTCCAACGAGATCAACAGCCTGAACGAGCAGTACAACGGGCTGCGGATCCAGCTCACCCAGGCGCAGACCGAGGCGAGGGTCGCCGAGGGCACCTACGTGCGGGACCTCACCGAGCTCAGGGCCGGGAATCTCGCCGTGGGCCAGCTCGCGGCGCAGAGCTACATGAACGGCGGATTGAGCACCCCACTGGAGCTGTTGACCACAAGCACGGCGTCGACCTTGATCGGCCGGGCGGCGTTCGTGCAGGAGCTGCAGAAGGAGAACGGCGACCAGGTGAGCCAGATCGCCGAGGGCGTCGCCGCCGCGCAGCGGGCCCGCGCGAGCGCCGAGCAGCAGACCCAGCGGGCCAAGCGGCTCACCGCGCAGATGGCCACCAAGCGGCGCCAGGCGCAAGGCAAGATCACCCTGCTGAACAGCTCGGTGTTCAAGAAGGCCATGGCCGTGTTCAACCAGACCGGCAACTACCCGAACATCGCCATCCCCACCGCCAACACGATCGGCGCGCAGGCGCTGCGCTGGGCGCTGACCCGGCGCGGTGACCCCTACGTCTGGGGCGCGGCGGGCCCGAGCTCCTTCGACTGCTCGGGCCTGGTCCTGTGGGCCTACGCCAAGGTCGGCATCAGCCTGCCGCACTTCACCGGCGACCAGTGGCAGATGGGCGTGCACGTGGGCCGCAACCAGCTCGAGCCCGGCGACCTGGTGTTCTTCTACCCCGACATCGGCCACGTGGGCCTTTACATCGGCAACAACCTGATGGTGGACGCCCCCGACTTCGGCGAGGACGTGCAGGTCCAGCCGGTCATGTGGAACGTCTACGTGGGCGCCGTCCGGATCGTCGGCTGAGAAACGTGGCGGGCCCGCAGGCCGTAGCGGGCCCGCTACACACAGCGGCCGCTACGTTCCGCCGCTAGGCTCGGCCCCTATTCGGGCCGGACCATCGGGAAAAGGATCGTCTCCCTGATGGTCTCGCCGGTGAACATGATCAGCATCCGGTCGATGCCCATGCCCATTCCTCCGGTCGGGGGCATGCCGTACTCCAGCGCCTGCAGGAACTCCTCGTCGACCACCATCGCCTCGGGATCACCCCCGGCGGCGAGCAGTGACTGCGCGGTGAGCCGGGCCCGCTCCTCCACCGGGTCGACCAGCTCGGAGTAGCCGGTGCCCAGCTCGGTGCCGAACGCCACCAGGTCCCAGCGCTCCGCCAGCCGGGGATCCTCGCGGTGGGCCCGGGTGAGCGGGGACACCTCGACCGGGAAGTCCCGGTAGAAGGTCGGCATCACGGTGTGCCGCTCGACCAGCCGCTCGTACATCTCCAGCAGGACCTGGCCCCGGTTCCACTTCGGCTCGGCGGGCACGCCCGCGCGCACACACAACGCCCGCAACTCCTGCTCACCGGTGTCCGGGGTGACCTCCTCGCCGAGCGCCTCGGACACCGCGCCGTGCACGCTCTTGACCGGCCAGTCGCCGCCGATGTCGGCCTCGATCCCGTCCGCCCGGTGCAGCTGGGTGCCGCCAAGCGCGTCCTTGGCGGCCCGCTGGATCAGCTCCCGGGTGAGCGTGGCCACGGTCATGTAGTCGCCGTAGGCCTCATAGGCCTCCAGCATGGTGAACTCCGGGTTGTGCGTGGCGTCCACGCCCTCGTTCCTGAAGTTGCGCCCGATCTCGTAGACCTTCTCGATGCCGCCGACCACCAGTCGCTTGAGATAGAGCTCCAGCGCGATCCGCAGGTAAAGGTCCATGTCGTAAGCGTTGATGTGGGTAGCGAACGGCCGCGCGTTCGCCCCGCCGTGCACCCGCTGCAGGATGGGCGTCTCGGCCTCGATGAACCCGCGGTCGTGGAGTTCTTCACGCACCGCCCGCGTCACCGCTGCCCGCAGTTCGGCCATCCGGCGTGCCTTCGGGTTGACGATCAGGTCTACATAACGCTGCCGGACCCGCGACTCTGGGTCCGTCAGCCCATGGTGCTTGTCGGGAAGCGGCCGAAGGGCCTTGGCCGTGATGGCGAACCTGTCGGCCAGGACGGACAGCTCACCGCGGCGGGACGAGATGACCTCGCCCTCGACGCCGATGTGATCCCCGAGGTCCACATCCCGCTTCCAGGCCACCAGCGCGTCCTCGCCGATCCGGTCGGCGGAAAGCATCACCTGGATGTCCCCGGTGCCGTCGCGGATGGTCGCGAAGCACAGCTTCCCGGCGATACGGGACAGCATCACCCGGCCGGTGACACCCACGTGCTCGCCGGTGGCGGTGTCCGCCGCCAGATCCGGGTACCGGGCGCGCACCTCGGCGATCGTGTTGGTCCGGGGGAATTCCACCGGGTAAGGGTCGGTCCCCTCGGCGAGCAGCCGACCCCGCTTAGCCAGCCGTACCCGCATCTGCTCAGGCAGTTCGGCCAGGTACTGCTCGGGAAACTCGGCTAGGTACTCGTCGTCCTCCACGCCGACGAGGCTACCGGCGCCGCGGCGCCCGCAGGACTGGTTTTCCGCGCGGGTCAGCCGCCGGCCATGTTCCGCTCGAACACCAGGCGCAGCCCGATCAGGGTCAGCCAGGGCTCGTGCGCGTCGATCACGCTGATCTCGCTGAGGACCAGCGGGGCCAGGCCGCCTGTGGCGATGACGGTCACCGAGTCCGGATCGTCCGGCGCCAGTTCCGCGACGATCCGCCGGGCAATCCCCTCGACCTGGCCGGCGAAACCGAAGATGATCCCGGACTGGAGCGCCTCGACGGTGTTCTTGCCGATCACGTGCTGCGGCCGGGTCAATTCGACCTTGAGCAACTGCGCGGCGCGGCGGGAGAGGGCATCCACGGAGATCTCGATGCCGGGGGCCAGGGCGCCGCCGACGAACTCACCGCGGCTGCTGACCGCGTCGAAGTTGGTGGAGGTGCCGAAGTCCACGACCAGCGCCGGGCCGCCGTAGAGGTGCACCGCGGCGACCGTGTTCATGATCCGGTCGCTGCCCACCTCCTTCGGGTTGTCCATCCGCACCGAGACGCCGGTGCGCACCCCCGGCTCCACGATCAGCGCGGGGATGTCGCCGTAGTAGCGCTGGCACATCTCACGCATCTCGTGCAGCACAGAAGGCACGGTGGAGCACAGCGCGATCCCGGTGATGTCCGGGTCCTTGAGGACGTCGCTCAGCCCGATCAGCCCCTGCAGCACCACGGCGATCTCGTCGGCGGTGCGGGCCGGGTCGGTGGCGATGCGCCAGTGCTCGACGACCTCCTCGCCCTCGAACACCCCCAGCACCATGTTGGTGTTGCCCACGTCGATCGTCAGCAGCATGGCACTCCCTCACCGCCGCGAACCCAGGCCCAGCAAACCCCAGTAACACCAGCAGCCCCTAACGCCCCGCAGCCCGCGTGCCCCCACTTCGTGATCATGACTTAGAGGGGGTGATAGCCCCACCAAAGTCATGATCACGAGCGCGAGGAGGCGAGGAGGCAGTGGCGCAGCGGCGGGCGGGGCCAGCGAGGCGGCCGG
The DNA here is from genome assembly GCA_963762735.1 of uncultured Actinomycetes bacterium. Taxonomy (GTDB): domain Bacteria; phylum Actinomycetota; class Actinomycetes; order Streptosporangiales; family Streptosporangiaceae; genus DASXKD01. The sequence goes on along the minus strand of CAVXMG010000002.1, from coordinate 56,667 downwards.
GAGCGTTGTGGCGCAGCCCCTCGGCGCTGGGGCGGGGCGGCGGGCGGCGGGGAGGGGGCGAGCGCGGCGCGCGGGGTCATGGGGTCGGCCGGCCGAGAGTCAGGGGGGTGTTGTCGATCAGGCGGGTGGCCCCGGCCCGGGCGGCCACCAGGAGCAGGGCATCGCCGGCGAAGCCCGGCTTCACGAGGGTGAAGGTATCCGGCTCGACCAGGGCCAGGTAGTCCGTGACCAGTGGCGGGTCGGCCTTGGCCGCCTCGTCCAGAATCCGCTGTGCGGCCGCGAGCACCCCGTCCGGTCCGGATTCACCGGCCTGCCGGCCGGCTTGCAGGGCACGGGACAGCGCCAGCGCGGTCGCGTGCTCGGGCTCGGTGAGGTAGGCGTTCCGGCTGGATACCGCCAGGCCGTCGGGTTCCCGGACGGTGGGCACGCTGGCGATCTCGACGCCGAGGCACAGATCTTCGGTCATCCGCCTGATCAGGGCAAGCTGCTGTGCGTCCTTCTCCCCGAACACCGCGACCTGCGGGCCGACGAGCTGGAACAGCTTGAGCACGACGGTGAGCACCCCGGTGAAGAAGCCCGGCCGCGATGCCCCCTCCAGTACCTGCCCCATCGGGCCCGGGTCCACGGTGATCAGCTGTTCCCTGGGATACATCTGGGCGTCGCCGGGCGCGAACACCAGCGCCACCCCCTCGCGCTCGCAGATCGCCAGGTCTGTGTCCAGATCGCGTGGGTAGCGGTCGAGGTCCTCACCGGCCCCGAACTGGAGCGGGTTGACGAACACGGAGACCACGACGCTTCCGTATGGCCGCGAAAGGGCTGCGGCGCTGCGGAGCAATGCGATGTGACCTTCGTGGAGCGCGCCCATCGTCGGCACCAGGACGATGGGAGAGCCAAGCAGCTTGCGTCCGGCGGTCATGCCGAGCCTGGTGCGGGCCAGGACCGGCGGCGTCACCGCGGCGCTCCGGCGAGTACCTCCAGCAGCCGCTGAGCGTCCGGAGGGGCCAGCATGCCCGCGGCCAGCGCCCGGTCGGCGGTGAGCCGCGCCAGCGCGACGTAGGCCCGCAGCGCCTCGGGTGAGGCGCGCTGCAGCGCCGCCACGTGGCTGGCCACGGTGTCCGCGTCGGCGCGGGCGACGGGCCCGGTCAGGCCCGCGTCGCCGAGCACAAGCGCGTTGTCCAGCGCGGCGCTCAGCAGTGGCCGCAGCATCCGCGCCGGGTCCGGCACACCGGCCATGCCAAGTAGTTCGGCCGCCTGGACCACGAGCGTGACCAGGTGATTGGCCCCGCTGGCCAGGGCCGCGTGGTAGAGCCCGCGCTGGTCCTCATCGATGAAGACGGGCTCGCCGCCCATCTCGATGACCAGCCCCTCCGCGACCGGGCGCAGCGCGGCCGGGGCGGTGACCCCGAAACAGATCCCGGCCAGGCGGTTCAGGTCGTCCGGGCGGCCCGCGAAGGTCATCACCGGGTGCAGGGCCAGCGGCAGCCCGCCCCGCCGGGTGGTCGCGTCGAGCACGCCGACGCCGTAACGGCCGCTGGCGTGCGCGAGCAGGCGGCCCTCGACCGGAGCCTCGGTGGCGGCCAGCCCGTTGATCAATCCTGGCAGGGCGTCGTCGGGCACGGTGAGCAGCACCAGGTCGGCATCGGCGAGGACGGCGGCCGGGCGCCGGACCGGCACTCCAGGCAGCATCGCGGCCGCCCGCTGGACCGAGGCGTCCGATACCGCGGCGACGGCCACGACCTTGTGCCCGGCCCGGGCCAGCGCGGCGCCCAGGACGACGCCGACCTTTCCGGCTCCGATCACGCCTACCCGGAGCCGGGCAGGATGCGGCTGACTCGGGTCCACCGGGCTCGGCATGGATTCTTATCCCTCTCGGTCCAGTCCTCGCGCGTGGCCGGTGAACGGGCCCTGCGACAGGTCAGTGGACGCCGGATGGCAACGATCAGCATAGTCGCGGCGTCCTGCCAGGCAGCGCGGCGCGCGCGGCAGAGTCGTGGCCTGGAAGCTCCGCCGCGGGGGCCTGCGAGCCGCCTAGAGTCGGCGGTGTGTGGATGACCTGGCGGCAGGCCATGCAGGCTGCGCTCTACGGCCCTGGCGGGTTCTACGCCAGGGGTGAGCCTCCGGCTCGTCACTTCCGCACCTCGGTCCACGTCTCGCCAGGCTATGCCGCGGCCGTGCTGGAACTGCTGCGCGAGGTGGACGCGGGGCTTGGCTGGCCGGAGCGGATCGACCTGGTGGACGTCGGCGCCGGCCGGGGCGAACTGCTGGAGCAGGTCCTGGCCGCGGCGGCAGAGCCTGGGCCGGCCGGGCCGGGCGTCGGCCGGCCGGGGGCTGGCCGGGCGGATCGCCGCCTGCGCGGTGGAGGTGGCACCGCGGCCTGCCGGGCTCGATCCCCGGATCCGCTGGGAGCGTGTGCCGCCCGCCGGCATCACCGGGCTCGTGATCGCCAGCGAATGGCTGGACAACGTCCCGCTGGACGTGGTGGAACTCACCGCCACCGGCCCGGCCGTGGTCCAGGTGGACCCGGCCACCGGCGCCGAACGCCCGCACGGCCAGCCCGATCCGGCGGACCTGGCCTGGATCAGCGACTGGTGGCCGCTGCGCGCCTGCGGGCAGCGCGCCGAGGTCGGCCGCACCCGGTGCGCGGCGTGGGCCGGGGTGATCCGCTGTGTCGGCCCGCGGCGTCGCGGTGGCCATCGACTACGGGCACCTCGGGGCGGACCGGCCCGGTTGCGGGACGCTGACCGGTTACCTGGAGGGGCGGGCGGTGTCCCCGGTCCCCGACGGGTCCAGGGACATCACCGCGCACGTGGCACTGGACGCCTGCGCGGCGGCCGGGGCGGCCGCGGGAGCCGACGAGACCGTGCTCACCACACAACGGGCGGCGCTGCGGGAACTTGGCCTGGACGCACGGCGTCCCTCGCTGGCGCTCGCGGCCAGCGATCCGCAAGGTTATGCCCTGGCGCTGTGCCGGGCGTCGCAGGACGCCGAACTGCTGGCCGCCGCGGGGCTTGGCGGGTTCGGCTGGCTGGCCCAGGCCGTCGGCATGCGCCTGCCCGGACCGCTGGCGAAGCTGGCCCAGACCGCGGCCGGCTGAGCCCGGGCGCCCCCGCCCGGCGCAGGGGCCGATCGAACCTGATTGTCGTGGTTGTGGCAAGGACGACACAAGAATGTCGGCGTTGTGACAACGACGACAAACGCGCCGAGGACTGGGGGCGCATGGCACGTGGCAGCATGGGCGGATGCGTGAGCGCCAGGCACCTGGGGAGCCCGGCCCGGGCCGCCGGATGGAGGCGGTCACCGGCGCCTGGCTGCCCGGAGCCGCCACGGCCGGGCCTGCCACGGCCGGGACTGCCACGGCCGGGACGGGCGATGGGCCGGAGTTCCTCATCAATCTGGGGACGTCGCACCCGTCGGCGCACGGGATGCTGCGGCTACGGCTCACCCTGGACGGTGACCGGATCACGGCGGCCGAGCCCGAGATCGGGTTCATGCACCGGGGCGCGGAGAAGCTGTTCGAGGCGCGGGACTACCGCCAGATCATCGTGCTCGCCAACCGGCACGACTGGCTGGGCGCCTTCGCCAGCGAACTGGGCGTGGTGCTCGCCGCGGAGCGGCTGGCGGGGATCGAGGTACCGCCCAGGGGGGTCTGGGCCCGCACCATGCTGGCCGAGCTGAACCGGGCGCTGAGCCATCTCGCCTTCCTCAGCTCCTATCCGCCGGAGATCGCGGCCGGCGAGCCGCGCGAGCCGGGCGAGCCGGGCGAGCCAGCGGCGGCACGGGCCGCCTTCGGAGCGCGCGAGGCCATCCAGTCGATCATGGAGGAGATCTCCGGCGGCCGGATGCACTACATGTTCAACCGGGTCGGCGGCCTCAAGGAAGAGATCCCGGCAGGCTGGCTGACCCGGGCCCGCCGGGTCATCGACGAGGTGCGCGCGGCATTGCCCGCGATCGGGGCCACACTGGGCCAGGACGGCTTCCGCGACCGCACCAGGGGCATCGGGGCGCTGACCCCCGCGCAGGTGCGGCAGTACGGGGTGAGCGGGCCCGCGGCACGAGCCTGCGGGGTGGATTTCGACCTGCGCCGCGACGAGCCTTACCTCGCCTACCCCGAACTGGCGGGGGTGCTCCGGGTCCCGGTCCGCACCGAGGGGGACTGCCTGGCCCGGTTCGAGTGCCTGTCCGATCAGCTAGCGGTCTCCCTGGACCTGGCCGAGGAGTGCGCAGAGCGGCTCGCCAGCCTCCCCCAGGGCCCGCTGAGCGCCAGGTTGCCGAAGGTGTTCAAGGTGCCCGAGGGACACGCTTACGCGTGGACGGAGGGCCCCCTCGGGCTGAGCGGTTACTACCTGGTGTCCCGGGGCGGCAAGACACCGTGGCGGCTCAAGCTGAGGTCGGCCTCGTTCAGCAACATGGCGGTGCTCCCTGACCTGCTGCCGGGGCACCGAGTCGCGGACCTGGCCGCGATCCTGGGCTCACTGTTCTTCGTCGTGGGTGACATGGACAGGTAGGCGGCCCCTGGTGCCGCGGTCAGTGCGCAGCACCCGAATGCGGCGGCTGGCCGGGTTCGGCGTCCTGGTCGCGGCCGTTCCGGGCGCGGCAGCCGTACTCCAGGTACAGCGCGGCGGCGATGAGCAGTAGCGCGGCGCCCAGCGTCGCCCCGGACACCAGCGCGTCGGACCGGTACGCCGACTTGTCCAGTGACGCCGAGACGTAGATCAGGAAACCGGCGGCCAGCCCGCCGATGAGGGCGCCCGCCAGCGAACTGGCCTTCGCCAGCGCGGCCATCCTGGCCACCGCGATCGGGGGGATCGGGGTGCCGCGGCCAGCCAGCCGGGCTCGCACGTTCCGGCCGGTGATCGTCTCGGCGATGGCGAGCAGCAGCAGCGCGGGCACTCCGCTCCACGGCAGCGGGGGCAGCGACGTGTACACCTGCCGCAGCAGCAGCCAGACCCCGACGGCGCAGATCAGGCCGGTCAGGACCAGGGTGCGGGCCTTGGTCGGTGTCATCGGCGCCGCACCGCCGCGCTGGCTTTGGTGGTGGTCATGCGGGCGGGTGCAGCACGGCGCCCTCCACTCGGGCGACCCCTGCGGTACCGAGGGCGGCCAGCAGGTCCGCCACCGGCCCGCAGCCCGGGATCTGCGCCTGCGGGTCGGCGTCGAGCCAGGGAGCGAGGACGAACGCGCGCTCGTGCGCACGGGGATGCGGCAGCGTCAATCCTGGGCTGTTGCTCACCTCGTCACCGTAGACGATGAGATCCAGGTCGAGCGTTCGCGGGCCCCACCGCTCGTCACGGACGCGGCCGTACGCGTCCTCAAGGCTGAGGCACCGTTCGAGCACGGCCTGCGCGGGCATGGACGTCTCCGCGATCACCACGGCGTTCAGGTAGTCGGGCTGCTCCGGCCCGCCGACCGGGGTGGTCTCGTACACCGGCGACACGGCGAGGAACGTGATGCGGGGGGTGTCGAACAGCCCGTCCAGCCCACCTTGCAGGTAGTCCAGGCGGTCACCGATATTGCTGCCCATGGCTATGACCGTGCGCCGGTTCACACGGGCCGCCGTGGGCCGGGCGGGGGCGGTGCGGGCTGCTGGGGGCTGGACGAGGGGGGTGCCGGGTGCTGGGGACCGGGCGACGGCCGCGCCCGGCGGATGACGACGGTGACGTCGCTGAACGGATGAGCGATGGGCGCTTGCGGCTTGTGGACTGTGATCTCGACCTCCGCGACCAGGGGTTCGGACAGGCAATCGGCCGCGAGCCGCCCGGCCAGCGTCTCGATCAGCCGGACGGGCGGGTCCTCGGCCAGGCGCACCAGCCGGTTGGCAAGGGCACCATAGTCAACGGTCTTGGACAGGTCATCGCTCCCAGCGGCGGGCCTGGTATCCAGCCACAGCACCGCGTCGATCACGAACTCCTGGCCGTTCCGCCGCTCGGAGTCGAGCACGCCGTGCCGGGCGAAGACCCGCAGCCCTCGCAGCTCGATCCGGTCCAGGGTCATGTGACGCTCTCCTTGGCGGCCGCCCGCCAGGCTTCGGCAACGCGGACCGCGTCGGAGTTGGCGGGCACCTCGTGCACCCGGGCGCACCAGGCGCCCGCGGCGGCGGCGAGTGCGGTCACCGCGACCGTGGCGTCGTCGGAGCCGGCGAAGGACCGGGGGGTGCCGTCGGGACCGGCCAGCAGCCGGCCAAGGAAGCGCTTGCGCGATGCTCCCACGAGCACGGGGAAGGCGTGCCCGGTGCCGTCCAGGCGGGATACGCGGTCCAGGTTCACCAGGAGCGCCCAGTTGTGCTCGGCCTGCTTGGCGAAGCCGAGCCCCGGATCCACCACGATCATCGAAGGCTCCACGCCCTGCGCGATCACCACGTCGATCCGGCGGCGCAGTTCCTCGCACACCTCCCCGACGACATCGGCGTAGACGGCCCGCTCCTGCATCCGGTGGCTGTGACCGCGCCAGTGCATGACCACGTAGGGCACTCCCGCCTGGGCCACCAGGCGGGGCATGTCCGGGTCGGCCAGGCCGCCGCTCACGTCGTTGACCAGGCTGGCACCGGCATCCAGCGCTGCGGCGGCCACCTCGGCCCGCATGGTGTCCACGCTGACCGGCACGTTCTCAGCCGCCAGCCCGGTGATCACCGGGATGACCCGGCGGAGTTCCTCGTCGGCGGGTATCCGCTGGGCACCAGGCCGGGTGGATTCCCCGCCCACGTCCACGATGTCGGCGCCCTGGGCGGCGAGTTGCCGGCCACGGCCGATCGCCGCCTCGGCCCCGAACCATTCGCCGCCATCGGAGAACGAATCCGGTGTGACGTTCACTACCCCCATGACCAGGCACCGGTCCGGATCGGGAAGCCCGGGCGGGCCCGGGCCGCGGCGCATGCCAGCCGGCCGGGCAGCGCCCGGCCAACCCCCGGCGGGTGTGCCGCTTGTCACACTGGTCACCCTATGCGCGGAGGGCGACATCGACACAGGCTGACTCAGCGGCCGGCCGCACCGATTCCAGCGGCCAGGCTCAGCGGCCCGGAGGACCGATTCCGGCGGCCAGGCTCAGCGGTGCCGGCGCAGTGGCCGCGCCAGCCGGGTGAGTCCCATCCGGCGAGCGATCCGGCGCACCTCCACCGTGGGCCAGACCAGGAACGCCTCGGCTTCCAGGGCGGCGAGCGCGACCCGCGGCGCATCCCTGGTCCCGGAGAACACGAAGAAACGCGGCACCCACAGCGGGCAGAACTTGGCGTTGAACTTGTAGAGGGACTCGATCTGGAACCACCGGGAGGCGAACAGCAGGATGCCCCGCCAGGCCCGCAGCACCGGCCCGGCGCCGATCCGCTCGCCACGGGCCAGAGCCGCGCGGAACACCGCGAAGTTCAGCGACACCCTCTTGATGCCGAGATCCTGGGCCGCCTTGATCGTCTCCACGATGAGGAAGTCGTTCACTCCCGGCTGCGCGGTCCGCTCCCGGCGCATGAGGTCGAGGGAAAGGCCGTCAGATCCCCACGGCACGAAGTGCAGCAGGCCGCGCAGCACCCCGTTCTCCGTGGCCGTGGCGATGACGCAGTCCCCGTCGCCCGGGCCGCCGACCCGGCCGAGGGCCATCGAGAACCCGCGCTCTGTGGGGCTGCCGCGCCAGGAGTCGGCCCGGCGGACCAGCCGCTCCAACTCGTCCTGCGGCACCTCGGAAAGCCGCCGGATCTCCGCCACGTACCCCTGGCGGCACACCCGGGCGGTCATCTGCCGGACGTTGCGCATCTGCCTGCCCTGGAGGCTGAAGTCGGCGACCTCCACGACCGCCTCGTCACCGAGTTCCAGGGCGGTCAGCCCGCCGCCCTCCCGGCACCAGACCTCGGCACCAAGCTCGCTGCAGCCCATCACCGCGGGCGCCCAGGCGTGCCTGGCCGCCTCGTCGAGGAACGCGTGGATCGCGCCCGGCCAGGCCTCGGGATCTCCGATGGGGTCGCCGCTGGCCAGCATGACCCCGGAGACCACCCGGTAGCCCACGCAGGACTTGCCGGTAGCTGACCAGATCACGTTCTTGTCGTGGCGGAGCGTGAAATAGCCCAGCGAGTCCCGGTGCCCGTGCCGTCCCAGCAGTCCCCGGATCTCCCCCTCGTCCTGCGGGCTGAACCTGCCCTTGGGCTTGGCCGGGCGCAGGAAAAGGTACCCGGTGACGAGCAGCGTGAACACGCCAAGCGAGCTGGTCAGGGTGTTGAAGAAGTCGCTCCTGCTCTCTGGCACGAACTGGACCGGGCCGGTCACGCCGACCAGGCCGTAGGCGGTGTGCACGATCCGCTGCCACACCGAGTAGTCCTGGGCCAGGCCGTGCACCAGCAGCATGTAGGTCAGGCCGATGGCCAGGTCCGCGATCAGCAGGCAGACGAAGACGCGCGCGGCGCGCCACCGGGTCAGCGCGTCGCCCACCGCGTAGAACTCGTCCCGGTAAAAGAGCAGGCCACCCAGGAGTATCGCGGAGATCACGCCTGGCGCCAGATAGGGCGCGTGCACCACATGAATGAGCACGCTGAAGGTAAGCAACAGGCAAGTTGCCTGCCAAGCGCGGCGCTTTCTGCGCCGCAGCCCGTGCGAGAGCATCAACAGGAGCAGCCCGATGATCACGTCCGCGGTAAAAGTGACATTGGTCAGGACGCCAGGCACGAACGGCGTGATCCGGTGCAGCCGGTGCACCAACTGGAGCCGGGGAATGACCGCGCTCACCACGTCGGCGAGCCCGATCAGCAGGCTGAGCCAGCCCGCCGTGATGGGCACCCACCGGTGCCGCTGCCTGCGGTCCGGCTCCCGGCCAGGCGGGAGTTGGGTGTGTTCCCCGGTCTCACCGGCGTCGGCTGCGTCAGGCAGAGCGCTCGGCTCGCTCGCTTCAGACATGTGCATGAGACCCTGCGTCACGGGAAAACAGCGTAGTCCCGCCGGCGCTTTTCATGGGTAATCTCCCGTTATTTGCAAAGTACCCATGAGCGCCACTTCCGTCCGTGGCTGGAGGTTCTCTCCTAGGCCTTTGTTACAAGGCTAGCTTCCCGCGCACAATTTCTGTGCCTGCGGCCCAGGCCGACGCTTCGCGAGCACCCAGTCCGGCGCTTCGCGGGCGCGACGACGGGGTGCGGTCCGAGCACGGCTCAGCCGCGGTGCAGCAGCAGGCTCATGGCCTCCGCCCGGGTGCGGGCACTGTCCCTGATGCTGCCGCGCACCGCCGAGGTGACGGTTTTCGCGCCCGGCTTGCGCACACCGCGCATGGACATGCACAGGTGCTCCGCCTCGATCACGACCAGGGCACCGCGCGGCTCGAGCACCCGCATCAGCGCGTCGGCGATCTGGCTGGTCATCCGCTCCTGGACCTGTGGCCGCCTGGCGTAGAGGTCGACCAGCCTGGCCAGCTTGGACAAGCCGGTGATCTGGCCTTTCTCGTTCGGTATGTAGGCCACGTGGGCCTTGCCGAAGAACGGCACCAGGTGATGCTCGCAGGTGCTGTAGACCTCGATGTCGCGGACCAGGATCAGCTCGTCGTAGTCGGCGTCGAACACGGTGCCGAGCACGTCCTCCGGGCGCTGGGACAGCCCGGAGAACTGTTCGGCGTAGGCACGCGCCACCCGCGCGGGGGTGTCGGCCAGACCGTCCCGGTCCGGGTCCTCCCCGATGGCGATCAGGATTTCCCTTACGGCCCGCTCGATCCGCGGCCGGTCTATCGGCTCGGTCAAAGCGGTTCGCCGGGCACGGCGTCATCGGGGCCGAACGAGGGCATCGCGGGCGGCGCGCCGCTGCCGAGCGAGTTCGCCGCGCTGGAGGAGGCCTGGCCGTTGCCGGACGAGGGCAGGTCCTTGCCGTCGGAGGCGGCGGTGAGGGCCAGTTCCTTGGGCGTCAGCACCGGCGGGCGGTCCGAGGGCAGCCGCTTGCCGTAGCCGGTGTAGGAGCCGCGGGAGGGGCGCGTCTGGATCGGCTCGAAGATCCGGAGAACCTCGTTCCTGCTCAGGGTCTCCTTGTCCATGAGCTGGAGGACCAGGTCGTCGAGCACCTCACGGTAGGTGACCAGGATCTCCCAGGCCTCGTCGTGCGCCGACTCGATCAGCCGCCGCACCTCCTCGTCGATCGTGGAGGCGATCTCTTCGGAGTAGTCCCTGGTGTGCGACATCTCCCGGCCGAGGAACGGCTCGCCGTCTCCGGTGCCGAACTTGCGGGCGCCCAGCCGCTCGCTCATGCCGTACTCGGTCACCATGCCGCGGGCGATCGAGCTTGCCTTCTCGATGTCGTTGGCGGCGCCCGTGGTGGGCTCGTGGAAGACGAGTTCCTCGGCGGTGCGCCCACCGAGCAGCATGGCCAGCTGGTCCATCATCTCCGACCGGGTGACCAGGAACTTGTCCTCCTGGGGCGCCGAGGCCGTGTAGCCGAGGGCCCGGCCGCGGGGGATGATCGTGATCTTGTGCACCGGGTCGGCGTTCGGCAGGGCGTGGCCGACCAGCGCGTGCCCGCCCTCGTGGTAGGCGATGAGCTTGCGCTCCCTCTCGGAGAGGAGCACGCTCTTGCGCTCGGGGCCCGCCATCACCCGGTCGATCGACTCTTCCAGGGCGGCCATGGTGATCTTCGTGCCGTTGGCGCGGGCGGTCAGCAGGGCCGCCTCGTTGATCACGTTGGCGAGGTCCGCACCGGTGAAACCGGCCGTCCGGCGCGCGATCAGGTCGAGTTCCACGCCCTCGGCGAACGGCTTGCCTCGCGCGTGCACCCGCAGGATGCCCTTGCGGCCGTTGAGGTCGGGCTGGGCGACGACGATCTGCCGGTCGAACCGGCCGGGGCGCAGCAGCGCCGGGTCGAGGATGTCGGGCCGGTTTGTGGCCGCGATGACGATGACCCCGCCCTTGACGTCGAAGCCGTCCAGCTCGACGAGGAGCTGGTTGAGGGTCTGCTCGCGCTCGTCGTGCCCGCCGCCGAACCCGGCACCGCGGTGCCGGCCGACCGCGTCGATCTCGTCCACGAACACGATCGCGGGCGCGTTCGCCTTGGCCTGCTCGAACAGGTCACGCACCCGGGAGGCGCCGACGCCGACGAACATCTCCACGAAGTCAGAACCGGAGATCGAGTAGAACGGCACCCCGGCCTCTCCGGCCACGGCGCGGGCGAGGAGGGTCTTGCCGGTGCCCGGCGGGCCGTAGAGCAGCACGCCCTTGGGGATCTTGGCGCCGATCGCCTGGAACTTGCCCGGGGTCTGCAGGAACTCCTTGATCTCCTGCAGTTCCTCGATGGCCTCGTCGGCCCCGGCCACGTCGGCGAAGGTCGTCTTCGGGGTGTCCTTGGTGATCAGCTTGGCCTTGGACTTCCCGAAGTTCATCACCCGGGAGCCGCCGCCCTGCATCTGGTTGAGCAGGAAGAAGAAGATCAGGATGATCAGGATGTAGGGCAGGAAGCTGAAGATCACGCCGATGACGGTGTTGCCGCTGGGCACCTGGACGTTGTAACCGTCTTTCGGCGGGTTCTTCTGAAGTTCCGCGGCAAGCTGCTGCCCCTGGTTGCCCACCCAGCTCGCCTGGAGCCGCAGGCTCGGGTTGCTGTTCGTGACAATCTCGATCGTCTGGTTCTTGTCGATCAGGGTGGCCGACTTGACGTGGCCCCCGTAGATGTCAGCGACAACCCTGGACGTGGAGGTCGGGGTGTACGAGACGCCGCGGTTCGCGTACGCGAACACGATGAAGAAAAGCAGCAGCATCACAAGGACCGCGACGAACGGTCCCCGGAAGTAACGCTTAAGATCCATTGATCAACGACCCCGCCTGCTCTGGGCGAGTCCCTCCTGACCAGCCTGCGTTGTTACCCGCCGACCTCCGGCGGGCCTGTCCTGCGCCCCAGTGACCATGGCGGCTTCCTTGTCATTCCCGGTTGGAGGTGCGGGTTAGTTGACGTTACACCGCGCCCGGGACTCCTCGGGCGGCCATGCCACCCCAGGTTCCCCGACGGTCTTCTCCTCGCATCAACGCTCCCCATCGCTGACCGTGTTCCCCGGTCTTACCCGCCCGCGTCCCGGCTCAGGTCTCGGGTCCCGGTTCTCGTCCCTCCTCGACGGGCTCCGGGGCCGGTTCGGGAGCCTCCTCCCCGCCGTACACATGCGGCGCCAGGGTGCCGACGAACGGCAGGTTCCGGTACCGCTCGGCATAGTCAAGCCCGTACCCGACCACGAACTCGTTCGCGATCTCGAATCCGGTATAGGCCACATCGACGTCCATCCGCGCCGCCCCCGGCTTGCGGAGCAGGACGCACAGCCGCAGCGAGGCCGGCTGCCGCGAGCGCAGGTTGCCCACCAGCCAGGAGAGCGTGAGGCCCGAGTCGACGATGTCCTCCACGATCAGGACGTGCTTGCCTGAAATGTCGGTATCGAGGTCCTTGAGGATCCGGACCACACCGGACGACCTGGTGCCGGACCCATAGGAGGAGACGGCCATCCAGTCCATCTCCACCGGCAGCCGCACGGCCCGGGCGAGATCGGCCATGATCATGACCGCGCCCTTGAGCACCCCGACGAGCAGGAGATCGTGGCCCGCGTAGTCCGCGTCGATCTCGGCGGCGAGTTCCGTCACCCGGGCCTGCAGGCGGTCGGCCGGGATGAGGATCTCCTTGAGGTCGGCCCCTACGTCAGTCGCGTCCAACCGGGCCCTCCGGGGTGCCTCCGGCCGGCTCGCTGGGGTGACCGGCGGTGAAAAGCAGTTTGCCATGCTGCCGCATGCCGCGGACACCTCCGGGCAGGTCCGTCCAGCGCTGCCCGCGCCAGGAAGTGACCAGGGATTCCAGTGCCTCGACATGCCCGGCGGTCAGCGCGCCGGGCGGGCAGCCTGCCGCGATGGCGGCCTGCCGGAGCACCCGGGTCCTGAGCGCCTCCGGCAATGCGGCCAGCCGGTCCGCCTCCCAGGAGCCGTCGTCGCACCGCACCTGCTCGGCCTGGACGGCGGCGAGGTCATCAAGCAGTTCGGCGTCCGCGCGGAACTGGCGGGCGCTGCGGGCCAGGGCCTCGGCCACCCCGGGACCGAGTGCGGCTTCCAGGGCGGGCAGCGCCTGGTGGCGAACCCGGGCCCTGGCAAAGGCGGGATCGGCGTTCTGCGGGTCGTCCCAGGGCTGTAGGCCGAGCGCGGCGCAGGCGGCCCGCAACGTGGCCCGGCCGACCCCGAGCAGCGGCCGCCGGTAGGCCCCGCGGCACTCCGGCATGCCCGCTAGCGACCTGGGCCCCGATCCGCGGGCGAGACCGAGCAGGACGCTCTCCGCCTGGTCGTCCCGGCTGTGCGCGAGCAGGACGGCGGCGGCCCCGGTGCGGTGCGCGGCGTCGGCGAGTGCGGCGTACCTGGCGGTACGTGCCGATGCTTCCGGCCCGCCGTGGCCGGGCTCCCTGGACACGCCGACCCGCAGGCAGACCACCGGCTCCAGGCCGAGCCCGGTGAGCACCCTTGTCACCTCGCTGGCAACCGCCGCGGATCCGGCCTGCAGCCCGTGATCCACGGTGACGCCGCCCGCGCGCAGCCCGCAGCGCTGTCCCTCGTGGGCCAGGGCGGCGGCCAGGGCGAGCGAGTCGGCCCCGCCGGAGCAGGCGGCCAGCACGAGGTCACCCCCGGCGAACTCCTCCAGGCACCGGCGAACCGCCCGGCGGACCTCCGCGACCTCCGGAGGAGGGCCCATCGGCGGGTCAGCCGCTGCCGGCGGCCAGGGCCCCGTCCCCGCCCCCGACCCGGTCCAGCCACAGGTGCGGGTCGGCCAGTTCCGCGCGGACAGGGAGGGTTTCCGGCGAGGTCCACACCCGGTTGAAAACGGGCATGCCCGCCTCACGCACCACTGTCTGGACGAACCGTGACCCCTCGGCGTACTGCTTCATCTTCAGGTCGATCCCGAGGATCCGGCGGAGGGTCTGCTCCACCCGGCCCGTCGCGGCACGGCGGGCGGTGAACCGGGACCTGATCTTGGCGACCGAGGGCACCACCTGCGGGCCCACGGCGTCCATCACGTAGTCGCCGTGCCCCTCGACCAGAGTCATTACGCAGGTCAGCCGCTCCAGGACCTCCCGCTGCCGCGGGGTCTGGATCGCCTCGATGAGGCTGTTGCCGTGGCCGTTGCCGCGCACCGCGCCCGCGACCGCGTCCGCCGCGGACCTGAGCCGGGCCACGATGGTGGCCGGGTCGAGGTCCGAGGCCAGCAGGAAGTCCGTCATCTGCTCCTGGACGTAGGCGCGGAGCCAGCTCACCGAGGTGAACTGGGTGCGGTGGGTCTCCTCGTGCAGGCACACCCAGCGGCGGAAATCGTGCGGGTCCACGTCCAGTTCACGCTCGACCATGAGGATGTTCGGCGCGACCAGGGTCAGCCGCCCTGCCGGTGCGCTGTCCTCCGGCGTGGCCGGATCCGGCGGCAGGAACAGCTCGTACTGCCCGAGAACCCGGCCCGCGAGGTAGGCCAGGATCAGCCCCGCCTGCATGCCGGTGACCCGCGATCCCAGCGACCCCACCACGGAGCCGGGCGCGGGCACGCGGCCCTGCTCACGCAGGTGCTCCACCAGGGGGTCGAGCACCACACGGAAGCCGTCGACGTTGGCCCGGATCCAGCCGGGCCGGTCCACCACGGCCACCTGCCCGCTCTCCTCGGCGCTGGACATCCCGGTGAGCTGCCGTACCGGCTCCATGACCGTGGCGGCAAGCTCGTGCAACTCCGTGACCACGCCCCTGGCCTCGGCCAGGCTTACCTGAGGTCCTGGCCGCACCCAGCGCGCGCCCGTGGAGATGGCCAGGTCCCAGTCGATCATCTGTCCGCTGCTCACGTACTCCACGGTACGGCCACGGGCCGACTCCCGGGGACACCAAGGGGTGCCCAGCCCCGGTAATGCCCGGCCTCAACGGCAGCCGCAGCCCGCCAGCGCCGTCGCCATGGCGTCGATCGTGCCGGCCGCGCCCGGCAACTGGCTCCCCTTGGGGATCTGGTCGGCCATGAAGGCGAACGCGAGCACATGGCCGCTGGCGTCGTCGGCGATCCCGGCCAGGCTCGCCACCTTGGCCAGGTTGCCGGTTTTCGCCCGGACCATGCCCAGGGCCTGCGGTCCGAAGCTGCCGAACACGCTCTGCCCGGGGGCCAGCGTGCCGGAGAACCCGGCCACCGGCATGCCGGTCACGGCGGCGCGCAGCGCGCCAGGCCCGCTGACCGCCGCCAGCCGGACCACGGCGGCCAGCGCAGCCGGGGTGACCTGGTCCAGCGGGGAGAGGCCGCTGCCGTCCACCAGGTAGATGCCGTGATGCACGCCGAGCCTGCCCAGAATCGCGGTCACGGCGGCGGCGGCGCCGCCGAACGAGGCCGGTTTCCCGGCGTGCAGCGCGACCTGCCGGGCCAGATCCTCCGCGATCACGTTGTTGCTCTCCCGCAGCATCCAGCCGACGATCGACGCCAGTGGGGGCGATCGTACGGCCGCGACCTGGGCCGGGTGCCGCGGCTGGTGCCCGGCAGCGGGCTGGCCGGCCACATGGATGCCGTCGCGGCGGAGCAGCCGCGCGAACGCGCCCGCCGCATCCGCCGCTGGCGTGCCTGAGCGAGGCCGGAAGTTGCCCGGGTCGTCGGCGTCCTGCGGCGCGCCAGAGGGTGTCAGCCGCCCCTGGTCCACCTCGAGCGAGGCGATCGGCGTGACGTTGCCCGTGCTGATGTAGCCGGGCGTCCAGCCAGGCGCGGTGGATGGCCCGGTGAACAGCGAGGTGTCGTAGGTCAGCCGCACCGTCCGGGTGCCGCGGGCGGCCAGCCAGTGGGCGGTCGCGGCGGCCAGGGCGGCGAGCGTGGCGGGCTGCGGGTAGTCGCTGTGCGGCGGCGGGCCCGCGGCGAGCGTCGGGTCGCCCCCGCCGACCAGGGTGAGCAGGCCCGGCCGGGCGCCGGCGACCACCCGGGTGGTGAACCGTGCCGAGGGGCCGAGCGTGCTCAGCGCCGCCACGGCGGTGAGCAGTTTGGCGTTGGACGCCGGGACGAATGCCGACCCGGCGTTCTGCGAGAACAGCACGGTGCCGGTGTCCAGGTCGGTGACGACCGCACCCACGTGCCGCCCCAGCGGATGCGCCGCGAGCAGCGGCGTGAGCAGGGCGGCCAGCCGCCCCCGGTTCGGCAGCGGGCGCCGCGGGCTGGCCGGGGCCAGCACCGGGGCGGGGGCTTCGAGCCGGGCCCCGGCCACCCGCGGCACCTGCCACAGGGCCAGCCGCGCGGGCAGCATGTCGGCGACTGCCACGCCCGCGCCCAGGGTAAAGACATTAAGCATCGCGAGCGTGACCAGCGCGGTGACACCGGCGCGGTTCGTCACCACCTGTCCTCTCACGAGATGCTTGGCTTGGCTTAACGGGCGCAGCCACGCCCGGCTGGCGGCTCGGGGCCGCGCTGCCGTGGCGCGGCGGGCATCCGGTGACGGAGTCACATCATTGTCGAGCCGAGGGAGGCGGGAATGGAGTTCGAGGTAATCATCGAGATCCCGAAGGGGCAGCGCAACAAGTACGAGATGGACCATGAGACCGGCCGGATCCGGCTCGACCGGATGCTCTTCACCGCCACCCGGTACCCCTCAGACTACGGGTTCGTCGAGGACACGCTGGCCGACGACGGCGACCCACTCGATGCCCTCGTGCTCCTGGAGGAGCCGACCTTCCCCGGGTGCCTCATCACCTGCCGGGCGATCGGCATGTTCCGGATGCGGGACGAGAAGGGCGCCGACGACAAGGTGCTCTGCGTCGCGGCGACCGACCCGCGAATGGAGCGATTTCAGGACATCGAGGACGTCCCCGCCTTTGACAGGCTGGAGATCCAGCACTTCTTCGAGGTCTACAAGGAACTGGAGCCCGGCAAGAGCGTGCAAGGCTTCGCCTGGGCGGGGCGGGAGGCAGCCGAGGCGGAGATCGAGGCCTGCCGGCGCCGCGCGGGCCAAGCGCACGGAACATGATCGGTGCTCGCGCGCGCTCTGGCATTTGCGCGACACTGGACATAGGGACGTGCCAAGGAGGGTCCCGTGGCTGAAACAGACGATGTGCTCGGCAGGGCGCCGCTGTTCGAGGCGCTCGACGAGGAGGGCACCAGGGCGCTGCGGGCTGGGATTCACGACGCCACGCTGGCCCGGGGCGACCGGCTCTTTGACGAAGGCGACGCGGGCGACCGGTTGTATGTGATCCTCGAGGGCAAGATCAAGCTGACGAGGACCGCACCGGACGGCCGGGAGAACCTGCTGTCGGTGCTGGGCCCGGGCGAGATGTTCGGCGAGCTCTCGCTGTTCGACCCGCGGCCTCGGACGGCCAGCGCCGTCGCGGTGACCGACGCCCACCTGGCCGCGCTGGGCCACGACTACCTGCGCAAGTGGCTCACCGGCCGGCCGGACGTGGCCATGCACCTGCTCCGCGCGCTGGCCCAGCGGCTGCGCCGTGCCAACGACGTCATGGCCGACCTGGTGTTCACCGATGTCCCTGGGCGCGTGGCCAAGGCCTTGCTTGACCTGGCGGACCGGTTCGGAGAGGAACAGGACGGCGGGCTCGAGGTGCACCACGACCTCACCCAGGAGGAACTTGCCCAGCTCGTCGGGGCGTCCAGGGAGACGGTGAACAAGGCGCTCGCGGATTTCTCTGCGCGCGGGTGGCTCCAGTTGCACGCCAAGTCTGTGCTGATCCTGGACCGGGACCGGCTGGCGCGCCGGGCGCGCTGAGCCCTCAAGGCCGGCTTGCGGCTGGCGTTCGTGGCGTGCTCACCTTGGCTTGCCTCCTGTCCCATTACTGCTGAACGCCGGGAGGGAGCGCACCTTGGTCCTTGAGGTACTGGAGTGCGGCGCGGACGGAAAAAGCGGCGAACGGCCAGAGGGCCGGGTCGACGTCGTGGTAGATGCGGGCGACGATCTGGTCCGTGGTGCGGTCGCCGCCCTCAAGCGCCGCTGTGACCTCGGCCAGGCGTTCGTGGCGGTGGGAGATGTAGTAGTCGAGGGTGGCTGCGGGGTTGCTGAGCATCGGGCCGTGGCCGGAGAGAAGAGTCGCTAGCTCAGCCTGGTCGGTGAGGTTTCTCAGGCGGTCGAGTGATCCCAGGTAGTCGGTGAGGTTGCCGTCGTCGGCGATGACCGTGGTGCCGCGGCCCAGGACGGTGTCGCCGGTGAGCAGGGCGTGGTCCGCCGGGAGGTGGAGGCAGACGGAGTCGGCGGAGTGCCCGGGGGTAGCGACCACCTGGATCTCGGTGCCGGAGACGCTGATCGTGTCGCCGGGGGCCAGGCCCTCGTCGCCGTGCCGGAAAGCGGGGTCGGCGGCCCGGACCGGGGCGCCGGTCATGGCGGCGAACGCGGCGGCGCCCGCGGAGTGGTCGGGTGGGAGTGGGTGAGCAGGATCTGGGCAACCCGCTGGCCAGCGGCGGCGACCTGGTCACGGACGCGGTGCAGGTGGCCCGCGTGGGCGGGGCCAGGATCGACCACCACCGCCCGGGGCGAGCCGGGCTCGGCGATGATCCAGGTGTTGGTCCCGTCCAGGGTCATCGGGGAGGGGTTGGGGGCCAGCACGCAGCGTGCCCGGGGGGTCCCCATACCGTCGATCACAGTGCCGTCGATCACAGCGGGTACTCCACGCCGTCGATCACAGCGGGTACTCCACGCCGTCGGGGACCGTCAGCCACGCAGCCCCCTCGGCCAGCATCACCTGGGGAATGAGCGCCGTCATCCGCCGCCGCGCGGCCAGCGCCGCGGGGACCGTGCCGCATGCCCGCAACTCCCCGAGCGTGACCGCGGTGGGGGGAAACAGCGAGATCTCGCTGCGAGACGCGGCCTCCAGTGCCGCGGCAGGCTCCAGCCACGCGGTCTCGTCCGCTTCGCCGCTGACGTCCCTGGCGCGCTGGCCGCCGGGCAGGGCGGCGGCGAAGAACCTGGTGTCGTAGCGCCGCGCCTCGGTCTCCGGGGTGATCCACCGCGCCCAGGGCCGGAGCAGGTCGCTGCGCAGCACCAGGCCCCGGCGGCGCAGCAACTCGGCCATCGAGAGTCGTGCCGGCCAGCACTTCCCTGCGGTCGGCCTCCCATTCCGCATCGCCGGTCGTGGCCAGCACGGTCCCGGCGTCCGGCCCGGCCAGCAGCACACCGGATTCCTCGAACGTCTCCCGCACGGCCGCGCAGACCAGGATCCGGGCCAGTTCGGCAGGGGCGCCAAGCCGGCTGCCCCACTCCGCGGCGTCCGGGCCTGCCCAAGGGATGCCTTCGTCGGCGTCGGCGGGGTCCACAGAGCCGCCGGGAAACACGTAGGCGCCGGCCGCGAACGCCATCGACGACCGCCGCCGGAGCATGTAGACGACCATGCCGGGCTCGCCGGCGCCGCCTTCCGGCTGGCCGGCCGCGGCCGGCCGCAGCAGCATGACCGTGGCCGCGTCGCGCGGTGTCACCGGGGCCACAGTGCCCTCGAGCACGTCGCGGGCCCGTTCCGCGAACTGCGGCGGCAGCCGGATCGCGGGCCGGGCCGGTGGTTCAGTCATTGGGCGGGGCGGCGGGGTATGGCTAGCAGAGTGCGGGGCGGCGGGGTATGGGCTAGCAGAGTGCGGGGCGGCGGGGTCTGGGCTAGCAGAGACCTCTACGATCAACTCGATCTCGACCGGTGCGTCGAAAGGCAGCACTGCCGTGCCGACCGCGCTGCGGGCGTGCCTGCCCGCCTCGCCGAACACCTCAAGCAGCAGCTCACTGGCACCGTTCACGACCTGCGGCTGGCCGGTGAAATCCGGGGCGCTGGCCACGAAACCGGTCATCTTGACGACCTGGGTCACCGCGGACAGCCCGCCGGTGACCGACGCGACCGCGGCCAGGGCGTTCAGCGCGGCGGTGCGGGCCAGCGCTGCCGCCTCGGCGGGACTCACCTGCGCGCCCACCTTCCCGGTCAGCAGCAGCTTGCCCGCCACCATGGGCAACTGGCCGGCCGTGTACACATGCCGGCCGGTGCGCACCGCGGGCACGTAGGCCGCCAGCGGGGCGGGCACCGCGGGCAGTTCAAGCCCCAGCGCCGCGAGCCTGGCCTCAGGAGAGTCCGTCATTCCTTTGGCCGTTTCATGTACGCGACGAGTTGCTCGGGGTTGGGCCCGGGGATCACGGCCACTAGTTCCCAGCCGTCGTCTCCCCAGTTGTCCAGGATCTGCTTGGTGGCGTGCACCAGCAGGGGCACGGTCACGTACTCCCACTTGATCATTGGCAGTCAGGGGCGCAGCAGCCCGCAGGCCGGCTCCCCAACCCCCTCTCGGTTCACAGGTGAGCTGGCTAGCCGACAGCCTACGGCCGCGGGATGCCGCCGGTCTGATTGCCCTGGTGCGCCGTGCCCGCGGGGAAGAGGCGCCACGCGGGCCCGGTCCTGCTGTGGCTACGCCGCTTCGTTGGTGCCCGAGGGAGGATGGCTGGGCGGAAGCTCGCCGGGGCGGTCCTCCTCCGGCAGCGGCGGGATCTCGGGGTCGGCGGGCGGGATCTCGGGGCTGGCAAGCGCCGCCTCGGGCGCCGGCTCGATCTCCGGCGGTGCCTCGATGCCGCTGATCTCCCTTTCCGCCTCGGCGACCTCGGCGTCGCCGGTGTCGGCGAGCGAGGGGCCGACATTCTCCCGCTCCGCCGGCGTCATCTTCTCGAAGAACCGGAGCAGCTCGACAGGGACGGGCATGACCAGCGTGCTGTTGCGCTCCGAGGCGACCTCGACCACCGTCTGCAGCAGCCTGAGCTGGAGCGCGGCCGGGTCCCTGGCCATGACGTTGGCGGCAGCGGCCAGGCGCTTGGATGCCTGGTACTCACCGTCGGCGGTGATGATCCTGGCCCGCCGCTCGCGCTCGGCCTCGGCCTGCCGGGACATGGAGCGCTTCATGCCCTCGGGCAGGTTCACGTCCTTGATCTCCACCCGCTCGACGCGAATGCCCCACGGCCCCTCGGTCGGCTCGTCGATGATCCGCCGCAGCTCACGGTTGACGGTCTCGCGCTCGGCGAGCAACTGGTCCATCTCCGACTGGCCGATGATCGACCGCAGCGAGGTCTGCGCCTGCTGGGACACGGCGAACATGTAGTTCTGCACGTTGATGACGGCCTTGATCGGGTCCACCACGCGGAAGTACACCACGGCGTCCACCCGGACGCTGACGTTGTCCCTGGTGATGCCCTCCTGGGCAGGCACCGCCATGGCGATGATCTGCATGTTGACCTTCTGCAGCTTGTCGCCGATGGGCCGGATGATGGTCAGCCCCGGGCCGCGGGTCTCCGGCAGGACCTTGCCGAACCGGAAGATCAGCCCCCGCTCGTACTGCTGCACTACTCGCATGCTGCGGCCGACGGCGATCAGTCCGCCGACAATGAGGATGACGAGAACCACAAGGAGCGCTTCGAGCATGGGGAACACCCCTTCTCTGCCGCTGCGCGCGGCCAAGGCGGCCGCCTCTTGCGGATCCAGCCTAATGACAATCCCGCCAGGCCGCGTCCTGCCGCAGGCCGGGGGTTTGTGCGGCGCTGTGCCGCCGGCCAGAGCTCGGGGCAGGCGCGGATAACCTGATGCTGGTGAGGGCTCGCGATACCGACTGGGAAGGCGTGCGGCTGCACGTCGTCACCGGCAAGGGCGGCACCGGCAAGACGACGGTGGCCGGCGCGCTGGCCCTTGCTCTCGCATCGGCGGGCGGCCGGGTCCTGCTCATGGAGGTGGAGGGCCGGCAGGGCATCGCCCAGTTGTTCGACTGCCCGCCGCTGCCCTACGGAGAGCACAAGGTGGCGGTGGCGCCAGGGACATCGACGGTGCCCGGCGGTGACGTCTACGCGATCGCCGCCGACGCCGAATCGGCGCTCGTCGAGTACCTGGAGATGTTCTACAACCTCCGGCACGCCGGCCGGACCCTGACCAGGCTCGGCATCGTCGACTTCGCGACCACGATCGCGCCGGGGCTGCGGGACGTGCTGCTGACCGGCAAGGCCGCCGAGGCCACCCGGCGGCGGACCGGCGGGACCCCCCTCTACGACGCGGTGGTGATGGACGCCCCGCCAACCGGGCGGATCAGCCGTTTCCTCAATATCGCGAGCGAGGTGTCCGGGCTGGCCAAGGCGGGGCCGATCCGGGCCCACGCCGACACCGTGCAGCGGGTGATCCGCTCGCCGGAGACCGCGGTGCACTTCGTCACGGTGCTGGAGGAGATGCCGGTGCAGGAGACGCTGGACGGGATCGCGGAACTGCGCGGCCTGTCCGAGGGCGGGCTCCAGCTCGGCGCAGTCATGATCAACATGGTGCGGCCCACCGCGCTCACCGACGACCAGCTCACGGCGGCCGCCCGGGGCAACCTCGACCGGCACGAACTGGTGCTCGGGCTGAAAACCGCCGGCATCGAGGGCAGCCTCGGACCCGACGGCAGCACCGCTGTGGCCGACGGGCTCGCGGCCGAGCTCGGCGAGCACGCCATCCAGGTGACTGAACCAGCGCGAGCACCGGCGCGTGCTGACCAGTGCGGGCCAGCCCTGCTACGACCTTCCGCTGATTACCGACGGCATGGACCTGGCCGGGCTGTACCGGCTCGCGGCGGCCCTGCAGGAGCAGGGGGCCGCGTGAGCGAGGGGACCAAAGTGGTGCCGCGGCTGGACACCGACCGCCTGCTTGACGACCCGCGCACCCGGATCATCGTGTGTTGCGGCTCGGGCGGCGTGGGCAAGACCACGACCGCGGCCGCGCTCGGCCTGCGGGCCGCCGAACGGGGACGGCACGTGGTGGTGCTCACCGTCGACCCGGCGCGCCGGCTCGCCCAGTCCATGGGCCTGTCCAGCCTGGACAACACGCCGCGGCCGGTCCCGCTGTCGGACGACGCCGCGGCGGGCGGCACCCTGCACGCCATGATGCTGGACATGAAGCGCACGTTCGACGAGATCGTCGAGGCGCACGCCGACCCCGACCGGGCCGGGCAGATCCTGGCCAACCCCTTCTACCAGTCGCTGTCCTCGAGCTTCGCCGGCACGCAGGAGTACATGGCGATGGAGAAGCTTGGCCAGTTGCGGCGGACCGAGCAGTGGGACCTGATCGTGGTGGACACCCCGCCCAGCCGGTCGGCGCTGGACTTCCTGGACGCCCCGCAGCGCCTGTCCCGCTTCCTGGACGGCCGGCTGATCAAACTGCTCACGGCTCCCACCAGGGCCGGGGGGCGTGCCTATCTGAAGGTGGTCAACGTCAGCTTCAGCGTGATCACCGGCATCGTCACGAAGGTTCTCGGCGCTCAGGTACTGCGCGACGTGCAGACCTTCGTCTCGGCCTTCGACACGATGTTCGGCGGGTTCAGGGAACGGGCCGAGGACACCTACCGGCTGCTGCAGACGCCGGGTACGGCGTTCCTGGTGGTGGCGACTCCCGAGCCGGACGCGCTCAGGGAGGCGTCGTATTTCGTGGAGCGGCTGTCGGAGGACCGGATGCCGCTGGCGGGGCTGATCCTCAACCGCGTGCACCGTTCCCCGGCTGCGCGGCTGTCGGCGGCACGGAGCACGGCCGCCGCCGAGGCCCTGCTGCCCGTGGGCGGCCCGGCGGACAACGCGCACTCAGCGGGTTCGAACGGCGGCGGCGCACCGCTGGCCGACGCGACGCGGTACCCGCTCGTCGTGGCCGCGCTCCGGCTGCACGCCGAGCGGATGCAGCTCATCGCCGCCGAACGCCGATTGGCGCAGCGGTTCTCCGCGGCACACCCGGCCGTGCCGGTGGCGAGGGTGATCGCCCAGCCAGAAGACGTGCATGACCTGGCCGCCCTGAGAGTGATAGGCCAAAGCCTCAGCGACAACTAGCGCGGCGAGCTAGCCCGGCCGACGTGCTGGGCGAGTCTCTTCAACTAGCGACGAGCTGGGTGTCGTCGGCGGTGCGCTCGTAGGCGTTCCTGGCGTTCTCAAGCAGCTCCCGCCAGGAGGTGACGTCCGGACGGCGGCGGAGCAGGGCGCGGCGCTCGCGCTCGGTCATGCCGCCCCACACCCCGAACTCGATGCGGTTGTCCAGTGCGTCCGCGAGGCATTCGGTGCGGACGACACAGCCACGGCAGATCAGCTTGGCCCGGTTCTGTGCCGCCCCCTGGACGAAGAGCTCGTCAGGATCCGTTTCCTTGCACGCGGCACGCGCGGTCCAGTCTGCGATCCACATGTGGTCCAACTCCTCCTGATCGTCACGCCCTCGGGGGGTCGTCACGCCGGGTGGCGTTTCCCTAGCGATCCAGGCCGGCTGCGGGGTGCACCGGTTCCTGTTGCTCGTTGCGAAAACGTAACTTACGCAAGTTCCGGGGTCTGGCGCTAGACCCCGTTCGGTCCATTTCCCAGATAGCCCACATGGGCCATGTCGCGCACAGTCCGTAGTCCTTCGCTGGACGACGAGTAGTTTCTGCAGGATAGCCGGCTTGTCGAGGGCCTGCCCTAGGGAGCATCCGGCGACAGCAGTCACCCGTTTCGGCCGCCGGGCGTAACCTGAGTCAGTGCGAATACCAAGGTTCCTGGCTGAAAACAGGGTTCTCGTCAAGGCCAGCGTGGTCGTCCGGCTCCTCGTGGCCGCTGCCGTGGGCGGCGCCTTGGTGGCAGGCCTTTCCCTGCCCGCGGTGGGCGCCCTCGGCACTGTCGTCCGCAACGCGGCGACCAAGTTCAACACCCTGGGCACCCCGGAACTGCACCAGCTTCCGGTCCGCTCCGCGATTCTCGACCGGCACGGCAAGGTGCTCGCCTACTACTACCCGCGCGGTATCGACCGGGTCCCGGTGACCTACTCCCAGATCGCCCCGGCCATGCGGCAGGCCATCGTCGCGATCGAGGACGACCGGTTCTACCAGCACGGCGCGATCGACTTCCGCGGCACCGTCCGGGCGCTGGTCAACGACCTGCAGCACAAGTCCGTCCAGGGCGGGTCCACGCTGGCACAGCAGTACGTGAAGAACGTGGAGATCCTCTCTTCACCCAACCCGGAGAAGGCGTACGCCAGCGCGACGGCGCAGACCGTCGGCCGCAAGATCCGCGAACTGCGGATGGCCGTGCAGGTCGAGCACACGATGTCCAAGGAGCAGATCCTCGCCGGTTACCTGAACGCCGCGTTCTTCGGCAACCAGTCCTATGGCATCGAGGTCGCCGCACAGCGCTACTTCAGCACCTCAGCCGCGAAGCTCACGCTGCCGCAGGCGGCCATGCTCGCGGGCATCGTGGAGAACCCCAGCCTGTACAACCCGCTGGGCACCGCGGCGGAAGTCCAGCAGACCTGGACCAGGCGGAACACCGTGCTCGCGCGGATGGCCCAGTTGCGCCAGATCCCGGCGAGCACCGCGGCGGCCGCGGAAAAGACGAAGCTCGACCTGAACCCGTCGCTGCCCCAGTCCGGCTGCACCAGCAAGTCGGCGAAGTACGCCGCGTACATGTGCGACTACGTGGTCGCGGTCATCAAGCACGACACGGCCTACAAGCAGGTCTGGAGCAGGCTCAACGGCATCGGCGGGCTGACGATCACCACCACGCTCGACCCCAAGGACCAGCGCGCGGCCAACCACGCGGTCAACTACATGGTGCCGCCGCCGCCGCAACCCGAACAATCCGGGGAGAACGCGGACACCGAGGTGCTCATCCAGCCGGGCACCGGCAGGTCCGGGCGATCGCCATCGACCGCCCCTACGGCAACGGCAAGCACCACAACGCTGATCAACTATGCGGTCGGACCGCAGTACGACGGCAGCGAGGGCGGTGCAGCTCGGGTCCGCGGGCAAGGTCTACGTCATGGTGACCGCACTGGAGCAGGGCATCCCGTTCGGGTATGCCAAGCACGTCAACGTCTCCGCCACCGTCTCGCGGTTACACCAACTGCAAGGGCCAGATCCTGGCCCCTTGGCATCTCACCAACGACGAGAGCGAGCTGGCTTCGGCCACCTACTCGCTCTACACGGGGACGACGCAGTCGATCAACGTCTTCTTCGCCTACCTGGAGCAGAAGGTCGGCCTCTGCAACGTCATCAAGACCGCCACCATATGGGCCTGACCTGGCCGGACGGGAAGTCGCTGCTCAAGCCGGACCGCCGGGAGCACCACCTGGAGAGCGCGGACAACGACCCGTCCTTCACGCTGGGCGCCGACAACCTGGCACCGATCGACGTCGCCGCCTCCGACGCGACCCTGCCCGCCCGCGGCATCTACTGCAGCCCCGTCGCGATCACCAAGATCGTGACGACTACCGGCGCAGAAGCTGCCGGTGGAGTCGGCCCACTGTCACCGCGTGCTGTCCCAGGCGGTCGCCGACGCGGCCAACTACATCCTGCAGGGCGACCTGACCAGCGGGACGGCGACATCGGACACGATCGGGCGCCCGGCCGCGTCCAAGACCGGGACCGCGGACTCCTACGTGTCCGCTTTCTTCGTGGGCTACACGCCGCAGCTTGCTGGGCGCGGTCTGGGTCGGCAACCCGCGCGGCTACATCCACATGATCGGGTACCCTCGGATTCCTGCTACGCGGCTCGGCTGCGTGGGTGCCATGTACGGCTCCATGGCACCGGGCCACACCTGGCAGATGCACGTTCCTCGCGGCGCTGCGGGGCATGCCCGTGCGGAACTTTGTCTCCCGTCTCGCCGAGCAGCCCGTTCTTCGCGCTGGGTAACGGCCAGGTGTCAGCGAAGCCCCCGAAGCCCCCGAAGCCCCCCCACACCGGTGGCGGTGGCGGCGGCGGTGGCGGCGGTGGCGGCGGTGGCGGCGGTGGCGGCGGCGGCGGCCACAACGGCAACGGCGCCAGCGGGTAGCGGAGCCTCTCCGCCCAGCTAGCCGGACGGTCGGCCCAGTAGCCGGAGGCTGTCTGGGCCTAGCCGCCGAGCCTGCGGCGGACCTCGGCGGCGACCCTGGCGCCCTCCGCCCGGCCAGCCACCTGCGGGTTGAGGGCCTTCATGACCTGGCCCATGGCGCGC
Organism: uncultured Actinomycetes bacterium; assembly: GCA_963762735.1. GTDB lineage: Bacteria > Actinomycetota > Actinomycetes > Streptosporangiales > Streptosporangiaceae > DASXKD01. The sequence goes on along the minus strand of CAVXMG010000002.1, from coordinate 29,822 downwards.
GGGCCGCTCGCTCCGGTCTCCTCGATCGCGGCCGCCACCAGTTCGCCGAGTTCGGCGTCGGTGAGCTGGGCGGGCAGGTACGCGTCCAGCACGGCCCCCTCCGCGCGCTCGGCTGCGGCCTGCTGCTCCCGGCCGGCCGCGGCGAACGCGTCGGCTGCCTCCCGGCGCCGTTTCGCTTCCTTGGTGAGCACGGCGAGGACCTCGTCGTCGCTGAGTTCCCGCGCGGAGCTTCCCGCGACCTCTTCCCTCGTCACCGAGGTGAGTGCCATCCGCAGGGTGCGGACGGTGACCTCGTCCCGTGCCTTCATCGCGGTGGTCAGGTCACTGCGGAGCCGGTCCTTCATTGCAGCCATGGGCCTCATCTTGCCCGACGGCGCCCGACTGCCGGGGCGCGCCGGTGAACTACCGGCCAGGCCGTGACAGGCCGACTCGCCTGGCCTGATGGCCCCTGGCCTGCGCACTCTGGCCTCAGCGTGTCCCAGCACATGGCACCATAGGTGGATGCGAGCACCCATGCGCGCCCTCACCCTCGCCGCCGTGGCCGGCGGTGCGGCGCTCGGCTACAGCAGCATCCTGGAACGGAACTGGTTCGCCCTGCGCCGGTTCGAGGTACCGGTCCTGCCCGCAGGCACGGAACCCGTCCGGGTGCTCCACATCTCCGACATGCACCTGACCCCCGGACGGCACCGGCTGCTGTCGTGGCTGAGATCCTTGGATGCTCTGGCCCCTGATCTCGTCGTGAACACCGGGGACTCGATCGCGCACGAGCAATCCGTATTGCCGCTACTTGAAGCGCTAGGCCCGTTGCTTGACCGGCCTGGCGTATTCGTATTCGGCTCGAACGACCTGTACTCGCCCATTCCCGCGAACCCGCTCCGCTACCTGTGGGACACCTCGGCAAAGAAGCACAGCCGGCATGTTCCCGACCTGCCCTGGGCCGAGCTTGGCGCGGGCATGGCCGCGGCCGGCTGGATGGACGCGAACAACGCCCGCGGCCGGGTCAAGGCCGGCGGCCTCGACATCGAGGTCGGCGGGGTGCATGACTCGCACATCCGCCGCGACCATTACGAGGACATCGCCGGGCCTGCCGACCCCACGGCTGACCTGCGGCTGGGCGTCATGCATTCGCCGGAGCCCTGGATCATGGACCAGTTCGCCGCGGACGGCTACGACCTGCTGCTGGCCGGGCACACCCACGGTGGCCAGGTCTGCGTGCCGGGCTACGGCACCCTGGTCACCAACTGTGGCATCGAGCCCGAGCGGGCCAGCGGGCTGCACCGGCACCCCGCCGAGGGCGAACCTGACCGGCCGTGGCTGCACGTGTCCGCCGGGCTGGGAACCTCACCGTGGGCACCGTTCCGGTTCGCCTGCCGGCCGGAGGCAACCCTGCTCACGCTGGTTCCCCGTATCGGCTAGACTTCCGGGGGTTCCCGGGCAAGGGCGCCCGGGAGTCCATGCCGTTTCAGGCGGCGGGGTGTGGCGCAGCTTGGCAGCGCGCTTCGTTCGGGACGAAGAGGCCGCCGGTTCAAATCCGGCCACCCCGACTCAAAGTTCCAGCTAGACGGTCCGGCCATCCGCGAGGTATGCCGGGCCGTTGATCATTTGACCGTGATTTGACCGTGGGATTCGACGTCAAATCGCGTCAGATTTTGCTCGTGACCGTCATCGTTCGGGCTTCGATGTGACGCGGCCAGGGCTCGGCTGGGACGTCGATGGAGTGAGAAGTGGCTGCCTTACGGGCTGGGTCCGTGCGGTCTTGGCGGCTGCCTGGCGCGACGCGGCGTGGGCGCCTGGGTCAGCCCTTGCCGGGAGCTGCCGGGCGGTGCTGTCCGGGGCGGCTTGGCCCCGCCGGGGAAGTCGAGCCCGGCGAGGTCGGCGGCGGTTCTCACCCGGCGAGGCGGGCGCATGGTGGGTCTCGGGCTGGTCCGCCGGGGCCGGGACTGTCCCGCGCAGGTCGCTGCATAGAGGCGTTCGGCCGCAACGCGGGCAGCCGAGGCCTGCACCGCGTGGCGCTGGGCGTCACGCAGCTCGGCCACGGCGATGGCAAGCTCGGCGAGCTTCGCGACAAGCATTATCACCGCGGCCTGGTCCTCGTCGCCCACCGTCGCCGCAAGCGCGAGCAGCCGGGCGGTGGCCCGCAGCCTGTTCCCGGCCGGGGTGGGCCGGGGGATGCGACCGTAGCCGCAGCGAGCCGCGCGGGCGTAGCTGTCTGCCGCCTGCCGGAGCGTCCGGCTGCCCAGGATATCGGCGGCGACATGCAGGGCGTCAGAGGCGGCCCAGGCGGAATCGGCAGCCGCCGCTGGATCGGTGAAGGCACACGACCGGATCGTGTGGGTGGCCCGTGCGGCAGTATCACTTGCGCCGTTCCAGATGTGGCGGCGTTCCTCGGCGCTCAGCCGGGCGCCAGGACCCGCGTGCGGCGTTGATGGTGGGCCCGTGGAGAGCCACTGCTGACGGAGCTTGGGCAGCGTGAGGTCAGGTGCGAGCTTCCCGCCGCCAAACCACACCAGGACGCCCTGGCCGTTCACATGGCCGGGCTTGGCCACCGCGTAGCCGGTCACCTGGTCTGGGTCGCGCTGGCTGAACCGCTTCCGGACGAGCAGCCCGGCCGCCTCCAGCCGGCCGAAGAACTCCTGCTCGCTGCATGCGCCCGCGGCCGCCGTGTGGACCGCACGCCGGAGCATGGTGCGGGCAGGCTCCTCCCAGCCGCGCCGCTGGGCGTGCTCGTTCTCGGCCCGGGTCGGCCGACGCCCCGCTGTCCGGTCGCCAGGGGCTGTGACGCGCATGCCGTAGCGTCGCTCGACGGCCAGGCAGGCCTCGCGGACGCGATAGAAGTCGTTCCAGATCCGCGGCTTAATCCCGTCCTGCCTCGCGAGCGTGGCGACGATGTGCACGTGATCCGGTGCGTGGCGGACCGCGACCCAGCGCACCGCCTCGTCGTCGCCGGACCGGGCCAGGCCGGTCCGGTGCATGATCTCCTCCGCGACCCGCGCCCACTGAGCATCGGAGAGAACCGGATCTCCCGGAGCGGCCCGCGCCACGCAATGCCACACGGGCTTATCGAACCCGCGCCGCCCGACCGCGGCCAGCGGCTGATTCAATAATCCGTTGATCTGCCGGAAGTCCCGCGTTCCGTCAGCCCGGATCGCTGGCTCCAGTTCCGCCGGATCCCGCCAACCAGCGACCAAGTGCGGATCGGTGTGCTCCTCACACCGACCCGGACCGTACAGGTACCAGATGAGCCCCGCGACCCGCGTTCCGCGGAGCACCTTCCCGATCAACGGAACACTCCCGGCACACTCACGGAATGCTCCGCCGAACCTGTTCCGCAGCCTCATCAAGCCGCTGGATCACCCGGGCGCACATTTGCGCTACCGGACCCAAGTCCTCGCCTCGCTGGCCCGTGGCATTCAGCCGGGCGACGGCCTGATTGAGGTTCACCCCCATCCGGCGCACCAGACCAGTAGCCCGCATCAGTTCAACCAGCGCATCCCGTAAAGGCGAACCAACCGGCACGGCCGAGCCACGGGCGGCCGTGAGCGCTGCCTCCGCGGCGAACGCTCCCTTGGCCAGCCCAGCATGCCTAGCCGCATCGCTCAGATCAGCCAGCTCCTCGTCGGTCAGGAAGAACTTCACCAAGTGCGGACGCGGAGTGGACTGACGCGACCGCCGCCCGGCCCGTCCTCGTTCCCGATCCGCGTCGATCTTCAAAACCACCGCCCAGCCTGACGCATCCTGTCGACGCTCTCCGCCAGTATTGGCCACCCGACCGCGCCCGGTCGAGAGATATCGGTACCATTATGAATATCTTGCTCTAAAGTCACATCCGATTTCTTTAGATGAAGAGCAGCATCCTTAGAACCGATGATGACAAAGCCCGTGACCGTACGGCTGCGGATTCCAGATGTCGGATAATGTCATTCTGTGCCGTCCATCTTCGACCTAATTAGGGACGGATCGGGCGTCCGCCGAAAGAAACACTGAGTAGCGGTACGATTACTATTCATGACGGTAGCGGGGGCTGAGAAATCAAGGCTTGCTCGGAGGCGGGCAGTCACCATGAGCATGGTCTCTGCGGTCCTGATCCTGCTGGCCGGCTGCGGTGTAGCGAGCGCTCACGCCATGCGCACGGCTGACATGGGTCCACTCGCGGCACACAGCAAGCGATCGCTCAAATGCGTCGCATGGGCGACGAGCAGATACCCAGCCGACGGCACCTCCGTAGGGGTCCGCGTGCGCACTCACGCCCACGCACGGATCAGAGCAGTCGCGCACTACAAGACGGCGAACGACATGCGGACGGTCCGCGCGAGCGCGAGAGGACGGCGCACGTTCTGGTATTACCTCGAAAACCCCGCCCCGGGCTACCGCGTGAACGTAACAGTGCGCGTGCACCACAAGACGCGGAGAGGTTCCTGCCGGACCTGGTTCACCCCGCACCGAGTCCTCATCCCATCGCATTCCCCGTCACCCACCCCGTCTTCCTCACCCACGCCGACTCCGGCACCTACTCCCACCCCGACCCCGACCCGATCGACCTCCCCGCCACCGGGCACGCCTTGGTGTAAGGCAAGCGTCTACACGCGCCTGGACTCCGACCAAGACGAGTGGTTGAACGACGTCTACGTCCACTCCAACCAGCCCTACACCGAGGCATACGCCAGTGGAGGCGGCTACTCCTGGAGCTACGAGACAAACGCATCGGGCTACGCCGACGTGTGGCTGAACGGCCCCGGGCCAGGCACCGCCATCACAGTGACAGTACGTGCCGCAACCTGCTACGCAAGCAGCTAATGCCCGTGGGAGCGCGGACGCGAAGAGCCTTCAAGCACCCGGACCTGTGATCTCTTGCTTGCAAAGATTGCGGGCCGGGCAGCCTGACCTGGGCCGCCCCGGGTGAGCGCGATGTGGCGTGTCGACCGTGATTCACCGCTGGTCACCGTCCGATCGGGCACGCCACGGGCACGCGCTCGGTGCGGGAAACGACTGTCTCTGGTGGCAAGCCGACCCGGACCGTAGCGCCCTCGGCCCGCGGACCGGAGGCGGCGCGGCAGCAGTTCGTATGTGTCGGTCCCAGCCGCTACGTTGCCGCCATGAACATAGCCATCTGGCTCCACCTGTGGCAGCGGCAATCGTCACTGCTCTGTTGTCTCCAGGCGTCGGCAAGGGACTCCTTGCTCTAGCCAGGGCACGAGCGCAGCGGATCAAGCACGTCCCGGTTGACGGCGCCGAGCTGTACGCCAGCGGCATACCGATGGACGTGGCCCAGTTCCGGGCCGCCTTTGCCGCCTACCAGGCCGAGCTAGACGAACTGCCGCCACCCGCCAAGCGCGACCAGTGGCAGGCGGCGCAGCAGATCGCCGCGTCTCAGCGGCTTGCTGTCATCACTGGCACCCACCCCCATGCCTTTCCCAACCTCGGCGATCCGGATCAAGCCTGGGAGTGGTATAGGGACAACAACCCTTACGCCACTGCTGACCTACCGCGCCGCTATGGGTTCCGGTTGCTGCCACCAGGTGAGATCGCGACAGACTGACCCTGCCGCATTAGCAGCTTGAGTCGCGGCCGTCCGGATCGGTTCAAGCTGGACCAGCTTCCTGGATTGGTCCACCCTGGACGGCACCGCATCGTGGCGAACTGCAACCCAAACTGCAACCCGGACTGCCAGCTTGGGAAGTCTCAGCCACGATCCGCGGCCTACCTGCGGACACGCTGGCCTGCGGGCACCTTGGCCCGTCTGACCGCGAGTGACCGCGAGTTGCCGCCAGGGCCCACCCGACCGGGCACGTGACGGGCACGCTCACAAGGCTGCGCGTGTACCGGTTGTCACTGGCATCGGTCCGTCGGTATCCATGATCTCTTGATAGTTTGCCGTAGCCTCTTGGTAGTTGCCGTGCCCAGCGCGTTGACCGTTGATGGGTTCTGGCTGTCCGAGCGGGCGTATGGGCCTGGCGCCGCGATTAAGGAGGCCCTCATGAAGGTGCGCAGGATTGTGATCACCGGGGGTGCGGCCCTGGCAGTGTGCGGCGTTGTCGGGCTGGCCCCGGCTGCTGTGCAGGCGAAGGCTGTCTCGGCCGCGACCTGGACCAAGCAGGCCACGGCGGTCCACCCGCGCGCCCGGGCCTTCGAGTCGATGGCCTATGACGCGGCCACCGGCACCGTGGTCTTGTTCGGCGGCTACGGCCCCCGCGGCGCCCTGGCGGACGATGGCACCTGGACCTGGGACGGCACTACCTGGACCCAGCAGCACCCGGCGACCAGCCCGCCTGCCCGCCTGGATGCATCGATGGCCTATGACGCGGCCACCGGCACCATGGTGCTGTTCGGCGGCTACAGGTACGGCGTCGTGCTCGGTGACACCTGGACCTGGGACGGCACCAACTGGACCAAGCAGCACCCGGCGACCAGCCCGACCGCCCGGTCCGGCGCGGCGATGGCCTATGACGCGGCTACCGGCACCGTGGTCCTGTTCGGCGGCTACAGCGACAGGTACGCTCGGTGAAACCTGGACCTGGGACGGCACCACCTGGACCCAGCACCCTGGCGACCAGCCCCGCCCGCCCGGTACCTCGCCGCGATGGCCTACGACGCGGCCACCGGCACCATGGTGCTGTTCGGCGGTATCGGCGAGCGAAATATCTCGGTGACACCTGGACCTGGGACGGCACCAACTGGACCCAGCAGTCGCCCGCGACCCAACCCGCCCGCCCGGTACGCGGCGGCGGCGGCCTACGACGCGGCCACCGGCACTATGGTGCTGTTCGGCGGGAACAGGGAACGGCGTCGCGCTCGGTGAAACCTGGACCTGGGACGGCACCACCTGGACCAAGCAGGCCCCGCCGACCAGCCCACGCCCCCGGTACGAAGCGGGGATGGCCTATGACGCGGCCACCGGCACCGCAGTCTTGTTCGGCGGCTTCAACCCCCACTTCCTCACCGGCACCTGGACCTGGGGGTGATCCAGCCCTGTCTTGGGTCAATAGAGGAGTATTCGGTCATCCCGCGATGTGGCCGTCTTTCCGCACTCCTGCTCTTTACCCGTCCTTCCTCGATACGCGCCGAATCCTGGTGAATGGGCGCCGAGTCTTGGGTGGGCATCCAATGAGTCTCCGCTAGGTACCGGCCCGCGCCTGGTGGCCGTGGTCCGGGCCGCCTGGTCCGGGAAGCAGCGCTCCTGGGCGACCCCGCGAGGCCGAGAGAAAGGCCGCCGCGGGATCAATCAGGACGCCCCGTCCGCACCTGTTGACCATTCCTGTGCGATGGGGGAACACCGGGCCAGGCTCCCTGTACCGGCCGGGCATGTCAACCCGTAGTGAGGCCCCCGCGTCGTACAAGTGAACCCGGGGGACGGCGAGTTCTTCCCTCTCGCCATATCGCGTGAGGACGACGGTTTATGAATCTGCTCCGCATCAGCCGAAAGTTGATCATCGCTGCCGCCTGCGCCTGCCGGTTTGCCCGGCTGGCTGGTTCGGGTTATCGCGCCGGGGTGCTTCGCCGGCGCCACGGCCCCGGCGCCGTGTGCTTGTCCGCGGTCGTTGCCGCTGTGCTGGCCGCCGTGGGTGTCGTTGGTGTCTGGCAGACGGTTGCCCTGGCGAGTTCCTCCCCGGCCCTGACCTGGACCCGGCAGTCCCCTACGACCAGTCCGCCTGCCCGGGCGGAAGCGGCGATGACCTACGACGCGGCCACCGGCAACGTAGTCCTGTTCGGCGGTGCGGACAGGAACGGCATCGTGGGCGGCACCTGGGTCTGGAACGGCACCACCTGGGCTAAGCAGGCCCCCGCGACCAGCCCGCCTGCCCTGGTGGGCCCGGCGATGGCCTACGACGCGGCCACCGGCAACGTAGTCCTGTTCGGCGGTGAGGACAACCATGGAGAATCTCGCGGCACCTGGGTCTGGAACGGCACCACCTGGGCTGAGCAGGCCCCCGCGACCAGCCCGCCTGCCCGCGACAATGCGTCGATGGCCTACGACGCGGCCACCGGCAACGTAGTCCTGTTCGGCGGTGGGGAGAGGACTAGCTTCGTGGGCGACACCTGGGTCTGGAACGGCACCACCTGGGCTGAGCAGGCCCCCGCGACCAGCCCGCCTGCCCGCGAAAGTTCGTCGATGGCCTACGACGCGGCCACCGGAAACGTAGTCCTGTTCGGCGGCTTCACCAGCACGCGTGGCGAGGTGGGCGACACCTGGGTCTGGGATGGCGCCACCTGGGCTAAGCAGGCCCCCGCGACCAGCCCGCCTGCCCGCGAGAGTGCGTCGATGGCCTATGACGCGGCCACCGGAAACGTAGTCCTGTTCGGTGGCCTCCACGACCACCAGCTGGCGGGCACCTGGATCTGGGACGGCGCTACCTGGACCCGGCAGTTCCCCAAGACCAGCCCGTTCCCCGAGTATGGCGGGTCGATGGCCTACGACGCGGCCACCACCAACGTGGTCCTGTTCGACAGCTCTGGCCGCACCTGGACCTGGGGCCCTGCCTCATGAAGATCAAACACACAGCCAGACAGAGCTTCTGACCAGCATAGAAATCGAGTGGGGCTAGGGAGACTCGAACCCCGACCCCTTGCTTGCAAAGATAGCGGGCCGGGCAGCCGGACGTAGCTCACCCCAGGTGAGTGCGAGCGCGGCGTGTCCGTGGGCGACCGTGAATCACCGCTGATCACCATCCGATCGGGCACGCCACGGGCACGGCCGTTTCGTCCCAAGCTAGCTCCAGCACTGTCGTGGCGGGGTGATCTGGATCAGCCCGTTTGGGTCGCCGCCGTAGATCGTGTGCGCCACCGGATCGACCGCGAGGAGCGATTGGCCGACCCGTTCGCTGGCCCGGACCTTGCCGGTCCGCGGATCGAGGCAGGCCAGGATGCCTAGCTGGTTGACTACCCACAGAGCGCTGCCCCCGTAGGCGGTTGCCTCGCCCATGGGCCAGTGGAAGATTCCGGTGGCGGGCGTCCGTGTGATGCCTGGCCCGGGCGGGGTGATCATCTGCAGGCCTGCCCGGCTAAGGTGCAGAGTCAGGCCCATCATTCCGGTCCGGAACGAAGCCCAAACGCCACCTGGCACCGCGGTCAGCTCGGCTCCGGCGGCTGAATAGCGCAGCAGCCCGCTGGAAGCTGCGGCCAACCGGCGCCCCGACCGGGCGTCGTATTCGAACATGACCAGGCCGCTGACCCCCCCGTCGCGCGCCGCGTGCGCGGCGGACACGTAGAGGGTGGTGGCCGCGGGGTCCGCCGAGATGCCGCTGACCGCCAGGCCCGGTGGCAGCGTCACCCGCCTCAAGGTAGTGCCGGTGGCCACTGCCACCTGCAGCACGGTCCGGTAGGAGCCGATCCACACCGAGCCACCAGCGCCGGCGGCGAACGCCGCCCCGCCAAAGTCGGCAGGTCCCGGTACCGGAATGGACCGGATGCGTGCCAGGCTCACCGGATTGACCTGGTAGATGAGCGGCGCCGCGCCGGGCCGGGGAGCCCCATAGACCCACAGGTAGCCCGCCGCGATGGTCAGCCTGTCGACCGGGAAGACGGGGCCTTGGTGCACCGACCCCGTGCGCAGCTCGGTGCATTCCAGGATGTAGGGGCCCTGCACCGGGATGGTAGCTGTCCGGGAGATCAAGGCGTAAGCCGCTCCGGTGCCGGGGCTGATGGCCTGGTCCGCTATCAGCTCTGACGGTCTTTGGCGCTGCAGGAGGCGATACGGCCACGCTGCCACCGCCCTCGGGCGCCCGGCGACTGCGGGCGGCACCGGCCCAGCCGAAGCGCAGTTCGTCACGATCGGTGCCGCGCTCGCCGCTGGCTCGCTCGATGATTTCGTGGAGTCGGCCGGGCCGGACCCCGCCGATGGTCTGGCTGAGCATCCCGTGAAGGCGAGCGCGAGCAATGCCAGTCCCGCTGCCACCGCCTGGGTCTGTTTCATCGGCCGCTCCACGCGACGGGTACCGAGTCGGCGCCCCGGCTCACACCCTTAGACGGCGTAGCGGCGTGCGAGGTTGGCTGCCAGCTCTACCACCGGGTCCTGCTCCTGTCCGTCGTTCTCGCAGGCGCCGATCCAGTGCGAGTGGACGCCTGGTCAATGGTCGGCGAAGCCGATCGCATGGGACGCGACCACAGGGAGCGCCCTAGACGCGGTGGCCGAGCGGGACAATCGTGCAGCGAGGAAGGCGGCTTCTGGCAGCACCGCCTGCGTGACGAGAGAGCCCGGCTGATCTGCGGCATGCCATGGCGTAGGGCTGACGCGCGTCAGCGGGGCCTCCCAAGGCAGAGGCCGAGCGCTGGTGCCGACCGTGGCGCGCGCAGCGTGCCGCCTTGATGGTTGATATGGCACTATTCGGCAATGTATGCCGCTTGAGGCGCGGATCAGTCCACGCATAGCTCGGCCCATACCACCTTGCCGTGCCAGCCAGCGGGAGCGCCGCAATCCCAGCGGAGGCATAGTGCCTCGACCAGCATGAGCCCGCGGCCGCTCTCGTCGTCGGGACCAGCATCCCGGACGACTGGCAACCGAGGATCCTTGTCCCATACTTCGACGAGAACATGCGCCCCGTCGGTGGACAGTCGCAGATAGATGGGCGGCAAGCCTGCGTTGTGCTTGGGCCTCCCACCGGGACTGGTGGAGGCGCGGACTGCATTGGTTACCAGTTCTGAGACGACGAGTTCCACGCTGTCGGCGATGGATGGCAGGTTCCACTCGTACATCACGTTGCGGGCGTGGAGGCGGGCGCATGCGACGGCGGATGGTAAAGCGCCGAGGACCAGCGAGGTCTGTAGCGGCATGGACGCTCGGACCTGGGCCGCGGGCTGGCCGGTCACGACGGCCCATCCGTCGCGTGTGGAGGCAGGACCGGCGCTGGGGCATTGCCCGGTGGGCTTCCATCTCGCGACAGAGGAGCGCCCACACCTTCAGCGCCGGTCCTGCGCCTGTGCCCCCGCTGGGGCCTGAAGGGTCTAGCGGTGCCGCGATCGCCCGTCTCGTGCGCGGGGGGTGCGGGGCAATGGCGGATTCTCGACCCGCAAGTTTCTGGTGCATCCACCGCCACTGCGCAGCCTCCTGCCACCCGGGCGCCAGGCCGCTATGCTGCCTGGCACAGCTTCACGCTCGCACAGACGTAACTTACACCGTGTGAGTTACACGGTGTAAGTGTTTGGAGGAGATGGATGCCTGCCGGCGCGTATCGCAGTCCGACCGTGCGCCACAAGCGGCTGACGGCTGAGTTGCGCCGCTTGCGTGCCGAGTCCGGGCTGACCCGTGACGATGTGGCGTCTCGGCTGGAGTGGCACCCGACGAAGGTCACCCGGATCGAGACCGGGCAGTGGACCCGCCTCAACCCGCGCGACGTGCGGGACCTGCTCGACATCTACGGCGTCAGCGATCCGGAGCAGCGCGAGGCATTGATCCAGCTCGCCCGGGAATCACGGCAGAAGGGCTGGTGGCACTCCTACGGCGACGTGCTGCCCAGCGAGTACACCCACTTCATCGGCCTGGAGGCCGAGGCCGCGTCGATACGCACCTATCAGCAGGTGCTCGTGCCCGGGCTGCTGCAGACGGAAGACTACGCGCGCGCTGTCATCCGTGCCTTCCGCCCGCACGACGACACCGAGGGCACCGACCGGCGCGTAGCGGTGCGGCACCAGCGCCAGCAACGGGTGACCGGGGACCGGTCCCTCCAGCTCTCAGCGGTCCTGGGCGAAGGCGTGGTCCACCAACTCGTCGGCGACTCGGCGGTGACGGCTGCGCAGCTCCGGTTCCTCGCCGAGACCAACAACCTGCCCAATGTCATGATCCAGGTGCTGCCGTACGCCACTGGCGCGCACGGCGCCATGATCGGATCGTTCGAGATCCTCGGCTTCCCCGAGCCCATCGACCCGGACGTGGTCTACCTGGAGAACATGGCCAGCGCCCTGTTCCTGGAGGAACCCGCGGACATCAACCGCTACGTCCAGGTGTTCGATTACCTCCGCGCCACCGCCCTGAGCCCGCAGGCCACGAGCGATATGCTCGCAGCAGCGGCAGAGGAGTTGGCGTGACCAGCATCAGAAGGGAGCGCGGGGAGCCAGGCACCGACCTGTCCCATGCGCTCTGGCGAAAGAGTACTTACAGTGGCGGCAACGGTAGCTGCGTCGAGATCGCCGACCTGGGCACGGCGGCCGCCGTTCGTGACTCCAAAGACCGGAACGGGCCGAAGCTGATCTTCGCCGCTGGCGACTGGCGCAGCTTCGTCGACATCATCAAGGCAGGCAAGCACAGCCTCTAGCGGCTGCGGCGACGGCGCGGCCTGCTCACCACGGCCCGATCGCGGATTCTGGTGAAGGCGTCCAGCGTGGAGTCGTCCGCGTCCGGCAGCGTAACGGCACAGTTGGTTATTGGAACTGTCTGAATACCTGGTCCGTCGACATGGCAGCGGGCAGAGTCGGTCATGGCTGGCCTGAGGTTTTGTGCGGTGGTGGAACGGGCTGCTGCCGGGGCCGCCGGCTGACGTTGGCAGCGTAGGCCGCCCAGTCGCCTGCGGACAGGCGCTGCCAGGTGACGGCGACGTCGGTGCTGACGTCGAGGGTGCGGGCGAGGATGGCGGCGGGGACTTCGGCGGCGAGCTGGAACAGTGCTGTGCTGCGGGCCTGGCGGGGGCTGATGCCGAGTGCGTCGAGCCGGAGGGTGAGTCTTGTGCCGCTGATCGGCTGTCCGGGCTTGCCGCCGGGGAACAGCCAGGGTGACGGGCCGGCGGCGCCGATGGTGGCGTGGCCTTTGCGGTTCGCCGTGACGGCGAGGGCGATCGAGGCGACCGGTTCGGGCAGGTCGACGGGGACCTGGCCGAGCTGGAGCCGGACGGTGCCGTCGGCACCGGCCTGGACCTGGCTGGCGGTCATGCGGCTGATCGCGGTGACGCCCTGGGCGTAGAGGAGGACGAGCAGCCCGGCGAGGCGGTCTTCGGGCTTGAGCGCGTCATCGTGCAGGAGGCGGCGGGCGATGTCCCACCGGTCCTGTCCGTCGAGGATGGCCGCGGGCCCGGTCCACCGGGCGGCGGCGGGAAGGTAGCAGGAGGTGAGGCGGGCGGCGTGCGCCCAGCGGATGAGCCGGCTTCTTCCCGGTAGACGGCCTGGCCGCTGGCGAGCCACCGGTCAAGATCGGCCTGCTGGCAGCTGCCCAGGGTGAGACCGGCGGAGTGGAGCCAGTCCAGGAACGCGATGGCGCCGCGGGCCAGCCGGCGGGTCAGGAGGGCCTGCTGCCGGGTGGCGGGTTTCCCGTTGTTACGGCTGCGCATGCGCCTGACCAGGTGCCAGATCAGGTAGCGGTGCAGGAGCCTGCGCCGTTCCGGGCCGGGCTGGGAGTCCAGCAGGCCGTGGAGAAACGCCTCGAGCCTGGTCATCTCCTCATCGCGCCAGGGCAGCGCGCCGGTGGCGACGAGGGTCTGCCGCAGGTAGGCGAGGGCCGGGCGCTGGGGCAGCTCGTCGAGTGCCTGGTGGGTGAGCGGGATGCTGCCGTCGGCAAGGCCGGACAGCACCGGGGCGATGGACGGCTTGGTCAGCCAGCGCCTCGCGGTGACCGTGTGCTCGGCGGCGGCGATCTCGCGGCGCAGCGCCTGCAGGCCGGGCGGCAGCGAGCCGCATCAGGACCCATCAGCTCGTCCAGCCGGGCGCTGACGATGCAGCGGGCGCACTGTCCGGGGCTGGGATGATCGGGGTCGCTGCAGGCGGGGCAGCCCGCCCAGGGCGGCGGCGGGGTGCAACCGGCGCAGAGCGGGCGCTTCAGCGTGCCGGCGGCGATCGCGTCCTGACGGCCGCAGACCGAGCACGCGGCCCGCCGCCGCTGGCAGGCCGGGCACCATGGCTTCCCGGTTGCCCGGGAGATCCCGCAGGGCGCCGTCTGGCCGCAGACCGAGCAGGTCAGGACCGGGAGGGGGGGACACCGAGAGCACAGCGGCCCGTCCGCGGTCCGCCGCTCGACCGGGCGGCGGCGCCCGCAGCCGGTGCAGGTTTCCAGGTTCTCCGGGTCGGTGACGAAGCAGTTCGCGCAGACCGGCTGGCCCTGCCCGTCGCGGGTGACGGGCTCGCGGATGGCGCCGCAGCGTGCGCACGGCTCGGCGCGGGAGTGCGCGATGCAGGTCCGGCAGACCCGGACGCCGTCCAGCGGCTTGTCGATGCGGACCATGCGGCCGCAGCGCCCGCAGGCCGGGCGGATGATCCCGGCGATGCCCGCGTCGTCGAGCATCTCGATGAACCGCAGGATCGCGCGCAGCGGCGCGAGATGCCCGTCCCCGGTCAGCAGCGCCGGGTTCTCTTCCAGCGCCCATGCCAGTTTCTGCTGGTATGAGGGCCGGGGAGCCGACCGGGCGGACGGCATCGGCGACCGTTTCCCGCCCGGCGCCGGGATCCAGGGCGGCGATGATTGCGCATGGATGACGGTGACCGGGTCACGCCCGTCGTCGTCCGGGCACTTCGCGCACCGCGGCCGGCCTGCCCGGTCCCGGGAGGCGACGGGCCGGTCCTTCCCGCAGGCGGCGCACGGCTCGTCGTGCCGCATGCAGGGCGCGCAGTACCAGTCCTGGCCGCGGCGCCGGAATCCTCTGACCTGCCTTCCGCACTGCGCGCAGGCCGGCAGCGAGACGTCCCGGGCGCCGGCATCATGCAGGGCGACGAGCAGTTCCGCGACGGCCCGGGGGCCGGTGACCTGCCATCGGCGAGCACTGCGGGCCGCCCGGCCAGCGCGAGGGCCAGACGGCGTGATTTGGCGCGCCCGCCCGCGGCGGCGGCGACCGCCACCTCGACCTGCTCACGGCCGAGCCCGGGCCCAGCGGCCATGACCAGGCCGGTGATCAGCCCAGCCGGGTCCGACATGGCGCGATCGTGATGGGCGGTGCCCAGGGTCACTGCGGTCGGTGGATACGGGCCCGCCGGGGCCTGAGCCCGCCAAGGCCTGCCTCGGCGCCAGCGGCCTTCTTCTTCCGGTTTCCAGCCGCGCCGGGCGCGGTCACCGGCTCGATCAGGTCTTCTAGCGAGCAGTCCAGGATGTCCAGCAGCGCCATCAGGACCTTCAGGCTCAGCCGTTCGGGCCGGTCGGCGACCAGCCGGTAGACCTGGCTGGACGACAGCCGGATCTCCCGCTGGGCCAGCGGGCCGATCAGGTCGGTGGTGGCGAACATGCCGCGGCCGGCCATCACCTGCCGCAGGTGCCACTTGTAGTCAAGCCGCCGTGTCATCGCTGCTCCTTCCGCGGGCCGGGATCCTCGAACGCCGGCGCGAGGGCCTTGCGCAGCGCGGTGTTCATGAAGTCGTCGCTGACGTGCGTGTAGATGGCCGTCGAGCTGTCGCACTCGTGGCCGACCTGGACCTGGATGAACCTGCGGTCCACGCCATCCTCGGTCAGGTGCGTGACATACGAATGCCGCAGGCTGTGCGGCGTGCAGAGCCGCGGGAAGGCCGCAGGGCCTCCCGGTAGGACTCGAACCGGGTGTTGATCTCCGCTGGCTTGACCCGCCCGCCCCGTTCGGTCACCCACAGCGCCGGGTGATCACCGCAGCCGAACTTCGGGCGGACGTTCTCGGCGTAGTCGGTGACCGCGTCCACCGCCCAGCCCATCACCGACGCGACGTTCCGGCGCCGCGGCGGCTGGCCGCGCTTGGCCTTGCCATAGCGGACGTGCAGCATCCCGTACCGGCCGAACTCCGGTGCCGACGGGTTCCGGCCCCAGTCCGCGATATCCAGCTTCGACGTCTCGGTCCTGCGCAGCCCCCACCCGTAGATGACCTTGAACAGCGTCGCGTCCCGGTAGGCGGCCAGTGCCCCCTTCCGCTTCGCCCGCACGGCCCGGTCCACCTGGTCATCGGCGTAGTCCAGGAACCGCTGCAGCTCTTCCCTGGTGAACGGCCGCGCCTCCGGGTTCCCCTCGTAGCCGTAAAGGTGAGCGATCGTGTTCCACTCATGGCAGACCGGCACCGGTGAGCGCCCGGCCCGAACTCCTTCTCACACGCAGCCGCCCACCCGTAACGGCCATCGCACAGGTACTCGCTGAACAGCCGCAGGCCCATCTGGTAGCCGCGGATCGTCGAGGGGGCCAGGCGCCGCTCGCTCGTCAGCGCCTGCGTCCACTCATCGACATGCGACGGCCCCCAGCTCCACGGGTACTCGTTCGTGAACTCCAGAAAACGGCGCACCAGCCGCTCCCGCGGCGCGATCGTGTCCTCCCGCAGCCCCCGCGCGACCTGCTGAGCCTGCCAGCCCCGCAGCATCGCCTCGAACATCGCATCCTCCGGCCGCAGCTGCACCACCCCGGAAACCAGCTCCAAGTGCGCAGCGCCCGCCAGATCCCCCCGCCCCACCCGACCCCCCGAGACCCCCGAAACGGCAACCGCCCGACGGAGGGATCATGCATCCAACGGGATGCCCGCGCAACAACCCCAGCCACGAAGCGTAATCGTGTTGCAGCGATCGAGTTATTCAGGCTGCCTGCATAGCCGCAGAACCGGGCAAACATCGCCCATCAGATGCAATTCCCGAGAGTTTGTGCAGGTACTTTTCGGTCGTCGCGATGGAGGTATGACCGAGGCGTTCCTTCACCGCCTGGAGGTCGGCGCCGCCGGCGAGAAGCCATGAGGCATGCGCGTGGCGCAAGTCATGCGGTCGTACCGCGGTCACTCCGGCCGCCGCGAGCGCTGGTCTCCAGACCTGATTGCGGAACCAGTCACGCGGGATGTGGCCGTCGGTATCGCGGACCCGGGGCGTGCGCGGGTCATCCATCCCGGCCACCCGGCGCTGCCGCCTGTAATGGGCGAAGGCATTCCGGCAGTGCTCGCACCGGCAGCGCCCGGCGGTGTAGGCGCTGAGGGTGCCGTGCCGGTAGGTGCGGCCGGCGGCGTTGGGTTCGGTGCGGCCGAGTCGGGCCGGGTTGGGCAGCGTCCTCAGCGCCGGACCACGCTGCGGCATGGCGAATACCAGGTCGTCGTCAGACAGGCCGCGCTCGCGGACGTAGGCTTGGAGCTTGGCGACAATCTGGCTCGTCAGCTTGAGCCGGCGGTACTCGCCGTCCTTCGGGTAATCCTTGACAAGGAACCGGCCACCGACCGGGTGAAACTTCGCGTTCACCTCGACCACGGCCCGGCTGACCGTGAGCATCCGGGTCAGGAAGTCGATGTCCCGCACCCGCAGTTCGGTCAGCTCACCCCAACGCAGGCCCGTCTCGATCTTCGTCTCCGCGAGCAGCCGCATCGTGTCATCCGGCAGCGCCGCATACACGCGGCCGAACTGCTCAGGGGTGATGATCGTGCGCGGCTTCTGCGGCACGGTCGGCGTCTTGACGCCCCGGCACGGGTGGAGGAACACCACCTGGTCGTTGAGCGCGGTTGTGAAGATGGCGCTGAGCAGGACCTTGTTGTACCGGATCGTCACCGGCGTGACGCCCGCATCCTTGAGCTTGGCCACCCAGGCGCGGACGTGCTCGGGCAGGACATCGATCATCCGCATCGCCCCGAACTCGGGCATCAGGTGCTTGTAGATCGAGTACGTGTAGCTCTGCCGGGTCGTTGCCTCGACCTGGTGGCCTGGCAGCCAGACCTGCTCCACATACACCTGGAACGTCTGCCGCCCGCGGCCGGGATCGCCTAATCGGCCTTCGGCGACTTTCGCCTCGGCTCGCTGCCACGCCCGGTCGGCGTCCTTCTTGTTCGGGAACGTCCCGGCCGAGCGTTCGCGATCCTTGGCGTCCCAGTAGTACGCCGTGTAGCGCGGCCGGCCGTCCCTGCCTGCCCGCTTCCGGGAGTACCCCACGGCGCCTTCCTCCGGCCCAAGATCGTTTGACCGTCATTTGACCGTGAACTCAGCGCCCGAGGATGACACCGAACAACACCCATCGACACCGGTAACAGGCCATCTACCTGGGACTTTATCGACCGAAGCCAGACCGCACAAGCCAGCCAAACACGGAAATACATCGTTCGGGACGAAGAGGCCGCCGGTTCAAATCCGGCCACCCCGACAATGAAGCTGCAGGTAGCAGCACTATTTCGTGATGAATTTGGCCTGCCGGTCCTAGCCCGACTTCCGGTTTGGGAGCGGGCGGGAGTCGGCCTTGTCCTGGCCCAGCCCGCTGACCAGCGGTAATGCGCCCTCCTTTCATGAGGCGCGTGGGAGCGGCGGCGCCAGAGAGGTCGATGGGCTAGAGATGGGCGCGGCGGCGGTTTTGCTCCCTCCATGACGCTCACCCTTGGAGGTGATGCTGTGCGTGCCCGGGCTGGACAGTTGGGTCACCAGGCAATCTCAGTGTCCAGTGGGATTGACAGATGAGCGGGGGATCAGCTGCCGAGCTGGCGTGAGACGGCTGCGAAACACAGAGGTCGTGTCCCTCCGCCCTGGCGGCCGCTGTTTCCGAGAATGCGGCTAATCGCCGTGCCCACCCCGTTAGCGGCCTCGGCTGGCCGGTGGCAGCCCAGGCGAACGCGTTGCCCCGTTGTGTAAGTGGTATCCGGCGGTGCGGCGCTATCGCTTCGCGCAGACGGGCCAGATTCACGCGGCCGCGGCAGCTGGTCCGGCTCGGCCAGGCTCAGACGACCCCGGTGCGCGCGCCCCAGGCTGCGGCGGCGGCGCGGGAGGAGAAGCCGAGCTTGCGCAGGATATTGGCCAGGTGCCGGTGGACGGTGTGCTCGCTCAGCACCAGCCGCTGGGCGATGTCCTGGTTGCTCAGTCCCTGCGCGACGAGCTTGAGCACGTCGAGCTCCCGAGGCGTCAGCGCTGTCGCGGCCTCACCTGGTACCACCATCCGCGGCTGCCCGGCCGCTGCGTCCTTAGCGCCGAGCGCGGTGAGCACCTGGGCCGGGTCGAGGGTGCGGCCCGCGGCGTATTCGTCCTCGAAGGCGTCGGCGCCCATCGTGGTGCGCAGCCGCTGGCGGTCCACGTCGGCCAGCCGCGCTTCCAGCGGTTCGAGGGCGTGGCCCTGGTCCTCCAGGGCCTGGTCGGCCGCGCCGTGCAGCCGGGCCGACCAGCCCGGATCGGCCCGGCCGTGGCTGGTCAGGGCCAGGCCGATCAGCGCATAGGCGATGTGCCGCTTCACCCCCGTGCGCATGGCCACGTCGAGTGTTTCCGCGAACAGAGCCTCGGCGGCGCCCAGCGAGTTGCACAGGTACTCAGCCAGGCCAAGGTTGGAAGCCGCGAAGGGGATGCCGTAGCGGTTGTTGAGCGCGCGGGCGATGTCCAGCGACTCAGCCAGGTGGCGGCGAGCGGCGTCCAGGTCGCCCGCTGACAGCTCGGCGTTGCCGAGGTTGGCGAGCAACTGGCCCACCGCGCGCTGGTCACCGGTTTGGCGGTAGAGCTGCAGCGACTGGAGGTAGTCGCGGGTCGCGCCCGCATGGTCCCCCTGAAAGCTGGTGGCGTATGCCTTGGCGGAATGCAGGCGGGCGGCCAGGTGGGGGTCCCCGAGGCGGCGGGCCAGGTCCTGGCCCTGCTCGATGAGCGGCAGCGCGTCGCCGGGCTTCCCTTGGTGAAGCAGGATCCAGGCTCGCTGATGCAGCAGCTCGGCGACCAGGTAGTCCGCCCCGGCCGGGGCGGCAATGGCGAGCGCCTCCTGGCAGTAGTCCTCGGCGGCGGCGTAGCTGCCCGCCCGCTCGGCGAGGGTGGCCGCCGCGGCTAGCGCCCGGGCGCGCGCCAGCGTCGCCCTCTGGGCGCCCGGCACGCCGAGCAGCGCGCGTAGCGCGTCTGCCGCTTCGGCGGCGTGCCCGCGAGCCGACCAGAACACCAGAAGGGAGGCGGCCAGCCGCAGGCCCGGGTCGGGGTCAGGCTGGGGCAAGGTGAAGGCGATCGCGGCGCGCAGGTTGCCCAGCTCGGCATCGAGTCGGTCCAGCCACTCGGCATGAGCGGGCCCAACGAGCTGTGAGGCGGCCGCCTCGGCCAGGGCCACGTAGTAATCCCGGTGGGCTACCCGGGCGGCGTTGGTCGCCGCCGGGCCCGCGGCGTCGAGCCGCCCGGCTGCGTACTGCCGGACGGTGTCCAGCAGCCGGTACCGGCCCGGGCCGGCCTCGGTGTCGTCGAACTGGACCAGGCTCTTGTCCGCCAGCGCGCCCAGATGCCCGGCGACGTCGCCCGCGGGCACGTCCGGGTCTGCGGCGACCGCCTCGGCGGCGGCCAGGCCGAACCCCCCGGCGAACACCGACAGCCGAGCCAGCACCGCCCGCTCCGGGCTGGTCAGCAGCTCCCAGGACCAATCGACCATGGCCCGCAGCGTCTGCTGCCGCGGCAGCGCCGCGCGCGATCCGCCGGTCAGCAGCGCGAACCGCTCATCGAGGCGGGCGTCCAGCTCGGCCGCGGGCATCACCCGCAGCCGGGCCGCGGCCAGCTCGATGGCCAGCGGGATGCCATCGAGCCGCCGACAGATCCCCCCGGCCGCCTGCGCGGAGAGTTCGTCCCCGGCCAGCGGCACCCCCTGCGCGGCGGCGCGGTCGGCCAGTAGCCGAACCGCCTCGCTGGCCTGGATCGTCCCAGGGCCGTCGCCGTCGGCCGGGGTACGCAGCGACGGCACCCGGTAGATGCGCTCCCCGTCGATGCCCAGCGGCTCGCGGCTGGTCGCCAGCAGCGCCAGGTTCGGGCAGCCCCGCAGCAGCGCATCGGCGAGCTTGGCGCACGCGTCGATGAGGTGCTCGCAGTTGTCCAGCACCACCAGCAGGCTGCGCCCGCCCACCGCCCCGGCTACCGCGTCCGCTGCCGGGCGGCCCGGCTCCAGCCGCACCCCCAGTACATCCGCCACCGTCACCGCCACCAGATCCGCCTCGCGGAGCGGGGCCAGGTCGGCGAACCACACCCCGTCCCCCGTGCCGTCCAGCAACCCGGCCGCCACCTGCAACCCCAGCCGGGTCTTGCCCGCCCCACCGGCCCCGGTCAGCGTCACCAGCCGCGAGGCGTCCACCAGCGCCCGCACCGCGGCCAGCTCCACCTCCCGGCCGATGAAGCTCGACACCTGCGCGGGCAGGTTGGTCGGCAGCTTCGGGTTGCCCAGCGACCGCAGCGGCGGGAAGGCTGCCGGCAGTTCCTCAGCCTGCAGCTGGAAGATCTGCCCAGGCTGGCCTATGTCCTTCAGCCAGTGCAGGCCCAGATCCTTCAGCCCCACTCCGGCCGGCAGCGAATCGCGCAGCAGTTCCGCTGCTGCGGCCGACAGCACCACCTGGCCCCCATACGCCCCCGCCGCGATCCGCGCGGCCCGGTGCACCTCCAGCCCGGCCAGCCCCGCCGCCGTCTGGGTGGCCTCACCGTAATGGATGCCCATCCGGACCCGTACCATCTCCCCGGCAGGCCACGCATGCGACAGCAGCGCCCGCTGCGCCTCGATCGCCGCATCCACACAGGCCCGCGGCGAGGCAAACACCGCGAAAACCCCATCCCCCTGGCTGACGACTTCCTCGCCGCCATAGGCGGCCAGGGCCCCCCGGATCAGCCGGTGATAATCGGCCAGCACCCCCGCCCACGCGTTCCCCAGCCGCTCCGCCATCGCGGTGGAACCCTCGATGTCGGTGAACAAGAACGTGAACGTCCGCGTGGCCACAGCCCAACGCTTCCCGTCGAGGTTGACGCCAACTGCACCGGCCAGAAAGGCCACCGGCCTCCTCAACCGAGCAGCGCAAACATCATACGTCCACCACCGCTCGCCACAATGACCAGCACGATTGTGCAGGGAGCATGGCAGAGTCGGCCATCGATGCTCGACCAGCCCTGGAAGTTGGCGAGGCTACCGGACTGGACTTCCCCCCTCAGGTAACCCCACCCTCAGTGATCGTTAGTCACGAACAGCCCGGGTCCTGGTGTGAGCCTGGCCCGATCGGGCCATCTGCGGCGGCCACGTCAATCTGGCCCGTACGGGCGAAGCGAAGCCGCGCTTTGCCGGATATCAATGGTTTTGGTTCTCACACACGCAGGGCTGGGGCAGATCACCCGGCCGACCAGCGCGAAATTTTCGCGCATACATCCAGAGAGGAGCGCCGTTATGGCCTCACTTACGGAATACGTCGGGGCGGATCCCAGTGGGATGCCACCACCGGATCTCACTGCCTTCCCTCACGGGGATGAACTCGCTGAGGTGAGGTTCGCCTTGGCGTTCGCACTAGACCAGGGCGACGGAAATTTCCTGCCAGGATGGGATCCAAGCCTCACTCCCAGCCTCATCTCGCAGCTACAGCAGAGCACCGGGGCCACGTTCGTGGCCAGCCTCGCAGGAGCCAAAGTCAATTGGAGTGATCCGCCAGACGTCGGGAGCTGGGTCAGCAACGCGACCGAATCACTGTGGGGCCTGATCGGGACATACGGGCTGGCCGGTATCGACGTCGATTACGAGAACGTGCTTGACAGCACGTTCGCGGACGCCATCAGCCAGGTGCTAAACAATCTGCGGGGTAGGGCCTCGCTGCAGCTCAGCATCGCTCCCTACAGTCAAACGTGGGAGGTGTACCAGCAGGTCATTTCGAATGTCGGTCCGACCGAACTGCTCATCAACTATCAAGCCTATGCAGACGGCCTGCCCGATCAGCACTCATACGAGGCTCTGTACGCCGGGCTTGCCCAGTACGTGGAAAGCGTGACGCCGCCCGGGGTCAACCTGGGAGGTTATTACAACCTGGCTCTCGGCGTTAACACAAGTACGCCACCGGTCGGCCTGCAGCCGCCAGACATCTACGCCGTCATGAGCAACCTGCACGACCAACCCAACGGCGTGAACAACGCCTTCGTGTGGTCTGCGGAATGGTTGTCCGGACCGGACTTTCCCGTTGAAACCACTCTCATCAGCATCCTCTCCGGGTAATCCGTTGTGGGGCCACATCGGCCGAGCCGAGCTGAGATGGTCGGCAACTCCCGCACCGGCTGTCACTCACGTACCGACGATGGCGCGGTTGTGAACAGGCCCTACTACTAGCGCCACGATCGGTTCGGTGCGATCGACGCGGCCTGGCCACGGTGCCGGGTGCATTTCCTGCGCAACGTCCTGGCCGCCGTCCCGAAGGGCTCGGCGGAGACGGCCGCCGCCGCCATCCGCACCATCTTCGCCCAGCCCGCCCCGGCCGCCGCGCACGAGCAGCCGAGCGTCATCCCTGGCACTCTCGGCCGCCAGTTCCTAAGCCGAAGCCATGCTGCCGGACGCCGCCCGACGACATCACCGCCTTTGCCGCCTTCCCAGCTCAGTTAGGCACTGGAAGAAATCTGGTTCACCAATCCGCTGGAGCACCTGAACAAGGAGATCAAACGCCGCACCAACGTCGCCGCCCGGAGGACGCCCTCGGGGTTCCCCTGAAAGCTGTCCACGCTACGAGGGGAAGCCCAGTTGGGGACGGTGGCGGGCGTGCGATGCGGGCTAGACTTCCAGGCTTGTGAGAGTGCCAGACCGTTGTTTGACGGAACTGCGGGAGCGGGGCTACCTCGTGTTCGAGGGTTTCCTCGGGGCCGGCGAACTGGCGGCGGCCCAGGACGCCTTGTGGCTGCACTACCCGCGGCCCGAGGAGTATTTCGCCGACCCACCCGCTCATGCGTGGCTGGCAACCAGCCAGTGGGCCGGCGAGATCCGCGGACCGTGGCGGTCGTGGAGCCTGAACCGACTGGCCTTCCACCCCGGCCTGCTCGACCTGGCCGAGCGCTTCCTTGGTTCGGCCGACCTGCGGCTCTATGAGGCGGAGCTGTGGGCTAAGTACGCCGGGGCCGTCGACTACGACCAGTGCCACCACCGCGACTTCGTCAACCACAGCCTCGTCGTGCCGAAGCGCTCTCAGCCGGGCACGCAGATGCTGAGCTGGATCCTCCTGTCCGACGTTGGCGATGAGGACGGGCCGACCAAGGTCGTTCCGCTGCCTGTCGGCGAGCGGGTCCCGTACTGGCCGGTCCCTGGGGATCACGACATCACGAACGACTACCTCCCCTCGGGGATGTTCGCCGAGGAGGAGGTCTCCATGACAGGTCCCGCGGGAACCCTGTTCACTTTTCGGTCCGATGTGCTTCACCGTGGGTCGCGGATGACCGGCGAGCGATCAACCCGGTTCGCCTTGCTCGCCGACTACGACGTGTGGGGACCGCGCTGGACTGGCAGGGTCGCGTGGGCCGAGCGCGCGACGCAACCAGACTGGTTCGAGATCGTCGAGCGGGCGACTCCCCGGGAGCGGTCGGTCTTCGGATTCCCCGGTCCCGGCGACCCGTACTGGGACGAGCAAACCTTGGCCGACGCCCAAGCGCGCTACCCCGGGGCCGATCTAACGCCCTATCGCTGAAGGCGACAGTGCGGTCGCCCGTCTGCAGCGAGGGCCTTTCTGCGTGGGAGAGATGCCCTCCAACGCCGTCTCGGAGTCTCGCCATCAACGAGGCAAACGTTGCCTGCCACGGCACCAGCCCGGAATTGGGCGGGTTGGTGGAGAGCGAGCCCGCACGTCACGTCCCGGGCCCACGCGTGTCTGGTTGGGAGCAGATTGGGAGCGGCGAGCCACCGTCAGACGCGGTCAGACGCGGTCAGACGACGTGAGCACCGCTGCCCCGATACGTCTGACGTGCAGGAATGTCCTGGACCAGGGCTTTTGATTGCCCGTGCTCTCAGTTCGGGACGAAGAGGCCGCCGGTTCAAATCCGGCCACCCCGACTCAAAGTTCCAGGTAGACGGCTCGGCTATCCGTGAGGATGTCGGGCCGTTGATCGTTTGACCGTGATTTGACCGTAAGATCCGCGTCAAATCGCGTCAGATTTACTCTTGACCGTCACCGTTCACGCTTCGATGTGACGGACTCAGGGCCCGGCTGGGGACGTCGACGGAGTTAGAAGCAGCTCCGGGCCGCTGCACTGTGGGCCGCGGCTCGTTTGGCGGCTGGAGCGTATGCGAGGCTGGGATCATGATCCCGGGGGGAGCGGGTACTCGGTTGACATCGCTGCTATCTCTGGCGTGCCTGGACTCTCGGTAATTCTCGTCGACGAGAGCGGGCGGATCGTGTCCTGGAACGGGGTGGCAGCCGATCTGTTCCGCGTGCCGGTCGCGGAGGCGGTGGGGCGGCTGGTCACCGAGGTCGCGGGCCAGCCCCGTACCGTGACTGGCCTGGGCCGGGAAGACTTTGCCCAGGTCATCGCGGAGCAGGGATGCTGGTTCGGCTCGCTGCTCTACCAGCGGCGGGACGGGACGGAGTTCCTGCTGCAGGCGACGGGACTGCGGGTGCCCCTGGAGCGTGGTGCCGGGACGTTGTGGCTGTCGCATCTGCCCGGTAAAGACAGCGATCAGCAGGCGCTTGGCGAGGCGCTGGCTGGCGCCGCCGCTGAGCGCCGGCGGCTCATGCTGATTTCCGAGGCCGGCAAGCTGTTGGGCTCAACCCTGGACCTGGAGGTGATCCTTGACCGGGTGGTGACGCAGACGGCGGAAGCTCTCGGCGACTGCTGCCTTGTCCAGTTGCTTGATGAGTCGGGCACGTTGTTGCTGCCCAGCGTCACGCACCACAATGATTCCGATCAATCACGGGTATTCCATGACATGGTCACCCACCCGCGCCGAGCTGCCGAGGGCGTATCCGGCCGGGCCCTGCGGACCGGTGAACCAATCCTGATTGCTCGGTATGAGCCCGCTCAGGCCGGTCGGCTGTCTGACCCTCATATTGTCGAAGGATCTCTGCATGCTGGCATCCGCAGCATGATCGTGGTGCCGCTGATCGCCGCGGGCACGGCACTCGGCGTGCTCGTTGCCTTCCGTGATGTGACCGAGGAGCCCTACGACGAGACCGACCTCCAGCTCTGCACGGATCTGGCTGAGCGGGGTGCCCAGGCCATCTATAACGCCCGGCTGATGGCGGATGTAAAACGCGCTGATGCGGAGCGGGCCGCGGCGCAGGACCGGCTGCGGCAGGCCGAGCGGATGGAGAGCCTGGGCCAGCTGGTCGGCGGCATCGCGCACGACTTCAACAACCTGCTGAACGTGATCGCCGGGTTTTCCGACATGCTCGCCGAGGAGATAACAGGCCTGGCGAGCGAGGACGCGCGGCTGGGCAGCGTGCTCGGCGACGTCGAGCAGGTCCGCGGCGCGGCGCAGCGGGCGATCAGGCTGACCCGCCAGCTGCTGATCTTCGCCCGCAGCGATGTCGTGCACCCCGAGGTGCTCAGCCTCAACGACATCATCACCGGCCTGGAGCAGCTGCTGCACCGCACCCTCGGCGAGCACATCACCCTGCACACCGCGCCCGCCGACGGCCTGTGGCCGGTCAAGGCGGACACCGGCCAGCTCGAGCAGGTCCTGGTCAACCTCGCGGTCAACGCCCGCGACGCGATGCCCAGCGGCGGGACGCTCACCATCGACACCGCGAACATCACCGTCGACGAGGCCTACGCAGACGGCCGGCCCAGCCTCCAGCCAGGCCGCTACGCCCGGCTGCGGGTCTCCGACACCGGCACCGGCATGCCCCCCGAGGTGCTCGCCCGGGTGTTCGAGCCATTCTTCAGCACCAAACCGAAAGGCAAAGGCACCGGGCTCGGCCTCGCGACGTTCTACGGCATCATCACCGGAGCCGGCGGCCACGCCCAGGTCTACTCCGAGCCCGGGATCGGCACCACCGTCACCGGCCTGCTCCCAGCCACCAGCGAGAAAACAGCCAGACCCGCCTCCCCGCAAGCCACCGCCCCCCGCGGCCGCGGCGAGACGATCCTGCTCGTCGAAGACGAAACCAGCCTGCAGGAACTAGCCGCCCGCATCCTGACCCGCAACGGATACCAGGTCCGCGTCGCTCCCACAGCAGCAGAAGCACCCGGCATCGCCGGTGACACCGGGCAGCCCATCGACCTGCTGCTCACCGACGTCGTCATGCCCGAAATGCTCGGCAACGAAGTCGCCAGGCAAGTACACGCCATCCGCCCAGCCCTGCCCGTCCTCTACATGTCCGGCTACGCCCAGCCGATCCTCGACACCCACGGCGCCTACGCCAAACAGATCGACCTCCTGGAAAAACCATTCTCCAAAGCCACCCTGCTCACCCGCGTCCGCCACGCCATCGACAACGGCAGGCATGAAGCCCGGGCGCGGGACTTAGGCCCGGCCGGGCGGGACGTCCGGCACTAGCGCGGGCCGGCCAGTACCTCTTTAATGATGGGCGGAGAGGCGAGCGCGATGAGTGATGTGGACGTGCCGCAAGCGAGCAGCGAAGACCCGGTTCCCGCCACGCCCCCGCCCGGACCCGCTCCCAGCCCGGAGGACCTGCTCGGGCTGCGCATCGCGGCCGCCCTGATCGACTTGTGCCTGCTGGCCGGGGTGCTGGTGATCCTGTCCACGGCGGTGGGCCAGGCTAGGGTGGGCGGCGGAAACGTCAGCTTCTACCTCACCGGGACGTGGGCGGTCGTATTCCTGGCCTTGGCGCTGGGGTACTACTTTGTGCTCGAGGCCTGGGCCGGGCAGACCGTGGGCAAGCGGTTGCTCGGCCTGCGGGTCCTCGGCGCTGGAGGAGCACGGCCGTCGATGTGGGCGCTCGCGGGTCGCACGCTGCTGCGGATCGTCGACTGGCTGCCACTCTTGTACCTGGCCGGCTTCATCACCATGCTGGCCACCGGGACCCGCCGACTGCGCATCGGCGATCTCGCGGCCCGCACGGCCGTGGCGCGGGCGGTGCCGGTGCGTCACCGCGGCCTGGCGCTGGTACCGCTGGCCGTTGTCTTGCTGGCCGCCGTTGCCCTGCCGGTTTACCGCACCTCGACGGGTGGCACCCCAGTCAGCCAGAAGACCTCGGCTGGTGGCACATACCAGGGCCAGGGCGTCTCGTTCAACTACCCGGTGGCCTGGACTGACTCTGGCACCCGTTACGGGCAGAGCAGCACCGGCGAGCATTTCCTGTGGAGGACCGCCGTCACCCCCGGCACGCCGTATGACGGGGTCATAGTTACGGCCTACCCGGTGAGCCAGACACTGGCGGCACAGAACATCGGCGCCCTCATCCCCGCCCTGGAAAGCGATGTCAAGCACGTGTTCGGGGAGGCGGGAGGTGGCCTGCAGGCGGGCCCAGAGAAGATCACGATGGCCGGGAAGCCCGCCGTGCGGTTCCGCGCCACCGGGGTCATGGCAGATGGCACCCGCTACACGAGCACGATCGTCTTCGCCTTCAACGGCACCACCGAGTACTTCGTGAACTGTCAGTACACGGCGGCGAAGGCCGCAGCGGTGACGCGGGCCTGCGACCAGGTGGTCGGCAGCTTCCATGTAGGCAAGGCCAGTGCCGCCTAGGGCAATCCGCAGCCACCCCCAGGCGCAGCCGAGCAGCCAGGCGTAACAGCAGGCGCACAGCGATCTGGCCACGCTTACGGTCAGCCTGGTCCTGCCGCTGCCGCGGCACGTGGGTGGAGACCACGACCCGGCGTGCAGGATGTCCACCGCGCCCGTCCGGCCTGACCGGCACAGTGCTCCGGCCGCCGCACACGGAGACTCCATGATCCCGGAGAGTTTGAGGGCTGACAGCCCTCAAACGCCCCCCGCTGATGCTCGCCGGAAGGCCGTCAGTTGATGTCGAACTCGTTGCCCTCGGGGTCCTTCAGCGCGACCGCGTAGTGGTCAAGGCCCTCCTCAAGTTCCTCGCTCAGGTCGCTGAGCAGCGTGGCGCCGAGGTCGCACAGCCGCCTGGCCTCGGCGTCCACGCGCTTCTTGCGGGTCTCGATCGGGAGGTCCCGCCCGCCGCTGGCGTGGATGTCGAGGTGGAGGCGGTTGCTGACGGTCTTGCGGTCGGGCACGACCTGGATCCAGATGCGAGGTCCGGCGCCATCCGGATCGATGATGGAGTCCGTGCCCCGGCCGAGCCAGGACTCGGGCAGCCCGATGTCGCGCCGCCAGTCGTCCCAGGTGACAAAGCCGGCCGGCGGCGGCTCCAGCACATAGCCCAGGGCCTCGGCCCAGAAGCGGGCCAGCGGCTCGGGGTGGCCGACGCAGTTGATGACGAGCTGGTATCGGACAGCCATGGATCTCCTCTGTCAGGCTGCGGCCTCGCAGGACGGCTCGGCAAGTATGCCGGGGGCCTACGACAGTCCGGCACGACCGGAGCGGGACCGGCTCAGAAGAGGGTGGGCGGGCACGCCCGCGCTCCCACCGGCGGTAGTCCTCCCGACGCCGCTTGCGCTTCTTGCTATCGACCAGGCCACGACGCAGCAGCGCCCGGTACACACCCGACCGCCCGGGCAGCGGCGCGACACCCTCCCGCTCCAGCTGCCAGGCCGCGACATGGGACCAGCGCAGAGTGCTCTGATCGAAGCTAAACGGCGAGCTCAAGAAGCCCTCGCCGCCTAAGTTCCGACAACCGAGAGGGCTGCGTAATTGCTAGGTCCCGGGCGGGCTGGCAAGACTCCGCTGGTCCGGTGGCCGGGGGCGCTCGGGGGCGCATGGGCGGAGGTGTTCGCGGCCACTCAGTCGAGACAGAACTCGTTGCCCTCGATGTCCTGCATAACGAGGCACGACTCGTTGCTGCCATCGGCAGGCAGTAGTCGCACGCGTACCGCGCCGAGCGCGACCAGTCGTGCGCATTCGGCCTCAAGTGCGGCCAGGCGCTCTTCACCCACGAGTCCGGTGCCGACCCGCACGTCAAGATGCAGCCGATTCTTGACGACCTTGCCTTCGGGAACGCGCTGGAAGAACAGTCGCGGCCCCACACCTGAGGGATCGATGCATGCGAACGCTGAACCCTGATGCTCAGGCGGCAGCGCGCGATCGAAATCGTCCCAAGTAGCAAACCCCTCCGGTGGCGGCGGTACGACGTACCCCAACACCTCGCACCAGAAACGAGCGACGCGCTCAGGTTCTGCGCAGTCGAAGGTGACTTGGATCTGCTTGACCGACGCCATCGGTCCACCATAGAGGCGCGACCCAGCCATCGCCGCGCGGGCTGGGATTCTCGCATCCA
>CAVXMG010000001.1:0-180842 GCA_963762735.1 uncultured Actinomycetes bacterium | reverse complement strand
TGATGACGGCGAAACTCACGGACAAACCACGGACGGATGATCAAGGCCCGGCTCCCTAGAGCGGGATACCGGGCCTGTGACCTGCTACTTCTCCAGTAGCCCCGACCGGATTTGAACCGGCGCTACCGCCTTGAGAGGGCGGCGTCCTAGGCCGCTAGACGACGGGGCCAGCGACTGCACCGTAGCGCACCTGTGGGAGCGACGCCAAACCGGATCGGCCCGGCGGACGCTGCGTCCGCGCGGGCGCCGGGCCGGGGCCCGCGCGGGCGCCGGGGCGCGAGATGGCGCCGAGGCCAGGGCGCGAGAGCATCCCCGGAACCGGGGTATCTTTCCTTGTATGTTGGCGTTCATAGTCATCTTGCTGATTGTGGGCTTGATCGCGGGGGCCATCGCCCGGCTGGTGGTACCCGGCCGGGACCCGATGGGCGTGCTCGGGACCCTGGGTCTCGGAGTAATCGGTTCCTTCGTCGGGGGCTTCCTGGAGAACATCGTGTTCCTCCACAGCCTGTCGCTGTTCGCGCTGCACCCGTCGGGCATCCTCGGTTCGATCATCGGCTCCATCATCGTCCTGCTGATCTCGCGGATCTTCGGGGGCAAGCGCAGGCGCTTCCGCCGCGCTTGACGCGGGCCGGGACTGCCAGTACCGCCGCCCTGGACCAGGACAGGCGGGCGCACACCAGTCACCGGGCAGGCGCGTGCGCATGAAAGCAGGCGCGCGCTTGCACCAAAAAGCGCGCTTGAACACAAAAGCGCGCCCAGGAGCGGGCGCGCTTTTGTGCTCTACGATCATGCGTTGAGCTGGGGTACCAGGACTCGAACCTAGACTAACGGGGCCAGAACCCGTCGGGCTGCCAATTACCCCATACCCCATCGGACCGGGCCTGCCGGCCCGCTCGCGCCTGTGCAGTGTAGCCGAAACCGCGACCGGCCCCCAAAGCGGCACGGAGAACCGGTTCAGCTATCGCCCGGCGCGATCCGTGCCTGGCGAAGGGTCGCCTCACGCCGCGGCGTTCGCCAGCGCGAGAGCCTGGGCCAGCCGGCGCAGCGCCCGGTCCCGCCCGAGCAGTTCGATCGACTCGAACAGCGGTGGTGACACCCGGCGGCCGGTCACCGCGACCCGAACCGGGACGAACGCGGCCTTCGGCTTCAGGCCCAGTTCGTCCAGCAGCGCCGCCCGCAGGGCATCCTCGATCCCGCCGAGCGTCCACTGGTCCAGCCGGGCGAGTGCCTTCTCCGCGGCCGCGAGCACCTCTGCCGACGCGGGTGTGAGCACCTTGGCAGCGTCATCCGGGTCGATCTTGAAGCCCGCCCCATCCACGAACAGGAATCCCAGCATCTCCACCGCGTCGCTGAGCTTGCTGATCCGTTCCTGGATCAGCCGGGCACCGGCCGCGATCAGCTCCGCGTCGCCGGCCGATGGAGGGTCGGTGACCAGCTCCGCCCGGGCGAGGAACGGCGTGATCCGGGCGGCGAAGTCGTCCGGCTCCAGTGCCCTGATCTTGTCGCCGTTGATCGCCTCGAGCTTGCGCACGTCGAACTGGGCGGCGTTCTTGTTCACCCGGGCCAGGTCGAACTCGGCCCCCATCTCGGCCAGCGTGAACTCTTCCCTGTTCTCCCCCGGCGACCAGCCGAGCAGTGCCAGGTAGTTGTCGATCGCCTCGGGCAGGAAGCCATGTTCGCGGTACCAGTTGATGGAGACCACGCCGTTGCGCTTGGACAGCTTCTGGCCGTTCGGGCCGAGCACGTAGGGCAGGTGGGCGAAGACCGGGATCCGGTCGGCGGGCACGCCCATCGCGCGGTAGACCGCGATCTGCCGCGGGGTGGACGACAGCAGGTCCTCGCCGCGCACCACGTGGGTGATCTCCATAAGCACGTCGTCCACCGCGACCGCGAGCGTGTACAGGGGCCCGCCGTCGGCCCGGGCCAGCACGAAGTCGGGCACGTGCGCATGGTCGAAGGTGACCTCGCCGCGGATCACGTCGGTGAACGTTGTCGAGCCCTCCGGCATCCGGAACCTGACCACGGGCCGGCGGCCTTCCGCCTGGTAGGCGGCGACCTGGTCGGCGGTGAGGGTGCGGCACTGGCCGTCGTACCCGCTCGGGCCGCCGGCCTTGCGCGCGGCCTCCCGCCGGGCCTGGAGTTCCTCCGGCGTGCAGTAGCAGTAATAGGCGTGCCCGTCGGCCAGGAATCTGGCCACCCACTCGGCGTAGATGTCCAGCCGCTCGCTCTGCTGGTAGGGCCCGAACGGGCCGCCCACACCAGGCCCCTCGTCCCAGTCCAGCCCGAGCCAGCGCAGCGTGTCCTGCGCGGAGACGATGTACTCCGGCTTCACCCTGGAGGCGTCGGTGTCCTCGATGCGCAGCACGAACACCCCCCCGGTGGCCCGGGCGAACGCCCAGTCGTACAGCCCGGTGCGGATGTTGCCCACATGCAGGTCACCGCTGGGTGAGGGGGCGAACCGCACCCGCACCTGACCGCGGTCCCGGCCGGTCCCGCCGTGCTCAGTCACCTTGCTCCACCCTGTTCGTCAGGGTGCCGATCGCCTCGATCGACACCGATACCTCGTCGCCACGGTTCAGCAACGCGCCGCCGTCCCCGGCCGGCACACCGGTCAGCAGCACGTCGCCGGGCAGCAGCGTCATCACGTTACTCGCGGACGCGACGAGTGCCGCCGCGTCCCGGCCGGGCGCCGGCACCTTGGCCCGCTCGCGTACCTGCCCGTTCACCGACGTCACCAGCTCCAGGCTGGCCTGGCCGGCCTCGGTCTCGATCCACGGCCCCAGCGGGCAGAACGTGTCGAACCCCGTTGCCCGCGACCACTGGCCATCGCGCTCGCGCAGGTCGGCCGCGGTGACGTCGAGGGCGCAGGCGTAGCCGACGATCACCGCGGCGGCCTGCTCGGGCGTCACCTGGCGGCACAGCCGGCCGATGACAACGGCCAGCGCCCCGACGGCCTCCAGGCGCTGCGTCAGCGCCGGGTACCAGATCGCGTCCGACGGCCCGCAGACGGCGGTGGACGGCTTGAGATACATAACGGAACGATCGTCCAGCCCGTCATCCGCTGGCCCGGCCGGCCCGGGGGGCCGCGGCGCGAAACCGATCACCTTGCTGGGCAGGACCGGAGCCAGCAGCCTGACCTCATCGAGCAGGTACGTCGTGCCGGTGAGCCTGATAGCGTCCCGGCCGCCGCCGAACGGGTGCCCGGCGAGTTCGGCGATGACCTCACCGCCCGCCGCGGGCCCGGCCCGGGCGGTGCCCACCAGCCCGTAGGAAACCTCGTCGCCCGCGGCGAACCTGGTGATGCGCACGCTTCATCCCGGCGTTACTGCCGGTACCCCTCCACCTCGCCGACCGGCCGCACCTGCGCGTCAGCGGGATCCTCGCCGAACTCCCTGCGGGCCCGCCGCTGGCGCAGCAGGTCCCAGCACTGGTCGAGGGCGGTCTCGGCCTCGGCCAGTTGCCGATGCTCGGCGTCGGTGGTTATCTGACCGGCTGCCAGCTTGGCGCGCAGCTCGTGCTCGGTCTTAATGAGATCGTCGATGTGCGCCATGATCTCCTTGTCTTCCATGGGCTCCACCGTATCGCTGGCCCGCGCCCGTTCTGGCGGGACGTCGGCCAGGCGGCGCCCGGCACAACGCCCGCGGCCCACGACTGCCACGCGCAAGCCGCGCCGGCGGGCCCAGGCCCCGGCACCAGGTCCGCCTGCGCAGCCTGCGCGGCGGGCGCGGCCGCTGCCGCGCTTGTCCACCCACCACCTGCCGAGGCGGCATCAGCCGCGCGCCGGCAAGACCCGGTGAGCCCCGTCCCCCTACCAGGATGCGTCAGGTGCCCCGGGTGATGGCTACAAAAGATGCCTTATCGGGGTGAAACGGTTGCGCGGAGGTTATCTGCGTGCGGGCCCCGGCTCGCCCGGGCGGCGGGCGGTCAGGAGGCGATGTGCCCGGCTCGCTGCGCGGCCTCGGCGTCGATCCGGGTGATCTGCCGCAACTGCGCCTTGGCCGTGGCTCCCAGCCGGCCTGCCTGCATGCACTGCACGGCGGCGGTGATCCGCGGCCTGCCCGGCCTGGTCACCAAGCTGGCGTGCCGCGGCGAGCGCAGCGTTACCGGCCGCCACCTCCTCCCGCAGGTACCCGTTACGGAAGAGGAATGTCGCCGCAGCCCAGAACAACTTCCAGGTGTGCTCGGGGAACCCCTCGCCAGCAGCCCGGCCAAGGGCGCCGAGCAGCACCCGCCACTCGGCACTGAACCACTCCAGCGCCTGCTCAAAGGTGGCGATCGGCTCGGGACGGACCTGCGGCAGGGCGGGGCTCAGCGCGATCTGGTCCCGGTATGGGTTCAGCAGCCGTGCCGCCGCACATGCCGTGTGCAGGTAATGGTCGAGAACCCGCCGCAGCGCCGCGCGCCGGGACCCGCTGTCCTCGACGGCCCCGGCCTGCTCGGCGGCGTAGGCGCGGAGGAGGTCGTGGAAGGCATACCGGCCGGCCGCGTGCTCGGTGAGCAGGTGCGCCCGGGTCAGTTCACCCAGCGCCTGCCCGGCCTGGGCGAGTGGCAGGGCGGCCAGGCTGGCCGCGGCAGGGATCGCGATGTCCGTACCGGGATGCACCCCCAGCAGCCGGAACAGCCGTGCCGCCACCTTGCTGAGCTGCTGGCAGGACCAGGAGAACACGGTGCGCACGTCGGTGGCCGCGTCGTCGGTGCCCAGCCCGTCCAGCCGGGCCCGCGTGTCACGCAGCTCGCCGGCCAGCACGGCCAGCGGCAGGCCCGGCTGCGCCACGGCGCGGGCCGCCGCGACGGACAGGGCCAGCGGCAGCCGGGCGCACAGCCCGGCCAGTTCCGCGACCGCGGCGGGCTCGGCCCCGGTACGCCCCCGGCCGAGACGACGTTCCAGCAGCTCAACGGCCTCGGACTCGGTGAGCACGTCCAGGGTGAGCAGGCACGCGCTGTGACTCGCGACCAGCCCGGTGAGCAGGTTCCTGCTGGTGACCAGCACCAGGCACCCAGGAGCGCCGGGAAGCAGCGCTCCATGGCCCGGTCCAGCGTCCGGGTGAGCACCGCAAGTTCGGCGGCCCGGCCGGCGAACCCCGGCACGGCGGGCGGCAACTGGCGTGGCGCCAGCGGGCCGGGCACGGCCGGGCGGGCGGGCGCGTGCGGGACCTGCTGGCGCAGCACCTCCAGGTGCGCGGCGGCAAGCTCCGGGCCCGGGCTGATCCCCAGTTCGGCGTCCAGCCGCCCGGCCACCTCGGCGTAGACGCGCAGCGCGGCGGCCTGCCGCCCGGTCGCCGCCAGGATCCGCATGAGCCGGGCGGGCAGCCGCTCATCCAGCGGTTCCCGCGCCGCCAGCGCTTCCAGGTGCCCAGTGACCCGGTCGTGCTGGCCGGCCCTGACCGCGGCGTCCGCGTAGTCGAGCACCACGGCCGCCCGCCGGCGTCCGAGTTCGGTGATCGCCGGATGTCCGTAGAGCATGCCAACGTCTTCTAGCGGCTGCCCGCGCCACAGGCCGAGCGCCCGCTCATACAGCTCACACGCGCCGGCCGCATCGCCGCCGGCCGCCGCCCGGCGCGCCTGTCCGGCCAGTTCGCCGAACTCGGCCACGTCCAGGCCGATCCCGGCGAGGCTGAGCCGGTAACTGGCACCGTCCCACGACAGCCGCGGCCCGGTGCCTGCGGCCTGGCCGCCGCCAAGCAGGCGGCGGATCTGGCTGGCCTGCGCCTGGATCATCGTCGCCGCGGACGGCGGCGGGGCATGGCCCCACAGCGCGTCCACCAGCTCCGTCCGGGGAAGCCCACCGCCGGAGTGCTGCGCCAGCAGGCCGAGCACCGCCCGCAACCGGACCGGTCCCGGCGGCAGCGCCCGGCCGTCCCGCCATACCGCGAGCGGCCCGAGCACCTCCACCCGCACCCCCGGTGCCCGGGCCGGTCCACGGGGTGCCCGGCGCCGGGCAGCGGGTGCCCGGCGGCCGCGCGGGTCAACGCCGCCAGTTCGGCCGGGCTGACCGCAGCGCCGCGGCCAGCCGGGGCAGCGCCTGTCCGCGCGGGCGCCTCGTGCGGCCCTGCTCCAGGTCCTCCAGCGCGCCCAGGCTGACCCCGGCCTTGCCGGCGAGCTGCCGCTGGGTCAGCCCGGCGGCGGTGCGGTGGGCGCGCAGCAGGGCGGCAAGCCGCCCGCGCGGCACCGCGGTGTCGTCATCCACGGCCCAGCCGCGGCGTGGCCGTGGTCACGCGCACCTGGTGACGGTGGCGTTGTTCCCGTTGATCTGGTCGTAGTCTCCGCCGTAGACGTTGATGTCGCCGTTGCCACCGGAAAACTGCCAGGCGAACTGGCACCGGCCGGGCGAGTTGGCGAAGAACAGCGCGGTGGCGTAGGGGTTGGACCAGCCGGACGGGAACGCTACGTTCGTCGATTCCTCGGTGAAGGTCCACTCCGCCGTGGTCTTCAGGGTGAAGCCAGAGCCGAAGATGCCGCTCCACGAGCCGTACCCGCCGCCGCCTGCCGAGTACACCGCCGGCGCGTAGGCCGAGTTGGCCTCGATGTAGTTGCGGAAGCCCTGGAACGTGGCGAAGTCCACGGCCGCGGGGATGCTGCCCCCGCTGGTCGCCTGGGTGCACGGCCCGGTCCAGATGGTGTTCCAGCCGTTCTCGTCGGGCGGTGCCCCGGCGTTCTCGATGTCCTCGACCACGTAAGGGAGGCTGTAGGAGTTGCCGAGATCGTGCGCGATCACCTGCTTGGCCTGTACCGCAC
This sequence comes from uncultured Actinomycetes bacterium, assembly GCA_963762735.1. Lineage (GTDB taxonomy): Bacteria > Actinomycetota > Actinomycetes > Streptosporangiales > Streptosporangiaceae > DASXKD01. Next base: position 174,107 of record CAVXMG010000001.1, on the reverse strand, counting down.
CCCAGGACGTCGCCTCGGCGGCGGTGCCGTTGTAGCCGGGATCGCGGCCGGGCCCGGCCATGAACCAGTAGGGTGCCGCGCCAAGCCCGTCTCCGGCGGTGGCGTTGGCCTGTGCCGCGTTGTAGTTGCTCTGCAGCCAGTTGCGGCCGGTGCTGCACCCCTGCCAGTCCGCCCAGGATCCGGCCTCGCCGACGTAGGCGCCGTAGTTACCCTCCGTCCCCTTGGCGCAGACGCCGTTGGGCTCGGCGTAGGGAACGCTGGAGTGGCAGCGGAAGGGGTAGCCGCTGTCGGTGCCGTACACATAACCGGCCGGGCTGTCCCCGGGCGCGGCGGTCAGCGTCGTCACCGCCGCCCGGGTGACGGCGAGCGCCGTGCCGGCCGGGCTGGCCGGCAGGAACGGCAGGATGCGCGGGATGCCGCAGACCCGCACCGGCGCGGTCACGGCGACCCGCACGCTGGGGCCGAGCGCCAGCGGCCCTGGGTAGAGCTGCGCGGCCGTCAGCCGCTGGCAGGTCCCGGTGCCCGCCGCGACCACCGCGACCGAGGCCGGGGTGCCGGGCCGCAGCGTCAGGGCCGCCCGCTGGCCGCTGCCCCGCACGTAGGTGGTGATCTCCGGCCGCCCCGCCCGGTCCGCGGCGGCCGAGGAGAACACCTTCGCGACCGGGCGCTGCCCGCCCGCCTCGTCCAGCCGCACCGTAGGCCAGACCTCGTTCAGCGTGCACGCCGGCCCGGTGGTACGCAGCCGCAGCACCGCGAGGAAGCCGGTGCCGGCGGCCCGCTGCGCGGTGGCGAGGCTCGCCCGCAAAGCCGCGGCCAGGCAGGCAGGCGGCTCGGCGGCGGCCGACGCTGCGAACGGCGGTGGCACGCTGGCGGCGCTCATGGCCTTGATGTCGCGCTTCAGCGCGGCGAGCGGATAGAACGGGGACAGCGTGAGCGGCCCGCCCAGGCAGGGGACGAAGACCCCGCGCGGCGCGGGCACGGCAACGGCGCTGCCAGAACCGGGCAGCCGCACGGCGAGCGTCCAGGAGATGGTGCAGTGGGGCAGTTCGTCCGCGGACATCGCGGTGACCACGGCGGCATCCCCGGGAGCGAGGACGACCTGCCGCGCGGGCACCGCGGCGAGGTTGCTGAACGTGGCGTCGCGCACCGCCAGCGGCACGGCCCGCCCGTTACCGGCCCGGGCCGCGATCGCCGGCCAGCCGCGCAGCGAGCAGGACACCGCGCCGGTATCGCGCAGCACGATGTTCCACGACTGCTTGTCCATCCCCCGCTGCGGATCGCCGGGGATCTGCTCCGGGACGCTGACCCGGAGCTGGGCCGGCCCGCACGCCGCGGCCCCGCCGGTCCAGGCAGGCCCGGCGGGCCGGACCGTGGCCCAGGCCGGCCCGGCACCGGCGGTCAGCGCAACGGCGGCGCACAGGCAGGCCGCCCCGGTCCACGTGGCAGCGCCGATTTTCCTCATCGCGGTACCCTCGCCTTCCATCCGGCATATCCAGTCGGTGGTCCATGGCGGAAAGAACGTAAATCATCGCACTTTCCCGCATAACCACGCACGACGGTAGGAAAGGGTTGCCCCGGGGCCACGGGGCCAGGCTCAGCCCTCGGTGTCTCGTTCGGCAGGCTGGTAGCCCGCGCGCAGCAGTGCGTAGGTGACAGCCTCCTCCAGCGCATGCCAGGACGCGGCGATGATGTTCTCGTCCACCCCGACCGTGCTCCAGGTGCCATCGGCCGCGCCGGTGCCGTCCCCGGACTCGATGAGCACCCGGGTCACCGCGCCGGTGCCGTGCGAGTTTTCCAGGATGCGGACCTTGTAGTCGGCCAGCTCCAGCATGGCCAGCTCGGGGTAGAGCCGCTCCAGGGCCAGCCGCAGGGCGTTGTCCAGCGCGTTGACCGGGCCGTTGCCCTCGCCGGTGGCGACGATCCGCTCGCCCTTGGCGTTCAGCTTCACCGTGGCCTCGCTGACCACCGCGGCGTCGGCGCGGCGCTCGACGATGACCCGCCAGGACTCCACCCGGAAGTGCCGCAGCCGCTCCCCGGCCAGTTCGTCGCGCAGCAGCAGCTCGAAGGATGCGTCCGCGGCCTCGAAGGTGTAGCCGCGGGCCTCAAGGTCCTTGACCCGTTCCACCACCCGGCCGGCGCTGCCGGTGGCCGACAGGTCGTACCCGAGCTGCCTGCCCTTGATCTCGACCGAGGCCCGGCCGGCCATGTCGGACACCAGCATCCGCATGTCGTTGCCGACCAGGGCCGGGTCGACGTGCTGGTACAGCATCGGGTCGACCTTGACCGCCGAGGCGTGCAGCCCGGCCTTGTGCGCGAACGCGGAGAACCCGACATAGGGCTGATGCGTGTTCGGGGTGACGTTGGTGACCTCGCTGATCGCGTGCGCGACCCGGCTCATCTCGGCCATGCAGCCGGACGGGAGCACCTGGCGGCCCCGCTTGAGCTCCAGGCCCGCGACCACGCTGAACAGGTTGGCGTTGCCGGCCCGCTCCCCGTAGCCGTTGGCCGTGCCCTGGACGTGGGTGACACCGGCCTCCACCGCGGTCAGCGTGTTCGCCACGGCGCAGGCGGTGTCGTCGTGGCAGTGGATGCCCAGCCGTGCCCCGCTCGCCGCGGCGACCGCCGTGACCACCTCGCCGAGTTCGGCGGGCAGCATGCCCCCGTTGGTGTCGCACAGCGCGACCACCTCGGCGCCGGCCTCGGCGGCCACCCTGACGACCTCCAGCGCGAAGGCGGGGTCGGAGCGGTAGCCGTCGAAGAAGTGCTCGGCGTCGAGGAACACCCGCTGGCCCTCGGCCGCCAGGTGCCGCACCGTGTCGGCGATCATGGCGAGGTTCTCTTCCAGCGTGGTCCGCAGCGCCGCGGTGACGTGCCGGTCGTAGCTCTTGGCGACCAGCGTCACGACCGGGGCGCCGGACTCACGCAGCGCCGCCACCTGCGGGTCGTCGGCGGTCACCGCACCCGGGCGCCGGGTAGAGCCGAAGGCCGCCAGGGTGGCGTGGGTGAGCTGGAGCTCGGCGCGGGCCCGCCGGAAGAACTCGGTGTCCTTGGGGATCGCGCCGGGCCAGCCGCCCTCGATGAAGCCGACGCCGAATTCGTCCAGGCGCCGCGCGATGGCCAGCTTGTCCGCGACGGTCAGCGTGACAGGCCCTCCTGCTGGGCACCGTCGCGCAGCGTGGTGTCGTAGACGTGGAAACTGTCGTCGGGCATCTGAAGTCCGTTCTGTCTGGGACCGCGCCCGGCCGGAGCAAAGCAAAAGACCCCTCGCGGGATGCGAGAGGTCTGCGCGCCGGCGGATGCGGGCCTGGGGAAACTCCGGGGCCTGCTAGGTGCCGGCGCGCCTGCCGATAATGATCCGGCCGCACGTCATGAGCCCAGTGTGGCACATGCCATACGCTGCGGCGAAACGCATGTCTCACCATCCGAGACGCTGGCTGCGAGGTGACCGCCAGGGGGCAACGGGGTGGCGGCCTGGCTGGAGACCGCCCCCGGCGGGGCAGCCACCCGCGGCGGGACTACGCAAGCTTGGCCGCGCGGTTATAGTTCAGCATCATGAAGGCGCTGGTTCTGGCGGGCGGATCCGGTAGCCGGCTCCGGCCGATCACTCATACCTCCGCAAAGCAACTTCTCCCCGTCGCCAACAAACCGGTCCTGTTCTACGGCCTGGAAGCTATCCGGGACGCCTCAGTCACCGACGTGGGGATCGTGGTAGGAGACACCGGGCCCGCGATTCATGCCGCGGTCGGTGACGGAAGTGGCTTCGACCTCAGTGTCACCTACATCCGCCAGGATTCCCCCCGTGGGCTGGCGCACGCGGTCCTGATCGCGCGTGATTTTCTCGGCGATGAGCCATTCGTTATGTATCTTGGCGACAACTTCATCGTGGGCGGGATCTCCGCACTGGTTGACGAGTTCATTTCGGCCCGGCCGGACGCGCAGATCATGCTGACCAGGGTGTCCGATCCGAGGCAATTCGGCGTTGCTGAGCTTGGCGGCACAGGTGAGGTCATCGCCCTGGAGGAAAAGCCCGACCAGCCCAAGAGCGATCTCGCGTTGGTCGGTGTCTACATTTTCACGGCGGCCGTCCATGAGGCGGTCAGGCACCTGAAACCGTCGCGGCGGGGGGAACTTGAGATCACTGAAGCCATTCAGTGGCTCATCGATAACGGCCGCAAGGTGCACTCCACCATCATCACCGGGTACTGGAAGGACACCGGGAACGTCGCCGACATGCTCGAAGTTAACCGGATGGTGCTTGAGGGCATTGAACCGCGAGTGAGCGGCTCGGTGGACGATGCGAGCGAGGTGATCGGACGGGTAGTGATCGAGGCCGGGGCACAGGTCAGCGGGTCCCGCATCGTCGGCCCCGCCATCATCGGCGCCGGGACGCGGATCCACGGTTCCTACGTCGGCCCGTTTACCTCAGTCGCGCCCGGCTGCGTGATTTCCGGCAGCGAGATTGAGTACTCAATCGTGATGCGTGGCGCGTCCATTCAGGGAGTGCGGCGAATCGAGGCGTCTCTCATCGGCCACGATGTCGAAGTCACTCCTTCGCCTATGGTCCCCAAGGCCCATCGGCTGGTGCTGGGAGATCACAGCAAGGTACAGATCAGCTCATGAAGATCCTGGTTACAGGTGGCGCGGGTTTCATCGGGTCGCACTACGTGCGGGCGCTCCTTCACGGAAACTACCCCGGCTTCGGGCATGCGCAGGTGACGGTGCTCGACAAACTGACCTATGCGGGCAACCAGGCGAATCTTCAGCCCGTCGCCACCAGCCCGGGGTTCTCATTCATCCGCGGCGACATCTGCGATGCTGCGCTGCTCGCTGCGGTCGTTCCCGGTCATGACGCTGTGATCAACTTCGCGGCGGAGACCCACGTCGACAGGTCGATCGCGGGTGCGGCGGAGTTTGTGGCCGCGAATGTCATGGGGGTCCAGGTTCTCCTCCAGGCGTGCCTGGACGCCGACGTCGCCCGCTTCGTGCAGGTGTCCACGGACGAGGTCTACGGGAGCGTCGATCACGGGTCGTGGAAGGAAGACGCGCCACTGGCGCCCAATTCGCCCTACGCCGCGGCGAAAGCCGGGGGTGACCTGCTGGCCAGGGCCTGCGCACGCACCCACGGCCTCAACGTCAGCATCACCCGGTGCTGTAACAACTACGGACCGTACCAGCATCCCGAGAAGGTGATCCCGCTGTTCGTCACCAACCTTCTCGACGGGCTCAAGGTCCCGTTGTACGGGGACGGCCAGAATGTCCGCGGCTGGGTCCACGTCGATGACCACTGCCGGGGGATCCAGCTGGTGCTCGAACACGGAGAGCCAGGGGGTGTGTATCACATCAACGGGGATGCGGAACTGACCAATATCGAGCTGGCCCGGGCACTGCTCGAATGCTGCGGCGTGGACTGGGAGATGGTGGCCCATGTCGAGGACCGCAAGGGGCACGATCGGCGCTACTCGCTGGACGACTCGCTGCTCCGGAGCATGGGATTCGCCCCGCGCACACCATTCAGCCAGGGCCTGGCTGATACCGTCCGCTGGTACCAGCGGAACCGTAGCTGGTGGGAACCCATGAAGCTGGCCACTCGTGGCGTGCACGCCGCCGGTGGCCGGGTGACCCCATGAACATCGCGAAACGGGCCCGCGTCCGGCGGGCGCTATGAACCGGTGGCTGGTGACCGGCGCTGGGGGGATGCTCGGCCATGACATGATGACCTGCCTCGAACGCGGCGGCGAGACGGCACTCGCCCTCACCCGCGCCGACCTCGACATCACCGATCAGGCGGCGGTTACCGCAGCGGTCCTGGGCTGCCGGCCGAGCATCGTCGTCAACTGCGCTGCCTGGACGGCGGTGGACGAGGCGGAAGCGCACCAGGACGAGGCGTTCGAGGTGAATGGGCGCGGGGCGCGGCTGGTCGCGGCCGCCTGTGCCGCCAGCGGCGCCCGCCTGATCCATATTTCCACCGATTACGTGTTCGCCGGCGATGCCTGCAGGCCCTATGCCGAGCACGACCGCCGCGGGCCGCGTACCGCGTACGGCCGCACCAAGCTTGCCGGGGAACGGGCTGTGGCGGAACTGCTTCCCGGCTCCGGCTACATCGTGCGGACGGCGTGGCTCTACGGTGCACATGGGCCCAACTTCGTGCGGACAATGATCAGCCTGGAGCGGGACCGCGAGGTGGTCGATGTCGTGGACGATCAGCATGGCCAGCCGACCTGGGCGATGGATGTCGCGGGGCAAGTCATCGCGCTGGCGCGCTCCGGGGCGCCGGCGGGCGTGTACCACGCGACCAGTTCGGGTGAGACGACATGGTTCGGGTTCGCGCGTGAGATCTTCCGGCTGCTTGGTGCCGACACCGCGCGGGTGCGGCCGGTTGCCAGCGGCGCGTACCCCCGCCAAGCGCCCCGGCCCGCTTACAGCGTGCTCGGGCACGGTGCCTGGGCGAACGCCGGCATCAAGCCGATCCCTGGCTGGCGGCTGCGGCTGCACCAGGGGCTCCGCGCAGTCGCGGCCGCCTGATCGGGCGGAGAACTCGGCACTGCGGAACAGCTCAAGGAAGCTGCCCCTGTCATCGGAGTAGACGCGCGGGACAAAGACCCAGGTACCGGGGATGCCCAGCGGCTCCATGCGCGGCTCCTCACTGGTTGCGGTGGACAACAGTACCCACAGCGGCCGCGAACACCGGCGACTTTCCGGTTGGTCCCGGTGGTGAAGCAGGAGTGACCGGGCCATTCTTGACGATACGCACCCGTGGCCCAAGCGGCGCCCCGTGCCGGCCGACTCGCCAACGAAACGACACCCAGGGAGGAAACGGCGCATGCCGAAGCCCCTTGATGCCGAAAGTCCGCTCGGTCCCCGACTGCACCAGGCCATGCGATCCGTGGCACGGCGCAGACAGCCGTCTGGATACCACGAAACAGGACGGCGTCCCGATCATGGACAGACGCCGAGGAGGCATCACTTGACCATAGAAAACCTGGCTCTACTGCTGTTCGCCGTAGGCGCCGCAGCCGTCGGGCAGGTCATGCTGAAACATGGCATGCAGATCGCATCGGCTCGAGCGGCCAGCACCCACGGGTCGCTGGTCATCGCCGCCGCCACGTCACCGTGGGTGCTGTTCGGGCTCATGGTCTTCGGCGTCTCGGCGATAGCCTGGCTGACGACGCTGTCCCGCGTGCCGCTGAGCGTCGCCTATCCGTTCAACGCCCTCGGCTACCTCGGCATCCTGACCGCGAGCGTCTTCGTCCTCCACGAACGGGCGAACGTGTGGACCTGGGCGGGGTCGCTCCTGGTCGTATCGGGGCTGATCATGGTCGTCCTGGCGCGGCCATAGACCCCCATGAGCCCGGCAGCGCACCTCACTTCTCCCGCCGGTATCGGTTACCTCGGGTCCCGGCGGGCTTGCACGTACATGGTGCCGCCGGACCGCGCCGCCACTTCAACAGCCGTGGCCGCCAGCGCCACCGGGACGGCGGCCCCGGCGGCAGCGAGGGCGTAGCAGCGACGGGCCGGGCTCTGGGCGGACCTGCGTGCCCCGCCACGGCGGATCACTTCGTAAAGATCGGGCTGCCCGGGAAGCTGGCCGACCAACCCGTGGATCCACCCGAAGACAACCTGGCCGCCACGCAGGTAGCTCACCCGCTCGGCCCGCAACCCGAGCGCTTCGATCTTCGACAGCAATGGTGCCGGGCTCAGGTGGACGAGATGGCGGGGCAGGTCCAGGGCGAACCAGCGGTCCCCGAAGGCGCGGGCCTGAAGGCTGGCCGCGTTGGGCACGGCCACCACGAGCAGCCCACCCGGGACCAGCAGCCCGGCCGCGTGGCTCAATGCCTCGGCAGGCTGGCGAAGGTGTTCCAGCGAATGCCAGAAGATGACCGCAGCCCAGTCCCCACTCATCTCTTCTATCTCGGCGGCGCGAAGGCGCGGCCCGGATGCGTGCGGTTCAAGACCCACGGCGTCGCGGCCATGACGCACGAAGGCCTCGACGAGGGTGCCGTCTCCGGCGCCCACGTCGAGTACCGGGCCTGGCGGCAGTATCTTGTGAAGACGGTCGGCCAGCGCACCGCGCGTGCGGCGGAGCACGGCGTCCCCGAGCCCGGTGAACCGGCCGCCTGCGGGCCGGTACCAGCTGCCATATGCCTCGTCCAGCTGCGCCGAGGTTGGCCAGGGCGACGTCGTGGCCACGCGGCACCGGGCGCACCACACGCGTCCGGTGCGGCGGTCGTCGGCATCGTCGAACCGGTGACCGCACCATGCGCACCGGCTTGCCGGTGGTGCCGGGGCACGTGCCCATGCCAGGGAGTTGCTGATCTCTTCGACCGCCATGCCTTTCGTCTGCCCCCTAGCTGGCCTCGGCGTCCGACTCGGCCGCGTGAGCCGCCAGGTCCCGCGCGGGCATCCGGACGGGATCGAGGTCGAGATAGGGATAGCGGCGAAGCCCCCACCGGTTGAGGCGGTACTCGCCGCAAGTGCGCAGCACGCCGAGACCGTAGCGGATGCTGTTTCTCAGGTCAATCGATGAGGAGTCGCCCGCGTACCGCGTCGGGCAGGACAGCTCGCCAATGCGGGCGCCAGCGGCGATGGCCTGGACGATGATCTGGTTGTCGAAGATGAAGTCATCGGAGTTGCGCTCGAACGGCAACGCGGCGAGCAGCGGGTGGCTGAACGCCCGCAGGCCGGTGTGGTGCTCCGACAGCTTCTGGGAGAGCACTATGTTCTCGGCCAGCGTGAGAAAGCGGTTGGCGGCGAACTTGTGCCGGGGCATGCCACGGGCAACCGTGTCCTGGGCGAGGATGCGGGAGCCGAGGACGAAGTCGTACACCCCGTATGCGATCATCGACGCCATGGCCGGGACCAGCAGCGGGGTGTACTGGTAGTCCGGGTGCACCATGACGATGATGTCCGCGCGGAGCTCGAGCGCCCGGCGGTAGCAGGTCTTCTGGTTCCCCCCGTAGCCCAGATTGCGCTCATGGCGGATCGGTTCCAGCCCGAGCCTGTGCGCCAGCGCGACGGTCTGATCGGTGCTGGCGTCATCGACCAGCACTATCTCATCGACGATTGTGCGGTCGAGTTCGGCGACCGTACGCACGAGCGTCGTCTCGGCGTTATACGCGGGCATCACGACAGCGATACGGCGACCATTTAGCACAAACGCAGCTTAGTCGCCCAAAGTAGGATGGTGCGGTGTATGGGGAAACTGACGTAGCCCCTCAGTGTGGTGCGATAGCGGGATGGTAGTAGGCGCCCAGCAGCACCAGCCAGACGCGCATGACCAGGGGGCCGGCCCGTAGCTCCCCGGCGCGGACCAGGGACGGCCCGAAGGGGTCGAGCCTGCCCACCGCCTCCCGGAACGGTGCCGCCGAATCGCCGAGGAGCAGAATTTCGGCCGGTCGCCTGCCCCTGATCATCCGGCGATCCTTCCCGGGCAGTTGCGCAGAGTGGCTCGCCAGGGTGTTGGGGCCGTCGTGGTACATCCCGGCGGCGTCCTTGATGTACTTATCGCTGCTGGGCGCTATCCGCCACATCAGGAGCTGCTCACCGGGGTAGGTGGCCCGGCCTACGAACCCCGGCAGCGCGGTGATGATCCGGTAACTGTCGATGTAGGTCGTTGCGCTGCCGCCGAGCGCGGAGGCGTAAGCGGGGGGCGGGTCGTGCTTGGTCGCGGTATGGCGGAGCGGGGGGTGGTCCGGGATGGGTGCGACCGTCAGCACCAGGGCGGCGCCGGTGAACGCCACCAGCGCCAGTGCGGTGGCTGCCGCGGCAACCGCCTGCTGGCGGATCCGGGCGCAGGCCCGTGCGACGGCCGCGGCGATGATCACCGCCACCGCCACGATCGCGCCGAACGGCAGCCATCCAAACGGCGGCACGTGCGGGTCGGCCTCATAGCCCAGCGGGACCGCGACAAGAACCGCCGCGGGAAGCCACCGCGCCAGCGGGCGGTCCCACAGCGGCCGGGCCAGTTCCGCGAGTGTGACCGCGAACGCCAGGCACACCCCCGCCCACAGCGTGGAGGAGAAGTAGTGCTGCTCCAGAATCTGCACCGACCCGGCGAACTGCAGCAACGCATACACCGCCAGCTGGGTGGCGGCCATCACCCCCACCATCAGCACCGGGGCCGGCACCGCGTGGCCGCGGCGGATGACCGCGACCGCGAAGGCAGCCACCACGGCCGGGGGGGCCAGCAGGTAGGCCACATACGACGCCCACCGCCAGTTCGCCGAGTGGTTCATCGCCGTCAGCGAGGGCTGCGACAGGAACCGGTATCCCTCCCACGTCACCGCGAAGAAGTTGGCGTGGCCGAGCAGCACCGCCGACGCCAGCACCAGCAGGCCGGTGACCGCGGCCGCGACCCCGGCCAGCAGGGCCAGGTCGCCGAGCAGCCCGGCCCGCTCCCGCATCAGCCGCGCCCCGAGCCAGACGGCCAGCGCCGCCCCCAGCAGCGGTACCGCGGCCAGGTGTGACCACACCGCCAGCGTCATCAGCACCCCGGCGGCGGCCAGCCAGGCGCGGCGCCGCCGCGGGGAGCACGGCATCACCAGGCACGCCATCGCCCCCAGCGCATAGGAGACCACCGCCGAATCGGGGTAGTCGGTGCCCCACGCGGTCACGATCACCGGCGAGGACAGCACCACCACGATGCCGGCCACTCCGGCCGCGGGGCCGTACAGGCGGCGCAGCAGCAGGTACACCGGGCCCACCGCGATCAGCGCGAACACATACCGGGTGACGAAGAAGCCAGGCACGGCACCGAACGCCAGGTCAGCCAGCCGGGCCGGCACCAGGAAACCGACCCGCCCACCTTCACGAAGCCGCCCAATCGCCCCCAGCGAGGAGTAGCGCAGGAACACATCATGCCCCTCAACGATGTAGCTCGTATGCAGGGCCGGGTCGGGCAAGGCACTCGGCGCCATCAGCCGTAGCCGCAGCACCAGGGCCGCGGCGGCCGGGGACAGCGCCACACCCAGCACCTCAAGCCAACGTGTCCACACCGGCCGCGCTCTCGCCGGCACGCGCAGCGTGCCGGGCTGAGAGAGGCCGACGTCAAGCCCGGCACTGGAACCATCAGCCATGTGCCCCACTATGCACCAGGCGCCCGCCTGATCCGGCCGCTGTTTCGTGATGCCGCCTCTGCCATGGCCGCCGGACCGCGACAACGATGTGGCCGGGAAGGCCCCAGAACTTGGGACGCCAAGCGACTCACGTGGTGACAAAGAAACTCAAGACCGGCTCACTAGCAGATCTTGTGCACCCAGCCGTAGGGGTCGGGGCGGTGACCGTACTGGATGCCGAGCAGTTCGTCGCGCAGCCGCAAGGTCACCGGGCCGGGTGTCCCGTCGCCCACCGTCCATTCGCCGGCCGGGCCCTTGACCCGGCCGACCGGGGTGATCACCGCGGCGGTGCCGCAGGCGAAGACTTCGGTCATCTCACCGGAGGCACAGCCATCCCGCCACTCGTCCACCGAGATCGCGGCCTCCTCGACCGGGATACCAAGGTCCGGGCCCAGCTTGAGCAGCGTGTCCCGGGTGATGCCGGGCAGCAGGGTCCCGGTCAGGGCGGGGGTGACCAGGCGCGCTTGCGGGCCCGACCCGTGGACGAAGAACAGGTTCATTCCGCCCATCTCTTCGACCTGGCGGTGCTCGGCGGCGTCGAGCCACACCACCTGGTCGCAGCCGTGCGCCACGGCCTGCTGCTGGCCGGCGAACGCGGCGGCGTAGTTGCCGCCGCACTTGGCCTCACCGGTCCCGCCGGGGGCCGCCCGGGTGTACTCCTCCGACAGCCAGACGGTGACCGGTTGGATGCCGTCGCGGAAGTACGAGGCCGCCGGGGAGGCGATGACGGAGAACAGGTACGACGCGGACGGGCGGTTGACCCCGAGCCCTCGCTGCGTCGCGATCATGAAGGGACGCAAGTAGAGGCTGTGCTCCGGGGCCGTGGGCACCCAGGCCCGGTCCTGGCCGACGAGCAGTTCGATGGCCTCGAGGAACAGCCCGGCCGGCAGTTCGGGCATGGCCATGCGGACCGCCGTCCGGTTGAACCTGGCGGCGTTCGCCTGCGGGCGGAACGCGACGATCTCGCCGCCACCGGTCCGGTATGCCTTCAGCCCCTCGAAGATCTCCTGTGCATAGTGGAACACCGACGTCGCCGGATCCAGGGTGAACGGGCCGTACGGCTCCAGCCGGGCATCGTGCCAGCCGCGGCCCTCGTCCCAGCGGATGGTGATCATGTGGTCGGTGAATGCCTCACCGAACCCCGGCGCTGCCAGGATGCGCTCGCGTTCGTCCGCCGTCAGCGGAGCCTCGCTCACGCGCACGCCGAACCCGATGTCGGTGCTACCGGTCGTGATCATCGCAGTCCTTCCTTACCCCCCGGCGCCGTTGCCAGGCGCGCGGCCAAGCCACCATGACGGATTTCCGAATGGGGTCAGCCTCGCGGATCCAGGCTAACCCTGGCCCCGCTAAGGCGGGACCTAGCCGGCGACTCGCTCCGCGATGTCGTCGCCGATCTCCGCGGTCGACCGGGCCGCCCAGGCACCCTGGCGTTCCACCAGGTCATCGGCGGCGGCCTGCTCGATCTTCGTGGCGACCGCGGCGAAGCCCAGGTGCTCGCAGAGCATGGCGGCCGACAGGATCGCGGCCGTCGGGTCGGCCTGCTGCCGGCCCGCGATGTCCGGCGCGCTCCCGTGCACCGGCTCGAACATGCTCGGTGCCGTCCGCCCCGGGTTGATGTTCCCGCTCGCCGCCAGCCCGATCCCGCCGGCCACGGCCGCGCCGAGGTCGGTGAGGATGTCGCCGAACAGGTTGTCGGTCACGATGACGTCGAACCGCTCGGGCTGGGTGACCAGGAACATGCAGGCGGCATCCACGTGGACGTAGTCCACGGACACACCGGGGAACTCCTTGGCGGTCTGGTCCACGACGCGCTGCCACAGGTCGCCGGCGTAGGTGAGCACGTTGGTCTTGTGCACGAGGGTGAGGTGCTGCCGGGAGCGCAGGGCGGCCAGGTCGAACGCATACCTGACCACGCGGGCGACCCCGTAGCTGGTGTTGACGCTTTCCTGGGTGGCTACCTCGGCGTCGGTGCCCTTGCGCAGCACGCCGCCCGCGCCAGAGTACGGGCCCTCGGTGCCCTCCCTGACGACCACCATGTTGACCGACTCCGGCCGCACCCCGTCCAGCGGGGTGCCCACGCCCGGGTACAGCCGCACCGGCCGCAGGTTCACATACTGGTCGAACTCGAACCGCAGCCGGAGCAGTAGCCCTCGCTCCAGCACCCCGCTCGGCACCGACGGGTCGCCGACCGCGCCGAGCAGCAGGGCGTCATGACCGCGGATCTCCCCGAGTACCGAGTCCGGCAGCGTCTCGCCGGTCCGGTGCCAGCGGTGGGCGCCCAGGTCGTAGCTGGTTTCCTCGAAGGGCACATCGGCTGCCTTGAGCACCTTCAGCGCCTCGGCCACGACCTCGGGGCCGATCCCGTCGCCGCCGATCACGGCGAGCCTTATCTGGGACAATGCCATGCGCGTACCTTACTGGTAACTGACCCCGCCACCCCGCCCAAACTGGTCGCGCGGATCGCTGGCGTCCCCCCCGTTGTCACGACGGTCCAAGGCCACCTGGACGGCCTGCGCCGCGGCTGCGGGCCGGCTGGCGCGGGCAGGGGCCGGGCTGGTGTTGCCGGTGTCCTCAGTGGCCGGGACGGACCGGTCCCAGTGATACATGTCGTACACGACGCTTCTCTCCTGACGAGTAACCCCATGGCCAGCGCCCGTCGCCCGTAGCGGGTCGCTGGCCTGTGTGATCAGGCCCCGCTACGGCTGCGTGAGATAAGTACGAAGCGCCGCATAGCAGTTCCAAGGGTACTGAAGACCTGGTCAGATGTCACCCTGAGAGCCCTACTGTCTCGTATCCTGAGACAGCTTGAGCGCCAGCACCACATCATGGAACTCCGGAGGCGGCGGGGTTCCGGGGGGTCGCTCCCCCGGGCTAACACCGCTCAGCTCATGTCGAGGTTGACCGCGCGGCCGCTCACCGCGCCGATCGTCGCGGTGATGTCCTCGAGGACCACGGGCGGGATGGCGCTGTCCACGGTCAGCGCGATCAGGGCATGACCGCCGCGCACGTCCCTGGACACCTGCATGCCGGCGATGTTGATCCCCTCGCTGCCCAGGATCTGGCCCACCACGCCGACGATTCCTGGCCGGTCGGTGTAGCTGAGGATCACCATGTGCTCGGCGAGGGCGATCTCCATATCGAAGCCGTTGACCTCGACGAGCTTCTCCACCTGGCGCTGCCCGGTCAGCGTCCCGCTGACCGACACGGACTGGCCGCCGGGCAGGGTGCCGCGCAGGCTGACCAGGTTGCGCCAGTCCGGGCTCTCGGATTCGGTGACCAGGCCGACTGCCATCCCCCGCTGTTCCGCGAGCAGGGGGGCGTTCACGTAGGTCACGGCGTCCTCGACCACGTCGGCGAACACGCCCTTGAGCGCGGCAAGCTGCAGCACCCGCACGTCCTTGCTGGCGATCTCGCCGCGCACCTCGACGTCCAGGCTGGCCGCGACGCCGCCGGCCAGCGCGGTGAAAAGCTGGCCGAGCTTCTCGGCCAGCGGCAGGCCCGGCTTCACGTCCTCGTCCACGACGCCGCCCTGCACGTTGACGGCGTCGGGCACGAACTCCCCGGCCAGGGCCAGCCGGAGCGACTTGACCACCTGGGTGCCGGCCTTCTCCTGTGCCTCGTGGGTGCTGGCCCCCAGGTGCGGCGTGACCACCACGTTCGGGAACTCGAGCAGCGGGTTACCGGCGGGCGGCTCGGTCACGAACACGTCGATGCCGGCGCCGGCCACCCGGCCGTCCTTGAGCGCCATGCCCAGGGCGTGCTCGTCCACGATGCCGCCCCTGGCCGCGTTGATGATGTGCACGCCCGGCTTGACCAGGTGCAGTTCGCGCTCCCCGATCAGGCCGATGGTCTCCGGCGTCTTCGGCAGGTGCACGCTGATGAAATCGGCCTCGGCGAGCAGGTCGTCCAGGCTTACCAGGCGCACGCCGAGCTGCGCGGCCCGGGCCTGGGGCACGTACGGGTCGTAGGCGATGACCTGCATGCCGAAGCCCGCCAGCCGCTGGGCGACCAGGACCCCGATCCGGCCGAGCCCGAGGATGCCAGCCACCTTGCCGCTGACCTCGACGCCGGTGAACTGCGACCGCTTCCACTCGCCGGACTTGAGCGAGGCCATCGCCTGCGGCACGTGCCGGGCGACCGCGAGCAGCAGCGCCGTCGCGTGTTCGGCGGCGCTCACGATGTTGGAGCTTGGCGCGTTCACCACCATCACGCCCGCCTTGGTGGCCGCGGCCACGTCGACGTTGTCCAGGCCGACCCCGGCCCGGGCGACTACCCGCAGGCGGGGGGCATGCGTGAGCGCCTCGGCGTCTATCTTCGTGGCGCTCCTGACGATGACCGCGTCCACGCCGGCCAGCGCCTCCAGCAGCTCGGAGCGGTTCGCGCCATCGGCGTGGCGGACCTCGAAGTCGGGCTCGAGCAGCGCGATCGCAGCGGGAGACAGTTCCTCGGCAACCAGGACGATCGGTGCAGGCACGGCAAAGCCCCTCGGGCGTCGACGTCGGAGGCTCCAGTGTAGCCAAGCTTGTGAAACTGTTCACGAACTTCGCTACCGTGCCCGGCCACAGCATGGCTGCGCGGCGCGGCGACGCGCTCCCTGGCCTGCCCGGCTCCACGTCGCCTGCCCGCGGCCCTGGGCGGCTGGAAGTACCGGATGCCTTGACGGCCGCGGGGGCTGGCGACCGCTGTCCCCCCGAAGGGGAGAGATTCGAGGCACTCAATAGCAGGCCGGTGTTCCTCTTCGTGCGCTTCGAGCATAATTATCGACAGGCGGGAACAGCGGGCAGAGCTGCCGATCTGTGATGGCATCCTTTCTCCCGGCATAGCGGCGCGCGCCCATGGGCAAGCCGACACCTCGAAAAGCATTTAGGAATCAGACTCAGGGAGACATCGCCGCAGTTCTGCGAGAAGGGCCGGGTCCCGTCAGACTGGATACCTGATGCGGTAACCAGCGGCTTTCTTCAGCGCGATCCTGGCGGGCCGCCCCGCGCCCGCCAGCCACAGCAGGCACGCCCGATCCGCGGCAGCCCGCGGGCGCGGCCAGCCCGGACAAGAGGCGTAAGGCCCATTAACGGGCCGTAGCAGGCTATGGTAAGCACCTGGTTGTTCCGCGGCCACACCCCCAGCTCCCCGACGCTGGGCGGCCCGCCCCATCCCCTGCCGTCGCGCGAGAGGAGCCAGGCTTGGTGCACAGCATCGTGCTGCTGGTCCTGGTGGCTTGTTCTTGGCTTGCCCGGTATCGCCGCGTCCCTGGTGGTTTTCCCGCCAGGTGAGGCGTCCATTGTCACGCGGCTGGCGGCGGTGTTCGGCCTGGGGTACGCAGCAAGCGCCGGCTGTGCCTTTCTTCTGACGGCGGCTCATGCATTCCATTTTGGTTTCCTGATCGCTTTGTGGCTTGCGGTGTCCGCGGTGTTGTGGGTGGTGGCTCTCCGGCGCGGGTCCTTGCGCGATCACACGCGCGCGCTCGCGGGGACTTTACTGCCAATCTTCCGTGGCTGCTGCTGGGAGCGCTGGTCATCGCGGTCTTGCTCATTCTTCACTTGAAGTTCATAAACATGCTGGGCGCATCACGCTACGTGTACTACCAGGGTGGCCTGCAGATTGCTAATACCGGTGGGGTGCCCTCGGCGAGCCTGGAGTATGGCCAGTCCTGGGCGCCGGCGACCGACAAGATCGTCCTCGACGCGTTCACGGGTATGGTCGTCCTGCTTGACCCCAATGTTGCCATCGGGCCTGGGGTGCTGCTGTGGTTCTCGCTCCTCGGCTCCGCTCTCGGTCTGTGGGCCACAGGGTGGGAGCTCGGCCTTCGCCGTACGAGCATCCTGCTGCCCCTGCTGGTTGTGAACAACCAGGTGCTTCCAAGATCGGCAGCATCATTCATCCCATCACCGTGCTTCACGCGCGGCACGTACGGGTGAGCACAGATTTCACCGAATACCGTGCCGAGGATTTCGGGCGGGCGGTGGCCTTTTGCGCACTGGCACTTGGCATCTATGCGATCAGGAAGCAGAAGTGGGGCCGGCTCTCGCCGCCGGCGTGGTCCTGGCTGCGGCAAGCGGCACCCACCTCATTCCAGCGGCCGTGGTCGCGATCGCTCTCTTCTTCGTCGGCGTTGCAGAACTGCTGCGCGCGGGGTGAAAGCGTGCCCGCCTGATCGTGTTGCGCCAGTTTGCCGTGCTCAGCTCAGCCACTGCAGTTGTGGCGGTCCTCATCCGGGTATTCGCCGGCGGCACGTTCGGCCTGGGAGGCGCCAGCAGCCCCTCCGGCTATGCCGCTTTGCACCTGAGCTTCGACCCCACCGCGTATCTCTTCTCCGGTGCCTTCGTGCCGTGGGGCCCGAGCGCGGCGGGAGGCGGCCATTGGTACTACAGTCCCTGGCAGGTAGTGGACCACATCATGGGCGGAGCGGACATCCATTTGCCGGCCTGGCCACGGGGCTGCTGTTCGCCGCGGTCCTCTCGGTGAGCGTTCTACTGTTCCTGTTCGCTCAGGGGGACCTGCGGATCGCCGGCATAGTGGGGGGCGGACTCCTTGCGGCGCTTATCGGCACCGCCCTGTTCTTCTCCTATAACTACTACCACATCTACGTCGACGGGAGCTTCGGCTACCGCAGGCTGGCGGACTTCTCCATCATCGGGCTGGCGATCGTGGGCCTTGCGGTGCTGGAGGCGCTGCTCGAGTATCTGGGCCGCCGCTGGTCCTGGGCGTCGCTCACGGCCGCCGTCGCGATCATCTTCGTCCTGAGCGCGCTGGTGCTCCCTGCAAGCGCGGTGTCGGGACCACTAGGCTCGGTCAGCCGTGAGCGGGTCTCGCTCATCAACTGGCTGCGCGGGCATACGCCCTGCAACGCGCGGTTTCTTGTTAACCAGCGGACCGAGGGTGCGTTCACCGTGCTCACCGGGCGATTCGCCCTCCTAGAGGGGATGGGCCCGTTCCTGCGTGTGGACAAGCTTCCGTATGTCATCAACCTGTTCCTGGCGGCACGGCACTTCTTCGAGGACCCGCTGTCCCATGAGGCGTTCCTGCGCCAGCACGACATCTCCTACGTGGTGGTGACGGGGCAGAACCAGCTCCTCGGCTACACCGGGCAGACCGGGAGCGCCAACCAGAACGACCTCCGCGTGGCGCCCTTCCTGCACCCGGTACTGACCAGGCGCTACGTGACCGTCTATCAGGTGCAGGGGTCGAACCCCCTTCCGGTCTCACCGCTCCTGAAAGGCCCGTACATCCATTGCATGACGTCGCGCGTCCACTTCTGAACACGCCAGGGGGATCACCTGTGAACGACTGTCCCTGAGCGCGGCCCGACGGGACGGACCGATCCCAGGCGGAGCCTGACCGCGTCAGGTGCATCCGCCAGCACCCCCCCGGCCGGATCGTCAGCGCCAGCCGCGCGTACCACGTCACCCTCGGGCCGCATGACGTCCCTCGCTACAAGTACGGCGAAAAGCAGCACCGAGGCGGCCCGCGCAACCAGCGCAGCGTAGTACCACGGCATCCCGATGGCAGCGAAGCCTGGCTTTCCGGCAGGCAGCCCGCCGTAGACGTCGTACACATGCAGGACAGCGAGTTTCACAGCAACCCAATAGGCGATCTCGCAAGCCTGCCAGATCAGGTAGGCCCCGAGTTTCGGGCGGGCCAGCACGGCCAGCGGCGTCAGCCACAGCACATACTGCGGCGACCACACCTTGCCCGTGAGCAGAAAAGCCGCGACCACCAGGAACAGCAGTTGCGGCAGCCGCGGCCGCCGCGGGGCCGCCATCGCCAGTACGGCGATAGCGATGCAGCAGGCGGCGAATAGCCCTCCTGACATGAGGTTCTGTGTTCCCACGTGGAGCGTTCCGGCTACGGGAAGGCGCAACTGCTGAAAGAACAGCCACACGGTCCCATAGGACGCGCCGCGTATCCGGCTGAAGACATAGAACCTCGCCCAGTTCGAGGGGGCGGCGATGATGAATGGCAAGTTCATCACCAGCCAGCTGGCGGCCCCACCGGCTAGCGCCAGCGTGAACTGGCGCAGCCGTCCCGCCCGCCAGCACAGCAAGAGCAGCGGGCCAAAGAACAAGAGGGGGTAGAACTTCGTCGCCGTCGCCGCCCCGATCAGCACTCCGGCAACCACCGGCCGGCCCGCCGCCCACGCCACAAGGCCGACCGTCGCAAGCCCCACGGCCACGAGGTCCCAGTTGGTGAACGCCGAGAAAATAACCGCCGGAGACAATGCCACCAGCAGCGCGTCGCGTCGGCGCTCCGGACCCGCAAGCCGCGCCGTCGCGAAAACCGTCACAACCAGAAACACCGACAGCAGGGCGGCTGTCAGGTAGTAGAACGCCGCGGCCCGCGGTTGAGGACCTCCCACGCCCCGGACCAGCGATGCCACCACCTGCATCGTCATGCCAATGCCGACCGGGTATTCGACGGCATGTCCCAGGTAAGGCACGGAACCCTTCGCCAGGCCCTCACTGAAGTACAGCGCGTGGATGTCGGTGTAACACAGGTGGCTGTACGAGCCGCGCAGCGTTTTCCAGGCGCCTGTGCTGCAAGGCAGCTTCTGGGCATACGCAAGCAAAATCGCGATGCAGGACGCAGCCAGCAGGCCTGGCGTCACGACCAGCCACTCCTGCAACTGCCAGCCGCCGGGCCGCGTTCGGTCATTGTGTCGCATCGAGCCGGTCCCGTCAGACATGATGTTGCCGGGCCCGCAAAGGTGCCTGGCTGCAGAACACTAGCACCCTCACCCAGGGGTTGGTGGCCAGGTATCAAGTGGCCTTTCTGGCGGAGTGCCCGGGTTAATGATTGGCGCGCAGGTCGTTTTGCACCTGCAGCCACACATCCATGCGGCCGGTCCTCACCGGCGGGGAGCTCAGCGCACGGCTCATAAGCCGGGCGATGGTATGCCCGTATCGCGACGCCGGGTCGATCAGCACGACGCCGACCCGGTACCTGGCGGCCAGTTGCCGAATGGCGGCGACAGCCTGAGGGCTGGTCGGCGGCGGCCCAGGGTGTGCCACGGTGCTGGCCAGGAGGACCTGCCGGAGCACCGGCGGGCCGGGAGGAAGCGGCCGCCAGGTGCTGCGCCCGTCTGGACCGGGCACGAACGCGTAGCCGCCAATGATCCGGAAGCGCATGTTAGTGGCCACCTGCCACAGCATGGGCTGGTCCGGGGGGGCCAGCTCATACGGGAAGGTGAGCGTAACCGAGCCCGGCGGGATCATCCTGACCATGCGGCTGGTGAAGAAGGGCGGCGTGGTCACCCGCCGGGAGCGAAGCGACATGGTGGGCACCAACGGGGCCAGAGCCACCAGCGCAACCGCCGCCACCGCTACCGGCCGCATTAGCCCGGCGCGGCCACCCGGGGACGGTGCGACGGGCCCGGTTAGGGTGGCTGGCTCCGTCGCCACGGGAACCGGGGGAACGGAGCTTTCGGTGGGCCGCGGCGGGCCTGCCCGCCAGCCATAGGCCAGGATGCGGTCGAGTCCGACCCCGAAGATGATCGCCGCAGCTAGCTGCACGAACAGCGACAGGCGCGCCGCCTCCAGGTCCTGCAGGATCGGTAGGTGCTCGAAGAGCGCGAACGGCATTATGGGGAAGATCACCTTGCCGCCGAAGGTGAGTTTCGGGCCGAGCGACAGCACGAAGGCCACCGCCCCGATGACCGCGAACACGGCCACGACCGGCATCCGGCGGCAGCGAAAAGTCAGATAGCACAGCAAGGCGACGAGCGGGATGCCCAGATAGAAGCCATTCTCGACTTTGCGGCCGCCAACCAGGCCGTTACCCACGTTCGCCAACTTGCCCGGGGCGAACGCCTGGTTGCTCGTGGGCACGAACGGCGCGAGCAGATCGCCGTGATACCTGCTCAGGTCCGCGAGCGGGTGCAGTGGCCCGGCCGGGCGGCCCGGCCCGGCCAGCAGTAGCCAAACCGTGTACCCGGCGATCACCAAGAAGACCGGAGCGGCCGCCACCAGCCCGCGGGCCAGGATTCCGAGGCGCTGCCGGGCCTGGGCGCGGTACCGCAGCGCTAGGTAGGCCAGCCCTGTCGCCGCCAACAGCGCACTCGTCAGCACGATCTCGGGCGATATCAGGTACTCCAGTCCAGCCACCAGCCCCACCAGCAGCCCCGATCTGACCGGCGTCCGCCGCAGTCCGACCAGCCAGTCGTCAAGCAGTGGGATGAAGAGTGGGACCAACGGCACGAAGACCAGGAACAGGTGCCGCTGGGCTTGGCCAACCATGTAAGCGGAGAACCCAAACAGCAGCCCGCCCCCGAATGCCGCCGGCCACCGGCGCGTGTAACGGCGCAGCACGATGAACATCACGGTGGCGGACGTCGCCAGGCCAAGCCGGAGCAGCAGGTTGAACGTGGCTAGCGGGCCGGCCACGAGCATGACCGGCATGCCGAGCACCCCTAGCAGCGGCATGGACGTGTTGATCGCCAGATTCGCCCCGGCTGGCACGTTGATATAGGCCGTGAACAGGGGGTTGAGTCCGTGCGTGAGCGCGAAAGACGTCCAGGTCAGGAACCACGTCTGCTGCGCCGGGTCGGAACACGCACAGCCGAGCAGGTGGTGCCCATCGAGTGGCAGGACGGGCAGGTCGGCCAGGCAGACCAGCAACAGGTATACCGCGAAGGCCAAGGCGGCTGCGCCGGCGCGGCCCAGCCAAGGCCGCCTCGGCCCGGCCCGGCTGGGCGGTGGCTTTACGGCGACGGAGCCGGGTCGGATCATCAAGAATCTAGCAATCTGAGCGTTCCTTAGTGCTTACCAATCCGTCCGCCACGCTGGACGGTACCTTCGCACCGGCGTCTGTGGGGCGGACCACGGCAACCGCCGCCCGGCCGGCTGAGCGCCTGAGGCGTCCCAGAGCCTGGGATTCTGCGCCCCGGGCAAACCACAATTATCGTGCACGTTAATGCCTTCCGGATGCTCACGGGGTCATACCCGAATCTAGGCGGTCCGCCAAGGAGTGGGTGGCGTTTGGCCAGTAAGGCGTCCCGGATTGGGAAGTTTTTCGGCGGGCTCGGGTGCTTCTCGCCGCAAGCACCGTGACGGGCAGTGCCGCGCCTCAGTTCACGTACGTCTCAGATTCGGGCGCCAATGCCTACTTCGAGGTGCCGTCCGGCTGGCACAGGATCAGCGAGAACCGGCCGCCGGTCGTCATGAACCCGGCCCACAGGCCGGTTGCCGGTCAGGCGTCGTCGGCGTCTTCGGCGAGCCAGCTCATAAGCGGCCGCAGCTTGGCGCCCACCTGCTCGATCTGCTCGGCGTGCAGGGCCTCGCGCCGCTTGAGGAAGTTCGGCCGGCCACTGTCGAACTCCGCCACGAGTTCGGCGGTGAACGAGCCGTCCCTGATCTCGCTGAGGATGCGCTTCATCTCCTCCATGCTGCGACCGTCGATGATCCTGGGCCCGCGGGTGTAGCCGCCGAACTCCGCGGTGTCCGAGACCGACCAGTACATCTTGGACAGGCCGCCCTCGTACATCAGGTCCACGATCAGCTTCATCTCGTGCAGGCACTCGAAGTAGGCCACCTCGGGCTGGTAGCCCGCCTCGACCAGGGTGTCGAAACCGGCCTTGATCAGCTCGGAGACACCGCCGCAGAGCACCACCTGCTCACCGAACAGGTCGGTCTCGGTCTCCTCGGCGAACGTGGTGGCCAGCGCGCCAGCCCTGGTCCCGCCGATGGCCTTGGCGTAGGCGAGCGTCAGCGGCCACGCGCCGCCGGACGCGTCGCGCTGCACCGCGACCAGCACGGGGACCCCCCGGCCCTCGGCGAACTGGCGGCGCACCAGGTGACCGGGGCCCTTCGGGGCGACCATGCACACGTCCACGCCGTCCGGCGGGGTGATGAGCTGGTAACGGATGTTCAGCCCGTGGGCGAAGAACAGGGCGTCGCCCGGCACCAGGCTCGGCGCGATCGCCTCGGCGTACAGGGCCCGCTGTACGTGGTCCGGGGCGAGGACCATGATCAGGTCTGCCTCTTCGCAGGCCTGCTCGGGCGTGGTGACCTGCAGTCCCTCGCTGGCGGCGGCCTCCCTGCTGCGAGATCCCTCCGGCAGGCCGACCCTTACGTCCACGCCGGAGTCGCGCAGCGACAGCGCATGCGCGTGCCCCTGACTGCCGTAGCCGAGCACCGCCACGTGACGCCGCTGAATGACCGCCAGGTCCGCCTGGTCGTCATAGAAGATGTCTGCCATCGGTTGCTTTCAGCCTTTCACGTCACTGCGCTGAGCCTGCCGCGCTCCGCTCGATCGGCCGCAGCGCGCGGTCGGTAATGGACTTGCTCCCGCGTCCCAGGGCCACCATGCCGGACTGGACGAGTTCCTTGATGCCGAACGGCTCAAGCACCCTGATCAGGGCGTCCAGCTTGTCCCTGTTTCCGGTGGCCTCGACCGTCACCGCGTCCTGGGCGACGTCGACGACCTTGGCGCGGAACAGCGCGACGGTCTCCAGCACCCGTGACCTGGTCTCGGCATCGGCTCGCACCTTCACCAGCAGGAGTTCCCGCTGTACCGAGACGGTGGGCTCCAGTTCGACGATCTTCAGGACGTTGATCAGCTTGTTGAGCTGCTTGGTGACCTGCTCCAGCGGGTGCTCCGCGCAGTTCACCACGATCGTCATCCGGGAGATCTCGTGGTGCTCGGTCGGCCCCACCGCCAGTGAGTCGATGTTGAAGCCGCGGCGGGAGAACAGTCCCGCGATGCGGACGAGGACGCCGGGCTTGTTCTCCACGAGCACCGACAGCGTGTGCCTGCTCGCGCTCGGCTCCTGCTCCCGCAAGCGCACCGGTGGCTGGCTCATTCGGTCACGTCCCAGTCCGGCGCCATGTCCCGCGCCACCTTGATGTCGTCGTTGCTGGTGCCGGCGGCCACCATCGGGAAGACCATGGCGTCGCGGTGCACGATGAAGTCGATCACGACGGGACGGTCATTGATCTCCATCGCCTGCTTGATCACCGTGTCCACGTCGGCGGCGGTCTCACAGCGCAGGCCGGCGCAGCCGTAGGCCTCAGCCAGCTTGACGAAGTCCGGGATCCGGGTCCCCGCCGAGGTGCCCTGGTCCGCCCGGTCCAGGTCGGTCTGGGAGTAACGCTGGTTGTAGAACAGCGTCTGCCACTGGCGGACCATGCCCAGGTTGCCGTTGTTGATGATGGCGACCTTGATCGGGATGCCCTCCACCGTGCAGGTGGCGAGTTCCTGGTTGGTCATCTGGAAGCAGCCGTCGCCGTCGATCGCCCACACGGCCGACTCCGGCGCGCCCACCTTGGCCCCCATGGCGGCGGGCACCGCGTAGCCCATGGTGCCGAGCCCGCCGGAGTTGAGCCAGTGCCGAGGGTGCTCATGCTCGATGAACTGGGCGGCCCACATCTGGTGCTGGCCGACGCCTGCCACGTACACCGCATCCGGACCGGCCAGCTTGCCGATCCGCTCGATCGCGTACTGCGGCGACAGCGAGCCGTCATCCGGCTCGGCGTAGCCGAGGGGGTAGGTGGCCCGCCAGGCCTCCAGTTGCGACCACCAGGCGGTCAGGTCCGCCTGCTCGCCCGACTCCTGCTCGGCACGGATGGCGGCGATGAGTTCGACGATCACCTCGCGGCAGTCACCGACGATGGGCACCTCGGCGTGCCTGTTCTTGGAGATCTCGGCCGGGTCGATGTCGGCGTGCACCACCGCGGCCTCGGGGGCGAAGGAGTCCAGGCGGCCGGTCACCCGGTCGTCGAACCTGGCCCCGAGCGTTACCAGCAGGTCCGCTTTCTGCAGCGCGCCGACCGCCGCGACCGTGCCGTGCATGCCGGGCATGCCCATGTTCTGCCGGTGGCTGCTGGGGAACGCGCCACGCGCCATCAACGTGGTCACCACGGGCATCCCGGTCAGCTCGGCCAGCGTGCGCAGGTCCGCGCTCGCGCCCGCCTTGATCACGCCGCCGCCGACGTACAGCACCGGGCGCCGGGCCGCCATCATCATCCGGGCCGCCTCGCGCACCTGGCGGGAGTGCGGCCGGGTCACCGGGTGGTAGCCAGGCAGGTCGAACGGCACCGGCCAGCGGAACTGCGTCTTGGCCTGCAGCGCGTCCTTTGCGACGTCCACCAGCACCGGGCCGGGCCGGCCGGTCGCGGCCACGTGGAATGCCTCGGCCACCGTCCTGGCGATGTCGCCGGCCTCGGTGACGAGGAAGTTGTGCTTGGTGACGGGCAGCGTGATCCCCGCGATGTCCGCCTCCTGGAAACCGTCGGTGCCGATCAGGCTGGACGCCACCTGCCCGGTGATGGCGACCACCGGCACCGAGTCCATGTACGCGTCGGCGAGCGGGGTGACCAGGTTGGTCGCGCCCGGCCCCGACGTGGCGATGCACACTCCGGGCCGCCCGGTCACCTGGGCGTAGCCAGCCGCCGCGTGGCCGGCGCCCTGCTCGTGCCTTACCAGGATGTGGCGCACCTTGCGGGAGTCGAACAGCGGGTCGTAAAGGGGGAGGATGGCCCCCCCGGGGATGCCGAAGACGACGTCGACGCCGAGTTGTTCCAGCGCTGCCACCAGCGCCTGGGCGCCCGTCATCATTACCGGCGCAGCGGCGGCGGCCGGTTCGTCGCCGGGCCGGCGCGGGTCCGGCGACGGTGCCGTGTCCCTGGCGGGCGCCCGTGCCGCGAGGTCGCGCGGCGACGGCCCCTGGCCGTGGCGGGGCGGGCCCGTCATCCCGGCCCGGGAGCCGACCGTGGTCGTGGTCTGGTCAGTCATCGCCAATGCTTCCTTCATCTGCGTTGGTTACGCGAACGCTGGCAACAAAAAACCCCTCCTGCCTCTGGCAGTCGGGGGTAGCGCGCGGATAATCGGACGTCAGCGATCCGCGCGCCTGGGAAGTACGAGAATGTGGCCACCATGCACGTAGTCCACTGTGGTCCATGGGGTCAGATCCGTCAACCTGAGAACAGTTTCGTCTCGGAGTATGAGATGGGGACCGGGCTCTGCGGGCCGGTCCCCGGGCTGCTCATGCCGCGCCGGACTGCTGCGACGCGGCGGCTTCGGCCGACGCCTGCTCCGGTTCCCCGGCGCCAGTGCCGGCACCGAGCATCTCGACCCGCCCGCCCTCGGCGGACTCATCGCTGGCACCGAACATCTCGACCTGCCCGGCGCCCGCCGCCTTGGCCCGGACGAGCGCCGTCTCGGCATTACGCCAGACGTGCGCCGCCGGGCTGCCGTCGGCGAGCGCGGCCCCGACGCTGGCAGTGATGGTCAGGTCGCTGTCCCCGATCCGGAACGGCATGGAGGCCACGCCGCGCGCCAGCCGTTCGGCAATGTCGGCGAGTTCCGCAGCGCTCACCGTGGCCTCGGTGATGACCGCGAACTCATCGCCGCCCCAGCGGGCGACCGTGTCCTCCGGCGAGACCGCCAGGCGGAGCCTGCGGGCCACCTGCGCGAGCAGCAGGTCGCCCGCTGTGTGCCCGCGAGCGTCGTTCACCGCGGTGAAGCCGTCGATATCCACGACGATGACCCCGGGCAGCGGCGGATCCGCCACGGCCAGCGCGGCGGCCGCGGCGTTCCGGTCCTCGCTCAGCACGTCGTGGGCGCGCTGCTCGGCGTAGGCCCGGTTCGGCAGGCCGGTCAGCCCGTCGTGGAAGGTGAGGTGGGTGACCTGGCGGCGCAGCGCCACCTGGGCACTCATATCCCTGGCAGTGATCAGGACCAGGTCCGGCTGGCCCGGATCGCGGTACCTGGAGACGGTGGCCTCGACGTGGCGCCAGGTGCCGTCCTCGGCGCGCACCTGGCAGGGGTAGTGGCCCGGCCGCTGGGCCTTGCTGATGATCGCCCGGCGGATCGCTTGCATGCCGCCCGCCCGCTCCTCGGGGTGCAGCAGATCGGCGACGGGCGTGCCGCGCAGCGCATCGGGTGCGTACCCGTAGCCGGTCACCGCCTGGCTCGCGTACCTGATCACCCCGCTCGCGTCGCAGAGCAGCACCACGTCGCTGGTCCGCTCGGCGAGCTGGCGGAACTGCCGGCCTGACTCCTGCCATACCCGTGACCAGGAGTCCACCCGCCAGACGAGGCTGACCACGCGCACCGCGAGGACGCCCGCCATGCTGCCGAGGATCAGGATTTCCACCAGCCCGGTAAGGTGCCCGGTCACGATCGTCTGGCCGAGGACCAGCAGGCCCGCTATGGCGGCCGCGGCCGCGACCGCGGCCGTGGTCACCTCGCGTGCCCCGCCGAGGCGACGGCCGCCGACCGCCCAGGCGTCACTCACCCACGGGGTGAGTGCGAGCAGGATCAGCGCGATGAGCGCGGCGGCCAGCGCGACAGTCCCCGGGCGCGTACCGGCAATCCGGGCGCCGACCGCGAGCGAGTCGCCCGCAGTGATGGCCACCAGGGCAAGATAAGGAGCCACCGCCCGGCGCCCGGCCGTCTGGACGAGGGGCAGGGTCACCAAGAGGACCATCAGGTCCACCAGGGGGTGAACCAGGTCCACGGCGAACGACGGCCCGGCGCCTGCTTGGGTGAACTCCGCACCGAACAGGGTCACCCAGCCGATCAGGAACAGCGCCGCGACCAGCACGTACCCATCCGCAAGGTACGCGCCCGCGACGGCCAGGCCGGGGCGGCGCGGTGGCTGCGCCTCGGGCACAGCCCGGCGGGCGGCGGAGGCGAGGCCGGCCAGGCCCGCCGCCATCACCGGCAGCACGAGCAGTGCCGGGAGGTCGGTGAACGAGAGCATCGGCGCCGCGCCCGCCGTCGTGGGGACCGCCAGCCCGACGATCACGCTGGCGCAGATCAGCCCGGCCGCGATCGTGAACCACCGGTAGGCGCGCAGATCTGGCCATGGCTGGCGTGCGGCGCCACGCCACAGGCTCACCGCCGCCACGACGCCGGCCAGCAAGACCGCGGCTGTAGCTGCCAGCAGTGCCAGGCTCATGGCAGGACACCCGATGCTGTCACGCGCACCGAGCCTCTCCCTTCCACGGAGTCCCGCTCGCTGTCAGGCTTATCTGGCCGGTGGGTCGCCTTGTGGGGGCCCGCCGCTCAGTAACCGGGCCATGGCCCGTTGTCACGCATTGGGGGAAACGAAAACTGCCGTGCAGCGCGCCCTTGCAACTACACGGACACGGGTTGTCATATCGCTGTGACTCTCACTGTAGATCCCAAAGGTCACACTTAGATTGAGAGTGCAGCAAGGTAAGGCGGCAGTAACCTCCGGTCAACCTGAACGACCGCCCGATCATGGCTGTGGCCAGGCCCGCTTACTGGGAGGATCTGGGTCATGACGGAGGATCTGGGGGGCGGCTACCTATCTGGGCTGCCGGAGCACCAACGTGACGAACTGACCCGGGTGAACGCTCCCGGGTTAACCGCGCTGCGCGAGTACCTGGCCTCGGGCGAGGCTGTCGCGTTCCTGGGGCGCGGGCGCGTCGCGGCCGCTCTACCCGCGGCTCGTTGCCGAGCAGAAAGTCATTGACGAGGACGAAGGTAACGAGTGATGGCGGATTCGTGGAGCAGCGTGCAGATCGTCACGCTCGTCGTGGACGCGGCTACACCGGTGACGGTTGCGGTGCTCGGCGTGATCTTCGCCCGGGCCAGCCGGAAGATCGAGCAGGTGCAGTGGGCCAACCAGACCGTGGTCACCCGCCGCCTGGACGTCTTCGACAAGCTCGCACCCGGGCTGAACCAGTTGCTGTGCTTCGCCACGTTCGTCGGCGTCTGGAAGGAGATCGACCCGCGCAAGGCCATCGCGATCAAGCGCGAGCTGGACCAGGTCATGTACGCCAACAAGGTGCTGTTCTCCGATGAGCTCTTCGCCGCCTACCACGAGTTCATGACCGTCCTGTTCGCCATGTTCGCCACTACAGGCGCCGATGCGAAGGTCCGGGCCCCGATCGCGAGCAAGTGGGGCAATCGCCGTGACCTGACCTGGTGGAACGACGCTATGAGCGCCCTGTTCACCCATGACGCCGTCGGCCTGGACGAGATCCAGGCCACCTACGACGCGCTGGGCGAGCAGTTCCGGGCGAACCTGTACGTAACTCATCAGGCCCGGCCGCTGCTCACCACCCCGTCCTAGTAGCGTCCGGCGTATGAGCGAGCCACCGGGACAACCACGGATCGAGTTCGAGCCACACGCCGACACTGCGCTGGAAGCCGGCTCCTACGCTAATGGCCTGGCGATCTGGCACACGCTGCACGAGTTCACGTTCGACTTCTTCGTGAGCAGCCAGCCGCCGACCGAAGCACGGACGGCGGACGGCGAGGTGGTGATCCGCGCGCCGCACCGCCTGGTCGCCCGGGTGCGGATACCGCCGACATCTGTGTTCGACATCATCCGGACCATCAGCCAGAATCTCGCCCTGTACGAGCAGAAGTTCGGCCCGATCCGCACGCCCGGTGCCGACTCCCCGCTTTACCCGCCGGAGGAACCCGGCACCGAGCCGCCCGATTAGCACCTGCGGATCAACAGCCGCGAAATCCCCGAGCAACACGCGAGATAAGGATGCCGCTGGTGAACTCACGTGCGGTGGCCAGGTGGCTGGCCCCTTCCCTGGCCCTGGCCTTCCTAGGCGGCCAGGCAGCCGCGATCACTCCCCCGGCCTCGGCCTCGGCCTGCGGCGGGATGCCCTTCGAAGGCGGGTTGTCCGCGGTGGCCGCCACGTCGGCCAGCGATGCCTGGGCGGTCGGGGGCTACTCGACCAGTACCGTGGGCCGGGCACTGATCGAGCATTGGAACGGCACGCAGTGGTGCCGGGTGCCCATACCGGAACCCGGTAAGTCCGACGGGCTCACCGGGGTGGCCGCGACCTCCGCCACCGACGCGTGGGCGGTCGGGGACTACGGGACCTTCAAGACGCTGATCCTGCACTGGAACGGCACGGCCTGGACCAAGGTGCCCAGCCCGAACCCAAGTTCCGTGGGCATCAACCAGCTCGTCGCGGTGGCCGCCACATCGGCTACCGACGCCTGGGCGGTCGGGAGATACGGGACCAGCGCGGGCGCCCGGACCCTGATCCTGCACTGGAACGGCACGGCGTGGACCAAAGCACCCGCGCCGACCCCGGGAACCTTCCCTGTGCTCGCCGGCGTGGCTGCCACCTCCGCGTCCCAGGCCTGGGCGGTCGGCGCGCACAACAACGCCCCGCAGACACTGACCATGGAGTGGAACGGCACCGCGTGGCAGCATGTCCAGAGCCCGGATCCGGCGGACCCCGCGGGGATCAACGGGCTCAACGGGGTGGCGGCCACGTCTGGCACCGACGCCTGGGCCGTCGGCCTTGGCACGAAGGGCTCGGTGAGCCAGAACATCGCGCTGCACTGGAACGGCACCGCGTGGCACAGCGTGCCGGTCCCGCAACCGGACCGGTTCCACGACCTCTTCGGCGTGGCCGCCACGTCGGCGTCCAGCGCCTGGGCGGTCGGCAACTACGGGACGGGCTCCGTCTTCCACACCCTGGTACTGCAGTGGAACGGCGCGGCATGGGCACGGGTTCCCAGCCCGTCTCCGGGGGGACCGGCCGGCGACGACGATCTCCACGCGGTGGCCGCCACCTCCGCCACGGATGCCTGGGCGGTCGGGTCCTACGACAGCGGGCAGGCGAACGGAACCCTCATCCTGCACTGGGACGGCACCGCCTGGACCCAGGTGCCCAGCCCGTAGGCCCGCCGTCCCGATACCCGTTTTACCTGCCCGGAGAAGGGACCGAACCACCGGGATGGCCTGCCGGGCCGCGCGGTGATAGAGCCGCACGAAGCTCATCCAGGTCAGCGGTGACCACGGTGTGCGGCTGGACGCCCGGCCGACGCCGGCGGGACACGTACCGGATCCGGTCCCGGATGATCTCCCGGGCAATGTCGAAGTCCGGGAAGTCGGTCCTGATCTGGTCCAAGATCGCCGGCGCCGCTGTGGGATGCGGACCCGGCCTGTGGGATCGGTTGTGCCCCGCGCGGGAAGAGGAGGGCCGATGTCGGCACCGCGTGAGCTTGACCCCGCCTCCAGCGTGCTGGCGTACTTCGGCGCCGAGTTACGCCGACTGCGCGCCAGCGCCGGCATCTCGCAGGAGGACCTCGCCCAGCGGATCTCCTACAGCGCCTCGCTGGTCGGCATGATTGAGACCGCGCGCCGGGCGCCGGCCTGGAAGGGCCCCTGGTCGCCCGTACCAGCGAATCCGACGCTGCCTATCTGGAGGTCCAGGGCCGTGGGCACGTGGTCGACCGCGCCGACGAGGTCGCGCACTATGGTCTGTTGTACGACATGTTGCGCGCCGTGGCGCTACCGCCCGACGCGTCACGCGCAATGATCGCCGACTGCGCGAAGGAAGCCGCCCCGTGAACATCGACCTCGCAGGCGCCCAGTGGCGCAAGTCCAGCTACTCCGGTGGGTCCGGCGGCAACTGCGTGGAGGTCGCCACCAACCTGCCCGGCCTAATCGCCGTCCGCGACAGCAAGAACCCCGGCCCCCCCGCCCTGCTCCTCACCCCCGCCCAATGGCGCGCTCTTCTCGCCAGGTTGCGAGTGCCGCAGTAGTCCCCCTGACTCCTTCGCTGAGGTCGACAAGTGCCTCATCGAGGCTGTCGCCAACCCCGTAGACGTTGAGCTTGTCAGGCAGGCCGACCGCTCGGACCCCCCACAGGTAAGCGTCCTCCGGGGATTCCGGGTGCGCCGTGCTCGGATCATCCAGGATCTCGTATCGGACGTGGATCGTCGTCATCGGCGGCCTCCCTCCGTATCCAGATGCCAAAGGCAGAGCTCACGGGCTGGTGCCTGGCCAGCCCCGGTTGATCGTTATGAATTATGAATCGGTGAGGCGGGCGAGGATCAGCTCGCGGACCCGGGACGCGTCGGCCTGCCCTCGCGTTGCCTTCATCACCGCGGCGATCAGGGCGCCGACCGCAGTGACCTTGCCGCCGCGGATCTTGTCC
This sequence comes from uncultured Actinomycetes bacterium, assembly GCA_963762735.1. Classification (GTDB taxonomy): domain Bacteria; phylum Actinomycetota; class Actinomycetes; order Streptosporangiales; family Streptosporangiaceae; genus DASXKD01. Next base: position 142,114 of record CAVXMG010000001.1, on the reverse strand, counting down.
GCCACATCCGGGTTGGCGGCGATCGCCTCGTCCACCGCGGCATTCAGGGCTGTGTCGTCGCTGACAACTGCCAGGCCGCGGGCCGCCACCACCTGGTCCGGGGTCCCCTCTCCGGCCAGCACGCCCTCGATGACCTGGCGGGCCAGCCGGTCGTTGAGCGCGCCGGAGCCGACGAGCGCCGCGACGGCGGCCACGTCGGCCGGGGTGATCGGCAGGCTGGCCAGCTCGACGCCGGTGTCGTTGGCCCGGCGGGCAAGCTCGTTCAGCCACCACTTGCGGGCGTCGGCGGCCGAAGCACCGGCGGCGATCGTCTGCTCCACCAGGTCCAGCGCGCCGGCGTTGCGGATGTCGGTCATCTCGGCCGCGGTGATGCCCCAGGCCTCCTGCAGCCGGGCACGCCGGGCCGCGGGCAGTTCGGGCAGCGAAGCGCGGATCTGGTCCACCCAGTCGCGCGGCGGGGCGAGCGGGACCAGGTCGGGCTCGGGGAAGTAGCGGTAGTCCTGCGCCTCTTCCTTGCTCCGCCCCGAGGTGGTGATCCCGGAATCCTCGTGGAAGTGCCTGGTCTCCTGGATCACCCGCTCGCCCGCGTCGAGTACCGCGGCCTGGCGCTCGATCTCGGAGTGCACGGCCCGTTCGACGGAGCGGAGCGAGTTGACGTTCTTCGTCTCGGTGCGGGTGCCCCACCGGCCGGACCCGCGCGGGGACAGCGAGGTGTTCACGTCGCAGCGCAGCGACCCCTCTTCCATCCGCACGTCGGACACGCCGAGGGAGCGGAGCAGGTCGCGCAGTTCCTTCACGTAGGCGTGCGCCACGGCGGGGGCGAGCGGACCGGTGTCCTCGACCGGCCTGGTGACGATCTCCACCAGCGGGATGCCGGCCCGGTTGTAGTCGACCAGCGAGTAGTCCGCGCCGTGGATCCGCCCGGTCGCGCCGCCCATGTGCTGCGACTTCCCGGTGTCTTCCTCCAGGTGCACCCGCTCGATGCCGACCCGGAACGTGCGGGGCCCGCCGCTGCGGCCGTAAGGCGCCGCCTCGGCCTCGTCGAGCGTCACCTCCAGCCAGCCGTCGGTGCACAGCGGCTCGTCGTACTGCGAGATCTGGAAGTTCTTCGGCATGTCCGGGTAGAAGTAGTTCTTCCGCGCGAACCGGCACCACTCCGCGATCGAGCAGTTCAGCGCGAGGCCGATCCGGATCGTGTACTCGATCGCGGCCCGGCTCGGCACCGGCAGCGACCCGGGCAGGCCCAGGCACACCGGGCAGACCTGGGTGTTTGGCTCGCCGCCGAACGTCGCCGGGCAGCCGCAGAACAGCTTGGTCCTGGTGCCCAGTTCCACGTGGGTCTCCAGGCCGATCAGTGGGTCGTACCTGGACACCGCCTCGTCGTAGCCGACCAGCGCTGTGTTAGCCCTCACCCCGCCACCCCGCCCCATTTCGCTAGCCCTGACCCCGCCACCCCGCCCCATTGCGCTGCTAGGCATCAGGCCAGCCCCTTCGCGTCGTTCAGCAGCGGATATCCGCGGCGGGCGTCGAGCGTCGCCTCCACCGCGGCGCCGACCCGGTACATCCGGTCGTCGGCCAGCACCGGCGCCATGATCTGCAAGCCGACCGGCAGGCCGTCCTCGGGCGAGAGCCCGCAGGGCACCGACAGCGCCGCGTTGCCGGCCAGGTCCGAGGGGATCGTGCACAGGTCGGCCAGGTACATCGCCATCGGGTCGTCGACCCGCTCGCCAAGCGGGAACGCCGTGGTCGGCGTGGTCGGCGAGATCAGCACGTCCACCCGGTCGAATGCGGCCTCGAAGTCCCGGGTGATCAACGTGCGGACCTGCTGCGCCTTGCCGTAGTAGGCGTCGTAGTACCCGCTCGACAGGGCGTAGGTGCCCAGCATGATCCGCCGCTTCACCTCGGCGCCGAACCCCTGTGCCCGGGTCAGCGCCATCACCTCCTCGGCGCTGCGGGTCCCGTCGTCCCCGACCCTGATGCCGTAGCGCATCGCGTCGAAGCGCGCCAGGTTGGAGGAGCACTCGCTGGGCGCGATCAGGTAGTAGGCGGGCAGGGCGTAGCTGAAGTGCGGGCAGGACACCTCGGTCACCTTCGCGCCCAGCGACTCAAGCAGTTCGACGGCCTCGCCGAACCTGGCCAGCACCCCCGGCTGGAAGCCCTCGCCGGTGAATTCAGGCACCACGCCGATGGTCATTCCGCTGACGTCCGCCTGCCGGGCCGCGGCGACCACCGGCGGGACCGGGGCGTCGATCGACGTCGCGTCGCAGGGGTCGTGCCCGGACATCACCTCGTGCAACAGGGCCGCGTCGAGCACCGTGCGGGCCAGCGGGCCTGGCGTGTCCAGGGAGGAGGCGAAGGCCACCACGCCGTACCGGGAGTTGCCGCCGTAGGTGGGCTTGACCCCGACCACCCCGCAGACCGAGCCTGGCTGGCGGATCGAGCCGCCGGTGTCGGTGCCGATGCCCAGCGGGGCCTCGTACGCCGCCACCGCAGCGGAGGAACCGCCCGACGAGCCGCCGGGCACCCGGCCAAGGTCCCAGGGGTTGTGCGACGGGCCGAACGCCGAGTTCTCTGTGGAGGACCCCATGGCGAACTCGTCCATGTTGGTCTTGCCGAGGATCACCACGCCTGCCTCGCGCAGCCGCCGGGTGATCGTCGCGTCATACGGCGGGAGCCAGTCGCCGAGAATGCGGGACCCGCAGGTGGTGGGCATGTCCGTGGTGGTGAACACGTCCTTGAGGGCCAGCGGCACCCCGGCCAGCGGGCCTAGTTCCCCGCCCGCGGCCCGGCGCTGGTCCACCGCCCGCGCGGCCTCGCGCGCCTGGTCCGCCGCGACATGCAGGAACGCGCGGACCTGGGGCTCGACCTGCTCGATCCTGGCCAGGTGCGCGTCGGTCACCTCGATCGCGGAGACCTCGCCGTCACGGACCGCCCCGGCGATCTGGGCGGCGCTCATACGGAAAAGCTCAGCCATACCTCAGTCCTCCGCCAGGATCCGCGGCACCCGGAACCGCTGCTGCTCGACGGCGGGGGCCTGGGACAGGACCGTCTCCGCGTCCAGGCATGGCACCTCCGTGTCGTCGCGGAACACGTTGACCAGGGGAACCGCGTGCGACGTGGGGGGAATGCCTTCGGCAGCGACCTCTTGCACCCGGGCTACCGCGGCGATGATCTCATCGAGCTGCGGGGCCAGGTGGTCCAGTTCATCTTCGGCCAGGGCAAGCCGGGAGAGCCTGGCCAGGTGTGCGACATCGTCACGAGCGATCGGCATGGTGCAATCCTAGGGTCCGGGCGCGGGACCGCCGACCGGTTAACCCGCCGGGGCACCGGCCTGCTGGCCGCCGACCTAGCCTGCCGGGGCGCCGGCCGGAGGCACCGGGGAGCGCGGGCGGTGGCGCTCACCAGCAGGACGCCGCGCCTGCGGCGGCAGCGCCGCCACCACCGGCGGGCACTCACCCTCGCGCGCACCCTCGCGGGCGGGGGCCGGCAGGTGGCGGGTGAGCCATTGGCTCGCGGCGGCCGGCTCGAGTGGCCGGCTGAAGTACCAGCCCTGCGCCGCGTCGCAACCCATGGCCCGCAGCGCCGCTGCCACCCCGGCCGTCTCGGCGCCCACCGCAACCGACCGGATGCCGAGGGCCCGGACCAGGCCGACCAGCGACCTGACGATCGGTTCGTTGTCGGCCACGTCGAACAGTTTCGTGACGAACGACGCGTCGACCTTGACCTCGCTCACCGGCAGGCGCTTCAGCCTGACCGGCGACGACGAGGCCGTCCCGAAGTCGTCGATGCAGATCGCGACCCCCAGCGCGGCAAGGGCGTGGACAGCGGCAATGGCCTGCGTGGGCTCGCCTGCGAGCACCCCTTCGCCGATCTCCAGCATCAGATCGCCTGGGTCAAGGCCGTGCGCCTGCAGCGCGCCGCTGATCATCCCGGTGAGCCCGCTGTCCAGCAGGTCGCGGTCGGTGAGGTTGAGGCACATCTGCACGGCCAGGCCGTCCCGGCGCCAGTGCGCCGCCTGGCTGAGCGCGGCCTCGACCACGAACGCCGTCAGATCGTGCATCAGCGAAGAACGCTGTGCGGCGTGGATGAACTCCCCCGGCAGAATCATCCCCCGTTCGGGGTGCCGCCACCGGATGAGGGCTTCCATGCCGCAGGTGCGGCCGCCCGCCAGGGATACCTTCGGCTGGTAGTGCAGTTCCAGCTCGCCGTGGTCCAGGCCGCGCCGCAGGTCCCCGAGCAGGGACAGCGGAGTGGCCGAACCGCGAGCGGCACCGGTGGAGTAGGCCTCCACCCCGGTGCGGCGCTCCTTCGCCAGGTACATCGCCACGTCGGCGCGCTGTACCAGGAGGTCGGGCCCGGGCGCGTCCTCCGGGTAGAAGGCGATGCCGATGCTTGCCTCGATCTGGAACGTCATTCCCTCGATCTGGATCGGCCCAGCCAGCGCGGCCCGCAGCCGCACCGCCACCTCACGGGCCGTGCTCCCAGGCCGTGCGGCCGGCAGCAGCACCGCGAACTCGTCCCCGCCCAGGCGCGCCACCAGGTCGCCGGGCCGCACGCTATGCGCGAGACGGTGCGCGACGATCTTGAGCACCCGGTCGCCGACCGGGTGTCCAAGGGTGTCGTTGACCAGCTTGAAGCGATCCAGGTCGAGCAGCAGGAATCCGGCCCGGCCACCCTTCCGCGCGGCCTCGGCCACCGCCTCGCGTGTCTTCGCATAGAGGAAGGCACGGTTGGGCAGGCCGGTCAGTTCGTCGTGCAGCGCCTGGTACTCCCGTTTCAGCGACATCGCGGCGCTCGCGTAGACGGCGGACAGCGGCAGCAGGAACAACAGGACCAGCAGCACCGACCGGCCCATGACCACGACCACGAGCGGGGCGGCGGATAGCAGCACGAGGCTGACGAAGGCCTGGTAGGGCAGCAGCCTGCGGAGGGTCACCACCACGGGCGCCCGCTCGTGCACCGCCACCGCCACGCCCACCAGCAGGAAGCCGACCGCGAAGCACGCGCACGCGGCCAGCCCGATCGCCCCGAGTTGCCGGCCGGCGGGCTCCCACGGCGACAGTGGACGCGGGTGGATCCCGGCGGCGAGCAGCACCAGCCAGGCGGCGCCCAGGCTGAGCGCGAGCTGGGCGATGCCGAAGGCGGCCCGCAGCGGCGCCCGCCGCCAGATCAGCGCGCTGAACAGGCCGGATATCAAACACACGAACGCCGCAACCGGAAATCCCCAGTACAGAAGCGCGGCGAAGCTGAACGTCAGCGATGCATCACCGAAATCCTGGCGCGTTTTCCCCGAGGTAACGATAGGCCGCAGTTCGCCGATCACACAGAGCACGGCAATGGCCGGCAGAAGGGGCTGGCGGATGAGGACGGGAAGCCCGGCGGTCCTGAGGGCGACGACCGCCACGGCAAGCACCGCACCGCCTGCCCCCGTCACCGCCGTCAGGTAGATCCACGGTGGTGAGCCGATTCGCGGGCCGTTGTCGCGCGGGTCGTTCGGATCCCTCATAGCGCCTCGTGCCTTAACGCAGCCGGTTGGATACGCAGTGCCCACGAGAAGAGTAAGGGGAAAACGGTACTTCGCGAAACCACATGCCTACAATCTGTTACCGACTTTCTAGTTCGCGAAGCATAATCCCAGGTCAGCACGCCATTACGGAGCTACTAAACTTCTTAGCTCATTACGCCTGCCGCGCCCGGTGCGGACGGCGGCCGGGCGCCACCTCCGTGCGGCTGCCGCGCCCGGCGCGGACAGGGGGCCGGCGCCGGCCGGGTGCCGCCTCCGTCAGGCGTCTGCCGCGGCCCTGTCGGGTGCGGTCTCGGCCACCGCCCGCGCCGCCTCGGCACCGTCCGCCAGCAGAACCTGAAGGCCTGCCTCGTCCAGCACCGGCACGCCGAGCGAGAGCGCCTTGTCGTACTTGCTGCCGGCGTTGTCGCCCGCCACCACGAAGTCGGTCTTCTTCGACACCGACGACGCGACCTTGCCGCCCCGCCCGGTGATCTCCTCACTGGCCTCGTCCCTGGTCAGGCCGGGCAACGTACCGGTCAGCACGACGGTGACCCCGGCCAGCGGCCGGGCGTCGCCCCCGGCGCGCTCCTCGGCCAGCACGACCCCGGCGGCGCGCCACTTGTCCACGATCGCGACGTGCCAGTCCACCTTGAACCAGTCGATCACCGAGGCCGCGATGGTCGGGCCGACCCCGTCCACTGCCGCGAGCCGCTCGGCTGGCGCGCCGGCGATCAGGTCCAGCGAACCGAACTCGGCGGCCAGCGCGCGGGCCGCGGTCGGGCCCACGTGCCGGATGGACAGCGCGACCAGGATCCGCCACAGCGGGCGGCGCCGCGCCTCGTCCAGATTGCGCAGCAGCATGCCCGCGTTGACCTTGAGCGTGCCCTGCTTGTTGACGAAGAACGGAACCCCGGCCAGACCCTCCTCGGTCACCGAGAACAGGTCACCCTCGTCGGGCACGAGCCCCGAGTCGAGCAGCGCGACGATCGACTCGTAACCCAGTACCTCGATATCCAGTGCGGCCCGGCTGGCCAGGTGGAACAGCCGCTCGCGAAGCTGGGCGGGGCAGGAGCGCGTGTTGGGGCAGCGCCAGTCCACCTCGCCTTCCTCGCGCTCCAGCGTGGTCCCGCAGGCCGGGCACACCGTAGGGAACTCGAACTCCTGCTCCTCCCCGGTGCGCAGGTCCGCCACCGGGCCCACGATCTCGGGGATCACATCACCGGCCTTGCGGAGCACCACCATGTCGCCGACCAGGACACCCTTGCGCTTGATCTCGTCGGCGTTATGCAGCGTCGCGTTCGTCACGGTGGACCCGGCCACCTTGACCGCGTCCATGACCGCGAACGGCGTGACCCGCCCGGTGCGGCCCACGTTGACCTCGATCTTCCGCAGCCGGGTGGTGACCTCCTCCGGCGGGTACTTGTAGGCGATCGCCCACCGGGGCGCCCGGCTCGTGGAGCCGAGCGTGCTCTGCTGGTCGAGCTGGTCGATCTTGACCACGACGCCGTCGATCTCGTAGGGCGGGTCGTGCCGGTGCTCGCCGTAGTAGGTGACATAGGAGTGCACGCCGTCCAGGTCGGGCACGACCTTGATCAGGTCGCTGACCGGCAGCCCCCAGCCGCGCAGCCGGTCGTACCAGCCCGACTGGGTGGACGGCGCGCTTTCCGGTGCAGTCTCCCCCGGCTCGGGCATCCCGGCGGCACCCGGATCGGCGCCGGGCACCACAAGCCCGTGCACGATCATCCCGAGCGGCCGGCTCGCGGTGATCTTCGGATCCTTCTGCCGCAGCGATCCCGCGGCGGCGCTGCGCGGGTTGGCGAACAGCGGCTTGCCCGCCTCGCCGAGCTTCTCGTTCAGCTCGTGGAACCCGGCCACGGGGAAGAAGACCTCGCCGCGGACCTCTAGTTCGGCGGGCACGTCCGGCCCGGTGAGCCTGGCCGGCACGGCGTCGATGGTCCGGACGTTGGGGGTGATGTCCTCCCCGGTGCTGCCGTCGCCCCTGGTCGCGCCCCGGACCAGCGCGCCGTTCCGGTAGACGAGGGCGACCGCCAGCCCGTCGATCTTGACCTCGCACAGGTAGGGCCCGCCGCCGCCGAGCCTGGCCGCCCGCGCCGCCCAGGCGTCGAGTTCCTCCGCCGAGAACGCGTTGTCGATACTGAGCAGGCGCTGCAGGTGCTGTACCGGGGTGAACTGGGTGGCAACGCCGCCGGCCGGCCGCTGGGTGGGCGAGTCCGGCGTGCGCAGCTCCGGGTACTGCTCCTCCAGTGCCCGGATCTCGCGCATGAGCTTGTCGTACTCGGCATCGGAGACAAGCGGCGAGTCCAGGATGTAATACCGGTAGTCGTTCTCGGCGATCTCCACGCTCAGCTCCGCGTGCCTGCGCCGCGCAGCGTCGGGAGCCTCGGTAACCTCCGGCTCGCTCACGTCCGCTCCTCCTCGATCAGTTCCGGCAGCAGCCGGGCCGCCTCGCGGCAGCGCGCCATCGCCTCCCGCGCATAACCGGGCGTGGCACCCGCCATCCCGCACGCGGGCGCCAGCACCACCTGGGCCGCCACCCCGCCCGGCACCGCACCGCCGTCCCGCGCGACGGGCCAGCCCAGCCGCTGCCACAGCGCGGTCACCACCCGCGCTGCCCGGTCCGCGGGCGGCGGCTCCGGCGCTCCGGGCGCTCCGGTCGCCGGCAGCACCCCGGCGACGATGCCAAGACCTGCCTCCACGGCCTCTCCGAGGCCGTCTTCCTCTGTTTGTGCCAGCGCGCCCAGGTCGCATCCGACCCCGTCCGCACCTGCAGCTTTGATGATGCCGAACGGTACCGACAGGGCGCAGCAATGCACCAAGGTGAACGCCCGTGCGGCGCTGATGACGGAGCCGAGACCGGCTGCCAGGTCGGACGCTTCCGGAACGGGCAGCCGGTTCAGCCGGCTGGCGGTGGGCACGCTGCCGGCGATCACCGCGGGCAGGCCAGGCTCGTCAAGCTGGACCACGATCCGGGCACCTGGCACCCGTTCGCGGACCTCCGCCACATGAGCGGCGAGGCCCTCGGCAAGTGATGCGGTGAGGTCGGCGACGGCCCCGGGATCGGCAAGGGCAGGGTCCTGGCTGCGGATGAGCTCGATGGTGGCTGCCAGCGTCCACGGCCCGCACACCTGGATCTTGAGCGGTCCGGCGTAGCCGCCGGTGACCTCCTCCAGGGCATCGAGATCGGCGGAAAGGAACCCGTGTGCCTGGCGCAGGTCACGGCCCGGCCTGGCGGTGAACCGCCATCCCGAAGGGGTGAGCTCGACGGGGAGGTCGACCAGCAGCGCGGCGGTGCGCCCGGTCAGGTCCGCGCCGGGGCCCCGGTCCGGCAGTTCGGGGAGATGGGGCAGGTCCGGCAGCTCGCCGAAGACCAGCCGCAGGGCCTCCAATGGATCCGTGCCCGGCAGCGAGCCGACCCCCGTGGCGCTCGCGGGTGGCCACGGAAAGCGGTCGTCGGTGATCTCCAGCACCCTGCCGAGCTTAGAGCCCGCACCGGCGCCTCGTCGTCAGCAACGGCCGCGACCTGCACGGCGACCTGATCGAAACAGAGCGCCGCGCCGCACCGTGCCCCCGGACGGTGCGACGCGGACGTCTCTGATGGACCTGGGCTTTCTGTTTCTAGGAGGCCGGCCCCACGGCGCACCATGCTCCCGCGCTGGTGCGGCGCTGGCCCGGCCAGCGTCCCGGCCGCTGGCCGGGCGTCCCGGTCAGGCGGCCAGTTCGGCGTCATAGTCGCGGACGGTTGGAAGGTGGCGGACGTAGAGCCCGTTCAGGCGGCGGGCGGCGTAGCTGACTCCGTCCGGTGCGTCACTGAGGAAGTACTCCGGAGCATCCGAGGCATCCCAGATGCCTTGCTCCTCGCGGTACCGTCGCGCCTCGTCGAAGCGACGCTGTTCCCGGTGGATCCCGTGGCTGACCATGAGACGACGCCTACGACGACCCCGATAGCGAAGATCCCGGCTGCTGCGATGAAGATGATCCCTGACATTGCGATGTCCCCTAACCTGCTGACCTGCGGTGTCCGGCCTCGCAGGCCCCCGATCTGGCTGGTCTGTCCCGATATGGGTGATACCGGACAGACGGCTGTTGGGAATTAATGGGCGAGTCCCGATGCGCCCAAGCAGATGGACTGCTAGTATCATCCGCATGGATCGGGCCGTTCCAGTCATCCCAACCTGTGGTATGTACTACGGCTATGCCCGAGCCACCGAACCAGCGAAACCCGATTCGTTCTAAATATTTGGATGGCTCGGATTGCGGGAATGATCCACTTGAGACCAGCCAGTCTTCTCATCAGACTGGTTGGGATCTCTAGGAGGACCTGTGGCTGAACCGATGTACCGGCAGATCGCCGACGATCTGCGCCGCAAGATCGAGTCTGGCGAGCTGAAGCGAGGCAGCCAGCTCCCTACCGAGATCGATCTCCAGAGAGCAGTACGACGCATCACGGAACACCGTCCGGGACGCGATCAAGTGGCTCACCACCCGCGGCCTGGTCGAGACCCGCCCAGGCCAGGGAACCTTCGTCGCCGAGCGGATACCAGCCTTTCGTGACGACTCTGACCGACAGACCGCGAGTCGGAGGGCGGCGGAGGCGACGAGCGTCTACGTGGCGGAGGTCGAGGCGTCCAGCCGGACGCCGACCATCACCGAGCCCAGGGTCGAGATGCAGCAGGCCAGCCGGGTAGTCGCCAGGCACCTCCGCATCGATCGAGGACGGCACAGCGTCGTCAGCAGGCACCAGCAGCGGTTCATCGACGGCACACCGTGGTCGCTGCAGACATCCTTCTACCCCATGGCACTCGTGCTGCAAGGGGCGACGCAGCTCATCCAGGCCACCGACATCGACGGTGGGGCCGTTGCCTACCTCGCCGAGACACTTGGCATCAAGCAGGCGGGCTACCGCGATTCGATCGCGGTGCGGGCCCCGAACGAGACCGAGACCAGCGTTCTTCAAGCTCCCCGCGGACGGGCGGGTCTCGGTGTTCGAGATCTATCCGCGTGGGCTTCGATAGAGGACGGAACGCGTTTCCGGCTCACCGTTCACCGTCTACCCGACGGACCGCAACCGTCTCGGTCGTAACGTGGGCGAGATCGCCGCCGGCAGATCGTCCAAGCCGATGCCGATCGATTGAGCTGAAAGTTCTTCCTACTGTCCGGCCGACGCGCTGGCCAAATCGGAGAGCGCACGGTGCTGACCCAGGACACTGCGCTCATCCGCTGGACCGATCCAGCGGTCATCCTCCGTAGCCGAGTCTTCCCCTGGCTGCCCGCCTCGCTGTGCTGTTCCGGCACCGAGTCGTGAACAGGGGACATTCAGTTGAACCCGATGGAGCCATGACAGCTACCTACCCTTTCCCGCGTCAGCCGCGCTAAGCCCGAAGACATGACAGCCATTCTCGATCTGATCGACCTCGTCAGCGAAGTGGCTGCAGGAGTACAAGAACACCGACCAGTGGGCCAGGCCGTGGCCGAACCGAGCGCGCCAGGGACGCCCGGGTGCGGCAGCGGCATCAAGGCGCAGGCCTCACATGGATGGTGGAAGACCACCGGGGCTCGCTGGTAGGCACGGTGACTTACCGTCGGAAAAGGCAACCCAGAAGCTCTGGACAGCGGCGCGAACTGAGGGAGCCCGCGGTTTATGTGTCGCGCCTCATCGTTAGCCGCGATCACGCCGGCCGAGCACATCGGCTCGGCACTGATCTGGACTGGGCGGGTCAGCGCGGGAGGGACGCAGTGGCGATGCCGCCTCGACCCGAGTTGACGTGTGGACCACGAACCAGGGGTTGCACGCTTACTACCTCAGCGAACGGCTTCTCGCACCTGCGCACGCGGGAATTCAAGAACCAGCTGGGAATATCCGTCCGCCGCGCTGTTCCAGAAGCCGACGGCGGCGGTCAACGGGGCATCCGCGGCGCGGTTCGAAATAGAGGAGGCGGCTTAGCGGCACGGTGAGCACAGCGAAGGTGGCTCACGGCCTCTGCCCGTAGCAGGCGCCCCTGCCTGTCCGCACCAGGGGCCCGTCCCCATGGTGGGCACTGGGGGCACCTGCTGTTTGCCTGCGCGGCTATCCTCATCTAGCCTTCGGGCCAGCCTGCCCGGTTCCCGGCACCCTGGCCCCAATAACCTCTTGCCTTACATCAACAGCATCAGGAAAAGACTGCTGTCACATACACCTCGAATTAACCGGCGACTATACGGAATAGCAGATAATCCTGCCCCGTGGGATACTCGGGGATGGCCGGACAAGGGCGTTCCCGTTGGCCGGTTCATGATTCATGCTGAGGCGCGGCACACCCCAGGTGCTAGCAAGCCGAGCGGCGAGGAGGTGTCATGGCTAAGCGTTATGGTCGCCCGTCGGCGCAGTACCGCTACGAGCACTACGACCCACGCTAGTAGCGGCGGAGGCTGGACGGCCGTGGCTGATCCGCGGTCCGTCCGAAAGAGCTGTCGGCGCTGTGACGTGGGAAAGGACGCAGTAAGCGCGGCAGCGGCAAGGCTAGGTAGTACGCCGTGCACCCGAGAGGCAGTGTAGAAGTCAGTGGGTGTCCAGGACTCCTAGCGCCCCTAAGCGGCTTGATCGCCGAGCGCGTTGGAGTCTGAGAATCCCAAAGCGCAGGAGCGACTCACCCAAAGACCGTGACAATGGCTTGGTCGTGATGCGAGCAGGGGGATGATCATGCCCGAGTCGATGTACCGGCAAATCGCCGACGATCTGCAGCGCAGGATCGAGTCCGGCGAACTGGGGCGAGGAACCCAGATACCGACGGAGATCGATCTTCGGGAGCGGTACGAGGCGTCGCGGAACACCATCCGGGACGCCGTCAAGTGGCTCACGACCCGTGGCTTGGTGGAGTTCCGTCCGGGTCAGGGAACGTTCGTCGTGGAGAAGATCAACCCGTTCGTCACTACCCTCACCGAGGACCCAGCGACCGGCCGCGGTGGTGGCGAGGAAGGCGTCTACCTAGCCGAGGTGTTGGCATTTCACCGGACGCCAGAGAACAGTGAGCCGTGGGTAGAGCTCCAGAAGGCCGAAGTGTCAGTGGCCAGGGGCCTCCGAATCGAGGAAGGCACCCCAGTCGTGAGCCGCCACCAGCAGCGGTTCATCGACGGCATCCCATGGTCGTTGCAGACCTCGCTCTACCCGATGAGCCTGGTACAGCAGGGCGCGATCGACCTCATCCAGGCCGTGAACCATCATCAGGCGGGACCGTCGCCTACCTTGCCGAGGAGTGCGGCATCGAACAGGTCGGTTACCGAGACACGATCGCCGTGCGCCCGCCGGACGAGTACGAGGCCACGTTCTTCAAGCTCCCCACCGATGCACCCGGTTCCGGTGTTCGAGATCTTCCGAGTGGGCTTCGACAAGGATGGGCAACCGCTTCCGGCTGACCATCACCGTGTACCCGTCCGACCGGAACCGGTTCTGGATCGACGTCGGATAGGACGGATACCGGGCCGGCCGCGACGCTGACCGCCAGCCCCAACGACCACAAGATCTGGCCGGAGAAGGAACCGGCATGAGCCGGCCGTCTACGTGCAGGCGCATCGTCGTCAGCCGCCGGCACGCCGGGCTCGGGCTCGGCGGCCAGCTTCTGGACTGGGCCGGGCTTCGCGCCAGCCACGAGTACGGCGCCCGCTGGGTCCGGGTCGACGTGTGGACCACCAACACGAGGCTGCACGGCTACTACCACGGACCAGGGCTTCGACGTTCTGCGGCCACATCGCCCCGTTCCCAGAGCTACCCGTCGGCGGCGCTGTTCCAGAAGGCCGAGAATCAAGCCACGATTCCGCTGGGACCAGTCACTCCAGCGGCTACCGGCGGCGGTACTCCTGTCCATGTGACGGGCACGGGAGAGCCATTGACCGACCAGCGGCATCCGGGCGGCGGCGCCCTGCCAGGGACCCAGGAGCGGCGCCGGGCGCCGCCTCGGGGCCGGTGGCGAGCAGCACCTCGCCGGGGCGATCGGGCAGGGGCACGGGGTGGTCGGTGAAGTTGGCGGTGACCAGCAGGGGGCCGGAGCGGTAGGACCAGACGCCGGGCGGGGCGGGGAGCCGCTCGTAGCTCGCGACCTGGCCGCCGAACGCGGTACGGCGCAGCGACAGCAGGTCGCGGACCAGGCACAGCGTCGATCCCGGGTCCTCCCGCTGAGCGGCCACGTTGCGGCGGGCGTTGTCGCCGAACGGGAGCCACGGGGTGACCCCCTCGGCGGTGAAGCCGGCCGACGGCGAGGGATCCCACTGCATGGGGGTCCGTTCGGCGTCCCGGCCCTCGGTGCCCACCCCGGGGCTCATCCGGTCCCTGCGCAGTTCTCTGGGCACCGCGACATCGGTCATCGCGATCTCGTCGCCGTAGTAGAACGTGGTGGTGCCGGGCAGGGTGGCCAGCACCAGCAGGGCGAGGCGCGCCTTGCGCTCGTCGCCGCCGCCCCAGCGGGTGGGGAAGCGGCTGATGTCGTGGTTGGACGCCGTCCATACCGGAGAGGCGCCGGCCGGCAGCTTGGCCAGCGTCTCGTCCACCACCCGGGCGAGCGCGTCGGCGTTGAATTCGGCGAACACGAACGGGAGGTTGAAGGCCAGGTCAAGTTCGTCGTTCTGGCCGTAGTAGGACGCGAGCACGCCCAGGTCGCCCATCCACGTCTCACCGAGCAGCAGGCGCTGCGGTGAGTAGCCATCCGCGATCTTGCGCCAGTCGCGGTAGACGCCATGCGTGTCCGGCCGGTGTGAGCTGTACACCGGGCGCAGGCCGAACCCGCCGTCCAGCCGGCCGCCGCCGATCAGCGGCGGGTTGTCGCGGAGCAGGGCGTCCTTGTAGAGGCCGTGGGCGACGTCGATGCGGTAACCGGCCACGCCCCGGTCGAACCAGAACCGGATGATGTCGCGGAACTCCTCGTGCACCCGCGGGTCCCACCAGTTCAGGTCGGGCTGGCTGGGCAGGAAGTTGTGCAGGTAGTACTGGCCGCTGGCGTCATCCATGGTCCAGGCGGGCCCCCCGATCGCGTCCAGCCAGTTGTTCGGCGGGCCCCCGCCCGCCTCCCCTTCCCTCTTCACGGGGTCGGCCCACACGTAGTAGCCGCGGTGCGCCGACTCCCGGCCGGACCTGGCGTCGGTGAACCAGGCGTGGGCGCTGCTGGTGTGGTTGGGCACCAGGTCGAGCACGATCTTGATGCCGCGCTGCCCGGCCTCGGCGATGAGCTTGTCCATGTCGGCGAGCGTGCCCAGGTCCGGGTGGACCCCGAGGTAGTCGCTGACGTCGTAACCCCAGTCCGCGTCCGGCGACGGCATCGTGGGCGACAGCCAGATGCCGTCGATGCCCAGCCACTGCAGGTAGTCCAGGCCGGCGATCACCCCGGGCAGGTCGCCGTACCCATCGGAGTTGGTGTCGCGCCACGAACGGACGTAGATCTGGTACAGCGTGGCACCGTGCCACCAGCGCGTCCCATTCGCCATGGCGTCCATGGTCCTCCTCAAACGTGGCCGAACGGATCGGTGCTGGCCCGGGGAGCGACCCCCCGGGGCGCCGATGGCGCCTGACCGGCAAGCCCATCGCGCCTCCCGACTTGAACAGCTTGCCCAGCAGGCGGAGACTTGATCCTGTGAGCCCCTATCTGGTTTTGGTCGCGGTGGTCCTGCTGCCCACCGCGATCGGATACGGGGTCATCGGAGCGTTCCGCGCGGCCCGGTGGGCGGACAACTGGCGGCAATCCCGGATCGCCGGTTCCGGAGCCGGAACCGATCGAGCGACTGGCCGGGAACCTCCGGCGGCTCCGTGCCGAACTGGAGGCCATGGAGACCCGCTCCGGCGTCCCGAACAAGCACGCGCGGGTGGGGGCGTTGCGCGGCGCCTACCTGGACGCCCTGGGGACGGCCTGCCGGCGGCTGGAGGTCAGCCCGCCGGCGGTCCGGGGATCGTCGCCCGGCCCCGTGACAGCGGACCAGGCGGAGATCTACCGCGTGGAGGCCGCGCTACGGCAGCGCGGGCTGGACGTCCGCGAGCCCGCCGCCCACTGACCGCGCGCCCTGCGCACCCCCGCACGGCGGCGCCGCAGGTAGCGGCTGTGGTAGAGAAAGGCGTGACCACCGCACTGCCGGATCCCGCGCTCGTCGTGCTGGTCGGCGCGTCCGGCTCGGGAAAGTCGGCGTGGGCCGCGGCCAGGTACCGGCCGCAGGAGGTGGTGTCCTCCGACCAGCTCCGCGGCGTCGTCGGCAGCGGCGAACACGACCTCGACGCCTCGGCGGACGCCTTCGCCCTGCTCGACCAGATCGTCGCGGCCCGGCTGAAGCGCGGCCTGAACACCGTGGTCGACACCCTCGGGCTCGACCCGGCGCGGCGGCGCGCCCAGCTCGACGCCGCCAGGCAGTCCGGCCTGCCTGCCGTCGCCGTGCTGTTCGACACCGAGCCCGCGCTCTGCCGCCGCCGCAACGCGCAGCGGGACCGCGGCGTGCCCGCCGCGGTCCTGGACGGCCAGCTCCGGCGGGTGCCGGCCGTCGCCAGGGAACTCGACGCCGAGGGCTGGGACCTGGTCACCCGGCCCGGCGAAGCGGCGATCGAGCCCGCGCACTCCCCCGGCTCCCGCCGCGCCGCGGCCGAGCAGGATGTGCGCCCGGCCCGCCTGGGCTTCGTCCTGCAGATCTCCAGGTTCCCCTGGCAGGACGACCCGCCCGGCTGGCTCGCCGCGGTGGCCGGCGCGGCAGCCGACGCCGGCCTCGACGGCATCGCGCTGATGGATCACCTGATCCAGATCCCGCAGGCGGGCCGGGCCTGGGAGCCCATCCCCGAGCCGTGGGTGACGCTCGGCCTGCTGGCCGGCCTCGCGCCGGGGTTGCGGCTGGGCACCCTGGTCACCCCGGTGACCTTCCGCGCGCCGGGAATCCTCGCGAAGACCGTCGCCACGCTCGACGTGCTCACCGGCGGCCGCGCGTTCTGCGGGATCGGCGCGGGCTGGTGGGACCGCGAGCACGCGGCGTTCGGGCTGCCGTTCCCGGCCGCCGCCGCGCGGCTCGACCAGCTCGAGGTGACCATCGAAACGCTGCGCGCGCTGTGGCAGCCCGGCACGAAGGCTTACCAGGGAACCAAGGTCTGGCTCCCTGAGACCACCTGCTACCCGCGGCCCGTCTCGCAGGTGCCCATCATCGTGGGCGGCGGTGGCGAGCGGCGCACCCTGCGGATCGCGGCGCGGCTGGGCGACGGCTGCAACCTGCCGTCGGCCCTGGATGTGCTGGACCACAAGCTGGCGGTGCTGCGCGAGCATTGCCGCGAGGCCGGGCGGGATCCGGCACAGGTCCAGGTGACCGTGCTCGACATCCCGGTCATCGGCGAGGACAGGGGGCACGCCGCCGCGCTGGTCGAGAAACTCCGCGGCCGCACGCCCGCCGCCGCCTTCGCCCGGCGGCACCACGCGGGCACCGCCGCCGATCACATCGGCCGCTACCGGCTGCTCGCCGAGCGCGGCGTCGCCACCGTCTTCGTGTCGCTGCCCGATCTGGCCGGGCCGCAGGACGTGCTCCGGCTGGCCCCGGTGACCGCCGCCTTCCGGTGAAGCCCCGGGTGACGGCGGCAGGTCAGGCTGACGAGGACAGCCGGACCGTCTCGTCGTCGACCCACAGGCTGGTCAGCCCGCGGAAATGTGCGATGAAGCGCTCGTGCTCGTGCTCCGGGTAGGTCACCGTGACCGTGTCCACGATCAGGCGGTCGAAATCGGGCCCGGCCGCCCAGTCCAGGACCCGCTGGTCGAGGTCGCTCAGGTGCGCGGCGCAGAACTCCCGGTAGGCGTCGACGGCGAAGTGCTCGTCGGCGAGGCGCCGGTAGGCGCCCAGCTTCTGGCCGTAATCCAGGTCGCTGCGGTCGCTGACATCGAAATAGGTCCGCATGTCGGTGTCCAGCCGCGGCCGCCTGCCGGTCGCCAGGCAGAACACCGTCCACTTCAGCAGGGTCTTGATGGCCCAGGGAAAGTAGTAATGCAGTGAGGTGATCGAGATGTCCGGGCAGGCGTTGGCGTAGTCGATGGGGTAGACGTCGCCCTCGCGCACGAGCATCTCGCAGGAGTTGAACTCCCACCGGAAGAACGCGTTGACCACCCGGGAGATCGTGATGGCCTCGATCCCGGCGCCGGGGTCGAGGAAGTCGTGCTCGACCCGGTACCGCGAGTGCATCGGCGCGGCGGGGTCGAACCGCATCACCATCGTCTCCGCGCCGATCGACAGGGCCCGCGCGAACACGTCGTAGTCCACCGACGCCTGCAGGTGCATGAGCATCCCGCCGGAGGAGTTGTACGCCTTGTGCAGCTCGTCGGGATTGTCGATCCGGGACACGCCGCGCCAGCCGCCGCCGTCGTAGGGCTTCATGTACAGCGGATAGCCGACCCCTGCGGCGATCGCGTCCAGGTCGAACTGCTGGTTGTAGCGCTGCGCGGTGAAGGCGTACTTGTCGTGGTCCACCGGGTTCTTGTACGGGACGAGGACCGTCTCCGGCACCTTGAGGCCGAGCCGTATCATCGCGCAGTAGGCCGCGTGCTTTTCCATCGCCTGGAACGTGAACGGCGAGTTGAGCAGGTACACGTCGTCCACGAGGGCGACCTTCTTGAGCCACTCGCGCGGGTGGTAGTACCAGTAGGCGAGCCGGTCGATCACCAGGTCGGTCCGCGGCTTGGACCGCAGCGAAAACGGCTCGATGGTGAGCCGCTCGGTGGCGAAGACGTGCCGCCGGCCGGTTCCGTCGGGCACCGGGCCGAGGCTGGCGACCAGGTGCTCGAACGCGCGGGGCCAGTCGTCCTCGGTCCCCAGCAGCAGCCCCACCAGGTGCCTGACTTCTCCATCCACCGCGCCTCCCGGGCGTGCTCCGCAATGTTCGCATTTTGGACGCTAGTGCGGCCGGCCTGCCGATGTCGAGAATGCGGCCGGTCAGCACCGGGCGGGTCCCGGCAGCCGGGGGCGGCCTGGCCACCACGTACGATCGGCATGTGGTCCTCGTCCTCGCCGTCTCCGATGAAGTGGACGACGTGCTGCTGGCGGATTTGCATGCGATACGCCGGCCCCAGCTCATCGTCGCCTGCGGCGACCTCCCATTCGAATACCTGGGCCAGCTGATGAACAGACTCGACGCACCGCTGGTGTTCGTACCCGGCAACCACGACCCCGATATCTCCGGATACCGGATCTCCCGGGCTGGCCTGCCGCTGCGGGCCGGGCTCCCGGCCAGGCCGCCCTGGCCGGACGGGGCGATCAACGCCGAGCAGCGGGTCGTCGACGCGGCCGGGCTGCGGCTGGCCGGGCTGGGCGGCTGCCGCCGGTATTCGGCCGGCCCCAACCAGTACACCGAGCGGCAGCAGGCCCGCCGGGCCCGTGCCCTGGCCCGCCGTGCCTGGTGGGCACGGGCGCGGGACGGCCGCGGCGTGGACGTGCTGCTCACCCACGCGCCACCGGCGGGCGTCGGGGACGCCAGTGACCCGCCGCATCAGGGATTCCAGGCGCTGCACCGGCTCACCGCCCGGCTTCAGCCTGCCGTGCTGCTGCACGGGCACATCCACCCGCACGGCATCCCGCCCGCCGAGCACCGGCTCGGCCAGACCGTGGTGCGCAACGTCGTGGGGCGCCATCTGCTCGAAATCGAGCCGGGCGACGGCGTCCGGCAGTCCGCGAGCGGCCGGTCCCATGCCCGCTGAGACCGGCTTCCCCCGCGCCGACGTGGCCGACGACTTCCAGCGGGCCCGGCGGCGCCAGGTGCTCTCCCGGCTGGCCCACCGGCTGCGCGGGGAGCCCGACGACGTCAACCTGGTGCTGCCCTTCGACGAGGTGGTGGCCGCGCTCGGCCTCCGGGGCGAGCGGTCTGTGGGCCTGCAGACCATCAGGCTGGACACGATCGTGGGCACGGTGGACTCGCGGCGCGACTTCGACCGGCACTTCCGGCCCACCTCGAGCCGGGTGCGGGAACGCTGGGAGCGGCTCGCGCTGGCCCAGCGGCGCGGCGAGTCCATCCCGCCCATCGAGGTCTACCGGATCGGCGACCTGCATTTCGTCAAGGACGGGCACCACCGGGTGTCCATCGCCATAGCCACCGGGCAGCAGACCATCGACGCCTACGTGACCGAGGTCCAGACCATGGTCCCCGCGGACGGCATCCGCAGCCGCGGGGACCTGCTGATGAAGGACTACGAGCGGATGTTCCGGTCCCGGGTGCCGCTGCCGGAGCAGGCGTACGCCCGGATCAATTTCGCCGACCCGTGGGCCTTCGCCGAACTGGGCGAGGCGGTCGAGGCCTGGGGATTCCGCTACCTCCAGCACGCCCACCGCTTCCTCGGCCGGGACGAGATCGCCCGGCTGTGGTACGCCGAGGAGTACCTCCCGGTCGTGCGCATGCTGCGCGCGGCCGACCTGATCGGCTCCGGCACCGAGGCCGAGGCCTACCAGCGGGTGGCCAGGGAGCGGTACCGGCTGATGCGCACCCACGAGTGGAGCGACGAGGTGATCGAGCGGCTCCGCCGCGAGATCAGGTGACGTCGCCGCCCGTGGCCGGGTCGCCGGGGGCGGCCGGGGCGGGAGCAGCCTGAGCCGGACCGGGGTCGGCCTGGCCGCGGCCGGCGCCGGGCTCGGGGGTGCCTGCCCACCGGCCGGTGCGGGGCTGGGGGGCGCCGCGCTGGCTGCTGCCGAGCCCCCTTGCACCGTGCTCCCGCTCCCGCGGTCAATGGCCCCCAGCGACAGGTTGCGGCCGCTGGACGGGTCGAAGATGTGCAAGGCCCGGCCATCCACCCAGAGCTCGGCGTCCTGGCCCTCGCGGATGGCGGTCGCCGCGTCCAGCCTGGCGACCAGGGTGTCGCCGCTGGCACCGGTGTCGGCCCGCCCGGAGTCCCTGGCGAGTTCCTCCAGTTCGGCGGCGTTCACGCCCTGCTCACGGCCCTGGGTGAAGTAGACGAACACGTCGGAGCCCATGGACTCGAGGACGTCGATGCCGGTGTTGAACGTGATCCCGTGCTCGCGGTTGTCCCGCTGGACAAGCGACGCGTCCTCGAAGTTCTCCGGCCGCAGGCCCACGATGACGTCACGGCCCGCGCCGGCCGACTCCACTTCGCGCCGCATCCGGTCACTGAGCCGGAAGTCCCCGAGCGAGGTGCGCAGCACACCCTCCTCGAGGATGCCGGACATGAAGTTCATGGCGGGCGACCCGATGAACCCGGCCACGAACAGGTTGACGGGCGTGTCGTAAAGCTCCTTCGGCGAGCCCACCTGCTGTAGCAAGCCGGTCCGCATGACGGCGACCCGGTCGCCGAGGGTCATCGCCTCGGTCTGGTCGTGGGTGACATACACGGTCGTGGTGCCCAGGCGCCGCTGGATCCGCGACACCTCGGTGCGCATCTGCACCCGCAGCTTGGCGTCCAGGTTCGACAGCGGCTCGTCCATCAGGAACACCGCCGGGTCGCGGACGATGGCCCGGCCCATCGCGACCCGCTGCCGCTGGCCACCGGACAGGTTGGCCGGCTTGCGGTCCAGGTGCTGGGTGAGGTCCAGGATCC
The DNA here is from genome assembly GCA_963762735.1 of uncultured Actinomycetes bacterium. Classification (GTDB taxonomy): domain Bacteria; phylum Actinomycetota; class Actinomycetes; order Streptosporangiales; family Streptosporangiaceae; genus DASXKD01. The sequence continues at coordinate 121,084 of CAVXMG010000001.1, read as the reverse complement.
GGGCCGCCTCCTCGACCTTCTCGTTGATGGTGGCCTGGGGGGTCTTGGCCAGCTTGAGCGCGAAGCCCATGTTCTGCCGCACGGTCATGTGCGGGTACAGCGCGTAGCTCTGGAACACCATCGCGATGTCGCGGTCCTTGGGCGACTTTTGGTTCACCACCTGGCCGGCGATGCGCAACTCGCCCGAGGAGATGTCCTCCAGGCCCGCGATCATGTTGAGCGTCGTCGACTTCCCGCAGCCGGAGGGGCCGACCAGGATGACGAACTCCCCGTCCGCGATGTCGAGGTTGAAGTCGTCCACCGCGAGCGCCCCGTCCGGGAAGCGCTTGGTGATGTGATCAAGAATGATCTCAGCCACTTGATTCTCCTGTCCGGCCTAGCCCTTGACCGCGCCCGACGTCAGCCCTGCGACGATCCGGCGCTGGAAGAACAACACGAAGATGATGATCGGGATGGTGATGACCACCGCTGCCGCGGTGATCGTCCCGGTGGGCACCGCGAACGCTGAGTTCCCGGTGAAGAACGCCATCGCGGCCGGCGCGGTGCGCGCCCGGAGCGTCGAGGTCAGCGTGATCGCGAGCAGGAACTCGTTCCAGCAGAAGAGGAACACCAGGATCGCGGTCGTGACCATGCCGGGCGCGGCGAGCGGGGCGATGACCCGCACGAACGCCTGGAACGGTGTGGCACCGTCCACCTTGGCGGCCTTCTCCAGCTCCCAGGGGATCTCGCGGAAGAACGCCGACAGCGTGTAGATGCCCAGCGGCAGGCCGGTGGCGACGTAAGGAATGATGAGGCCGGGCCAGGTGTCGAACAGGCCGAGGATCCGCTCGATGTTGAACAGCGGCGTCGCCAGCGCGATCGCCGGGAACATGGCGATGAGCAGCGACACCCCGATCAGCACGCTCTTGCCGGGGAACCTCAGCCGGGCCACCGCGTAGGCCGCCATCGAGGCCAGCACCACGGCGATGAACGTGGCGATCACCCCGATCCCGATCGAGTTGATCAGCGGCCGGATGAACTCGGAGCTTTTCAGGATGCCGGAGTAGTTCGAGGTTGTCCACTGCGAGGGAAGGAAGCTGGGATCGGTGATCGCGGTCGGCGTCTTGAACGACAGGGACACGATCCAGAGCACCGGGATGAGCGCCAGCAGGATCGCGACCGTGTTGGCGCTCCCCCAGCCGACCCGCTGCCGTGCCGTCGTGGCTGCCATCAGCGTGCCACCTCCGTTTCTGTGCTAGGAGCCGTCCTCATTGCTGGAGGCTCGATCCGGGAGCGGCGGTGCCGAAGCCCCTGATGAAGACCGTCGCGATGATCGCGACGCAGATCAGGATCAGGATCGACATGGCCGACCCGATCCCGAAGTTGAAGCCGGTGAACAGGTTGTCGTAGTTGAGCATCGACACGGAGGACGTGTTGTTCGCGCCGTTGGTGAGGATGAAGATGTTGTCGAATATCCGGAACGCGTCCAGCGTCCGGAACAGCAGCGCGACCAGGATCGCCGGCTTCATCAGCGGCACCATGATCCGCCAGAACCGCTGCCAGGCGGTCGCCCCGTCCACCTTCGCCGCCTTCAGCAGGTCCTCAGGCACCAGCGAGAGGCCGGCCATCAGCAGCAGCGCCATGAACGGGGTGGTCTTCCAGATCTCGGCCGAGATGATGATCGCGATGGCCTCATTGGTATTGGTCAGCGGAGCGCTGTTGTGGAACAGCGCCGACAGGTAGCCGGTGCTCGGCGTCCAGGCGTACTGCCAGCCGAACGCGGCGACGATCGTGACGATCCCGTACGGGATGAGCATCGTGGTGCGGACCGTGCCCCGCCCGAAGATCGTCCGGTACATGAGCAGCGCCAGCAGCATGCCGAGCACCAGCTCGACCGCCACCGAGACCACCGTGATGACGATCGTGACTATCAGCGCGTGCCACCAGAACTGTGAGCTGAGCACGGCGGCGTAGTTGCTGAACCCGACGAACTTGTTCAGCTGGGGGGCGGACAGGATGTACCGCTGGAACGACAGGTAGATGGCATAGCCGATCGGGTACGCGGTCACCGCGACCATCACGATCACCGCGGGCGCGCACAGCAGCCAGCCCAGCCGCCGTTCCGCGCGCGCGCCCTCGGACAGCGGTGGCTTGCGGCGCCGCCCGGCGGCGACCGGTTCCTGGGCGGTAACCGGAGGAGTGGTGGTGGTCATCTGTCTGCCTCCCTGCCTGTGCGTGACACCGGGCCGCTCACGGGGTCAGCCCCTTGCCCTGGAGGGCGTTGTTGATCTGGGTGCGCAGGTTCTGCTCGGTGGGCACAGGGACGATCGAGCCCGGTGGCGAGACCTGGTGCGAGATGGCCACGGACACCACCTGGTAGAGCGGCGTCTTGGGGCGCACGGCACCGTTGTTGACCTGCTGCAGGATCAGACGCCGGAACGGGTAGGCGGACTGCATCTGCGGGTTGTTGTAGACGCTGGCCAGCGTCGGCGGCAGGCCGCCCTTGACCGCGGCGATGAGCTGGTTCTGGGCGTTGCGCAGGCACAGCGCCGCCTGGAAGGCAAGCTGCGGATGCTGCGAGTAGGTGCTGACCGCCAGGTCGATGCCGCCGATGGTGACCCGGGCCGGCCTGCCCGGGTAGACGCTCGGGTACGGCGCCCACTTGAAGCTCTTGAACAACGTGGGCTGGTCGGCCTTCATCGACGGATACACGTAGGGGTAGTTCAGCTCGAACGCCGCGGTGCCGGATTCCATCGCGAGCCGGTTCTGGTCCTCCATCTGCACCCCGAGGCTGGGGTCCGCGGCCGGGGAATGGGCGAGCTGCTGCATGATCGACAGCGCCTTGATCGCGGGCGGGCCGAGCTGGGCGGCGGTCGAGGTCGGGTTCAGGATGCTGCCACCCGCGCTGGCCACCAGCGTGTTGAACCACACCACGGTGCCCTCGTACTGGGCGCCCTGGATCTCGATGTAGGTGCGGCTTGCCCTGCTTGGCCAGCTGCTCCGCATCGGCGATCATCTGCGCCCAGGTCTTCGGCGGGGTCTTCACCAGGTCGGAGCGGTACCAGAGCAACTGGGTGTTGCTGTTGTACGGGACCGCGACCAGCTTTCCGCGCCAGATGGCGGTCTGCAGCGGCCCCTTGAGCGTTCCCTGGATCGCCTGCGCTTGTACGTGCCGGTCCACGGCCGGATCCAGCCCGCCGTGGCGAACTCGGCCTCCCAGGTGACGTCCAGCCCGAGGATGTCCATCGAGCTGTCCCCGGCGGCGAGCCGCCGGCCATCTGCAGCCGCTGCTGGTCGGCCGCGTTCTGCAGCTTGTTGTAGACGATCGTGTACTTGCCGTGGCTCGCCGCGCTGCAGTTGTCCACGGCCTGCTGGACCGCGCCGGACGGGTCCGGGAAGTTATAGAGGTTCAGCGTCACCGTTCCGCCGGTGCCTGCGCTGCTCGTACCGCACGCCGCAAGCCCCGCGGCGGCCAGGGCCCCGATCATCGTCACGCCGATGTAGCGGGCACCCCTTCTCGACGAGCGGGGCGCGGGCCTCCGGCGCCCAGCGCGAGCATTGTCAATGCCGCCTCTCATCTCGCCTCCAGCGCCCGCCCCTTGCCGCACGTGCACTCTGCCGCGCCCATGACGATCACGCCGACAGGCATCTACCCACTCTGCAACCCGGCATTCACAGGAACGACACAATTGGGTACCAGATGATCAGCAGCCGCATTCATCACAAAGGATGATTCAGGCCACAATATGGAACACCCACTGTCACTTTCCGGACACCGACGCGTTGACCAGCGGACATGTGACAGAAGTCACCTCAGCGGGGTGCCGCCGACCCGGGCGCGAGGCCTGACGGCCGTGTCAGGAAGTGGCCGCGATCGTGGCGCTGCCCAGCACGGTGCCGGCGTCGTAGAAGACCGCCGCCTGGCCGGGGGCCACTCCCCTGGCCGGCTCGGTAAGCGCTATCCGCAGGTCATCGCCGGGGATCACGGTGGCCGGGAGTGCCTGCCCGTGCGCCCGCAACTGCACCAGGCAGTCCAGCGGAGCCGACGGCGGGGCGCAGCCGGTCCAGACCGGGCGCTCGGCCAGGATCGCGGTCACGTCCAGTGACTCGGCGGGCCCGACGGTCACCGTGCCCGAGGCCGGCTCGATGTCCAGCACGTACCGTGGCCTGCCGTCCGCGGCCGGGGTGCCCACGCGCAGCCCGCGGCGCTGGCCGACGGTGAACCCGTAGGCGCCGTCGTGGCTGCCGACCACGGTCCCGCCGGCGTCCACGATGGGGCCGGGAGCCTGGCCCAGGGCGCCGGCCAGGAACCCGCGCGTGTCCCCATCGGGGATGAAGCAGACGTCGTGGCTGTCCGGCTTGGCGGCCACCGCCAGCCCGCGCGCCGCCGCCTCGGCCCGCACCTGCGCCTTGGTGGAGTCGCCCAGCGGGAACAGCGCCCGGTCAAGCTGCTCGCGGGTGAGCACGGCGAGCACGTAGGACTGGTCCTTGGCCAGGTCCGGGCTGCGGTGCAGGCGGCCGTCCGCCAGCCGCGCATGGTGGCCGGTGCAGACCGCGTCGAACCCGAGGGCCACCGCCCGGTCAAGCACCGCCGCGAACTTGATCTTCTCGTTGCAGCGCAGGCACGGGTTCGGCGTGCGCCCGCGAGCGTATTCGGCCACGAAGTCTGCCACCACGTCGCGGTGGAACCGCTCCGCCATGTCCCAGACGTAGAACGGGATCCCGATCACGTCCGCCGCGCGCCTGGCGTCCCTGGCGTCCTCCAGCGTGCAGCAGCCACGGGCTCCGGAGCGGTACGACTGCGGGTTGCAGCGACAGCGCGAGATGGACCCCGGTCACCTCATGACCGGCGTCCGCCGCCCGCGCCGCGGCCACGGCCGAGTCCACCCCGCCCGACATCGCCGCCAGCACCCGCATCCCGCTCATAACCCCTTCAGCCTACGGTCCCCCACCAGCCCCCGAAACCACCTCTCGCTGTCACTCCCGCATCGGGCAGGCAGCCGGCCCGACCCCGCGCCGACGGTCACCGCCGCCCCGGATCCACGTTCACGCCGAGGACGAAGGTCAGCGAGGGCAGGCGTAACGCATCATGATCGTCCGGCCCGGCGGGCACGCTCGACCGCCTCGCCGATCACCGCTCCCACGGCTTCGCAGTCCGCCTGGGTCGAGGTCGGGCCGAGCGAGAAACGCAGCGAGCCCCGGGCCCTGGCCTCGTCGGCGCCCATGGCGAGCAGTACGTGGCTGGGCCTGGCCACCCCGGCGGTGCACGCGGACCCGGTGGAGCAGGCGATGCCCCTGGCGTCCAGGAGCATGAGCAGCGCGTCGCCCTCGCAGCCGGGGAAGGAGAAGTGGGCGTTGCCCGGCAGCCGGGCCGGGCCGGGCGGCGCGCCGTTGAGTATGGCGTCGGGCACCGCCGCGAGCACCCTGGCGACGAGGTCGTCCCTGAGCGCGGCCAGCCGGATCGCCTCGGAGTCCCTGGTCTTGGCCACGACCTCGGCGGCGGTCGCGAAGGCGCGGATCGCGGGCGCATCCAGGGTGCCGGACCTGATGTCGCTCTCCTGGCCCCCGCCGTGCAGCACCGGCACCGGCTGGGTCCCCCGGGCCAGCAGCAGTGCCCCGGCGCCCACCGGCCCGCCGAGCTTGTGCCCGGTGATCGTGAGCGCGTCCGCCCCGCTGTCGGCGAAATGCACCGGTACCTGCGCGGCCGCCTGCACCGCGTCGGTGTGGAACGGGATGCGGTACTCCGCGCAGACCGCCGCAAGTTCCGCGACCGGCGCGATCGTGCCGACCTCGTTGTTCGCCCACATCACGCTGACCAGCGCCACGCTGCCCGGGTCAGGCCCGATCGCCGCGCGCAGGCTGTCCGCGGACACCATTCCGGTGCCGTCCACGCCGAGCCAGCCGATCTCCGCGCCCTCGTGGCTGGCCAGCCAGTGCAGCCGAGTCCAGCACCGCGTGGTGCTCGGTCGCCGGCAGCAGCACCCGATGCCGCTGTGGGCTGTCGTTCGCGCCGCGCCCAGAACAGGCCCTTCACCGCCAGGTTGTCCGCCTCGGTCCCGCCGCTGGTGAAGATCACCTCGCTGGGCCGGGCGCCGAACGCCTCGGCGATCTGCTCCCGTGGACTCCTCGACCACCCGGCGGGCCCGGCGCCCGGCGTTGTGCAGCGAGGAGGGGTTGCCGAGGCGGCCGAGTTCCTCCGTCATGGCCGCGATGGCCTCGGGGAGCATCGGCGCGGTCGCCGCGTTGTCCAGATAGACCAGTGGATGCGGGCTGTGCTCGGCTGCGCGGGCGACCCCGCGCTGGCCTGCCCCGTCGGTGTAGTCCATGACAAATTCAGCCTAGTGCACCTGCTTGCAAGTACTGCTGGCCTTACATGCTCCTCGCCGTGGGGCGAGCGACTCTCCGTCCAGCCCTTGGGTGGGCTGGACGAGGCGGGCCGGTGCCGACCAGGGACCCGCCGACGCGGCGGCGATGAGCACCGCGCCTTGGGTCACGCCGCGCCACTGCTACACCTGGCAGGTGTGCCCCGGCTCGACGGTGCTTGACACCGGCCGGGAGAACAGCCGGTGTGGTGCCGCCGCCAGCGCGGGCGGCGATGTTGGCGGCCGCGAGCAGGTCGCGATGCCCAGTCAAATCACAGTATGGGCAGGCCAGGACTCGCCCGGCAGGCTTGGGAACGCGCCGGGCGCAGCCCGGGCACGTGGACGAGGTTCCCCGTTCGTCAATGAGGCGAAAAGTTATCCCGCCGGCTTCGGCCTTGTCGCCAAGCGTGCGCAGCAGGTGCCCGATCCGCCAGGCCCGAGTGCGCTGGTTGTGCCGCCACCCCGCGTCCAGACCGAGAACGCCACGCGGGTCACCGACTGCCATGGTGCCAATGCTGTGCTGCACCGCCCAGGAGATCACCTCCTTGGCGGCTTCATGCTGAGCCTGCCGGACCCGCCGCCTGTGCCTAGCCTCCACCAGCCGTTGACGGCGCCGGTACTGGCGCCATCGCCGCGATCCTTTCTGCCCCGGCATGGGAGCACGGCGGGCTACCGCGCGCTGCCGCGCCTTGGTATCGCGCAAATGCAGATGATTCTCGGCGCGGATGGCCCGCCCGGACACCAGCAGTGCCTGGCCTTCTGGCCCGGTGGCCGCACACAAGTGGATGATCCCAACATCCACTCCCGCCAGCCGAGCCGGGTCCGGCGCCTCACCCGTGGCATAGGTAGCGATTGGCACCTCGGCGGTCACATCTACCCAGAATCGTCCCGCCTCGTAAAGCAGTGTTATGGACCGGACCTGATACAGGGGATAAGGGAGATCCCGATCCAGCCGCAAGGCCAGAGGTGGGCAGCCTTTGGCCACTGGAATCCGCAGCCGACGGCCATCCAGCCCAAACGTACCTGCATACCAGCGAAGCGGTACCAGTCGCCGCCTGCGACGCGGGTACCGCGCTGCGGCATCCCCTAACCTGCGCCTCTCGGCAGCAGCGAACCAGGCGTCGGAGTAGCGGCGCAGCACTGATCGCGCACCAACGCTGTCAAGTTCCCCGAACGTGCCTGGTCCGGCCGCCGCCAGCTCACTGCACAACGCTTGATACCCCGCCAGCGGAGCGTCTTGGCGGGCCCTCCGCCACGCGTTAACCTCGAGCACGCACGCCCACACATCCCCCGCAGACACCAGCAGTCCGAGCAACCTGCTCCGCTGAGCGCGGGTCACCCGCAGCCCGGCCCGGGCGGTGCGGTATACCACCCGCGGTGAGCAAGGATCACGGCGCCTCGGCATGTCCCAAGCACACCAGCTACCACCGACAAAACGAGGCCCAGGCAACGCTGATCAACCACCGTCGAGATACCAAGCACTACCAGCAGGATCTCGGGCCAGCGCCTGGGCTGACGCGGCCATCGGCTACGCCAAGGGCTCGGGACGGGTAGCCTCCCAGGGCGTCGAGGCGACCCAGCCCGAGACGCATCGGCGTCCGCACGGTGTGCGGCCCAGCTGGGCTGCGCTCAGGACCCCTGGCGGCGGGCGATCTCCTCGGTGAGCTGCGGCACGACCTTGAACAGGTCACCCACCACGCCGAAGTCGGCAAGCTCGAAGATCGGCGCCTCGGGGTCCTTGTTGATCACCATGATGGTCTTGGAAGTCTGCATGCCGGCCCGGTGCTGGATCGCGCCCGAGATGCCGACCGCCAGGTAGAGCTGCGGCGACACGGTCTTGCCGGTCTGGCCGACCTGGAACTGGTGCGGGTACCAGCCAGCGTCGGTGGCCGCGCGGGACGCACCGACCGCCGCGCCAAGCCGGTCGGCCAGCCCTTCGATCAGCGCGAAGTTCTCCGCGTTGCCGACCCCGCGGCCGCCGGACACCACGATGGACGCCTCGGTCAGTTCCGGCCGCTCGCTGCGCTCGGCGATGACCCGCTCGGTGATCTGCGCGCCCTTGGCCGCGTCGCTCAGTTCCGCCGTGACCGGCTCCAGCGCCGCCTCGCCCGGCGCTGCCTCGGGTGGCACGGCGTTCGGCCGTACCGCCACGATCGGGATGCCGCACGGTCGACCCGGGACTTCACGATGATCGCGCCACCGAAGATCGACTGCTCCGCGACCGGGCCGCCGCCGTCGCTCGGCGGGGCTGAGGTCCACCGCGTCGGTGAGCACGCCGGAGCCGATCTTGACCGCGAGCCGACCGGCGATCTCCTTGCCCTCGGCCGTGGACGGAACCAGCACGGCCGCGGGCGAGGCCTGCGCGACGAGTGCGGCGAGCACCTCGGCGGCGGGCGCGGCGACGTAGTCGGTCACCTGCTCGCCGTCGGCGACGTAGACCTTGGCCGCGCCGAACTCCGCGAGCCGCTCCCGGCCGGCCTCCGCGCCGGAGCCCAGCCACACCACGGCGGGCTCGCCGAACCTGCGCGCCACGGTCAGCAGTTCGAGCGTGACCTTCTTGACCGACTCGCCGTCGTGGGCGGCGAGCACCAGAACCTCAGCCACGGGGCTCCCCTTCCCGGTCAGATGAACTTCTGCGCGGCGAGGAATTCGGCGGCCTTGGCGCCGCCGTCGCCCTCATCCTTGACGATCGTGCCGGCCTGGCGGGGCGGCCGCTTGGTGAAGCTGACCACCTCGGTCGCCGCGGCACCGAGGCCCACCTGGGCGGGTCGATCCCTGCGTCGGCGGCGGACAGCACCTCCACCGGCTTCTTCTTGGCGGCCATGATCCCCTTGAACGACGGGTAGCGCGGCTCGTTGATCTTCTCCACCACGCTGACCACCGCGGGCAGGCTGCCCTGCACCGTGTCGTAGCCGTAGTCCGCCTGCCGGTGGATGGTGATCGACGTCCCGTCGACCTCGACCTTGCTGGCCAGCGTGAGCTGGGGGCAGCCGAGGCGCTCGGCCAGCATCGGGGCGAGCACGCCCATCCGGGCGTCGGTGGACTCCGAGCCGAGGATGACCAGGTCGAACCCGGTGCGCTGGAGCACCGTGGCCAGGGCCAGCGAGGTGGCGAGCGCATCGGACCCGGCCAGGGCGTCGTCCACCAGGTGGATCGCCTTGTCGGCGCCCATGGACAGCGCCTTGCGGATCGACTCGCTGGCCTTCTCCGGGCCCATGGACAGGATGGTCACCTCGCCCCCGTGGGCTTCGGCCAGGAGCAGCCCTTCCTCGATCGCGTACTCATCGATCTCGTTGATGACCCCGTCGACCGATGCGCGGTCGAGCGTTGAGTCCTCCGCCCGCAGCGTGCGCTCCACCGCTGTGTCGGGGACCTGCTTGACGCAGACGACGATGTTCATGACCGGTGGCCGACCTCCTGCCCCTGTCCGCGTGATCGCCCGGCGTTGTTCCCGGACTGGGTCAAGACTGCCAAACGCGGCCGTCCGGCCCTGCCGCGGGGTGCTTCCCGCGGGCGGCACTGCTACGTTACTTGTTAGTAGCTTTCTGGTCGAATCGCCTGCTCCGCGGCCTCGACCACGTTGGTCAGCAGCATTGCCCTGGTCATCGGCCCGACACCGCCCGGCATCGGCGCGAGATAGCCGGCCACCTCGGCGACCTCGGGCGCGACGTCCCCGGTCAGCCCGGCCTCGGTCCTGGTGATGCCCACGTCAAGCACGGCGGCGCCCGGCCTGACCATGTCCGCGGTGAGCAGTCCCGGCCGGCCGGCCGCCACCACCACGATGTCCGCACCGCGGGTGTGCGCGGCCAGGTCCCTGGTCCCGGTGTGGCACAGGGTGACGGTCGCGTTCTCCGTGCGGCGGGTGAGCAGCAGTCCCAGCGAGCGGCCCACGGTGATGCCACGGCCGATCACGGTGACGTCCGCCCCGGCGATCGGGACGTCGTAGCGGCGGAGCAACTCCACGATCCCCCGTGGGGTGCACGGCAGCGGGCCCGGCTCGAAGAGCACCAGCTTGCCCAGGTTGACCGGGTGCAGCCCGTCGGCGTCCTTGGCCGGGTCCACCCGGTGCAGGATGGCCAGCGCGTCCAGTTGCGGCGGCAGCGGCAACTGCACCAGGTACCCGGTGCACTCCGGGTTGGCATTGAGTTCGTCGACGACCGCCTCGACCTGCTGCTGGCTGGCGTCGGCGGGCAGGTCGCGGCGGATGCTGGCGATGCCGACCTGCAGGCTGTCGCGGTGCTTGCCGTTGACGTAGGCGCGGCTGCCCGGGTCGTCGCCGACCAGCACCGTGCCCAGCCCTGGCACCCGGCCCACGGCGGCCAGATCGGCCACCCGTTTCCTGAGGTCCTCTTTGATCGCGGCGGCGGTGGCGCGGCCGTCGAGAATGCGCGCGCTCATCGCGCACCCCTGGTCTTGCTGCTGAACGAAATGCTCATCGCACCCTCTCGGCGTCGGCGGATGGGGCCGGGGCTGGTCAGTGGAAGAAGTGCCTGGTCCCGGTGAAGTAGAGGCTGACCCCGGCGGCCTGGGCGGCGGCGATGACCTCCCCGTCGCGGATCGAGCCGCCGGGTTCGGCGATGGCACGGACCCCGGCGTCGGCCAGGACCTGGAGGCCGTCCGCGAACGGGAAGTAGGCGTCGCTGGCGGCGACCGCGCCCCGGCACCGCTGCCCGCTGCGGGCGATCGCGATCCGGGCCGCGTCGACCCGGTTGACCTGGCCCATGCCCACCCCGACCGTGGCGCCGTCGGCGGCGAGCACGATCGCGTTGGACTTGGCCGCGCGGCAGGCCCGCCACGCGAAGGCCAGGTCGGCGAGGGTCTCGGCGGACACGGCCCGGCCCGCCTTGAGCTCCCAGGCGGCTGGGTCGTCCCCCGGCGCGTCGAGCCGGTCGGCCGTCTGCAGGAGCACGCCACCGTCCACAGGGCGCCATTCGACCTCCGGGGAGGCCTGGGCCGGTGCCAGGGCCGGGGCGGGGCAGCACAGCAGCCGCAGGTTTTTCTTGGCCTTGAGCGTCTCCAGCGCGGCGTCCTCGAAGCCCGGCGCGACGAGCACCTCGGTGAAGATCTCCGCGACCTGGGCCGCCATCGCCGCGGTGACCACGCCGTTGGCCGCGATCACCCCGCCGTAGGCCGACCCCGGGTCGCATGCGTGGGCCTTGCGGTGCGCCTGCGCCAGGTCGGCCCCGACGGCAATGCCGCACGGGTTCGCGTGCTTGATGATCGCCACGCACGGCTCGGCGAAGTCGAACGCGGTCCGCCACGCCGCGGCGGCGTCGCCGTAGTTGTTGTAGGACATCGCCTTGCCGTGCAACTGAGTGGCCGTGGCCAGGCCGGGCGGTGCGCCCGGGCGCACGTAGAGGGCAGCGCCCTGATGCGGGTTCTCCCCGTAACGCAGCACCTCGCGGCGGGTCCACACGGCGGTCACCAGGTCCGGCCAGCCGGTCTCGCGGGCGACGTCGTCGGGCGCGTAGGTGGCGGCGAACCAGGACGCGACGGCGGCGTCGTAGCGGGCGGTGGCCGCGTACGCCGCGGCGGCCAGCCGCTGCCGCTGCTCGCGGGTGAAGCCGCCGGCCTTGACCGCCTCGGCCACCGCCTGGTACTGGGCCGGGTCGGTGATCACGGCCACCCGGGCGTGGTTCTTCGCGCCCGCCCGGACCATGGCCGGGCCGCCGATGTCGATCTGCTCGACGCACTCGGCCGGCGGGGCCCCGGCGGCGACCGTGGCCTCGAACGGGTACAGGTTGGACACGAGCAGCTCGAACGTGTCGATGCCCAGGCCGGCGAGCTGCTCGGCATGCCCGGGCCGGCCGGTGTCGGCGAGCAGCCCGGCGTGAATGGCGGGATGCAGGGTCTTCACCCGGCCCTCCAGGCACTCGGGAAACCCGGTCACGTCCGCCACGCCGGTCACCGGCACGCCCGCCGCGGCGATGGCCGCCGCGGTGCTGCCGGTGCTGACGATCTGCACACCGGCGGCCGCAAGGACGCCAGCCAGCTCGGCCAGCCCGGTCTTGTCGTAGACGCTGACCAGTGCCCGCCTGATGGGAACGTTCGTCACTTCGGAGATCCTCTTCATCCCTGGCTGGCCTTGCTGGCCGCCGCCGCTTCGTGGTGACCGACAAGCACGGTCCTGCCCCGCACCGACCAGCCGTCCCTGACCATCCTGCCGACCGTATCCACCAGCAGGGCGCGCTCGGTCACCTTGATCCGCTCGTGCAGCGAGGCGACGTCGTCACCCGCGCTGACCGGAACCCCCGCCTGGGCGATCACCGGGCCGGTGTCGGTGCCCGCGTCCACGAGGAACACCGTGCAGCCGGTCACCTTCACCCCGTAGGCGAGCGCATCCCTGACCGCGTGCATGCCGGCGAAGGCGGGCAGCAGGGAGGGATGGGTGTTGACGAAGCGCCCGGCGAACCGGTCGAGGAAGTCCTGGCCGACCAGCTTCATGAACCCGGCCGAGATGACCAGGTCCGGCTGGTAGCGCGCGCAGGACTGGGCCAGGGCACGGTCCCATCCGGCCCGGGAAGCGTGGTCCTGGATCTGGTGGGTGAAGACCGGTATCCCCGCCCGTTGCGCCCGCGCGAGCCCTTCGATCCCGGTGCGGTCCGCGCCGACCGCCACGACGGCCGCGCCGTAGGAACCGTCCGCGCAGGCGTCGAGCAGCGCTTGGAGGTTGGTGCCCGCCCCGGAGACGAGAACCACGAGGCGTGCCGCCATGCGAGCCACCTTAACGGCCCCGGGGCGGCGGCCGGTTCGCGCCGCCGCCCGCAGTGACACGTGCCACATGGCCGAAGCGCACAGGTCAGCGGCCTTGGCCGGGCACAATAGGGGAGCGATGCCCCCCTTCGACCAGCGGACGGACAAACCCGGGACCGCGGTGCCCGCCGAGCCGGCCGCGCAGCGGCGCGCGATGGCGGCCCTGCTCGTGGCGCTGCTGAGCCTGACCGGCGTGCTGGCGCTCGGCGACCCGCAGCGCGGTGTCTACCTGGTGGCCTACGCGCTGCTCGCCGGCGTCGTCGCGATGTGGCTGGCGATGACCTCGCTGGCGCGGGCCAGGCGCGGCCGGACCGCGCGGCCGCACGGGTCGGCCGCCGCGACCGCGATTGCCGGAATCGGGATCCTGCTCAGCTCGGTCCTGCTGCTTGCCTTCATCGTGCTTGGACGGCAGATGTCTACGTACGGCGACTGCCTGAGCGATGCGGGCACAACCACGGCCCAGCAGTCCTGCCAGGTGCAGTTCACCCATGCGGTGAACCGGGAGATCGCCTCGCTCCGCGCCGCGGAACGGGGCTGAGCGCCGGCCGCGAGTATCAGGGGAGCATCGCGGGGCCCAGCGGGGGACGGTCCTCGGGCGGCCCTTCGTCCTCCTCGCCGGCCCACGGGTCCAGGTAGATCCGGTGCCCCTCGTCCTCAGGGCCGCCCGGCGACATGCCCGGCGACATGGCTGGCCGGGGCGGCGGGGCGGCGCGGCGCGCCCGGGCAGCGGCGAGTTCCGGGTCGCGGCGCACCCTTAGCCAGTTGGCGATGCCGGTGGCCACCGCCGCCGAGACGCCGATCTCCAGGATGGCCACGACGGCCGCCTGCCAGCCGGACGGGCCGACCGCGGCGAGCCGGCCGCTGCCCAGCGGCCCGCCGGAGAACGCCGCGAGCACGCCGATCACGCACCCGGTGGCCACCCCGCAGGCGAACCCCCACAGCGGGGCCACCTCGGCCGCTGGCGTGGGCGCGGCACGTGCCACCAGGATGCCGCCGACGACCCCCGCCAGGTAGGGCAGGGCGAGCACAAAGATCGAGACCCAGCCGGGGACTCCGTGGGTACTGGAGGGCAGCGCGGCCAGCATCGGGAACAGCGGGAGCGGCCCGAGCGCCGCTCCGGTGGGGGCGACCACGGTCGAGGTCCCGAACGCGAATCCCGGCCCGAGCGAGTAGCAGATCGCCCAGCCCACGGCGTTGGGCACGTAGGCGAGCTGGGCGAGAACGAGCAGCGCCCCGCCGACCGCCCCCGGCGCGAGCGAGGCGTCCACCGCCCGGTACTCCCCCAGGTGCGCGGCGAGCGAACCGCCCGCGAGCAGTGCCCCGCCCGTGGCCAGCACCGCGAGCGCCCCGGCGGTGCCCAGGACGACCGAGCGGGACCGGGGCGGCATGAGCCGGAACAGCCGGGGCCACGGTGCCAGTGCCCGCGCGCCGCCGAGGCCGCCCGCGCACAGGGCGAGCAGAAACCCGGCGATGACCGCGTCGGCCAGGGACGGTGCCGCCAGCCGGGACCGGCTGGCGAGCGCGAGCGCCCCGCACAGCGCGGCGTAGGGAGCGGCGAGCGCGAGCGCCGCGTACCCGAGATCGCTGAGCCTGGTCAGCCCGCTGGTGCGGACCATCCAGCGCCCGGCCCGCCACAGCAGCGCACCGGGAAGCAGCACCAGGCCGAGCGGTAGCATGCCGATCCGGCCCGCGCCGGCCAGGGTGATCTCCACGTGGTGCGCGGCCAGCCACAGGCAGGTTGCCGTCCGCACCACCCCGGGCAGGCCAAGGCCGGAATGCGGGGCAGCGATCCATCCGGCCAGCACCAGCGGCGTGAGAATGACCAGCCCGGTGACCGTGACCACGGACGCCGCGAGCGCGCCGGAAACCACCAGTGGCCGGGTTCCGCCGCGCACCGGTGACGGCGCGGCGCGGCCCGGCCGGGTCCCGGCCTCGGGGCGGGTGGGGGCGGTCACGTTTCCATCCTGGCAACCGCGCCGTGGTTAACCTTGGCCGCCACGCCGGCCCCGGACAGGCAAGTGGGACCGGGGCGGCCCCGGTCCCACTTGCGCGCGCAGGTGGCTAGCAGGTGGTGTTGGGCGTCTTCAGGTAGCCCTTGTAGGAGTACAGGCCGTTCTGCTGGGTGGACGGGCTGGCGTGCGAGAACCACGACAGGCCGGCGATGTCGCTCGGGTGGTAGGTGACCGTGCCGACCTTGATGGTGTACCAGGGCTTGGTCATCGCCTCGACCGGGTCACCGACCTCCAGCAGGTTGCTGAAGCAGGTAGCGCCGTTCGGCTCGTTCCAGGTCGGGACGATGTTGTTGACGAACGGGTCGGCGGCCCACTCCGACACCTCGTGGCTCATCGTGTAGACGTCCGCGTTGCCGTTGGAGACCAGGCCCGCGGCGATCCAGTTGGAGAAGGCGTAGGTGTTGTGACCCGACGCCGAGTTGTAGGAGCCGTGGTACCCGTAGACGCAGCAGTCCGAGGTACTGCCGATGTAGAGGAACGTGCTGCCGGACAGGATCAGCGGCAGCGTGGTGGCGGAGAAATTGTGCGCGGTGATGATGCTCGACAGCTTGTTCGCCCACCAGTTGTAGGAGATGTTCGCGTAGGGAATCCCGTTGAAGGTTTGCCCGGTGCCGTCGGCCGCGGGAACCTTGATGGTCACCGTCGGCAGCACCGTCGGCGTGCCAAGCAGCAGGTGCCAGTTCGGCGCCGAGGCCGACACGGTGCTCCAGAATCCCGAGCGCAGCATGGCGTCCCCGAGTTGCGTGGTCCCGCTGGTGAACGCGGCGTTGCTGAATATCGGCGACGCCTTGAGCTTGCTGGCCGACCCGGTCACCGTGACGCCGTTGGACATGACGACCTTCAGCGGCAGGATCTCGGTAGGTACGGTCGTGGTCTTGGACCCGGCGGCCGGGTTCGTGCCGACCATCTTGTAGTTGTAGGTGGTCGGGTTGATCGTGAACGACCCGCTCCAGGTCGGGATCGTGGTCGCCGCAGTCCGCGCGGAGGGCCCGCCCCAGGAGCGCACGGTGAACATGGCATGCCCGCCCGGCCGGGGCCCGCTCGTTCCCGTTGCTGCGGCCGCTGGCACAAGACCAGCCCCCGCCAGCGCAGCCACTACAGCCGCACCGGCCACACTGGTTGACGCGATTCGTACTTTACGCCACATAATTCCCCCCTATTCAGGTAAATCCTGATTCTAGGAATCATAAACCAGGATTAATGAATAAAAGGGGATATCCGGCCGGACCGGCGGCTTTTAGTGCCCGGGCACCATGTCGCGGACAAGGCGCGCCGTCTCGCTGGGCGTGCGGCCTACCCGGACCCCGACCTTCTCCAGGGCTTCCTTCTTGGCCTGGGCGGTGCCCGACGACCCCGACACGATGGCCCCGGCATGGCCCATCGTCTTGCCCTCGGGCGCGGTGAACCCTGCCACGTAGGCGACCACCGGCTTGGCGACGTTCTGCTCGATAAACGCGGCGGCCCGTTCCTCCGCGTCCCCGCCGATCTCGCCGATCATCACGATCGCGTCGGTTTCCGGGTCGTCGGCGAAGGCGCGCAGGCAGTCGATGTGGGTGGTCCCGATCACCGGGTCACCGCCGATGCCGACGGCGGTCGAGAAGCCGATGTCGCGCAGTTCGTACATCATCTGGTAGGTCAGCGTGCCCGACTTGGACACCAGGCCGATCCGGCCTTCCGACGTGATGTCCGCCGGGATGATGCCCGCGTTGGACTTGCCTGGCGAGGCGATGCCCGGGCAGTTCGGCCCGACGATGCGGGTCACGTTGCCCTTCGCGCCCGCGTACGCCCAGCACACGGTCGAGTCGTGCACCGGTATGCCCTCGGTGATCACGATGACCAGCGGGATCCCGGCGTCGATCGCCTCGATCACGGCGCTCTTGGCACCGGCCGGCGGGACGAACACCACCGAGGTGTCCGCACCGGTCGCCGCCATGGTCTCGGCCACCGTGGCGAATACAGGGACTGTGCTGCCACCGAGGTCCACGGTCTGGCCGGCCTTGCGGGGGTTGGTCCCGCCGACCACCGTGGTGCCGGCGGCGACCATCCTGCGGCCGTGCTTGGTGCCCTCGGACCCGGTGATGCCCTGGATCATGATCCGGCTCTCGCCGGTAAGGAAGATCGCCATGTCATGCTCCCGTGGGGTTCGCGCCGGTTGCCGGGCTGGCAGCTAGTTCGGCGGCGCGGCGGGCGGCACCGTCCATGGTGTCGTTCCGCTCGACCACGGCAAGCCCCGCCCCATCCAGGATCGCCCGCCCGGCGGCGGCGTTGTTGCCGTCCAGCCGGACCACGATCGGGCGGGTCACCTGCTCGCCGCGCGCGCCGAGCATGCCCAGCGCCGACACGATGCCGTTCGCCACCTCATCGCACGAGGTGATGCCGCCGAACACGTTGACGAGCACGCTGCGGACGCTGGGGTCGGACAGCACGATCTCCAGGCCGTCGGCCATCACCTCGGCCGAGGCACCGCCGCCGATGTCGAGGAAGTTCGCGGGCCGGATACCGCCGAAGGCCTCGCCCGCCTGCGCGACCACGTCCAGGGTGGACATCACCAGGCCCGCGCCGTTGCCGATGATGCCGACCTCCCCCTCGAGCTTGACGTAGTTGAGGTGCTTCGCCTTGGCCCTGGCCTCGATCGGATCCGCGGACCCCGGGTCGGCGAAGCGCTCGTGGTCCTGCCGGAACGCCGCGTTGTCGTCGAGGGTGACCTTCCCGTCCAGGGCGACGACCAGGCCGTCGCCGGTCAGGATCAGCGGGTTGACCTCGACCAGCGTCGCGTCCTCGTCGGCGAACACCGCCCACAGCCGCTCGGCGGCCGCGGCGGCGCCCGCCAGGGCTTCCGGGGGCAGCCCGCCGGCCGACACGATCTCGGCGGCCTTCGCCGCGTCCACCCCGCTGAGCGGATCCACTATCACCTGGGCGACCGCAGCCGGGCTGGTCCGTGCCACCTCCTCGATCTCCATGCCGCCCTGCACCGAGCAGATCGAGGTGAAGGTGCGCGCGGCCCGGTCCACGAGGAAGGACAGGTAGAACTCCCGGGCGATGTCGCTGGCCTCTTCGACGAGAACCGCGTTCACCCGGTGGCCCTTGATATCCATGCCGAGGATCTCTTGCGCCCTGGCCTGTGCCTCGTCCGGGCCCTCGGCCAGCTTGACCCCGCCTGC
This sequence comes from uncultured Actinomycetes bacterium, assembly GCA_963762735.1. Taxonomy (GTDB): domain Bacteria; phylum Actinomycetota; class Actinomycetes; order Streptosporangiales; family Streptosporangiaceae; genus DASXKD01. The sequence continues at coordinate 102,817 of CAVXMG010000001.1, read as the reverse complement.
CTTGCCCCGGCCACCGGTCTTGACCTGGGCTTTCACCACCACGCGGGGGGTACCGGCGGCCGCGAAGTCCGCGGCGATCCCGCGGGCCTCCTCAGGCGTGCGAGCGACGCGTCCCTGCGGCACGGGAACGCCGTACTCCCCGAACAGCTCCTTCGCCTGAAACTCAAACAGGTCCACTGTTGTCCGTCCTCGGTCCGGCTGGATTCCGCACGGAAGCCTATCCGCTCCTTCTTCCGCCCCGCGCACCAACAGCCCCTCCCCGCCACCAACAGCGCCCGCCCTCAGAACACCGCCCCCACCCTCCCCAGAAACCGTCTCCCCCACCCAGAAACCGCCCCCCCCACCCGGCAACCGCCCCACCCCACGGAAGCAGCGCCCGCCCACCCAGAAACCGCTCTCCCCCGCCCGGCAACCGCCCCTCTCTCCAGGAACCCGTTCGTGATCATGGGGATGTGGCCCATCGATGGGCCACATCCCCATGATCATCAGCGGCGTGGGTGTGTGTCGGACCCGAGCGGCATGCTGAGACTGTGACGCGCACGGCCATGCTGGACCAAGACAGGCTTGATCGCATCCTCGCCAAGCAGGAATCGGTGCGTCTCGCAATCCCAGGCGGTCGCCTGCGGCATGACCCGCAAGGCACTGCGGCACCGGATCCGGCCCGGCGGCCCGTGGCAGGATTGCTGCCACTCACGTTTCTGGCGGTGACCGGCAGCCCAACGCCTCTCCAGAAGGAGATCGCCGCGGTTCTTTACGCGGGACGGGACACGGTCTTATCTGCAGGGCGGGACAGCGTGCTTACCGGGCTGGCTGCCTTACGCAGGCATGGCCTCAAAGTGCCTGCCACCGCAGAAATCAGCGTGTTAATCCCGGCCAGCCAGGCCAGCCAGGGCCGCCGGAGCCACGCTTTCGTTACCGTGCGGCCGACGCTGCGGATGCCGGCCCCCGTCTGCTACCGGGGCGTGGTCCAGTACGCGCTGCCCGAGCGGGCATTAGCCGACGCGGCGCGTGAACTTCACAGTTTCCGCCAGGTGCGGGCCCTGGTCGCCGATGCTGTCCAGCAGCGGCGCTGCAGACTCGATCGGCTGCAAGCCGAACTGGAGCATGGGCCGAGGCGTGGCTCCATGTGGTTACGGCAATCCCTGGCAGAGGTAGCTGCGGCATCCGGTCGGGTGCTGAAGGGGACTTTGGTGATCTGCTCCGCCGCTGCGGGCTGCCCGCGCCGATGTTCAACGCCCGCCTCTATGCGGGCAAGACCTTCATCGCGGTGGTAGATGCCTGGTGGGCCGGACGCCGGCGTGGCGGCCGAGGTCGATTCACGTGCCTGGCATCTGCTCCCAGAAGACTGGGAGCGCACGATTGCAGCGCCATGCCCGGATGAGCGCGCACGGCATCATCGTGCTGCACTTCTCCGCCGAGCCAGATCCGCGTGGACCCTGCCGGGGTGGCCGCAGACATCAAGGGCAGCCCTCGCAGCGGGCGAGCCCGGCCGCCGCTCCCCATACGGGCGCTGGCGCGCCTGCGGCAGCCACCATGATCACGACTAGGCGGGCTGGCGGCGCAGCGGAGTCATGATGCGAGGGTGGAGCGGGTTCCGGGCGGGGACGCGGGTCGGGGGAGGCTGGGGCGCGTGCCCGGGGTTGCTGGCGGCCGGGTCGCTGCGGGCCTGGCAGGGTGGAGTTAGGCGGGGTGGCGCTGGCCTAGGGAGGACTTGACCCAGTCGACGATGTCGTGGGTGGCGGCGCCCGGGGTGAAGATCTTCGCCACGCCCATCCGCTCCAGCTCGATGATGTCGGCATCGGGGATGATGCCGCCGCCGAACACGGTGATGTCCGTGGCATCGCGCTCGGCCAGCAGTTCCAGGACCCTGCCGAACTGGGTCATGTGCGCGCCGGACAGGATCGACAGGCCGATCGCGTCGGCGTCCTCCTGGAGGGCGGTGGCCACGATCTGCTCCGGTGTCTGGTGCAGGCCGGTGTAGATCACCTCGACCCCCGCGTCGCGCAGCGCCCTGGCCACGACCTTGGCACCGCGGTCGTGCCCGTCCAGGCCGGGCTTGGCGATGACGACCCGGATGGTTCCCATGAGTGCCTCCCGCGGGGCTGCGCGGCCAAACTGGCCGGCTCCCGCAACCTATTCCATGCTACGAAGGCCGGCCGCCGAAGGAACCGGCCCGGGGTGCCCCAGGCGTTACAGCTTCTCGATCGGCGCGTACCGCAGGACCAGGTGCTTGATGCCGTAGTCGCCACCGAAGTCGATCTTCGCCTCTGGATCGTCACCTGAGCCCTGCACCGAGACGACCGTGCCCAGGCCATAGGCGTCGTGCGTGACCTTGTCACCCGGGGACAGGGACGGCACCCGGCGGTTGCCCGGCGAGCGCACGCCCGGCCGCTGCGCCAGGCGCTGCGAGGCGGGCGCGGCGGCGGTGCCCTCGTCGCGGCGCCACTCGATCAGGTTCGCGGGGATCTCGGCGAGGAACCGGGACTGCGCGTGGTACTCCGGCCGCCCCCACCAGGCCCGGGACAGTGCCCTGGTCAGGTAGAGCCGCCGCTCGGCCCGGGTGATCCCCACGTAGGCGAGTCGCCGCTCCTCCTGGAGTTCCTTGTCGTCGCCCACCGAGCGCTGGTGCGGGAAGACGTTCTCTTCCATGCCGGTGAGGAACACCACCGGGAACTCAAGCCCCTTGGCGGTGTGCAGGGTCATCAGCGTGACCACGCCGCCGTGATCCTCCCCCTCCGGGATCTGGTCGGCGTCCGCGACCAGGGACACCTGCTCAAGGAACTCCGCGAGGCTGCCCGGCCGGGGACCGGTCTCGTCCGGGTCGGCGAGGCCCGCCTGGACGCCCGTGGCGTCGAAGTCGCGCGCCACGGAGACCAGTTCGTTCAGGTTCTCGATGCGGCTGGCGTCCTGGAGATCCTCCGACGCCTGAAGCTCAGCCAGATACCCGGAGCGGTCAAGCACCATCTCGGCAAGGTCGGCGACCGGGATCCCGGCGGCTTCCGCGGCACGGAAGCCCCCGATCAGCTCGTTGAACGACTCGATCGCCTTTGCCGACCTCGGGGCCAGCCCGGGCACGTCGGCGGGCCGGGCCAGGGCCGCGGCGAAGCTCTGCCGGTCCCGCTGCGCCAGCGCCGCCACGCACGCCTCGGCCCGGTCACCGATTCCGCGCCGCGGCACGTTCAGGATCCGCCGCAGCGACACCTCGTCATCGGGGTTGGCGATGAGCCGGAGGTAGGCGAGCAGGTCACGGACCTCGCGGCGCTCGTAGAAGCGCACCCCGCCGACCACCTTGTACGGCAGCCCGGCGCGGATGAAGACCTCTTCGAAGACCCGGGACTGGGCGTTGGTCCGGTAGAACACGGCCACCTGGCCGGGCGTGGCTTCGCCCTCGTCGGTCAGCCGGTCCACCTCTTCGGCCACGAACGCCGCCTCGTCGTGCTCGCTGTCCGCGACATAACCCACGATCGGCGGTCCGTCACCCGCCTCGGACCACAGCCGCTTCGGGGTCCGCCCCGAGTTCCTGGAAACCACGGCGTTCGCCGCGGCCAGGATGTTCTGCGTGGACCGGTAGTTCTGTTCGAGCAGGATCACCGTGGCGCCGGGGAAATCGCGGGAGAACTCCTCAATATTGCGGATGGTCGCGCCCCGGAAAGCGTAGATGGACTGGTCGGCGTCACCCACGACGGCGAGTTCCCCGGGGAGCAGGCCGCTGCCCGGCTCGGTGGTGACCAGTTCCCGCACCAGTACGTACTGCGCGTGGTTGGTGTCTTGGTACTCGTCCACCAGCACGTGCCGGAACCGGCGCCGCCAGGCCTGTGCCACGTCGGGGAATGCCTGCAACAGGAAGACCGTGTTCATGATCAGGTCATCGAAGTCCATCGCGCCCGCCGCGACGAGCCTGCGCTGATACTCGCCATAGGCCTCGGCCAGCGCCCGCTCCCGGTAGCCCTCGGCGCGGGCGGCGAACGTCTCGTGGTCGATCAGCTCGTTCTTCAGGTTCGAGACCTGGGCGAGCATCGCCCGGTGCGGATGATGCTTGGCGTCGAGGTCCAGCTCGCGGCAGGCCAGCGCCATGAGCCGCTCCGAGTCGGCCTGGTCGTAGATCGAGAACGAGGACGGGTAGCCGAACCGGCCGGCCTCCCGGCGCAGGAACCGCACGCACGCCGAGTGGAACGTCATCACCCACATGCCGCGCGCCCGCGATCCGGTCAGCGCGGCCGCCCTGGCCGCCATCTCGCCCGCGGCCTTGTTGGTGAACGTGATCGCCAGGATCTCCCCCGGGCTGATCCCGCGCTCCGCCATCAGGTAGGCCATCCGGCGGGTCAGCACCCGGGTCTTGCCCGAGCCTGCTCCGGCCACGATGAGCAGCGGGCTGCCCTCGTGCACGACGGCGGCGCGCTGCTGGGGGTTCAGGTCCTCAAGGAGGGCATCGACGGCGGTGACGGTCACGTGCCAAGAGTAGGCGGTGACGCCGACGCCCGGAGGCCGCCGCGCGGGCCGTTTCCCCTATCGGGGACAACCCGCTGGCCGCCTCCAGGTACCGGCGCCAGAAATGCCGTCAGGCATCCGGATCGGGTACCAAGGTCTCCGTTGACCTGGTGAGCGTCTGCTTCTTGAAGAAGGCAGGGTTCCGGATCCTGCAGTAGAAGTAGGCGGCCACGCCGATCAGGCCGGTCACCACGGCGATCACGAACGCGCCGCCCATCTGCCAGTGGATGATCGGCACGGTCCACATCGTGTAGTCGTTCGCGGTGGCCACGTCGTAATCCAGCCAGATGCTCCAGCCGCCGAGGAAGAACAGGATCAGCCCGCCGAGGCTGGGCAGGATGCCCTGCATCCACAGGTTGCGCGCGCTGCTTGTGAGGTTCCGCCGGTAGTACCAGGCGCAGGCGAAGCCGGTCAGCCCGTAGTAGAACGCGATGTACAGGCCGATCGCGATCACCGCGTCGCCGATGATCCCGATGCCGTTGGACATGTAGTTGAACGCGACGTAGACCGCGATGGAAACCGCGCCCATGGCGATCGTGGACACGGTCGGGGTGAGGTAGCGCCGGTGCATCTTGGCGAACGACGGCGGTATCGCCTTGTACACCGCCATCGACAGCGTGGTCCGCGCGGTCGGCAGGATCGTCGTCTGGGTGGACGCGGCCGCCGAGGAGAGCACCATGAGCAGCAGCAGGTGAGTGAGGAACGAGCCGAAGGCGCCGAGTGCCGAACACCAGGCTGCCCTGGACCGACAGCACGTCACCGGCGTTCGCCACGTTGCCCAGGCCGTTGCCCGTGGTCCCGATCCCGGCGAACGACTGCATCGAGATGATCACCAGCGCGTAGGTGACCAGCAGGATGAACGTGGAAAGGATGGCCGCCCGGCCGGGGGTCTTCTCCTTGTCCTTGGTCTCCTCGTTGACCGCGACCGCGGTGTCCCAGCCCCAGTAGATGAACACCATCAGGATGATGCCGCTGGTGAACGCGCTGAACGAGGTGATGTGGAACGGGTTGAGCCAGGAGAGGCTCGGGGTGCGGTGACCCGGCGGGGCGTGCCCGGTGCCGACCTTGACCAGCGCGGTGACCGACAGCACGACCAGCATCACCAGTTCGATGCCGAGCAGCACCTTCTGGAAGTTCGCGGAGACCTCGATGCCCCGGTAGCAGATGTAGGTCATCACGACGATCCAGAGCACGCCGACGAGCAGCACCCAGCCGCTGGTCGGGTTGGACCCGATGCCCTTCGCGTTGAACAGCAGGAAGCCGTACTGGCCTGCGACCTGGGCGAGGCTCGCCATGACCAGGACGTCGGCCGCGATGATCCCCCAGCCGCCCGCCCAGCCGGTCCGCGGGCCGAACGCGCGGGTCGCCCAGGTGAACGTGGTCCCGCAGTCAGGGTCCGCCTTGTTCAGCTCGCTGTAGCCGATCGAGGTCAGCAGCATCGGCACGAACGCCAGGACGGCCACCGCGGGAGACTGCAGCGCGACGGCGCCGACCACGAACACCAGCGTCGCGGCGATGCTGTAGGCGGGCGCGACGGACGCGGTCGCGATGATCGTGGTCGAAACCAGCCCGAGGGCACCCGATTTCAGTCCCTTGTCGACCTGCTGCTCGCCCGGCTGGGCGATCGACTCGGCAACGGCCATGGGCCGCGCCACCCCCACTTCTTCCTGGCAGAGAGAATGCTGGTGATCATCGTCCAACGAGGTCAATGGTCCCGCAACCGCGACGCCGACCAGGGCGAGCGATTCGGTTGCGCAGATCTTACGGTTCTCGCACAAAGTTGACCCATCCGCAACGGTTTCCGTAGTCTTTTACCTAAATCGTGACTGGTCCAGTGGTCTCGCGGGCCTTTGGTTAGGATCTTCCGCATGCGCATACTCCTCGTGGGCGCGGGCGGCGTCGGCACGGCCTTCGCCCGGATCGCCGCCCGGCGCCAGTTCGCCGAACTGGTGGTCGCCGACTACGACCTGGCCCGCGCGCAGCACGCCGCGGCGGCGAAGGACGGTTACCAGGCCGTCCGGCTGGACGCCCGCGACGAGCAGGCCACGGCGGCGCTGCTCACCGAGCACTCCTGCGACGTGCTGATGAACGCCACGGATCCGCGGTTCGTGATGCCACTGTTCCGTGCCGCGCTCTCGGCCGGGACGCACTACCTCGACATGGCCATGTCGCTGTCCCACCCGCACCCGGCCGAGCCGCATGCCAAGACCGGGGTCAAGCTGGGCGACGAGCAGTTCGCGATGGGCCAGCAGTGGGAGCGGTCGGGGAAGCTGGCGCTGGCAGGCATCGGAGTGGAGCCGGGCCTGTCCGACGTGTTCGCCCGGTACGCCGCGGACACGCTGTTCCGCGAAATCAACGAGGTCGGCGTAAGGGATGGTGCGAATCTCGCGGTAGCGGGCTACGATTTCGCGCCCACCTTCTCTATCTGGACCACCATCGAGGAGTGCCTGAACCCGCCGGTCATCTGGGAGGACGGCAGGGGCTGGTACACCACGCCACCGTTCTCCGAGCCGGAGACCTTTGACTTCCCGGCCGGGATCGGCCCGGTGGAGTGCGTGAACGTGGAGCATGAAGAGGTGCTGCTGATCCCCCGCTGGGTGAAGGCGAAGCGGGTCACGTTCAAGTACGGCCTCGGCGCGGAGTTCATCGGCGTGCTGCAGACCTTGCACAAGCTTGGCCTGGACCGCACAGACCCGGTCAGCGTCGGCGGCGAGAGCGTGTCGCCGCGGGACGTGGTCGCGGCCTGCCTGCCCGACCCGGCCACGCTCGGTGACAAGATGACGGGTCTCACCTGCGCGGGCACCTGGGTCACCGGTACCGGCACCGACGGCGCCCAGCGCGAGGTCTACCTTCATCATGTGGTGGACAACGCCTGGTCGATGGCTGAGTACGGGTCTCAGGCCGTGGTCTGGCAGACGGCGGTGAACCCTGTCGTGGCACTGGAACTGATCGACTCGGGCGCGTGGTCGGGCGCCGGGGTGCTTGGCCCCGAAGCGCTGCCACCTGGCCCGTTCCTGGACTTGCTGACGGACTACGGCTCGCCGTGGGCGTGCGAGGAACGCGCCCCGGCTGGGCGGTAAAAGGATTTTCACTACAAAACGGAGGCGTCGTGGCTGAGGATCTGCAGAACTTCATCGGCGGCCAGTGGACGGACTTGTCCTTCGATAAGCGCTCCGAGCTGATCAACCCCAGTACCGGCGAGGTGTTCGCCACGGCGCCGGTGTCCGGGGAGACAGAGGTGGACGCGGCCGTCTCCTCGGCCGCGGCCGCCTTCGAGGGATGGCGGGACGCCACCCCCGCGGAGCGCAGCCTGGCCCTGCTCAAGATCGCCGATGCGCTCGAGGCCCGCGCCGACGAGTTCGTCAAGGCCGAGTCCCGGAACACAGGGAAGCCGCTCGCGCTGACCGCCTCGGAAGAGATCCCCCCGATGGTGGACCAGATCAGGTTCTTCGCTGGCGCGGCCCGGATGCTGGAGGGCCGGTCGGCGGGCGAGTACATGTCCGGGTTCACCTCGTTCATCCGGCGCGAGCCGATCGGGGTGTGCGCGGCGGTCACGCCGTGGAACTACCCGATGATGATGGCGGTGTGGAAGTGGGCCCCGGCGCTCGCGGCGGGCAACACCATGGTGCTCAAGCCGTCCGACACCACGCCGGTCAGCACGCTGCTCATGGCCGAGCTGATGAGCGAGTTCCTGCCGCACGGCGTGTTCAACGTGGTCTGCGGCGACCGGGACACCGGCCGCGCGCTTGTCGCCCACCCGGTGCCGCAGATGGTGTCGATCACGGGCAGCGTGCGGGCGGGCAAGGAGGTCGCGGCCGCGGCCGCCAACGACCTCAAGCGGGTCCACCTGGAACTCGGCGGCAAGGCACCGGTCATCGTGTTCGACGACGCCGACGTGGCCAAGGTCGCCGAAGCGGTCGCAATCGCCGGGTACTTCAACGCCGGGCAGGACTGCACCGCGGCGACCCGGGTGCTGGCCGCCCCTGGCGTGCATGAGGCCCTCGCCGAGGCGCTCGCCGAGCAGGCCCGCGGCCAGACCGTGGCAGGTCCCGACAACCCGGACGCGGACTTCGGCCCGCTGAACAACCCGGCTCAGCTCGAGCGGGTCTCCGGGTTCATCGACCGGCTGCCCGACCACGCCAAGGTGCTGGCCGGCGGCCACAAGACCGGGGCGCGCGGCTTTTTCTTCGAGGCCAGCGTCGTCGACGGCCTGGCGCAGGACGACGAGATCATCCAGAACGAGGTGTTCGGCCCGGTCATCACCGTGCAGCAGTTCAGCGACGAGGCGGAGGCCCTGGCCTGGGCGAACGGCACCAAGTACGGGCTCGCGTCCTCGGTGTGGACGTCCGACCACGGGCGGGCCATGCGGATGGCGCGCGGGCTGGACTTCGGATGCGTGTGGATCAACACGCACATTCCGCTGGTGGCCGAGATGCCGCACGGCGGGTTCAAGAACTCCGGCTACGGCAAGGACCTGTCGATGTACGGGTTCGAGGACTACACCCGTATCAAGCACGTGATGTCGTCGCTGGACTGATCCCCTGCTTCCTCGCGGGCTTTCGCGGGGCGGCGCCACCGCGCCGCCGCGTCGCTGTGCGCGGCCTGGCGGTCGTCGCTAGCAGTCGACGCGGACCTGTGGGAGCGCCCGGGTTCGTAAGATCGAGAGCGTGCTTAACGACAACGAGGTTCAGCGGGTTCTGGTGATTGCCGCGCATCCGGACGATGTGGATTTCAGTGCGGCCGGGACGATCGCGGGGTGGACCGATGCGGGGATCGAGGTCGTGTACTGCATCGTGACCGATGGGGATGCGGGTGGGCACGACGACGCGATGCCGCGCAGCGAGATCGCGCCGCTGCGGCGCAAGGAGCAGACCGCAGCGGCCGCCTGCGTGGGCGTTAGTGACCTGCGGTTCCTTGGCTACCCGGACGGGATGGTGGAGGCCACGCTCGGCCTGCGCAGGGACCTGGCGAGGGTGATACGCCAGGTCCGCCCGGACCGGGTGCTGTGCCCCAGCCCGGAGCGTAACTATGCCCGGATCGGGGTGAGCCATCCGGATCACCGTGCGGTGGGCTCCGCGGCACTGGACGCGATCTACCCGGACGCGCGCAACCCGTACGCGTTTCCGAGAACTGCGCGCCGAAGAGGGCCTGGAAGCCTGGTCGGTGCGCGAGGTGTGGCTGCCCGGTGGGCCCGTCCCCAACCACTATGTCGACGTGACCGACACGTTCGACCGCAAGCTTGCCGCGCTGCGCGCGCACGAGAGCCAGACCGGGCACATGGACACACTGGGGGACTTCCTGCGCGAGCGACTGGCTGCCGCCGCGGTCGCGGGCGGCCTGCCGGAGGGCCGGCTCGCGGAAACCTTCCAGGTTCTCAACACTGCCTGACGCTGAGAAAATCGAATTTCGGCTGGTCACATGTCCTGTTTCCGGCCGCGTCGCGGGATCCCTCGATGATCGATAAGAAATGCGGCGTTTACCGGCCGGATGCCTCCCAGGTGTGCGCCAGCAGAACGCAGGGTTAAGAAAGCACCTCTGGCAGGGCGTCGCGGACATGGATCCGGCCCTGGAAATGGCTCGATCCATTCTTGCGGCACAGGGCATAGTCACAGGCCAGCGGCCATATTCTGGCGCAGTGTCACAGCATTGCTGCGCTTAGCGAAAGAGCCGAGGTCACAGCCAGTCGTTAACCCAGACGTCAACTTCCCGCCGCCCTCCGTTCCTTCTTATATGCCACAAAGCGGGAGAAACTGAGCCGCGCTGGCATGAGCGGGTTTCAGCCGAAACCGGCTCATGGATGCCAGCATGCGCACGTGTCAAGGAGGGCGCGAATGCGAACTGTCCGTCCGCTGATTGCGGGTGCCGCTGCCAGTGCAGCGACGCTGGCCGTGCTTGGCCTTACGGCCACCGCTCAGGCACAACCCGCCAGCCTCACAGCAGTTACCCACACTTATTCGGTCCCGCTCGGTGTCGAGACGGCCGTCAACCTGACCGGGTGCGCATCGGGCACCACGGTAGGTTCGGTGACGCCAGCCCCGCCGGTCACGGCGCACGTGGTCATCAACGGCAACAAGGTCAAGCTCGCCGGGGACTGGCTTGCCACCGGCGCCACCACGTATACGGTGCACTGCACGAACGGGACCAAGACGACCAACAAGCTCACCGTCTTGGCCGCACCCGCAGGAGAACGCTGCCGTCGGCGTCGGCTCGGACACCATCCAGAACGTGCTGGACCAGTTCAGCGCCGATTACAACGCCACGCGTCACGGGCTCGACCGCCACCCGCCTCTACAGCTGGGACGCCACCAACCCCAACACCGGGGCGATCGGCGACTCCGATCGCGGAGAAGAGCGGCTGCTCCTCGATCGCCCGGCCGGACGGCTCCTCGGCGGGCATCACCCAGCTCGCCACGTTCCAGAAGACCGGCGATGGCAACTTCTACTGCTCCAGCTTCGCCCGGTCCTCGCGGGCGCGCGGCTCCAGCGACCCGGCGTTCGCACCCGGCGGCATCGCCTTCGTGGACCTGGCCGGTGACGCCGTCACCTGGTCCGCCCAGGCGACCACCAACGCCCCGGCCACGCTGACCACCGCGCAGCTCGCGGCGATCTACAACTGCACCGACACCAACTGGAGCCAGGTCGGCGGCAAGAACGCCCCGATCCACGCGTTCATCCCGCAGTCCAGTTCCGGCACCAGGTCGTTCTTCCTCGGGGCGATCGGCATCGCCACGCCGGGTTCCTGCGTGAGCGACGACGGCGGGACACTGGAAGAGAACGAGGGCGTCAACCCGGTCCTCAAGGACCCCGACGCGATCTTCCCCTACTCCATCGGCAAGTACATCGCCGAGAAGTTCCACTCAACCACCTGCAACAACTCCGCATGCACCCCCGACTCCAACGGCAACGTGTGCACCCCGGCCGCGGGCAAGAACCTGTTCGGCTGCAACACCCACGGCACCATGGTGCTGAAGCAGATCAACGGCGTCGCCCCGACCACCGGAACGGGCACGGGCACCGTGATCAACTCCAGCTTCCCCGCCACCTTCCAGCGCACCGTCTTCGAGGTGGTGCCCTACGACCCGGCCACCAGCGACCACATCCCCGGCGCGACCAGCCCGGTCGGCGGCGTCAACCTGGAGGCGATCTTCGGCGCCTCCGGCTTCGTGTGCACCAACTCCACCGCAAAGGCGGACCTGAAGAACTACGGGTTCCTTGTCACCCCGCTCTGCGGCGTGACCGGCTAGCCCGGACAATCTGTTTACCGGCGTGGCGCCGGGGGCCTGGCCTCCGGCGCCACGCCGGTTTCATGTGGGCGCCAGGCCGCTGTGACCAGGCAACTGTCCTGGTACGACGCTCAACCTATGTCCGTGACCGGACAGTTCTGGCGGGTCATCGCTTGTAACCGAAAGTGTTGACTAGTTCACGGCTTTATCTCTTGTAACTCACTAGGAAATATAGGAAGCTTTGACTGCCCATCGGCAGGGTGGCTCTATGGCCAGGGGAATCCCCGACCCAACGTAAGTAGGGAACGAGCATGCACAGATTCGGCAAGGCGCTCGCGGGCGCCACGGCCACCGCAACCGTGCTGGGAGTGCTGGCCGCCTCGGCCACCGCCTCGGCCGCCACCGTGACGAAGAAGGTCCCGGCCGGCGTCGAAACGGCCGTCGGCCTGACGGCCTGTCCGACCGGTAACACGATGTCCTCGGTGACGTCCAGCCCCGCGCTCCCGGCCACGGTCAACGCGATCAAGAACGCCAACAAGGCCAAGCTCGTCCGGGGACTTGCCCGCGCCACCGCCGTCCAGCTACACGGTCACGCTCCACTGCTGCGGCGGGACCACGACCGTTAACAAGGTGACGATCCTGGCGGCCCCGGCGGAGACCGCGGCGATAGGCGTCGGCGCGGACACCGACCAGTCCCTGTCGACCAGTTCAGCGGCGACTACAACGCCACGCTCAAGTCCGCCACCGCCACCCAGCAATACAACTGGGACGCCACCAACCCGGTCACCGGCGCGGTCGGGGACTCGATCACCACCAAGTCGGGCTGCTCCGCGATCGCGCGCCCCGATGGGTCCTCGGCGGGCATCACGGCATTCGACGCGAACGCCAAGACCAGCGACGGCAAGCAGTTCTGCATCGACTTCGCCAGGTCGGCCCGCGGCCGCTCGTCCAGCGACCCGGCGTTCGGGCCCGGCGGCATCGCGTTCGTGACGCTGGCCGATGACGCGATCAGTTACGCGACCCAGACGACGACCGACGCGCCAGCCAACCTGACCACGGCCCAGCTCGCCGCGATCTACAACTGCACGGACACCAACTGGAGCCAGGTCGGCGGCAAGAGCGCGGCGATCCAGGCCTTCCTGCCGCAGACCGGATCGGGAATCCGCACCTCGTTCCTGACCGCGATCGGGGTCTCCAGCCCCGGCTCGTGCGTGAACAGCTCGGTGCAGCAGAACCAGGGGGTTGACCCGCTGCTGAAGACGCCCGAGGCGGTCGTGCCCTACTCGGTGGCCAAGTTCATCGCCCAGAAGTTCCACTCCGCCGCCTGCCTGAACTCCGCATGCACCCCGAACGGCAGCGGCGTGGTGTGCGTGCCCACCGCGGGCCTGAACCAGTTCGGCTGCAACGAGCACGGCACGCTGAAGGTCAACTCGGTCAACGGCACCGCCCCGACCACCGGCACCGGCAAGAGCACGACGATCAACCCGAGCTTCTCCGCCGCCGTTCCTCAACACGATCTATGACGTGGTCCGGTACGACTCGACCACCCCGGACCACATACCCGGCCTACCTGGAGAACCGCAGTTCGCCTCGGCCTCGGCCGCGACCCCCGGGTGGGACTGCTCGAGCCACGACCGCCAAGACGGACCTGAAGAACTACGGATTCCTGCTGTCACCGCTGTGCGGCCTGACCTCCTGAGGAAGCCAGGCTCGCACGGCCGTGGGGCGGGGCGCCACTCCCCGGCGCCCCGCCCCACGGCCAGCGCTTACGGCAGACGTTTCCCAGTCGCCATCTCTTCCTCATCTGTTCACGTCGCCATCTGTTCCCTATTCGTTCACCCGGAAATAGGCTGAAATGCGAGCTATGCGGGACACCATGAGACTGCCCGGGGCGGGCATCACGGCTGGCGGTACAGCCGAACGCGGATGCGGGAGGCACACCATCATGGCCGTTGCTCTGACGCCCGGGCAGCAACCTGCAGCCACAGAGGACAAACCCCGGGCGATCGTCGCGCCGGTGGCCTTCGGCGACAAGATCTTTCGCGGCGTGCTGCGCTCCGCGGGCCTGGCCGTTTTCCTCATCACCGGGCTGATCCTGGTCTTCCTGATCTTCCGCGCGACCACTGCGCTCCGGGCGATGGGCTTCGGCTTCTTCACCACGTCCACCTGGTTCATCAGCACCAACCAGTTCGGCATCGCGGCGATCCTCCCGCTGGGCATCATCGCCGCGCTCTTCGCGCTGGTGATCGCGGTGCCGGTCGGGATCGCCACCGCGATCTTCATCTCCGAGTACGCGCCGCCGCGGCTGCGCCGTGCCCTCATCGCACTGATGGACCTCATGGCGGCGGTGCCCAGCATCATCGTCGCGCTGTTCGCGCTGTTCTTCCTGATGCCGCGCATCCTCGGCTTCGACGCCTGGCTCAGCCATCACATGGCGTTCATCCCGTTCTTCCGGTTCCGGCTGGCCAACTATCCCAGCGAGTACGCCAACGCCACCTTCATCGCCAGCGTCGCGGTGGCGCTGCTGGTGATACCGATCGTCGCCTCGCTGTCGCGGCAGGTGTTCTCGCAGGCGCCGCAGGGCGAGCGGGAGGCCGCCTATGCGCTGGGCTCGACCCGGTGGGGCATGATCAAAACCGTCGTGCTGCCGTACGGCAGGTCGGGCATGATCGGCGCGAGCATGCTGGGCCTGGGCCGGGCGCTCGGCGAGACCATCGTGATGTCGTTCATCCTGAACCCCGGCTTCGTCTTCAACTACCACGTGCTGGAGAGCGGCGGTAACTCGATCACGGTCATGATCGCGAACCACTTCTTCGTGGCCGGCGCCAAGGAGATCTCCGCGCTGATGGCCGGCGGGCTTGTGCTGTTCGTGATGACCCTGATCGTCAACACGTTCGCCGCGATCATCATCAACCGGTCGCGGTCCGGCGCGAGCGCATCGGCGGACTGACCCATGCTCACCCACGACTCCCAGCCGGTCGCCCCACGCCGACGACGTTCCCCGCCCGAGCGCTGCCCCGGACGGCGCCGCCTACCCGGCCGCCGAGACCAAGGTACGGATCTCCCGGGTCACCCCGGAAGGCGCGGCCACCCTGGCCGGCGCCGCGCTGGGCGCGCTCGGCCTGGTCTGGGTGCTCTACGAGCGGATCCTCCCGTTCTCCGGGGTGCTCGGCTTCTGGCTGATGTGGTACGCGGTGTTCCTGCTCATGTACGCGTCCATGGCACGGATGCAGTGGGACGCCCAGGAGGTCAGCCACAAGGTCGCCCTGGTCGCCTTCACCACCGCCGGCGTCCTCTCGGTGACCATCGTGCTCGGTCAGGTGCTGTTCGTGGTGGGCAGGGGCCTGCGCGCGGCCGTGCACCTGAACATGTGGACCCAGTCGCTGGCGTACGCCTCGCCGCTCTCGCCGCTGTCGGTCGGCGGCGTGCTGCACGCGATCGTCGGCACATTGGAGCAGATCGGCCTGGGCACCCTGTTCTCGGTGCCACTGGGCCTGCTCGCCGCCACCTTCCTCGCCGAGGTCGGCGGCAAGCTGGCACGGCCAACCCGGACCATCGTCGAGGCGATGACCGCACTGCCCGACGTCATCGCCGGCCTGTTCATCTACGCGCTGTTCATCCTGACGCTCGGCATGCAGAAGAGCGGGCTGGCCGCGTCGCTGGCGCTGGCGATCACCATGATGCCGATCGTCGCCCGGGCCTCCGAGGTGGTCATCCGGCTGGTGCCGGGAACACTGCGCGAGGCCTCCTACGCGCTCGGGTCCAGCCAGTGGCGCACGGTGCTGAACGTGGTGCTGCCCACGGCCCGGGCCGGCCTGGCCACCGCCGTGGTGCTCGCGATGGCACGCGGCATCGGCGAGACCGCACCCGTGCTCGTGGTGTCCGGGGTGACCAAGGAGTTCAACTTCAACCCGCTGAGCGGTCCCCAGGTCAGCCTGCCGCTGTACATCTGGGAATACGCGCATATCGAGGCGGTCAACGCGACCATCGTCACCCGGGCCTTCGGGGGCGCCGTGGCCCTGGTCGTCGTCGTGATACTGCTGTTCGCCCTGGCCCGCAGGCTCGGCGGCGCGGCACCAGGGGAACTGACCAGGCGGCAGCGCCGCCAGCTGGCGCGGCAGGGAGCCCGGGTATGACCGCGGGACCCGGCCGGCCCTGCTGGCCCGGGGGACGACCCCCGGAACCCCCGAATGGCCTACGGCCCGGTTCCTCCGTCACCAGGCCGCGGCCCCGCTGGCCCGGGGGACGACCCCCGGAACCCCCGAATGGCCTACGGCCCGGTTCCTCCGTCACCAGGCCGCGGCCCCGCTGGCCCGGGGGACGACCCCCGGAACCCCCGAATGGCCTACGGCCCTGCTGGCCCGGGGAAGCGACTCCCCGGTGGCCTGCGGCCAATCCGTATTTGCATGATCTTTTCTGGAGCGCGCATGCGTAGCCCGTCCCTTCCGGCCTTCCGGCCCCGCCGGGTGCTCGCCCTGGCTGGCCTGGTGTCGCTTATCGGCGGGCTGCTGATGCTGCCCGGCCTGGCGCATCCCGGCCAGGCCGTGGCCAGCGCGGCCGCCCCCGTGGCCGCGGCGTCCGGCTGCACCGGTTCCGGGACCACCGTCACCGGCCAGAACCTGTGGGATCCGTCCACCGGCAAGCCGCTGCCGGCCGCGAGCTGCGTCACGGTGGACCAGACCAGCAGCCTGGTGAACCAGATGGTGCAGGTGTCCTGGGCCAACTTCACGCCGAGCCTCAACGCGCCGTACGGCCCGAGTTCCACCTTCTACCCGGTCATGATCGCCGAATGCGTGGGCACGAACCCGGCCAGCTCGGCGGACTGCTACGGCGCCACCAACGGCGGCGTCACCGGTGGCAGCGGCCCGGATGGCCCGATGAACACCGCGTACGCGCTCACGACGCCGGCGGGCACCG
The DNA here is from genome assembly GCA_963762735.1 of uncultured Actinomycetes bacterium. Lineage (GTDB taxonomy): Bacteria > Actinomycetota > Actinomycetes > Streptosporangiales > Streptosporangiaceae > DASXKD01. The sequence goes on along the minus strand of CAVXMG010000001.1, from coordinate 86,189 downwards.
GCCAGGCCGACATCGAGATCGACACGGTGGCGGAGATCCAGTTCCTCGGCTGCGACCAGAAGCACGCCTGCTCGCTGGTGGTCGTGCCGGCCCAGGGCGGCGAAGTGCTGGCCAACCCGCCCAACTGCGCGGACCACTCGCAGGACAACGTCTTCGCGATCGGCCAGCTAGCCTTCAGCGCGACCTTCAACACCTGCTCCTGGGCCGACCGGATCGTGATACCGCTGAGCTTCGCCCCCACCCCGAGCGTCTGCAAGTTCAAGCACACCGCGTTCTCCGCCGCGGGCTCGCCGATGCTGGACCGGGCCATGGCCTCCTGGGTGGCGCACCTGTGCCTCGGGTCACGGGGGCTGAGCATCCAGTACAACCCGGAGGTCGCCGAGCCGCTCGCGGTGCAGGAGGTGGCCAGCGGGGCCGCCGACGTGGCGCTCACCACCGAGCCCGCCAGCGCACAGCAGATTGTCACGCAACGGCACTACCTCTATGCCCCGGTGGCGGTGTCCGCGGTGTCCATCGCGTACTGGGTGGACGACCCCACCACCGGGCTGCCGGTCACCACCCTCAAGCTGGACCAGCGGCTCCTCGTCAAGCTGCTCACCCAGTCCTACGACTTCCAGAACGAGGGCGTGCCGTGCGGCGCCCAGCCGCCGCCGGTCGGCATCGGCTGTGACAACGCCGTGGACGGCAACCCGCAGACGCTGTTCGCCGACCCCGAGTTCCAGCAGCTCAACCAGAACGTGCAGCCGGTGTCCGGCCTCGGCGCGGCGTTCCAGGTGCCCACCGTCGAGTCCGGGCAGAGCGACATGACCTGGACCGTGACCCGCTGGATCGCCGCCAACGCCGACGCCGCCTCGTTCCTGGCCGGTCAGTTCGACCCCTGGGGCATGCACCTCAACACCGACTACATGACCGCAACGGCACGCCCCCGCTGTACCCGACCAACGCCTTCGCCGCGCAGGACTCCTACCCGGTCATCGAGCACCGGTACAGCCCGCTGTTCCCGCTCAGCCTGGTCGCCAGGCTACCAGGTCGAGAACTGGGAGCCGGGGACGAGCTGGGAGAAGGACCAGACCGGCAACTTCCCCAAGGACCCGATCCAGCCCCCGGGACAGCGGGCCTTGTTCGCCATCCTGGACCAGGCAGACGCCGCCGCGTTCCGCTTCCCGGTCGCCGAGATCCCCAACACCGCCGGCGAGTATGTGACGCCGACCAATTCCGCGATGGCCGCCGCGCTGAAGCACATGAGCGGCAACGGCAGCGGCACCCAGCAGGTGACCTGGCCAGCAAGAACAAGGCGGCCTACCCGCTGACCATGGTGATCTACGCGATGGTGCCCACCAGCGGCACCAAGCACAAGCAGGCGGCGGCGATCGCCAGTTCCTCGACTACGCCGCCGGGGCAGGCCAGAAAGAGGGCGTGCAGCCCGGGCAGCTTCCGCCGGGTTACCTGCCGCTGCCGGCCAGCCTGGCCGCCAAGACGCGCAAGGATGCCACCGCGGTGCTGAACCAGACCGGTGCCACCCACACGCCCGGCGGCGGCACAACCAATCCAGGGACCGGCTCCGGCTCGTCGTCCCCGACCCCGTCGCCCTCGACCAGCCCGGGCGGCTCTGTGTCGCTGCCGGGGGTCAACCCGGGGGACGGGGGGCCGCCGATCAGCATGGTGCCGCTGGCGCACGTGTCGCCGGCCACCATCACCAGGTACGCCCTGCCCGCGCTGCTGATCCTCGGCGGGCTCGCGGCCCTGGCCGGCTCGTCCTCGCTGGTCGGCGCCGACCCCGCCGAGGCCGCCGCCAGGCTGCGCCGGCTGCGCCGGGACGGCGCCGCGTGGAGCCGTAAGGCACGACTCCGCTTCGGATTGAGGAGGAAGTCATGACGCCCAAGTGGCGGGCACGCGCAGCGGCCCTGCTCGGCGCCGGGACGGCCGTCCTGCTGGCGAGCATGGTGCCCATGCCGGCCGGGGCCAGCAGCTTCGTGTCCATCAGCGGGTCCGGCTCCTCCTGGGCGTCGGTCGCGATCGACCTGTGGTCCCAGAGCGTCCGGTCCAACGGCATTGTGGTCAACTACAACCCGGACGGCTCGGCGGCCGGGCGCGGCGACTACATGGCCAACCAGGACGACTTCGCCGGCTCGGACCCGCCGTTCCGCAACGGCCAGGACAAGCTGGGCGGCACCGGAGCCGAGCACCCGTCCCAGGGGTACTCCTACGTCCCGGACACCGCGGGGGGCACCGCTTTCATCTATCACATCCAGGTGGGCAACAAGCTGATCAGGAACCTGCGGCTGGACCCGAAGACGATCTTCGAAATCTTCACCGGGCAGATCAAGAACTGGGACGACAAGCGGATCACCCATATCTACGGCGCCCAGTTGCCGAACCTGCCGATCACGCCGGTCGTCCGGTCCGACGGCTCCGGCGCCACGTACTTCTTCACGCTGTGGCTGTCCAGCCTGTACCCGTCGGAGTGGAACAGATTCTGCGACCAGGTCCACCCGGGGATCTCGCCGCCGTGCGGGAACACCGAGTTCTACCCGCAGTTCGGCAGCCGCCAAGGCGGAGAACGGCTCCAACAACGTCATCACCTACATCACCTCCAGCTTCGGCAACGGCTCCATCGGCTACGACGAGTACGCGTACGCGCTCAACGCGCACTTTCCGGTGGTGCAGGTGCTCAACCCGGCCGGCTACTTCGTCGGCCCGACCGCGTCGAACGTGGCGGTGGCGCTCACCAAGGCCGTGATCAACAACCACAAGAGCAGCCCGAACTACCTGCAGCAGAACCTCAGCGCGCTGTATCGGTTCACCGATCCGCGGAACTACCCGATCTCCAGCTACAGCTACCTGATCGTGCCGCGGTCAGGCACCAATGAGCCCACCAACTTCAGCAACGCGAAGGGCGCGACGCTCAGTACCTGGGTCAACTACATCCTGTGCGCCGGCCAGCAACCGATGAAACAGCTCGGCTACTCGCCGCTGCCGGAGAACCTGGTCCAGGGCGGGCTGATCCAGAACGCCAAGATCCCCGGGCACGTACACGTCCCGTCGGTCAGCCAGCTCGGCAACTGCAACAACCCGACCATGCAGAACGGGCAGAACATCCTGCTGAAGACCGCCCCGTTCCCGTCGCCGTGCCAGAAGCTGGGCGCGCCGCTGAACTGCGTGGTGAAGAACGGCAAGGCCGTGGCCACCGGCGCGAGCTCCAGCTCGGGCGGGCCGAAGGCGAGCTCCTCGGCCAGCGCGGGCGCGGGCACGGGGACCACATCGGGGAGCACCGGGACGGGGACCACCACAAGCGCCACCGGACCGGTGACGGGGGTGGTGGTGAACCTGGCCGGGGACCATTCCAACCAGGCCGCGCTCGGCGCGCTCACCGCGTTCGGCATCGTGCTGGCGGTCGCCCTGCCGCCGGGCCTGGCGGCCTGGCTCCGCCGGCGGCGTGGGCAGGCACGTGGCTGACACCGTCCTGGCCGCCCCAGGACCGCTCCAGGACCCGCCGCCGGGGCCAGCGGCGAGCCGGCCGCCGCCCCCGGCCCCGCCCCGAGCGCTCCCCCGGCACCAGCCCCGCCCCGCCCGCCCCACGCCCCGGAGCGGCCGATCCTGCAGGGGGTCGGCGTCGGACTGCTGCTGCTTGCCGTCCTCGTGCTTGGTCTCGCCGGGTACCTGTACTTCCTGTCCGGCGTGCAGGAGGCACGCTCCCAGGCGCTCCTCTACACCAGGCTGCAGGACGAGCTGGCCAACCAGCTCGCGCCGCTCGGCCCCACCGCACCCGGCTCGCCGGTGGCGGTGCTTGACATCCCCGCCATCGGGATCCGCGACATGGTGGTCGTGCAGGGGACCAGCCCGGAGAACACGATGCTCGGTCCTGGCCACCTGCGGGTTACCCCCATGCCCGGGCAGGCAGGGGTCAGCGAGATCTTCGGCCGCCGCGCCACGTTCGGCGCCCCGTTCGCCCGGCTCGGCGAGCTGCGCCCCGGCGACGTCATCGTGACCGTCACCGGCCAGGGCAGGTCCGTCTACCGGGTCGCCGCGGTGGGCAGCAGCCAGGCGGTGCGCATCGTGGACCCGGCGCCGAACCGGCTGCTGCTGGTCACGGCCGCCTCGCCGGTCGTGCCGAGCTACTACATCGAGATCGACGCCAGGCTGATCTCGGTCACCAGGCCCGGGCCACCGGTCGTGCGCGTGCTCAACGCGCCGGAACTGGCCCTGGCCGGCGACGACGGGGCGCTGGTGCTCACGTTCATCTGGGGTATCGCGCTGGCCGCGGTGTCCGCCCTGGGCACGTACGGCGCGCTGCGCTGGAACCTGTGGGCGGCCTACCTGGCCGGGGTGCCGCTGGCGATAGCGGTGTTGTGGTGCCTCTACCAGAGCCTGGCGGCCCTGCTGCCGAACCTCTACTAGGCGATGACGCGGATGCCGGAGCAGGGCCACGATACGGGGGAACGGAACCGACCGATGACCGATGTCCCAGCGCAGAGCACGGGAGACGACACGTTGTACGAGCCACCTGGGTACCCGCCCGCCGACCAGGCCGGTGCCGCGGCCAGCGACGGCAACGGAGCCGGCGAAGGGCTGAGCATCATGACGCCCAGGGCCACGGACACGGCCGTGCTCGAATACGGCCGCCCGGGTGACCCCCTGTTCGCGCCGAAGCGCCTGATCGGCCTGGAGGCACGGAACATCTCGGCGTGGTTCGGCAACCACAAGGTGCTTGAGCGGGTCTCGCTCACCATGGAACCGGGCACCGTCACCGCGCTCATCGGGCCGTCCGGCTGCGGCAAGTCCACGTTCCTGCGCATCCTCAACCGCATGCACGAGATGGTGACCGGGGCGAGCCTGGGCGGCGAGGTGCTGCTCGGCAGCGACGACATCTACAACCCCGGCACCCGCCCCTCCGACGTGCGGCGGAAGATCGGCATGGTGTTCCAGAAGCCCAACCCGTTCCCGGCCATGTCCATCTACGACAACGTGGCCAGCGGCCTGAAACTGGCCGGGATCAAGGTGGCCAACAAGGACGCGCTCGTCGAGGTAAGCCTGCGGCGGGCCGGGCTGTGGAACGAGGTCCGCCGCCGGCTGCGGGCCCCGGGCGGCGGCTTGTCCGGCGGCCAGCAGCAGCGGCTGTGCATCGCCCGCGCCCTGGCCGTCTCGCCCGATGTCCTGCTCATGGACGAGCCGTGCTCGGCGCTCGACCCGACCTCCACCAACCGGATCGAGGAGACCATCGCCGAGCTGGAGAACCAGGTGACGATCGTGATCGTCACCCACAACATGCAGCAGGCGCAGCGGGTGTCGCGCAAGTGCGCGTTCTTCCTCGCGGCGGAGGACACGCCGGGGTACATCGTGGAGGCGGGGCCGACCGAGGAGGTGTTCGGCTCGCCCAAGGACCCCCGTACGGCCGACTACGTCAACGGCCGGTTCGGCTGAGCCGACCGGACAGACCGGGATCGGGGCAGGTCACCGCCGCGCAAGAGGGGTCTGGTGCGGCTGCCCCCGGCGGGCCTAGGTTGGGCCTGTGGCGCAACTAGCGCCCCGGGAGGAGTCCGTTTAATGGCGAACATATCCGTCACGGTCGACGGGGTCACCTACGCCGATGACGTGGAACCCCGCCTGCTGTTGGTGCACTACCTGCGGGAGCGCGTCGGCAAGACCGGTACGCCCGTCGGGTGCGACACATCCAACTGCGGCGCATGCACGGTCCACATGAACGGCGTATCGGTCAAGAGCTGCTCTGTCCTCGCGGTACAGGCCGACGGGGCGGAAATCACCACGATCGAGGGCATCTCGAACGGGCAGTGGCACCCGCTGCAGCAGGCGTTCCATGCCGAGCACGCGCTCCAGTGCGGCTACTGCACGCCGGGGATGATCATGGCCGCGGCCGACCTGCTGCGTGACAACCCGCACCCCAGCGACCAGGAGATCCGGGAAGGGCTCGAGGGCAACCTGTGCCGGTGCACCGGATACGAGAACATCGTCCGCGCCGTCCGGCGCGCGGCGGAGTCGGGAGCCAGCTCATGACCGCGGATACCCAGGCACCCCAGTCCGAGCTCGGCCGGGCCCGTCTCCGCAAGGAGGACGCCCGGCTGGTCACCGGCCAGACGAACTGGACCGACAACATCGTGCTGCCCGGCATGCTGCACATGGCGTTCGTGCGCAGCCCGATGGCGCACGCGCGGATCACCTCGGTCGACCTGTCCGCGGCCCGGGCCATCCCCGGCGTCATCGCCGCCTTCTCCGGCGCCGACTTCGCCGAGGAGCAGGGCAGCCTGCCGTGTGCCTGGCCGGTCACCGAGGACATCGTCATCCCGGCGCACCCGCCGATGGCCACCGAGGAGGTCCGCTATGTCGGCGAGGCCGTCGCGGTCGTGGTGGCCAGGGACCGGTACACGGCGGCGGACGCGGCGGCCGTAGTGGACGTCGGCTACGAGCCGCTGCCCCCGGTGCTCGACATGCGGACGGCACTTGACGAGGGCTCGCCGAAGGTGCACGCGGAGGGAAACAAGAGCTTCGTTTGGCCCTTCGTCCAGGGCGACATGGACGCGGCGTTCCGTGACGCGCCCGTGGTGATCGAGCGCACCTACCGCCAGCAGCGGCTGATCCCCAGCGCCATGGAGCCGCGTGCGGTGGTGGCGACCTGCGAAGCCGGGGAGTTCACCTTGTGGTCGGCTACCCAGATCCCGCACATCCTGCGGGTCATGCTGGCCCTGGTGACCGGGATCCCGGAGCAGAACATCCGGGTGATCGCCCCGGATGTCGGCGGCGGCTTCGGCTCCAAGCTGCAGGTCACCGCGGAAGAGGTGCTCTCGCTGCTGGTCAGCCGCAGGCTGGGCCGGCCGGTCAAGTGGACCGAGTCCCGCAGCGAAGGCAACATGACCGTGCACCACGGCCGGGACCAGTGGCAGCGGATCCGGATCGCCGCCGACTCCGACGGCCGGCTGCGCGGCCTGGACGTGGACCTGCTCGCCGACATGGGCGCCTACCTGATGCTGGTCACGCCCGGCGTCCCGTTGCTCGGCGCGTTCATGTACCCGGCCATCTACAAGATGGACGCGTACTCGTTCAAGTGCACCGGCGTGTTCACCACCAAGATGCCCACCGACGCCTACCGCGGCGCCGGGCGGCCCGAGGCCACCTACGCGATCGAGCGGATCATGGACGAGCTCGCGGCCGAACTGGGCGTGGACCCGCTGGAGATACGGGAGCGGAACTGGATCAAGCACGAGGAGTTCCCGTACACGACGATCGCCACCCTGCAGTACGACTCGGGCAACTACGAGGCCGCCACGGCGCGGGCCAAGGAACTATTCGGCTACGACGCGCTGCGGCAGGAGCAGACCGAGCGGAACCTGGACGACGACCCGGTCCGGCTCGGCATCGGGGTCTCCACCTTTACCGAGATGTGCGGGCTGGCCCCGTCCCGGGTGCTCGGCTCGCTGGCCTACGGCGCGGGCGGCTGGGAGCAAGCATCGATCCGGATGCTGCCCACCGGGAAGGTCGAGGTGGTCACCGGGTCCAGCGCGCACGGCCAAGGTCATGAGACCGCGTGGAGCCAGATCGTGGCCGAGCAGCTCGGCGTGCCGTTCGAGGACGTCCGGGTGCTGCACGGTGACACCCAGGTCTCGCCCAAGGGCATGGACACCTACGGATCGCGTTCCCTGACCGTGGGCGGCATGGCCCTGGTCGGCGCCTGCGACAAGGTGATCGCGAAGGCCAAGCGGATCACCGCGCACATGCTGGAAGCCGCCGAGCCGGACATCGAGTTCACCGCCGGCCGGTTCCAGGTGCGCGGAGACCCGGAAAAGGGCCACACCATCCAGGAGATCGCGCTGGCCACGTTCTTGGCGCACAACCTGCCCGACGGCATGGAGCCCTCCCTGGACTCCGACGCCACCTACGACCCGGACAACTTCTCCTTCCCGCACGGGACCCACCTGTGCGCGGTGGAGGTGGACACCGAGACCGGCATGGTGACGATCCGCTCGTACGTGGCCGTGGACGACATCGGCAAGGTAGTCAACCCGCTGATCGTCGAGGGCCAGGTGCACGGCGGGCTGGCCCAGGGCATCGCCCAGGCGCTGTACGAGGAGGCCGTCTACGACGACGACGGCAACCTGATCACCACCACCCTGGCCGACTACCTGGTGCCGTCCGCGGCCGACCTGCCGTCCTACGTGACCGACCGTACCGAGTCCCCGGCGGCCAACCGCCTGGGCGTGAAGGGCGTCGGCGAGGCGGGCACGATCGCGTCCACGCCCGCGGTCGTCAACGCGATCGTCGACGCGCTCCGTCCGTTCGGCATCAGGGACATCACGATGCCGTGCACGCCGGAGCGGGTCTGGCGGGCCATACAGAATGCGCAGGGGAACGGAGGAGCGGCATGATCCCGGCCAAGTTCGACTACGTCAGGCCCTCCTCGGTGGGCGACGCGGTCCGCGCGCTGGCCGAGGGCGGCGAGGACGCCAAGGCGATCGCGGGCGGGCAGAGCCTGCTCCCGCTGCTGCGGCTCCGGCTGGCCTACCCGGAACTCCTGGTGGACCTGGGCTCGATCGGCGGCCTGCGCGGCGTCAGGGACGAGGGCGACACGCTGCTGATCGGCGCGCTGACCACGCACGACGAGGTGATGCACGACCCGCTCATCACCGGGCACTGCGGCCTGCTGGCGCAGGCGGCGGGCACGGTCGCCGACCCGGCCGTCCGGCACCGCGGCACCCTGGGCGGATCGCTGGCCCACGCGGACCCGGCCGCCGACCTGCCCGCGGTCATCGTGGCGCTGGATGCGACCATGATCGCCCACGGCCCCGGCGGGGAGCGGGCGATCGGCGCCCCGGATTTCTTCGCCGACTACCTGACCACGGCCCTGGCCGCCGACGAGATCCTCACCGGGATCCGGGTACCCAAGCTCGGGGCCGGATGGGGCTATCGTTACGAGAAGTTCCACCGGACCGCCCAAGCGTGGGCGATCGTGGGGGTCGCCGCACTCGCGCGGCGCGACAACGGGCACGTCGCCGAGGTAAGGATCGGGATGGCCAACATGGGCTCGGTCCCGGTCCGTGCCGCGGCGGCCGAGGCCGCGGCGGCAGGCGCCGAGGCAAGCCGGGATGCCCTGCGGTCGGCCGCGCAGCACGCGGACGAGGGGACGAACCCGCCGGCAGACCTGCACGGCGCGGCCGACTACCGGCGCCACCTGGCGCGGGTACTGACCGCCAGAGCCCTGGCGGTGGCGTCAGGAGCCTGAACTATGGAACTGGAGCACTCGTTCATCATCCCGGTGCCGCCGGAGCAGGCCTGGCCCGTGCTGCTTGACGTCGAGCGGGTCGCGCCGTGCATGCCCGGCGCGACCGTCGACTCCGTCGATGGCGAGGTGATCAAGGGCCGGATCAAGGTCAAGGTCGGCCCGGTGGCGCTGACCTACGCCGGCACGGCCCACTTCACCGAGCGCGACGAGCAGGCACGGTCGATCACGCTGGAGGCATCGGGGAAGGAGACGCGCGGCGCCGGCACCGCCTCGGCGACGGTCCGCTCGTCTCTTGAGGACGAGGGCGGCCAGACCAAGGTGGTCGTAATCACGACCATGAACGTCACCGGCCGGCCGGCTCAGTTCGGCCGTGGCGTCATGGCCGAGGTGAGCGGCCGGATCATCGAGAAGTTCGCGGCCAACCTGGCCGCGCTGCTGGCAAGCGCGCCAGCGGCCAGCGTGGCGGCAAGCAATGGCTCGGGGCCGGCGGCGGACGCCGCCGGCCCCGGGGCCGCCGGGGGTGCCGCTGACGGTGCCGCGGATCCGGCCTCGCTGGAGGAACTCCAGCTACCCGGGCGTGCCTACAACAGCCTGCGGCGGGTGGGCATCCACACGGTGGATGACCTGTCCGCCCGTACCGAGGCCGATCTGCTCGCCATCGAGAACCTCGGCCCGCAGTCGGTGCGGGAGATCAAGGAGCGACTGGCCGGCATCGGCCGCCACCTGGCGGAGCAGCCGGCGGGCGCCCCCGCAGCCGAAGCCGGCGGGGCGCCTGGCGCCGCGGGCGACGGCGCACGTGCCGGGGTGCGAGCCCCGGAGGAGCCAGGCCCGGCCCCGGCGGTCGCGTCCCTGGGTGCCCGGCCGCCCGACGAGGACGCCATCGACCTGCTCAGCGTGGCCGGCTTCCCGGTGCTGAAGCGGGCACTGCCGGTGCTCGCCGCGGTGGCCGTCCTGCTGCTGGTGATCTTCGGCCTGCGGCGCGGCCGCCGCAGGGGCTGACCGCTGGCGGCCGTCCGCTGGCCGCCGTCCGCTGGCCGCCGTCCGCTGGCCGCCGTGCCGCCGGCCGCCAGCCGCCAACGGAGCGAAACTCTCCCGCCGGTTCTGGGCCGGGCGCTGTCGATTCCGGGCCCGGCCGTTCGTCGGCTTCAGTGAGCGCGCGGAAAGCGCGCCCCGGGGAGCGGAATGGCTCCCCCAGTCACGAGAGGAGCCGCAGGTGAGCAAGTTCCTGTTCCTGTACCGGGGCCCGGCGATGCCGATGGAGGACTTCACGCCCGAGCAGTCCGCCGAGCAGATGCAGGCCTGGGGCGCATGGATGGGCAAGCTCGGATCCGCCCTGGCGGACCCCGGCGCGCCGTTCGGTACCCGCGCCGCGGTCAGCGACAACGGCTCGAGCCCTGCCCCCAGCGACCAGAACGGTTACTCCATCGTCGAAGCCGACTCCCTGGAGGCGGCCCGTGCCTTCACCGACGGCCACCCATTCCTGAGCGAAGGGAAGGGCCGCTTCACCGTGGAGATCTTCGAACTCGTGCCGATGTAACAGATCGGACGCCGGGGACGTTTGGACCCTCGGAGGAGGAGGGGGGCGGCTCAGTCCGGTGCCATGGCTGCAGCGGCCGCCGGCCCGTCATGCGCATGGGCCGATGGTCGCGCACCAGCCTCGGGGGTGGCACAGGTCTGGCCGCCCCGCATTCCCAACGGCACCACACGACACGCCTAAGGTGGAGCGGTGACCAGCAGCTTCCCTGTCGAACGGTCCTTCGCGCTCGACTGCGACGCAGCCGATCCGCTGGCCGGCTTCCGGGAGCGCTTCCTCCTGGAAGATCCGTCGCTGATCTACCTGGACGGGAACTCGCTCGGCATGCTGCCGCTCACGACGGCCGACCGGATCGCCGACGTGGTGCGCCGCGAGTGGGGCGCCGGTCTTGTCCGGTCCTGGAGCCACTGGGTCGGCCTGCCCGGCCGGGCCGGGGACCTGCTCGGGAGCTACCTGCTTGGCGCGGCTGCAGGGCAGGTGATGGTTTGTGACTCCACCACGGTCAACCTCTACAAGCTGGCCCGGGCCGCGCTGACCGCCCGCACCGGCCGACCGGTCATCGTGACCGACGACGACAACTTCCCGACCGATCGTTACGTGCTGGCCGGGATCGCCGCTGAGCGCGGCGCGGAACTGCGCCTCATCCACACCGACCTGGACAGCGGCGTGACCGCGGACGCGGTGCGCGCCGCCGTGGACTCCACGACCGCGCTGGTCAGCCTCTCGCACGTGGCCTACCGCAGCGGCGCGCTCGCGGACATGGCGGAGATCACCGGCATCGTGCACGACGTCGGCGCGCTTGTGCTCTGGGACCTGTGCCACTCGGCGGGCTCGGTGCCGGTCGAACTCGACGCCTGCGGGGCCGATCTCGCGGTCGGCTGCACCTACAAGTACCTGAACGCGGGCCCGGGCGCGCCCGCCTTCCTGTACGTGAGCAGGCGCCTGCAGACCGCGCTGCGCCAGCCGGTCCAAGGCTGGTTCGGCCAGCGCGCTCAGTTCGAGATGGGCCCGTCCTACGACCCGGTGCCGGGGATCGGCCGGTTCCTTACCGGCACCCCGGACATCGCAGGGACCGCGGCGGTGGAGGAGGGGGCGCGGCTGCTGGCCGAGGCGGGCATCGACCGGCTGCGCGAGAAGGGCATCAAGCTGACCGAGTACCTGATCGCGCTCGCCGATGCCTGGCTGTCCCCGCTCGGCTGCACGGTCGCCTCCCCCCGCGACCCGGCCCGCCGGGGCTCCCACGTCTGCCTGCGCCATCCGGAGGCATGGCGGCTCGGGCAGGCCCTGATCCACGCGGGGGTCGTCGGCGACTACCGGACGCCGGACCGGCTCCGGCTGGGCCCGGTCCCCATCACCACCCGCTACACCGATGTCTGGGACGCCATAGACGCCACCCGCCGGATCCTCACCAACCGCGAGTACGAGGACTTTTCCGCCGAGGCCGCCCAGGTGACCTGACCGGGCCCGCCTCAGGCGGCGAGCTCGGACTTACGCGGGCGGCCGCGAGCCCGCTTGGTGTGCACGATGGCGCCGCGCAGCAGCAACTCCCCGCCCCACACCCCCCATGGCTCGCCCCGGTCCAGGGCGCCAGCCAGGCACTGCGCCCGCACCGGGCAGCCAGCGCACAGTTCCTTGGCCCGGGCCACGTCCTGCGGCGATTCGGCGAAGAACAGGTCCGGGTTGGTGCCGCAGGCCAGCCCGGTGCCTACAGCCTGGGAGAGCCAGGTCCCGATGACCGCCACCTGTGCCCCCTCAGGCCCAGCGGGGCGCACCGGGCCGGCGGACGTGACCGCGGCTGGCCAGCACCGGCCCAGGGCCGCGCCGGGCGCGGCGGGCCTCAGTGGCCCGCCGCGCCGCAGCGGCCTGCTCCCGCAGGTCCCTGGCGCGCTCCGCGGCCAGGTACTGCGTGCTGTACGGATACATCTCTGCCTCCTCATGCCGGGCAATGGGGTTCCGCCCGACACCATCGAGATTCGCTCTAAGGCGGGCCCGCGCGCATCGGCCATACGCCTTATCTCAGGCCGGACATGAGTCTTAGAACCCCACGGGCCACCCTTATCCGGGTGGCTGAGGGTGGCCCTGGCGCGGAGTTCTGTCCGCGCCAGGGTCACCCTCTGGCGCCCTCTTCCGGGATGGCAACAAGACGAAGCGCCCGGCCGCCTACTCCCACTCGATGGTGCCGGGGGGCTTGCTGGTCACGTCCAAGACCACGCGGTTGATCTCGGGAACCTCGTTGGTGATGCGGGTCGCGATCGTGGTGAGCACCGGGTCGGGCAGCCTTGCCCAGTCCGCGGTCATGGCGTCCTCGCTGGTCACCGGGCGGAGCACCACGGGGTGCCCGTAGCTGCGCCCGTCGCCCTGGACGCCGACCGAGTACACGTCGGCGAGCAGCACCACCGGGCACTGCCAGATCTGCGCGTCCAGCCCGGCCGCCGACAGCTCCGCGCGGACGATCGCATCGGCCGCTCGCAGGATCCGCAGCCGCTGCGGCGTGACCTCCCCGACGATGCGGATCGCCAGGCCAGGGCCTGGGAAGGGCTGGCGGCCCACGATCGCCGGCGGCAGGCCCAGTTCGGCGCCGACCTTGCGCACCTCGTCCTTGAACAGGTCACGCAGCGGTTCTACCAGCTTGAAGCCAAGGTCGGCGGGGAGGCCGCCGACGTTGTGGTGGGACTTGATGCTGGCCGTCCCGCTACCGCCGCCGGACTCGACCACGTCGGGGTACAGGGTGCCCTGGACGAGGAACTCCACGGCCTCGCCGTGCGCGCCCGCCTGCGCGGTGATCTGCCCGGTGGCCCGTTCGAACGCGCGGATGAACTCCCGGCCGATGATCTTGCGTTTCTCCTCCGGGTCCGCCACGCCCGCCAGGGCGCCGAGAAACGCGCCGGAAGCGTCCTCGACGTGCAGGTCCACCCCGGTGGCGGCGACGAAGTCCTTCTCCACCTGCTCGGCCTCGCCCTGGCGCAGCAGCCCGTGATCCACGAACACGCAGGTGAGCCTGGTGCCGATGGCCCGGTGCACCAGTGCCGCGGCGACCGCAGAGTCCACCCCGCCGGACAGGCCGCAGATCGCCCGCGCGCCGCCGACCTGCCCGGCGATCCTGGCCACCTGCTCGTCGATGATGCCGCGCATGGTCCAGTCCTGGCGGCAGCCGGCCGCTACCAGGAACCGTCGCAGTACTTCCAGGCCCGCCGGGGTGTGCGCCACCTCGGGGTGGAACTGCACGCCGAACAGCGCGCGGCCGCGGTCCTCGACCGCGGCCACCGGCGAGGCCGCGGTGCTGGCCGTGACCGCGAACCCGGGCGGCGCCAGGGTGCAGGTGTCCCCGTGCGACATCCACACCTGCTGCGGTGAGGGCAGCCCGTCGAGCAACGTCTGCCCGCCGCCGGGGAGCAGGCGCAGTTCGGTCCCGCCGTACTCGCCCACCGGCGTGCGGGCCACGGTGCCGCCGAGTTCGGCCACCATCACCTGGAATCCGTAGCAGATGCCCAGGACCGGGATTCCGGCGTCAAGCAGGCCGTCCGGGGCGGGCGGGGCGCCCGGCGCGTATACCGAGGAGGGGCCGCCGGACAGGATGATCGCCTTGGGCTTGCGCGCCAGCATCTGGGCGGCGGGCATGCTGGCCGGCACGATCTCGGAATGCACCTGGCATTCCCTGACCCGTCGCGCGATGAGCTGTGCGTACTGGGCGCCGAAGTCGACGACCAGGACCGTGTCGTGGTCAGGCACACGATGCACGATGCCGCCTTCCCCTGGCCGTCTCACGCGCCGCCCCTTGCCGTCGGCCCGGCCGGGCTGGCCAGGCCGAGAGCCAGTCTATGAAGCATGCGTTACGCAGGCGGCGTGGCGCGCCCGGGCGTGTTGGCCCCGGGGGGCGACCCCCTGGAACCCCCGCTGGCCTGAAGGCCCTGCGACTCCGTCGCGGGGCCTTCCGCCGGCGTGTTGGCCCCGGGGGGCGACCCCCTGGAACCCCCGCTGGCCTGAAGGCCCTGCGACTCCGTCGCGGGGCCTTCGGCCGTCTCGGCGGCAGCGGTAGCGGGGCCATCGCCGGCGCCTGCTGCCGCGGGCCCGACCCGCACCCGCGCGATGCGGCGGGCGTCCATCTCGGTCACGGTCAGCCGGCGCCCGTCCAGTTCGACGGCGTCCCCGACGACGGGCAACTGCCCGAGCATCGCGAGCAGATAGCCCGCCACGGTCTCGTACGGGCCCTCCGGCAGGGCCACCCCGGTCTGTTCCGCGAACTCGCCCAGGTTCAGCAGGCCGTCCACCTCCATCTCGCCGCCTGCCAGCTCGCGCGGGCTCTCCTCCTCGTCGTACTCGTCCCTGATGTCCCCGATCAGCTCCTCGACCAGGTCCTCCAGGGTCACGATGCCCGCGGTGCCGCCGTATTCGTCCACCACGATCGCCAGATGGGCGCGGTCGCGGCGCATCTCCGACAGGGCCGGCAGCACCCGCTTGCTGATCGGCAGCCGCTCCACCGGGCGGCACAGCTCGCCGACCACCAGCGCCTTGCCCGCCAGGCCGGGGTCGAGCAGGTCGCGCAGGTGCACGAACCCGATCACGTCGTCGTAGGACTCCTGGTACACCGGGAACCTGGAGTGTGACGCCTTCGAGGCGATCTCGGCGGCCCGGGCCAGCGGGGTGTCGGCCGCGATGAACTCCACCTCGGTGCGCGGCAGCAGCACCTCGCGGATCTGGCGTTTCCCCGCGTCGAACACGTCGGCCACGATGCGCCGCTCGTCCAACGACAGCGCCTGGTGCCCCACGACCAGGTCCTGCAGTTCCTCGGCGGTCATCACGTCGCGGCCGGCCGACGGATCGCCGCCGAGCAGCCGCACCACCACGTTGGTGGACTTGGACAACAGCCAGACCAGCGGCCTGGCCATCACGGAGATCCGGTCGAGGAGCGGAGCCGCGAACAGCGCGAACGACTCGGGCCGCTGCAGCGCCAGCCGCTTGGGCGCGAGTTCCTGCAGCACCAGGCTGAAGAACGAGATGGCCGCGGTTACCGTGATCAGCGAGAGCACCGACGCCCAGGCGGAGCTGACATTGTTCGCGATCAGCGCGGACTTCAGGGCGGCGGCCAGCGTCGCCGCGCCGAACGCGCCGGACAGCAGCGTCGCCACGGTCACGCCGATCTGGACCGCGGACAGGAAGCGGTTGGGGTCCTGGGCGAGCTTCGCGGCCCGCTGGCCGCGCTTGCCCCGCTGCGCCAGCGACCGGACCTGGCCCTCACGCAGCGAGACGAGGGCCATCTCCGCGCCGGAGAAGAACCCGCCGACGAGCAGAATGACCAGAACGACGATGACGTCCCAGCCGACCTCGTTCACGGCGTGACCCCTGACCTCCGCAGTTCACCTGACCGGCGGCGGCGCGCGGTCATCCCCGCTCGCTGCCCGGCCGCAGGCCGGCGTAAACCCCGCCGGCGCCGCCCCGGCGCGGGGCGTGTGCACAGTTTAAGCAGTACAGCCGCGACGCGGGTGCCACGCTGGGCCGGACGGCGCCTCGAATGGGAGAGCCGGGCCGCCGGGGCCGGCCTGAGCTGGCCGACCTGACTGGGCGGCCAGGCGCGCGCCGGGCGGAAATCGCCGCGCGGGCCTGGTGCGCGGGCCATGACGGGGGTCCGGCTACCGTATGTGTCCCGTGGGAGCAGATCTGTACTGGAAGGAAAGCGCCCGCCTGGCGGACGGGCGCGAGATCATCTACTACGACGAGTCGCCTGGCCTTGGCCGGGCCAAAGCGCCCGACCGGCGCCCGCTCCGTTACCGGGCGGCTGATCCCGGGACCGGCGTGGCCGAAGATCGATCCCCGTCCGGGCTCCGCTGGGACGCGCTCGCCGGCGAATGGGTGATCATCGCGGCCCAGCGCCAGGACCGGACGTTCCTGCCGCCACCCGAGGAGTGCCCGCTCGACCCCTCCAGGGAAGGCAGGCTGACGGAGATCCCCGCCGATGACTACGACGTGGTGGTCTTCGAGAACCGGTTCCCCTCGCTGCGGGGGGCCGGCGATCAGGCGGCGGCCGCGGGGCTGCCGGCCATGCCCCGGCCAGATGGGCCGCTGGAGACGGCGGGCGTCCCCGGCCGGCCGGCCACCGGCCGGTGCGAGGTGGTCTGTTTCACCTCCGACCACGACGCCTCGTTCGCGAGCCTGTCCCCCCGGCGGGTCCGCACCGTCCTTGAGGCGTGGGCGGACCGCACCACGGTGCTTGGCGAGATGCCGGGCATCGAGCAGGTCTACTGCTTCGAGAACCGGGGCGAGGAGATCGGCGTCACGCTCAGCCATCCGCACGGGCAGATCTACGGCTACCCGTTCGTGACGCCGCGTACCGAGCGGATGCTGCGCCAGGCCAGGGCGCACGCCGCGGCCGGCCGGGCGAACCTGTTCGACGAACTTGTCGCCGGTGAGCTTGCGGCCGGCATCCGGATCGTCGGCCGGAACGAGCACTGGACCGCGTTCGTGCCCGCGGCGGCCCGCTGGCCTTACGAGGTGGCGCTTTTCCCAGCCCGGCGGGTGGCCAGCCTCCCGGATCTCACCGACGCGGCACGGGACGCGTTCTGCCCCTTGTACCTTGACGTGCTGCGGCGCCTTGACGCACTGTTCGGCGTGCCGCTGCCGTATATCGCAGCGTGGCACCAGGCGCCGGGCGGTGACCCGTTCGCGCGCCAGGAGTTCGGGATGCACCTGCAGGTGCTGTCGATCCGGCGGGCGCCGGGCAAGCTGAAGTACCTCGCGGGCAGCGAATCGGGCATGGGAGTCTGGATCAACGACGTGCTGCCGGAGGATGCTGCGCGCAGGCTGCGGGAGGCAGGATGAAGCTGCTGGTGACCGGTGGTGCGGGCTACATCGGCAGCGTGGTGGCGGCGATGGCGCTGCGCGAGGGGCACCAGGTGGCCATCCTCGACGACCTGTCCACCGGGCACGCCGACGCGGTCCCCGCGGGCGCGGCCTTCACCCAGGGCCTGGTCCGCGACCAGGCTCAGGCCATGCTCGCCGACGGCGTCGACGCCGTGCTGCATTTCGCCGCGAAGTCACTGGTCGCCGAGTCGGTGGCCAAGCCGTCGCTGTACTGGGGAAACAACCTGGGCGGTTCGCTGGCGCTGCTGGAGGCGATGCGGCAGACCGGGGTCGCCAGGATCGTGTTCTCCTCCACCGCGGCGGTCTACGGCGAGCCCGAGCGCACGCCCATCGAAGAGACCGCCCCGGCCCGGCCGACCAGCCCTTACGGTGCTTCCAAGCTGGCGGTGGACACGGCACTGACCGAGCACGCCAGGATGCACAAGATCGGCGCGGTGAGCCTGCGCTACTTCAACGTGGCGGGCGCCGCCGCCGGGCCGGACGGGCGGTGGCTGGGGGAGCGGCACAACCCGGAGACCCACCTGATCCCCAGCATCCTGGCGGTGGCCCTGGGCGGCGGTGCAGTGAAGGGGGATGGGGTGCGACTGTTCGGCGACGACTACCCCACCCCGGACGGCACCTGCATCCGCGACTACATCCACGTGAGCGACCTGGCCCGGGCCCACATGCTCGCCCTGGAGGCGTGCGTGCCCGGCGAGCACCGGGTCTTACAACCTGGGCAGCGGCGCCGGGTTCTCCAACCTGGAAGTGCTCAGCGCCTGCCGCGAGGTGACCGGCAGGCCGATCCCGTCGCAGTTCGCCCCGCGCCGGCCTGGCGACCCGGCGGTGCTCGTCGCCTCCTCCGACCGGATCCACGCCGAACTCGGCTGGCGCGCCGAACGCGGGCTGGCCGCGATGGTCGCGGATGCCTGGCAGTTCACCCTGCAGCGGTCCGCTCCCGGCCTGCCGGCCCGGCGCGCCGAGCGGTGAGCCTTACGGAGGTGACGGGCCGGGCCGCTGGCCGGTTCCTGGCCTGGCACGGCGCGGAGCCCGAGGGCGTATGGCACGCGCCTGGCCGGGTGAACCTGATCGGCGAGCACACCGACTACAACTGCGGCTGGGTGCTGCCGTTCGCGCTGGACCGGGGCGTGGTGGTGGCCGCCGCGCGCCGCGGCGGCGACGTGCTGGACATCCGCTCGCTGCAGTCGCAGGACCAGGCGGTCGTGCCACTGCCCGGGCTCGCCCCCGGCGGCGTGACCGGCTGGGCCGCCTACCCGGCCGGTGTCGCCTGGGCCATGCGGGAGGCCGGCCTCCCCGTCGGCGGGGCCAGCCTCGTTTTCGACTCCGACCTGCCGCAGGGCGCTGGCCTGTCGTCCTCGGCCGCGATCGAGTGCGCGGTGGCGATCGCCCTCGCCGACCTGTACGGGGCGGACGTGCCGCGGACCGAACTCGCCCGGCTGGCCAGGCGGGCGGAGAACGAGATGGTCGGCGTGCCCAGCGGGATCATGGACCAGTCCGCGTCGCTGCTCTGCGAGGCAGGGCACGCCCTGCTGCTCGACTGCCGCTCCGGACAGAGCACGCCGGTGCCGTTCGACCCGGCGGCGGCCGGGCTCGCGCTGCTCGTGGTGGATACAGGCGCCCGGCATGCGCTGACCGACGGCAGGTATGCGGTGCGCCGGGCCGAATGCGAGCAGGCGGCCCTGGCGCTCGGCGTGCCGAGCCTGCGCGACGTGACCGACCCCGCGCGGACCGCGGCGATCGGGGACCCGGTGCTGGCCCGCCGGGCCCGCCATGTGATCTCCGACAACTGCCGGGTGCGGACGGCGGCGGACCTGCTCGGCGCGGGTGACGTGGCCGGGCTTGGCCCGCTGCTGCACGACTCGCACGCCTCGCTGCGGGACGACTTCGAGATCTCCTGGCCGCAGGCTGACGTGGCGGCCGAGGCGGCCGAGCGGGCCGGGGCCCTGGGCGCACGGATGGTCGGCGGCGGTTTCGGCGGTTCGGTGATCGCGCTGGCGCCCGCGGACAGCGCGGCGGTCCGCGCGGCGGTCCGGGCCGGGTACGCGCGCCAGGGCTGGCCGCCGCCCGCGTTCCTGGACGCGCCGCCCTCCGCGAGGGCACGCCGCATACTGTGACATTCTGGCGCGGGCGATCCGGACACGAGCGAGGAGCGTGACATGGCAGTTACCGAGGAAGCGACGGCGATTGCGGGCGAACTGACCAATCTGCGGCGCGCCATCCACGCCGAGCCCGAGGTCGGTCTGCAGCTTCCGCTGACCCAGCAGAAGATCCTCGCCGCGCTGGACGGCCTGCCGCTTGAGATCACCCTCGGGTCGGCGCTGACCTCGGTCACCGCGGTGCTGCGGGGCGGGGGCGGGGGCGGCCCGGCGGTGCTGTTGCGGGCCGACATGGACGCGCTGCCGGTCGGCGAGCGGACCGGGCTTGACTTCGCCTCCCGTATCGACGGCACCATGCACGCCTGCGGGCATGACCTGCACTCGGCGATGCTCGTCGGGGCGGCGCGGCTGCTGTCCGCGCGCCAGGCGGAGCTACCCGGCAGCGTGGTGTTCATGTTCCAGCCGGGCGAGGAGGGGCACGGCGGCGCCGCGTTCATGATCGAGGAGGGGGTGCTCGACGCGGCCGGCAAGCGGGCGGCCGCCGCCTATGCGCTGCATGTCGCGTCGGCCGAACTGCCCTTCGGGGTGTTCAGCAGCCGGCCGGGGCCGATGATGGCCGCGGCCGAGGCCCTGGACATCACCGTCACCGGCCGCGGCGGCCACGGCTCCCAGCCGCATCACGCGGCCGACCCCATCCCCGTGGCCTGCGAGATCGTGACGGCGCTGCAGGTGCTGGTGACCCGGCGCTTCGACATCTTCGACCCGGTGGTCATCACCGTGGGCAGCTTCCACGCGGGTACCACGAACAACGTCATCCCCGACGAGGCCCGGCTGGAGGTGACCATCCGCTCGTTCTCCCCCCAGGCCCGGGCGCTGGTGCGGGAATCGGTGGTCCGCCTGGTCCACGAAATCGCCGCGGCGCACGGGCTCACCGCCACCGCGGAGTTCACCGGCTCCTACCCGGTGACCGTCAACGACAACGCGGAGGAGCAGTTCGCCGCCGACGTCGTGGCTGACTTCCTCGGCGAGGGCAGGTACCACCCGCAGGCCAACCCGCTGGCGGGGGCCGAGGACTTCTCCTACGTCCTGGAACAGGTTCCCGGGGCCTTCGTGATGCTGGGCGCGTGCCCGCCGGGCGTGGACCCGGCCACGGCGCCGTTCAACCACTCCGCGCTCGCGGTGTTCGACGACATGGTGCTGGCCGACGGCGCGGCCCTGTTCACCGAACTGGCCGTGCGCCGCCTCACCCGCTGACAGGGCTGCCCGGGGCCGGCCGCACCTGGAGGTCACCTGCCGGATCGTCTTCCGCGACGGGACGGTCATCGCGGTCGGCGTGGACGCGCTGTCCATGCGGGGCGCCCAGCGCGAGATGACGGCGTGGCTGATCGAGCAGGGCTATGAACCTGTCGGGCGCTGGAGCACCCAGAACGAGAACGACAGCCGGGCCGCGCGGTTGTTCCGCCGCCAGGCCCAAAGCCCCGCGCTGCCGGGCCCGCCACCCGGCGCGCCCCCGCAGCCGCGGCCCCCTGAGCCCGATCTCGACCCCGCCCCTGGGCAGGCCCGGCCCCCAGCACCGCGCACCCGCCGTGCGACGCCGGAACGCAGGGCCGACCGGGGGCGCACGAGTTCCGCGCAGGCCCTGGAGACGGAACTGCGCGCCTGGGCACTGGCCAACGCCAGCGCGACGACGTGATCCGGGCAGCCGCCGCGGCCGGGGTCAGCCTGCGGCGCATCCAGGAAGTCACCGGCATCGCCCGGACCACCATCATGCGGATACTCGGGTCACCGCCGCGCCCGGCCCCCCGCAGGCCCTCGTGACCCGGCGACCCGCAAGGCCGGCCGTACATGATCATGATCCGACTAGACTAGACTAGACTTATTGAGTGCTAAGCTAGGTTCCATGTCCGAAAGCGTGAATGTCTACGAGGCCAAGACGCACCTGTCACAGCTGCTCGACCGGGCGGCTGCTGGCGAGGAGATCGTCATAGCCAGAGCGGGCCGCCCGATCGCGCGCCTGGTGCCCTTGGCAGACTCGCCGTCACGCCCGCGCTCGCCAGGCGGGTGGCGCGGCAAGGTCCGCATCAGTGATGACTTCGACGAGCTGCCGGCCGAGATCGGTGCCGCGTTCCGCGGGGAGCGGCCGTGAGGCTCCTGCTGGACACCCACGCGTTGCTGTGGTGGCTCGCTGACGAGGGCCTGAATCCGGGGGCGCGGGATGTGATAGCGGACCCGGCCAACCTCGTGGTCGTATCGGCCGCGAGCGCGTGGGAGATCTCCATCAAGAAGGCGCTCGGGAAACTTGCCGCACCCGATGACCTTGAACAACAGGTCCATACAGGCGGTTTTGTGTCGCTGCCGATCAGCATCGCTCACGGCATCGCAGCCGGGCAGCTTCCGCACCATCATGAGGATCCCTTCGACCGCATGCTGATAGCCCAGGCATTCGCAGAAGGACTGACGATCGTGACGCGCGACAAGCGCTTCAACGACTACGGGGTGACGCTACTGGCGGCCTGACACCCCATGATCATGGAAGTACCGCCCCCGGGGCATGGCGTGGTAAATCCCTGCGCCGTGAGGCGCTGGTGCGCCGTGAGGCGCTGGGAATCGAAGGAGGTGCAAGACCTCCTCGCCGGGCTGTCGCAGCAGCCGGGTGGGAGCTGAGCGCAGTCTGATCCGGGAGACGCCGGGGAGGGCGGGAAGCAGCGCTGACAAAGCCGGGACGGTCTGGTACTGCCAGACGGGCTGGGTCCGGCGAGCGAGACCGGACGGTATACGAAGAGGAATCAGTGGTAAAGCTCCGTAAGCGTGGCACCGGCTCAAATCTGGTGGATATGGGCCGGGGTGCAGTGCACGGCCATCCGGTGTGGGTGGCTGACTCCGTAGCCGGCTTGGCGTGCCGGTGGGGAGGTCACGGTGAAAGCCTGCGGCGTAACCGTGGCGATGCTGCCGGGGCAAAGCTGGATGCCAAGCCGGTCGATCGATTTTCAGTGAACACGGGAACCATCCGGTGTCGTTCCTGCTGCCCGGGATCCGCCCGGGCCAGCAGGATAGGCCCGTCGTCGGCCGAAGGTGCTAGATGGGGCGGAGGCCCCGTAGTAGTCCGGGCACGTGAAAGACGTGCACATGGCGAAGGGGGCCAGCAAGTCAGCAGCAGACGTCAGGGAAGACCAGGAGGCCGCCGGTGAATACTGGCGAACCGGGGTTGCCAGGGCTGTTTTCAGCCGGGCGCCGGGTACTGGAGATCCAGGCCAAGCTGCACCGTTGGGCCGGTGATGACCCTCATCGCAGGTTCGATGATCTGTTCAATCTCGTCGCTGATCCCGCGTTCTTGCTGGTTGCGTGGGATCGGGTGCGGGGAAACAAGGGAGCACGCACGGCCGGTGTGGACGGCGAGACCGCCCACTACATCGAGTCCGAGCGCGGGGTTGAGGGGTTCTTGGCGGAGTTGCGGGCTGATTTGAGGGCCCGTGCTTTCCAGCCCTTGCCGGTCCGGCAGAGGGCGATTCCCAAAGCGGGCGGAAAGGTCCGCTACCTGGGGATCGCCACCATCCGGGACCGGGTCGCCCAGGCCTCCTTGAAGCTGGTGCTGGAGCCTATCTTCGAGGCGGATTTTCTTCCGTGCTCCTACGGATTCCGCCCGAACCGCCGGGCTCATGACGCGGTGGCTGAGGTGCACCACTTCGCCTCCCGCTCGTATGAGTGGATCGTAGAAGGGGACATCAAAGCCTGCTTCGACGAAATCTCGCATGCGGCTCTGATGGGCCGGGTGCGGGCTCGCGTCGGGGACAAACGCGTCCTTGCCCTGGTGAAGGCATTCCTTAAAGCGGGCATCCTCACCGAGGACGGCACGCTGGCGGATACCAGCGCTGGTTCCCCGCAAGGGTCGATCCTTCCCCGTTGCTGAGCAACGTGGCCCTGTCGGTCCTGGACGAGCACATCGCCCAGGGCCCGGGAGGTCCCGGAGCCAGCCCGTATGAGAGGGCCAAGCGGCGCCGCCAGGGTCTGCCCAACTACCGGCTGGCCCGGTATGCGGACGACTGGTGCCTGGCCGTGTCGGGCACCAAGGCGCACGCCGAAGCCCTGAAGGAGGAGATCGCCGGGGTCCTCGCGACGATGGGCCTGCGCCTGTCGCCGGAAAAGACCCTGGTTACCCACATTGACGACGGCCTCGACTTTCTCGGCTGGCGCATCCAGCGGCACCGCAAGCGAGGCACCGGCAGGTACTACGTCTACGTCTACCCGGCCAAGAAGGCGCTGGCCGCCATCAAGGCCAAGATCAAGGCGTGGTGCCAGCAGAACACGAACCTGCCGCTCAGCGTCCTGCTCATCCATCTCAATCGGATGCTGCGTGGCTGGACCGCGTACTTCAGGTACGGATGCTCGAACGCGACCTTCAGCTATCTGAGGTCCTACCTGTGGAAACAGGTGGTCAGGTGGCAGGAGCGCAAGCATCGGCGAACCCCATGGAAACAGCTACGCCGACGCTACGGCATGTGGCCCAGCGACGGGGCCGTGGAGTTGTTCGACCCGGCCAGGGTCAGCGCCAAGCGCTACTACTACCGGGGAACGAAGATCGCGACACCATGGCCGAGCACGGCATGAGGTAAGCACCGGCCCATGCCGGGGCTTGCGGAGCGCCCGGTGCGCTGAGAGGTGCACGCCGGGTGCGGGAGGCGACCCGGAGAAACGGGCTGGTCGTGAGGCCAGCACCGCGCTTCGGGTCGACCTCACTTAGTTCGAGTGGAAGTGAGAGACCTTCGCCTCCGTCCTGTCGCAGTGGCCGGCCAGCCAAGCCTGGCCAGACGGCAAGGCCACGAGGAATCAGCCCTCCAGCCCACAAGGCGGCCCGCCCACCCCCCGCCCGGTCCGTAGGCACTCTCCGCCGTAACCGACCGACCCGCCACCGCCAGCCACGACACCAAACGAGCGCCCTTCGGGCGCACAGTTGTCCCTACCAACACTCTCTTGTGACGTGTCAGGTCCAACCACCCACCGCGCCCGGTTGTGCCTGCCCTTCGTGGCCTGGCGCATCGGTCGCCGGGCGTGCCCAGAATGTCATCGGGTAAGGGAACGTCTACCAGGCGATCTGAATGCTCTGGTAGGTGCCGTTGGGGATCGGGGTGAATGTGTTCCCGGTGAGGACGCCGAGGATGGTGTCGGGACCATAGGGGGTTGCCTTGCCGCGGGGGTCGGAGACGACGAGCGCCTGGCCGCCCGGGCTTGCCCACAGCACGGACTGCCGGTCCACCTCCTGCGGGCCGCCGGCCGGGAATTGGGCCACGGAGAACTGGTCCTCGGACAGGATCGGCGTTCCGGTGCGGGCGGAGAACTCGGTGATCCCCTGGGGGGTGACGGTGACGATCCTGGTGCCGTCGGGGGTGAGGAGCGTGTTGAGGCCGAAGTCCGCCGGGTCCGGGAAGGTGAGCCCGATCGCGGATGACGCCAGGCTGGTGCCGGGCGCGGTGGTGTCGAGCAGCCGGACGTTCGTGGCCGCCGGGGCCAAGCCCCGGTAGGCGCCAAGCGCGTGCGCTGCCAGCGCGATCGTGATCGCGGTCGCGGTGATAGTCCAGGCCAGCAGGCCAGCCCGCCTCACACGGACGCACCGCCGCACGAGCATCCCGGTGAGCACGACCGCGGCCAGGGCGCCGGCGACCGCGGCTAGAAACGAGAGGGACATTGCTCCCCCGTTGTCGTTCCGCTGCTGGAACGCCAGCATCGTCCCGTCCGCGGTCCAGGAGAAGATCTGGCCGATCGGCTTGTTGTTGCCGATCCAGCCGCCGCCGGGCCAGGCCCAGGACCGGATCGCCCCGGTGGCGAGGGTGACGACCTGGATGGACTGGATAGATCGGCGGAGGTCCAGGGCGAGCCTGGTGCCGTCGGGGGACACGGTCATCCCGGCGAGCTGGGCGGACGGGATCGTTTCCGGGACGGCCAGGCGGCCCAGCGTTGCCGTGTGGGTGGCCGGGTCGAAGGTCATCCTGAAGAACACCGTGGGGGTGGTGATGTCCCGGTTCTGGGCGGGCATCCCGGCCTGGCCGGAGCCGATGGGCCAGTACCGCTGGGCGGCCAGGACGAAGGTGCGGTCGTCGTCGGCGGCACTCACCCAGGTGAAGATCCGGTAGGGCCGGGGCGGGGTGACCGTGGCGAGCACGTGCCCGGTGACAGTCGAGCGCACCACCACGGCCTCGCCGCCCATCACCTGGACAGGGGCGGTCAGGGTCAGCGCGGCAAAGTAGGGGGGCACCTGACGCAGCGCCGCCGGGCGCGACGCCGCCGAGCGCAGCGCCGCCGGGAAGGGGTGGGACCGCGCGGCCGGGCCTGGGCCGGGCGGGCGGGCGTGGCCCTGGAACGCGGCGGAGATAGCCAGCGAGGCGGCGACAACGCCGACGGTCGCGGCGGCGGCGGCCAAGGGCACGAGCAGACCAGGCCACTTCCCGCGCCGGCTGGGATGCCCGAGCGTAGTGTGGAGGGCGCGGAGCAGGTCTGGCGCGCCCGGCGCTTCCTGGTCGTGGCTGGCCATCACCTGGCGAACGATGTCTTCGATGCCGCTCACCGCCGATCCTCCTCTCCGACGCCGGCGGGTACGGCCCGCTGCCGCAAGGCGGCTAGCCCGCGGCTGGCCAAGCTGCGCACGCTCGCCTCGCGGCAGCCGAGCAGCGCCGCGATCTGGGGGTCGGGCAGGTCCTCGTAGTACCGCAGCACCAGCGCCGCGCGCTGCCGCGCGCTCAGCGCCCCCAATGCCGACCACAGCTGTGCCCGGTCGGCGATCTGGTCTTCTGGGCTACCGGCCACAGGCTGTTCGGGCATCCTGTCGGTCACCACCTCGCCGCTGCTGCGCAGCCGCCGGGCGCGCAGATATTCGTTGACCACGGCCCGGCGCAGGTAGGCATACCAATCCTCGGGCGGGACGCCGCGGCGGCGCATCGACCGGTAGACCCGCACCAGGGCCTCCTGCACCAGGTCTTGTGCTGCCGCCCGGTCGTGGGTCAGCTGATAGGCAACCCGCAGCAGCCGGTCACCGGACTGTGCGACCAGCTCCGCCAGCGCCTCATCAAGATCCACTCCACCACCTCGGGCCTACCCAGATGATGCGCCAGCCGCGCCCATCTGTTGCATGCGCCGGCGGCCGTCAGATAACGCAGACAATTCCTGCCACCCACCGGGCGGCAGGCAGAACCCGGTTGCGGAGCAGTGGTGGCCCGTCCCGCCGTGTCCGCACCCCCCGCTGCCTGCTGCCCGATCGAGACCGTCAGAGACCGGTTGTCCATTCGATCGTCAGGCGCTGGGCCTGATCAGGCGGAACGGCGTTGGCCCTTGCTTCGTAACACCCTCTTCCGTCGGCGAAGTCACAACGGGCAGGCGAAGGCGGAACGCCTAGACCCTCAGCTGCGTACGCCGCCCGGCTTGCCTGCGAGGTATCGCTCCAGCAACTCCCGGATGAGTTGCGACACGCTCTTTCCTTCACGCCTGGCCTGACGCTCCGCAGCGTCGCGGAGTTCGGTAGGCACGCGCGCCGAGACCTGGGGGGAGTGCTTGCCTGGCCCGGTCAGCGACGGACGGCCGGCGGACCTGCGGGCATCCTCGACAATCTCGGCGGCGACCTCGTGTGTGAGAGGTGTCCCGTCGGCGAGCCTGACGTCATCCTGGTCCAAGTCCACGTCGGGCCCGAACGGGGTGTCCCGGTTGATGGGTGGCGGCTGGTGCCTAGACATCGCGGTTTCCCTTCCGCAGGCTCGTGGGCATAGCGTGGATGACCAGCAGGTACGGCCGCTGTCCGGGCTGTGGCCCGATCTCAACGGCGATCACCTCTAATTCCCTGCCCCGCTCATCCGCGCCGAGGTAGAGCCACGCCTGGTTTCCCTGCGTGGTGACTGTCCCGGCGGGGATCACGGTGGACATGACTTGGCGAACCGAGGCCCGGCCGATGCGGTGCTTGCGCGCCGCCTGGGTGAACCGGATCTCGAGCATCGCTCTATTATGGGTGACACAATCCTGCCGAGAAGTATTCCCGCCAGCATGTCATCGAACCGTCATCCTGCCGGACGGACACAAGCTCATAGCCCACCGATGATCAGGCGCCCCCCTGGACAGCGGGGGCGGGATTGTCCCATTCAGTACGACACTTTCTGTAGTGGCGGATGGGCCAAGCGGCGCGCTTCCATTCGGCATGCCCAGGCCGCGCGAGCGGGCCAGCGACCCCAACACCCGTGCGGCCCTTAGCTGGTTACCACCCGCTCTACCACGGCTTGCGGAACCGGGCAGGTGCTGTGCGCGTCTATCAGGCATGAGCATGGCCGGGCTCCGTTTCTTAGCTGCCGCTGGGGTCGCGGCGCTGATTACCGGCATGCTGGCTTCCTGCAGCGGTAAGCCGTGGTGGACCCAGACAGGGACCAGCGCGTGCGGGCCGCCCGCCCTGGTGCGCGTCGCCGGGCATGTCAGGGGCGCCGGCGATTGCGCCGGGCTGCTTTCCATCCCGGCCCTGACGGTGACGGTGCATGTGGGCCAGCAGATCGACGTTCACATGCTGGCTGGCCCGGTACCCCAAAGCTCGCGCCCGTCTGTCCTGGTGCTCGGTACCCTTGGCCCGGGCCGGGCAACCGGAACCTACCGGGCGGTCCACCCGGGGCGGGCGGCGGTGATTTCCCGCACTTGGCCGTGCCTCGTCGTCGGCCACCGGCCGCCAAAGGTGATCACGGGCAACTGCCCTGTTATCGAGGTCACCGTTGTTCGCTGAACTCACGGTGACTCAACTCGGCGCGGCCCCTCATACTGGCGCTGTGATGTTGGTCCTGCGGACCAGCCTGGTGGCCGCACTGGTGGCGGGAGTGCTTGCGGCAGGCGGTTGCTCCTCCTCCCCGCGCTGCCCACCCGGCGCATCATGCCCGGCGACCGTGCCGAAGGTGACCTTCGCCCCGACCATTAACGGGGTGTCCTTCGCGCTCCGCATAGACGGGCATGTACCGCGCTACCGGGCCCGCCCTGGCGAGACCCTGATGATGCGCGTCGCGGTGACCGTGCCGAAGCAGGTCACAATCACCGCGCTGTGGTTCGGCATCTCCACCGGGACCTGGGGCGGCGGGCCGAACGGCCCCATCGGCATGAACCCGATCCTGGCCCACTACCGCCAGGTGCTGCCCGCCGGATCGCACACGTTCGGCCTGCACTGGCGTATCCCACACCGCCGCTCTAACACCAGCTGGTACTTGACCTATGCCTGGTCCAGCAACCAGCCGCCCGCGAGCGTCTCCGGGCCGGTCGCCACCCTGGCGCTACCCCCAGCACATCAACCGGCAGCTGCTCTGGGGCGGCGCCCCGCTTCGTAACGGTCTTGGTACGCCTGGGGGGTTACTCGCTTGCCAGCTCTTCCCGGAGCCTGGCGCGCAGTTCGGCAGCGGTCCATGAGGTGATCAGCACGCCGGACCGGCTGGCATACAGGCGCCTTGCGCCGGGGCCTGCTGCGCTGGCCCAGACCGTGCCGAAGGTGAAGCCCGATCCGGCGAACTCGTTGCGGAGATCAGCCAGGCCGGTGCTGAGGGTCTCGGCGCTGGCGAGTTTCTCCCGCAGGCTGGCCAGGTCGTACGCCGCCAGGACATGGACCTGGGCAGGGCCAGGCCGCCGGGTGGCGAGCCAGGCCGGCGGATGGTCCTGGTACTCCACCTGCCAGGAGCCGTAGCGGTCCAGTAACTCGGCCAGTTCGGCAACCACGTCAGTCATAGTCCTGCAGCCTACCTAGCCAGAGCTAGCCATGGCTAGGTCCACATGATCGAAACTAGCCCCAGCCTAGGTAACTTGATCATGTGAGCGAGATCGATCATGAAGGAGCCGTGCCTGTCTACCAGCAGCTGGCCGCCATCCTTCGCGCTCAGATCGAATCCGGCGAACTGCGCTCCGGGCGCCCGATCCCCAGCGAACGCACCCTCACCCAGCGATACGGCGTCGCCGTCGGCACCGTCAAGAAAGCCGTCGAAGTCCTCCGCACCGAAGGCCTGGTCCACACCGTCATCGGCCGGGGAATCTTCGTCCGCTGACCACCACGGCACGACTCACCGCGCCATCTGGCCCAAAGCCACGCAGCGCGAATAGTGGCCCCAGTCCCTTTCCCGCGCCGCCCGCCATTGTCTCGTCGGCGCCGGGCCTGCCGCGAGGCTACATGCTCAGGGCCGTCTGGGTTGTCCCGCTTGTCCTGTCGCCCGCAGCCAGGTGAGCGGTGCGGGCAGGGTCAGTGCCCCGGGGCTGAGCGCGGGTGAGGTGGCCAGGTGCCGGTGCCGGCGCGGGAGGTAGTCGGCGGTGAGCGGGCAGGCGGCCAGCAGTTGTGCCAGCGATGGGTAGCACGGCACGCCGTAGTAGCTGGCGAGGATCCTGGTGAGGTCGTGGTGGCTCGGGCCGTCGGAGGGCGGGCGGCCGGGGTCGGCGGGGCGCACGTGCAGGCCCAGGATGCGGGCCTTGGCGCACCGGCAGCCGCGGGTGCCGATCCTGGTCCGCCCGTAGCCCTGAACGGTCCCGATCACCTCGGCCCGCCAGTAGTAGTCGCAGCGCCAGGCATACCGCGGCGCCCAGTACGCCCAGAACCCGCACCCGCATCCCGGCGCGGGCACCAGGTCGTGCGGGCATGGCGGCGCACCCAGGCCGCCGCCGCCGCAGGCGGCCACGTTCTCCCCGCGCCGCCACATGCCGCCGAACACGCCGGTCAGCAGGCCCTCTCCCGGCGCAGGAGCGCCGTTCATCACCGCCTCGGCCGCGGCCTTATCCACCCGCCACAGCCGCACGCCGGTCACCGCACCGGCCGCGAACGGCAGATCGCGGCCACTGAACCCCGGGACGCCCTCCCCGGGCGGCGCGGTCACCGCGAGACCGGCTCGGCCGGCTGGCCGGCGCCGCCGCGGGCGTCTCCCCTGGCGCCGCCGGCGGCATCTCCGCGGGAGTCTCCCCGGGCCACGGCTCCAGCTCGATCTCGGTGATCTCCTCACCGATATCGCCCATCGTCACCGCCACCCGCCGGGCCGCTCCCTTACCCACGCCACGCTACTCCCGCCGCCACCACCAGCAAAGAGGCCACCGAAGCCGGTCAGCGCCGGGAATTCATGGTCACGCGGCGTTAGAGGCTGGCGACCGAAGCCTGCTTTTCGCGTACCGCATCTGCCGCCTCGCGCAGCGCGGCGAGTTCAGGCTCGGTAAGGTCGCGGGCCACGACCCGGCGCACCCCGGTCGCACCAAGCTCGGCCTCGACGCCCAGGTAGACGCCGGAGATGCCGTACTCGCCGTCGACCCACGCGCATACCGGCATGACCGCGCCCGCGTCCTCGGCCACGGCCCTGGCCATCCTGGCCGCGGCCGCGGACGGCGCGTAGTATGCGGACCCGGTCTTGAGCAGCGCGACGATCTCCGCGCCGCCCTGCCTGGTCCGCTCCACCAGCGCGTCGATGTCGGCGGCGGGCAGCCGTTCGGCCAGCGGCGCACCGTCCACCGTGCACGCCGACGGCACGGGGACCATGGTGTCCCCGTGCGAGCCGAGGGTGAGCGTCCGCACCGAGGAGACCGGCACGCCGAGGCGCTCGGCGACGAAGTAGCTGAACCTGGCGGTGTCCAGCATGCCCGCCTGCCCCATCACCCGGTGCGAGGGGAAGCCGGAGACCTTGGCCGCCAGCGCGGTCATCTCGTCCAGCGGGTTCGAGACCACGATGAGCACCGCCTCGGGCGCGTGCTTCACCACGTTCTCCACCACGGCGCGGACGATCTTGGCGTTGACCTCGATCAGGTCCATCCGGCTCATCCCCGGCTTGCGGGCCAGCCCCGCGGTGACGATGACGATCCCCGACCCCGCGATCGCCTCGTAACCCTCGCCGGCCGGGCCGGTGGTCTGCCCGGTGAGCTTGGTCTCGAAGCCTTCCACCGGGCGCGACTGGTTCATGTCCAGCGCGAGCCCTTCTGGCTTTCCTTCGATGATGTCGGTGAGCACGACCTCGTCGAAAATGTCGTACTCGGCCAGCCGCTGCGCCGTGGTGGAGCCGTAGAACCCGGCGCCGACCACGGCTACCTTCCCCTTGCGGGCCATCTCTTCAGGCCTCCTTCTGCGTGCTCAGGCAACGTGCTCGGGCGGCCTTGCGCTCAGGAATCCATCGCGGCGCGGAGGTTGTCGTCCAGCGCTGCCAGGAAGTCCTCGGTGTTCAGGAACGGCGCGCCCGCACCGATCAGCACGGCCAGGTCCTTGGTCATCTTGCCGCTTTCCACGGTCTGCACGCAGACCTTCTCCAGAGTCTCCGCGAACCTGGTGACCTCGGGGGTGCCGTCCAGCTCGCCGCGGTGCGCCAGGCCCCGGGTCCAGGCGAAGATCGAGGCGATCGGGTTGGTCGAGGTGGCCTGGCCCTGCTGGTGCATGCGGTAGTGCCTGGTCACCGTGCCGTGCGCGGCCTCGGCCTCGATGGTGCGCCCGTCCGGGGTCATCAGCACGCTGGTCATCAGGCCCAGCGAGCCGAAGCCCTGGGCGACCACGTCGGACTCCACGTCGCCGTCGTAGTTCTTGCATGCCCAGACGACGCCGCCGTCGCCCTTGAGGACCTGGGCGACCATGTCGTCGATCAGCCGGTGGTCGTAGGTGATCCCGGACGCCTCGAACTCCGCCTTGAACTCCGACTCGTAGATCTCGGCGAACAGGTCCTTGAAGCGCCCGTCGTAGGCCTTGAGGATCGTGTTCTTGGTGGACAGGTACAGCGGGTAGCCACGGGTGAGCGCGTAACGCATGGTGGCCCGGGCGAAGTCCCTGATCGAGTCGTCGTAGTTGTACATGCCCATGGCCACGCCGCCGCCGGTGAACCGGCTGACCTCGAGCTCGAAGCCGGTCGCGCCGGTGCCCTCGTCCGGCTCGTAGGTGATCAGCACCCGGCCGGGGGCTGGGACCACGAAGTCGGTGGCGCGGTACTGGTCGCCGTGGGCGTGCCTGCCGATGATGATCGGCTTGGTCCAGCCGGGGACGAACCGGGGGACGTTGTGCACCACGATCGGCTCGCGGAACACCACGCCGCCGAGGATGTTGCGGATCGTCCCGTTGGGCGAGCGCCACATCCGCTTGAGCCCGAACTCGGCGACCCGCGCCTCGTCGGGGGTGATCGTGGCGCACTTGACCCCGACCCCGTACTTCTTGATCGCGTACGCGGCGTCCACGGTGACCTGGTCGTCGGTCTCGTCGCGGTGGGTGACCGACAGATCGTAGTACTTCAGGTCCACATCCAGGTAAGGCAGGATGAGCTTGTCCTTGATGAACTTCCAGATGATCCTGGTCATCTCGTCGCCGTCGAGTTCGACGACGGGATTGGCTACCTTGATCTTGGGCATTGCGGCTGGTTCCTTCCCTTCTGCGGCCTGACACCGTTGTCACGCGCGGCCAGGCCCGCCCCGCCCGGGGCCGGCCTGGCCAGAACTGCCCGCCGCGGCGCGCGCCAGGCAGTGGCTTGGCTCATCTCACAGTGGCACCGGGAGCAGCAGCCCCGCGACAAGCAGCCCGGTGGCCAGGGCGGCCAGCGTGACCACATCCGTGCGGCGCTTCCTCGATGCGAGCAGGCCGGCCCGGCTTTCCGGCAGCGCCAGCCTGGCAAGTGCGGCGGCGAACATGACGCCCGCCAGTGCCAACGTACCCCCCTTGGCGGCATGTTGGCCGCCCGCCCACAGCCAGGCGCAAACGGCCGCAACGCCGGCCAGCACGAGCAGGTACGCCAGCCACCCTCCGGTGCCGTCCCGGCCCCGGTTCGCGGCGGTCGCGCGGCTGCTCCCCCGCGGCGAGACGGGCCCGGTCACGCGGCACAGCCCCCTGGCAGCCCGCTCACCGCTGGCCGACCGGAATCCAGGTGAGCCCGCGCTCGCCGATGTACTCGCTGTCCGGGCGGATCAGCCTGTTGTCCGCGTGCTGCTCCATCACGTGGGCCGTCCAGCCCGCCATCCGGCTGACCGAGAAGACGCTGGTGAAAAGGTCGATCGGGATCCCCAGGTAGTGATAGACGGTGGCGGCGTAGAAGTCGACGTTGGGCAGCAGGCCCTTCTGCGCCAGGACGACCTCCTCCATCCGCCGGGACATGCGGTAGAAGGTGTCGTCGCCGGACTCCCCCGCCAGTTCCCCCGACATGGCCCGCAGGTGGGTGGCCCGCGGGTCCTCGGTCTTGTACACCCGGTGGCCGAAGCCCATGATCTTCTCACCGGCCGCGAGGCGCTGCGCCACTTCGCGCTCCACCGCGCCCACCGGGTCGCCAGGTGCCGCGCTCCTGATCTCGGTCAGGGTCCGCATCACCTGCTCGTTCGCGCCCCCGTGCAGCGGGCCCTTGAGCGTGCCGATCGCCGCGACCACGGCGGAGTGCATGTCGGACAGGGTGGCCGCGCAGACCCTGGCCGCGAAGGTGGAGGCGTTCATCGTGTGGTCCGCGTGCAGCACCAGGCAGGTGTCCAGCACTTCGGCCTCGTGCTCGGCAGGCGGCGTGCCCCGCATCTGGAGCAGGAAGTTGGCGGCCAGCCCGAGGCCCTCGGCAGGAGGCGGCAGTTCGCGGCCGCTGCGCGCGGCGTGATAGGCGGCGACAAGCAGCGGCTGCTGCGCGGTCAGCCGGACCGCCTTGCGCGCGTTCGCCTCCGGGGAGTTCGAGTTCTTGTCCGGGTCGTCGGCGCTGGCCAGCGAGACCAGGGAGCGCAGTGCCTCCATCGGCGCCTGGCTGGCGGCCACGTCGGGCAGGCAGGCCGTGACGAGCTTGCCTGCCACCCGGCCGTCGGCGATCTCCGCCCGGTAGGCCTCAAGTTCCCCGGGCGAGGGTGCGTGGCCGCGCTGCAGCAGGTAGGCGATCTCTTCGAAGGTCGCCGAGCCCGCGAGCTGGTGGATGTCATAGCCGCGGTAGAACAGCAGACCGGCCAGGCCGTCGATGTCGCTGACCGCGGTGGAGGCCGCGATGACGTCCGCAAGGCCCCTGGCCGGCTTGTCCGCCATTTTGTTTCCTTCCGCATGACCCGTCGGCAGTGTACTTGCGACCGCCCGCGACCAGTTCCGTCGGCCCTCCGGGACCGCCGGGGGCCCTTGGCAGGCGGCCGTACGGTGCGACCAATCGCGGCATGGGTGATTAGGAAGTAGGCCCGAAGGGGTAACCAGACCGTAAGAACTCAGTCGCTACATAGGCAGGCAGGAGAACCTTGTGGAGGGGCCTTATATTCGCATCGAAGAGACCGGCGACGTCATCCCGCTGGCCGAGGCGGTGACCACGGTCGGGCGTGGTAGCGGGGTCGATATCCGGCTGGCCGATCCCAGCGTCTCCCGGTTGCACGCCGAGATCGTCCGCCACGGCCCGTACGCCTACGTCGCTGACCTGGGTTTATCGCGTAACGGGACCCGGGTCAACGGCCGGCTCGTGGCCCGCAGGGTCCTGGAAGAGGGCGACGTGCTCAGCTTCGGCGCCGCGCGCTGCCGGGTGGGCGGCATCCCCAGGGAAGACATCTCCGCCGAAGTCGAGCTGCGGCGCTCGGCGAGCCCCGAACTGACCCGCCGTGAACTGGACGTCCTCACGTCCCTGTGCCGCCCTGCGCTCTCCGACGAGGCCTTCGTGGCCCCCGCGACGGCCCGGGAGATCGCGGCCGACCTCGTCGTGACGGAGGCGGCCGTCAAGCAGCACCTGCTGCGCCTCTACCAGAAGTTCCGTATCCCTGAAGGCCAGAACCGGCGGGTGCGGCTGGCCAACGAGGTGATCGCCCTCGGCCTCGTCCGTCCCCTGCCGCCGGCCGAGCGGGCGGACCGCCCGCCGCAGTCCGGCACGGCCGACCGTGCCGAGCCTCCGGCCGCGGCCCCGGTACCTGGCGTG
Source organism: uncultured Actinomycetes bacterium (assembly GCA_963762735.1). GTDB lineage: Bacteria > Actinomycetota > Actinomycetes > Streptosporangiales > Streptosporangiaceae > DASXKD01. Next base: position 50,654 of record CAVXMG010000001.1, on the reverse strand, counting down.
GTGCCGCCGCCGCGGCGTACCGCGCGGCCGGCCAGGCGGGCCAGGCCGACGTCTTCCGCGGCGCGGGTCAGCCCAACGGCATCGGCCACCGCCCGGCCTGACCCTCCACCTGGGCGCCGCCGCCCTGGCAGCCACGATCGCGGGCGGCCCCAGGTTGGCGTAGCGCTCCGCCCGTAGGTCAGGAGAAGTGCCGCAGGAATCCGCCGCGGAGCAGGTGGAACCGGTGCGGCCCGCTCAGATGGGCCAGGTAGCCGAGGCGGCGCAGCGGCCCCAGATGAATCACCCCGAAGTGGATGAAGTTCGCCGGGACGACCGTCGGCCAGTAGACCGAGGGCGAGGACACCGCGGCGGTGAGCGCCCCGAGGGCGAGCGCGGCCAGCCCGAGTACCACCACGATCCGTACCGCGGGGCTCTTGGTGAACGTGCCGAAGACCCGCCGGAGCTGGGCCCGGGGCATGCCGGAACCCGGCCCGAGCCCGTAGAACAGCACCAGCGTGCCGGCCGCGTAGGCGAGGGCACGGTACGGCCAGTCCCCCGGTGCGACCGCGACCGTGATGCCGGCCGCGAGCGCGGCGGCGGCCAGCGCGAACGGCGCGAGAATCAGCAGCGCGAACAGCGCGCGCAGCACGAGCCAGGGCAGGGTGACCACGGTGACGACCGGGTCCATGGCCCGGGCCCCGCGGGCGGTGCGGCGCGCGGTGGTCTTGCGCTGTACCAGGCCGGCCGTGCGCAGCACCGCGATCAGCAGCAGCGCGGCCGCGGTGCCCGCCACCGGCAGGACAACGCTGATGCTGGCCATGAGCACGACCGCCGCGACCACCATGAACGGCTGCACGAGCGAGCGTTTGGCCGGCTCCGCCGCGGCCGCTGGCCGGGCGGCGACGCGGGGCCGGCGCGGCCGCAGCGCCCCCCGCCTGCGGTGCGGCGCCGCGCCCGGCGTAGCTGACCGGGGTGAGCACGTCCGCAAGGTCGTCCGGAAGCGGCCGTCCCTCGGCGATGGGGCGGGTGGTGGGCGCGGACGTGCCGGGCGCCGCGGGGGCCGCCCGTTGCCGGCCGCCATGCCGGGCCAGCCCGGCGCTCCGGCGGACCCGGGCGCGGGCAGCACGGTCGGCCCGCCAGCGCCCGGAGCGACGACGGTGGGCGGCACGTAGCCCGCTGGCCCGCTCGCCACCGGAGCGGGCGGCACGTAGGCCGCTGGCCCGCCAGGCACGGCTCCTGCCGCGGCGTCCGATCTGGTCGCGGTGCCTCCGGTCGCGCTCCCCGGTGCCGCCTGGCCGGCCTGTCCATGATTCATAACGAGAGTGCCGGGGTCGAGCACCGCCGCCTGGGCGCGCAGTTGCACCGCGGATGGCCGGTGCGCGGGATCCCTGGCGAGCGCGGCGGCCAGCAGCGGGAGCATCGGCCCGGGAACCGCGCTCAGGTCGGCCTGCCCGTTCACGATGCGGTAGAAGATGCCCTCGTAAGGCCCGGTGCCATACGGCGGCCGGCCGATGGCCGCGAACGCGACCGTGGCCCCCCACGCATGCACGTCGGAGGCCTCGCTGCTCGGCCGGCCCTCGATCACCTCGGGGGCCAGATAGCCCGGGGTACCCATGAACATCCCGGTCATGGTCAGCCGGGTGGCGTCCGGTCCCTGCGCGATCCCGAAGTCGATCACCACGGGCGTGTCCTGGAACAGCATCACGTTGCCCGGCTTGACGTCGCGGTGCACCACCCCGGCGGCGTGCACCGCGACCAGGGCGTCGGCGAGCCCGCAGGCCAGCTGGGACAGCGCCGGACCGCGCAGCGGGCCGTCCTGGGTCACCACGTCGTCCAGGGTGCGGCCGGGCACGAAGCGGGTCACGATGTACGGCGTGTGCCCGTCGAGGTCGGCGTCGATCACCTCGGCCACGTTCGGGCTGCGCACCCGCTGCATCGTCTCGACCTCACGGGCGAGCCGCCGCCGCGCCGTGGGGTCGCCTGCCACGCTGGAACGCAGGACCTTGAGCGCGACCGTCCGGTGGCGGCGGTCGCGGGCCAGGAAGACAACCCCCATGCCGCCCTCGCCGATCCGGTCGAGCAGGCGGTATTCCCCGAGCCGATCCGGCATCAGGTCCCGATCGTTCATGGCATGTCCCTGACTACGGAGCCCCCTTCCATATCCCCGCCCGGATCGGCATGACGCCGCCGGGTGATGTCCTAGGAACCTGCGACAAGCTTGCGCAGCACCTCGGCCGCGTGTGCGTTCTGCTTTGCGTGCGCGGCCAGCTCCCTGGCCAGTTCGTCCACCCATTCCTGCATCCCGGCGGGCTGGCGGGAGAGGACGACGCCGCGTACCTCCCGGCAGATCTCCGCGGCGGGCGGGCGGCCCGGCTCCACGGCCAGGCTCAGCACCTTCTCACCGAGTCGCACCGTGACCTTGGTGACCTGGCCGGGACGCCCGCGCATCCGGTCCGACATGGTCCGGTCCCTGTCGACCGTTACGCATCCTGGTGGCAGCGCATCCCCCAGGGATTCGGTGAGCACCCGCGCGTACAGCGCGACGTCGGCGCTGTCGGCGCGCAAGGCGGCGGTGATCTCCTCCAGGGACAGGCCGTCGCCCGGCTCGGTCATGGCCGGGCCCGCGCGGCGGGGCCGGCCGGGCCGGCGACGGTCATCGGATTCATCGGCTCTGCTCCTGCCCGGGGCGCCAGGACTGCGGGCCCGCCACCCGCCCTGCGTCAGCGCCCGGCAAAGGTGGCCTTCCCAGGCCCATTCTCGATGAAACTGCGCATTCCCGCGCGCTGGTCCTCGGTCGCGAACAGCGCGGCGAAGTTCAGCCGCTCGATCTCCAGGCCGGTGTCCAGGTCGGCCTCGAGCCCGGCGTCGATGGCCTGCTTGGCCGCCCGGAGGGCCACGGCAGGGCCGGTGGCGTACTGGGCCACCAGGTCGCGCGCCACCCGGTAGACCTCGGCGTCGGGCACCACCTTGTCCACCAGGCCGATCCGGAGCGCCTCCGCCGCGCCGACGAAGCGGCCGGTGAAGACGATGTCCTTGGCCCGCGCGGGCCCGATGAGCCGCGGCAGCCGCTGGGTGCCGCCCGCCCCGGGGATGATGCCGAGGAGGATCTCGGGCTGGCCGACCCGGGCGCCCTCGCCGGCCACCCGGAAGTCCGCGCACAGCGCCAGTTCCAGGCCACCGCCGAGCGCGTAGCCGGTGACCGCCGCCACGACCGGCTTGCCGATCCTGGCTACCGCGGTGAAGGCGGCCTGCAGCCGGCGGCTGTCCACCGCCACCTGGGCGAAGGTGGCCTCCGCCATCTCCTTGATGTCGGCCCCGGCCGCGAAGACCTTCTCGCCGCCGTAGAGCACCACAGCGCGCACCGCGGGGTCGGTGTCGACCTCCGCGGCGGCGGCCGCGATCTCATCCTGAACCTGCGCGTTGAGCGCGTTCATTGGTGGCCGGTCAAGCCGGATTGTCGCTATCGCGTCGTCCCGCTCCACCCGGACGAACTCGCCCATGCGCACCTCCCGTGCCGGGGAACCCGATCCTAGTTCACCCCGGCCCGGGCTGGCTTCAGGCGTGCGGCGGGCGGTGCAGGAAAGCGTGGACCTCAGCTTCGCGGTAGCGGCGGTGCCCGCCCAGGGTGCGGATCGAGCCGAGCTTGCCCTGCTGCGCCCAGCGGGTGACGGTCTTGGGATCCACCCGGAACAGCGCAGCGACCTCCGCCGGGGTGAGCAGCGGGCTGTCCGGCTGGATGTCTGACCTCATGGCTGTGGTCCTTTCGTGTGGTGGGTTCGGGCGGCGACGAAAGTGACACGGCCGGGCAGTCTTAAGGCATGCGGGGTTGTGTCCCTCATTGGCCCCCCCAGGGCTATGACGGTCGCCCCCGCTGACACGCGCAGTTGGCTGTGCGCTCCGGGGGCACTGGGGCATATCTCGCAGATCTCCGCCAACTCGGAATAGATCTACAAGACACACTCTAGTGAGACGAGATACGGAGCGCATTGGTTTACATGCACAGAGTTACTACTAAGCGCCATAGCGACCTTGTTCCATAGCCAGCTACCAGGGATAACGTCTTCGGGGCCAACTCCTCTTAACGGAGATCTCCGTTGGTCATTCCCTCGGGGGCGTCCGGGTAGGTGACCAGGCCCAGCTCGGCGGTGCTGTCCAGCAGTGGATGACGGGGCACTACGCGCACCGTGTACCCGAACGGGCCAGGCCGGCCCAGCCGCGCCTCCCCGGCGTAGCGGAAGGTGCCTTCGGCGGTCGCGGGCCCGTCGGGCGCCAGCGCGCTTGCGGCAGGCTCGACGATGTCCTCCTCGTCGCTCACCCGGCCGCAGATCACCTCGACCGTGACGTCCCCGGGTGTCAGCTCGCCCAGGGCCACGCTCGCCCGGACCGGCAGCCACTCCCCCGGGCCGCGATCCCCGTCGCCCGCCTCGATGTGCTCGATCCGCACCGACGGCCAGGCCGCCTTCACCCGCCGCTTCCATCCGGCCAGTTCGCGCGCTGCCGCGAAGGCGCCCTCGCCGTGACCGCCGGCCAGCGCGCGGGACGCGAGCGCGGCGGGCACGTACAAGGTCTCCACGTACTCGCGGACCATCCGGGCGGCCTGCGCCCGCGGCCCGAGCCCGGCGAGGGTGTGCGCGACCATCTCCAGCCACCGCTGCGGCAGCCCGTCGGCGCCTGTCTCGTAGAACAGCGGGGCCACCACCTGCTCCAGCAGTTCATACATGGCGGCGGACTCCAGCTCGTCGCGCCGGGCCGGGTCGGCCACGTCGTCGGCCGACGGGATCACCCAGCCGTTCTCGCCGTCGAACCACTCATCCCACCAGCCGTCCCGCACCGACAGGTTGAGGCCACCGTTCAGCGCGGACTTCATGCCGGAGGTGCCGCACGCCTCAAGCGGCCGCAGTGGGTTGTTCAGCCACACGTCGCAGCCGCCGACCATGGCCGCGGCCAGTTCCATGTCGTAGTCGGGGAGGAACACGATGCGGTGCCGCACCCGGGGGTCGTCGGCGAACCTGACCATCTGCTGGATCAGCTGCTTGCCGCCGTCGTCGGCGGGATGCGCCTTGCCCGCGATCACCAGCTGCACCGGTCGCTGCGGGTCCAGCAGCAGCGACGTCAGCCGCTCCGGGTCGTGCAGCATCAGGGTGAGCCGCTTGTAGGACGGCACCCGGCGGGCGAAGCCGATGGTCAGCGCGTTCTCGTCCAGGGCGTGGTGGGTCCAGCCCAGCTCGGCCCCGGACACGCCGCGCTGCCGCCAGGACGCGCGCAGCCGCTCCCGCGCCTCGGCGACCAGGCGGCGGCGCAGCATGCCACGGATCTCCCACAGCCTGGCCGGCCCGGTCTGGGCGATCCGGTCCCACGCCGGGCCGTCCTCAGGACCGGGCCCGTGCTGTCCGGCGTCCCCCTCGCCGCAGCCGAGTATCTCGGGCGCCACCCAGGTGGCGACGTGGACGCCGTTGGTGATCGAGCCGATCGGCACCTCTGCGGCATCGAACCCGGGCCACAGGCCCGCGAACATCTCCTGGCTGACCTGGCCGTGCAGTTCGCTCACGCCGTTCACCCGCTGGGCCAGGCGCATGCCCATCACGGCCATGTTGAACACCGCCGGGTCCCCGCCCGGGTAGGTCTCCGCGCCCAGGGCCAGCACGCGGTCCAGCGGCAGCGCGGGGTCGGCGGCGGTACCGCCGAACTCCCGCTCCACCAGGTCCCTGCCGAACCGGTCGATCCCCGCGGGCACCGGGGTGTGCGTGGTGAACACGGTGCCGGCCCGGCACAGCTCGATCGCTTCGGAGAAGCTCAGCCCCTGCGCGGCGTACTCGCGGATCCGCTCAAGGCCGAGGAACCCGGCGTGGCCCTCGTTGGTGTGGAAGACCTCGGGCTGCGGATGGCCGGTCAGCGCGCAGTAGGCGCGCACCGCCCGCACCCCGCCCATGCCGAGCAGCAGTTCCTGGCGCAGCCGGTGCTCGCTGCCGCCGCCGTAGAGCCGGTCGGTGACCTCCCGCAGGCCCGGCTCGTTCTGCTCCACGTAGGAGTCGAGCAGGAGCAGCGGCACCCGGCCCACCTGTGCCAGCCACACCTGCGCCGCCAGCGAGCCGCCCTCGCCCAGCGCCAGTTCCACGCTCACCGGCGAGCCGTCGCTGCCACGCAGCAGGGTGAGCGGCAGGCCGTTCGGGTCGCCGGCCGGGTAGCGCTCAAGCTGCCAGGCCTCCGGCGACAGCGACTGGCTGAAGTAGCCGTGCCGGTACAGCAGCCCCACTCCGATCAGCGGGACGCCCAGGTCGCTGGCTGCCTTCAGATGATCGCCGGCCAGGATGCCGAGCCCGCCGGAGTATTGCGGCAGCGCGGCGGCGAGCCCGTACTCGGGGGAGAAGTAGGCGATGGCCGCTGGCGGTTCGCCGTTGGCTCCGCCGCCGCTCTGCTCGTCCCGCCCCCGCGCTTCGCGCCCGCCCCCGCTCCGCTGATACCACCGCGCCGCGGACAGGTACTCACCCAGGTCCGCGGCCGCGCGGTGCAGCCGGTCCAGGTATTCCCCGTCGGCGGCCAGCGCGGCCAGGTGCTCGGGCGGAACCTCGCCGAGCAGCGCGATCGGGTCGCGGCCCGCCCGCTCGCGGCCCGCCGGGTCGAGCGCGGTGAACAGCTCCCGGGTACCGGCATGCCAGGACCAGCGCAGATTCAGCATCAGGTCGTGCAGCGGGGCCAGCGGCTCGGGCAGCGAAGCCCGGATGGTGAAGGTGCGGATGGCTCTCACGCAGAGCGACCCTAACGGATGCGGAGAGCGGGGGCGCCACGAGCGGGGCGGCATGAGTGCATCCGCGTCAGGCTGGGTAGCGTTCTGGGGTGATCGGTCGGATAGTGATCAGTGACGTGGAGCCCGTGCTCGACTGCGGGCGCTGGCCGGCCAAGGCCGTCGTCGGGGAAACCTTCGAGGTCAGCGCGACCGTGTTCCGTGAGGGACACGAGGTACCCGGGGCCGGCGTGGTGCTGCGCGGCCCGGACGGCCAGCGCCAGCCGCCGGCCAGGATGCGGGAAATACTCCCAGGCCTGGACCGCTACGCGGCCGAGGTCACGCCGGACGCCGAGGGCCGGTGGCGGTTCCACGTGGAGGCCTGGGGCGACCCGATCGGCCACTGGCGCCACGACGCCGGCATCAAGATCCCGCGGGGCCAGGACGTGGAACTGATGCTGGCCGAGGGGGCCATCCTGTTCGACCGCGCGGCCCGGTCGCCGCTGCGGCCGGTCCCGCACCGGTCGGCGCTCGCGGCCGTGGCGGCGCGGCTGTGCGACCCAGGGCTCGCCCCCTGGGACCGGCTGGCCGCCGCCGACGACGAGGAGATCGCCGCGATCCTTGATGCGGCGCCGCTGCGCGAGCTGCTCACCAGGTCGGCCGCGTACCCGCTGGTGGTGCACCGGACGCGGGCGCTGTACGGGGCCTGGTATGAGTTCTTCCCCCGCTCGGAGGGCGTGCAGGCAGACCCGATGGGGCGCCGCGAGCCCCGGGGCGGCACGCTGCGTACCGCCATGTGCCGGCTGGAGCCGATCGCCCGGATGGGCTTCGACGTGGTGTACCTGCCGCCGATCCATCCCATCGGGACCACGGCCCGCAAGGGCCGCAACAACGCCCTGCACGCCGGGCCCGGCGACCCCGGCTCGCCGTGGGCGATCGGGTCACCGGACGGCGGCCACGACGCGATCCACCCCGAGCTTGGCACGTTCGCCGACTTCGACGCGTTCGTGGCGCGCACCCGCGAACTCGGCATGGAGGTGGCCCTCGACCTCGCGCTGCAGACCTCGCCGGATCACCCCTGGGTCGCCGAGCACCCGCACTGGTTCACCCAGCGTGCCGACGGTTCCATCGCGTATGCGGAGAACCCGCCCAAGAAGTACCAGGACATCTTCCCGTTGAACTTCGACCGCGACCCCGCCGGGCTGTATGCGGAGGTGCTGCGGGTCGTGCGCCTGTGGATGAGCCACGGGGTGCGGATATTCCGGGTGGACAACCCGCACACCAAGCCGCTGGCGTTCTGGGAGCGCCTGCTCGCCGAGGTGGACAGCACCGACCCCGACGTGATCTTCCTGGCCGAGGCGTTCACCCGCCCGCCCACGATGCACACCCTCGCCAAGATCGGGTTCCATCAGTCCTACACGTACTTCACCTGGCGCAACAGCGTCCCTGAGCTCTCGGCGTACATGCGCGAACTGAGCGGGGACGCGGCCGCGTACATGCGGCCGAACTTCTTCACCAACACGCCCGACATCCTCACCGAGTACCTGCAGCACGGCGGGCCGCCCGCGTTCAAGGTGCGGGCCACCCTGGCCGCCCTGCTGTCGCCGGCCTGGGGCATGTACTCGGGATTCGAGCTGTGCGAGAACGTGCCGGTGCGGCCGGGCAGCGAGGAATACCTGGACTCGGAGAAATACGCCTACCGGCCGCGGGACTGGGCGGCCGCGGAACAGGGCCCGGCGGGCATCGCGCCGTTCATCACCCGGCTCAATTCGATACGGAGATCCCACCCGGCACTGCACTGGTTGCGTAATCTACGCTTTCATTACGCCGACCAGCCCGGACTGATGTGCTTTTCCAAGCGCAGCAGCCGGGATGCGGACACCGTGCTGGCCGTCGTGAACCTGGATCCGCACCAGCCGCGAGAGGCCACCATCTGGCTTGACATGTCCGCACTCGGAGTGGACGATCGGTCGCAGTTCGTCGTCACAGACGAGCTGACCGGAGAGTCATACCGGTGGGGTCAAGCCAACTACGTACGTCTCGATCCGGCGACTGCACCAGCCCACATCTTCACCGTCACGCCTGGCCCGATGGTGTGACGGCGGTATTAGAACGTCGCTAGGGGAGAAGCGAGTGGCCGCACACCCGAAACCGATCCAGCCCGGGCTTACCGGGCTGCCCCCCACCACAAGTCAGGGAACCTTCAATACGCCGCCCAGCGAGCCGGTTCCCGATCCGTTCTCTTTCGACAGGCCGCGCGACCCGCACTGGTATAAGCGCGCCCTGTTCTACGAGGTGCTTGTCCGCGGTTTCCACGACTCCAACGACGACGGCACCGGGGACCTGCGCGGGCTCACCTCGCGGCTGGACTACCTGCAATGGCTGGGTATCGACTGCATCTGGCTGCTGCCCATTTACAACTCGCCGCTGCGGGACGGCGGGTACGACATCGCGGATTTCACCTCGATCCTGCCGGAGTTCGGCATCCTCGGCGATTTCGTGGACCTGGTGGACGGCGCCCACGAGCGCGGCATGCGGGTGATCGCGGACCTGGTCATGAACCACACCAGCGACGCACACCCGTGGTTCCAGGCGTCGCGCACCGACCCCGAGGGCCCGTATGGCGACTTCTATGTCTGGTCGGATACGGACGAGCGTTACCCAGAGGCGCGGGTCATCTTCGTCGACAGCGAGCAGTCGAACTGGACCTACGATCCGGTCCGCGGCCAGTACTACTGGCACCGCTTCTTCCACCACCAGCCCGACCTCAACTACGAGAACCCGCGGGTCCAGGACGCCATGATCGAGGTGCTGCGGTTCTGGCTGGACCTGGGCATCGACGGGTTCCGCCTGGACGCGGTGCCCTACCTGTACGAGCGCGAGGGCACCAACTGCGAGAACCTCAAGGAGACCCACGAGTACCTCAAGCGGGTCCGGTCCGAGATCGACCGGCTCTACCCGGACCGGGTGCTGCTGGCCGAGGCCAACCAGTGGCCGGGCGACGTGGTGGAGTACTTCGGCGATCCGTCGGTGGGCGGGGACGAATGCCACATGGCCTTCCATTTCCCGCTGATGCCGCGGATCTTCATGGCGGTGCGCCGGGAGCAGCGCTACCCGATCTCGGAGATCATGGCGCAGACCCCGCCCATCCCCGAGGGCTGCCAGTGGGGGATCTTCCTGCGCAACCACGACGAACTCACGCTGGAGATGGTCACCGACGACGAGCGGGACTACATGTACGCCGAGTACGCCAAGGACCCGCGGATGAAGGCGAACATCGGGATCCGGCGCCGGCTCGCCCCGCTGCTCGACAACGACCGCAACCAGCTCGAGCTGTTCACCGCCCTGCTGCTGTCGCTGCCCGGCTCGCCGGTGATGTACTACGGCGACGAGATCGGCATGGGCGACAACATCTGGCTCGGTGACCGGGACGGGGTCCGCACCCCGATGCAGTGGACCGTGGACCGCAACGCCGGTTTTTCCACCTGCGACCCGCAGCGGCTCTACCTGCCGCTGAACATGGACCCGATCTACGGCTACCAGGCGCTCAACGTGGAGGCGCAGCAGCGCAACCCCGGGTCGCTGCTGCACTGGACCAAGCGGATGATCGAGATCCGCAAGCGCCACCGGGTCTTCGGCCTCGGCGGGTACGAGGAGCTGAGCTCGTCCAACCCCAGCGTGCTGGCGTTCGTCCGGGAGCACACCGGCGCGGGGGAGGAGGACGGAGTGGACCTGGCCGACCACATCCTGTGCGTCAACAACCTGTCCCGGTTCCCCCAGCCGGTCGAGCTCGACCTGCGCCGGTTCAAGGGCGTCACGCCGGTGGAGTGCATGGGCGGGGTGACGTTCCCGCCCATCGGGGACCTCCCCTACCTGCTGACCCTGCCGGGGCACGGATTCTACTGGTTCCAGCTTCCGGGCCTGCGGCCGGAACACCAGGCCTGACCGGGGACGGAGCCACCGGGCCGGGTACCGTGGCGCGCACCGAAGTCCGCTATGCGGCCTGCCGGGCCGGTGAATCCGCTATGGCGGGGTAGATGGCAGTCATGACGTTTGCGGAAACCCTGGCCGCGTGGCTGCCAGGACAACGCTGGTTCGCCGGAAAGGGAACACCGATCACCGACCTGGCCGTGGTCGCGCAGACCACGCTGATTTCCGGTGATCCCGGCCTACGGCACCTCATCGTCGCGGTCACCCAGGCTTCGGGCACGGACTCGTATCAGCTGTTCCTGGGCTTGCGAGCGGATCTGCCCGACCGGCTTGAGCATGTCCGGATCGGCCCGGTGGACGGGGCATGGCCGGCTACGACGGCCTGCACGACCCCGGCCTGACGGCGGTGCTGCTCGAGGCGATGGCGGGCGGGGAGTCGATCGGGCCGCTTCGCTTCGCCCGCCGTCCGGGCGCGCAGATCGACACCGGCCTGGAGAGCCTGGTGCTCACCGCCGAGCAGAGCAACACCAGCCTGCTGTTCGGCGAGGAGGCCATCCTCAAGGTGTTCCGCAGGCTCTCCTCGGGCCCGAACCCCGACCTGGAGGTGCCCGACGCCCTGGCCGGGATGGGCTCCCAGCACGTGGCCGCGCCGCTGGGCTGGATCACCGCGCAGACCCAGGGCCCGCCCACGGTCCTCGCCGTACTTTCCACCTACCTGCGGAGCGCGGTGGACGGCTGGTCCCTGGCCGCGACCAGCGTCCGCGACTTTTACGCGAGCGAGACCACGAACGCGGCGCAGGCGGGCGGGGACTTCTCCGGCGAGGCACACCGTCTCGGCGAGGCCACCGCCGAGGTGCACCGCGACCTCGCGGTCGGCCTTCGGCACCAAGGAACTGCCCGCCCAGGCCTACCGCGACATGTCGGCGCAGATGCTGGGCCGGCTGGACCAGGCGGCCGCCGCGGTGCCAGGACTGGCCCGCCACGACCGGGCGGTGCGGACCGCGTTCGAAGACGTGGCCACGCTCACCGACCCGCTCGAGGTGCAGCGCATCCACGGCGACTACCACCTGGGCCAGGTGATGCGCACCCACGCCGGGTGGGTGCTGCTCGACTTCGAGGGGGAACCCGCGGTTCCGCTGGAGCGCCGCCGGGCCTTCTTCCCTGCGCTGCGCGACGTGGCGGGCATGCTGCGCTCCCTCGACTACGCCGCGCGCTTCCAGCTCGCCGGGCACGATAGCCCCGAGCAGGCCAGGGCGGCCGCCAGGGACTGGGCGCGGCGCAACCAGACCGCCTTCTGCGCCGGATACGCCCGGGCCGGCGGGGCGGATCCGGGTAAGCATGGGATCCTGGTACGCGCCCTCACCCTGGACAAGGCGGTCTACGAAGTGATGTACGAGGCGAGAAACCGGCCGTCCTGGCTGCCGATCCCGCTCGGCTCGATCGCCGACGGAGCGGCATGACGGGGCCCAGCCAGGCCCGCTCGGTCCGCCCCGGTGCCGCGGACGACGTGCACCCGGGCGAGATCGACCGGATCGTCGCTGGCCTCCACCATGACCCGCACGCCGTGCTCGGCGCGCATCAAGGGCCGGACGGGATCATCGTCCGGGCCCTGCTGCCACTGGCCGCCACGGCCGCCGTGGTGCTCGCCGACGGCCGCCGCTTCCCCCTGTCCCACCTGCGCGAGGGCGTGTTCGCCGGCGCCCTGCCGCTGGCCGAGGTGCCCGACTACCGGATCGCCGTCGCCTACCCGGGGGCCGAACCAGGCAGCACGACGCCGGAGATGGTGATCGACACCCCGTACCGGTTCCTGCCCACGCTCGGCGCGACCGATCTGCACCTGATCGGCGAGGGCAGGCACGAGGAGCTGTGGCGGGTGCTCGGCGCCCACGTGCGCGAGTACGGCTCCGAGGACACCGGGTTCGGCAAGGTCACCGGGACCGCGTTCGCCGTCTGGGCACCGAACGCGCGGGGCGCGCGGGTCATCGGCGACTTCAACCACTGGGACGGGCGCGGCCACCCGATGCGCTCACTCGGCGGCTCGGGGATCTGGGAACTGTTCGTGCCCGGCGTCGGCGACGGCACCCACTACAAGTTCGACATCTGCGGGCCCGACGGGCGGTGGCGGCGCAAGGCCGACCCGATGGCCAGCCGCACCGAGCACCCGCCCGCCACCGCGTCGGTCGTGTACACCTCCGGTTACACCTGGGGGGACGAGGACTGGCTGGCCGCGCGCGGCCGCGGTGAGCGGACCTCCGAGCCGGTCAGCGTGTACGAGGTGCACCTCGGCTCCTGGCGGCCGGGCCTGTCCTACCGCGAACTCGCCGAGGAACTGACCGCGTACGTCATCAAGATGGGCTTCACCCACGTGGAGCTCCTGCCGGTGGCCGAGCACCCGTTCGGCGGCTCCTGGGGCTACCAGGTCACGTCCTACTACGCCCCGACCGCCCGGTTCGGCAGCCCGGACGACTTCCGCTACCTCGTCGACCGGCTGCACCAGGCCGGGATCGGCGTCATCCTCGACTGGGTGCCCGCGCACTTCCCGAAGGACGACTGGGCGCTGGCCCGGTTCGACGGCACCCCGCTGTATGAGCACGCCGACCCGCAGCGCGGCGAGCAACCCGACTGGGGCACGCTGATCTTCGACTTCGGCCGTCCGGAGGTCCGTAACTTCCTGGTCGCCAACGCGCTGTGCTGGCTGGAGGACTTCCACACCGACGGGCTGCGGGTGGACGCCGTGGCCTCGATGCTGTACCTCGACTACTCCCGCGGGCCCGGCCAGTGGACGCCCAACGAGCACGGCGGCCGGGAGAACACCGACGCGGTCTCGTTCCTGCGCGAGGTCAACGCCACCTGCTACCGCCGGGTGCCCGGGATCATGATGATCGCCGAGGAGTCCACCGCCTGGCCCGGCGTGACCCGGCCGGTGCACCTCGGCGGGCTCGGGTTCGGCTTCAAGTGGAACCTCGGCTGGATGCACGACACGCTGAACTACCTGGCGCACGACCCGGTGTTCCGGCACTACCACCACAACGAGATCACCTTCTCGCTGATGTACGCGTTCAGCGAGAACTTCGTGCTGCCGCTGTCCCACGACGAGGTCGTGCACGGCAAGGGGTCGCTGCTTGGCAAGATGCCCGGCGACGAATGGAACAAGTTCGCCGGGCTGCGGGCGCTTTTCGCCTACATGTGGGCACATCCCGGCAAGCAACTGCTGTTCATGGGGTCTGAGTTCGGCCAGGGCGCGGAGTGGTCCGCCGACCGCGGCGTGGACTGGTGGGTGCTTGGCGATGAGCATCATGCCGGCGTGCAGCAGCTCGTCACCGACCTGAACCGGGTCTACCGGGAGAACCCGGCGCTGTGGGCGCTCGACTACTCCCCCGAGGGGTTCGGCTGGATCGACGCGAACGACGCGGGCGGCAACGTGCTGTCCTTCCTGCGCTTCTCCGGAGAACCGGTGAGCCCTCGCGGCACGGAGACTGCGCCTGGCGGCACCTCCGCCGAGGCACCGGACCGCTCCTCCGGCGGGGAGGCGGCACCGGACGGCGCGGCCGGGCAGCCCCCGCAAGCCACCCCGGGCGTGCTCGCCTGCATCATCAACTTCTCCGGCCAGCCGCACCCGACCTACCAGGTCGGGCTGCCGCGGGCGGGCCGGTGGCGGGAGATCGTCAACACCGACGCCTTCGGGTACGGCGGCAGCGGGGTAGGCAACCTCGGGTCCGTCGAGGCCGTGCCTGAGCCCTGGCACGGCCAGCCCGCGTCCGCCGTGATGACCCTCCCCCCGCTTGGCGCCCTCTGGCTAATCCCCGACGAAGCCTGAGCCCCGCGCCGGATAGGGCGTGAATGTGACGGCGAGGCCCATACGGTCAACGAGCCGCCGGTAGCCGTTCGGTACAAGACACGTCTAGCTGGGCGGCGGTGTTGGTGGGTTGTGCGCCACGCCCCATATGTGGGCTGAGGTTAAGGCGGGCTGGGGATAGCGGCCATGGCGGTGTACTGGCAGCACGGGATAGCGGACGGCCGGGCCCGGCCGGTGGCGTACTGATAGGCCCATAGGTGGCCGCCTGGGCCCTGGTAGAACAGCCACCCCCCGTCCGCAGACCAGGTGGTCATTGCGGTCATGAGCGCAGCCGAGGACGGGACTGCGGTGGGCTTTGGGTGCCGGGGGCCAAGTGGCAGCACGAACAGGCGCGTCCGGCCGCGGCGGGCAGAGGTGACCGCCTCGGCGGCGAGCATCGTGTCAAGGGGCGAGATGCCATTGTTCATGCCGAGGGGGCGGATGCCGTTCTGTACCCATCCGGTCGTGCCCGGCGGCGCGCGGAATGAGTCGAGCCTGCCGGTGACAACGTCGAAGACTCGAAGCTCCGGGCAGGCGTCGTATATGAATGAGCTGGTCGTCACGTGCTTGCAGCCGGTGCCGTAGGCGGCGAGGCGTGCGTCGGCGGCGAACAGGTGAATCCAAATCGGTGAGTGTGGCAGCGGCGTGGGCGCGTGACCGGGAGTCCACAGCAGGAGGGTGCCGTTCGGTGGGCCTTCGAGCAGCAGGCCCCGGTCAGTTCCCTGGGCCAGGAAGGTTTCCCTGGGAAGGGTCACTGCGGGCCCCAGCCGGCCGCCGGTGACCGGCACCGGCCGCGCAACATGGGCCGCCTTCCGGTCGTAGAGGAGCCACACATGGCCCGGTTCGGCCGAGGGCGCGAAGAACGGCGTTGTCCCCAGCACCCGCGGCTTGCCCGTCAAGTCGGCGGCGATGGCCGTCGTACCGTGCTGGCCGACGTAAACCAGCCGGTGGCCAACGGTGACCAGGTACGGAGAATAGTCACCGGGGATGATCCCTGGGAGCTGCCGCAGGACGAGGCGGCCGGTGCTCAGGTCGTCAACATAGGCACCCGACATCCAGGACTCGGGGCCGGCGGACGGCCACATCAGCATCGTGGCGCCGATGCCCAGGGTTCGCGGGCCGGGCGGCGAGCGGTGGCCTGTGCCGCTGACAGTGCGGGCAGACCGGGGGTGACCGGTCCCGGTGGCAGCGGCGTACCCGCCCAGCGCGCCACCTGCCGCCAGCACGGCCACGACGGCGGTAACGAGCCGGCGGCGGCGCTGGCGGCGCCGAGCCTGCCTGACGACGGCCTGCGCATCCTCATGGGCGCCGGGCGGGCGGGCCGCACCGATGGTCTTCATGTCCGCTCCTAGGCCACCTGCTCGATGATCTTGACAAGTTCCTCCGGCCGGTAACCGCAGCGCCGCGCCAGCAGCACCAGCTCGCGCGCCTTGGCCACGATGATGCTGCGCTCCGGGCCGTCGCCGGTCACGGTGACGCCACGGCCGCGGCGGAACTCGACCAGCCCCTCATCCCGAAGCGCCCGCAGCGCCCGAGGGGCACCAAAGCCACATTCACGAGCTTGGGTGAGTTAGCTGAACTGGCGGAGCAGCCAGCCCGGACCGGCGACCGCCGCCCCGGCCGCCTCGCAGCGGCGCCGTAGCTCCCGGTCGGCGGTGACCACGACACGCTTCCCGGTCAGCTGGCCCGCGAGGTGGGCGATCTCGTCGTCACCCTCGCCCCGGGCCGCTACCACGCGCACCCCGGGCGCCGGTGCCACCAGGTCGAGCACGGCACGCGCCCGGCCCTCCACCACGAGGTCGACATGCGGAAACCACCGGCCGCCTGTCGCCTCCCCCGCCGCACGGGCCTCTCCCGCCGCACCGGCGGCCTCTGCGGGGCCTGGCTCACCTGGCACCGGGCCCGCGATGCCCTCGGCTGCCAGGGCGGCCAGCTCGCCGTGCAGGCGCGCCATCGCCCCGGCCCGGTCGCGCCACCACCCGTCGGCCCGTGAGCCCATCACGTTGGCGCCATCGACGATCAGGGTGACGTCCATGCCGGCCGACAATAGCGCACGGGCCAGCCAGGACATCGGTGCCCACGGCCCGCCCCGCGCCCGGCGACCCGCCGCGCGCCCCCGGCCCGCACCGCCGCACAGGCCCGCCCCGCGCCCCGGCCCGCACCGCCGCACAGGCCCGCACCGCCGGACAAGTCCGCCGCATGCCCCGGCCTGTCCCGCGGGGACCGCGCCTTACGGTGTCACCGCGGCTTCGGCCTACAGTGGGCGCATGGTAGAGGTGACGTTCATAGACGAACTCAGCAGGCTACGGCAGCGGCACACCGCACCGCTCATCCTGGAACTCGACCTCTCCGAGGGCATCGCCGAGGAACCGCCGGCCGACCCGCTCTCCGCCGTGCTCGCCATGCGCCGCCCGCGGCTGGCCGACGTGCTCGACGGCCTGCGCCGGGCACGGGCGGACGACAAGGTACGAGCCCTGGTGGTCAAGATCGGCGGCCGTCAGATCGGGTTCGCCCGGGTGCAGGAACTACGGTCCGCCATCGCGGAGTTCCGCCGGGCGGGCAAGGCCACGGTGGCATGGGCGGAGACGTACGGCGAGTTCGGCCCGGGCAATGCCGCGTACTACCTGGCCACCGCGTTCAAGCGGATCTGGCTGCAACCGTCAGGGGACGTCGGCCTGACCGGGCTCAGCCTCGAACAGTGGTTCCTCCGCGGCGCCCTGGACAAGCTGGGCCTGGAATACGAGGTCAGCAAGCGGCACGAGTACAAGAACGCCGCCGACCGGCTGACCGAGCAGGGGTTCACCGGGCCCGCCAGGGAAGCGCTGCAGCAACTCGCCTCCTCACTCACCGGGCAGATCACCGAGGCCGTCGCGGAACGCCTCGCGATCCCCGCGGCGCAGGCCCGCGAACTGATCGACAACGGCCCCTATGTCGCCGAGGAGGCGCTGGAACTGCGCCTGGTCGACGCGCTCGGCTACCGGGACGAGGTCTACGACGACGTGCGCAAGTCCGCCGGGACCGACAGCCACCTGGTCTACCTCAGCCGCTACCACCGCTCCCGGGCACTGGCCGAGCGGGCCAGGAAACTGCCCGAACCTGCCAAGGACATGGTCGCGCTCATCTACGCGTCCGGCCCGATCCGGCGCGGCCGCAGCGGGCGCGGCCCGATGTCCGGCGGGGCCATGGGCTCGGACACGGTGTCGGCGGCGCTGCGGACCGCCGCGGCCGACCGGCGGGTGCGCGCGATCGTGCTGCGGGTCAACAGTCCAGGCGGCTCCTACGTGGCCTCGGACACCATCTGGCGCGAGGTGGTCAGGGCCCGCCAGGCGGGCACCCCGATCGTCGTGTCCATGGGCGACGTGGCCGCCTCTGGCGGCTACTACATCGCCATGGCGGCCGACGAGATCGTCGCGCAGCCGGGCACGATCACCGGGTCCATCGGCGTGCTCACAGGCAAGCCGGTGACCTCCAGCCTGCTGGAACGCGTCGGCATCACCACCGACTCGGTGACCGTGGGCACGCACGCGGACATGTTCTCCACGACGCGCCCGTTCAGCGAGGAAGAGTGGGCGAAGATCAATTCGTGGCTTGACCGGATCTATGCGGACTTCACCGGCAAGGTCGCCAGCGGGCGCAACATGACCCCCGAGCAGGTGCACGAGATCGCCCGCGGCCGGGTATGGACGGGCGCGGACGCGGCCACCATCGGCCTGGTGGACCGCCTCGGCGGCCTCGACGACGCGGTGGCGCTGGCCCGGCGCAAGGCCAGCCTGCCCGACAGCGCGCCGGTGCGCGCATACCCGCGCACCACGCCACTGGACCGGCTGCGGCGGCCGGAGTCGAGTGAGGATCACCACGCGGCCGGGGCCCGCATGCTCACCGAGAACTGGGGGCCGGTGTGGCGGCTCGCGGCCGGCGCCGGGCTCTCGCCGGTCGGGCCACTGCACCTTTCCATCCCCTGGACTTTTCAGTGACAGAACGATTGGCCCCCGGTACCCCGGTACCGGGGGCCGATGCCGTCCCCGGGGAGCGGATCGACCGGCTGGGTGAGGCGCTGGCCTCGTTCGCCAGCGGGGTCACCCTCGTCATGGTGGCCGACGGGCGGGACGACATCGGGACCACGGTCAGCGCGTTCTGCCCGGTGTCGTGGTCGCCGCCGCTCGTGCTCGTGTCACTGATGGCTGGCTCCTACCCGGCCGAGGTGCTGGCCCGGGTGGACCGGTTCGCGGTGACCGTGCTCAGCGCCGGCCAGCGCGCCCTGGCCGGACGGTTCGCCGTGGCCGGGCGGCCGGGGGCGCGGATACTGCTGGAAGGTACGCCGCACCACCGTGGGGAAGCCTCCGGCGCGCTCATCCCCGGCGACGGCCTGGCGGCGCTGGAATGCGAGACCGTTCAGCGCATACCGGCCGGGGATCACCTGCTGGTCATCGCGTCGGTACTCGCCGTGCCGTACGTGACCGACAGTGGCGGCCCGCTGATCAGGTTCGCCGGCCGCTACCCGGCACTGGGCTGATCCTCTCCCGCGCGCCACAGGAGTCCCCCCTGTGGACCGTCCTGTGGAGTATCCGGTGGAGAAACGCCTGTCGCGGGGGACAACCCGGAGTTAACTGTGGATGGCTTGTGGACGGCCAAAGAATCTTGAAATCGCTGCCCGAAACCCCTTGTGCAGTCCCGGAGATAGGCGTAGAAATTTCCTCACCACCAGGGACGGTAACCGGCGAAGGGGAAACCCCGAGCCACCCGGCAAAGGACAACTCCGGGCTTTCGGGCCAAGAGAAGTCCGGCGCCACAGGCAAGGAGGAAACTCCGAGCCACCGGTGCGGGGGAAACCCCGGGCCACCCGGCATTGGGCAAACTCTGGGGCCTCTGGTCCCTGGGAAAGCCCGGTGCCACCTGGCAAGAGGGAAACCCGCAAGGGGGAACCTCGGGCCAGTGGCGCAGGGAAAACTTCGAGGTTTGTGGCGGAGGGGAAACCCCGAGTCATGTGCGGAGAAGAAAGCTCTGGGCCGTCGGCGAAAGGGAAAACTTCAGGTTGTGCGGCAGAGGGGAAACCCCGAGTCGCGTGATGAGAAGAAAGCTCTTAGCCACCCGGCGAAGGGAAAACTTGATCCTTTTGGCCTGGGGGAAACCCCGGTCATTTGGTGAAAAGAAAGCCCCGAGCCACCGGTGAGGGAAATACTTGGCGCCACCCGGCTTGGGGGAAACCCCGGCTCGTTGGCAAAGAGGAAAGCCCGAGCCACCGGCGCGGGGAGCACCCCAAGCCACCCGGTGATCCGGTCGACCGGAGCACCGGGAGCGTTCCTGGCCCTGGTAGGTGGTCGAGCGGCGCAAAGGACGCTGAGAAATCGGCGGGACGGTGCCGTGAGGCTGGGCGAGGCCCCTCCATCTCATACATGGAGGGGCCTCGTCTTGTGTCTACCCTGTCTTGTCCCATTGTGCCCGACCGGCCAAAACCGTGGCCGGACCGACACGCCGCCCCCGCCCGGCCATTCCCGGCCGCGGCGGCACGGCTCAGTGCTTGCAGTGCAGTTCGAAGGCGCCGATATCGCAGGCCGGTCCGAACGGGCGGGACGCGCCCCGCTGGTCGGCCGCCGGGCAGGACGAACTGGCCGGCAGGCCGCCCGCGTTGACGGCGGGGCTGGACCGCGGCAATGCCCAAGTCATCGTCGGCCCGCCATTGTCCGCCAAGGGCTTGAGCATCGGGTTCACGCCGGTCAGGTCGGTCTTCTTCGACAATCCGCAGGACGAGTCCGTGGACAGGTTGTAGCCGGCGGTCTCGCTCAACGGCACGGTGCAATTGGGCGTGGCGCCGGTTCCGGCCAGGATCGTTCCGGTCGCGGTGTTGAAGCCGCCACCGGTAAGCAGCCCTTGGCTGCCGGACAGCGTGGCGAACGAGAGGGTCAGGCTGGCCCCGAAATTGTCGATAGAGCCGCGGCCGGCCGGCTGGGTGGTGCTGCCGGCGATGGTGCTGCCGGAAACGATCAGCGTCGCGCCGCCGTCCAGTTCGGCGGCGGCCCCCATTCCCTTGAAGGCTTTCCCGCCAGCCTCGTTGCCGGCCAGGGTGCTCCCGCTGACCGTGATCTGCTGGTTGACGTCCAGGGCGCCGCCGTTGGCGCCGGCCCGGTTGCCGTCGAGGGTGGCGTCGGTGATGGTCATGACCAGGCCCGGGTAGTCCTCGACCGCGCCGCCGGTGTCGGCCGTGTTGTCCGAGATCGTGCTGTCGGTGACCGTGCCCACGTTGAACAGCCCGCCGCCGACCGCGCCCCCGGCCGAATTGTGGTTCACCTGGCTGCCGGTCAGGGTCGCGGTGTCCTGGGCGGCGATGCCGCCGCCGCCGTTGCTGCCCCGGTTGCCGGACACCGTGCTGTTGATGACGTGCAGGACAAGGCCCGCAGCGGCGATCTGTGGCACTGCGCACCGGGCCGGCTGGCAGAGCCGGCGGGGCGCGACCGCGGCCTGGCCTGCGGCGGCCGGGTGGCCGTTCTGCCCGCTGAAGATCCCGCCGCCCTCGTTGCTTGTCACGTTGCCGGAGATCGTGCTCGACCGCACCACCACCGCGCCGGGCACGTTCTTCGGGCCGCCGTTCTGAATCCCGCCGCCGCCGAACACGCCGCCGTTGTTGTTCTCGATCGTGCTGCTGGTGACGGTGAGCGTGCCGCCTGCGTTGCCTGCGCCGCCGCCCGCACCGGCGGTGTTGCCGATCAGCGAGTCGTGCGAGAGGGTCAGCACGCCCTGGCTGTAGATGCCGCCGCCGTAGGAGTTCGCCCCTGCCTTGCCGCCGGTGATCTCCAGGTTCTCCAGCAGCCCGGTGACACGGGGGGTGACCGCCATGACCCGGAACTTGCCCGTGGCCGCGACCACCGTGCTCGCGGCTCCGGCGCCGTCCACCGTGATGTTCAGAAGTGCCGACGCGGAGCCGAGGGTCAGCGTGCCCAGCGTGAGGTCGTAGGTCCCGGCGGGCACCGTGATGCTCACCGTGCTGCCTGACGGTGCGGCGGCCGCCTCTTCGAGCGCCGCGCGCAGCGTGCACTGCCCGGCACCGTCGGCGCAGATGCCGTCGCCGGGATGGGCGTCATGGGCGTCGGCGGTCGCGACGACCGTGAACGTCAAGGACGATGCCTGACCCTGGGCCACGCTGGGCAGCCAGGCGGCCGTGCCCGCGGTGAGCAGGCACGCGCCAGCGCCGGCCGTGGCGAACAAGCGAACTTGCCTGGCACCGGCCCGGCCATGAAGGTGACGAATCCCGCTGTGCCTCATCCGAACGCTCCCGTAGCGCATCCGGCGTTTCCGGCTTCAGGTTCCGGTTCAACGTCAGCTTGCGCGGCGGCCCGGGACGGTACAAGACTTCCCGGCGATGAGTCCCATAACGGTTATCCCGGCGGCATATGCCCGGATCCGCCCGCGGCGAGCGCCCCGTCCTGCCACACCGCGCTGACCAGCGGCACGCCGGGCCGGTAGGCCAGGTAGATGTGCGAGGGTGCGTCGAGCAGGACCAGGTCGGCGCGGGCACCGGGGCGCAGGTGGCCGACGTCGCCGCGGCGCAGCGCCCGCGCGCCACCCGCGGTCGCCGCCCACACCGCCTCCTGCGTGGTCATCCGCATCTCCCGCACGGCCAGGGCCACGGCCAGCGGCATGCTGGAGGTGAAGCAGGACCCCGGGTTGCAGTCGGTGGCCAGGGCGACCGTGGCCCCGGCGTCCAGCAGGCGGCGGGCGTCCGGATACGGGTTGCGGGTGGAGAACTCCACGCCGGGCAGCAGCGTGGCGACCGTGCCGCTGCCCGCAAGCGCGTCCACGTCGGCGCCGGTCAGGTAGGTGCAGTGGTCCGCGGACGCGGCACCAAGTTCCACCGCGAGCTGGACTCCCGGCCCGGTGCCAAGCTGGTTCGCGTGGATCCGCGGGATGAGCCCGGCGGCCCGGCCGGCGGTGAGCACCGCGCGGGCCTCGTCCGGGCCGAACGCGCCGCGCTCGCAGAACGCGTCCACCCACCGGGCCTGCGGCGCGCAGGCGGCGAGCATCGGCCCGCAGACCAGGTCCAGGTACCTCTCCCGGTCGCCGGCGAACTCCGGCGGCACGACGTGCGCGCCCAGGAACGTGACCTCCGGCGTCATCTCGGCGGCCAGCGCCACGCTGCGCCGCTCGTCGGCCACCGTGAGCCCGTATCCCGACTTGCACTCGAACGTCGTGGTGCCCTGGGCCAGCATCTCCGCGCGCAGGGCGCGCAGGTTCGCGCGGAGCTGCTCGTCGCTGGCCGCGCGGGTGGCCGCCACCGTGGTGGCGATGCCGCCCGCCTGGTACGGGGTGCCCGCCATCCGGGCCGCGAACTCGGCGCTGCGCTCGCCCGCGAACACCAGGTGCGCGTGCGAGTCGACGAAGCCGGGCAGCACCGCCCGGCCGCCGCAGTCGATCCTGCGGTCCGCGTCCGGTGCCTGCCCGGCCGGACCGGTCCAGGCAACCCGGCCTGCCTCGATGACCAGCGCCGCGCCGGTGACCGACGCGAATGCGCCGGGCCGGCCTCCTCCCCGCCCGTGTCGCCGCCGTCGTTGGTGACCAGTTCGCCGATGTTCGCCAGCAGCGTGCTCACGGCGCGGAGCGGCCCGGATCGCCGGGCCTGCGGGTCATGCCCGGCTGGGTGCCGGGGAAGTTCAGCCCGGCCGTCCCGGTCGCCGGGTCAGGTTTGGCGGCCTTGGGGCGGCGGTCCCGGAAGATCCAGCCGGCCGCCACCCCGCCGGCCAGGCCGCCGATGTGCGCCTGCCAGCCGATCCCGGCCTTGGGCAGCAGCACGGTGAACTGGTAGGCGAAGCAGAGCGCCATGATCGCCCCGATGATCATGTCGATCGGGTGCCGGTCGAAGAATCCCCGGACCATGATGTAGCCGAAGTAGCCGAACACCACTCCGCTGGCCCCGGCGCCGACGGTGTTCGCGGGCTCGGCGATCCAGGCGGTCAGGCCGCTGGTGAGCACGACCAGGATGGTCACGAAGACGAACTTCTTCACGCCCCGGTAGGCGGCGAGGAAGCCGAAGATGAACAGCGGCCCCGAGTTCCCCTCGATGTGGGCCCAGCTGAAGTGCAGGAACGGCGCGCTGAAGATGTTCGGCAGGCTGGTGATGTCGCGCGGCCGGATCCCGTAGTCCAGGGTGAGCTGGTAGTGGTCGGCCCAGTTCGCGATCTGGATGATCCACAGGACCGCCAGGACGCCAGCCATGACGAAGAACGCCTTGCGCGCCTCGGCCAGCACCGATTCCGCGTCCCCCGCCCCCAGATCCCACCGTCCCCGGGCCGGGTTCCGCTGGCCGGCCGGGTTCGTTCGGCCGGACGGGCCACCTGACGACACCATGCTGGAAAGCTAGCCGGGATTCGGACCCGGTGCTACTTCCGGTCAGCCACGGCGTGCGCACCGGCTAGCCGGGCCCGCCAGGCCTGCTGGCACTGCTAGTGACGAATGACCCTAGAACCAGCCACGGGGGCCACCGCACGATTGTTCCCACCGAACCCCCGAGGAGGTGGCGATCAGTGAAACGCCTCATAGGTATTGCCGCGACGGCGAGCGCCCTGGCGCTCACCGGGTGGATGGTGGCGAGCAACACGGCGGCGGCCGGGGCCACCACGCACGCCATCACGATCCCTGTTGCCACGTTCGTGCAGGTAGCAGGCTCCACCCACAACGGACCGACCGCTCCGTTCTGTGGCGCACAGGTAGCCCCGGTCCAGGGCACCGAGAGAAACGGTGCGCTGGTGGGTGGCGCGGGCAGCTATCTCGCCCCGCTGTCGCTGCCCGACCAGGCGACCATCACCGGGCTCACCTTCACCCTGCTCGACAACGACGCCAGCAACGACGCCGCCGCCTTCGTCCTCCGGAAGAACATCTCGGCGGGGCTGACGGTCTTCGGCAATCTCGTCAACGTGGCCCACGCCCAGTCCAGCGGGGCGACCGGCCTGGTCCGCCAGTTCAGCACGACGACCGTTCACGACGGCCTGATCGACAACAGTGGCTACACGTACTACGTGGAGGTGGTCAACTGCGGCGGCGCTGTCGATCCGATCGGGGTGCAGGTGATCTACACCACGCCCTGACCGCGGCCGCGGATGCACGGATTCCAGTCACTCCCTCGCCTGCGTCGAGGCCGGCGATGAGGTCATGAGCCGGGCAGCACCCCATCAGGCGATCTCGATGGAGCGCTTGGCCAGGCCGAGCCAGAAGCCGTCGATGACCGTGCGCGCCCCGGACAGGTCGCCCGCGGCGGCCCCGAGCGTGACGAACAGCGGCGCGAAGTGCTCGGTGCGCGGATGTGCCAGCCGGGCGGCCGGTGCCTTGTGCTGGAAGTCCATGAGCGCGTCGAGGTCGCCGTGGGCCAGCACCTCCTGGCCCCAGTGGTCGAACTCCGCCATCACCGTGGGCACCGAGCCGTCCATGCTCATCGCGCGCAGGTTGTGGGTGAAGAACCCGCTGCCCACGATCAGCACGCCGTCGTCGCGCAACGGGGCGAGCCTGCGCCCGACCTCGAACAGTTCCTTCGGGTCCAGGCTGGGCATCGAGATCTGCAGCACGGGCACGTCGGCCTGCGGGTACATCTCGACCAGGGGCACGTAGGCACCGTGGTCCAGGCCGCGGCCGGGCAGGTCCGCCACCGGAGTGCCCGCGGCGCGGAGCAGCTTGCGGACGTCATCGGCCAGCCCCGGCGCGCCGGGCGCCGGGTAGGTCACCTGGTAGTACCTGTCCGGGAAGCCCCAGAAGTCGTAGACCAGCGGCACGGTCTCGGTGGCGCCGAGCGCCAGCGGCGCGGCCTCCCAGTGCGCGGACACCATGAGCACCGAGGACGGCTTGGGCAGCGCGGCCGACCAGCCGGCCAGCTGACCGGTCCACAGGCTGTCATCGGCCAGCGGCGGCGCCCCATGGCTCAGGTAGATCGCTGGCATCCGCCCGCCGGCCCAGCCACGCTGTGGCGTGACGGCCTCCGTCGCACCCGTCGCTGCCGTCATGTCAGACATCGCGATCCTCCTCGCGCCAACCGGTCCACTCATTCTGCCCGGGATAACAGTTCAAATTTGAACTACATTCCCGTGGCCCGCGCGTAGGGGCGGGCTTGCCCGGTGGGGGCTGGCATCACCAGCCCGTAACGGTTCCGGGCCGTGCATCGCTGGGCAAACTGCCCTTGTTCGGCGGGCTGAGCAGGGGGGCGATCGCGGCATCCAGCGCCGCCGGGACGTCGTCCACGAGCAGGTGCCGGCCCCCGGCCACCACGTCCCGGCCGCTGATCACCACGTTGCGCACGTCGGCGGCGGACCCGGCGAAGATCACCGACTCCAGCGCGGTGCCGGCCTGGATGCCGGCCAGCCGCGGGGTGTCCAGCGCCACGGTCACCAGGTCGGCGAGGGCGCCGGGGGCGATCTCCCCGGCCTCCGGCCAGCCCAGGCAGGCATGCCCGGCCACGGTCGCCGCGGTGGCCAGTTCCGCCGCGCGGAAACGATCCGCGCCTGCCGCCCGCCAGCCGCTCCCCCATCTCCACCAGCCTGGCCTCCGCCAGCAGGTCGACCACCGCGTGGCTGTCGCTGCCCAGGCTCAGCGGGCAGCCCGCGTCGGCCAGCGCCCGGGCCGGGCCGATCCCGTCGGCCAGGTCGGCCTCGGTGGTCGGGCAGAAGCAGGCCACGGTCCGGCTGCCGCCGAGCAGCCCGATGTCGCCGGCGGTGAGATGGGTGGCGTGCACCACCGTGCTGCGCGGGCCCAGGGCACCGGCCTGGTCAAGCAGCCGGGCCGGGGTGACGCCGTAGGCGGCCAGGCACGCCTCGTTCTCCGCGGGCTGCTCGGACAGGTGCGCGTGCAGCGGCGCACCGATAGGCGTGCGACCAGGCGACCACCGGCGGCATCTGGTCCGGCGGCACCGCCCGCACCGAGTGGATCGCCACCCCGGCGCGGGCATGGGCGCCGAGCATCCCGTGTTCGTCCCAGCCAAGCTCACCGGCCCGCTCCGCCCACCGTGCCCCGTCGCCGTCGGAGAACCGCTCCTGCGCGCCCGACAGCGCGATCGGTGAACCGTCGGCGGCCAGCCCGCCGCGCAGGTAGCAGGTGTCGAGCAGGGTGATCCGCAGCCCGGCCTGCGCGGCCGCCTCGATCAGCGCCAGGCCCATCTGGTTGGGGTCGCGGTAGCGGGCACCGCCGGCGTCGTGGTGCAGGTAGTGGAACTCCCCCACGCAGGTGATCCCGGCCAGCGCCATCTCCGCGTACACGGCCCTGGCCAGCGCCAGGTAGCTGTCGGGCTGCAGCCGCCCGGCGACCTGGTACATCCGCTCCCGCCAGGTCCAGAACGTGCCCTGCCCGGCCTGCGCGGCCCCGCGCAGCGCGCGGTGGAACGCGTGCGAGTGCGCGTTCGCCAGCCCCGGCAGCGTGAAGCCGGGCAGGCGCACCGTGCCCGGGGGGCAGTCGCCGGGCGCGACACCGGGAGTCACCGCGGTGAAATGCTGGCCGCCCGCCTCGATGAGCACCCCGGAGTGCACCCCCAGCCCGGGCAGCCAGGCGAGTTCGGCGTGCCAGCGGCGAACGGCATCCGGGGTCAGCGGCATGCCAGGTCCGCAAGCACGGCGGCCAGTGCGGTCACCCCGGTGGCGCAGTCCCCCGGTTCCGCGTGCTCGGCGGGCGAATGGGAGACCCCGGTCGGGTTGCGCACGAAAAGCATGCCGGCCGGCACCTGCGCGGCCAGCACCCCGGCGTCATGGCCGGCCCCGGTGGGCAGCACCGGGGCCGGAATCCCGGCGGCGGCCAGGGTGGCCACCATCCGGTCGCGCAGCGCGGCGTCGAAGTCCACGGCGGGCGTGACCGACTCCTGGGCGTGGTCCAGGCCCACGCCATGGGCCACCGCGGCGGTGCGGGCCTGCGTCAGCACGTCGTCCACGACCGCGTGCAGCCGGGCCTCGTCCGGCGCCCGGGCGTCCAGCCAGGCGGTCACCGACGAACTGATCGCGTTGACCGCGCCCGGGTCCACGGTCAGCTTGCCGACCGTGGCCAGCGCCCCGTGCCGGGCCGCGGCACCGCGCGCGGCCAGGATCGTGGCGGCAGCCGCCAGCATCGGATCGCGGCGGTCGCCGAGCCTGGTGGTCCCGGCGTGGTCGGCGCGCCCGGTGAACGTCAGCCGCCACCGGCCATGCGGCCAGATCCGCGCCGCCACCCCGATCGCGGCGTCCAGGTCCGCGAGCGCGCGGCCCTGCTCGATGTGCAGTTCCACGTACGCGCCGATGCCCGCGACCAGCGCCGGGGTCCGGGCCGAGGGACGCGGGGTCCTGCCCGGCGGCGGTCATCGCCTCGGCGAACGTGGTGCCGCCGGAGTCGGTCAGCGCCCGGGCCCTGGCCGGCTCGATCGCCCCGGCCAGCAGCCGGCTGCCGAGGCAGGCCACGCCGAACCTGGCCCCCTCCTCCTCGCAGAACGCCGCCACCGCCAGCGGCCGCACCGGGGCCGTTCCCGTGCTCGCGCAGCAGGTCGATCGCGGCGAACGCGGTCACCACCCCGAGCGGCCCGTCGAAGGCGCCACCGTCCGGCACCGAATCCAGGTGACTCCCGGTGACCACGGCCCCGCCCGGGCCCGCCCCGGGATGCGCCCCAGGGACGTCCCACCACGCCCACAGGTTGCCGTTGCGGTCGGTGATCGGCCCTGAGGCCCTCGTTCGGCTGCGGTAGTGAAGAACCAGCGGCGGCATTCCGCGTCAGCCGGCGTCCAGGAGAACCGCCGGTAACCACCGGTGCCGGCGTCCCGGCCGAGCGGGAGCAGCGACTCCCACAGCGCAGCGAAGCTCACGCCGCGGCCCGCCGCGGTCACGACGCCGGGCCGGGATGCTCGGACATGGGGACGCGCACGCCCCGGTCGCGGGCCACCTCGGCCGCCTCGTCGTAACCCGCGTCGACGTGGCGGATCACGCCCATGCCCGGGTCGTTGGTGAGGACGCGTTCCAGTTTGGCCCCGGCCAGCGGGGTGCCGTCGGCGACGCAGACCTGCCCGGCGTGGATGGACCGGCCGATGCCGACCCCCCCGCCGTGGTGCACGCTCACCCAGGACGCGCCCGAGGCCGTGTTGACCAGAGCGTTGAGGATCGGCCAGTCGGCGATCGCGTCGGAGCCGTCGGCCATGGCCTCGGTCTCCCGGTACGGCGAGGCGACCGAGCCGCAGTCCAGGTGGTCGCGTCCAAGCACGATCGGCGCCCGCACCTCACCGCGGGCCACCAGGTCGTTGAACGCCAGCCCGGCCAGGTGCCGCTCGCCGTAGCCGAGCCAGCAGATCCGCGCGGGCAGCCCCTGGAAGCGCACCTTCTCCCTGGCCATCCGGATCCACCTGGCCAGCGGCTCGTTGTCGGGGAACAGGTCGAGGATGGTGCGGTCGGTGACCGCGATGTCGTCCGGGTCGCCGGACAGCGCCGCCCACCGGAACGGCCCCTTGCCCTGGCAGAACAGCGGCCGGATGTAGGCGGGGACGAAGCCGGGGAAGGCGAACGCGCGCGAGTAACCGGCCGCCTCCGCCTCGCCGCGGATCGAGTTGCCGTAGTCGAACACCTCCGCGCCCGCGTCGAGGAAGCCGACCATGGCGGCCACGTGGGCGGCCATCGACTCGCGCGCCCTGGTGGTGAACCCGGCCGGGTCCTCGGCCCGCAGCGCCGCCATGTCCTCGAACGCCACCCCGCGCGGCAGGTAGGTCAGCGGGTCGTGGGCCGAGGTCTGGTCGGTGACCACGTCGATCGGCGCGCCCATGGCCAGCAGGGCAGGCACCAGGTCGGCGGCGTTGCCGAGCAGCCCGATCGACAGCGGCTCGCCCGCGTCCCGCGCGGCCTCCGCCCGGCGCAGCGCGTCGGAGAGGTCGTCGGCGGCCACGTCGAGGTAGCCGTGCTCGATCCGCCGGGCGATCCGGGACGGGTCACAGTCGATGCAGATCGCGACCCCGCCGTTCATCGTCACCGCCAGCGGCTGCGCGCCGCCCATCCCGCCCAGGCCCGCGGTCAGCGTGATCGTGCCGGCCAGCGTGCCGCCGAACCGCTTCTCCGCCACCGCGGCGAACGTCTCGTAGGTCCCCTGGAGGATGCCCTGCGTGCCGATGTAGATCCACGAGCCGGCCGTCATCTGGCCGAACATGGTCAGCCCCAGCGACTCAAGCCGCCGGAACTCCTCCCAGGTCGCCCACTGCGGCACCAGCAGCGAGTTGGCGATGAGCACCCGGGGCGCCCACTCGTGCGTGCGCATCACCCCGACCGGTTTGCCGGACTGGACGAGCAGCGTCTCGTCCCCGGCCAGGGTTTTTAGTGTCGATACGATCGCGTCGTAGGCTGGCCCAGCTCCGTGCGGCGCGCCCGGACCCGCCATAGACAACGAGCTGGTCGGGGTGCTCGGCCACCTCGGGGTCAAGGTTGTTCATGAGCATCCGCATGGCCGCTTCCTGTGGCCAGCCCCGGCAGCTCAGGCCGGTGCCGCGCGGGGCGCGGACCGGGCGGGGACCGGACGGGGAACCAGCGTTGGCGGAATCCATGACCCCTCCTCGTCGAGTGTCAGGCTTCATCATCCCAGGGCAGCCCGTCGCGGGCCAGAAGCGGCGGGCCAGGACTCGTGCACCGCTGCGGACCTGTCGCAGTGCACCAGCAGAGCGCCGCGCACCTGGAGGCGCAGTTCGACTCGGGCGCGGCTACTCCTGGGCGGCGGTGAGGATGGCGGCGATGTCGGCGGCGCCGGGCATTCGCGGCGTGTTCCGCCGAGCACCTCGTCGTCCAGGGCATCGGCGCCGATCCGCAGGAATCCGCCTCGGTGACGCCAAAGGCGGCCAGGGTGGCCGGTCAGGCCCACGCTGCCGCGCAGCGCGGTGACCGCGTCGATGGCGGCCTGCAGCGTTGCCGCAATTCTTGGTGGCGGCGTACCCCGCGGCCCAGCCTGCCGGGCTGAACGCGGCCACATCGGCCAGCGCGCTGACCCTGGGCACGTGGGCGAGGGAAGGGCAGCAGGTCCAGCGGGTGCCGTCCCAGTGCCACGCGACAGGTTATTGGCCCCGTGCGCGATGCCGTACCTCCTGCCGCCCAGCGGTGGCCGATGGCGTGCTCAGATGCCAATGATCCGGTGCTGGCCATGGCGGCCCCGGCCGATGGCGCCGCCAGCAGCCTCTGGGACCGCGCCTCTCCGGTCCGCGCCGAAGGCCACGGCCGTGCGGCACTGTCGGCCGAGACCATCCCCATGACCTGGCATCCGAGGGCGATAGCCGTCACGCCCACGGGTTGGCGCGCCGGGACAGGTACGACTCCAGGGCGTGCGCTGAGCGCGTCGATCCCGGTCGCGCCGGTGCCGGTCGGCGGCAGGCCCAGGGTCAGGTCCGGGTCGAGGATCGCGGCGGCCGCAGCGTGCTGGCGTGGCCGACGTAGAACTTCGGCCTGCCTGCCCGTCGGACTTCGGCCGGCGTTCGTATCCGCGCGGTCCCGGCGGTGGTGGGCACGGCATCAGGGGAGCGCGGCGCGGGCGAACGTGCCGCGGTAGTCGAGGTCGCGGCCCCGCTGCGGGTTGACCGCGGCCAGCGCGATGCCCTTGGCGGCGTCGATCACTGAGCCGCCACCCACCGCGACCACCGTCACCGCGGTGCCGCCGGTGGCGAGCGCGGCCACCTCCCCAGCGCCGGCCGCCACGTCCTCGGTCGTCGGGTTGGGGTGCACGCCGGTGAACACCGCAGCGGCCAGGCCGTCGGCGGTGAGCGCGGCCTTGGCGGTGGCCACGACCGGGGTGCCCGCCAGCGCCGCGTCGGTGACCAGGGCCACCGCCTGGCCGCCGGTGCCCCGGACGATTCCGGGCAGCGCGCCGATAGTGCCCGCGCCGAAATGCGCGGCCGGCAGGGGCGTGTACAGGATCCGGGTGCCTGTGAGTGGCTGAGGCATGGTCACTCCTGTGATGCGGCCAGGCTGGGCGGTGTTGCCGCGCTAGGCGGTGTGGCCGCGGCTTGACCGGGAGCATCTCACCCCGGTGTCGCCGTAGCGCGCCCGGGCCTGCCGGTAGATCTGCCCGGCCGGCGGTCAGGACACCGCCCAGTGGCGGACCGCGTCCTCGTCGATCACCGCGCCCAGCCCGGGCCGGTCCGGCACGCTGAGGCAGCCGCTGGCGTCGGCGGACACCGGCTCGGCGAGGAAGAAGTCGCGGCGGGCCACCGTCCAGCCGGGCGGGTCGAGCGGGAACTCCAGATAGGGGCCGCCGCCGACACCCGCCACCAGGTGCAGGTTCGCCAGCAGGCCCAGGCCGTTGGTCCAGGTGTGCGGAGTGAACCAGCGATGCCGCAGCAGCGCGTACTCGGCGACCGTGCGCGCCCGGAGCATGCCGACGGCGAGCACGGCGTCGGGCTGCACCACATCCAGCGCGCCCGCCCCGATCGCGTCGAGAAGCTCCGCCGGGGTGCGGGCCATCTCCCCGCCGGCCACCCGGATCCCGGTCCGCTCCCGCAGCATCCGCATCCCGGCGGTGTCCCCGGCGGGCAGCGGCTCTTCCAGCCAGAGCACGCCCAGGTCGCGCAGTTCGCCGGCGAGCGCGGCGACGGCCGCCACGTCGAGCGCGGGTGAGATGTCCCCTGGCATGCGCCAGCCCTGGTTGAGGTCCACGATGATCTCGACCTGGTCGCCGGCCGCCGCCCTGGCGGCCCGCACGGCGGCCAGTCCCGCGGCTGTGTCGCCGCGGTCGATCCGGATCTTCACCGCGCGGAACCCGGCCTCCCGGGCGGCGAGCACCGCGTCCGCCCGCTGCGCCGGGCCGATGTCCGCGCCGAACGACGCGTACGCCGGGATCTTCGTCTCCGCCCCGCCGAACAGGGCGGCCACCGGCAGCCCCGCCGCCTTCCCGGCGATGTCCCACAGCGCCGCCTCCAGCGGCCAGTACCGGGACGCGTGGAACCCGATCGTCTCCAGCGTCCGCACGTGCCGGGCGATCTGGCCCGGATCCCGGCCGAGGAACAGGCCCTCGTAGGCGGCGAAACCGTCCATCGTGTCGCCGGAGCCGTACCCGGTGACGCCCTCGTCGGTCTCCACCCGGACCAGGGTCGCGTCGAAGGCGCGGCGGGGCACCGGATCCCAGGCGGCGGCGAAGGGCGGGTCCAGCGGCAGCCGCATCCGGTCGAGCCGGATAGCGGTGATCTTCACCGCGGCTCCTGCCTGCCAATGGGCATCGGTACTCCCCCTTTGCGCCGGATCACGCTTGAATGGTCCAAAGCCGACCACGCTTGAACGCTCAAAGTACGGGCACATGAGGGTATCGGGCCAGCCAGAGGGGGTCACGTGGCGATCTACATCCTGAAGCGCCTCGGACTGGCGCTGGTGACCCTGTGGCTCCTCAGCGTGCTCGTGTTCTTCGCCACCCAGGTGCTGCCCGGCGATCCTGGGCGCGCGATCCTGGGAAACCTGGCCTCGCCCAGCGCCGTGGCCGCGCTGGACCACCAGCTCGGCGTGGACCGGCCGCTCATTGAGCAGTACTGGACCTGGATCACCGGCCTGCTGCACGGCAACATGGGCGAGTCCACCCAGTTCCGCGCGCCGGTCGAGCCCTATGTCAAGGCAGCGCTGGTCAACTCGCTGAAGCTGGCCGCCCTGGCCTTCGTCATCGTGGTGCCGCTCGGCATCGTCGGCGGGGTCGTCGCCGCGCTCAACTATGGCCGGGCCGCGGACCGGGTCATCTCGGTGGCCGGGCTGTCCGCGACGACGGTGCCCGAGTTCGTGTCGGGGATCGTCGTCATCGTCGTCTTTGGCGTCGCGCTGAAGGTCCTGCCGGTCTCCGCGTCGGCGGGCGCCGGCGCCTCGCCCGCGAGCCAGTTCCAGCACCTGATCCTGCCCGCGATCCCGCTGGTGCTCGTCCTGTTCGGCTACATCGCGCGAATGGCGCGAGCCGGCACGATCGAAGCGCTCAACTCCGACTACGCGCGGACCGCGACCCTCAAAGGCCTCAAGCGCTCGGTGGTGATCCGGCGGCACGTCCTGCGAAACTCGCTGCTGCCGACGATCACCGTCATCGCCACCCAGACCGGCTACCTGATCGGGGGGCTGGTGGTGGTGGAAACGCTCTTCAACTACCAGGGGATCGGGAATCTCATCTACACGGCCGCCAAGTCCAAGGACTTCCCGATGCTGGCCGCCGGCGTGCTGGTGATAGGCGTCGTGTACATGGTGGCCACGCTTATCGCGGACATCCTCTCTACCGTGCTCAACCCGCGGCTCCGCCTGGGAGGCGCCGAATGACCGAGGTCGTCGCGGCGCCAGCCACCGCGGTCACGGTCGCGCAAGGGCGCGGCGAACTGCCGCCCTGGCGGCTGCTGCTGCGCAGGCCCACGTTCATCGTGGGCACCGCAATCTTGCTGTTCTGGGTGGTCTGCGCGGTGTTCGGCCACATGATCGCGCCACAGGACCCGCTGGCCCAGCAGTTGCTGGCCACGAACAAGGCTCCGTCCGGCGCTCACTGGTTCGGCACGGATCAGCTCGGCCGGGATGTCTTCTCCCGGGTCATCGTCGGCGCCAGGAGCATCCTGATCATCTCGTTCTTCGCCACGCTGATCGGCACCGTGGCGGGGACGGCGCTGGGCCTGACCATGGGCTATCTGGGCGGGGTGGTCGACATAGTGGGCGGCCGGCTCGTCGAGGCCGTGCTGGCATTGCCGTTGGTCGTGGTCGCGTTCCTGTTCGTGGTCGCGGTCGGGCCGTCGCCACTGACGATCATCATCGTCATCGGCCTGGTCTTCACGCCGCTGATCGCGCGCACGGTCCGCTCCGCCGTCCTGGTCGAGCGGCAGCAGGACTACCTGGCCTCGGCCAGGCTGCTCGGCGAGAACCGCGCCTACATCATGTTCGTTGAGGTCCTGCCGAACGTCTTGCCGGTGGTCCTGGTGGAGTTCACGGTACGGCTGGGGTACGCCATCTTCGCGATCGCCAGCCTGTCGTTCCTCGGCTTCGGCGTGCAGCCACCGACCCCGGACTGGGGCGCGGACATCTTCGCGAACTACGGTGTTCTGCCGGCCGGCTACTGGTGGATGACGCTGTTCCCGGCGCTGGCCATCGCGTCGCTGGTGATAGCGATCAACCTGGTCACCGACTCGATTGAGCAGGTGCTCGCGTCATGACCGTTACCGAGACCGCGGCCGCGGGCAGCGTGGACGACCTGACCCCGACGCTGCAGGTGGAGCACCTGGAGGTCACCCACCGGGTCCGCGGCGACGACCGCCGCGCGCTGCGTGACGTCTCGTTCCAGATCGGCCGGCGCGAGTCGTACGGCCTGGTCGGCGAGTCCGGGTCCGGCAAGTCCACTGTGGCGCTGGCGCTGACCAGGTACCTGCCCCGTAACGGCCGGGTGAGCGGCGGCCGGATCAGCATCAACGGCCAGGACCCGCTGGCCATGGACGCCGAGGCGCTGCGCGCCCTGCGGGCCCGCACGGTGTCGATGGTGTACCAGGAACCGGGCAAGGCGCTGAACCCGTCGATCCGGGTCGGCCGCCAGGTCGCCGAGGTGTACGAGGTCGCGGGGCTGGACCGGTCGGCGGCGCAGGACAAGGCCGAGGCCATGCTGCGCACGGTCCAGATCTCCGACCCGGGCCGGGTGATGGGGCTGTACCCGCACCAGATCTCCGGCGGGATGGCGCAGCGGGTGGTCGTCGCGATGGCCCTGGCCGCCGAGCCCTCGCTGCTGATCCTCGACGAGCCGACCACCGCGCTGGACGCGACGGTCGAGGCGGAGGTGCTCGACCTGGTCGCCGCGCTCCGCGAGGACTTCGCCACCTCGGTGCTGTTCATCAGCCACAACCTGGCGGTGATCGCCAAGATGTGCGACCGGGTCGGGGTCCTGTACGCCGGGGAACTCCTCGAGGAGGGACCGGCTCAGCAGGTGTTCGAGGAGCCGCGCCACCCGTACACGGTCGGGCTGCTGCGGTGCATCCCCCGCCGCGGTCAGCGCAAGGACGCCGGGCGGCTGGACACGATCCCTGGCTTCCTGCCGTCCCCCGGGCACACGCTCCCTGGGTGCGTCTTCGCCCCGCGCTGCCCGATCGCCGAGCAGCGCTGCCGCGAGGCCCGGCCGCCTGCCTTCCCGGTGGGCCCGGCCCGGAGCTCACGCTGCTACCTGCACGACGCCACGTCGGACCTGCCCAGGAACACCCCGGTCGACGTTGAGCTGGCGTCGACCCGCGACCCGGCCGAGCTGGTCGTGTCGTTGCGGGACCTGTCCAAGACCTTCACCGACGGCGGCGAGTCGGTGCGGGCCCTGGTCGGCGTCAACCTCAGCCTCGAGCGAGGCGAGACGCTCGGCCTGGTCGGCGAGTCAGGCAGTGGCAAGACCACCCTGGCCCGGGCCCTGCTCGGCCTCATCGCGCCGGACGAAGGCTCCGGCGTGGAACTGGACGGGGCCGCGCTGGCCGCCGAGGCGCGGCGCCGTCCACGGGAGCAGCTCAAGGCGCTGCAGATCGTGTTCCAGAACCCGGATTCGGCGCTGAACCGCCGCCACACCGTCCGGCACCTGATCAGCCGGCCGCTGTCCCGGCTGGCCGGCCTGTCCGGGGCGCGCCTCCGCGAGCGGCTGACCGACCTGGTCCGGTCGGTCCGCCTGGAGGAGCGTCACCTGAGCCTGCGTCCCAGCCAGCTCTCCGGCGGCCTGAAGCAGCGGGTCGCGATCGCCCGCGCGTTCGGTGGCGGGCCACGGATCGTGGTCTGCGACGAGCCCACCTCGGCGCTCGACGTGTCGGTTCAGGCGGCCATCCTCAACCTGCTGGCCGACCTGCAGGCCAAGGAGAAGGTGACCTACCTGTTCATCTCGCACGACCTCGGGGTGGTGCGGTACTTGTCCGACCGGATCGCGGTGCTCTACCTGGGCCGGGTCATGGAGCTTGGCCCGGCCGAGACGGTCTTCGCCGGTCCGCATCACCCCTACACCGAGGCGCTGCTCTCGGCGGTGCCCAGTATCGACGGCCAGCGCGCCGACCGGATCCGGCTGCACGGTGAGATCCCGTCCGCGGCCGATCCGCCCAGTGGCTGCGTGTTCCACACCCGGTGCCCGCGGCGGCTGTCCACGGGCGTCTGCGAGACGTCGGAGCCCCCGCTGGCGGAGGTCGCGCCGGGCCACCTGATGAGCTGTCACATCCCTATCGATCAGCTAACGATCCTGCAGCGCACCGAGCAGGACGGTGACTGAGAGCATGCCCGGGGCATAGTTTCATTCGATTCGCACCAGCCGCATGCCGCGGTTGAGTGAAGTTCGCAGGAGGACCCAGTGAACACTGACCATGGCCGCCTCAGCCGGCTACGCCAGGGGCAGGGCGAAATCGCGAATCACGTCATC
The DNA here is from genome assembly GCA_963762735.1 of uncultured Actinomycetes bacterium. Taxonomy (GTDB): domain Bacteria; phylum Actinomycetota; class Actinomycetes; order Streptosporangiales; family Streptosporangiaceae; genus DASXKD01. The sequence goes on along the minus strand of CAVXMG010000001.1, from coordinate 13,898 downwards.
GACGAGTACGCCGCGGGGCGCTTGTCCCGCCGGGATTTCCTGCGCCGTGGCGCTCTTGTGGGGATATCGCTGCCGGTACTTGGTGCCGTCATCTCGGCCTGCGGGAGCTCGAGTTCCTCGACGCCGAGCACTTCACCGAGTTCCGGCGCGGCGCGGCCGGTGCCACGATCAAGGCCGGAATCGTCGTGCCGACGGCGACGATCAACCCGCTGACCGTGGCCGACCAGGGCGGCCTCGACATGCTCGGCCAGACCGGTGAATACCTGGCGTTCTCGAACCAGCACCTGACGCTGCAGCCGGCGCTCGCCACGAGCTGGACACCCAACTCCACCGCGGACGTGTGGACGTTCAAGATCCGCCAGGGCGTGAAGTTCCACAACGGCCAGCCGCTGACCGCCGACGACGTCGTCTACACCTACAAGCTGCAAACCGACCCGAAGAGCTCTGCCGAACGCGTTGTCGGCGTTCGGCGGCGGGCTGACCCCGGATGGCGTCGTCAAGGTGGACGAGCTCCACTGTCGCCTTCCACCTCACCGCGCCGAACGGGAACTTCCCGTACCTCACGTCGTCCGACAACTACAACATGATCATCATCCCGAACAACTACGACCCGGCGAAATGGCAGAGTTCCTTCCTCGGGACCGGGCCGTTCGTGATGAAGAGCTACACGCCCAAGGTCGGCGCCATCGTTCACCCGCAACGCGCAGTACTGGGGCCCCAAGGCCCTGCCCGCCGCGACCGAGTTCACCTTCTACGACACCCAGACGCCCCTGATCCTCGCCCTCACCGGCGGGACCATCGACGTCGTCGGGCAGTTCGCCGTCGCGGGCGGCGAGCAGTTGCTCGCCCCTGGAGCCCCGTACAACGTCATCAACCTCAAGTCGAGCGCGCACCGGCAGCTTTCGATGCGCAACGACCAGGCGCCGTTCACCGACCCGCGGGTGCGCCAGGCGATCGCGCTCACGCTCGACCGGCCGGCCATCGTGGAGGCGCTGTTCAAGGGCAACGCCGCCATCGGCAACGACAGCCCGTTCGCCCCGGTCTACCCGTCGACGAACACACAGCGTGGCCCAGCGCGCGCAGAACATCGCCATGGCGAAGTCGCTGCTGTCCGCAGCCGGGCACTCGTCCGGGTTCACGACGCACCTGGTCACCGAGCAGTTCGTGGAGATCCCGGAGTACGCCCAGATCGTGGTGCAGGCGGCGAAGCAGATCGGGGTGACCATCAAGCTGACGGTCGAGAGCTCATCCGCTTACTACGGCAAGGCCACGTTCGGGAACTCCGACTGGCTGGACGCGACGATGAGCCTGGTCGACTACGGGCACCGCAGCGTGCCGAACGTGTTCCTGACCGCGCCGCTGCAGACGACCAACGCCAAGAAGGGCACCGGTTCCTGGAACGCGGCGCACTTCAGCAACTCCCAGTACGACAAGCTGTCCAACCAGTACATCGCCACGTCCGACCTGGGCACCCAGCGCACCATCGCAGGCCAGATCGAGACCCTGCTGCTCAACGAGACGCCGATCATCTTCGCGTACTTCTACAACTACCTGAGCGCCACGGCCAAGAATGTGACCGGCGCCTACCCGACCGCCATCGGCCACATCTTCCTCAACAAGGCGACCAAGATGCTGAGCCCAGCGGCCGCGCCCCGTACCCTGCGCGCGGCGGCCGACCTCGGCCCGGGACTGATCCGCCAGGTCGCCGCCGGGCGCGGGCTCCGGCTTGCCCCCGAACTGGCGCGGGCGGTGGATCGGCGCTGCCGCCAGGCACGCGCCGTGCTCCGCGAGGGCATGCCGGTGTACGGCGTGAACACCGGCATGGGCGCGCTGTCCGGTGTCCGGCTGACGCTGGCGCAGCAGCGTCGAGCACCAGCGCAACCTGCTGCTGGCCAGGGCCACCGGAGGGCCGCCGTGGCTGGACGAGGCCGATGCGCGGGCGCTGGTCGCCGTCCGGCTGCGCACGTTCCTGTCCGGGGACGCCGGGGTGTCCGCCGTGCTGTGCCAGCGGCTGGCCGAAGTCCTCGGCGCGGGGCTGGTGCCTGCCGTGCCCCGCACCGGTGTGGGGTGCGCGGGCGAGATCGTGCCGCTGGCGCACGCGTTCGGCCCGCTGTGCGGGATCGGCCGGGTGCTCGGCCCCGACGGCGGTACCCGGCCGGCCTCCGGCGCGCTGCGCGAGCACGGCCTGCCGGAGTTCAGCCTTGGCCCGCGGGAGGGACACGCGCTGCTGGCCGGGGTCCCCGGGGCCACCGCACTGGGCATCCGGCGCCTTGCCGACGCCAGGGCGCTCGCGGCGCGGATGGAAGCGGCGGCGGCGCTGTCGATCGTGGCCGCGTCCGCGTCCCGGGACCCCTACCTGGCGGAGTGCGGGCGCGGCGATCCGCTGCTCGGCCAGGTGCTCGGCCGCCTGCGGCAGTACGCCGGCGAGCCTGCCGGTCCCACCGCGCTGCAGGCGCCGGTGTCGTTCCGGGTCGCGGGCCCGGTGCTCGCCCAGTTCCTGCGGGCCGGGAACGGGCTGGCGGGCGCCATCGGCCGCGCCCTGTCCGGGGTGACCGACTCGCCGGCCTTCCTCGGCGGCACCTTCGTCGGCACCGCGGGCTTCCACGGCCTCGACCTGGCGGCGCACTGCGACCAGCTCACCACGGCCATCGCCCACGCGGCAGAGGTGTCGGCGGCCCGGATCCACCGGCTGCTCGACACGCGCGTCACCGGGCTGCCGCCGCAACTCGCCGCCCGCCCCGGGCCGGATACCGGCATGGTCACCGTGCACAAGCGCGCGGCCGGCGAGGTGCACGCCCTGCGCCGCCTCGCCCTGCCGTCCACCGTGGGGCTCATCGAGACCTCCGGCGGCCAGGAGGACGTGCAGTCGTTCGGCTGGGAAGCCGCCGAGTCCCTGCGCCTGGCGATCCGCCACGGCCACGCGGTCACCTCGTGCGAGCTGCTGACCGCCTACCGCGCCGTGACCCTCTCCCCGCACCCGGTCCCGCCCGGCTGCCGCGCGCTGATGGACGCGCTCACCGACGTCATCGGCCCCATCGAAGGCGACCGCCCCTTTGGCGAAGACATCGAGCGCCTCACCGCCGCATCCTGGCCTCCCGGGCCCGCGGCGGAATAATGAAAGACTGAGGCAGGTTTGCAGCCCCCGTGCCCAGGTAAGGCACGCGGAAGATCACCAACCGGCAACCCGGGAACCCAGCATGAGCACGGCTAGCGACACCCAGAGCGAGCAGCACGGGCATCAGCACCGTGACGTCTCTGGCGGCTGGCTGCGCCCGGCGGTGTTCGGTGCCATGGACGGCCTGGTGACCAACGTGTCGCTGATCGCCGGGGTCGGCGGCGGCGGCGGCTCGAGCCAGTTCATCGTGCTGACCGGGCTCGCGGGCCTGGCGGCGGGCGCGTTCTCCATGGCCACCGGCGAGTTCGTCTCGGTGTCCTCCCAGAACGAACTGATCGGGGCCGAGGTCCGCAAGGAGGCCCACGAGCTCAAGCACAACCCGGAGTCGGAGCAGGAGGAGCTTGCGGAGACGTTCCGGGCGCGGGGTGTGGACCCCGAGCTAGCCGCCGAGGTCGCCCGCCAGCTATCGGTCCAGCCCGATCACGCCCTGGCGGTCCACGTCCGCGAGGAGCTGGGCGTCGACCCCGAGGAGCTGCCCTCCCCCTACACCGCAGCGGCCGCGTCCCTGGTCACCTTCGCCGCGGGCGCCCTGATCCCCCTGATCCCCTACCTGGCCGGCCTCGACTCACTCGCCTTGGCGCTCGGGCTGGCCGCGCTCGCCGCCTTCATCGGTGGTGGCCTGGTAGCCAGGTTGACGGACCGGCCGTTCCTCCGCGGCGCACTGCGCCAGCTCCTGCTGGGCGCCGTGGCGGCCAGCCTGACGTACCTGATCGGCCACGCGGTCGGCTCCAGGGTCTGATCCTCCGACCACGTCCGCCCCGGCCGTCGTCCCGGCAAAATTCACCAGCCTTCAGGCCCGAATGACTCATCGTGATGGGCCTCCGGTCCGGACAGCAGCGCCAGATCGGCCTCGACCATCATCGTGACCAGCTCGTCGAAGCCCACGGTCGGCTCCCAGCCAAGCTCCTTGGCCACCTTCGACGGGTCCGCGCACAAGTGGTCCACCTCGGCCAGCCGCACGAACGCGGTGTCGGACACCACGTGCTCCCGCCAGTCCAGGCCCGCCGCGGCGAACGCACGGCTCACCAGTTCCTCGACGCTGTGCGTCACCCCGGTGCCCACGACGAAGTCGGCGGGCTCGTCCTGCTCCAGCATCAGGTGCATGGCACGCACGTAGTCCCCGGCGAAACCCCAGTCCCGGCGCGCCCACAGCGTGCCAAGCCGCAGCTTGCGCTCCAGGCCCAGCTTGATCCTGGCCACGCCGAGGGACACCTTGCGGGTGACGAACTCGGCCCCGCGCCGGGGCGACTCGTGGTTGAACAGGATCCCTGACACGGCGAACATGCCGTAGGACTCGCGGTAGTTCTGGGTGAGGAAGTGCCCGTAGACCTTGGCCACCCCGTAGGGGCTGCGCGGGTGGAACGCGGTCCGCTCGGTCTGCGGGGACTCGGCCACCATGCCGAACATCTCCGAGGAGGAGGCCTGGTAGAACCGGATCTGGCCGCGGCCCGGCGTGCGCGAGGCGCTGATGCCGCTGCACACCCTGATCGCCTCGAGCACCCGCAGCACGCCCAGGCCGGTCACCTCGCCGGTCAGCTCGGCCTGCTGCCACGACATCGGCACGTAGGAGATCGCCGCCAGGTTGTACACCTCGTCGGGCTGCACCCGCTCCACGGCCGAGATCAGGCTGCCCTGGTCCAGCAGGTCGCCGCGGACCAGCCGGACCTCACCGAGAAGCTGACGGACCCGGCGGACCCGGGGATTGGACTGGCCCCGGACCAGGCCCCAGACCTCGTATCCCTGCGCGAGCAGGTATTCGGCCAGGTAGGAGCCGTCCTGGCCGGTGATCCCGGTGATCAGTGCGCGTTTGGGCATGGCCTCCCCGCCGATGGTCACGGCGTGAGTTGCGCCGCGCTGCACTCAGGGTACGACTGCGTCTCGTGCCAGTGCTGACGCACACGAGGCAGGTGTGGTACTGGATGGTAATGTTCCCTGCCTAGGAGCCAGCGGGCGGCCTGGGCATCACCCGACACCGGACCTGACAAGAGGTGCGAAGCTGCGTGCAGACCAACCAGCGCCCGCTCCGGGTTGCGCTCGTGTCCTACCGCAGCAAGGCGCACGTCGGTGGCCAGGGTATCTACCTGCGGCACCTGTCCCGCGAACTGGCCGCGCTCGGGCACCACGTGGAGGTCTTCTCCGGCCAGCCCTATCCCGAGCTGGAGCCGGGCCCGGTGCTGCGCACGCTGCCCAGCCTGGACCTGTACCGGGAGCCGGACCCGTTCCGCACGCCGAAGCTGCCGGAATACCGCGACTGGATCGACGTCCTTGAATTCCTCTGGATGAAGACCGGGGCGTTCCCCGAGCCGTTCACGTTCAGCCTCCGGCTCCGCCGGGCGCTGCTGCCCAGGCTCGCGGACTTCGACCTGGTCCATGACAACCAGGTGCTTGCCTACGGCCTGCTCGCGCTGCCCAGGGCCGGGATGCCGCTGGTGACCAGCATCCATCACCCGATCAGCGTGGACCGGCGCATCGAGCTGAAGGCCGCCAGGGGGCTGAGCAAGCTCGCCAAGTGGCGCTGGTACTCGTTCGTCCGGATGCAGGCCAGGGTGGCCCGGCGCTGCGGCACGATCCTGACCGCGTCGCAGTCGTCGGCCGCGGACATCTGCCGCGATTTCGGCGCGGCGCCGGGCAACGTGCGGGTCATCCCGCTTGGCGTGGACACCCGCCTGTTCCATCCCCGGCCCGCGCCGCGCGTCCCAGGGCGCATGATCGCCGTGGCCAGCGCCGCCGACTCCCCGATCAAGGGCGTGGCGACGCTGCTGCGTGCGTTCGCCAAGCTGGCCACCGAGCGGGACGTGCAGCTCATCGTGGTCGGCAGGCCCGGTCCCGGCGGCCCCACCGAGAAGCTTGCCGCCGAACTGGCGCTCGGCGACAAGGTCCGCTTCGCGCACGGCATCAGCGACACCGAGCTTGCCGAACTCGCCGCCAGCGCCCAGGTCGCGGTGGTGCCATCGCTGTACGAGGGGTTCTCGCTGCCCGCGGTCGAGCACATGGCGTCAGGCACGCCGCTGGTCGTCAGCCGTACCGGGGCACTGCCCGAGGTGGTAGGGGACACCGCGGTCATGGTCCAGCCGGGCGACCCGGAGGAACTGGCCGCCGCGCTGCGGGACCTGCTCGACTCGCCGCAGCGGCGCGCCCAGCTCGGCGAGGCCGCCTGGCGCCGGGTCCAGGAGCGGTTCGCCTGGCCCGCGGTTGCCCGGGCCACCGTCGCCGAGTACGAACGGGCCATCGCCGCCCGGCGGGCAGGCGCCGGGCCGGTCGCGCGCCCTGACGGGCCGCCGCCGGCGGACGGTACCTCGCTGAAGGGAGCCGGGCACTGCTGACCGTGGACTTCCGGCGGTTCCCCGTCGGGCCGGGCAACCGGCTGCTCGATCTGGGCTGCGGTGCCGGGCGGCACGCTTTCGAGGCCTACCGGCGCGGGGCGGACGTGGTCGCCTTCGACGCAGATCACGGCGAACTTCAGCAGGTCAGCGTCATGACCGCGGCCATGGCGGCAACCGGGGAGGCGCCGCGGGCGGCGCGGGCGCTGTCGGTGCGCGGCGACGCCACGGCCATGCCGTTCGGTGACGGCTCCTTCGACCGGGCGATCGCGGCGGAGGTGCTCGAGCACATTCCGCTTGACCAGCGCGCGCTCGGCGAGATCGCCCGGGTGCTGCGGCCCGGCGGGCTGCTCGCGGTGACCGTGCCCGCCTGGCTGCCTGAACGTATCTGCTGGCGGCTGTCTGACGACTACCACAACACGCCGGGCGGCCATGTCCGCATCTACACCCGGCCCGAACTGGAGGCCAAGCTGCGCGCGGCCGGGTTCGAGGTGGGCGGCCACCATCACGCGCACGGGCTGCATTCGCCGTACTGGTGGCTGAAGTGCGCGGTCGGCGTGCACCGCGACACTCACCCGCTGGCCCGCGCCTACCACCGGCTGCTGGTCTGGGACATCGTCAAGCATCCGCCGGTGACCAGGCTGGCCGAGCAGGCCCTCAACCCGCTCATCGGCAAGAGCATCGTCGTGTACGCGCACAAGCCCCCCGGTGCCCCGCTGCCCGCCGCTCCCCTGTCCGCCGCGGGCAAGACCGAGCCCGCGCGGGCGCATGCCCGTGGGTGAGCACCTGGCCCGGCTCGGCGCAGGACATCTGATGCCATACGCTCCGCCCGTGGCCGGCTCCGTCCCGGCCGTGCCGGGGATCCTGACCGAGGCGGAGATACGTGCCACCGGCGAGGTCATCGCCGCCGGGCAGCAGGAGTCCGGGGCGATCGGCTGGCCGGACGGCCAGGTGGACGCGTGGAACCACGTCGAGTGCGCCATGGCCCTGTCGGTGTGCGGGCTGCGCGGCCCGGCCCGGCGGGCCTACGACTGGCTGCTGGCGACGCAGCGGGCCGACGGATCCTGGGCACGGCGGACCGCGCCAGGCGGGCTGGTCAGCGACGACGTGGGCGAGAGCAACCACGCCGCCTACGTGGCCGCGGGCGTCTGGCACGAGTACCTGGTGACCGGGGACGCCGGCTTCGTGGCGCGGATGTGGCCCGCGGTCCGCCGGGCGATCGAGTTCACCCTGGGCCTGCAGACGCCGCGCGGAGAGATCATCTGGCAGCGCGACCCTGGCGGGGTCCCGGCCAGCTACGCCCTGCTGACCGGCTGCTCCAGCACCTACCAGAGCCTGCGCTGCGCGTCGGCCCTGGCCGACTTCATGGGCGAACCGCAGCCGGACTGGGAACTCGCCGCCGGCCGGCTCGCGCATGCGGTCGCCTGCCACCCGGAGGCGTTCGCGGACAAGTCCAGGTTCTCGATGGACTGGTATTACCCGGTGCTCGGCGGCTCGGTGCGGGGACCTGATGCCACCGCGTGGCTGGCCGCGGGCTGGCCGGATTTCGTGGTGCCCGGCCTCGGCGTCCGCTGCGTGCGCGACGAGCCCTGGGTCACCGGAGCGGAGACCTGCGAGCTCGTCCTGGCCCTGGACGCGATCGGGGACCAGGCCAGGGCCAGGGAGATGTTCGCCGGGATCCAGTTCCTGCGCGATCCCGACGGCGGCTACTGGACCGGGTGGCAGTACGCCAACCGGAAGCACTTCCCGAACGAGCGGAGCGGCTACACCTCGGCGGCGGTGATCCTCGCCGCGGACGCGCTGTCGGCCACGTCCGGGGGAAGCGGCCTGTTCCGGGCCATGGGCGCCGGCACCGCCACGGCACCTGCCCCGGATCCCGGCCGCTGCGGCTGCGCCATCACCACACGCTGACCGGCCCCCAGGCACCCGGCCAGTTCGTGATCATGGGGATGTGGCCCGCGCCGATGAGCCAAATCCCCATGATCATCGGCGTGCAGGGGACGTGCTTGCGGCGGCCCGCCCCGGCGTCGGGGCTGCGTGGCGGGACCACGGGCTGGCGGGCCTATCGTTCGGCTAGATTCCCTCGCCGGTTCGTTCGAGAAGCCGCAGCGAGCCCTCGACGGCCACCTCGGTGAACGCGCCGGAAGCCAGCGCCCTGCGGTAGATGTGGTACGGGGCCTGCCCGCCGTCGGCGGGATCCGGGAAGACATCGTGGATCGCGAGCGCGCCGCCGCGCGCCACATGCGGCGCCCAGCCCTCGTAGTCGGCCTGGGCGGCGGCCTCGGTGTGCCCGCCGTCGATGAACAGCATCCCGAGCGGTGCCCGCCACAGCCGCGCCACGTCCGCCGACCGGCCCACGATCGCGATCACGTCTTCGTCCAGGCCCAGGCCGGCCAGGGTGGCGCGGAAGTGCGGCAGGGTGTCCAGCCGGCCGGTCCGTGGGTCCACCAGGCTGGTGTCGTGGTACTCCCAGCCGGGCTGGTTCTCCTCCGAGCCGTGATGGTGGTCCACCGTGATGACGGCCTGGCCGGCCTGCCGGGCGGCGGTCGCAAGGTAGATCGTGGACTTGCCGCAATAGGTGCCGACCTCAAGCACGGGACCGGCGGCGGCATAAGTAACCGCCGCCCGGTACAGGGCAAGTCCTTCGGCGGGCGGCATGAAGCCGCGCGCCGCCTCCGCCGCGCGGCGCAACTCGTCGGGCATGGCGGGCAGCACACCGGGCTGGGCACGGATGTCGGTCATGGTCCGATCCTGCCCTGCCACCGCCCCGGTGCGGGCGCGGACCCGGACGCGAGGAGAATGCCGCCATGAGAGTGACCGTCGACCGCGACCTGTGTGAGGCCAACGGCGTGTGCGCGGGCCTGGTGCCGCAGGTCTTCCGCCTGGATGACGACGACGAACTGCACATCACCGACGGCGAGGTGCCGCACGGAGCTGGCCGGCGCAGTCCGGCACGCGGTGCAGTCGTGCCCGAAAACCGCGCTGAAACTGAGCGAGTGAGGCAGGCGGCGCTAACACGGCCGAGGCCGCCGCGACTCCAGGCGCGTGGGCCTCAGGCCACCGGGGGGTTCCAGGGCCATGGGGTCCGGGGGCTAGCCCCCGGAGGCAACGGAGTGCTCCCCCGGGCCAGCACCGCCGGGCTCCTGCAGCTCGATGCGGTTGCCGGCCGGGTCGTAGAGGAACGACTGGCGCCCGGTGCCGACCGGGGCCGGGTCGGTGACGCGCAGGCCGCGCCCGCGCAGTTCGGCGACCGCGCCGTCCAGATCGGCCACGGCCAGCGCGAAGTGCTGGCCCCTGTCCGGCGGCACCTCCGCCTTGATGAGGTGCACCTGCTGGCTGCCTGCGTCCAGCCAGGCCCCGTCGAAGCTGAAGTCGGGCCGGTCGGCGCGCTCGGTCAGGCCCAGGACGCCGACGTAGAAATCCATGGCCGCGGACACATCGCGGACGTTGATCGAGATGTGGTGAAGGCCGGCAGGTCGCATGCCCCCAGTCTGCGCCATGTGCCGCGCGGCAAGCTAGTGGCCCGCTAGCGTCCCGCCGGACGGACCGCCTCCAGCCGGGCCAGCGCCTCGGCGAGTACCTCCTGCTTCTTGCAGAACGCGAACCGCACCTGGGACCGGGCCGCCTCGACGTTGTCGTAGAACACCGAGCTGGGGATGGCCACGACCCCGGCCCGGTGCGGCAGTTCCCGGCAGAACTGCATGCCGTCGGCGTAGCCGAGCGGGCGCACGTCGGTGGTGATGAAGAACGTCCCTGCGGGCCGGTACACCTCGAACCCGATCGCGGCGAGGCCGTCGCAGAAGAAGTCCCGCTTGGGAAGCAGGTCGCCGGCCACGGAGGCGTAGTAGCTGTCCGGCAGGGCGAGCGCCTGGGCGATCGCGTACTGGAACGGCCCGCTGGACACGTAGGTGAGGAACTGCTTGACCGTGCGGACCGCCGTCACGATCTCCGGGCTGCCGGTGACCCAGCCGACCTTCCAGCCGGTGAACGAGAAGGTCTTGGCCGCGGAGCTGATGCTGACCGTGCGCCCGGCCATGCCGGGCAGCGACGCGATCGGCAGGTGCGTGCCGTCGAACACCATGTGCTCGTACACCTCGTCGGAGACGACCAGCAGGTCATGCTCGCAGGCAAGCTCGGCAACCCGGGCCAGCTCGCCGGGGGTGAACACCACGCCGGTCGGGTTGTGCGGGGAGTTCAGCAGGATCACCCGGGTGCGGGGGGTGATCGCGGCGCGCAGCGCGTCGAGGTCGGGCCGGAAGTCCGGCGGCCGGAGCGTGACCGGCACCCGGGTCGCGCCCGCCATCGCCACCGAGGCCGCGTAGGAGTCGTAGTACGGCTCGAACGCGATGGCCTCGTCGCCCGGTTCCAGCAGCGCGAGCAGTGCCGCCGCGATGGCCTCCGTCGCGCCGACGGTGACCAGCACCTGGCGGTCCGGGTCCAGGTCGAAGCCGTAGAACCGCTTCTGGTGCGCGGCTATCGCCTGCCGCAACTCGGGGATGCCGGCCCCGGGCGGGTACTGGTTGCCCCGGCCCTCCCTGATCGCGGCCACCGCGGCCTCGGCGATCTCCCGCGGCCCGTCGACGTCGGGAAAGCCCTGGCCGAGGTTGACCGCCCCGGTGGTGACGGCCAGCGCGGACATCTCGGCGAAGATCGTGGTTCCCATCCCGGCGAGCCGGGCGTTGAGCAATGGTCGGTTCACCCGGCCATGACATCATGCCGCGGCACCCGATGTGACCTCGGGCGCCGGTGAGTACGCTGCGGGTATGCGCGTCGCTTTGTGCCAGTTGCCGGTCAGCCCCGATCCCGCGGTCAACCTGGACCGGGTGCGGGAGGCCCTCGCCGACGCCGCGGGTCGCGGCGCCGACCTGGCGGTGTTTCCCGAGGCCACGCAGGCCAGGTTCGGCAGTGACCTGCGCGCCATCGCCGAGCCACTGGACGGGCCGTTCGGCAGCGGGCTGGCCGAGGCCGCCAGTGCCAGCGGGGTGGCGCTGGTGGCGGGGGTGTTCGAGCCCGCCCCCGACGGCCGCGTGTACAACACCGCGGTCGCCTACGACGCCGCGGGCACCCAGGTCGCCGCATACCGCAAGATCCACCTGTTCGACGCGCTCGGCGAGCGTGAGTCCGCCGTGGTCGCCCCGGGTGGGCAGCCCGTGGTCGCGGATTTGTGCGGGGTCCGGGTCGGCATCATGACCTGCTACGACGTCAGGTTCCCCGAGCTCGCCAGGGCCCTGGCGGTGCGCGGGGCCGAGCTGATCGTGATACCCGCCGCGTGGGCCGCCGGCCTGTTCAAGGAGGAGCACTGGGTCACCCTGGTGCGCGCCCGCGCGATAGAGAACACGGTCTGGGTGGCGGCGGCCGGCCAGGTGCCTGACCATTCCGCGCCGCCCACCCGCGCCCCCACCGGGGTCGGCCGCAGCATGATGGCCGACCCGATGGGCACGGTCCGTGCCGACCTCGGGCCGTTCCCCGGGCTCGCGGTGGCCGACCTGGACAGCGCGCTGACCAAGCAGGTCCGGGCCGTGCTGCCGTGCCTGGAGCACCGCCGCGAGGACATCTTCGGCCCGGCCGCAGGCTGAGCGGTACCAGCCCGGGGGCGCCCCCCGGACCCCGGCTCGTGGCTGCGTCACGTGGGCCGCCCGGTACCAGCCCGGGGGGCGCCCCCCGGACCCCCGCTGGCCTGGCGGCCCTCGTGACTGCGTCACGTGGGCCGCGGCCGCCGCGCCGCCGCGGCCGCGTGGTCAGCGGTAGCGCGCGTGCCAGAGGATCGGGTGCTCCGCCGCGGTGCTCGCGGCGAACCCGGCACCGGTGAGCGTCCCGTTCCCGGCCGTCACGGCATTGATCTGCGAAACGAACGACCCGCCAGGCCCGCCGCTCGCAGGCGCGCGGTCCTGCCAGGTCAGGCCGTCGGCGGACCACCAGGCGAGCATGACCGGCCGCCCCGGCGAGCCCGGCGCGCCCCACCGCGACGAACCCGTGTCCCGCCGCGGTCAGCGCGGTCACCACGGTCGGGGCCGGCGGCGCGGGCAGCACCGAGTCCCGCCAGGTGCGGCCGCCGTCGGCCGAGACGGCGGTGAACGGCGCGGGCGCCGAGCCTGGCCGCCGCTCATAGCCCGCGGCGACTGCCCGCGCGCCGTCGGCGGTGACCTTGGTCAGCACGGCGCCGGCCGCCCCGGGCGGGGAGTGGCAGCGCGGTGAACTCCCACGCCGAGCCGTTCCGCGAGGTCCACGCCGCGGGGGTGTTCCCTGCGGAGCCCACCGCCACGAAGCCGGGCCCGGCGGCGGTCACCGCGAGAACCTGGCGGCTCCCGGCGGCCCCGGCCTGCGTATAGCCGCCAGGGACCGGCAGCGGGGCACGGGCCCAGGTGCTGAGGTCCTTCGAGTACCAGGCTGCCGGGGCAGTCGTAGCTCCCGTCCGGACGCTGCCGACCACCACGTAGCCGGCCGGGCCTGCCGCCGCCTGTGCCAGGCCGTTCCCGGCTGCCGCGAGCGGGCTGAGCGCGGCTGCCGGGATCCAGGAGGTGCCGGTGGCCGAGGTCAGGATCACCGGCTGGTACGCCGGTGGCACGGAGGGAACCGGTGCCCGGGCGAACGGTGCCGCGCGGCCGGGCGACGGTGCCGCGCTGGCCTGGCCGATCGCCAGCCAGCCCTGACTGCCGTGCGCCACGCTAGCCAGTGCGCCGTTGCGCCACGCCTGCGGTAGCAGCACGCCCGCGGGTGCCCACTGGCCGGCCGAGCCCAGCCACAGGGCAGGCGACCCGCCCGCCGAGCCGGCCGCGACCAGCGTGCGACCGGCCGCGGCCAGGCTGTTGACCGTCACGTCGGGGGTGGCGCTCGCGCCCAGGACCGCTTGGCCGACCTGCTGTCGCCCGGCGGTGGGGCTGATGAGGATCAGGTGCGGGCGGATGCCTGCCGCCCCGGTTCCTGGCCCGCTGTTCCCGGCAACGACCACGGCGCCGCCGGGCCCCGCGGTCAGGCCGGCCACCCCGGCGCCCGCGCCGGCGCCGGTCTGGTGCCAGTCGCGGCCGCGCGCGCTGGAGAACGCCACCTGCGATCCCTGCACGGATGCGGCGACCACGTAGCCGTGGCTGCTTCCTGACACCTCGGTGACCTGGAGCGACGTTCGCCTGACCGGGGTCAGTTTGCCTGCGTACCGCCAGGTGGCACCCTGGGCGGACCGGTAGGTCACCGCGTCCTGGCGCCCGGCGGCGTGGCCGGGGCGGACGGCGACGAACCCGGTCCCGCTTGCCGCCACGCCGGCCAGCCCAGCGGTCGCGCCGTGGCTGGCCGGAAGCGCCACCGGCTTCCAGGTGAGGCCGCCGTCCGTGCTCCGCCACACGCCCGCGCCAGGGCGCCGGCCCTGCCCGGCGGCCCCGGCGATCGGGCCGCCGGCCACGACCACACCG